>CAWFMA010000040.1:0-75318 GCA_963816855.1 uncultured Verrucomicrobiae bacterium | reverse complement strand
CGGGTCCTCTTCCCGTCAACGAATGGCAATTCTCCGACGGTATTACTGCTTTCGATCCTTCTTCTTGTCCCGAGCAGCTTTCTTCTGTCGCTTCAGGACCGCTTTCTCGAGCTTCCGAATCTTATCGCGCAGCTCGGCGTCCTTCTCGTTGCAGTCTTCCGCTCCTGGAAGGATTTTGTGTGCGGCTTCAAGTGCTTCATACAGAGCTTCATATTCTTCCTCGGTCATACGGCGGCGGGGGTTTTCCAGACTATCCGGGACAGCGGCCTCGCTGGCAAATATAAAGCTTCATGACCGAAGGTCATCGCGACCCGCTTTACAGTGCTACGGATCCCTCAAACCGACCGGTTCCGCCGGAACCAATCTATTTTGAGACGGCGGCCTCTCTCGGCTTTGCCGGACCCTTATGGAACGTTAGCCAATCTGTGCGGATTTTGTCCCATCCCTGCACGGAAAGGCCGTGACCCTCAAAGAATTCGCGAATCTGATCGGCATCCCACTTAAGGATATCCTCGAGGATCGGCACAAAAACGCTGGTCGCACTCTCGCTAAGCACGGTCCGCTTGGCGATCCTGCCGATATCTTTGGTTTCGGAAACGGCGATCGTATGTCCGTCGCGGCTGTTGACGTGGTGCATCACGTACAGGTCCGAACTGCCGTCCCCAATATACACGGTGTGATCCGGGCGCGTCCCGAACTTCTGCTCAAGCTCCTGGAGAACGACAACCTTTCCATAACCGGCCGGCACGCGTTTCACCGAGGCGATCTTTTGGCCGGATGCGTCGTATACGAACTCCGTGCCAAAAATATTCTCCGGCGGCACCAAGCCCTCAAGCGCGGACTGCACCACTTCGCGCGGTCCCGCCGATATGACAACGAATTGAAATTGAGCGTGGCCGACCTCCTGAGCCAGCATTTCTGCCAGCAGCTTGACATTGTCTTTTAACCGCACGCGCTTCCCCGCCTCTACCAAGTGTTCGGGACGAACGTCCTGAAACTCGGAATCGTGTCGCAAGAGATAAGCAAGCTCCGCGCCTGATTGAACCAAGTGCGTTGCCGAAAGCGCTTTAACCTTATTTTCAAATCCCTCGACGCCGATTATCTCTCCAAGCACGTGGCCCGAATCGTTAAAGCTTAGCGTCTGATCAAAGTCGCTTGCGACGAGGTAACGAATGGTTTTTTTCGTCTTCATAGTTTCGCTTTCTTCTGAAAAAGGCAAGACATAACCATTTCTATCATAGCTGTCATACTTGTCAAACTCCAAAAAGAGGGCGGGCGCTGTTGGGGGCGATGACCTAAGGCAAGCGAAATCAAGGAAGTATCTCTCTTGCAAATTCCGACAAGCTGTAATATCAGCTTTACGCATGGCATCCTCTCCCTATGAGGTCGCACCTAAGTATCAGCAAGTGTTCGATGCCCTGAGGAGAGAAATTCTGTCCGGGCGCTATCGCCCGGGAGAAAAGTTCCCCAGCGAGAAGGATTTGGTCAAGCGTTTTGGAGCCTCGCGAATTACGATCGGGAGGGCGGTGCGTCAGCTCCAAGAACACGAGTTGATTGACAGGCGGGCGGGGTCCGGAACCTACGTGCGATCCGCCAAGTCTTCGGGTCTGACTTTCGGACTATTGATACCAAATCTCGGACAAACGGATATTTTTGAGCCTATGTGCCAAGGAATGGCCGACGCCTCGCAGGTCGGACGTCACGCGCTTCTATGGGGATTCGCCGAGGAAAACGCTTTGCGAAACGAGCAGCTCTGGAGCCTGTGCCAGCAATACATTGAACGCGCGGTGTCCGGAGTGTTTTTCGCTCCTCCGGAGTTTGCGCCGGAGGACGAACAAGCGAATCGGCGAGTCGCTGCGGCCTTGGACAGCGCACGCATCCCCATCGTGCTTGTCGACCGATGTTATCTTCGCTATCCGAATCGGAGCCGCTACGACCTGGTTGGCATTGACAATCGCCGGGCGGGTTACCTCATCGCGGACCACTTCCTAAAACTCGGTTCTCGCCGGATCGCCTTCGTGGCTTGTCTCCACTCAGCTTCCACCATCCAAGCGCGAATCTCCGGATATCGCGAGGCGTTGTTTTTCCATGATATTCCCTACGAAGCCGGCCTGATTTGCAGGTTTGATCCTGGTGATCGCGAGGCTGTCAGGGGCTTTGTGGAGCGCGAGCATCCGGAAGCCTTGATCTGCGCGAATGATCACGCCGCGGGAAAACTGATGCACGCTCTCCTCGCCCTTGGTTATCGGATTCCGGAACAATTGCGCATCGCGGGTATTGACAACGCGGCCTACTCTCATTTGCTTCCGGTGCCGCTGACCACCGTGCATCAACCCTCGCGCGAAATCGGGATGAGCGCAATGAACGTAATGCTCGATCGCCTCGCCCATCCCAAGACGCCCACTCGCGACGTCCTCCTGGCTCCAAAGCTTGTTGTGCGCGATTCGTGCGGCGCCGGCAAGTTTTAGACCCTCTATAGAACCTGTGAAAAAATTAGAGGATGCCGCGTTGATACGGATTCTTGGCTCCGCCAAGGCGTGAGGGCAGCAATACCCGCGGCGGTGTTGCCGATGCTTTGCATCGCCCAGCGGGCGCCTTTCGCCGGCTGTCCGGCCCGAACAACGCGGGCGAAAAAGACGCCCAACCCTGTGGGCGAGAGCAGGAAAGGCCATTTTCTAATTTTTCCACAGGTTCTTGGCGCCCGCGGCGAAAAAGGCTCACCAATCCGAGGCTGATTCCGTTCCTCTCGAAGACGGAAGCGAAAGCTTAGTGCTTATTTCTTATCGCATCGTTATGATGCTTAGTTCATAACGTCGAAAAAACAGTATCAAAGGAACCCGGAAAACCGACTGAAAACTGAACCGGCTATTCTTCGGCACTCTCAATGCTAAAGATCGTTAGCGCTGCGTTCCGAAAGACGCGACATGAGCGACACGGAGGAGCGCGCTTTGGTCACCCGGGTGCCGGTGCTGCGAAAACACTTGCTTTCCAAAATCCCACTTGCTAGGGCTTTTCGAGGGTAATTGCGTTCGGGAAGTTGTTTAAAGAAACGTGTGGCATGAAGAATTTTCGGAAATTTCTCGTCGGGTCGTGCGGTCTGGGATTTTTTCTGACGTTCACGGCAAACCTTTGGAGCCAGCGGATCGTTGACGAAGCCAAAGCCGCGGGGAAGACGCCTGCCGACTTTCCGAAGGTAACGGCCGACGTATTCAAGCCGATGGATAAGGGGGCAATCATCGGAGAACTGACCGAGGAAGAGATCCGGGGCCGTAATACCTGGAATTTATGGACCGCTGGCAATCAGCACTTCTGGGACGGCGTCGCGCGAAACAGCTACGGTCTCATGGACCTCCTGAAGATGCTTGACAACCGGAAGTATCCGCGCGGCGAGCGATTTAACACTCTCGGAGTCGTCAACGAGCCTGGTTTTAAACCCGCTTCGAAGCCCGATGAATATGGGCTCTGGCTCGACGAGCCCACGCAACCCGAACCGGAAGGAATCGACGAGAAAATTTATGGAAAACCCACCGGCGTCCTTGGGTTCCGGCTCTTCCCAAATCCCGATTTCGATGAAGCTGCTCGCAAGAAGTGGGACGGCGAGCGGTTCATGAATGATCCTTCATACTACAACAACAATAGGCTCGTCCGTCCGTATCGCATCGGGGTCTCATGCGGCGCCTGTCATATCGCGCCCAACCCGATAAATCCTCCCGCGGATCCGGAAAACCCCCAGTGGGAGAATCTGGCCTCCGCCATCGGCAATCAATACATCAGCGAGGGCCGGGTTTTCGCATGCAACGTGCAGAAGGGGGGACTCTTCTACGAAATGATCGAGGCTCAACCGCGCGGCACGTCCGACACGTCACGGATCGCCACGGATCACATCAACAACCCGAATGCCATTAACCCCATCTTTCTCCTGGCCGAGCGGGAAAGGATAGCCGCGCAGGAAAAGATGGCCGGGGGCACTCTCGCACTTCCCGGTGAGAAGGCGACCATGCCGGTTCCCCATATCTTGAAGGACGGCGCCGATTCGGTAGGCGTAAGAGGGGCCACCATACGCGTTTACGTAAACATCGGAATGTTCTCGGAATACTGGCTCACGCTCCACAACCGGTTGATCGGGTTGGTGCCCCAAAGGCCGTTCGAAGTCTCCTATGCTCAAAAAAATTCCGTTTTCTGGCGCGCTACCGAGGAGCGTCTAGACGACATCGCGGCCTTCTTTAGAAGGCTGCATCCCTTTCATCTGAAGGACGCGACCGGCGGCGCCGACCGGATTACCAACGATGAAGCGGTGATGGAGCGCGGCAAGATCGTTTTTGCGGAGAGTTGCGCAAGCTGCCACTCCAGCAAACAACCGCCCGCGAACATCGACCCGCACTCCGGCGAGGGAAGGGCCTGGTTTCGCGCGGAAGTTGTGAAGCCCGACTTTCTCGAAAACAATTTCCTTTCGACGGACCGCCGTTATCCGATTTCCAAGATCGAGACAAATTCGTCCCGCGCTTTCGGAACCAATGCGCAGGCAGGACACGTCTGGGACAACTTCTCATCTCAGACCTATAAGGAATTGCCGAAAGTCGAAGAGCAGGAATGGTACAATCCGTTCGACGAAAACCATCCGATCAAATTTACGTCCAAAGGAGGCGGTCCCGGCTACTATCGGGTGCCTTCGCTGGTCAGCGTATGGAGCTCGGCGCCGTTCTTTAACAACAACGCGCTCGGCGAGTTCACGGGAGACCCTTCCGTAGAGGGGCGACTGAAGGCCTTCAACGACGCGGTGACCAAACTCCTCTGGCCCGAAAAGCGCCTCGCTAAAAATTCCATCTGGCGGACTCAAGACGAATGCGCACTAAGCTTGCGCAAGGAGTTTGTACCTCTCCCGCTTCGCGCGCTCGCGGATGCCGACGGCTGGGTGCGCATCGGGCCGATCCCGAAGGGAACTCCGATCAATTTGCTGGCCAATCTTGAGCCAAATCTGAAGCAACTGGTCGTGCTTAAGCTGAAGATCGCCAAGGCCCTGGCAGCAATCAAACTTTTGAATCTCTCGCCGGAAGATTCCACCGCCGAGCTAATCAAACTCGTTCCGGAGCTCCTGGCCGCTAATAAATGCCCCGATTTTGTCGAAGACAAAGGGCACTATTTTGGCGCTGACCTGCCAGATTCGGACAAGCTGGCCCTCATCGAGTTCCTGAAGACTATGTAACTGGTCTCGTCCTTAAGCCAGGTTCCCTGCACCCACGAATATTAATATGACCATCGCCGAACTTAAGAAAATGTCGCAAGAGGAGCTGGATGACTTGTTTCGCCAAAAGCCAGCCGGGCCGGTTCCCAACGGCGAAGCAAAAGGCACAGCCTTGGTGCTTCCAGGCACCGTCGTCACAAACATCATCGCGGACATCGTGCGGCTCAAGATCTGGAAGGGCAAGGTCTTCGAAAGAGATCCAAAGAATCCGAACCGTGGGGTCCTTAAGAATAAGATTCTCCTCCTTGGCCACAAGGCGATCGAGGCCAACGTTTACAAGGACAAAAGTTGGTTCGACGGGAAGGAGTGCATCGTTCTCGACTATTCGGAGACCTCCTTGATAGCAAAAAAAGTCCGGGACGAAATCCGGGAAATCGAACCCGGTTTTTATCTCGGCATCGTTTTTTGGGGCAAGAAGCGCACGATCGACTTCGCGCTGGAATTTCCGAAATCCTAAAGCTGATCGCTCGTTATTCGTCGAATTAGCCCCTTACGCCCGCGAGAAAACCCCTTACACCTCCCTCACCATTGAGTTCAAATCCCAGTCGTTCAGCGCCGAAAGCCAACACCGGCTCCCCAGTCCTCGATCGCCTGAGCGATTTTTTCACTTTTCTTCTTCAGTTCGAGCGGCGTTTCGATCCGTTTTTTCGGCCGGCGTTTGATGCCGCGCTTCGTGATCCCCTTACGAACTTCACCACGGCGTTGATCAACATCCAGCGGCGAAATGAGGGTTTGGAAATCGCCCAGGAGAAATTGCTGCCCGATGAGGAGAAGCACCTGGACTCAATTATCTCGAGTTTCACGGAACAGATGAAGCTTCTGTGGAAGCCCGGAGCGTTCGAGCGAGGGGGGAACACCAAGACTCACGGGATCGTGCGAGCCGAATTCATTATTCACCAGGATCTGCCAGAGAACTTCCGGCGCGGCATCTTTGCCGAGCCGAAGACTTATCCCGCCTGGGTAAGATTTTCCGGGCCCGGGCCCTACATCACGCCGGATATCGAGGACGTGGGGTTCATGAGCATCAGCATCAAATTGATGAAGGTGCCGGGGGCCAAGCTTCTCGACGACGAGAAGTTCACCCAGGACATGTTCGGCGTTTCGACGCCGACCTTCGTGACCCCGGATACGAAGGCGAACGCGCAGCTGCAAATCGAGAGCGTCAAGAACGCGCAGATTTTCTATTTTCTAAACTTTCATCGCCCGCACGTGCTCGACCTGATCATGCAGTCGCTGTGGATAAAGACGCAGACGAGCCCCCTGGAGGCCCCGTACTTCAGTTGCGTCCCCTACCTTTTCGGCGAGGGGCAAGCGATGCAATATTCTGTTTGGCCAAAGACGGACAAACGAACGCCGATACCGCGCCTTCCCTTCCGCCCCCCGGACGACTACCTTAGGGAGGCGATGCTGACCGCGCTGAGGGACGGGGACGTCGACCTTGATTTTCGGGTGCAATTGCAGACCGATCCCCATCTGATGCCCATTGAAAACAATGCCGTTCTGTGGCCCGAAAGGCTTTCGCCGCGCGTTTCGGTAGCCACCCTGCGCCTGCCCAGACAACGGTTCAATTCCGCGGCGCAGATGGAATTCGCCAAACGCCTCACCTACAATCCGTGGCATTGCATTCCCGAGCATCGGCCCTTGGGCAATCAGAGCCGCGCGCGCCAGCGAATGTACTGGGAACTCTCGCGGCTCAGGCAGAAAATGAACACCGCGTCGCACTACGAACCGACCGGAGACGAACGCTTCGATTAGGACCAGGGCTCTGTGACTCCGCAATCAGACTTCATGGTCCTCGGGATAATCATTCCCGAGCGCGAGGCGGACCTTCGGCGCCTGCTCGAATCCATGAATGATGCCCCCGGGCAGGTCAACCCAAACAACGCGCTCCTACCGTTCGGCCAATTCGAAACCGTGCACGTCGCCAGGTTTGTCATCCTGAAAGACAACTCGCCAGATGACGTTCGCATCTTCGGCCTGCCACGGCGCGACTATCCGCTCTATCTCGCCTTCCTCGGCAATGTTGACGGCGATCCCGATGCTTTTCTGGAGGATGTGGCGAGGCGGGCATCGCCTGGACTGCGTTCTATTTTTTCGTGTTGCAAAGGGCTTACCTCTGAAACCGATCTGGTGGATTGGATGAAGAGAAATAGCCGCTTCCCGGCCGCTGCCTACACCAATTGGCTCGGCCGGACGGTCACCCGCATCCGTGAAGATGCGGCGCTGCGCGAGGCTCTCGAAAAGCACGTGCAGGCCAACGCGTTCGCTCTCGCGGGCTTGCCGCCAAAAGAGGTGCACGCGGCCTTGCGGCGCTTCGTAGACGCCGAGAGGACCGCCGGGCGGCTCGCGCTCTCTCCAGAAAGCCCGACCCCGCTGAACTGGCGAATCGACAACCTGCTCCGTTTGATTGGGCTTCCGTTGCTGACTCTCTTTGCTTCGCCCATTTTGATCCCCGTCGGAATCGTCTTCCTCGCTCGCATTCGCCGTCTCGAGAAGACGGATCCCGACCTGGCCGTCCGCGTGGAGCAGGCCTATTCGGACGGGTTGGCAAAGTTTGAAGATCACGACGTGACCAACCAGTTCAGCATCATGGGAAGCATCAAACCCGGCCCGGTGCGGCTTTGGACGGCGATCTTCATTCTTCGACTGGTGGACTACTTTGCCCGGCATGTTTACAATCGCGGCCGGTTTGCTCGCATACGAACGATCCATTTCGCCCGCTGGGTGTTCCTCGACGACCGGAAGCGGATGGCTTTTTTCAGCGACTACGACGGAAGCTTCGAAAGCTATATGGACGATTTCATCAACAAGGTTGGGTTCGGCCTCAACGTCGTTTTCAGCAACTTCATAGGCTACCGCAGAACCAACTGGCTAATTTTCGACGGGTGCGCGGACGAACCAAAACATAAGGAATTGGAACGTCACCATACGATAGCCACACAGGCTTGGTACAAAGCTTATCCTGGTTTGACGGCGGTAGACTTGGAGCGCAACATCCGGATTCGACGGGGTATCGAGTCGCCTTCGATGGGCGACAAAGAGGCCCGTGAATGGGCGGCCCTTCTCTAATGAGCACCGAAGTGAACTACAGCGACGTCCAGGGCTTGGTGCGCTTTGGATATGGCAAGCTCAAAGGGGCCAAATACGCCCTCGCGAGTATCAAGAACGTCGGGGCCGCCCGGTCGTGGTTGCAGTCTGCGCCGGTCGCCAACGCCCTGAGAACGAACCCGCCGCCATCCACCGCGTTGCAAGTCGCTTTCACAGCGGAGGGCCTTCGAGCGCTTGGCGTCTCGGAATTGATCGTCAACGGCTTTTCTCATGAGTTTGTCAGCGGGATGATCGAGCCGAGCCGCTCGCGCCGCCTGGGCGACGTTGGAGAGGAAAATACGCCATCGAAGTGGCACTGGGGCGGACCGGGGAAAATACCGCACCTCCTGCTGATGTTCTTTGCGAAATCCGAGCTCCTCGACGGCTTTGTCACCGAAACCCTCGGCGCCTCGGGCCAGGAGGCTTTTGATTTGCAATGGCTCTACACGTCGGACCTCGATGGCGTTGAACCCTTCGGCTTCGCAGACGGGATCAGCCAGCCGCAAATTGACTGGTCGCAGGAGCGCGAGATGCTCGCGCCTCAGGTCGACTACACCAACGTGGCTGCGCTTGGCGAATTCCTGCTGGGCTATAAGAACGAGTATGGCAAATACACCGATCGCCCGCTAGTCGAGGCGGGAGCCGCCAGTTCCGGATTGCTTCCCGCGGAAGACGCACCCGAGAAACGAGATCTCGGCAAGAACGGAACCTACCTCGTAATGCGTCAACTGCACCAGGATGTGGCGCGGTTTTGGAAATTCCTCAGCGATCAGACGCAAGGCGACGCGAACGAAATAGAAAAGCTTGCATCTGCCATGGTCGGCCGAACGAGGACCGGCGATCCTCTGGTTCCCGTGCAGCCGGAGCCGATATCGGGCATCGGGCCGGACCCGGATGAAATTCGCCAGAATCAGTTTACCTACGACGCGGATCCGGCGGGCGCCCGCTGCCCTTTTGGAGCGCACGTGCGACGCGCCAATCCGCGCAATACTGATTTTCCCGGGAAGCCGCGCTGGCTGATTCCCAAGCTCATCACAATGCTGGGCTTCGGCCCAAAGGGCTTCCGAGACGATCTGATGTCCTCCGTTCGCTATCATCGGATTCTCCGGCGCGGGCGGGAATATGGCCCGGAATTGACGCGCGCAGCGGCTCTCGCCTCGGAGTCGAACGATGCGGAGCGGGGATTACATTTTATCTGTCTTAACGCAAATATATTGCGACAATTCGAATTCTTGCAGGGCGCGTGGATTGCGAGCACAAAGTTCTCTGGCCTGACGGGAGAAAGCGATCCCCTCTTGGGCAATCGCCAACCGATTGCGGGCTGCCCATTCACCGCCGATTTCAACCTTCCTGAAGGCGCGGGCGCCTTGAGGCGTCGCGTTTCCGGTTTGCAGCAATTCGTAACTGTTCGCGGAGGCGCCTACCTCTTTCTGCCGAGCGTTAGAGCATTGCGATACTTCGCCGGCGCGACGGGAACACCCTGAAACCCGTGGGCTCTAGAACGACCACTCGGTAAGCAATCGCCGACGGAGCCGCTCGAGTTCGTCCTCCACGGGGGCTTTCGATTTCGACTTCTCCAGCTGGATCATCATGGAAATCGTCCCCTTGTTCACTGCGGAAAGACGTTGAGCGAGAACTTTCGCGGTCGCCATGATGAACTTCGTCGCCCATCGGCTGCCGCGCTCAAGTCCACCGTTAAGGGCGCTGATCGGCAGTTCGGCGAGGTGGGTTTCGCCAAGCGCGACGCAGGTCGCCCCACGCGGCTCTTCGGTCAACGGGCCCATCTCGCCTAGGATGGCGCCGGATCCAAGCGTCACCAGGCTGTGCGATGAATCACCCGATTTTTCTATTCGAATCTCCACCTTCCCGGAGATTATCAAGTAGACCGAAGTGCAGAGATCTCCCTGGCGGAACAATACTTCTCCGCTCTTGAGGTCAATGGCTCCCAGCAAGCCGGACACTTCCCTGGTCTCCTCGGGGGTCAGCTCCACGAAACGGAAAAACTGCTTCAAAGTGTCGGCGTCGATTGCGATCTGCATGTTGAAAGCCCTTAGATTCCGCGAAGCACGGTCGCTTTGGCGACACGGCCCAAGGCGACGATGAAGGCCGCCGTGCGCCAGGTCAGATTCCGCTGCTTCTTCAACTTGCGCACCGTGACATAGCTGCTGGTCATAATATGCTTGAGGCGGTGGTTTACCTCTTCCTCCGTCCATCGCAGGCACTGAATGTTCTGCGCCCACTCGAAATAGCTCGCCGTCACCCCACCGGCGTTAGCGAGAATGTCGGGAATCACCGGAATCCCGCGCGCGTTAAGAATCTCGTCAGCCTCCGGGTCAGTGGGAGCATTGGCCGCTTCTATGATGGCCTTCGCCTGGACCTGCCTGGCAATCTCCGCCGTCAATACTCCGCCCAGCGCCGCGGGGACGAGGATATCCGCCGGCATCAGCAGGATGTCTTCATTGGAAATCCGGGAAATGTTTTCGCCATCGTATTCGGAAAGCGGCCGGCGAAGGCGGGCGAATTCCGCCAGCGACGGGATGTTGAGACCTTGCGGAGAAGAGATTCCCCCCGAGGCGTCGCTGACCGCCATGATTTTGGCGCCGAGTTGATGCGCAAGGATTGCCACGAACCAGCCGACATTTCCGAAACCCTGGATGGCGAGATGAGCGCCCTCCAGCGTCGAACCACAATCCTTGAGGAATTCTTCGGCCACGAAGACAACGCCACGTCCGGTCGCAGCCTCACGGCCTTCGCTACCGTGAAGATCGAGCGGCTTGCCCGTGACAGTCGCCGGAGAAAATCCGTGAATCTTGGAGTACTCGTCCATCACCCAAGCCATCACCTGCGCGTTCGTGTTCACGTCCGGAGCGGGAATGTCTTTTTGCGGGCCGATCTCCTCCCCGAGGCGCTGGACGAACTTGCGGGTCATGCGCTCCACTTCGCCGGAGGACAGTCCGGCAGGATCCACGGCGATCCCTCCTTTGGCGCCCCCGAAAGGAATGTTCACCAGAGCCGTCTTCCAAGTCATCAGCGAGGCGAGCGCACGAACCTCGTCCGCGTCCACCGATGGGTGATAACGTAGGCCGCCCTTCATGGGGCCGCGCGCGGAATTGTGCTGGATCCGATAGCCGGAAAAAACCGCCAAATCCCCATTGTCCCGCTCAATGGGAACGGTGACGTGGTGCTCTCCTTCGGGAGTCAGCAGGAGCCGTTCGACTCTTTCTCCGAGGTCCATCGTGCGAGAGGCCTCGCGGATATAGTGGTTGGTTTGTTCGAACGGGCTCATCCTGCGGTGCGGTCAATCCTAAGCGACTGCTGAAATACCCGCGTAAGCCACGGTTGAGCTCTTTGAGGCAGATATCGGTGGAAGAACGAAGGAGTATCCCTTGAGCGGGCTGTGACTGAGGAACGACGCCGAGAGATGCCCAAAAGATCTCCCGTCCTCCGGGTTACGCCAATTTGCGGCCCTCGCTTTGTCGCCAAGGTTGCGTGGAGCACTGCGGCCACGATCTGCGCGTGGTTTCTGGCGATCTTCCGAAAATTGACTGCAACGTGGCATGCGTGGGTATTTCAACAGTCTCCTAGACCACGATCTCCCGGGCCGCAAGCAGCGAAGTCGTTCCTACTCGGACAATCCAGGAAAAGCCGAGGCAATCCGGCTGCTCGTGCTATCATGGTTGAATGAAGTTCTGGATCGGCACCTCGGGCTACCAGTACCCGGAATGGCGAGAAGTATTTTATCCGGAGCGATGGCCCGCCGCCAAAATGCTTCCGTTTTACGCGGAACGATTTCCCACCACAGAGATCAACTACACCTTCCGGAGAATTCCCAGCGGAAAGACCATTGAGAACTGGTACGAATCGACCCCCGAAAACTTTGCCTTCAGCCTGAAGGCGCCCCAACGTGTCACCCACTTCGCGAAACTGCGAAATTGCGGCGACACGTTGAACTACCTGTTCGGTGTGATCCAGGGACTTGAACAGAAGCTGGGACCGTTGCTCTTCCAGTTGCCACCGGCCTTCAAACGAGACGAGGGTGTTTTGGGCGCCTTTCTGGACGAGCTGCCCGACGGAATTCGGGCGGCCTTCGAATTTCGGCACGACTCATGGTTTGTCGCCGAGGTTTTCGAGAATCTCCGCGCCCACAACGCCGCCCTTTGCATCGCGGAAAGCTCAAAAATTACGACGCCCGCCGTGGAGACGGCAACTTTTGGTTACTTGCGCTTGCGCCGTGAGGATTACCAGCCGGCGGACGTCGCTCGCTGGGCGGAATTTTTGCGCGCTCACAAGAGCAAATGGACGGATGCATTCGTCTACTTCAAGCACGAAGAACGTGGTGAGGGTCCCCGGCTGGCGGCCGAATTGAATCGATTACTCAACGATGCCGGTTAGGCCCGAGAAAAGGATGCGTAGCAAAGGTGAACCTTCAAGCTGGGAAGCCCGAAAGAACATCGTAAGCATTTTGCCTGATGAGGTATCGAGTATGAGCGAGCGGTTCACGTGTCACGAGTACCCGACGCCGGTATCCGGGCGCTCCTCAAAACGGAGGAGCGATGGCGGGCATGACTCACAGTGGAATCCGCGCTTGCGCTGACCCAAGCCGATCTTGAAATGATTCCGCGCGAGGCCGCCGAGGCCATCGCGCGACAGTGCAGTATCGAGGGCTTGGATCTCGACCGGATCCGTGAAGGGATCGCGCGACGAGTCATCCATTGATGCCGTTGATCGTCGAGCTGAGCCGGGTAGTAGGCGAAGCGCATGGCGGCTGGGTACATTGGGGTGTAACCACGCAAAACATCACTCAGGCCGGCGACGTGTTGGTCTTGCGCAAGGTTCATCGGGTCATTCTTCTCCTTCTGGGGCTCATCATGACAGCCCTGGCTGACCTCGTTGAGCGAAGTGCGCAGATGGTGATAGCGGGCCGCACACACGGACAGCATGCGGTTCCCGTTACCTTCGGCGTCAAGGTCGCCAGCTCGATCGATGAACTCGGCAGACAGGTCTCCCGCCTGCGCGAGCTTGAACCTCGTCTGTTCGTGGCCATTGTCGGCGGGGCCGCGGGAACCTTCGCGTCGATGGGTGCTCGCGCGTTGAAGTGCAAAATGGCGCGGCGCGGAACTCCGAGAGATCCGGGCACGACGAACGCCTCGAAAAGGAAATTGCGAGGTAAACTCTCCGCCATCTTGCTCCCTTGGATTGCAGACGAATGCGACGAGGAAGAATTGCCATCCGGCCGGATGGCTTCTAACATCATTTAGATGCAGCAACGGTGGATCTTTCCCGGCTCGGAAGCGGATTCCGCGGTGGAACGAGTAAGCCGTGAATTGAGCGTTCCGCAGTTCCTCGCCCGGATCCTCGTTCGAAATGGGTTGGCAGAATGCGACCTGGCTGCCGAGTTCTTGCAGCCCCGTCTGCAACGGCTCACGAATCCTTTCAATCTGCCGGAAATGGAACGAGCCGTGGATCGCGTTCGCTGCGCGATCGGGAACCGCGAGCCCGTCGTCCTATATGGCGACTACGACGTTGACGGGGTCGCGTCGATCGCACTCCTCCATCGCATTCTCACCGCCTTGGGCGCGCGCGTGAAGTGCTTCCTTCCGCTGCGCGCGGAGGAAGGATACGGGCTCAGCGCTTCCGGGGTCGAACGCTGCTTTGAAGAGCACTCGCCCAGCCTGGTCATCGCCGTGGACTGCGGCACAAATTCGGCAAAAGAGGTTTCAGATATCCGCCAGCGGGGAGCCGACGCCATCATTCTCGACCACCATGAGATTTCAAGTGAGCGGCCCGGTTGCACCGCGCTGGTGAACCCGAAGGCCGGCGAAGGTTTTCACTATTTGTGCAGCGCCGGCGTGGCTTTCAAGTTCGCCCACGCCTTGCTCAAGAAGGCGCCCGATCCACGCATTGATCTCAAGGATTATCTCGACGTTGTCGCCCTGGCGACTCTCGCGGATCTGGTTCCTCTGGTCGGGGAGAATCGTCTCTTTGTGCATCGCGGGCTGCAACGGATGGCCAGAACGCGGTGGCCTGGGCTCGCGGCCTTGATGGCCGTTTCCAATGTACGCCCGCCGCTCCGAGGCAGCGACGTGGGCTTCCGCCTCGGCCCGCGCATTAACGCGTCCGGACGCCTCGGCACCGCGCTCGAATCCCTCCAACTCCTGCTCTCCAACGACATCCGCGAAGCGACGCAACTCGCCGACAGCCTCGACCGGCAAAATCGCGCCCGGCAAAATATCGAACGGTCGCTCATCGTCGAGGTCGAACGCTGGGTCGAGGCGCACTACGACGCGGCGAGCCATGCCAGCATCGTCGCCGGCCGCCGCGAGTGGCATCATGGAGTCCTCGGGATCGTCGCGGCGCGCGTCACGCGGCGCCATCACCGGCCCACACTGCTCGTCGGCTTTGACGGTGACGGACTCGGCAAAGGGAGTGGACGCAGCATCGAAGGACTCTCGCTCGTCGAGGCCTTGCGGGAGTGCGCGGGCCATCTGGAAAAATTCGGCGGACACGAAATGGCGGCCGGCGTCACCGTCCTGGAGCACCGCTTTCAAGACTTTCGCCGGGCGTTTGAAATCTCCGCGCGTGAACGCGTTACCGAGGAGATCCTCACGCCCAAACTGCGCCTCGATGCGGAGCTGCCCATGGAAGACGTCTCCCTCTCGTTTCTCGAGGCCCAGGAATTGCTCGAGCCTTACGGGACCGGAAATTCCCAGCCGATCTTCGCGGCCCGGATGGTGACGCCGGCGGGTGAGCCACGACTGCTCGGAGAAAAGCATCTCAAGGTCGGTTTCCGGACGGGACGCCGCCTCGTGCAGGCAATCTATTTCCGCGGCACCGAAGCACCGCTGCCCCAGCCCCCCTGGGACGTCGCCTTCACCGTCGAGCGAAACGAGTTTAACGGCAGACTGGATGCGCAAATCCAGATTGTCGCCATTCGCCCGGCAGTTTCCGCGACGTGAAATGGGACGCTTCACTTGCTAGAGTCTTCCCTGATGCTTCCGCCCGAGACGCCCATCGCGGACCTTTGCTGGGTGCCGCGCCATCGCCTGGGTCCCCTCGCCCGGCTCGGACTTTTCACCCTGCGTGACCTGATCGAGCACTACCCGCGCCGGCACGAAGATCGCCGGCGTTTCGACAATTTTCCGGACGATGAGATGGAACGCCCGGTATGCCTTTTCGGTGTGGCGACCAAAGGATCCGTGAGGCGTTTTGGCGGTTGGCGTCGAATGTTCGAGATCACCTTGGAAAACGAATCCGGCGGAGTTCTCAGCCAGCCCTTGACCTGCCGCTGGTTCAATATGCCCTACATCCAAAAGATGATCGCTGTCGGCCAGCGGGTGGTCATCTATGGACGCCCAAAAAAGCGGGGGCGACAAATCGTGATTGACCACCCGGAGTTCGAAACGGTGGACGACGAGGAGAATGCTTCGATCCACATGAATCGAATTGTGCCGGTGTATCCGGGAGGAGACGGTCTCTCCCCGAGATTGCTTCGATCCCTGATTTTCCAAGCCCTGGAAGAAGCAGATCTCGCGGCATTTCCGAGCTTGCTTCCCGGGACGCGGTCCGAACCGCTCCGCGACATCCACTTTCCGCCGACGGCAGATCGGCTGGAAGCCGCACGGCATCAGCTCATTCGGGAGGAATTTTTTGCCATTCAGCTCCTCATCCGCGCCCGGCGGGCGGATTGGCAAAGACTCTCCGGAGATCCAAAGACCGGCAAAGGTCAGCTTCTTGAGGCCTTGTTGAAATCTTTGCCCTATTCGCTGACGCGGTCGCAGATCGAAGTTATCAAGGAAATCCGTCGGGATCTGGCACAACCACATCGCATGAATCGCCTCCTCCAAGGCGATGTCGGGTCTGGCAAGACCGTCGTGGCTTTGGCCGCGATGCTCTTGGCGGTCGAGGCGGGATTCCAAGCCGCGCTGATGGCGCCGACGCAGGTCCTCGCTGAACAGCACTATCTGCGCTTCAAGAAACTGCTGGAGCCGTTGCACGTTTCGGTCGGCCTGCGCACCGCGGCGCGAAACGAAGACAATGCTCCCCTTCCCCTGTTCGCCGACGCCGCAGCTCTCAAGACATCCAAGCCGGAGGTCTCCGACGTCCCACGCGAACCAGCTCTTCGGCGGAACGCTGTGCGGCGCGCGAACGACACGCCGGCCCCCCAGGTCGTCGTAGGCACGCACGCGCTTCTCTACGAATCCAGCGCCTTCGAGAACCTG
This sequence comes from uncultured Verrucomicrobiae bacterium, assembly GCA_963816855.1. Taxonomy (GTDB): domain Bacteria; phylum Verrucomicrobiota; class Verrucomicrobiia; order Chthoniobacterales; family Terrimicrobiaceae; genus DASTFP01. Next base: position 58,770 of record CAWFMA010000040.1, on the reverse strand, counting down.
GGACTCGTCGTCATCGACGAACAGCACAAATTCGGCGTCTTGCAGCGTTCCCGAATGGTCGCCCGAGGAGACGCTCCCGATGTGCTGACGATGACCGCGACCCCGATACCACGCACCCTCGCGCAAACTCTCTACGGAGACCTCGATGTCTCGACTCTTCGGGAGAAGCCCGCAAATCGCGGAACTGTGCTGACCGCCATCAGGGAATCCGGGAAATTGCCGCAAGTGGTTGAGTTCGTCCGCAAGCAACTGGAGTTCGGGCGCCAGGCCTATGTCGTGTATCCGCTGGTGGAGGAGTCTCAGAAACTTCTCATGAAATCCGCGAAAGCGGAATTTGAGAAATGGAAAGAACTGCTGGCGCCGCACGCCGTTGGGCTGCTTCATGGACGAATGCCGCCCGAGGAAAAGGAGGCGACCGTCGCAAAATTTCACTCCGGCCAACTGGCCGCCCTTATCACCACGACCGTTGTCGAAGTCGGAATCGACGTCCCGAACGCGAATATCCTCCTCGTCGAAAACGCCGAGCGCTTCGGCCTGGCTCAACTCCATCAACTGCGAGGCCGAATCGGCCGGGGAGAACACAAGTCGTATTGCATCCTGCTTCACGATTCAAAACTCGAGGAAGCCTCCCGCGAAAAACTTGCCGCCCTGGAGCGAACGACGGACGGCTTTAAAATCGCGGAAACCGATTTCCGTCTGCGTGGACCCGGCGATGTGTTGGGAACCGCGCAAAGCGGACTGCCTCCCCTGAAGCTCGGAGACCTAGTCCGCGACTCGGAAATCATGACCGAAAGCGCAGCCTTGGCGAAGGCCCTTTTTTCCAAAGACCCCGAGATGAAGATGCCTGAGCATCTCCACGTTCGGTCCTTCCTGGAGCAATCGAAGGCCAAGATCGCCAAGTCGGCGAGTTAACAGAAAAATAGCCCTTGATTTTCCCGGCGGAGACCCTATCGGTTGCGACAAAATGGCACTTTCGAGAACACTTCTGATCGTTGATGATGAAAAGAACACTCGAGATGGCCTTCGTGATGCTTTGGAAGACCACTACGAGGTCTACGTCGCTGCGGACATCGCGGGCGCTTTGGCAGCGTTGGAGGCTGATCCCGCGGACGTGTTGGTGGCAGATTTGCGTCTTGGCGCTGAAGATGGAATGGATCTGATGGAAAAGGCGCTGAAGCTGCCGCGCCCGCCGATCTGCATCATCATGACCGCCTACGGTTCAGTGGATACGGCTGTGGAGGCGATGAAGCGCGGGGCGTATGATTTCGTAACGAAGCCGGTGAATATTGATCGGCTGGAGATGCTCATTCAGCGCGCACTGCGCGAGCGAGAGGTGCGAAGGGAAAACGTCGAGCTGCGTCAGCAAGTCAGCCGCCGGGCGGGATTGGAAAGCATCATCGGGCATTCGCCGGCAATGCTTGAGGTTTTCGAAACGATCAAGCAAGTTGCGCCCTCGCGAGCGACGGTGCTCATCCAAGGCGAAACCGGGACCGGCAAGGAGCTGGCGGCGCAAGCGATTCACGCCCTCAGCACCCGTGCAGGCAAGAAATTCATCGCGGTACATTGCAAAGCATTCTCAGAGCAACTCCTTGAAAGCGAGCTGTTCGGGCACGAGCGGGGCGCATTTACCGGGGCTTTTGAACGGCGTATCGGACGGTTCGAACAGGCTTCCGGGGGAACCCTGTTCCTGGACGAGATTGGCGAAATCGATGCGAATACGCAGGTCAAGATTCTGCGGGTTCTCGGCGAACGCACATTTGAACGCGTCGGGGGAAATCAAACCTTGCAGGCCGACGTGCGTCTCATTGCCGCCACGAACAAAGATCTCGCCGCGCTGGTGGCGGAGGGGAAGTTTCGGGACGATCTATTTTTTCGTTTGAACGTCGTTCCGTTAACGATGCCTCCTCTCCGCACCAGAAAAGAGGACATTCCGCTCCTTGCACAGGCCTTTCTCAAGGAATCCGCCAAGGAGAACGGCAAACCTTTCCGGACGCTGGCTCCCGAAGCGATGGCTCGCCTGGTCGAATACAACTGGCCGGGCAACGTGCGCGAACTGCGCGGGGCGATCGAGCACGCCGTGGTGATGTGCAACACCTCCAAGATCGGAATCCACGATCTGCCGGCATTCTTGCGGCGGCCGGCACCCCCGTCGGAAGCCAAATCCCAGGAAGAGCAAGGATTGAATTTGCACCGCACGGAGCGAAACCTTATCTTCCGCGCCCTTGAGGAAAGCGGAGGAAATCGCACCGACGCTGCTAGGGCCCTGGGGATCAGCCGGCGCACGCTCCACCGCCGGCTCAAAGAGCTCAACATCACCAAACACGCAATCAACTGATGGTTCGGAGCAACGTTTGCCTGAAGCCGGCAAGGAGTTTTCTTGCTCGTGGAAGGCTGTCGATCGACCGCCGGCCTATTGTTTGCAGCCGTCCCGGTTGGAAATGGCCTCGCGCAACCAAACGATGAGCGACCAGAAGGAAACCGGCGTCGAATCCCTCTCCATCGAACAGGCGATGGAAAGGCTGGAGAATCTCGTGCGGGAAATGGAAACCGGCCAGATGCCGTTGGATCGACTAATTTCCAGCTACGAGGAAGGGGTGCAACTTGCCGGCCTGTGCCAGGAAAAACTCGACGCCGCCGCCAAAAAAATTCAGATTATCGCCAAAAATGCTTCCGGCCAAACCAAGCTGGAAGACTTTCCGCTAACTGCCGATGAACCATAAACCGCTTCTTCCGACGATTCAGTGTCCCGAGGACGTAAAGAAAATCGAAGAGAGTGAGCTGGAGCGCCTGGCTGAGGAAGTGCGCGTGGAACTGATCAGCGTTCTTTCCCAAACTGGCGGCCACCTGGGACCGAACCTGGGAGTGGTCGAGTTGACCATTGCGCTTCACCGGGTATTCAGCACCCCCAAGGACAAATTCATCTTCGACGTCAGCCATCAGGGTTACGTCCATAAGCTTCTCACCGGCAGGCGTGAACGTTTTCCGACCATCAGGCAGCACCAGGGCCTGAATGGCTTTCTTCTCCGGACGGAAAGCGAGCACGATTGTTACGGAGCCGGTCACGCCGGAACCGCCCTTTCCGCGGCGGTTGGCATGGCTGCGGCCCGGGACATGCTTGGCAGGGACGAGCACGTCGTTTGCGTGGCCGGCGATGCAGCCTTCACCTGCGGAGTCAGTTTTGAGGCCCTTAACAATCTCGCCGCCACAACCAGGCGCCTGATCCTTGTTCTCAACGACAACGAGTGGTCGATCGCCAAGAATGTGGGAGCCGTCGCGGAGTATCTCAACCGGATCGTCGCCAACCCCGCCTTTGCGCACCTGCATGAGAAAGCCGGACAGTTTGTCGAATGGCTAGCCGGCAAGCACGCGCGCCACTTTGCCCACAAGGTCGAGGCCGGAGTCAAGAATCTGCTGGCCCCGAGCGTGATCTTCGAGGATCTCGGTCTCCGATACTACGGTCCGATCGACGGGCACGACATCCCGCTCTTGATTCGCACGTTTGAGTTCTTGAAGACGCAGCACGAGCCGGTGATCCTTCATATTCTCACCAAGAAGGGGAAGGGCTTCGCCCCAGCCCTCGAGAAGCCCGACAAATTCCACGGCCTCGGAAAATTTCACCGCGGCACAGGGGAAACGGTCGCTTCCTCAAAACCAACCTATTCCGAGCTTTTTGGGAAGACGCTCGCCGACTTTGCCGAACACAATAACAAGATCGTCGGGATCACCGCGGCCATGCCCAGCGGCACCGGGCTCGTCAATTTCTCAAAGCGCCATCCGAACCGGTGCTACGACGTGGGAATCGCTGAGGAGCACGCGGCCCTTTTCGCCTGCGGGCTCGCCGTGGGCGGCATGAAGCCCTTTCTGGCCATATACTCCACCTTCCTCCAGCGCGCCTACGATATGATCATCCACGATATCGCGCTGCAAAACCTCAACGTTGCGCTCTGCATGGACCGTGCCGGACTTTCCGGCGACGACGGACCTACTCATCACGGCCTCTTCGATATCGGGTACCTCCGCCCGGTTCCGGGAATTGTCCACATGCAGCCCAAAGATGAGGACGAATTTTGCGACATGCTCTGGACCATGGCCAATTACCATTCCGGTCCCATCGCGATTCGCTACCCGCGGGGCGTCGGAACCGGCGTGGAGCCCAAGAAACATCCGCACCTTCTCGAGATTGGGAAGGCCGAAGTCCTTCGCCACGGGTCTCGCACCGCAATCATCGCCCTAGGCACCATGGTCGAGTTGGCTCTCGAGGCGGCCACCATGCTGGAGGAGCAGGGCATTTCCACGGCGGTGATCAACGCCCGATGGATCAAGCCTTTGGACGCGACCACGATAGAGTTCTTCGCGCGCGGCTGTGAGGTGGTTTGCACGATGGAAGACCACGTGCTCCACAACGGATTCGGATGCGCGGTGATGGAACATTTGGCGGAACAAAAAATCGTCACTCCGGTTGTCCGCGTCGGCTGGCCCGACCAATTTATCGAGCACGGCAGCGTGCCGATCCTCCGTAGAAAGTACGGCCTCACCGCCGAGGCCGCGGCGGAGAAGATTCTCTCGGCCTTGCGGCCGCGTAGTCGCAAGGCCGCGACCGCGGCGTAAGAACCCTGAGAACGTCGGAAAAGATCGCGCGATTTGGTTGATCGACGCTTCCTGCTCCGAGAAATCACCGCTTCCGCGGAAGAAAACCCGCTTCGCGCGCCGCGCATAGAAACGCGGGATTCCGCTCACCATCTTGAAGCAAGTTCCCGCTGTGTTCTTTGGCTTCTTTGTGGTTGACTGAAAATTTTATGTCGAAGGACCCGGCCGCGCAGCGCATGGAAAAGATCGTCAGTCTCTGCAAGAGAAGGGGCTTTGTTTTCCAATCCTCTGAAATCTACGGAGGTCTCAACGGGTTTTGGGATTACGGCCCTCTCGGGGTCGAACTCAAGCGAAACCTCAAAGACTTTTGGTGGCAAAGAAACGTGCGCGAGCGCGAGGACATGGTGGGGATGGATGGCTCGATCATCATGAACCGGGCCGTATGGCGGGCCAGCGGCCATGAGGAAACGTTCAGCGATCCGCTCGTGGATTGCCGCGCCTGCAAATCCCGTCACCGCGCCGATCAACTGCCGGCCAAGGATGGGGTCAAATATTGCCCGAACTGCGGGAGCCGCGATCTCACGGAACCCCGGGCTTTCAATCTGATGTTCAAGAGCTTTGCGGGCCCGCTCGAAACCGACGAGAATCTGGTTTACCTCCGGCCGGAGACGGCCCAGGCGATGTTCGTGCAGTTCAAAAATGTGCTGGAGACCTCGCGGCAAAAGCTGCCTTTCGGAATCGCGCAAATCGGCAAGGCCTTCCGCAACGAGATCAATCCGAGGAACTATACGTTTCGCTCCCGAGAGTTCGAGCAGATGGAAATCGAGTATTTCTGCCGGGTAGACGAGGGTTTGCGCCTGACCGACTACTGGCTCGAGGAAAGGCTCAGGTTCTACGAAGACATCGGAATTCCGCGCTCGAAGATCCGCGTTCACGAGATTCCGGACGGCGAGCGGGCCTTCTACTCGAAAAAGACCTACGACCTGGAATACGAATTTCCTTTCGGAGTAAGCGAACTCGAAGGCATCGCTTATCGAACCGACTACGATCTCTCGCGTCACATCGAATGCAGCGGCAAGCCGCTGGAATATTTCGACGAGGAGACAAAGCAGAAGTTTGTTCCGCATGTTGTTGAACCGAGCGCCGGCGTCGATCGCACAGCGCTGGCCCTGCTTTGCGAAGCCTTCGATGAGGAAATTGTGATGGGCGAAAGCGGCAAAAGCGAAACAAGAACCGTCCTGCGCTTTCATCCGCGTATGGCACCGGTAAAGTGCGGCGTGTTTCCCCTCCTCAGGAACAGGCCGGAACTCGTTGCCAAGGCCAGGGAAGTTGCCACCGCGCTACGTCCGCATCTTTCCGTCTTCTACGACGACAGCGGGGCGATCGGCCGGCGCTATCGCCGCCAGGACGAAGCGGGCACACCATTCGGAATCACGGTGGATTTTGACACCATTGGGGAAAATGGCCCCGAAAAGAAGGACACCGTGACGCTGCGCGAGCGCGACAGCATGAAGCAGGAGCGCTTGGCAATCGAAGAACTGAAAGACCGGCTTATCGACGCGATCGCCTAGGAGACTGTTGAAAAACCCACGCATGTCACGCGCGAGCTCTTTGAGGCAGATATCGGTGGAGGGACGAAGGAGCATCCCAGTTAAGGGGCGGTGACTGAGGAGCGACGCCGAGAGATGCCCCAAAGAGTTTCGCGCCCTCCGGGTTGCCCTAATCTTCGGCCCTCGCGGTGTCGCCAAGCTTGTCCGGGGCGCCACGGCTTGCGGGGAGATGGGGAACCCGCAACCCCATCAAGCCTGCGCTTGACTCCTTGCGATCTTCCCAAAATTCAACGTGGCATACGCGGGTTTTTCAACAGTCTCCTAATTTTGAAAGCCCGTGTTTTCCGGGGTGGAAATGGCGCGGGCTCCGAAATGAAAACTCGGCCCAAAGCGAGAAGGCGCGAGATTTTTTGAATAATCGCGGGCAATGCGCGTCTTGAGCAATATATGAAAGCACATTCTCTCGCACTTTCCTTGGCGGCGATTGGCGTCTTTGCAGCGTTTTCGACTCCCGCGGAGGCCGGCGGCTGCCGCAAACATCATAGGCATCACAATGACAACTGCTACCGCGGGGGCTGGAATAACGGCTACTATCAACAGTCCTCTTACGCTCCGCGGTACTACCGGCCTGCGCGCTACGTCGCTGCCCCTTTTTACGCTCCACCTGCCTTTCAGATCGGTTTTGTGTTTGGAGGTGGTAACGGCTACGGGCGCTGCCGGTAGGCTTTCGGTCCCCTCGATCGTTCCGGCGGGGGGGCCTGGTGCTGGGGTTCCACGACTCTAACGGGCGCGTAGGGAAGCCCCAAGGGCGCCCGTGACTCGTGGATTGGAGTCGAGGATGAGATCTGCGGCCTTTTCAAGCGAGAACAGGTTCCTGAGAATGCGGGCCGGTGGCTTCCAAGAAATTCAAACTGCGGCGCGCAGCAAAAGTGCTGCTGATCGCCATCCTCGTTGCGCTATCGATTCCGCCGGCGCAGGTAGCATTTTCGGTTTTGTGGGATCCTCCCTTCATTCCGATGCGCGCTCAACGCCGTATCGAGGCGAGAATGAAGGGCAAATCTCTTCGGGAGGCCCCGTCCCGATGGGTGCCTCTGAAGGACATTCCAGAAAATCTGATGCATTATATCTGGGCGTCCGAGGATCAGGCGTTCTTTGAGCATAGCGGATTCGATATCCCGCGAATTCGGATGGCCATCGCCGAGGCCAAGGGCGGGGACGCCCGCGGGGTGTCAACAATTACCATGCAGTGCGCCCGGTCCGTCTTTCTCTGGCAGGGGCGCTCCTATCTGCGCAAGGCGCTGGAGGCTTACTACACGATGTGGATGGAGCTCCTCATGAGCAAGGGTCGCATCATGGAACTCTATCTCAATCACATTGAACTCGGACCGGGCATCTACGGAATCGGCGCTGCAGCTCACGAATACTTCGGCAAAACTCCTGATCAACTTACGCGGAGCCAGATGATCGCGCTGGCCGCCGTCCTTCCCAATCCCCTGAAATGGTCCCCCGTTCGGCCAAACGCAACGCTGCTGCGCAAAATCCGGCGGGTTGAGCGCCTTTCATCGCGGGCGCCGTTTCCCAGCGAGAAACTGCGTGGAGAATAACCGCCCTTGCCTGGATTCGGCGCCGCGCCTAGGCTCCGGCGACGATGCCCAGCGACCTTCGAGGAGATCTTCAACCGCTTTTCGACCATAATCGAAACTGGGCGCGCAAAATGCGCGAAGGACAGCCTCGATACTTCGAGAAGCTCGCCGAACAACAGATTCCTAAGTTTCTGTGGATTGGTTGCTCCGATAGCCGGGTGCCGGCAAACGAAATTATTGGACTTCAGCCCGGCGAGGTGTTCGTCCATCGCAACGTCGCCAATATTATCTCTCTAACCGATTTCAACTGCCTCGCGACGGTGCAATACGCCGTGGAGATCCTCAAGGTCGTGCACATTATCGTCTGTGGACACTATGGCTGCGGCGGCGTTCACGCGGCAATCGCCGGGGGGGCCATTGGACTCGTAAATAACTGGCTCTCACCAATCTCAGAGGCGTTCGAGACTTACCGAGAGGAAATCGAGGCCATTGAGAATCCCGCCTGGCGTGTCGAGAAGCTCTGCGAGATCAACGTAATTCTCCAGGTTCGGAATCTCTGTCGTTCCGCCCTACTGCGCGACGCCTGGGGCAACGGCCGCGAGCTGGCCGTACACGGGCTTATTTACGGCATCCAGGATGGAATTCTTCGGGATCTTCAAGCGAACATCGTCAGCCGTGCGACAGCCGAAGCGGTCTGCCATATCGCGCTGGGGCGGATCCTTGCCACGCCGGGGCGGGTCGTGGCCTAAGAAAGTATGTCCGCCGTCGTCGAAGCGCCCCGTGAGCATTCCTATTCGCGCAGCGAGGAACTCGCGAACACCCTCTCGGCTGCCGCGGGGCTTATTCTTTCCGCCGGCTTTTCCCCTTTTGTGATCCTGCGCGCGTTGCGCAGCCCGCAACCTTGGGGGCTTTCGAGTGCTGCGATCTTCCTGGGCTCTCTCCTGACTGTCTACCTGGCTTCGACGGCTTATCATGCCCTCGCGCCCGGAAGACTGAAACGCGCGATTCGGCTTATCGATCATTCGGCGATCTTTGTGCTGATCGCGGGAACATACACGCCCTTTGCACTGGGTCCGCTCGCTTCAAGCGGCGGAGCCGCTCTCGCAATAATCGAGTGGACGCTCGCCGCGATGGGGATAGCCTTCAAGCTGGCAGGCGGAATCCGGTACCGAACCCTGTCGAACGTGCTCTATCTCTTGATGGGATGGTTGGGGATTTTTTGGGTTCGGCCCTTCATTGAAAACGCCACGTGGCCGGGCTTTCTCTGGGTCCTTGCCGGCGGAGTTGCCTACTCCGTGGGCATCCTCTTCTACGCCGCGAAGGGGAAGCCGTATTCGCACCTCGTCTGGCACCTGTTCATCCTTGCTGGATCATTCTGTCACATCATCGCGGTCAGCAGGTATGCCTTATGAGAGGCTGCCCGGGCGGTTTCAGATTCTACTTCACCGATACAGCGAGGATATTAAAGTGATCGGCTTATGCAAACCTCTCTCATTCTGTTGAAACCCGATTGCGTGGCCGGCCGAAAAGTCGGCGAAGTGATCAAGCGTTTCGAAGACAGCGGATTTCAGATACGCGGCTGCAAAATGTTCAGCGCTTCGCCTGAACTGCTCAAGGAGCATTACTCCCATCTGCTCGACAAGAGTTTCTTTCCGCAATTGGAGGCGTTCATGCAATGTACTCCCGTGATTGCCCTTGCGTTGACCGCCGAAGATGCAGTGGACAGGGTTCGGACGATCATAGGTCCCACGGACTCGAGGAAGGCCGACAAGGGCACCGTTCGCGGGGATCTCGGCGTGGATGTGATGGTCAACATCGTCCACGCATCGGATTCGCCGGAGAATGCGGAAATTGAACTCGAGAGGTTCTTCGAACCTCATGAGCTCTTCTCCTATGAGATGAGCTATTCAACAGAAGTCAAGGGATAAACGGAGCAGATTCCGGGCAAATTCCGCGTTTCGTCCATGGGCAACCCGTCGAAGACCAAAGAGACCCTTGAAAACTCAGGCGTGCCACGTTGCCGCCCATTTTCGGAAGATCGTAAAAAGCCGAGCGGGCCATAGCCCCGGGACTCAAACGAGGTTAGCGACAATTCGCGCAACGCAGGGGCCCCCCTTCCCCTCACGGGCGTCGATCCTCGGTCAAAGCTACTTGCGGCGTGCTTCTTCGTCCCTCCGCCGATATCCGCTCCGAAGATCTCATGATATGCCTGCATTTGTAGAGCCGAGGAGTGGCGTGGTGAAGTTTAGGCAAAGCCTTGGCGGAGACCAGCCCTTTCGGTTGCTGGTGCCTGAGTAACTTGCAATGCTCTCCGTTTCCACTCCCCGCTCATCAAACCGGACGTGCGGGTTTCCCGCATCCGGCTTTCGGACAAGGTGATTCCTGCTTTCGCCCACGGGAGATTGCATGTCCTGCGCTCAAGCTGGAGCAAGCCCAACTCTTCGTGCAGCCTTCTGCCTGCTCTCTCTTACTTCGTTGCCGCCAAACATGAAAAACTCACTCATGCACCTGAACCCGGCGGTTGATTCTGCTGAGATACGCGAGTTGCCCAGGGGCGCACCAAAGAATGGCCGTCAGCGTTTGAACGATCTTCTGGCTCTTCTCGTGTCCGGCGGTCGGCCGACCTTGAGCCGACTCTTTAGTCAGCGACATTTGTCGTCGGCATTTGTGGTTCGCCGTAAAGAAAGTCATCCATCACCACAATGTCTCGTCTGCCAGCTTCATTCGGGCCTAGTGCCGTGTTGCCGGTTGTGATCCGGACACGTGAGATGACCGGGTCCTCGAACACAATGCCGAAAAAGGAAAAGGTCGCGTCGCCCGGAGAAGCCGGGACGGAACCCCTGAACAGTAGCTTCCTGTGCGCACCGAAATACTCAATCAACGTGCTCGCCTGACGGTTTCTCTTGCCAGGGCTCCCATTTGGCTGGTCAACGTCCGAAAAGACCGCACCAAAGCCACTCACCGTTGCTCGAACAGCCCCGCGCGCTAACGCACTGGTGCCCGGTATAAAAAACGAAGCTTCAGTGATGTTGCTGCCCACCGGAGTGAACAACCGCAATGGGCTGAAAGGCTGGAAAATGGTGCCATAGGTCGGATTATTGAAGAGGCCGGCCAAGCCGCCCCGTGGTGGTGGGCCCGATGGCGGCACCTGCGAAAGACCTAGTCCGGGCGTGGTGAACCTTGCGCCGCGCGTGTTCAGGAAGACGTCGAAGGGTGTAACCGGTTTGTCAGTGGTATGATTGGCACCGCCACCGTCCCAGTTGATTTCGCGGCGACCCACCATGAGCGGTCCCGGGACGTTGCCATTGTTGGGTTCGCCAAGAGCAGTGCGAAACGCAGCGACTGTGCCCTGAATCGACGCGATGCTTGGCCCGGCGGCTTGAAACACGATCGGCCGAACAGAGGCCGCCTGTGCGGCGTCACCATTCTGCTCCTCGGCAGCGTCACTTGAATCTTCCGATTGCGGCTCTTCGGTTTGCGGCGTCTTCGGTTTGCGCTTGGCAAACCGGGACCAGCGTCATGATCAACGGAAAGCCAAAGGCAACTATGGGGGGTCAAAAACAATTGTTTTTTCATGTGGTAGTTGGCGGGAAATTGCTTTTGGCCCTTCGCAAAGTTGGGCCCGAAGTTTTAAACTGAAAGCGTGCTCTCCTTTGGCGCAAAGTGACTAAAACGGGCGAGAAGTCAACCATGACTTTTCCGGTTGAACGGCACGCGGCCGCCTCCGAACGATCCTACAGCGCCAGTGAACGCGAGAACAGCCACTCCTCACGTAAGGCACAAATTCCGATTGGGAAAATCCCTAGCCTTCCGCACCCGGTTCATTGTGAACGGACAACTCCTATCGAAGAAATCTGCGTCGAGCGGTCCGCCAGACTCGCAGACACCTGCTGGTCGCTTTGGCGATGATAATGTTCACAGTGACGACACTGGCGGCGCAAAGTCTGGCTTCAACGCAGTTGCTGGAGTCCGATACGCTGATGCAGGGTGCGAGCGGCACCGAAACCTATCGGCTGCCCGTCATCACGTGCACAGTAGGCAGTGCAGGCTTCCTTGGCAATGCAGGGCGGCAAGCAGGGACTATTGAAATGGTGGTCGCCCTTGGAGTGACATACTCGTTTGGGCGGGGTTCTCGTTGCTTTGGTGGCAAGCTTCCGTTTGCTCGGTGACAAGGTCGATTCCTTCTTCGCTCCGTTGATTCCAAAGATGACCGGCGCTCGAGGTCTAGCGCACTATTCCACACTCGATGAAGATTTCAGTCCCTTCAAGTTTTAGGCACCGTCCGAGCCAAGTGCGAGGCAGGAAGCCTCAGCTTAGCCGCCAGGAACCTGGCTAGAGGCTTCGGCCTCGTCAGAGGCCTCTATGTGCCGTCGGCACTCGAGATTCCACGATTAGACCCGAACCCTTCCCTGAGTTCTTAGGCTCACGCCAACCTCCTTGCCTTCGCTTCTTCCTGCATCGGCCTTGAACCAAGGCCCCTTCCCTCCTCCAGGGTTAGTCGGCTGCTCCCCTAATCCGGGCCTCTCCGCCATCCCGTGCAGCCCGGTCTCTCCCTCGTGGGCCTCCGGGTGGTCCGGCCTCTGCCGTTCCTCCGCACGGGACTTTCCCTGTTGTCACAGGTTTCCTTCCGCAAACATTCCCTACCAATGCTCCGGCGAACTCGCGCAGCGCTCCTCTTCGCTCTCTTCCGGCGCGATGGCAGCTTTCCTGTGTCGAAGCCGGTCAGCGTTCGCATGACATGATTTTCGAGACCTACTCGGTGTTCATTCATCTTACGGCCTGCTCGCCTGCTGACTCGCTTCAAAGGAGCCTTTTGCATCGAGGCTCATCGCCTCCTCGCCCACCCCGACTGCTACCGGCTGAGGCGAATTTTCCGGGTGGGTTTTCTTTCCAACTCCACTGGAGTCCTGCGCCTTTCTCACTGGCGCACTTCAACAGTCTCTAATGAATAACCCTGACCGGCGTTCCCGAAGGCGCGTTGGCGTAGAATATTTCAGCCATATGGCGGGGCAAGCGGATGCACCCGTGCGAGTCCGGCACCCCTGGGAGATATCCGGCGTGCATTCCCACTCCACCGTAGATCCTCATGAAATACGGCATTGGCGCCCCGCGAAAAGACGTTCCCGGAGGTCTCGGGTCCTCTTCGACACCCACGTTTCGCACGACGACGTTTCCTGAAGAGTCCACATAGTCGCCATAGAGCGTTGAAAGGTGATCTTTCTCCTTCTGAATGATGCTGAAATTTCCGGTCGGAGTTCGATATCCCTCCCGTCCGGTAGAAATCGGGGACATTCCCACCAGTTGGCCGCTCTTGTAAAAAAATGCCTCCTGCCTTCCGATGTCTATAGCGATCGATGGCGCGCCGGAGACGCCGTCTCCCCGCCAAAACCCTTGATCCTGCGGCTTGGCAGCCTGGGTTTGCCTGGTCGTGACCGTGCCGTCGGCGACCCAGGTACAACGTGGCGTAACTATCACTTAAATAGCGCATTTGGGGGGCGGGCGAAGGCGCTGAACAAGCTGCAAGAACAATCAAGACCAGCAACGAGCAAATCCTCTTCACTGCTTCACCTCTAGCGCGAAGGCTGCCGATGGAAAAGGAGCAAAGTCTCTTGCAGGTGGCGCCACCATGGGATCAATTGGCTCGTGAAGGAGAAGGTTCGGGAAATTGAGATGGAACTTGTGCCACCTGCCGCGAGTTCGAATGACGAATTCGCGCGCCTTCTCGCCTTTATTCTTGACGACCTCATTCCGATCCCCGGGACGAAATATCGCGTGGGGCTCGACCCGATCATCGGATTGATCCCGGGACTCGGCGATACCTCGACGGCGGCCTTTTCCTCCTTGATTCTCGTTCAAGCGCTTCGCGCGGGAGTCCCTCGCGTGGTCCTGGTCCGGATGGCGTTCAACATCCTTATCAACTCCATCGTCGGAGCGCTTCCGGGCGTAGGAGACCTGTTTTCAGCCTGGTTCAAATCAAACCGTTTGAACTATCGCCTCCTCCAGCACCACTCCAGCGGAACTCGCGTGTCAACTTTCACCGACTGGGTGTTTCTGATCACGCTCCTGGCGTTCGTTTTGGCGGTCGCCGTGGTCATGGCCTTCGCGATCGGCTACATGGCCTACAGGATGGCATCCCTCCTCTTTGGCTGGACGTGAGCGATCTCGAGGCCCACCTCCGCCTTTTGAGTCGCTGCGAAAGATGCCCTTCGATGCAGAAGCCGGTGGTCACTGGCAGACCGGTCCCCGGGCGAATCATCCTCGTCGGACAGGCTCCAGGCATCAAGGAACCGCAACTAGGCCGTCCCTTCGCATGGACCGCCGGAAAGACGCTTTTCCGCTGGATCGAGCGGGCGCTCGGGTGGGACGAGGAGCAGACTCGGGACAGGATATATTTCTCGGCGGTATGCCGGTGCTTCCCGGGCAAAAACCCAAATGGGGGAGACCGAGTGCCGAGCAACGATGAAGTTGCCAGATGCTCCTACTGGCTCAAACGGGAATTTCAACTTCTTCAGCCGCTCCTCGTTCTCCCTGTGGGCAGGCTCGCAATCTCCCAATTCCTCGCGTTCGAGAGCCTTTCGACCGTCGTCGGCAGGCAGTGGAAACTCCAATACAACGGAGGATGGCAGGATGTGATTCCTCTTCCGCATCCATCCGGCGCATCGACCTGGCATCGCACGGAACCTGGAAAAAACTTGCTTGACGAGTCCTTGCGTCTGCTCGCCAGCCACCCAGCCGTCCGGAATTGCGTTTCTACGCAAACGCCGCCTTCCACTCCGTCTCGTCAAAGCCCGTAAAGTTTATGCCGTCACCGCTGACATAGGGGCACTTGACGAGATTTCCATTCTCCGCAAGAAGCGCGAAGGCTTCCTCCGGAGACATTTTTGAGAGCTTTCCGGCCAGGCCGAGCTTCCGGTAGTGTGCGCCGGACGTGTTGAAAAGGCTTCGAAGGCTTCCGCGCGCGGCGAGCGCTTTGAGTTCCGGCCGCGACGGCGGCGTGTCCCGGATGGGAATCTCCCGGGAGGCGATTTCGCGGTCGCGGAGGAACTTCAGCGCCTTCCGGCAGGCGTCGCATTGGCGATACGTGTAGACCTTCAGGATCGTACGAACCTCCCGAAGATCAAGCGCCGCCGGCCAATCAGGCAGCGGACGACGGCACCGTTGGCGCCACGCGCTCCCTCGACGCGTCAGCCATCACGATCTCTCTTCCCTTTCCTGAGGGCCAGAATCCGAACGCGCTTCCGATCGTATTCGAGCGCGTGAAAGATGCGTATTTCCTGCGCCCGACGAGAGGTGGAAAGGCTTTCCAAATATCTGGTGTACGATTTCGCGAGCAGCGTCGTTTCCGCGTAACGGGCAGCAACCGTCCTGTCGCGAAATGAGCGTCCCTGTTGCGATTCAAACATGTGATAGCGGAGCCACCTGCGGTCCTCCCGGGTAATCTTCCCCGGCTTCCGGAAGAAGGCGACAAAGAGCAGCAGCACAAGGTAGGTGTCGACCTGCGCTTGGAGTTCGAGATTCCGCGCGTAATCTTCGTCGCGCTTAGGCGCTTCCCCACGTTGGAATTGGAGAGCGGCGTGTAGAGCGTGATTGATTTCTTCGACAAAGGGTATCAGCGCGTTGATATTTGCGTTGCTCAAACCGGAACGCGGATCGTGCTTCTCCAATTGTTCGATCAGCCAGCTGGAATAGTAAATGCCGACGCGCAGGCGCCCGTCCGCCGCTCGAAGAAAAGTCCGCGCCAGCATGCTCAACTCGGCGGCCTGCGCCCCGGCGAGGGCGGCGAGCTGCGAACACCGCCGGCGGTCGATGAGACACTCCTCAAGATTCACGCCCACGCTCGCGTAAGTTCTCTCGAATAGCCGCTGGATCTCGCTGAACAGCGTGCTCATGACGCGATGATCGGCGCCGTAGGTGTATCCAGGTGCAGGAGCCGGCTAGCCAGATCGTTCAGAGCAAGACGAACTTCGCGAAAGCCGCTCGCCAGTTCTTCGTAAATTGTTTGCAGCCTGAACTTTTTGGCTTCCCGATACTCGGATGCAGCCCGGTAATTCATCTGGCCGACAGCTTCGTAGAACGACAGATCAGGCGCGCCGCGTTGACGCGTGCGCATCTCCACGTTGTCCGCAAAAATTCCACTGATGAACAACGCATAGTTCGCCGCATGCGAACGAAGCAGAAAAGCCTCCCTCGTCCCCGCGTTATTCATCGCATTCATAATGTCCGAGAGATACTGCGTGCCCCTGATGCCGGTTTGCTCTGAAGGCTGCATTCTCGCCGTTCTCATGAAACCTTCCAGCACCGACGCCACAAAGTCCGCCGACTCGCGGCTCTTCACGTGCGTGTCTCGGAGGACCTTCCGACACAGAACATAGAATAATAGGTGCGGAGAAATCGGGTGCCTCTGGGGCGACTCCAGAATTGTCTTCGCGAGCATTTCGTGATCGAGGATTGCGTCCCGCGTATCTTCGTCCGTGAGCAACTTTACCAGCGAGACGTGATCCGATTCGCTGCGCGAGAGCACTCCTACCACAAAGGCAAAGTCATCAGCTGTTAGGCGCATCCGACAATTCGCGTGGATCATCGGGACTTACGGTTGAGCATTACACGTGCCAACATTTTCTCGGGGGGGTTTGGCAAGTGCCGCGATTGTAGCTTATACTGGAACGTTCTCAAGCTTTCTATTTGATACGTTCCGAAGTCCTTCAGTATGCGGACAAAAAACCGCGAACCGATGTTCTTCGAAGGGCCGAGGAGGCGAAGTTTACCTACCGAAACCAGGCATCCAGTGCGCCTTGCGCGCCCTCTCGAGCCGCGTTGGGAAGTTCCCGGATGATTTTCGTGCCTTGATGGATCGTCTCGTCCTGCATAGCCGCCACAAGACGGGGAGTGAGATCCTCGCGCAAGTCCTTCAAGGAGCCGCTGATCTTGACGTCCGTCCAGACGTAGCCGTTTTGGGCGACCGTAAAGACGCGCTCTCTGGAACCTGGGATCCATTGCAAGGTCTGGGGAGTTACTCCCACACGCAGGGCTCCGGTGATCCCTCCGGCATCGGTGATGACGCAACTTCCTTCCAGGCGCAGGAGACCCTTGGACTCGGCGACGAGGTTGGTAATCTGAAGGGAACCTTTTGTCCATTCATAGTTGCCCGATAGCTCCTGAAGGGACATTCGCCGAAACTGAGGCGCACCGGTAAACGCCGCGACCCGGTCGAGAAGCTCTATATTCTCCGCAAGTCCGTCAGTGAGTCGGAACGCTCCCGTCGCTTTTCCCGTGGTAATTCCGCTTTCCGGCCACTCGAGGAACGCGGTGCCGCCCCATTTTCCCGAGAGTCGCGATCGCCAGGTCGGATCGAGAAACGGGACCACGTCCACCTGACTCCACTCCACCCGCAGCTTGGAGTCTTTCGAAAACTCGCCGGAGGCTGAAATCCTGCCCGTATCGCCAAGGCGGAACTGCGCGTCGGTGAGGAAGAAGACGTCGCCTTGAACCCTCGAACGAAAGGTCACTACGTCCAGAGCCGGGGCTTTTGAAATTGCCAATGAACCGCCCGACCCATCGATTCTCCAGCCGGCGCCGTCAGGACGAAGTTGCAGGGACGAGTTTCGCAAAGAGGCGATTTCAATCTCCTCGGCGCTTCGGAAAAGCAGGTGAGCTTGCGCGACATCCACCTGCCCGACTTCGAAACGCGTCGGAAGCAACGAGGCGATCCCGTGACGCGGTAGCGCGGGGGCACCCGGTCCGGCAGCCGGCGCATTGGAGCCAGGACGAAACGTTGCCTCCAAGCTCACCGCTTGGATGCTCTCAACCCGCCAGGCCCCGTGAAAAATCGCGCGCCAGTTTATATCGGCGCGCACTTGATCGGCTCGCAAATTCTCGATCACGCGCCCCGGCAGGCCACTGGCCTGCACAGAATCGCTGAAGATCGACGAACCGGTCCAACGCAGCGGACCGTAGACCACGGCCGCACCCAGGGCCTCTCCCGTCTTGGCCGAAATCAAGTTCCGAAAAGCGTCGCTCCGCAGGAACCGGCCCCACCAGACCGAAAGGCCCACGGCAGCGATGGCGACCAGAAGGAGACCGATGGCCGAAGCGATCCAGAATACGCCGCGCCGTTTCCTCATCGGTTAAAAGCTAGCCTGCAGAATAGTCGCCGCCAAATGGTTGAAATACGCCGGCAAAGAAATACCCTTTGTGCGGAATGTACCAGCTTCTTTCGGTTTGTCCATGAGCGTTACAGTGGCCTCCGCGCCGGCCCGCAGCCGGATGATTGCCGAACGGCGAAAGCGCTCGACGGCTTGGCGCATCATTCATTGGCTCGGTTCGCTGCAGCTCGCGCTCATCCTCCTGGCAACGATCGGCCTCGCCTGCGCCATCGCGACTTTCACCGAGTCAAACTTCAACTCCAGAATCGCTCAGGCCTATATTTACAAAGCCCCCTGGTTTCAGATCTGGCTTGGCGTCCTTTGCGTAAACCTTTTCGCCGTCACGCTCACCCGATGGCCATGGCAGAAAAAGCACATTGGTTTCGTAGTCACCCATTACGGAATTATCACGCTGCTCATCGGCGCGATGATCGGGATGCAGACGGGTTTTGAAGGAAACGTCACCCTCCGGAAAAATGCTCCTCCAATTAGTCGCGTGACGACGGGAAAAAGCATCGTCCAACTCGAAAGCCCGGCCGATTCGGCCCTTTACCTGATGCCCTTTGACGCGGAGACGGCGTCTCCCAGCGGCCGGCGACCGCGAATATTCCACGTGCCCGGCACAAAGCTGCGAGTCGTGGCCGATGATTTTAGCGCGAACCTCGTCCAGGAGCAGCGATTCGTACCCTCGGAGGGCACCGAGGGCGTCCCTTCCGCGCTGCTCAGGCTCTCCAGCAAGATGGCGGGCCAAACGGTCGAGATCTCCCTGGCTTTGATCGGAGACGCGCCGGTCGAGAAGGACTTTTTCGGCCTCGCGCGGATCGTCTTTCGACGGAACCTTCCGCAGGAGTCCGCCGCCTCGATGCCAGAGACCCAAATGGTATTCGCCAACTATGCGCCGATCACGGAAACGCGGGGCACGCCGTCCGGCATTTCCGTCAGGCTTAGCGAAGAGGGGTCGAAAGTCAGTATCCTTTCGGCCGACGGCGTCGGAGCGACCTACCTCCGCAACGAGATCATGAATCAGCCGGTAGCCGAGGCGGGCGCGGTCGTCGTCGTGGAGAGCTATTGGCCGGATTTCGTGATGAGGAACGGAAAGCCGGCAAGCAAGTCGGATCGCCCGAACAACCCTGCGGCGCTGATCCGAATTTCGAAACTCCCGGAAAGCCAGGCCGGCAACCTGAAACCAAGCCTCGAGCTTGCTCCAAAAGACGGCGGCGTGGCCTATCAGCTTTGGCGCACCGGACAAATCGTTGCCTCCGGAAAGGCGTCCCCAGGCGATACTTTTGTTCTCGGCTGGGCGGATTGGACGGCGCAACTGGTCCAATTCTTGCCCAAAGCCAGCCTCGTGAATGAAATAAAACCTGGTCCGCCGCTGTCCAAAGGCGAACAAGGCCTCCCGGGATTCCGTGCGCACCTGGAAAGCCCGGATGGTCGTCGCGGCGAGGATCGCTGGGTCGCCTCCGGAGAAATTACCGCGCTGACAGACGGCTCTCAAATCGTTCGGATGGGGTATGGGCTCGAAGCGAAGCCGCTTCCTTTTTCGCTTCGGCTCCTGAATTTCGAGGTGCCCCGCGATGAAGGGACGGATACTCCTTCGAATTTTATTGCCACCATCGAGTTTCGCGATTCGAGAACCGGCGCCACCAAAACCAGCTTTGCGAAGATGAACCATCCGGCGGGCTTTCCAGGCACCCCGACAGCCAACCTGACAGGTTTTAACTACAAGTTCTCCCAAGCGGAATGGAACCCGAGGGATCTTGACGAGACGACGCTTCAAGTGCTCTACGATCCAGGCTGGCTGCCGAAGTGGATCGGTTCGCTCGGAATCTGTCTCGGTATAGCGATAATGTTCTATTGGAAGCCTGGAGACGCAAATCCGAATGCCGCCGGGCCGATCCGAAAGGCCACGCAGCGCGTCGGGCAGAAATAAGCGTCGGTCCGAAACGGCTTCGCATCTCGCAGGCTGAAGGAAAGAAAATTCGAGGTTTTTCGCCTTGTCGGTTCCCGTGATCAGGTGAACAGTGGCGGCACCCCCTTTTCAGCAGCCATGGTGACAGGGTGTTTCTCGCGCTCCCCATTGAAATGTCAGCACGTTTTATCGGACGGCATGTTCTCCTTTGCCACCGGTGCGCTCTCTCAGGATGAAAAAACTCATCAATAATCCTGCAGATGTGGTGACGGAGTCCCTGGAAGGGATGCGGGCCGCCTTTCCGGAGCTGAGCGTGCACTTCAGCCCAAACTTCATCGTGCGCGGCGATGCGCCGGTGAAAGGCAAGGTGGCCCTGATTTCGGGCGGAGGAAGCGGCCACGAACCAATGCACGGCGGTTTTGTCGGGACGGGAATGCTTGACGCCGCCTGTCCCGGAGCCGTCTTCACGAGCCCCACGCCTGATCAAATCCATGCGGCCACGTTGGCTGCGGCCGGAAAAGACGGCGCTCTTTACATCGTCAAGAATTACACGGGCGACGTAATGAATTTTGAGCTGGCGGGGGAGATGGCCAGGGCCCAAGGCATTCCCGTCGAGAGCGTCAATATCGACGACGACGTCGCAGTGCAGAACAGCACATGGACCGCCGGCCGCCGGGGCGTCGGAGCGACGATCCTGGCCGAGAAAATATGCGGCGCGGCGGCTGAAAGCCAGCGTTCGCTTGCGGAGCTTCGCGACCTTTGCCAACGCGTCAACGCGAGCGCGCGCAGCATGGGTATGGCTCTCACCTCGTGCACCGTGCCCGAGGTCGGCAAACCGACTTTTGATCTGCCGGACAACCAGATGGAAGTGGGGGTCGGAATTCACGGCGAGCCTGGACGAAAGCGCATGAAGCTGCGGCCGGCGGACGAGATCGTCGAACTTTTGATGGAGCCGATACTTGGCGATCTCCCGTTCAAGCCGGCCGACGAGGTGCTCCTCTTTGTCAACGGTCTGGGCGGCACGCCGTTGATCGAGCTCTTCATCGTTTACAGAAAGGCTGCCGAGATCGCCAAACGAGCCGGCTTGAAGATCATCCGCAATCTCGTTGGCTCCTATATGACCAGCCTGGAAATGGCCGGCGCTTCGATTACTTTGCTGAAGCTTGACGGCGAGTTAGCGGAACTGTGGGACGCCCCAGTCTGCACCCCTGCCCTCCGAAAAGGAATATGACGACGACAATCTCCTCCTCGAACATTGACATGTGGCTGCGGCGCTGCGCGGAAACGTTTGCACGACACCAGGACGAATTGACCGAACTGGACGCCAAGATCGGGGATGCGGACCATGGCACAAACATGGCGCGAGGTTTTTCGGCAATACCTGCGAAGCTGGATGCGCTCACCGACCGCTCCATCGGCTCCCTCTTGCGCAGCAGCGCGATGTCCCTCATCTCAAAGGTGGGCGGAGCAAGCGGTCCGCTTTATGGCACATTTTTTTTGCAGTCGGCCCGACCCGCCAACGGAAAGAGCGAACTTACCCTCAAGGAACTTTGCCTGTGCTTTGACACCGGCCTTGCTGGGGTCGTTAATCTGGGCAAAGCAACCGTGGGCGACAAGACGATGGTTGATGTGCTTACTCCGGCGCTAGCGGCCTTGCATCCGAACGCCGATGACTCAATGGCGGCGGCGCTGCGTCGCGCGGCCTCGGTGGCTCGCGACGCGGCCGAGGCGACGATTCCCCTGATCGCTCGGAAAGGCCGGGCGAGCTATCTGGGAGAACGCAGCGTCGGGCACAAGGACCCTGGCGCGGCGTCCTCCGCATTGCTTCTCGGCGCACTCGCGGAGGCCCTGACCGCGACCTGAGTCTTTTCGCAAAAGCGATGGTTGGTCTTGTGCTCGTCTCCCATAGTCGGGCCCTGGCTACGGCAGTGCGGGAACTCGTCCTTTCGATGAGCGGTCCGGACCTCCGCATTGTGGTTGCCGCGGGGACCGGAGAGGACCGCGCAGAACTCGGCACGGATGCCACGGAAATCCTGGACGCCATCAGCGCGGTCATGAGCGAGGAGGGCGTCCTCCTGATGTTGGATATCGGCAGCGCCGTATTGAGCGCGGAAACGGCGCTCGGATTTCTCGATGACTCCCAGCGCGCAAAGGTGCGTTGCTCCGGAGCACCATTCGTCGAAGGCGCGGTCGCCGCTGGCGTGCAGGCAGCTCTTGGAGCCAATCTTGAAGAAGTCAGCAAGGAAGCCGAAGGCGCCCTTCGCCACAAGTCGGAGCACCTTGGCCGCAAAAGCGACTCGGGCGATCGCGGCAAGGGGCCAAATGACGGGATCGCTACAGCCACGGAGGGCGACGAACTCAACGGCGAGGTTCTCGGGGAAAGAGTTGTCGTTCGGAATGCCCAGGGGCTTCACGCGCGCCCGGCCGCCAGGCTCATCCGCGAAGCGGCGCGATACGATTGCAGCATCGCGGTGCGCAATCTCACCGCCGGACGCGGTCCCGCCTCTGCGAAGAGCATGAGTGGCCTGGCTTCGCTCCAGGTTTTGCAAGGCCACGAGATCGAAATTGGCGCGCGCGGACCGGATGCCGAGGCGGCGCTGCGGGCGTTGCGAGCAGCCGTGGAAGCTGGCTTGGGCGAAAGACCGGATGCCGGGCCTGCACCGCCTCTCCCTCTTGACTCGCCGATCGCCAGCTTGGCAAGCCGGCAGGCCGTAGGCGTCTCCAGAGGTATCGCCATCGGGCCGCTTTTCTTGGCGCATCCCCCGAATGAAGACGTCCCCCCAGACAAGACCGACGACCCCGCGAAGGAAACGGAAAAGCTTCGGAGCGCCATCCGGAAAGCCAAGACGGAGTTGGTGCGGGATGAGACCTCGCTCAGGAAATCGCTCGGAAACGAGGAAGCGGAGATTTTTCGGGCGCAGGAACTTATCCTCGATGATCCTGCGCTGCTCGAAACAGCGGAAAGGTCGATCGAGGACGATCACCAGAACGCCGCTGCCGCGTGGCTCTGCGCCTATCAGACCGTCGCAAGCGCCTATGAGCAGCTCGAGAACGAATATATGCGGCAGAGGGCAGCCGATGTCGTGGATATGGGACACCGCGTGCTCCAAGCACTTGGAGTTCCGCGCCGCCAGGCGATCGTCCAACCGAAGCCCGGCATCCTCGTCACCGAGGATCTGACACCGGCAGAGGTTGCAAATCTTCAAACAGGAACAGTTCTCGGGGTGATTTGTCTTCAAGGAGGAAAGACCTCCCACGCAGCGATTCTCTTGCGCGCCCGCGGAGTGCCGGCGATCGCCCGGGCGGAATCATTCTTTGAACCAAACGACAATCTTTCCGAGGGATCAACCGTCGTCGCATTTGACGGCGAAAGCGGCGAACTTTGGCTGAACCCCGCCGCGGACGCCCTGCGGGAACTCCGCAAACGCAAGGAGAAGTTCGACCACGAAACGAAAAGAGTCGCTCGGCTCAGTCACAAGCCGGCCGTCACGAAAGACGGGCACGCCGTTCGCATCTTCGCGAACCTCAGCGACGCCGCCGATGCCCCTGGCGCCCTGGCGAAAGGAGCCGAAGGAATCGGGCTCTTCAGAACGGAGTTCCTCTTCGTGGACCGGAATGACGTTCCGGGGGAGCAGGAGCAATTCGAGGCCCTCGAGGCCTTGCGGATGGCCATGGGTCGGCGGCCGGTTGTCGTCAGGACACTCGATATCGGGGGCGATAAAGAGGCGCCCGGCCTTCGCCTGCCTCCGGAACAGAACCCCTTTCTGGGCGTGCGCGCAATCCGGCTCTGTTTGAATCGACGCGAGCTGTTTCGCGTTCATTTGCGGGCGATCCTGCGCGCGGCGCATGGCGGCAATTTTCATCTGACTTTTCCAATGATTACCGACCCGCAGGAACTCCGGGAGGCGCTTTCGGAGCTGGAAAGCGTGCACGCGGCACTGCACCGTGAAAACTGCGCGCATGCCTGGCCGCTGCCGGTAGGTGTCATGGTCGAAGTCCCGGCCGCGGCCTTGTTGGTCGACCAAATCGCCGGATGGGTTGATTTCTTCAGCATCGGATCGAATGACCTGACGCAGTACGTGCTGGCTGCGGACCGCGATCATCCGGAATTGGCGCGCTTTCAAGATGCGCTTCACCCCGCTGTTCTTCGTTTGATCCGCCGGATTGTGGTCGACGCGCACAAGCACGGCAAGCACGTGGGGGTCTGCGGAGAGGCGGCTTCAGACCCCGCGGCAGCCTGCCTGCTGGTCGGCCTCGGAACGGACGAGTTGAGCCTGAACCCGGCCATGATACCAAAGATCAAGGATGCGATTCGCTCCATCGGCAAAAGCAAAATGGAACGCGTCGCGAAGAAAGCTCTTGGCCTCGCGGCGGCCGCCGAGGTGCGGGCGCTTCCCGGTTTGGAGGAATTCCGCGGCCATTCGCCATGACCGGCGCCACGCCCTGGCTGCTTTCCTCTTGCGAAAGGCACCGCCTTGTGTCCAATGGCTTGGTCAAACCAATGCCGAGCAATAACGAGAGGTCATCGCAATGAAATCAATCCTGCCCATCGCCGCGGTGCTCCTTGCGGTCCTAAACAGCCTCTTGCTGATCCCCGCATTGAACGCCTACACCTTTGCGATCGCAGTGGTCGCCCTGGTGCTGGCAGTCCTCGTTGCGCTGTTGTCATTTTCGGGAATTCGCCGGCGGGCCGCGGTCGCGCCGAGCGAACCTGTCGCCGCCAAACCTCCGCCTCCGGCAGCCAATCAAGCCGATGCTGAAATCGTGGCCTTTGTGGGTCTGCTTCAGGACAAGGGACGGCTGGTCGATTTCCTCATGGAAGACGTCAACTCTTACGACGACACACAGGTTGGGGCGGCCGCCAGGGTCGTTCACCAAGGATGCCGGGCGGTATTGAATGAGCACTTCAAAATATCTCCCGTCTCCGACGCGGAGGAAGGATCCCAAATCACGCTGCCGGCGGATTACGCGGCCGATGAATACCGCTTGACGGGAAAGATTAGCGGGAATCCGCCATTCAAGGGCACCTTGCTGCACAAGGGGTGGAAAGCGGACTCCGTAAAGCTCCCTCGGATCGTCAACACAAACGAGAACTGTCTTCCCAGCATTGCGCCCGCGCAGGTGGAGGTGAAATAGCCCGGCCTGGTCCTGACGATGAGCACTCGATTCAGCCTTGGGATCGATCTGGGCACGAGCAACAGCGCCGTCGCGACAAACGATTTCGAAAGCGATCAAACGGCGATCGTGGAGATCACCCAAATTCTTCGGCCAAACCAGATCGGCGAGAAGGCGACCTTGCCTTCGGCGCTCTACGTCGCTCATCCCGACGAGTTCCCCGCCGACAGCATGCGATTGCCGTGGGTGAACGACGCCGGCAAGACGATCGTAGGCCATTTTGCCCGAGATCACGGGGCGTTGATCCCGGATCGTCTCGTAACCTCCGCGAAGTCCTGGCTGTCAAACGTCCACATCGACCCGAAGAAGGAGGTGCTGCCATGGAAATCAGATATCCAGGAGCCAAGGCTATCCGCTTTTGATTGCTCACGGATCTATCTGGAGCACCTGAAGCAAGGTTTTTTATACGCGGAACGGATCCAGGGGCGTGCTCGGAATCTTTCGGAAGGCGAGATCGTGCTGACCGTTCCCGCGTCCTTCGACGAAGTGGCGCGGAATCTCACCGCCGACGCCGCCGAGGCTGCGGGCTTCGGAAAGGTTGTCCTGCTCGAGGAACCGCAGGCGGCGTTCTACGCGTGGACCGCCCAGGCCGGTTCTGCGTGGCGGAGCCAAGTCAGCGCCGGAGACATCGTCCTGGTCTGCGATGTCGGCGGGGGAACAGCCGATTTCAGTCTGATCGCAATCAGCGAAAAGGATGGCAATCTTGAAGTAGAGCGCATCAGTGTCGGCGAACACATTTTGCTCGGCGGAGACAACATGGATCTGGCGCTGGCCTATGCGCTGCGGGCGCAACTCGAAGCGGCGGAAAAGCCGATCGATTCCTGGCAGTTTCTCGCCCTGATTCACGGGGTCAGCCAGGCCAAGATCGATCTCTTCAATGACGACTCGCTGACCCACGTTCCAATTCCGATTCCTTCTCGCGGCTCGAGCCTTATGGCCAAGACGATCTCAACGTCTCTGGAGCGAGCGACTCTCGAAGCCATCGTCCTGGACGGCTTTTTTCCGATCACCAGGGTTACGGATCTTCCCGCGGAGACTCGCGGATCGGGCTTGCAAGAATTCGGGCTCCCCTATGCCTCGGAACCGATCATCAGTAAGCATCTGGCGAGGTTTCTTACGCGGAGCCTGATGAACGTGAGGTCCAACGAAGCCCTGAAGAAGATCGTGGGATCGCGCGGCGAGGGTTCGCCGTACCTAAGACCCACCGCAATGCTCTTCAACGGCGGCGTCTTCAACGCGGCCCCGCTTCGCAAACGGGTGCTGGAGCTCCTGACCTCCTGGAACGAAGGCCAACCGATCCGCGAGCTTGAAGGCTTTCAACCTGATCTGGCCGTGGCCAAAGGCGCCGCGCTCTATGGCCGCAATCGCGCGACCGGGAAAGGAATCCGCATCAAGGCCGGAACGGCCCGATCATACTATATCGGGTTGGAAACCTCCATGCCTGCCATCCCAGGTTTCAAACCGCCCATCAAGGCGCTTTGCGTCGTTCCTCAGGGAATGGAAGAAGGAAGCGCATTTCTTATCGAGGGACGCGAGTTTGGCTTGATGACCGGCCAGCCTGCGGATTTTCGCTTCTTTGCGTCCGAAGTGCGAAGCGGCGACACGCCGGGACAGATCATCGCCAACGCGGAACGTGAACTCGAAGAAACCGGCGGCATTGAAGTGACCCTCCCGGCGGTCGACGGTTTTCCCGAAGGCCAGGCAATCCCGGTGCAGATCAACCCGGTCGTCACAGAGCTTGGCAACCTTGAGCTTTGGATGAAGCACACCCGTTCGGATCGCCGTTGGAAAGTCGAATTCCAGGTGCGGATGGAATGATTCGGCCTGTCTTGGCGCAAGGGCTGCGGATGCGGTTCGCGAAGCCATCTCGCCCAGCCGGTTTCGAAAGCGTTCTTAAGCATTCGCCATGAGGCGCCGTTACGATGTCTCGCGCGAAATTTAGCGTCGGTATCGACCTTGGCACAACGAATTGTGCGATCGCCTTCGTCCCGCTCAAGGAGAAGGGATCCCCAAGTGAAATTTTCCCGGTGCCGCAATGGGAAACAACCATCGCTCTCTCCGAATCGCCAATTCTCCCCTCATTTCTCTATTTGCCCATGGAGGGGGAGGCCTTCCAGACGTTCGAAAAGGAGTCCCGCGGCCGCGAATGGATTTGCGGACGCTTCGCGAGACGAAAAGCCTCGGAATCACCGGGCCGCGTCGCGCACTCCGCCAAATCGTGGCTTTGTCATCACGCGGTCGATCGCCACGCGCGTTTCCTACCATGGCGCTCGGACGAAATCCCCATCGAAAAGAAGATCTCTCCGATCCAGGCTTCGGCTGTTCTCCTCGAGTATCTGCGCGCAGTCTGGGATTCCCGCTTTGCTTCCGAAGGAGCGAAGTTCGTGGACCAAGAGATTGCGATAACCGTTCCCGCTTCCTTCGATGCGGTCGCCCAGCGACTGACCCTCGATGCGGCCAGACTGGCGGGGGTTCCCGAGAGCGTTCGGCTCCTCGAGGAGCCGCAGGCGGCGTTTTATCGCTGGCTTGAACGGCATTTTCCGTCGGATCAATGGAAGTTGCCGGAAACCGGCCCCTCTCATGTGCTCGTGGTCGACATTGGCGGGGGAACCTCCGATTTCAGTCTCTTCGCCGTGAGCCCGAAACCCCGGCGAGCCTTCCGCGCATCCAACGCGTCGCGGTGAGCGATCACCTGCTGCTCGGAGGCGATAACATCGACCTTGCTCTCGCGCACCAGATCCAGCCCCGTCTCGGCCCGAAGGAGCTTTCCCTCCCGCAATGGAACTACCTCGTCGCGCGGTGTCGTGATCTCAAGGAACGCTGCCTTGGAAGCGCGGAAGGCGACGATTTTCCGATGTCGATCCCGGCGGCGGGATCAAGCCTGCTGGGCAAGACCCTTGCGGCCAGGGTTCCCAGGACGGAAATCGAATCGATCGTGCTGGAAGGCTTCTTTCCCGACTGCGAAGCGGGCGCCCTTCCTTCCCGGACGCGCGGCGGCCTGATGGAGTTGGCACTCCCGTATGCCGCGGACAGCGCTGTGACGCGCTATCTGGCGGATTTTCTTCGCGATCGCCCGCGTGTGGACGCTCTTTTGTTCAACGGCGGCTCGCTCCGTCCCGAGATCCTCCGGGTCCGTCTCAAGAACCAGATCGCCAAATGGCAAGGGGGTCACGAACCCGAGATCCTTGACAATCCCGAGCCGGATCTCGCGGTGGCGAGAGGGGCTGCCCACTTTGGAAGCCTTTTGCATCACCACGCCCAACGGATCGAAGCGGGCGCGCCTCGCGCCATTTACCTTGAGGTTCATCGCCCGGAAAGCGAAGATCAGCGACCCGCGCTGGTTTGTGTTTTACCCAGCAATGCTGCAGCGGAAGAGGAGTTCAGGGTCTCTCGGTCGGGTCTCGAGCTTCGCCTCAACCACGCCGTCCGTTTTCAGCCCTACTATTCCAGCCGTCGTGATGCCGACAAGGCGGGTTCGGTGGTCAGTTTCAATGATCGCGATTTCCACGCTCTTCCCTCGCTTCAAACCACGGCGCGACTTCAAGGTGGAAGCTCTTCGGGAGGTAACGACCGCCTGCCCGTCGCTCTTTCCAGCAAGATGAACGAACTTGGCCTGCTCCAGGTCGCCTGTGTCAGCGCCGACCCGCGGGTTAAGCAATCGTGGCCGCTCGAGTTCGACTTGCGTTCGCGCCAGTCCGGCAGCGAAGAGGAAACCGGCGAGCAACTGGACCCGGGCGTTGAGCAAAGGCGGCTCGAGACCGCACGCGCCCGTATTCGGTCGCAGTTTTCCCAGCCCTTGAACAGGCGCGACAAACTAAGCGCCACAAATCTGCTCAAAAATCTCGAACAGATTCTCGGGACACCAAAAGCGAGCTGGAATTGGGTGCTGGTTCGCGACCTCTGGGCAGCTCTCGACGAGCAAATGCCGTCGCGCCGCCAGTCGATCGAGCACGAGGAGGCGTGGTTGATCCTCGCCGGTTTCTTTCTTCGACCCGGCTTCGGAGCCAAGGGCGACCAGGATCGCATGGAGCACCTGTGGAGATTGCACACCCAAGGCTTGTGCCATCCCGGCAAGCGCATCCAGCTACAGCAGTTCATCCTTTGGCGACGCGTCGCGGGAGGACTGCCGCGCGAGCGCCAGGAAATCCTCCTCAAGCCGGAACTACCCGGGCTGCAGACGCGGCAAAACCACGCTCCCGAGCTGATTCGTTTTGCGGGCTCCCTTGAAAGAATCAACCAGGAAACCAAAATCGCGCTGAGCGCCAGTTTCCTGGAAGCGGCTTGCGGCCTTGCCGAAAAAAAACAGCATTGCGCGCCGTACTTGGTGTCGCTCGGCCTCGTGCTAAACCGATCACCGCTCTACGCGCAAACCGAGGATGTCCTTCCGCCAGAGGCTGTCGAGCAGGCGTTCACGGCGCTCCGCCATCTTGATTGGACTGAGCCGGAGCTGGTCGAAATCCAAACGCTCTTTCTGCGTGCCGCGCGAGTGATTGACGACCCCGCCCTCGACGTTCCCAAAGCTCTCCGCGAAAAGATCGCCACGAAGCTTGAAAGATCCGGAGTGGCTCCCTTGAGAGTCGAAAGAATCAGAAGATTCGCGCCGGTTGAACGAACCGACCGCGCGGGCCTGTTTGGAGAATCACTGCCGCCAGGTCTAAGGCTTGGCCCGGAATAGAAAGTTCAGACGCCGCGTGCAAGCCGTTTTCGCGCACAAGAAACGCGGCCAGTTTTCGAATTACGTGGCGTAGATGCGCGAACTGCTCCGTACCGATCAAACGTCCCATCCGCTGTGGCAAATAGGCACTTAGATTTCCTATTAGGACCATTCGGCCTCGAAAAATAATGCATTTGCTTTCACTGAATCGGCAAAACCCAGAAACGAATTTATGAAAGACCGAACGGCTTTTTTTCCATCCGAAACCGGCCTCCTCACAACGAACGCCCGACGGTGCAGCGGTTGGTCGAGCGATTCCGAATGGGTGTTCATTCTTATCCTTGGGATTCTCGTCTCGGCAACAGTTTTCTGCCGCGCGCAAATCCAGGTATACGGCTATATTCCTGACGCTTCCGTTACTGGTTTCAATCCGTTTACTGCGAATCAAGGTCGGGTCTTTGTAATCGACACCGCAACGAACCAACTTGTTGGAGCGCCCATCCCGGTTGGATTTCTGCCCGCCGGCGTAGCCGTTACTCCAGATGGCCGATACGCATACGTTAGCAATAATTTCAGCGGCCAAGGGGGAACGATCGATACAAACGGTTTCGATGCGAGCATCTCGGGTAACATCATCAATCCTGGTTCGCTTACAAAAATCGGCACCGGCACGCTCACGCTCTCAGGCAGTAACACCTATTCCGGCGGAACCAATCTGCTCGGAGGGACAATCTTGACGCAGAACGTCTCCGCCCCGGGGTACCGGGCCGGTGACATTTGGAAACGGAACAACGCTGCAAGTTCAGGACGTACTCAGTGTGAACGGCAACTGGACTGTCCTTCCTGGCACGGCAACGGTGAACGGCGGGATGGTTCAGACCATTGGGGACTTCAATCTGGGAGGGGGAGGGGTGCTGATTGCAAACGCCAACTTCAACGTGCCTGGCGCGGCGAACATCAATAGCAGCGGCTTTGTGGTCAATAGCCAGTTTACCGTCAATGACAGCGTGAACCTTAGTGCGAGTGTCCAGGCAGTCATAAACGGGGCGTTGACAACTCCAAATGTCAATGTCGGGCAGAGTTCCCAGCTAACGGTTTTTGGCACGGTCAACGGTAATGTTGCCAATGCGGGATTGCTCCAAGGCAGGGGTTTGGTGAACGGGAACGTGATCAATACCGGGACGGTTTCTCCTGGTACGTCAATCGGAACGCTTACCGTCAACGGCGACTATACGCAGAACGCGAGCGGCACCTTGCGCATCGAAGTGGCGGGGAGTTCACCGGAGGCTTCACCATGGGAGTGGATTACCGCATTGGGACCCACTTTGCCGTAGGACTGACGGGGGGCTACGCCTACACCGCCGCGAATCTGGTTAACGAGAGCAGCATCACGGCGAACGGGGGAAAGCTCGGAGTGTACGCCACTGCTTTTGGAAGCGGGTTCTACCGGGACACGGCGGTCATCGGGGGTCTGAACGGGTATGACACGAACCGCACGGCTCTTGAGGGAACGGCCAGGGGGCGCACGACAGGGGGCGATCTCAACGTGCTGGTAGCAGGGGGCTACGACTGGAAGAAAGGGGGCTTCAGCATTGGGCCGACAGCGAGCTTTCAGTATACCCTTGTGGGCTTTGGAGACTTTACCGAGAGCGGATCGCTCGCCCCGCTCTCCTATCCGGCCCAGCACGCGGACTCCTTTCGCACCGCCTTTGGCATGAAGAGCTCCTATGACTGGAAGATAGGCCCCATTCATCTTGTGCCGGAGCTTCGGCTTGCCTGGCAGCATGAATTTGGGGACACCGACTACGCGCTGGTGTCAAGCTTTGCGAGCGGGGCGGGCAACAGCTTCACGGTCAACGGACCGGAGATCGGGCGCGACAGCATGCTGGTGGGAGCGGGCTTTGCCATTCATTGGAACGACCGCCTGAGCACCTACGCCTACTACGACGGCGAACTTTTCCGCACCAACTACCTCTCCAACAACGTCTCCGCGGGCTTTCGCCTCTCGTTTTAGAGCGGGCGGATCGTAGCCGCTTGGGAGATTTCCGGAGGCAAGAAATCATCCTTCCTGACCAAGCGGAGCAAGCTTGAGTTTGCCAAGTCAATAGTCTGTACTCGCGATTGCGTGATATGAGCCCGGTAATACGCGCGAAGATGTTGGCCGACCATCTGGCCTCGTCCAGTCAGTGACAGCTGGAAGACGCTGCTGAAAAAAGCGGCGCGATTCAGCCTAATTGCTTTCGTTCCACCCGATTTCGCGAGACAATCGGCTTTGACGCTTATGAATCCCGCATTCCCAGAAATCAGCAAGATCCCTTACGAAGGTCCAACTTCCAAGAATCCCCTCGCCTTCAAACAGTACAATGCCAGCGAACTCGTCGAGGGCAAGACGATGGCCGATCATCTTCGGTTCTCCGTCGTTTACTGGCATACCTTCCGGAACGTCTTGAGTGACCCGTTTGGTCCCGGAACCGCGATCCGCCCCTGGGACGACGGTTCAAACTCGGTGGAGAATGCAACCAATCGGGCGCACGTCGCGTTCGAATTCATCGAGAAGCTGGGGGCGCCCTTCTACGCATTTCACGATCGGGATGTTGCGCCGGAGGGGGCGAGCCTCGCGGAGTCGAACCGCAATCTCGATGCGGTCGTGAAGGTGCTGAAGGAAGAGCAGCAGCGGACCGGAATCAAACTCCTTTGGGGCACTGCCTCCCTGTTTACCAATCCACGTTTCTGCCATGGAGCTTCTACCAGTCCCAATGCCGACGTCTTTGCTTATGCGGCAGCGCAGGTCAAGAAAGCCTTGGAAGTGACGCACGAATTGGGTGGCGAGGGCTATGTTTTTTGGGGAGGCCGCGAAGGCTACTCGAGTCTTTGGAACACGGACCTCAAAAGAGAGGTCGAGCATCTCGCAAAGTTTCTGCACATGGCCGTCGACTATAAGAAGAAGATTGGCTTCAAAGGGCCGTTTTACATCGAACCGAAGCCCAAGGAACCGACCAAGCATCAATACGATTCCGATGCGGCCGCTTGTCTGAACTTTCTGCGCGAATATGGTCTGCTCGAGCACTTCAAGCTCAATCTCGAGACGAATCACGCAACTCTGGCCGGCCACACGATGCACCATGAGTGCGAAGTGGCGGCCGCCGCGGGAGCACTTGGCACCGTGGACGCCAATACTGGGGACGAGCTCATCGGATGGGACACCGATCAGTTTCCCAGCAGCATCTACCTGACAACTCAGATTATGCTAACGGTCTTGAAAATGGGCGGCCTGACGACCGGGGGACTCAACTTCGACGCAAAGGTAAGGCGTGAAAGCTTTGAGCCGGTCGATCTTTTCTATGCGCACATCGGAGGAATGGACGCCTTCGCCCGCGGCTTGAAGGTCGCCGCGGCAATCCGCGCCGATGGCCGCCTGGCCGAGTTGCTCAAGAACCGTTATGCTTCCTGGGATGCCGGAATCGGCGCTTCCATCGAGGCGGGCAAGGAGGACTTCACATCCCTTGAAAAATACGCCCTGGATCACCCCGATCCCGTCCAGCACGGAAGCGGGCGTCAGGAACTTTTCGAAAATATCGTCAACGAGCTGATTTGAGGTCCCTTCAAATCCGGCCGGGCTACCGTGCCGGCAGTTGATCTCGCGGTTCCGCCAACGTTCAATGGTCGCCTTCGCTTTGGATTCTTGGAGCGGTGGGCTGCGCTTGCCCGGAGACCATCGCGCCGTTGGTCATTCAGGTAGGCGTAGAACATGCCGACGGCGAGGCCGCCGCCGACATAGTTGCCGACAAGAGAAAAAAGAAAATTCTTTCCGACTTGCCACAAGTTCACGCTTTCCGGTCGTTCCAACAAGGCCATGGCGAACAAGGCGGAGTTGGCGACGACGTGCTCATATCCCATATAAGCAAAGATGGAGACGCCCATCATCAACACCGCCGTTTTCGCCAGGTATTCGGTTAGCTGCATGGCGACGATCACCGAGACATTGATGAAATAGTTAGCGAACATGGCTTTGACGAAGATGAGCCAGATGCCGCTGTTCACCGTCTTGTCGTTAACCGTGTGCACCAGGTTATCCACGACTCCCACGCTAAGCATGTCGCAGCTCCACACCAGAACCGCCACGACCAGAATGCCGAGAAGGTTGCCGATCAGGCACATTCCCCAGATTTTGAATGTGTCGCCCCAGGTCACCTTGTCGTAGTGACGTCCCACGGTGAAGTACATGAAGTTGCTGGTGAGCAATTCCGAGTTGGTGAAGTAAATGAACACCAGGGCGATGCTGAAACTCACGCTGACCAGGTATTTGCTGAGGCCGGAATTAAAGTCCGGGCCGAGATCAGTTTTGATCTGATACACAAAGATGTACATCAGGCAAATGATCACGCCCGCCATGGCGGCCCTCAGGGTGTAGCGGACGAAAAATCGCTCATGCAGAGCACGCTTCACATCGATGGTGTCGATGATTCGTTCCATCACCTCCCGGCCGTAATAGATCCGGGTCCAGACCATGTTTTCGGTTTCGAATGCCCCTCGGCTGTCGCTGCGGAGACTCCTCTTTCGTCTGCATAATTTTCTCTCGGCCAGTTATCGACGTTCCCGAAGCAACGCAAACATCAGGTTGTATGCCTCACCGCGACGACGGCGATTCCTGAGCAGAACTCGCCACGGCTCGCCGGCCGCGGCGAGCACCGTCGATCGGTTTCGGTCACCTTCGGGGGTGGTCCTTCCTGCTTAGTCCTTATCTTCCGGGCGATCGTCCAAAACAGGCTCGACTCCCGCTTGAAGCCTGGCAATGCGTTCGGCAACCTCGCCAACCTCGTCCTTCGAGACATGGATCGTAAAGTCGATCTTCGCCCGGAAAACCGCACCGGGCGCAAGTTTGGGAACCCGCCCGAACTTCCGTTCGATCCGCCGGTTGTTGGGAAATCCGGTACCGGGCTCGAGGCCAGTCACATAGCCCTCGCCTTCCGCGTTCGTGTTTTTCCACAAGGTCACGAAAGGAAGCTCCGACACCGAAAAAACCATTGAAACGGCCCGATCGCCCGCCTTGTTTTGGAGCATCATCAGAGCCCGGCCTTCGGGATCTGGCTTGGGATAAATGCAATATACCTGCTCCACAAAGCCCAACCGGGGACCCTGATAGTGCGCGAAACGCGCGACATCTTTGGCGGCGTGGTGGTTGAACGGGGTCACTCTTTCGACGGCCGCAACAAAACTAGATCCCTCCTCGAGCAGGGGTGGCCCGTAGTTTGCGTGATAGAGGATTTGAAACTCCTGCTCGCTGGAACCGCAGTTGGAGACCGAGTCTGAAATTTCAAAACTGTTTGAACCCGGAACTGTGGAGATCTCCGTTTGCAACTGGAGCTTCGGGCCGTAAAACATCCGCTCGTCCACTCGTCCCCGGACCGTGATTCGGTGCGGCGGTTTCTCATCCACCGCCACCTCCACCTCGCTGGCCGGGATATTTGCTATCTTTCCGTGCAGGGTCAGCGCCATGGTCGCTTCTTCGCCGACATTGCTGATGAATCGGTCGACGCCCGGATGGCCGTTGCTTTCCAACCCGCAGCGCACCATCCACTCGTTAAAACCCTCAAGCCAGCCAAGGCCGCCGCGGCTCTCAAGATTGATCAGCCTGGGATGCACGATTTCTTTTACCGGCGAGTTCCAGCCCAAGCGGACGTCGCCCAAGGCGGCCGACAACATACCCATTCCCCGGGTCGGGCAGACGGTGAACTTTAGGCGGCCATTGTCGACGATGATCACGTCCACGCCGTCCTGCTTTCCGCCGCGCAGAGCAACCTTCCTTACCGACCACTTCGAGTCGCCGGGAGCGATTGCCTCCGATTCGGCTTCCCAAGCCTCAAGATGGATGTTATCCGTCACGCTGGTCAGGATCTTTCTGAACGGCCTTCCTGACATTCCGCTGCCAGGCTCAAAGGGAGAAGGTTCGCTGGTCATGGGAGCTGGAGTCTCGTCTTGGCACGGCACCGGCCGTCCTTCCCGCCACGTCCCGAAGGAAGTGCCCTTCTCGCGCGCCGCTGAAGACCGCAGTGGAAGCGGGCTTCCGAGCCGTCGCTTTCGCGCCGGTCAGATCTCCGGCGAACGCTCAAAAAAACTGGGCGAGACGAAGACGCGGAAAGAGCGGCCGGGGTAGCCATAAACGCGGAGGATAAACGCAAAGCTGAGCTTCTGTAAACCTTGGAGTGCCCGCCGATACAGCGTCGGCATTTCTTCCGACAGACTTGGCGCTGCAAATTGGCAATCCGCAATTTTCCGCATTGTCGCCTCCGCGACTTACCACAAGAATGACAGGATCGCTGGCCAACAACGCACATGAACGAACTCATAGGCATCGACATCGGCGGGACTCAAATCAAATTGGGCGCATTTTCTTTCGACGGAGGGTTGGAAGGCCAGTGGACACGCGAAACCGGTGACCGGCCAACGAAAGGGGTGCCTTCCTTTGCCCAGACGGTTCGCGAGATGCTAGACGAGATCGGGGTCACGCCCGGAAGCCGGGTGGGAATCGCCGCACCTGGCGTCGCCGCCAGAGATGGCCGGTCGATCGCCTACCAACCAGGAAAGATGCATGGGATCGAGGGTTTTGATTGGGGCAAATTTCTTAAGCGCGAAATGCCCGTGCTCAACGACGCCCACGCAGCGCTCCTCGGCGAAGTGTGGCAAGGCGCGGCGAAGGGAGCGCGCGACGCCATTCTGCTGACGCTCGGCACTGGCGTCGGCGGTGCCATCCTTAGTGACGGCCGGCTATTGAAGGGCTCTTTCGGCCGAGCGGGACATCTCGGCCACGTGTCGGTCA
The DNA here is from genome assembly GCA_963816855.1 of uncultured Verrucomicrobiae bacterium. Taxonomy (GTDB): domain Bacteria; phylum Verrucomicrobiota; class Verrucomicrobiia; order Chthoniobacterales; family Terrimicrobiaceae; genus DASTFP01. Next base: position 22,350 of record CAWFMA010000040.1, on the reverse strand, counting down.
CCGAAACCACCGAGCGAAGCATTTTCGGCACGCCCGGATCGCTCGAAGCCGCGATGGGCGACTACACGGTGGGTATCCGGAGCCGCGGCCGCTTCTCGTCAACCCGGCAACTCGTGGAAGCGCATTCCGCCGGCGATGCCGAGGCTACCGAGATCTGGCAGAAATCCCTGAAAGTCCTGGCCCGGGCGATAACTTCTTTCATCAATATTCTCGATCCGGAGCGCGTGATCATCGGAGGGGGTATTACCAAGGCTGGACCCCTGCTTTTCAACCCGCTGAGGGACTTTGTTGAGGAGACCGAATGGAGGCCCGCGGACCGCAAGGTGGATATCGTTCCTGCCGCTCTCGGCGAATGGGCCGGCACCTACGGGGCCGCCTGGCACGCGCGGGAACTCGGCGCGCAAGTTAGGGGCCATTGATTTGGCTTGCCAGGGGGAGGAAAATGGGAAGAATCCGAGGGCAAGCTGGTCCCCCTGAGAAAAGAAATGTCCACGAGCGAGTCTGCCGTTCCGCAAGCTTCGAGCGCCCCGAGTAAGGTGAAGGCGCGGCGCTCGATTGCGCAGGAGTTGGGATTGATCGTGGTGGTGTTGATCCTTGGGGGGATCCTGGCGCTGTATGGGTGGTATGATGCGAGTGGCGGTCGGCCGAACACGTTTTTAAATTTCGACAACCTGATCGACGGGATCGCGACGCCGATGTCCTATTACGCGATCATGGCGATTGGGGTGACGATTGTGATCATCACCGGGGGGATCGACATCTCGGTGGGCTCGGTCATGGCGCTGGCGGCGCTGGGGGGTGCGGCGGCGCTGCAGAATTTTGGGGTGGAGAGTTCGGCGCTGGTGGTGTTGCCGATCGCTATTTTGGTGCCCTTGGGGATCGGGTTATTGTGCGGGTTGATCAACGGGGGGCTGATCGTGAGTTTAAATTTGCACCCCTTTATCGTGACCCTGGGGACGATGAGCATATTTCGGGGGCTGGCCAACGTGCTGCCGCCGCAGAAGACGTTGCCGGCGGCGGGCAAGCAACTGCCGGCGTCGTTCACCACGGAGTTCATGCGGATCGAGATGTTCGGGTTGCAGCCGATGCCCTTGATCATCATGCTGATCTGCGTTGGGGCCGGGTGGTTTTATTTGCGGATGATGGTGGCAGGGCGGGAGACCTATGTGATCGGGGGCAACGAGGAGGCGGCGCGTTTCAGCGGGCTGCGGGTGGGGTGGATCAAGTTGCGCACCTATGCGTTGGCGGGGTTGGCGGCAGGAGTGGGAGGGATGGTGTCGCTGGGGCGCTTTGGGACGGCGTCGACGAGCACGGGGACCGGGTATGAGCTGACGGTGATTGCGGCGGCGGTGGTCGGGGGAGCGAGTCTGACGGGAGGCCGGGGGAGCGCGATCGGGGCGTTGCTGGGGACCCTGGTGATCGCGTTGATCGAGAATGGGATCATCATCATGCGCCTGGCGCAGGAATACCGGCTGATCATCATTGGGCTGGCGATCATCGTGGCGGTCTCCCTGGATCGGCTCAGCGTCTACATGCACAGCCGGCGCCAGTGAGGATTTTTTTAGATTTTAAAACAAACCAAGCAACAAAAACTCCCCCTAGAGAACACTCCCATGAAAATCACCCGGATCCTTAGCTCCACGGTGGCAATCGCCACGCTCGCCACTCTGGCCATAACGCAGTCAACGGCCGGCGCGGCCGAGGCCAAGAAGAAGGTCTTGATCGGCTTTGTGGCCAAGAGCCTGAGCAACGATGTCTTTCAAGCGGCGCAAGTGGGCGCAGCGGACGCGGCCAAGGAACTTGGGCCGAAATACGGGGTGGATGTGCAGCTGGAAATCCGCACGCCCAACGACGAGGACGCCACCAAGCAGGCGGAGGCGATCGAGGCGCTGGCGCGGATGGGAGCGCAGGGGATCGCGGTCTCGTGCTCGGAGGCCAACACGGTGACGCCCTCGATCGACAAGGCGGTGGGCAAAGGGGCGGCGGTGATGTGTTTTGACTCCGACGCGCCCAACAGCAAGCGCTTTGCCTACTACGGGACCGACGACAAGGCGTGCGGACAGAAGACCGTGGACGTGCTGGCCAAGGCGATGGGGGAGAAAGGGACGATCGCGATCCTGGCGGGCAACCAGAGCGCGCCGAACCTGCAAAACCGGGTGGCCGGAGCCAAGGAGGCGCTGGCGAAGTATCCCAACATGAAGCTCAACAATCCTGGGGTTTTCTACCATGTGGAGACCCCGGAGAAGGCGGCGGAGGCGGTGCAAAACGCGCAGAACGCCAACCCGGGGATCCAGGGATGGGCGATGATTGGCGGGTGGCCCTTGTTTACGGCGGACGCCTTGAAATGGCCGGCGGGCTCGATCAAGGTAGTGGCGGTGGACGCGCTGCCGGCGCAGCTCAACTACGTGAGGAACGGCTACGTGGAGGCGCTCCTGGCGCAGGATTGCTACGGCTGGGGGACGAAGTCGGTGGACATCCTGCTCAACAAGATCGTCAACAACCAGGCGCCGGCCGACGTGAAGGTGATTGACCCTTTGACCCTGGTGACCAAGGAGAACGTGGACGCCTTTGCCGAGAACTGGAAGAAGTGGCTCAAGAAGTAGGAGGAGGCCGGGGCTAAGAGGAGGGCCAAAGGAGAGCGGTTGGCGATGTCGGAGAGCTTCATACAATTTAAGTCGATCACCAAGACCTTCGGGGGAGTGATCGCGCTCAAGGACGTGACCCTGGACATCGCGCGGGGGGAGTGCCACGGGCTGATGGGGGAGAACGGGGCGGGCAAATCGACGCTGGGCAAGGTGCTGGCGGGGATTCACAAGCCGGACAGCGGGGAGTTGACCATCGACGGGAAGCCCTACAGTTTCAACTCTCCGCGGGACGCGATGGACGCGGGGGTGGCGATGGTCCACCAGGAGCTGGCCTTTTGCAAAGATCTGAGCGTGGCGGAGAACCTGAACATGGGGCACTACCCGCGCAAGTTTGGGGTGATGGTGGACACGGCGGAGATGGAGCGCCGGGCCAATAAATTGCTGAGCAAGATCGGGGTGCACCTTGAGGTGAGCAGGCCGATGAACGAGCTCTCGACGGCGCAGGAGCAACTGGTGCAGATTGCGGCGGCGGTGGGGATCGACCCGCGGATCGTGGTCTTCGACGAGCCGACGAGCTCGCTGGCGGAGCCGGATGCGCAGAATCTTTTCAAGCTCATTGAGAGTCTGCGGGAGGCGGGGATGACCATGATCTACGTTTCGCACCGGATGCCGGAATTGTTTCGGTTGTGCGACAAGATCAGCGTGCTGCGCGACGGGCAGTATGTGGGGACGCTGCCCCGGGCCGAGGCGACCCAGGACGCGGTGGTCAAGATGATGATCGGGCGCAGCGTGGCGGACTATTTTCCCCAGCATGTATCGGCCAAGGCGGGAGAGGTGGTGCTGCGGGTCAACAATCTGAGCTCGGCGGGGCGCTTTCGGGACATCAATTTCGAGGTGCGGGCCGGGGAGATCTTGGGCTTTGCGGGGTTGGTGGGCTCTGGGCGCAGCGAGGTGGCCAAGGCGATCTTTGGGTTGGATTCCCATGCGACCGGGGAGGTGGAGCTTAACGGGAAGCGCTTGCCTTTTGGATCGACGAAGGCCTCGATGGCCGCGGGGGTGGGTCTGGTTCCCGAGGACCGCAAGCGTCAGGGTCTGGTGCTGGAGTTGCCGATCCGGGCCAATGTGAGCCTGGCCATCCTGGACCGGTTGCGGGGAGCGATCGGGATGCTCAAGCGCCGGCGCGAAGAGGAGGTTTCCTCCGACTATTTTTCCAAGCTGCGGGTGAAGGCCTCCTCGATGGAAGCCCCGCCCAGTTCGCTCAGCGGAGGCAACCAGCAGAAGATCGTGCTGGCCAAATGGCTGGCCCGCGGCGGCAAGCTCCTGATCGTTGACGAGCCCACCCGCGGGGTGGACGTCGGGGCCAAGGCGGCCATCCACGCCCTGATCGACGACCTGGCCAGCAAGGGACTCGCCGTCATCCTCATCTCCTCCGAACTGCCCGAAGTCATCAACCTCTCCACCCGCATCCTGGTCATGCGCGACGGCAAAATCGCCGGAGAACTCTCCCGCGCCGAGGCCAACCAGGAGTCTGTCCTGCGCCTCATGGCCGGAGTCCCTACCGCCAAAGCTGCCTGAGTTTGATAGAAAGAAGCTTCACCTCGAGCTGAGCAGCTTCAATCCCGTCTGCTCCCGACTCGTTGCCCGGTTGAAAATCGCGGCGCAGGCGATGCAGCGACAACGTTTTTCGATAAGTTACGGTTATCGGAAAAATGAGTTCCTGAGTCGATCTTCTCTGGTGCATACTTTGATCTCCCGCGCAGATTTCCCCAAAATTTTTCAGCCAGGTTATGAAACCAATTTACCTCATTGCGAACGGCGATCTTCGAATCGAGGCCAATCAGAAATGCGAAGCCGCGCAGGCCGAAATGGAAAAGCAACTCGTCGCCGCGATCGAGTCCCACGGGGCGAGCGTGAAGCGAGCGCACCCGTTCGACCGTGAGAAGAAGCATGGTTTTATCGACAGCCAGAAATATGGCATCGAAGTCTTCCGGAAAATTCCGGCCGACGCGCCCTTGATCGTGGCCGAATCGGTTTGGCAATACAGCCACCATGTTCTTCACGGTTTGATCTCGCACCGCGCGCCGATATTAACCGCCGCCAACTGGAGCGGCACTTGGCCCGGTCTGGTTGGCTTGTTAAATCTCAACGGCTCCCTGACCAAGGCCGGCACAAAATACAGCACGCTTTGGAGCGAAAACTTCGACGACGCGTACTTTCACGACGGCATCCGCAGATGGCTAAAAACGGGTAAAATCAAGCACGACTCGTCTCACGTTCGGCGCTTGTCAGACCTCAAGATTCCTGAAGCAAGCGCCAAAGCGGGAAGACGCTGCGCGGATCGGCTCAAAACGGAAAAGGCCATCATGGGCGTTTTCGACGAGGGATGCATGGGCATGTACAACGCAATCGTTCCGGACGAACTCCTGAATCCCACCGGAATATTCAAGGAGCGCCTTAGCCAATCCTCCCTCTATGCGGGAATGCTGTCCGTCCGGGACGTTGAAGCCCGCGCGATCTTTGACTGGTATCTGGGCAAGGGGATCAAGTTTCACCTCGGCAAGAGTGAGGAAACTGATCTCACCGAGTCGCAACTCCTTCAGCAATGCAAGATGTACATCGCCTCCGTTCGAATCGCCGACGAATTCGGGTGCGCGACGATCGGAATTCAATACCAGCAGGGACTCAAGGATCTCTGCCCGGCCTCCGACCTGGTGGAGGGCACGTTGAACAATGTGGACCGTCCGCCGGTGTTTCGCGCGGGAACCCGCGAGGAGCTTTATCCCGGCCAGGCGATCCCGCATTTTAACGAAGTCGATGAATGCGCGGGCATTGACGGCCTGGTGACAAATCGCCTCTGGCGCCAGCTTGGACTTTCCCCTGAGAATACCCTTCACGATTTGCGCTGGGGACGGCAGTTTTCAGGCAAGGTCGAGGGCAGAAGACTAGACGCCTATGTCTGGGTATTTCTTATTTCGGGAGCGGCCCCGCCGGAGCACTTCATCGGCGGCTGGAAGGGGGCGGATAGCTTGCGCCAACCGCCGATGTACTGGCGCCTGGGCGGCGGCACTCTTCGCGGCATCAGCAAGCCGGGTTGGATCGTCTGGAGCCGGATTAGCGTCTCAAGTGGAGCGCTGAATCTCGATATCGGCCTCGCGGAAGTCGTGAAGCTCCCTCCGGAGGAAACCGAAGAGCGCTGGCGTTTGACTACACCGGAATGGCCGATCATGCACGCCGTCCTACAGGGGATCTCAAGAGATCAGATGATGGGGCGGCACAAGGCCAATCACATCCAGGTTGCCTACGCGCCGGGCAAGGCGGCGGCGCGGCGCGCTCTCTTCGCGAAGGCCGCGGCCATGGATGAGCTTGGCGTCAACGTTTTTATTTGCGGGGAAGTATGACCGATCTTGCAAAAGCAAGACAAACGCTCCTCACCCTCTCCCACAGTTTGGGAGCCGAAGAGCGCGGGTTGGCGATTCTCGGGGAAGGCAATGTGTCAGCCAAGCTTACGGACGATGCGTTTATCGTCAAGGCCAGCGGGAGCAATCTGGCAACTCTTTCCGACGAGGATGTGACAGAATGCCGATTCGCTCCGCTCCTGGAGGCACTCGACCGGGACGATCTTGGCGACAAAGAGGTGGACGCCGAGCTTTTCGCATGTCGTGTGGAACCTTCCGCCAAGAAACCTTCCGTCGAGGCGCTGTTTCATTGCTATCTCCTCAGCCTTCCTGGAATCCGCTTCGTTGGCCACACCCACCCCATCCACGCCAACCAGATCCTCTGTTCCCCAAGGGCCCGTGAATTCGCCGCCAGGAAGCTTTTCCCTGACGATGTCGTTTGCTGCGGCCCGGCGTCCCTCTTCATCTCCTATACCGACCCGGGCCTAAAGCTGAGCCAGGCCATTCGCCGCGAGACGCTCCGCTTTGTCGAGGATTCGGGTATCCTCCCACGCGTGATCCTTCTCGAGAATCACGGCGTGATCACCGTCGGGAGATCTGCCGAAGCGGTGAAGGCAGCCATGTTCATGATCGAGAAGGCGGCGAAGATCTTCGTCGGTGCCGCAGCGCTCGGGGGACCAAAATTCCTTTCGGCGGAGGATGTCAGCCGGATTGCCGGGCGGCCCGATGAACATTACCGCCAAAAAATGCTCAAGCTGTGAGCAGGCCTCTGCGGCGAGCACACGTTCCCTCTCGCTGATCCGGATTCAAAGGCAATGAACCGGAGGTTGCCCGAACTGCCGCTTTCGTCCCCCGAACCGCCTTCCGCAGGATTCGTCGCTTTTTATTGACCGGCTGATTCGCGTTGCGCGAGCAAATGCAAAGTTTCCCGGATCGCTCTCGCGTCGATCGCGAGCGCCAGCGGAAACGGGGTTCGACGGCCAAAACTGAGGCGCTCGATCACCATGCCGACCAGTCTTGTCGCGCCCTTGCGGGAAGTCCGAAAGACCGGCGCCCCGCTGTCGCCGGGATAAACATCTCCATTGATCAAAAAACTTCGCAAGCCGAGGACGCTTTGATCGAACGATGCCACCGTTCCCGATCGAAGCACCGGGAACATTCCAAGCGACGTCCCCTGGCCCTCGGGGAATCCGGCAAAGTTGACCTGGTCCCCGGCCCGAGGTTCATCGCCAACTTCCAGGTTCTCTTCTTTCAACAAAGCAACGAGGAGATGCGCAGAAATGTTTCTCGGAAACTTTACCCTGAATGCCGCGACATCGAACCGGGGATGCCTCACGTAGAGGACCCCACTCTTTTTGGCGGGAACCGCCTCGAGAAGCGCGACGGAGAGCTTTCCGTTGGAATCGAATCCCCGCAAAGGCATGTAGATCGGTGTGCGATTCGCGGTCTTTGCAAAATGGGTTGAGGTCACTATGACCGGCACCACGCCGCCGCCCGCCCGGCGATCTCTCACGCCCATCAGAAAACCGGTGCCAAATGCCGTCTCCGAAGCGAGAGGATAGGTCGCTAACATCACCGTCTCCGCGGGCCTCAAGCCTGCGTGGTGGAGGTCCGCGCATCCGCAGCAACTGAGAATCCCAAGCGCAAGGAGACAAAATTGCAGCCAATCCGAAAATTCCCGGCGCCGACACGGCTTTCGATATTGGAATGCTTTGCTCACCGCGAAGGATCCGAATTGGCAGTAAATCTGATGGGGCCGACTACTCCCGGTGCAAAAGAATCAGTAGATTTCACGATTCAAGCCCACTGGGGCGCAGGAGCCTCCTCATTCCCTGGCCCGTTTCGATTGAAAGAAGTCGTGATCCGCCATTTAATAAGATTTGATCGGCCTGCCGGCGTGCCGAAAAGGATGCCCGCCGAATGCGGTGAAGTCAATCACCGCGGCCCCAAAGCATCGCAGAAAGCTGTCGAAGATCACGGGACGCTATCCGTCATTGCCGGTTATCCATTGCATCGCACGCCCCCGAAAAACCTGGCCCGAGCCCGACGGGATTCGGCGAAGTACGGAAAGAAAATCAGCGATTCCCCTGCATCCGCCAGGTGGTTGTGAACCGATTTCTTTAAGAAAAAGCGATGCGTTTTCACTTTGAGTGACTTTGCCTGTTCCATGAAATCTCTTCTTGCCAGCGTTATTTTCGGAGCGGTTTGTTTCGGCGCGATTTTCGCCTGCAAGCCGTCCGAGCCGGTGCCGACGGCAACCGCGAAGACAGCGATGGTGGAGGAAAAGATTCGCCAATTCAAGGCGGATCCATCGGAAGCGAACATGAACGAGGTCGAGAAGGCGCTCGCAGACCTGAACGTCGAGATCAAGGAACTAGAGATTCGAGAGGCTAAGGTGGGCGGCGCGGAAAAGGATGAAGTCACCAGGAAGCTTTCGGATCTTCGCGCGAAGTATAACGCCTATGGTGCGGACTTCACTACGGCCAAAGTTCAGGCCAGCGCCAACAAAGCGACGGAAGCCACCACGCAGGCCCTCCAGAAGGCCGGAGAGGCTGTAAAGGAGGCTACCGAATCTGTCCGCGACTCTCTCAAGTCGGGCAAGAGCGACTGATTCCGCCCTTCTTAAATTTGAACTGGCTCGCATTGCGCTGGTGATCAGCGGCTCACGCTTAGAGGAGTCCGGCTGATCAGAAGTTGGTGGGGATCCGCGCGTGTGCTAATATGCCGCCAGCCGCCATGAGCTCGCCACTTCCCGCAAATCCTGTCGCCCGTTGGCTGTTGATCCTAATCCTGGCGGCGGGAGTCTATTTCTTCCATGGCTTTCTCGTACCCGTTCTGGCGGCGCTCATTATCGGCTTTGCCAGCTGGCCACTCTACGCACGACTGGTGCGGGCGTGCGGCGGAAGAACGCCATTGGCGGCATCGATTGCGCTGGCGATCGTTCTCCTGGTTCTCGTAATTCCCCTCGCGGTGCTGCTCTCCTACGGGGTCAACGAGATTAGCACCTGGGTCGCGTGGCTGGTCGACGCGAATCGCCAGGGGATTCCGGTTCCGCAATCGGTCATGGCGACGCCTTTCCTGGGCCCGTGGCTCGCCGAAAACTGGCAGCGGTATTTGGGCGAACCTCGGGCTCTCGGAGAGATTGTTCAGTTTCTAAGCGGCGAGCATATCGGCAACATTTCACGTTGGGTTCTCGCGACGGGTCGCGGAGCCTTCGATCTGCTGCTCTCGGTGCTGTTCGTCGTAATTACCCTGTTCTTCGTTTATAAGGATGGCGCCAGACTGGTCGAGCAACTCGATCATATTGGCGAACGGATTTTGCCTCTTCGCTGGCATCGGTTCTCGCGCGTCGTACCGGCGACAGTGAGTTCTACGGTGACCGGTATGACGCTGATCGCCGTCGGCGAGGGAATCGTTCTCGGTGTCGCCTATAAGATTGCCGGGGTGCCCTCGGCGCTCTTGCTCGGGGTGATGACCGGATTTCTGGCACTTATTCCCGGGGGAGCGCCGCTGTCTGTCACGCTCGTTTCAATTTATCTTGTGGGCAGTGGCCGTCCGATCGCGGCTCTGGGTCTTTTCGCATGGGGCGCCATTGAGCTTTTTGTCGTGGATAAGACACTACGTCCCAAGCTCGTTGGCGGTCCGATCCGGTTGCCTTTTCTGCCGACGTTGTTTGGTCTCATTGGAGGCGTGAAGACGATGGGCCTGGTCGGTTTGTTCGTAGGTCCAGTTCTCATGGCGCTGCTCGTTGCAGTCTGGCGCGAATGGCTGCTGACGACCACAGATAACACGACTTCGATCAAAGAGACCGAATCGCCGCTCCCGGCGAATGTTTCCGATTCAGAGAGCGTCCCGGCAATTGCGGGGACGAAGTCAAAAGCCTGGTCCACATCGGACGTGTAGGGCGTTTTCGAACGCAAGCCGCGGGATCCAACCTCAACAACCCCAGGTTCGCCATTTCCCTACCGGCAAAACTGACCGGCAACGGGGACCGAGTGCAGCCCTGAAGATATTCGCGCGCGCCAAATTGCTGGCAAAAACTGAGAACTGAGTTCATTCCTGCCTTCTTCATTGTGCTGCCATGAAACGCAAAATTGCTGCCCATGAAAGCGAGTAGGTTTTTGATTTGCTGGCTGGTCTTCGCCGGCGCTTCCCTATTCTGCTTCGACAACACGGCCGGAGCCGCCACCGATCTTCCCGTTTTCCCTCGGCCGACCGACAGCTATGGCGATCAAACAGGCTCGGACCTGTGGCAAAGGCTAGCCTCTCGTGCCGCGGCCGAGCCATTCAATCTCGTGGCAACCGTGATCTTCCTGCTTGCGATCTGCCACACCTTTCTCGCCTCACGATTTCTTTCGCTGGCGCACGGCTACGCAGTTCGGTATGAGGCGCTCGAAAAGCTTGAGGCAAACACCTCCCCGGCGGTCGCGCGCCAACGGGATCAACTGCTCTTCAGGGCAACTCTCTTTCATCTTCTGGGCGAAGTCGAAGCGGTTTTCGGGATCTGGGCTATACCGCTGGGGATCGCCATCGTTGCATTTCACGGCTGGAAGACAATGGTTCACTACTTCGATGAAGTGGAGTACACGGAAGCGATCTTCGTTTTTGTGATCATGGCGATCGCCAGCTCCAAACCTATCCTTCGCTTCGCTGAGTCCTGCCTCTCGCTCTTCGCGGGCATTGGAGGAAAAAGTCCCGCCGCCTGGTGGCTTTCGATTCTCACCGTGGGGCCGCTTCTCGGATCTTTCATCACGGAACCTGCCGCGATGACCATCGGCGCTCTCCTCCTCGTGGACCGCTTCTACCGGCTTCAGCCCAGTATGACGCTCCGTTACGCCACACTTGGACTTCTCTTCGTTAATATTTCGGTTGGCGGCACGCTCACTCACTTTGCCGCCCCTCCCGTGGTTATGGTGGCCAGCAAATGGGAATGGGGATTTGCTTACATGTTCCTCAATTTTGGATGGAAGGCTATGATCGGGATCGCCGCGGCGAATCTTCTGGCCTTCCTGATTTTTCGCAAGGAACTGGTTTCAATGAAAAACGATTCCTCCATCGGGGAGGAACGCAGGCGGCCTATTCCGCTGTTCGTCACGACAGTCCACCTCCTGGCAATTGTCTGGACGGTTCTCAACGCCCACTATTCTTCATTGGTTATTTTTGGACTTTTGTTCTTTCTCGCCTTCGTCGTCGCGACCGAGCCGCACCAGAGTTCAATCAACCTTCGCAGTCCGATGCTTGTTGGATTCTTTCTGGCGGCGCTCGTGATCCATGGAGGGTGCCAGCGATGGTGGATTGCCCCGGTCCTTGGCGATCTGGGCAAATGGCCCTTGATGATCGGATCCGTTATTCTCACTGCCTTCAACGACAATGCCGCGATCACCTATCTTGCGACCCTCGTTCCCGGGTTTACCGCCGAATTGAAGCTCGCCGTCGTGGCGGGCGCCATTGCGGGAGGGGGCCTTACCGTGATCGCCAATGCTCCCAACCCTGCCGGCCAGTCGATTCTCCAGCCGCAATTTGGCGAGAGCGGCATTAGCCCTCTGTATCTTTTCCTCGCTGCTTTCGGTCCCACAATAATCATGGGCGCGGCGTTCATGCTTTTGCCGTAAGTCGGACCGGACCTGAAAGGACCGGGTCATCTTCGCGGCCGCTTCGGCGGCGTTTTTACGTTTCCGGTGGCGCGCTGCCGGCCCGCTCGCCTTCTTCCGTGGCCGCCAACGCGTGAATAACGACGACCGCCCCGCCGACTACCAGCGCGCCTGCCGCGTAGAAAACGGGCCGTGGCGTCTCGCCAAACAGCAGGTAGGCCAACACGCCCGCGAAGAGGAATTGGAAAAGATTCAAAACGCTAACGATCTGACCGCGCAAATATCTCATCGCATGATTCAGGATCGAATGGCCAAGGATCGTCGGAACTACCGCCAGGCCGACGATGATCAGATATTCGCGCGGCGACGGCAAACTCAACCGTCGCACCATGAGCAAGGCGACAACCAGGCAAATCACTCCCGCCATGGCATAGAGAGGCACAAGGTACAACCAGAGGTTCGGAAAGTTGCGGCTTCTGCGCGCCTGGACCAAATATACACTGAATAGCAGCATCGAGACGAAGCAGGTTACATCCCCAAGCAAGGTCTGCCGGCTCACCCAAAAATCGGAAGCCGTCAGCCAAACGGCTCCCGAAAGTGCAATCACGGTGCCGAGGACCTCCAGCTTTGTGACCCGCTCGCCGACCGAGAAGAAAAGCAGGAACGGCATCACGACCGGAACCATGTTCACGATAAGAGTCGCATTTGCGGCATGAGTCCATTGCGCACCCTGGGTCCAGGTGATGAAATGAAAGGCCAGCATCGTCGCGGGAAGAAGGGTGAAGCGCAGGTTGGCGCCAGAGTATTCGCCACGATATTTCCTTGCGTTATGCGCGTAGACGGGCGCGAGCAGCGCCGCTGATAGCAACAAACGATAAGCACAGAGAAGAGCCGGGTGCAGATGGCTGACCTTGATCATCAATACCGAGGTCGCGCAGCAGGCCACGCCCACCAGCAGCAACAGAATCCTCGCGACGACGGGCGGTTTCATAAATTTATCGCCAAGCCAGCGGCGTTTTTAGCGAGATCCTCTTCCCACGTATCGGCGGGATCGCGGTTATCCTTTTGCACTCGCTATCCTATTGCTCCGTTTTCGGTGAATATTTTCGAGCCAGCACAGGATTGTTTTTTTTCGCCAAGACTCTTGATAGTGGAGGCCACCAATTGGAAACTTCATCGTTAAGGTATCTTCTCATCTGATACCGCCGACAAGGTCAGCAAGGCCCTCGCCTGGTCGAACGTCTCAGATATTTCTGCGGAAACCCTGCTTGCCGCCTTCAAAGCTGAGGGCATCGCCTCCCTGGAGGACCTCGCGCAGCACATGACGCAGGCGCTTCAAGATTCGAGAGGTTTACCGAGCGCATAGCTTATAGCGATCTCTTTGCGTCGCCGACGCCAAACGACGTCCGGGACTCGATAGTTCACAAGCTACCGGCAGTGCCGTTCGTCATGAACGGCGTGACGCACGATCCCGAGGACATCACCCGGTACAACGGCGAAGAACTAGGCTTCATTCCCCAGAAGGGTGGCACGGAGCTCCTCGTGATACGGGAAAAGAATATCAGGGCTCCGCTTGTGCGGACACCTCCCCCGTGTCCCACGCAGCCGCCATCGGCATGAGTGAGCTAGAGCAATACGAGTTCGGTGGCTATCGGTCGGTGACTCCTCAAGATGGACTAGTCGTCGTGGTGGGAACTCCACGGCCGATTCCTGGTTCCTCAGTGCCGCCACCCGCACCACCGCAGCTCACTCTATGGACGGACATCAACCTCTCCGGTTCGGCGCTGGAGCTCCAACCCGGTGAGTCGTACCGGGATTTCACAGACATCGGATGGTGGGTCTTTGCCACGGATTGGAATGATAAAATCTCATCGATCGGGCCCACATCGAGCCTCTGCATGGTGTTCGAACATACTCACTCCCAGGGGTCTTCTCTGTTTGTTGGCCCCAGTGGGACGAGTTGGTTAAACCTACATTCGCTTGGATGGGGGGATCGGATTTCTTCTGTTATCAATGGCGGGTAAAAGGGATATAGATTACTAGCCCATCCTTCCCGAGAGCGACCCTCCATCGCTGAAACTTTGGGTCGAAGAAAAAATCCCAAGTCAACTCGTACATCGAGCACGACGCGAAATTGCTTGGGACCTTATTGGCTTCGCGCGAGGTCCGACGCGCCTATTACGGGCCGCATCGGGACAAACTTCTCGTCCGATCCAACTACCTGGACGAAAAGAACAGAAAACATGCCGGCGGCGGGACTCGAACCCGCTTGAGCGGGGGTTTAAGACTGCGTGGAAACAGAGTTAAAACGAAGTGATTAAGCAAATAAGCTGCTTTACAGGCGATTACGGCCCTTGCAGGAATTTCGCAGATAGTCGCAAACCTGTTGTCCGAAAGTGTCCGAAAAGGATTCTCGGCCTTCCTTCGCAACGCAGACATTGCGAAAAACGGAACCGGAGGCGGCGGCGGCAATGTGGACTTCGGAGTAGCCTCCGGCAAATTGATTACTTCCGCAAGCTGACAACGCTGACGGATGCGCCGAAGCTCGAAGACATCTGGAAGAGCATCGCCCAACAGCACGACAAAGACCGGCGCCGCGTTGACAAGGTCGGTTTGGCGCCCATTCTTCGCATCCGACTCGAGACGCTGGGCTGGCTTTGCAGAACTTTTTTGCAAGCGTCCTGTGGCGGCACGTAATAGCAAAATAACGGCTGACGAGTATCCGAGAGTTCTTGCTCACATACAGCACAGAACGCCCCTGATAATCTGACAGATACAAACGCTCAAATTCTTTGCCTTGCAACTTCGCTGAACTGATTCGTATTATTCAGTAGCTAAAAATGCGGTCCCCCAACATATCGATAGTTTGCACGCGCCCTCTCGGACGTATCGATAATGTTGCGCTCAGGCGATGGGCGCTCTTCGCGGTGGAATAGTTTTTCCCCGTAGCTTCCCTCTTTTTCGTCCACGGTTCAGGCGCGAACTCGCGCCAGGTGGGTTCCGGCATCCACAGAATTTATTCGGATTTGGACGCGCATCTAACAATTCACCATGGGAAAACTACTGAGCAAACACAGATGCTGGCAGGCCGTTCGCAAATCGCCTTCCCCCCTTTCCCCCAAGAGCGGTGCTGGCAGACCATCGTAACCCAATCCCGTCTGCCACCCTTTTCCAATGAGCGCGACCAGACAAATCCTTATGCACTGCCACTGCATTTTCCTCCACGGGAAGATCCGCTAGCATCTGGCCGGAATTGTCCGGGCGCTCCTTAACCCATAACACGCTTATGACATACGAAGTATACTACAACGATGGAGGACACTGCGGCCCGTTTGCAGAGTTCTCTGATGCCTACGCACATGCACTGAAAGTCTTAAAAGGCACTCGGTTCACACGCATCATCGAAATTCGCTACACCAACGACACTGTAACAGGTGGCTACGTACCCAAGAATCCTCGCAGCTTCTACGTAAACAGAAGCTAAAAGACTTTACTGCGCGGTAAGTTAGAAAGGCTGTTTCACAGCGATCAGAAAGAAACAAACATGTATAAAACCATACTTGTCGCCCTCATCACTGCTGCCGGTTTTACCGGCTGTCGGTGGGATAAGAGCGCAGAGGTGGCGTGTTACAAGACCTCCCCCGATAAAACGGGGGTCGTCCATCACGTCCCCGACGCCGGGAGCACGCTGGCTCTCCTCTCTCTCGGAGCGGTGGCTCTGGTCACCTTTCGTCGGAGGCTGTCCTAAAGAGGGCAGGGAGCGCGCTGTCAGAAATGGCGGCGCGTTCCCAAGCCTTGAATATTTTTTCAACCACCAACCCCACACGCTAAATGAAAACACTGACCCTAACCCAGCGCCGCAAGGACCTCGCCAAAGCGTGGAAGAACTATGTCATCATCCGCCGGGCCTATTGCGAAGGCAAGACCACGCTACAGGAACTCGCCCACGCCCTCGCACTGGTGAGCATCGCCGATAACAAGGCCCACATGGCACAAACCGACATCGAAGTATGATCTGCAAACACTGCAACAAATTCAAAATACATAGCTTCTATAATAAAGATTACTGCAGCCGGGAATGTTATCTAGTCGCCACTAAGGACGAGAGAGAACGCATTCCTAGCTCTTGTCATCAAGAAGCAGAACTCCTGATCAAGGTCAATATTAAGTGCAATTACATTGAAGAGTTGGCACAGAGAGTTGGCTACACTGGTCAAGACTTAACCTCTGAGAACAATGAATTTCTTCGCGCTGTAGCACGCTTCATACATCGTTGCCATATCGAGCGCTACCGCATTCTAACAAGCTTATGAATAAGAAAGACTTTACCAGACCCATCTGCCCCGATTGTGAAGAGGTGATGGAGGATGGCGAGAACGATGACACTTTTTACTGCGGGTGCTGCGACGAGCTTGTCCCTGTAAAAATGGCTTGGGACAGCGAAGTCCCACACCCGCACGATTACAGTGGCGACCTTTCCCTCTAATTTCAGACACTTTGGTAAGGCGCGAGAGTCTTGAGGGTGACTGGTGAAAGGGTTTTATCTCCCCTCCCACCGTCTCATAGGTGGAGTTGGTCGGCGTTCAGCTCTCCTCCATCCGCGTCGGCGCCGTGAAAAAAGAATGGGGCTCCCGAAGTCCGGTGACTAGGGAGCCCTTTCTATTGCCACTGACTCCACGCGCAATAGAAAAGATTTGGAAATTTCTGCGACGCTTGGGTCTTTCCTCTTCTGCCCGGCGGTATTGTCGCCTAGCATGAGTGTTAACTGACGACCATCGGCTTACTCCCGAAAGAAGTTGACAGGGTCTTCAATCAGTGGGCGAAAGGACTGGGACTGTTGCAGGCGGCTTGAAGGGACTTCGTGGTTTTACGGAGCAACTTGGAATTTTCGATGAGCCGATTGGGCGCACATATTTCGCTCCAGAAACCGAAGGATCACGACTGGTTCACTGCGGCGGGGCAGTTCACTTCCATCTGACCACCCACCGCTGCCCTTGCCTGAGCTCCCACCGTTGGCGCAGTGACGGGCTGTATCAGCTGGAGCAGGAGCCTGCCGAGGGACAGGCGGCAGCCTAAGCCGTTAGCCATCTACAATTGTGGCGGGCGCCTTTAACCGGGCGCCCGTCAAGGCTGAAATGTTTTTGCAAAACATCGGCACTGGACCGTATCGGGAGAGATGAAAAACGTTTGAATTTGCAAACGGGGATGACCCGCAAACTCGATTTAGCCGGGGCCAAGCACCCGGACGGAGAACGGTCATCCCCACCCCTTTTCTAATACACACACAACATGAACACTACAGTCACTTCCATTATCAACGCCCGACGCGGAGGCTCTTCAATTGATGAGATTACCCGTGTTTTCGCGGTAGATAGAAGCGCTGTTTTCTCAGCGATTCGTGCCGCCAACGGGGCGCAGGAAGAACAGAAACCAGAAGCTGACAAATTACCTTCTCAATGACCGGCCACCGCGAAGCGAACGCCGGAAACAACTATTGAAATCATTCATGAAGAAATTCAATTCTAAAGACTACACTCCGGAAGAGTTACAGCATCTCGCGACGATCGGCCTTAAAGCCGAGATCGAGCGGGCGCTCGCCAGACTCCCCAAAGGATATCTGGAGGAATACAGCGAAGAGAAAGCCCGCTGGCTGGAGAACTACATCAAGCTCAACCCGGGCGGGACCGCCTCTTTCGATAGTGTGAAGGTCACCCGGCACGAGGAGGAGGATTTATGATTCCATTAGTAACCAGCTTCCGCTCCAAGGGATTTGACTTCGTTCAGATTGCCCGGGAGGAGAGGCACGCCATTTTCCGCAAGACCAAGCCCGGCTACAACTTCGAAGTTTTCGAGGTTGTGGTCATCCAGCAGATGGCTGAGCATACGTGGCCGAATGGGCACTTTACCCCGGCCCATGAATGTATGCCCGGAAATGAAGTGTGGGGATCGAAGGGTTGGACCTGCCAGACGCAGGAGCGGGCATGGGAGAAGTTCCGCGAGAACATCTTCCTCTCCAGTCTCACCAAGAAGGATGCCTTTTCAGATCCCAAACCCAGCGTCGACAGGCTTGCCGCCGTTAGGCTACTCTTAACTCGGCCATTGCTTAACCAATGGGGTCTTTGCGAGTCTTCCAGATACTTCTGCTCCCCTCATTCTTTTTCTCTCCCCCCGGGCGCTCACCTCAATCTGGAAGATGGAAAATCGCCCACCTTGGAGCGTGCCGGCGGGAAGGGGGCCGTGGAAACGCACGCCGTCAAGCTTTTTCTCCGCTTGACAAACTTTCCCCTTCTACATGTCAAACATCTCACCATGACCATCACAGAAGCAGCAAAAGAACTGGGCGCTGCGCAGAGAGACCCTGGTCCCACAGAGAAAGGACGGAACTTTGTCAGATGTCGCCTTATGGCGTTGTGGAGTTAAAAGGGGGCTTTGGAGGGAGATAACGGGAAAATGCATCTTTGAAGGACTCTAATTTATAACCTTTGAGCGTAGTGTCATCCGGCTCTCGAATCGTGCCCGGGGCGACCCCGAACGGCTTCAAATAGTGTGCCAGTTTAGCCGCTGGGCCCCTTGTGTTCCCCCTCTTGATATCTGCCTCCCACCACATTGCCCATGGTTCATCTCCATCACGCTCGATCAGCGCTTTCAGTAAAGCAATGGTGGAGATTTGATTCACCTCTCTCGCCTCGGAAATCTCACGGATAGCTGCCAGGAGCTTGACGCCGATATTTTCGCTATGTTCGGCTGGCGGCCGCGGAGCGCTCGGCGAATCAAGGGGTGGGGTTTGTTCGTTTAATTCGTCAGTTCGCGGTTCGTTTTCTGCCGCTTGAGAGGGCGCCTCTCCTTGTGGCGAACCAGGTTGAGGCCTCAGTTGCCCCCCTCCATAAATCCGGTGCCTGTAGCGGATGAATCCATGCGTATACATATTCTCTGTTGCTCCTGTTTTATCTGTTGCTCCTGTTCCTGCTCGTTCTGCAAGCGCGTTTACGGGGTGGAAACAGAGGAGACGAAGCCCTCCAAAAAGGGCCTGTTCGTTTCCAGTTCGTTTTCTTCGTTTTCCGTTTCCTCGCCATAGGTAAGAACCTGAAAACGAAGGCATTAAACAGTGCGTATCCTCTTCCTTCCTTCTTCCTTCGTCCGTTATCCCCGCTTTAAAGTCGTCACACACGTCACTCCCCTTTATTGATGCGGGTTCCCGCCCATTTTTGGGATCGTCACATAAACAGTCTGTGACGTCTTCAAATCGCCCTCGGAGCTTGTATTCATGCGGCTAGTGACTTTGTGACGGTATTTTTGCCCTATATAACGGGCGGAAAGGGCGGAAGATAGCAGTCGAAGGCTTCGTTAAAGGCCGACCAGGGATAGCCTTTTAGGGTGGCGCCGTCCTCCCGAATTGTCCTTGGGATGATCCCGAATGGCTTCAGGAGTTTCGCCAGCCTGGCGGCCGGTCCCTTCGTGTTTCCGGCATCGATATCCTTCTTCCACCACACCGCCCACGGCTCAGCGTCCCGGTTTACAAGCTCATCGAGGAAATCTTTCGAGGAGATGTGATCGCGCTTCCATGTTTGGCGGATTTTCGCGGGCGGCGGCAAGGAGTTGGATTTTGGGTTCCTCCTCGTCGGTGTCCCCCTTGTCTCTTAACAAGACGAGCACAGTTCTTGCCAGGGCAGGCCAGTCTCCTCCCGCCATGTCGGCGATCGCCAATAGCGGTTCACAAATGTCCTCGGAACGGTCACCGAACCCGTCAGGCATCTCCGGGCGTGCGGCGTAAAGTGCGGCGATCACCCTGCTATCACTACTCCACGCCTGGAGTGCCCGTCGTATCGGGAGAGCGGCCTGCTCTACGTCTCTCCTGCGAAACTTGGCGACCGCCTGGTCTTTTCGGCGCCGCACCATGGGGATCTTGATTGAGCGGGAGGCTACGGTTTCCGGAATGTTACCGATCCCGGCGAATGCCTTGGGGCAGAAGACCGAGAAATCTTTCAGCTCATGGCTCTGCCCCTGGCAACGCGGCACTGTCGCGCCTCGTTCGAAGCCGGCGTTGAGAACTGCGCGAACGCCCTCCTTGTTCGGGTCAGTCTTGTCCGAAAAAACGGTATCAATCTCGTCCAGAAGGATGGTTGGCGAATGCGCGTGAATCTTGCGGAAAAGAACCGCTTCAGAGGGGGAGATGGCAAGCCATGGGTTCCGGCAAAGATGCTTCAGGCATCCAAACAGTCTGCTTTTGCCGCACTCCCTGACCGGCGAGGAAACATGAAGATAGGGCGTGCAATAAAAGGCAGAAATCACCCATGTGTGCGCCGCCCAAAGCGTGACTGCGGGCGCTTGCGCCTCGTTGGAAAACACGATGTAGCGCGACAAAAAGGCCCTCACTCCCTCCAAAATGTCTGGCAACTCCATCGGAAGAGATGTCACTTCCGCTTTCTCTTCAGCGATGTCCGCCCATGAATCGGCCAGCTTCATTTGATGACTGCCGGGTTGAAAAAGTAGACGACCTGGCGACTGCCGTTACCCCTTATGCCGCCGGGCATTCTTACGAACTGCGAGCGCACCCACGTGGCCCGATCTGCACCAAGGGTGACGGCGTAGCGCATAAACGCCCGCAAGCGTTCTTCGCCCTGCCCCTGGCAGTAGAACCACCCGTGGATGGATTTGCCGCCGCTGTGAACGGCCAGCGCCAGCGGAGCGCGTTCCGCCAGATTGAGCAAGACCGACGATTGCTCATCAACGCTGCCGCCGTCCTGCTCGATTACGAGGAACCGGCGCGGCCCAGTATTTGCAAGAGCGTGCTCGGATTCCTTGCCGTCTTGTGTTCGCCCGCTACGGGCGATCATTGGCGATGGAACGATCAACTGCATTGCCGCCAGCTTGCCTCGCCAATCCTCACGCGAGCGCGTGGCAAACTCCGACTTGTTCTTACCGCAGCATAAAAGCGGATTCTCCGCAAATAGCAGATCCACGACCTCCTCAGTGTGCGCGTCGTTGTCTTCAAAGCGAACCGGCGAGCCTTCCCACAAGTCCACCAGTCCAAACCCGTCGGCAGCCTCGATTACCGCCTCCCGCTGCTCGGCGTTGACCGTCGGCCAGGGTGGCTGCAGAATGAACGAAACGGGTTCACCAGGAGTCCACGCCGCGGCTTTGGAATTCTGTATCGCACGCCAAATTTCTTTCTCTGTGACCACCCGCCCACAACCCGCGGTTACAGCTCGTAGAATGTTGGCGATCTCACTTTCGCTACGGTAAGGATGCAAGACACGCGCCAGACGAAAGAGATACAAATTCACCCCTTCACCAGCCCTTGGCGGAGAAGCCAGAAGATCGCGGACAAATCGCGGAAGATCCTTTGCCGCCGTCATAGCTCAGGAGACTTCAAGAGTCACTGTTATCAACGGGCGCACCCAGTTGGAAATCTTCGCAGCGGCAGAGAGAGGCCGTTTTTAAAAGGGGGTGCCGGTCCCCGGAAGGATCCCCCCCTCTTCGCTCTGAGCGGGCAGCGTGGCAGTTGCAGATTCGCGGCCAGGTGATGATACGCACTCCCGGGCGGCGCTTCGCTTCTTAGTCAAAGCGGCGGCCCTCATTTGCTCTGTTCATATTTGGCGACGAAGTCCACAAGCTGCGACCGCCGGAATCTGACAGCGCCGGTTGGGAGCCGGCTAAATGGAAGGAGCCCCCTACGCATCCACGAGTCAAGCGTGCGGCTTTTGATTCGAAGAAAGTCTGCCGCTTCGGGTTTGGTCCAGATCACTTCGGGTTTAGTCCAGATCGCGGCGTCAGGAGGAGCGTTTGTAACAACCATGGCGCGGAATCTGAACCTGTCCGCGTGGGAACGCTTCCCCCCAAATTTGATGGCTATTTGTCCGGAAGCATCCGAAGCAGATATTTCAATAGCGCATCTCGAATTCCGGCACGGTGGTTGGCCGCCTCGGATTTGGGCGATGACTTTCCAAGCGCAATGCGAGTCCTTTTCGCTTTGTGAGCTCCGAATTGTTTCAGTTGCTCATGCTTTTCAGGCGCCGGACAGTCCGCCAACAGAAGTTTCCAGATAAGGGCCATCCATTGCCTGGCTGTCGCTGCACAGAGTTCGGTGAGCGTCTCTTCAGGGGTTAGTTCTACGCTCTCCCACTCGAAGGGATTTTCATTACGAAGGCGCTGTCGCTCAATAGCTGTCGCTTTGATCCGGCCCAGATAGTGCAAAATCAGTTGGTTGCCGAATGTACTGCGCGAAAATGTCTTGCGAGGAGCACGAAGCATCAACTCATGTCCGGAACCGAGTTGAAGTCTCTCTAACAACCAGGAAATGATCTTATCATTATCCTCCTTGAGCGCTGAAAGGTTAACCGGAAAAGTTCCGCGCTTGCGAGCGACAGCCTTGAAGGCCTCGGGGAATTCCAAAGATAAGGTTTCGACAGCCATTGCGGCCTCGGCGGCCAGTTTGACCAGTAAGCCTGCAGCCTCGGTTTTCCCCTCCAGGGGGATGTCCGGGCGTTCCTGATAATCGCGGACTCTGGCGGCGAGCTCCTGTTGCCATCCCAGTGCCTTGGCGCACACCTCGCGGGTCGAGAACCCCGACGAGAAAGGATAAGGCTCACGTATCCCATCGATTAGTGGGTCACCAGGAGGATCAAGGCGGCATTCCGTGAGCTTCTGCGAATAGGAATCGACCGCAGTTTCGCTCATACCGGCATTGGCAGGATGTTTCGTGCCTCGGCGGTCGCGGGCACTATCCCGAACCAGTCCGCGGCTTCGCTCTCGGTGCAAAGCTCCCGGTAGTGCGCGAAG
>CAWFMA010000039.1:0-17769 GCA_963816855.1 uncultured Verrucomicrobiae bacterium | reverse complement strand
AGGGGTGCGCCATGCGGCTCGAAATTCTTAAGATCGTCGTGGTATGAATCTAGACGCATCCAACATAAAGTACGCATCTACGCCTCAGGCGCAAATCGCCAAACTTTATCCAACAATCATCCGCGAATTTTCGATGCGCTTATTGGTCCGGAGGAATAGCCTTCAATCTGGCCCGACTAAGGAAACAGAACGCTTCTGAATCAGAAATGCGACGATCGCCAATCATTCTGCCAGCAACTAAGAATGGAGATCTTCCGTGACAACGTTTTCTGAATGCACGCCGAGTTCTCGTAGGGCGGTTGAGAGTTCCGTCACCATCTTCTCCGGACCGCAGAGGTAAAAATGTTGATCAAAATTTCGCGCGTGTGTATTCACGTATTCCTTATCGATGCGGGCGTTTTCATGGCACGTCGATGGCTCCCTTGTGATCAGGAGCCTTAGCCGATCCCCGAGCATCTCGCGCAATTCTTTTTCGAGGAAGATGTCCTTGACCGTCTTATTGCTGAACCACAGCGCGTTTCCGTCTAATCTGCCGCCTTTGTGTAAGTTTCGCAGAATAGCGAGAAACGGCGTGATACCGGCGCCGCCGGCCATAAAGGTTCCCGTTCCTTGATATTTGATGGCCCCCAACGGATTTGCAAACTTCAGGGTGTCGCCTGGCTTGTAATCCGTCAAATGGTCCGTAACGCCATGGTGATCATGGTACAGCTTGATGGTAAATTCCAGCTCCGGCGCAGTGAGCAGACCGGTGAACGTGAAAGGGCGTTTTTCCCCCTTCATTTCCGGGATTTCCACCAGGACCGCTTGACCTGGCGTGTAGTTGAGTCCCTGCGGCCTTTCCGTGGTGAAGCGCTTCACATTGTGGTTCAGCATCTCAGTTGCCAGAATTTTCACTGTGTGTGCCATTGGAGTGCCCCCTTTCCTTTAGCGTTTCGTATCGTTCACGCGCTGCGGATGCGTCCTTCGATTTGACACGGCTCGGAGGCGAATTCGACCAGTTCCCGGAAACCCGAGCCACCAGGTCGTGCGTTCACCAGAACGCGCTCAACGAAACGCGGCATTCTGAACCGACCGCGGAATTCAATGCGGTGGCGCCGAGGAAGTCTTGCCTGAGCAGCGCTTTCGTAAAAGATGCCATGTCCAATGAGCAAAGCTGCCAAGGATCGAGGTTGGCTTTTGTGTCCGGAATGCGAAGCGCCCTGTCGAGACCGGTTGCTGTCCCGCAGAGCAGAACTACGCTGCCGTCCGTGTGGCGCGCGGATAAAGAGACTGCGTGGTCCAGATTCCCTTCAAACCGTCTGGGCCCTGGCATCGACCGGCTTGATCCTCATCGTGCTGGCAAATGTGCAGCCGATCCTGACGTTTGACGTTTCCGGCAACACCCAGTCTAATCTGATCATCAGCGGGGTGCTTGGCTTATTTGCGCAGGGTTACTGGCCCGTGGGGGTTCTGGTGTTTTTTGGCGCCATTGCGGCGCCCGCGTTCCATTTTGCGGCGGTTTGGTATGTCGCGGGGGGATGCAGCCTTGGCCGGCGGTGGCCCGGGATCCATGCAATCTTCAAATTGGCGGAGCGCCTGGAACCCTGGAACCTGGTACCGGTCTTCGCGGTAGCCACCATGGTCGCTGTTGTAAAGCTCGACATGTTGGGCCAGGTCGAATGGAGGGAGGGGGCACTCTGGGTGGCGGCGCTGTCTCTCGTCTCGCTGCTGACGGCGCAGACTTTCGATCGCCAACTGATAGAAGAACATTTGGAGCGTCTATCGTGAGGAATGCTGAAGCGCCGCATTTGCAGCAGATGGCGGCCCTCCTCATTGCGGGAGTCATTCTTTACGTTCCCGCCAATGTGCTCCCGGTCATTACGATGACGATCGCCGGGGACGTGCAGCCGCTGACCGTAATGGGTGGGGTTCAAGAGCTCTACGATTCCGGATTGGCGCCACTCGCCGCAATCGTCTTCGTCGCCAGCATTCTCGTTCCTTTCTTCAAGCTGGCCTGTTTGAGCTGGCTCCTTCTCATGCACGGCAGTCCCACGTGGCGGCGTGAGCGGAGCGTGATGCGGCGGATTCTCCATAAGATCGGTAGCTGGTCGATGATCGATGTCTTTCTAGGCTCGATTTTGGTCGCCGTCGGGCAGCTCGGCATTCTAGCCGGCGTGCAGGCGGAACCGGGCGCCTTCTTTTTCGCCGCGGTGCTGGTCTGCTCCTTGTTTGCTACGGACATTTACAAGACCCGGTTGATCTGGGTGGGAAAGGAAGAAGCCAGGGGATGAGTGACGAGAGAAGTTCGAGAGAGGAACCGACTGATCAAGGCGACCTTGTCGAGCCTTCCAGTCTCCGCGTTTCCTGGGCGTGGATTTTTCCCCTGATGGCGGCCGCAGCGGCGGCCTGGCTCTTCTGGTCGAATTGGAAGTCGAAGGGGCCGGAGATCGAGATCCGGTTTGATTCGGCTCCGGGTTTGCAGGCGGGCAAAAGCCCTCTGATCTATCGCGGGGTGGAGGCGGGCAAAGTCACACGAATAAAGCTCGATCAAACCTTGGGCAAAGTCGTCGTGACCGTTCAGCTCAAGGCGTTCGCTTCGGGCTTGGCTCGGGAAACGACCGATTTCTGGATTGATCAGCCCGAGGTTTCCCTGGAACAAGTTTCAGGACTCGACGCAATCATCCAGGGAAATTCGATCAGAGCCCGGCTTGGGAGTGGACCGCCCGCGACGCAGTTTGAGGGACTCAGTAAGCCGCCCTTGGCACCCTTGGAAGCGCCTTCTCTTGTCCTGACGCTGCACGCCCGGGAGATTCCGTTCCTTGGACGAGGCGCACCGATTTACTATCGGGGAGTAGCCATCGGCGCAGTGAAAGAGAAGGGTTTGGATGAGAACGGATTTCCAGTTCTCTACGTTGTCATTGACGAGCAGTTCTCCCATGCGGTCCGGAGTAACGCACGATTCTGGTGTGTTTCAGCAACCTCGGTGCAAGCCGGACCAGGCGGGTTGAAGCTGAACCTGGCAGGACTGGCAGCGCTTTTGCAAGGAGGAGTGGCATTTGATTTTTTCGATGCACCGGGTGACGAGGTCACAAACGGAGCGCGTTTCGAATTGTTTGCCAATGAGCAGGCAGCGCGGCTGAGCACGGCTCCGCTACGAATTTCTTTTGATGACGGCCAAGGATTGCTGGCGGGCCAAACGCAACTGCGCTATCTCGGCATGCCCGTGGGATTGGTGAACGAGGCCCGCCCGGATCCGTCGACCGGCAAAGTGGAAGTCGTCGCGCGCTTGGAATCAGGCTATGACATCTTGCGGAGAGCAGGCACGGTTTTCTCCCTGATTCGGCCCCGAATTTCTCTGCAAGGCGTGTCAGGCCTGGAAACGCTGGTGAGTGGCGTCTACATCGAATGCGTGCCAGGTCCGCCCGGGGAGCCTGCGGAGCGTTTTATCGGACGCACCTCAAGCAATCAAGCAAGGGATATTGCGGAAGCGGAGAATGAAGATATCAACGTCACGCTGCGCGCGAAAGACATTCCTTCGATCGGCAAGGGCACGCCAGTCCATTATCGAGGGCTTATCGTGGGCGAGGTAAAGGAAAAGGCTTTGAATGAGACCAACGCTCCGTTTCTCAGCCTCCGTATTCGCAAGGAATTTGCCCAAACCGTCCGGCGCAACTCGAGATTTTGGCGTCAGCCGGCATCCTCGGTGCAGGCTGGACCGGGAGTATTGAAAATGGATGTGGTGGGACTGGAAGCGCTGTTACAAGGCGGGATCCAGTTCGACGTTTTCGAAAAGCCGGCGGAGGCAGCCGGGAACGGAGCGCAATTCGAACTGTTCCCGAACGAGTACGCCGCCCGGTGCACCTCGCCTCCGATTCGAATTTCTTTCGAGAATGGCCGGGGACTTCTCGCCGGCCAGACGCAATTGCGCTATCTGGGAGTGCCGGTCGGTTTGGTCGAAGAGGTAAAGCCTTCGAAGGGCAAGGTGGAGGTCGTGGCACGCCTCGAACCCGGATACGACATGCTGCAGCGCGAAGGCTCGATTTTCTCTCTTGTCCGTCCCCGAATCTCCTTGGAAGGCGTGTCTGGATTGGAGAGCTTGATCAGCGGCGTTTTTATTGAATGCGTGCCGGGACCCAAAGGGAGGCTGGTCCGCGAATTTGTAGGGCGTTCTTTTGGGCCCGCGGCGGATGCACCAAACGATCAAGGCGGCCTTGAGGTTGTGCTCACGGCATCTGCAACGAATATCGGCGCCGAGGCCCCCATCTTCTACCGAGGTGTGCGCGTTGGCCGGGTCGAGCGTAAGGCTCTTTCAGCCGACGGCAGCAGGGTTGATCTTTTCGTGTTGATTCGTCAGTCGTATGCCGTCCTAGTGCGCGAAAACACCAAGTTCTGGGACGTGAGCGGCTTGAGAGCATCCTTGGGATTTGTTTTCCTAAGAGTAGAGACCGAATCGCTCCAATCCATCGTCTCCGGTGGGATCGCCTTTGCCACGCCGGACAATGCGAACATGGGACCGGCGGTAAAGCCAGGACACAGGTTTGAGCTAAACCAGGCGCCTCGCCGGGAATGGCTGCGGTGGACGCCTTCTCTTTCGCTGACCAAAGAATAAGAGTGGAACTGGTTCCGCCAGAAGGCGCCTCAGAGAGCCCCGTAAAAACTCCGTGGCCACGGGCTTTGGCGAGGGCCCTACCCGCATTGTTCTCGCGGATTTCTCGACGGTTCCGGGATTTCTGTGCTGAAGGGCGGCGAGAGCGCGACTTCGGGGTATCACGTGTCGCGATGAGCCGAGGAGCAGTCGATCTAAAAGACGTGACCGTGAGCTTTCGGGCCGCTAAGCTAACGCCGTAATCTCGCTGCAGGAACTGTCGCTCACGCTGCGGCGAGGCGATTTTCTTTCCGTGCTCGGACCTTCGGGTTGCGGAAAAGTCCAGTCTTATCAGCACGATCGCCGGATTCCAATTGCCGCAAGCGGGCGATATTCGTGTGAATGCAGAAGCAGTCGTCAAACCGGATCCGACCGCGTCGTCGTTTTGCAGCAGCCGACACTCTCCCCTTGGAAAATGGTGGGGCAGAACGTGAATTTTGGCCTGAAGCTCCGGGACGTTCGGCGAAAGGAATGGAAGGAAGTTGGAGGAGAAATTCTGCGGAAAGCCGGTCTGTCGGAATTTGGCCAGCATTATCCCGACCAGTTGCCCGGCAGTATACAGCGGCCGCGTCGGTCTTGCCAGGGTGCTTGTCAAGAAGCCGCGCGTCTTGCCTCAAGACGAAACGTTCAGCTCTCTTAACGCGCAAATCCGCCTGATGATGCGGGAGTTGCTCCTGGACGTGTGGAGCGAATACCGCATGAGTGTCCTCTGTTACTCGGACGTTGATGAGGCGGGTTTATCCGGCTTCGTGCGGCTCTCCTTACACGCAGGCAAGGACGTCTCAAAGCGCTCTTTGAGTGGGACGGCTAGGCCCCGGAGTGCCGGCCTCCTTGTTTTCCGGCGAATTCATAAAGCTACAGCGCGTTCCCATGGACCTTCAACTTACCAGCCCCATTAGAAGGCCAGTTGCTGGTTAGCGCGACGCTGGCGAAGCGCCAGGCTCCTTCTGCACCTCTTGCGGCACAGGCTTGTCCATCGCGATCAACTCGGAAACCGTAACAAACTTGTAGCCCTTGCCGAGAAGGCTATCAAAAACTTCGGGCATGGCGGCTACCGTGGTGCCGTGGATGTCGTGAGACAGAATGATCGCGCCCGGACGCGCACCGGCTACGATTTGCCGCTCAACACGGGCGGAGTTTCGATATTTCCAATCGAGCGGGTCCACAGACCAAAGGATCACCTTCATCCCAAATTCCCTGTTGATCCAATGGTTGATATAGTCAGTCGTCGCGCCGTAAGGAGGTCGCAGGATGAGAGGCGGCTTTCCAACAATCTCCGCGATGGTGGAGGATGTCCGCTCAATCTCTTCTCGAAGCGAAGGAGAACTAAGTTTTGTCAATTGAGGATGGCTCCAACTGTGATTGCCAATTTCGTGCCCTTCCGCTGCAATTCGGCGCACAATATCGGGATACTCGGCGGCGTTCTGCCCAATCAGAAAGAACGTCGCCTTGATGCCTCTTGCCTTGAGAATGTCGAGTAGCCGTGGCGTGAGCACGGGGTGTGGGCCGTCATCAAATGTCATCGCAATATAGGGACCGTCCACGCGACATGAAGTGTAACTCGTCTTTTGCGGCGAATCGGGTGCGGGGGTCGTTGAGGCCGGTTTCGCCAGCGCGGGTTCTCCCGTTGCGGATTCCGAAACGGCAGCGAACCCACAGCGAAGGGCGATCGGCAGAAGAATTGCAAGCAGACATTTTCCACGCATCGCAATAATAATAGTTTGGACTGAAGATGGCACTATTTCGCAAATAGAAAAGCCTATGAACCTGCGGGGCCAAAAAATGGCACAGGAGGAGGAATACGCTATTGACAGGACCGGGCAACTGGGCGAGTGAGACAAGTATTCGATGCACCGAAGAGACGAGCCTACCGCCTTGTCCAGGCTGATTATCACAGGCCTTATCGCAGCGCAGATTGCGATTCTCGCGATGGCGGCCTGTCCCTCGCTGCACATGTGGCTGCATCACGATGCCGGCGATGCCGATCATCATTGCGTGGTTACTGCCGTCGCCAATGGACAGCTTGACGTTGTCGTCGCAAGCGTCCTTAGCGTCGTCCTTGTCGCGGCGAAGACCGATGCCCGGTGGACCTTCGAGCATGTCGCGCCGCCTTGCTCAGGCTTTTACGTTCTCGAACACGCTCCTCCTCGCTAGCAGTGTTCACCCGCTATCGGCGTGCAGCCGATAGGAAACCGAAGGTCTGTCCGTCGATTCACTCAGTGGACGGGCTGGGTTGTCGAGTGTGTGCATTCGTGGAGCGGAAGCCGTGCAGTGGTTTAATTTCAATCTGGGGGATTTTTGCGTCTCGTTTCTGGGTATTCTTTTCGAAGGCACTCCTTTTATGCTTATTGGGACGTTGATCGCGGGCTTTGTGGACTCATTTGTTCCGGCGGGGACGATGGAACGGATTCTTCCGCGGAACATGGGGGTCGCTGTCGGCCTAAGCGCTCTTTTGGGCATAGTTTTTCCGATGTGCGAATGTGGTTTGGTTCCCGTGATTCGCCGAATGATAGGCAAAGGGATGCCGGTTCCCTGCGCGCTGACCTATCTGCTCGCGGCGCCAATCGTCAATCCCGTCACCGCTTTGAGCACGATCGCCGCGTTCCGCGGCCAGAGTCCCCTGCTGACGGCCTCGCTCCGGCTGGTGCTGGGATTTATCGTTGCCAGCATTGTCGGGCTGGTCGTGTCGCGCATTTCATTGCGGCTGGTCTTGAATCGGGAAATGCACCCGCTCCCCTCGGAAGCGCAGGCGCACTCGACACCTGGGTCCGGCCACGGCGGGAGTTCAAACCCGATCAAGAGTCATGCGAACTTTGCCGAACCTCTCACCATTCCGGAAAAGGTAGCAAATGCGATCCGTTGCGGGGGCCACGACTTTATTGAGGTCGCCTTTTACCTTGTTATCGGAGCGGCTGTCGCAAGCGTTTTCAATACGGCGGTCAACCGAGAAGCATTGGCCTTTTTGGGTTCCCGAACGATTTTCGCCACGGCGGCGATGATGGTGCTGGCGTTTTTACTCTCCCTCTGCAGCACGAGTGACGCATTCATAGCAGCAAACTTTGTCACTTTTCCCTTTGTCTCCAAACTGGCGTTTATGGTTTTTGGGCCAATGATGGATGCAAAGCTTATTTTCATGTACGGGCTGGTTTTCAGGAGGAGGTTTACATTCTCGCTGACGGTTGGCCTGTTCGTCCTGGTCGCTGTCATTTGCCTGGCTTTCGGAACGATCACGAGATGACAACTTCTCTTTCCAGATACACCTCGTCTCTCGTTCTGCTCGAGTGGGGCGCGATCATGTTATATTTTGGCCTCAGAGGACGCCTGTCGGCTTTCCTCCATCCTGCTTTTCATCCGTTGTTCTGGTTAGCTGGGACGCTGCTGGTATTAACTGCTGCTTTTATTGCCTTTTCTGGCGAATCGGGCTGCTGTGAAGAGCACCACGTTCATAAAAGGCACGGAAATGTTGCGACTAAAGGAATGGTTGCCACGAAGGGAATAGGCCTCGTGGTGCTTTGCTTTCCCATAGCCTTGGCCGCGATCATTTCTCCTGACGGGTTTGGAGAGACGTTCGTTCGCAATCGCTGGGCGATTGAAGACGCTAAGCTCTTGCCGCGCTCCGACGGGGAATCCGCTTCTGCTTCGACATTGGAAAAGAGTTCCACGCCGTCCGATGCGGAAGCAACGGTTGCCCTCCCCGACGATGCCTTTCAGAATCCTGCGCTTCGTCCTGACAAGGAAGGGAGCATCCATGCGGAGGTGGTGGATCTGCTCTACGCGAGCGGAGATCCCTCGATGCGTAAGGATTTCGAGAACAAGCAAGTCGCCTTGATCGGACAGGTTGCGCGCGAGGGAGAAGCGCGGAGCGAGAGTGGGCCGTTTCGGTTGGTCCGCTTCGTAATGGTCTGCTGCGCCGCAGACGTTCAGCCGGCCTCCGTGCCAGTGTTATACCCAAAGGCATCGCCGAATCTGGAACCGATGAGCTGGGTTAAGGTGATCGGAAGAGTTCGGTTTCAGAGAATCGGGAACCGGCGTGAGCCGCTTGTGGAGGCTGTTAAAGTGGTACCCATTGCTGCACCCGCGGACCAGTATCTTTACTGAGAAACCCGTCTCGATCGTCGAGTGGTTAAACCAAACGAGCCCGGAAGGAGTCCAAAGTTCCCCGCTCCGCAAACAGTTCTAAGCATATGAGAAAACGATTCGAAAGATCGCGAAGTGAATCCCCCGATGGCCGGGGTTTCATGGTCGATGGCAGGGATTGCCAACAGCTGGAACGGCCCGTCGGATCACGGGAAGTCGGGAGGCAGCAGCCTCCTGAAGCGTCGCGGAGGAGATGCGGGGAAGAGGGCATTATCGGTAGGAAGCGCTTTGCCGTGTCGCTTTCGCTAGCAATACTCTGGCCTCTTTCCGGATGGGCCGAGTTGACCGTGGCATCTCTTTCCACGATCACGACCGATATCGCCCAGAACGTCGGCGGCGACAAAGTCAAAGTGCTGCCGATTATCAAGCCAGGCGTCGACCCGCACGAGTTTCAGCCGACGCCGCAGGATATTAAGCAAATCTCCAACGCGGACCTGGTCTTGATCACCGGCAAGCAGATCGAAGGATATCTGACCAAGCTGGAAGAATCCACCGGCGGAGCCGGCAAGTTTGTGAATACGGGAGCGGCATTTCCATCCCTCAAACTCGAGGAAGAGGGGAAAAGCGTCGAAGATCCCCACTGGTGGCACAGTATCGAGAACATGAAAAAGGCAACAACTTTGGTGAAGAAGCGCTTTGCGGAGGCCGACCCCGCCAACAAGGCGATCTACGAGGGAAATGCCGCGGCCTATCTCGAGAAGCTTGCAGAATTGCAATCATGGGCGAAACGGGAAGTCGCAAAGCTTCCGCGCGAGAAGCGCAAACTAGTCACCTCGCATGATGCCTTTCAATATTTTGCGAGGGACTTTGGATTCAAAATCTACGCCATCGATGGGATCAGTACGGACGACGAGCCTTCTTCGAGAAAAATTGCCGATTTGATTGACACAATAAAGCGCGAGGGAGTGAAAGCGGTGTTCTTTGAGAACATCGAAAATCCCAAAGTGGCCGAAGAGATTACCAGAAGGACCGGCGCGAAAGTCGGCGGCGAACTTTACGCCGACGGGTTGGGCGACAAGACGGCGAGCACCTATCCCGACATGGTACGTCACAACGTCACCACGATTGTCGAAGGTTTGAAATAGCCACGAGAAAGGCGCAGCGGTCCTGAATCCGGGAAACGCTCGCCGCTTTGGCAGAGCGAGGGGGAATCCCGAACCTTTGGCGACCCCCAAATTTCGGCGCATCGGGCCAAACGTGAATGGAACGCCTTCCGCGATTGCAAGAACGGTCCTCTTCAAGCTTGCTGAATCAGCTGCTGCACCCCCGGCTTTGTTCTCAGAGCCGATTCGAGACCGGTCCGTTCGCGGGAGGTCATTCTTTTGATGGTCTCTTAATTGCAATTTTTCTACCGGCATTCTTGCGGATTGAAAAACTGCTGGCCTTTTTTCATCCAAACATTTGAAGATCCTTGCCGTGGGAACCTATTTTTTCCCTTCCGCGAAAGCCTTTTCCAAGGGCGGGCGAGTCTTATGAGCCTGCGCAAGGAGTGGCCGCCGGCGCTTGGTCGGCTCGCCGGTTTTCTGGGTTTTTGGGTGGTGCTCGATGGCATAGATCCCGCCGGCCTGCTCATCGGGTTGGGCGCGGCAGCGGCGGCGGCTTGGACAAGCCTACGTCTCTTTCCTCCATCTCCGGGACGCTTTCGAATATTCCCGCTCACCCTGCTCGGTCTGCACTTCATTTGGGGGTCGGTCCTCGCCGGGGTGGACGTCGCCCGGCGCGCTTTCGCCCCTCGAATCCTCCTGCGTCAAGGTTTCGTCACCTACGCTTGCCGCCTTCCGGCGGGCACGGGGCGGGAGCTTTTTCTGGCGATGACGAGCCTGATGCCCGGCTCGCTTCCGGTCGAGGTGAACGATGGGGTGGTTCTTATGCACTGTTTGGATACGGAACAGCCGGCGGCGAGTCAAATGGCTGATCACGAGTCCCGTCTGCTCAAGGCCGTCCGGGGAGCCGCAAGGGATGCCTGAGTTCCTGCTGGCTGCCGCCGGTTTTGTGCTCGCCATGGTGGCTCTCGGCTTGATCAGGATTTTGCGCGGACCTAAACGCGCGGACCGAATGATGGCGGCCCAGTTGCTTGGCACGGGGGGCATTGGGGCGCTGTTGTTGGCTGCTGGCGGCGGATTGCCGGCGGCGGTGGATGTCGCCCTTACGCTGGCCCTTTTGGCCGCTTTTGCCTCGATCGTATTTGTCAAGAGCTCAGGGGCTCGCGAGCTGGACGGATCCAAATCGAAGGAGGAATTATGAGGCTCGCATTGGATGTTTTTACGGTCGTCGCGGTCTCCTCGGGCGCGTTCTTTTTTCTCGCGGGCACGGTCGGGCTATTGCGCTTTCCGGACACGCTTACCCGGCTTCATGCCTTAACTAAGGCGGACAATCTCGGTCTTGGTTTGATCGTGCTCGGATTGCTGTCGCATGTGCCATGGCCATTTGTCGCCCTGAAATTAATCGCTGTCTGGCTGCTCGTCCTGGTGGCCAGCGCGTGCGCTTCGCAGCTCGTTGCGCGCCAAGTAAAAGGGGACCGCGGCTCGTGACCATCGAGCTGGTTTTTTGCATTGCTCTCGCGCTGCTCCTTGCCGGGGTGGCGATTTTCGTCATCGCGGCAAACGACACCTTTGCGGCGGTCGTCGGGTTTGTCGCTTACGGGTCGCTGCTATCGCTCGGATGGATGAGCCTTGTCGCGCCCGATGTGGCCCTTACTGAGGCTGCTGTGGGGAGCGGTGTGACCGGGGCCCTGCTTCTTGGCGCTTGCGCGCGGTTGCGAGAAGGGGATAGATCGGCTGAAGCGCGCCAGAGTGGACGACTTGGCCGAGCCATGGCCCTGGTGGTGTGCGGGATTGTCTCCGCGGGACTCGCGAGTGTCGTGCTGCTATTGCCCGATCCGGCTCCCACGCTTGCGCCGCTGACGCGAGAAAATCTCCCGACAACGGGTCTCGGAAACGCGGTGACCGCTGTTTTGATGGCCTACCGGGCTTTGGATACGCTTTTGGAAAAGGTGGTACTGCTTTTGGCCCTGGTGGCCGTCTGGTCGCTAGCGCACGATCGTTTCTGGGGAGGTAGGCCAGCATTCGGCTACTCGCAGGAGCCCGACGGTCCATTGATTTTTCTCGCGCGAGTGCTCGTCCCATTCGGTATGGTTGCAGGTGTTTACCTTTTCTGGGTCGGGGCCGACGCTCCGGGCGGAGCTTTCGCCGGTGGCGCGATTCTCGCCGCGATGGCGATCCTTGGGTTTATCGCCGGCAGGGCGATGGTTCCGAGAGTGGACGGCTTCCGGGCACGGTTCGTTCTCGTTGTAGGCGTGATCGTTTTCCTTCTGGCCGGCGTGGCTGGGTTCGCGTGGGCCTCCGGTTTCATGGCTTATCCGGAGGGATTCGCCAAGCCGGTCATCGTTCTCATCGAACTGGCTATGATCCTCTCGATCGGCGCGACGCTTGCATTGCTGGTGGCTGGTCCGCCGCGCCAGTCCTCATGAGCGCGGCCACGATATTCGGGATTTGCGCAGCTTTTCTCGTGGGTCTCGGTTTGTTTGGCCTGATCGTCCAGCCCCAGCCATTTCGGAAGATTCTGGCTTTCAATATCCTGGGCAGCGGGGTCTTTCTGTTTTTCGGCATCGTGTCCCGCCGCGGGGCGGCGGCAGGATTCTCCGGCGACCCGATTCCGCAGGCGCTGGTCATTACAGGCATCGTTGTTGCCTTCTCGGCCACTGCTCTGGCCGTCGCTCTTCTCGTGCGGCTTTTCGAGGAAACAGGCAGCGATTCCCTGCCCGACGGCGCTACGAGCGGACCAGAATCGAAGAAAGCTCAAGACTGATGGCGCCCGCCGTTTTCCCGGTTCAAGAATCCAGCCCTGCCGGAATCCTCGTGCTGGCACTTCTCCTCCCCGTTGTGGGCATTCTGCTGACTTTTCTATCCGGCGCCGGTTTGGCGCGCCCCATCACGCTCGTCTTGTTGATTGCGGGCCTCGGGGTGTCCGCGGCCATCGTCGTGGGTGTCTGGCGCAACGGCAATTCCCTGACCTACGTCTCCGGGGGATGGGCTCCCCCGCTGGGAATAAAGCTCAGGGCCGACGGTCTTTCGGCGGCGATGCTCGCGGTGACCGCACTCGTGATTTTCGCCGTCGCTTTGTACGCTTCGCCTAAACCTGGGAGGACGGGAGGGAGACTTGGAACCCGCGCGTCTTTTTCATTCTGGATCCTGCTGCTTGCCGTCTGGGCGGCGATGAATGCCGTCTTTCTGGGCAACGATCTCTTCAATCTCTACGTTGCCTTGGAGCTTGTCACATTTGCGGCCGTTCCGCTGGTTTCTCTCAGCGGTTCCGCGGGGACACTGGCCGCCGCATTGCGCTATCTGCTTTTCGCGCTCATTGGCTCGGTGCTTTATCTTCTCGGAACAGCATTGCTTTACGGCAACTACGGCACGCTCGACATTTCATTGCTGGCGGGCCGCATTCGGCCCGGGGTAGCGCTTTGGTTGACGATGGCGCTGATGACGGCGGGCCTTGCGGCGAAAACCGCCCTCTTCCCGCTCCACATCTGGTTGCCGCCGGCCCATTCGGGCGCGCCGCCGGCGGCCAGCGCCCTGCTATCGTCCCTGGTGGTCAAGGCGTCATTTTTTCTGACCATTCGACTGTGGTTCGACATGGCAGCTGGATTGAGGGACGGAATGGCCGGCCAAATTCTTGGCGCAATGGGGGCGTGCGCGATTCTGTTTGGCGGAGCCGTCGCCTTGCGGCAGGCTCGATTGAAGCTCTTAATCGCCTACTCGACGGTCGCGCAGCTTGGTTATCTGTTTCTCATTTTCCCGTTGGCTTCGGCCGCGGAACCCTTGAGATCCGGAGTGAGTCTCGCCTTGACGGGCGGCATGTTCCAGGTGATGGCGCATGCCTTTGCCAAGGCGGCGATGTTCATGGCGGCCGGGCTGATCGCGGAGGCGCTCGGCCACGACAAGATTGCAGGATTACGCGGCGTTGGCCGGGCCTTACCGGTGACCACCTTCGCCTTTGGGATAGCCGCTTTGTCGTTGATCGGGGTGCCCCCGACCGGCGGGTTCGTGACGAAATGGTGGTTGCTGACCGCGTCGGCAAGTGCGGGCCAGTGGTGGTGGGTAGTCGTCATTCTGGCGGGCGGCCTGCTCGCAGGAGGCTACATGTTTCGGGTTCTTGCGATCGTCCTGACCGATTCCCGAAGTCCGCTGGTTTTGGATGCGCCGGTATCGCGATTTCGGGAGATCGTGGTCTTGGCAATGGCCGTCTGTGCCCTGTTCCTTGGATTGTTCCCCCAAAAGCCGGCAGAGCTTCTTCAATTGGGGCGGACTCACTCGTCCGCGGTGATTGGGCCATGATTTCCCGACTGCTCCTCCTTTCCGCTGCAGCGTTGCCTGTTGCGCTCCTGTTGGCCTGTTTCTCTCGACCTGTGAGGAAGGCGATGCCGGCATTTCTCTGGATTGCGCCGGTCCCGGCGCTGGGGGCCGCGCTTTTCGCCAGCTGGGATCTCCCCCTGGTGCTCGATTGGGCTCCCTACCATGTGACTCTCCTACTGGATGGTCCGGGCGCGATACTGCTGACGACGGCCTCGCTGCTCTGGATCGCGGCGGGTGCCTATGCAGGATCATTCTTCGGGGACGCGGCCATCGGCGCGAGTTTTACCGTCTGCTGGCTTCTCACCCTGATCGGCAGCGTTGGGATTTTCTTGGTGGCGGACCTTCCCGGATTTCTCGTCTTTTACGCCTTGGTCAGCCTTCCGGCCTGGGGCTTGGTTGTCTACGATGGCACGCCCTCCGCGCGGCAGGCCGGCGCCATCTATCTGGGCTTTGCGCTGCTCGGGGAGGGCCTGCTGCTCGTGGGATTCGTCCTGCTGGCCATGAATAGTCCCGCAGGGAGCTTCAGAATTGCAGAAGCCGTCGCCACCTTCGGCACTTCACCGTTCCGGAACGTGATACTGGCGCTGTTGATTGTCGGCTTTGGGATGAAGGTTGCTCTTGTCCCGCTGCACTTTTGGATGCCGCTCGCTTATACGGCGACGCCGATTCCCGCCGCAGCGGTGCTGAGCGGCGCCGCGGTCAAGGCTGGTTTCATCGGGCTGATCCGCTTCCTGCCTTTCGAAATCGCGCTGCCGGACTGGGGCGCCGTGCTGACAGCCGTGGGACTCTGTGGCGCCTTCTACGGCGTGGCGATCGGCATTACCCAGACCGACCCCAAAACCATCCTTGCGTATTCCAGCGTGAGTCAAATGGGTTTTCTCGTGGCCGTGCTCGGAATGGGTTTGGCAGCGGGTAACGGCGGGGTCGTGCTGATAGCTGCCTTCTACGCAGCCCACCATGTCCTGGTAAAAGGTGCCCTATTCCTCTCGGTGGGCGTGGCCCGCGCGACGGATTCGGCGGGTCTGGGCATTGTGCTGATTCCGGGATTTGTCATAGGGCTAGGACTTGCCGGGCTCCCGCTTACCGGCGGCGCGCTGGCAAAGCTGGCAGTAAAGGATCCGCTCGGATACGGCATGGCTGGCGCTCTGGCGACCTTGGCGTCGTCCGGAACGGCGCTTCTCATGCTGCACTTTCTGCGACGGCTCACATTGACTGCGGCGGCAGTCTCTTCAAAGAGGGCGCTCACGGGACTCGTCGTGCCGTGGATGGCGATGGCCCTGGCGTCCGTCGCGGTTCCCTGGATCTTGTATCCCGCGGTGGGGATTGGTTCCCTTTCCGAAGCAATCGCCCCGGCGATGCTTTGGAAAGCGCTTTGGCCGGTCCTGTTCGGCGGCTTGCTGGCAGTCGGTCTCCGCCGCTGGGGGCATAAGCTTCCCCATATTCCGGCGGGCGATATAGTGATTGGAGGCGCAGCGTTGACCCGAGTCGCGGCCTTCTGTGGCGCTGCCATGGAGCGGGTTGATGCCCTTCTTCGGCAGTGGCAAATTGCCGTCTTGTCGCTGGTTATCGTGGCGATTCTTCTGGCCGTGGCCATGATGGCCGGCGGTTAGATAAGATTCGAGGCGATGGGCTGGCTACCGCGGCGCCGAGAAAACGAAAGAAAGAAAATTTGGCAAGATATGACCGATCGCACCATTGCTCCGGCAAAGCTTTTATCAGTGAACGTGGGACTGCCCCGGGAGATTGCGTGGCAGGGGAGGCTGGTTAGAACATCAATTTTCAAATCGCCGGCCGATGGCCCCGTTCGAGTTACAAGGCTCGGTCTGGTGGGCGACGAGCAATCCGATCGCGCCGTGCACGGCGGTATCGACAAAGCAGTTTATGTCTATCCGTCGGAACATTACCCGTTTTGGCGCGAAAATCTTCCCGACCTAAGCTTGCCGTGGGGTGCGTTCGGCGAAAACCTCACGACCGAAGGTTTGCTCGAAAATGCTGTCCGGATCGGTGACCGGCTGCGGATTGGCTCTGCGCAGTTTGCGGTCACCCAACCGCGGACGCCTTGTTTCAAGCTGGGAATTCGTCTGGAGAGGCGGGATATCGTAGCGCGATTCCTGCGCAGCGGCCGGTCCGGCTTTTACCTTGCCGTCCTCGAGGAGGGACAGCTTGCCGCGGGCGACTCGATAGAGTTGATTCCCCGCGAGGATCAGGACATTACCGTCGCGGATGTCGCGAGTTTATCCGATGGAAATGCCTACAATCAGGACCTCTTGCGGAGGGTCAGCAACCTTTCCTTGCTTCCCTCATCTTTGCGCGAACATTTTCGCAGCCGACTAATGGAGAAATGACCAGGCGCCGTGAAGAAACACAACGCGGCTTCACGAAAAATTCTTCGGCCGGCCTGCTATCGGTGCTCCCGCCCCAGTCAACAACAAAGTCCCCCCGCGCTCCGCCATTGCTGAGCTTCGTTCAAACCCGTTGCAACCCGTTAACTCCGATGAGATGATCGCAGGGAAATTACCACAACTCGCCTGGTCGCCGGATGGCGCAAAAGCCCCTTCCATCTTCAGGGCACCATTTCCATGAAACGCATCCGGATTATTCACAAAACAGAATACCACTACCGCGCGCCCGTCAGGTTTGGACCGCATCGCGCCTTGTTACGCCCGCGAGAGGGACACGACGTGCATATTGACAACGCGCGCTTGGAGGTCGAGCCCAAGGCCGAAGTGCGGTGGCTGCGGGACATCTATGGCAATTCCATCACCATACTCAACTTCTCTGAGCCGGGAAGTAAGCTGCGCCTGCTCAGCGAAGTGGACGTGGACCACTACGACGACGATCCCCTGGATTTTGTCGTCGAACCGTACGCTCGTTTCTATCCCTTTCAATACGCTCCCACCGAGCAGATGGAACTTATTCCCTACCGCTTGCGCAGCTATCCCTATGATGGTCCAGCGCTTCAAGAGTGGCTCTCCCAGCTCTACTCTCCCGGACAACTCGTCGACAGCTTTGACCTTCTCAAACAGCTGAACACCCGCATTTTCGAAACCCTGCGCTACGAAGGCCGGGAGGAAGCCGGCGTGCAACTGCCTTGTCGCACCCTCGCGTTGGGCGGCGGATCCTGCCGGGACTACGCAGTGCTGATGATGGAGGCGGCGCGTCATTGGGGCTATGCCGCCCGGTTTGTCACCGGGTACATCCAAATGGGCCACGGTCAGCATGGGGCTACACACGCCTGGACCGAAGTCTATCTTCCGGGCGCAGGCTGGCGGGGTTTTGACCCCACCAACAACAAGCTCGTGGGGTTTGAGCATGTCTCTGTGGCGGTCACCTGTGACCACGAAAAGGCCTCTCCGCTCTCGGGTACTTGGGAGGGTTCCTCCGACGCCTTTGAGCGCATGGAAGTTTCGGTACAAGTCGTTTCGGTCTAGGAGACTGTTGAGAAACACGCGTATGCCACGTTGCTGTCGATTTTTAGGAAGATCGCAAGGAGCCAAGCGCAGGCTCGATGGGGCTGCGGGGTCCCCATCCCCCGCAAGCCGTGGCGCTACGGAGAAGCTTGGCGACACCGCGAGGGCCGAAATTGGCGCAACCCCCGGGGGCACGAACTCTTTGGGGCATCTCTCGGCGTCGCTCTCAGTCACCGCCCCTCAC
>CAWFMA010000038.1:0-239438 GCA_963816855.1 uncultured Verrucomicrobiae bacterium | reverse complement strand
CTGCCCACGCACTACACTGGACGCTGCCGGTGCACAAGGAACTTAAGCGCCTCCAAGTAACCGTTTAGGCCTCTTCCGGTGATGACCTTCCTAGCCGCAGTGGCATCCAGCAGGGTATGGCGAAATGCCTCGCGGATATCATGCCAGGCCCGGGGTTATCCGAACGTTTATTGGCAGAATGGCGGCTTCTGCCATTCATTCGGAGCACAATCTGCCCGGAGGCAAACTCCAACGTCAAGCGTGAGATGGCAATCTTCGGTGGGTCCGCTCTGAAAGCGAATCGTCACTCACGGCGGCGTTCCCCTCCCCCTCTTTTTCCCAACTGCCTTCAATTTCCCGCGAACAATGGACCGGCGACGGCGACAAAGAGTCCTGCGCCAGAGTGAAGGTCAGCTTTTTGCCCATTACCGGAGCGGTTCATCAGAGGTGAGCGGAGATTACAATAATAGTCATCTCTGAAAGACTCGCGGGAGGCATGTCAAGGGCCAAGTTCTAAATCGTCGTAGGTGAATCGACCGAATTAGACAGCGGAGGCCTGCTTGGAGAGTGCCGAATGGTTTTGGAGGACGATGGTAGGATCACACTTCCCTGCGGGGCGGACCATGCTGTCCCCGTCTATTATGACGATCAGGTGCCCAGCCCTCCATCCTTATTGAAGGTGCGTCATCAAAGCGTTCGGCTTAGCGACCAACCAGTACGATTTTGGCGCGGCTGGGGAAAGCGGGGGTTTCCGGCTTTTAGGAAAGAAAAGCGGGTGCCCTGCGAGCGGTAGCGAGCCCTTTCCGCAAATGGCGGAAACGCACCAGCATCGCGGGGAAACTCCCGCGATGCGTAAGTGCCCTTCGCCTTTATTGAAAGGCTTTGGTAGCGTGGCGATGTTCTTTCAAAAGTCGCCTCCTACTGAGACTGAACCAATGAAGGTGAGTCTTCCTTCGTTGCATTGGGAAAGACCGACCGCAGAAGTCGGCACCCTATTTTCGTGCCTCTCTATTGGCCCCCTATTGATTCATGTGCTCACCATTGCGTGTCGAGAATTACGCGGAAATTGCGCTATGTTATAGAAAACCCCCGAAAGCGGCTTCCCCAGTGCAATCCATACCGCTGATAAGCCGTGTCACCGGAGGAGACGGAGGGCATTGGCAATGACGAAAAGCGTGGCACCCGTGTCGGCGAGGACGGCGAGCCACAGGCTGGTGTGTCCGAGCAGGGCGAGGACGAGAAAGGCGGCTTTAATGCCAAGGGCGAAAATAATGTTGAATCGGATGATGCCCAGCGTGCGACGCCCGAGCTGAATGGCTTCGGAAACCATCCTCAGGTCGTCGCGCATCAGGGCGACGTCGGCTGTTTCAATGGCGGTATCAGTGCCCCCCGCGCCCATCGCAATTCCGACAGTAGCGGCGGCAAGGGCGGGTGCGTCATTCACACCATCGCCGATCATGCCGACACAGCCAAAATTGGCGGCGAGTTTCCTGACCTGTTCGATCTTTTGCTCTGGCAGAAGGTCACCCTGGGCTTCGTCGATGCCAGCCTGTTTCGCGATTGCCTTTGCCGTGCGGGTGTTGTCGCCGCTTAGCATGACAATCTTGCGGATGCCGACATCGTGAAGCAATCGAACAGCCTCAGCCGCATTCGGCCGAATGGGGTCACCGACCGTAAGAACGGCGAGCACTTCGCCTTTGCAATCCGCGTGTGGACGGTGTCCCACGACGACGACGGATTTCGCATCGGCCTCGATCTCAGCCAGCATGGTTTCGAGTTTTTCGGAGCAGACGCCGAGTTCGTGAGCTAATCGGTGATTGCCGACAAAATAGGCGTGCCCGGCGATGGTGGCCTCGGCTCCACGTCCTGTCTTGGCCTGGTAATTCTCGGCGGGGTCGAAGGTGACTTTGGATTCCTCGGCGTGGCGTACCACGGCTTGAGCGAGCGGGTGTGTGGAGTGTGCATCAATGGCAGCGGCGATGCGAAGGATGTCGTCTATGGGTGAAGCGTCGAAGGCAATCACGTTGAGCACGCGGGGTTTCCCTTCGGTGATTGTGCCGGTTTTATCCATCGCCAGAGCTCGCAAGCTGCCTAACGCTTCAAGGTATGCGCCGCCTTTGATAAGGACGCCGCGACGAGCCATCGCGGTGAGGCCGGAAACAATGCTAACCGGTGTAGAGATTACCAGAGCGCAAGGGCAAGCGATGACGAGAAGAACGAGGGCTCGATAAATCCAATCCGTCCACGCCGCGCCGAGGATCAGTGGCGGCGCAAGCCCGACAAGGAGGCCGAGGATCATCACAATGGGCGTGTAGTATTTTGCGAAGACATCGACGAAACGCTGCGTAGGAGCTTTTTGCCGCTGTGCCTCCTCGACCATTTTGATGATGCGCGAAAGCGTGGTATCTCCAGCCGCCTTAGTGGTCTGGACCTCAAGCGAGCCTTCTCCATTGATGGTGCCCGCATAGACGGCATCGCCGGGGCCCTTTTCGACGGGCATGGATTCACC
The DNA here is from genome assembly GCA_963816855.1 of uncultured Verrucomicrobiae bacterium. Lineage (GTDB taxonomy): Bacteria > Verrucomicrobiota > Verrucomicrobiia > Chthoniobacterales > Terrimicrobiaceae > DASTFP01. The sequence continues at coordinate 236,950 of CAWFMA010000038.1, read as the reverse complement.
GGTGATCGGGGCTTGATCGATGGCCGAAGCCCCCGAAAAAACAGTTCCGTCGAGGGGAACCTTTTGCCCCGATTTGACTAGGATGGTTTCGCCGATGGCGACCTCTTTGGCGGGCACTTCCTGCAAATTACCATCCCGCTTCACGAGCGCCGTATCGGGCGCGAGCTGCATAAGGGCTTGAATGGCTCGTCGCGCGCGGCCCACGCTCCATGATTCCAGCAACTCGGACAGAGCAAAGAGAAACGCCACTGCCGCGCCTTCCGCGTGCTCGCCAATCGCGACTGCACCGATGACGGCTAAGGTCATCAGTACGTTCATGTCTAGTGAGAATGTCCGCAGGGAGCGAATCGCCTTGGGCACAACGAGCCAACCGCCAGCGAAAATGGCAATCGTGAAAGGGATGTTTGGTTGCCAGCCGGTTTTGGATCCAATCCATTGAAGGATAATTCCAATGGCGGTGAAGACGCCGGAGATGGCCACGAGCACGGCGGCCTTCGACAGCGCCGTTCCTTTTCCAGATTCGGCGGCCACGCCCGTTTCCACCTTTACACCAGATGAGTTGACCGCCACAGCCAAGTCGGCTGCTTTGACGCTGCCGTCGTGATAAATCGTGACGGTCGAAGCAACGATGTTTGCGCTGGTCCCAAAAACACCTCTCAGAGGCTTCACTGCACGCTCGATGGCAGCAACCTCCTTCGAGCAGTCCATGCCTGACACCCGAAAGGTTTCCGCATGGACTCCAGCCGGAATCGCAGGCTTCGATGGCCTTTCCTCACAGGGCTGTTGGCAAGAAGAAGACATGATGTAATTTCTAGGCAACACCCTGAAGCAGCTACAGGGTCAACAGTTGAAAACAGAAAAACGGAAGTTATGAGGATTGGAGAACTCGCCTTGACCGCACAATGCTCGGTTGAAACGATCCGCTATTACGAAAAGGAGGGCCTTTTACCCAAAGCAGCGCGTGGCGTGAATAACTACCGTTACTACGGGTCGGAACACCTGCGACGACTCCTCTTCGTACGTAATTGTCGTGCGCTCGATATGTCTCAAGAGGAGGTTCATACCTTGCTTGGCCTTATGGATAAGTCCGACCGCGATTGCAGTTCGGTCAATGCGCTACTGGATGAACATATCTCCCACGTGGACCTGCGAATTGGGGAATTGCGGCGCTTAAAGGACCAACTCACCTCTCTGAGACGAAAATGCCAAAGCCAAAGTAAAGTGCGTGATTGTCGCATCCTGGAAGGACTCTCGACGATGCGTGCCACAAATAAATCGCGGACGCATCTTTAATGAATCCCGTATGAGGGCGTTCACGTCGTTCACGGCTTGCACCATCACAACCCATGAACTCCACCGGTCCCGCTTGTAGCCTCTCGTCCGACCAACTCCGCGAGCGTCGTCAGGAGCTTTTGCCCGGCCTCTTCAGGCGCGCTGATGATGTGTCCGACATGCCCAACGGCCTCCGCCTCCGCTTCGCCGCTAAGCCCGGCTTACTCGCGGAGTTGGCCTGCATCATCGAGCAGGAGCAGACCTGTTGCGGCTTTCTTCAATTCCACATCGCGGTCGAGGCAGGCAATGGGCCGATTACCTTTGATGTCACGGGTCCCTCGGTCACCCGCGAGATGCTTCGCGCTCTCTGATTCCATAACAGCATCTCAGCCTCCGCGAGAAATCAACAGATCGGGTCGAACACACTGCCCAAATACGAATAATGGCTGACAGCGCTAAACCGGAATTCTGGAACGAACGCCGCGCGCAAGAGCGTATACCCTGGGATTTTGGCGGGGTTCCCATGGCGCTACGGGCGTTTCTTTCTCGGGAAAAGCTCCGCAGCGTTCTCATTCCTAGTTGCGGCACCGGATACGAGGTGCGCACCCTCGCCCGCGCTGGCTGGCACGTTGATGCGCTAGACTTCTCACCGGAAGCAATCCGCCCTGCCCAAAAGTTTCTCGGTGAAGATTGCGCGTTTCGTGCGGCAGGCGGATTTCTTCGCTGAGAATCCAAATGGGGCGTTTGATCTGGTTTATGAGCGCATCGCCTGTTTTGGCTGATTGAAAAGCACCGCCGGACCGACGGGACATTATCTGCGCATTCGTCTGGCTGGCGGGTCAGCCATGATCTCTTTCGGACCGAGGGGAGGAATTGTCCCATGAAATCAAGTCGGCATAACGGCATCGCTAGCGCGCTCGGAGCGGCGTTGCTTTTCGGAGCCAGTACGCCGCTGGCCAAGCTTGCGGTGTCGTCGGCGAGTGCAGTAATGATTGCAGGTCTGCTCTATCTGGGTTCGGGCGTTGGACTTGCTGTCCTGGGCATGATCCGTTCTGTCGCCGGCGTTCGGCAGACAGAGACCCCTCTTGTGGGAAAAGGCCTGCCGTGGCTGGCGGGGGCCATCCTTGCGGGCGGCGTGGCCGGACCCGTTACTTTTTCTGCTAGGCTTATTAAAAACCCCAGCTAGCGCTGCGTCCCTCCTGCTCAATCTCGAAGCTGTCGCGACTGGAGCTATTGCATGGGTCATCTTCAGGGAAAACGTGGACAAACGCGTTGGCGCGGGATTCACGTTTATAGTCTTGGGAGGGATCCTGCTTTCGCTTCCCCACGAAGGATTCTCCGTCTCAAGCGGATCAATGCTGATCGGCGCTGCCTGTATCTGCTGGGGCATCGACAATAATCTCACCCGAAAGATTTCCGGTAGTGATCCATCGCAAATTGCAATGTGGAAAGGACTCTTCGCAGGCATCGTGAACACTGTTCTTGCGCTCGGCTTCGGCGCGAAGTTCCCGGCGGCAGGCGTCGCACTCGGCGCAGCGACCATCGGTTTTTTTGGCTATGGCTTGAGTCTCGTTCTCTTCGTTCGTGCCCTCCGGCATCTCGGTACCGCTCGCACGGGCGCTTACTTCTCCACCGCGCCCTTCGCAGGCGCTGCGCTCTCCTTCGCTCTCGGCCAAGGGCGCCTGGATTGGGCATTCTGCGTCGCGGGCGTCCTCATGCTAGTGGGTGTCTGGCTCCACGCTACCGAACGGCATGAACACCCTCATGTTCACGAGGCGGTGGAACACAACCACCTTCACGTTCATGACAACCATCACGAGCATGAACATTCGCCTGAGGACCCGCACGGCGAACCGCATGCTCATCGCCACAAGCACGAGCAACTGATCCACTCCCATCCGCACTACCCCGACATCGATCATCAACACAAACACTAAACTGTGAATACGCTGCTCGCCGTCTCGACAAATCCATTCCCGCCCATGCATTGAGGCCGCTGGCGTTCCGGACAGGGGTCCGGGAAGACCGCGGCACGAGAGCAGCCCAGTGATCAGAAGAGCCCCTCGAAAAAGGCTGGGCGAAAAAATTACGAAGGGTTTTTGTTTTGGCGGAATTTAACTCAGCAGATTTTAGGGGCGGGTTGTCCGTGCGAGTAAGTTTGGTGCATGCTCGAAGAATCGAACAACGAGAAAACATGAAAGACGCTTTGTCGAAATTGCTCGGGAACTGGGAGCCATCGATTCCCGAACCCGCTGATTTTCGTGAGAACGTCTGGCGCCGAATCGAAGTAGCGGAACCCTCTCGCCGTTCATTATTTCGATCATGTTATGAAAGGGTGCTTATCCTGCTCAACAATGCCTGAATAGCAGTTGCGATGGCGATTTTGGCGGTATTCGCCGGCATTGCTGTTGGAAGTAGCGCCGCGCATTCAGATATATTCAGATAACGCGACGGCTTAGCTCCGTTCTGTGAATCCTTACGCGCAGCTATCCGGCGTCCGATGAAACGTGGAGGCATCATTTTGTTGGTTGTGCTTGGCCTTGGCGCAGGAATGGGACTCCTTTTGTACTACTTTTTCCAACATCGGGTTCGCCCCCGATTGGCTCCGAAACGAGTATCCTCTCAACAAAGAAGAGTCCGCTCGGATAATGGCATTGAACGCGGGCCAGAATCCGCGCGTCTTGTCGGTCTGACTAGCGCCTCAGCAATGATGCGCGTCTTGAAAAGAATTGGCCAGCACGATGCGTTCGGGGGATAGTTCCCGAATTGACTCAAATGAAAGGACACCGGAGCGCTCCTGTAGGAGGAGGTAAAAAGATACGTTGCCTCAGCGAAAAGGACACCATGGTGAGTGTCCCTAAGAATGAGCGCGAAAAGTCGGAAAAGGTTTGGAGCAAGCCGGGCAGCGGTATGGCAAACGAGGGCGAGAAGGCAGGAGCCGCACCGACCATTGCCCGCGGCGGCACAACAAACGCGTCGAGAAAGGCGGGATCCGGCATCTTAGAAAACCGACCGCAATTCGAGATGACACCGCCGAGGGGAGGCGATTGAATGGCGCCGTGGATAACTTTCCGACGCTTCGCGCAAGGCACATCCATTCCGTGCGCGCCTTCACGCCCGAAGCCGTTGCGCGGCTCTCTTGGAGCCGCGAGCGCGTCCGCCACGAACAGGTGCGAGGCTTGCGGCGCGTGCTCGCACACGCGCAGCGTCATTCGCCGTTTCACGCTGTCCGGCTGGTGTACGTCGACGCAGGTCGAAAACTGGTTCTCCAAGGTCCAGCGCCACGTGATTGCCCGCGGAGTCTTCGAATCCGTTGCCGACCTGCGCCGCAAGCTCATGCGCTATATCAAAGCCTACAATAAGACTGCCACTCCCCTTCAATGGACTTACTCGAACCCAACCAATCGAATCGCAGCGTAGCTGTTTCATCTGATACGTTGCACTAGGATCGTCATCAGAGGCTTCAGTGATTAGTCCCGGCCCCAGCAATCTAAGTATATTGAAACGGCCTTTCTTCAGAAGTTTCTCCTTGGCAGCGGCGTTTAGCCGTTAGTACTTCGCCTTTTTCTCACTGAGAATGCCCTTTTCACGAGCTTTAGTGCTCGCTTGGGTCCAAAACGTCCCAGTGGAACGAATTCTTTCTCTTTAAGTTGGTTGTACGGTATGAAAAAGTGCTCTATTTCAACAAGCAACTCTTCGGACGACAGATCGAACTTTTTGATGGCGGCGAGAGTGCACCAGCGATGAGGCGATCATTGCGCTCCTCCTCGCCATCCTTATCCTTTTGCTTTGCCTCGATTACCCCCGACCAAACAAGCTTTCACGACGCATCCCTCAAAAGTCGGTGCCTCCACCAGAATCAGTAAATCCCGAGGATCCCCGTCCTCGCCAAGGGTTCCAAGGATAAATTTGAACTCGAACGGAAAACTCAACCCCCGCCGGGCATAGCCGAACCAAGTTCAAAGCATCCGGTTTCAGGATCGGAACCGAATTTGTTTCGACTACCTTTTGGCGTTTCGACGATCGCAGGAATCTCTCCCGTCTCCTTGCCAATTTCGAACGATCCTTAAATTGTGAGAGCCCTCGTCTTCGACCATCCTGGCAGGGTCTCAGTTGATAACTTGCTCGATCCAAAGATCGAACATGCGGATGATGTCATCCTACGAGTCACAGCAACCGGTATCTGCGGCTCAGATCTGCATGTTTGCAACGACTTTTCCCGCAGAAAAAGGACATGGTTCTTGGGCATGAGTTTATGGGAATCGTCGAGGAAGCAGGCAGCAACGTGAACGCGCTCCAAGTCGGTGATCGGGTGGTCGTGCCCTTTCGCGTAGCGTGCATTCGTGTTTCTGCTGCCAGCATGGGCTGCCGGGACATTGCGAGATTCGAATCCCGAAAAATACGGTCCGGAAGGTGGCCTTCTCGATCAGAAAGGCGGCGGCTTCTTTGGCTACACGGACACCGGCGGCTGCAACGGCGGCCAGGCAGAATATGTCCGCGTGCCCTACGCAAACTTCGGACCTCGCAAGGTAACGAGCGACTTCAGCTACGAAGAAGTGCTCTTCCTTACGACATTTTGCCTACCGGATACACGGCAATCGATTGGGCGGAGTTGCAAGGCGGGGAGACGGTCGCGGTCTTTGGCTGCGGGCCGGTGGGACTCATGACAATGAAGTGCGCTTGGCTGCGAGGCGCGAAGCGGGTCATAGGCATCGAGATCGGGCCCTACCGGCTCGCTACGGCGACCCGCACTGCAAACGCTGAGATCCTGAACGCAGCTAAAGCCGATCCGGTGCAGGTGATTCGCGATCTGACCGACGCGGAGCGGACGTGTGCGTTGATGCCGTCGGCATTGAAGCCAACCGCAGTCTATTGGACAAGCTAAGCAATATCGTGCATGCGCAGGCAGGCAGCATCAAAGCGTTGCAAACGGCCCTTAGAACCTGTGAAAAAAATTAGAAAGTGCCGCGCGGGAGCAAGAAAGGCCGTATGGCAAGGCGCCCGCGAGGGCACATCCCCGCAGCGGGCTGTAACCGAGCGGGCGACGCGGCCAGACGGCCTTTCTTGCCCTCGACCATAGGGTTCCGTGTCTTTTTGGCTTGACCTGCGTTACTCGGGCGGGACAAGACCGCTGCGGGTATTGCCGCCGCCCTCACGCCTTGGCGAAGCCAAAAATCCCGCAGCAACGCGGCACTTTGTAATTTTTTCACAGGTTCTTAGCGCAGTGCGGCGTGGGGTCGTCACCGTGATCGGGGTGTATGAACGCCTTATGATAACTTTCCGCTTCGGCAGATTTTCGACAAAGGGATTACATTGCGTTTTGGCCAGGCGCCTGCGCAGAAGTGACTACAATATCCCCCCGCGCGTGATTGCCAAAGATTTCGGGCAACCAGAGGCTGCGCAGTACATCTTCGACGAGCTGCAAAGGGCGAAGGTCGAGGTGAATATCGCCAGCACCGCCGAGGCGAAAAGGAGCAAGTAGCCCAAACTGGCGACGTTTAATTTACGGCGTTACGGCCATTATTTCTTTTACCCAAAGCGTGTCTTCACTCGGCCGGGCTAAGGTTGAGGGTTCAGTCCAAAATTTCTGTAGGAGCTAAGGTCACTGCGGATTCCATCACCGTCGCGCTGCCTTGCGCTCAAGTGCTTGCTCCGGCGGCGGCAATTCGTCGCCTTTGAGTTTCTCGATCTTGGGCGGCCGTTGCTTGCCCGCCGGGCCGAGTTTGGAACGAGGAGAAATTGGGATCTCGGAACTTTTGCGTTTCATTCAGTAATTGGATCGCACCTCGCCACATCCACGGGCGGAGCGACCTGCAAACTCGTCATCGAGCCCATGCGAAAAGCCGGCGAGGGATGAGGGGCTAAAAATCGCTGCAGCGTCTGCAGGGTGGGTGGATAAGATAAGTCGTTTCTTACGTGGACGTCGATAGTTCCAGGGGCAATGCGTTGCGTCAACCGACAGCGAGGAGGGTCGCCGAAAGGGCCGCAAATGCCTACCCTTAAACCTCGTGGCGGGATAACTTAAGTCCCACAGTCCACAGGCATCACGTGCAAGCCTGACGAATAGTGACTCTGATCTTCCGCTCCACCCGAGGATAGGTGACGGAGTTCTACTTGCGATCCATCTGTGGCAGAGGCGAACCCACAAGCAGTGCGCCGGCCGGCCTCTTCTTTTCGCCCAGGAGGGTAGCGACAAATATGCCAACTACGAGACCCCATATCAGATGAACGGCAATCATGAGGAAATTCCTGGATGGCGGATGCTCGGTTGCCGGTTCGAGGATACCCACTGCGGGAAGAAGCCCCAGGTAGCTCACAACCCATACCATCGCTCCAAAAATCGGGCCTTTTAAGACGGCGGGGAGTGGAATCCCTCCTTCAATCAGCGAATAGAGTGTCGCTGCCATCGCTCCGTAGCCGAAGTGATTGACCAGCGTAAGGGCCGCCCGAGCGTCAGGATCGAGTTTCCTGTGCAAGCCGATTTTTTCCGCCAGATGCACGGTGATCTCACGGGGCGGCAGTGAGTATTTGTGCCTTGCAGGCAAAATGCGGTGCAGCAAGATCATTACAATCGTCATGGGGCCCGTCGCACTCAAGCCGCCTAGTGCCCCGACCAAAAGCCGCAATACTAGTTTCATAAACTCAGTTCCGAGCTCCCGCCTTTCCGTATCAGCATTCGGCCGGCATTTTGCGCGAAACATGGCTGAGACGCAAGCGGTTAGCAGTCGAGAAAAGAGTTACGACCGCCCTGGAGTCACCCTTCCCTAACCGTCAACCTCTTCTCGAGGCATCTCCCCTCCTTTTTCCCACGGGGCTAAAATTGCCGTCAAACGAAAACGGAGCGCTGCGCCATTGTTACGGGAGTCCCTTCTGCGAAAGCGCCGCGTCCCCACCCCTCGCCGTGTTCGATACCTTGCGACTGCTTGGCGAGGTTGTGATCATGCGGCGTGCCGGGCTGCTTATCACCGCTAACAACTCTGCTGGTTCCACGGGCTTCGCCAGATGATTCTGAAAACCGGAGCGGATGGCTCTTGTACGATCCTCGGATCGCGCATAGTCGCTCAGCGCGATCGAGGGCAAGGCGCTCTCGTGGCTCTTCTCGAGAAACTCGCAGCTTCCGGATGAGCGAATAGCCATCTTCATCGGGCATCCCGAGGTCGCAGACCAGCACGTCGGGCCGCGCAGCGAGAATGCGCTCCGCGGCTTCCGACCCGGAGCCCGCCATTGAAACCTTCTCCAGCAATTTCCAGCATCCTTTTCACGACTTCACGGGCATCGACATCGTCGTCCACTACCAATACCTGAACATTCGTAAGGGATACGTCTGGAGGAGATAGTTTCTCCTCTGGCCTTGCTTCGATTTGGAGCTCAGAATAAATGGCCGTCAGCGAGATATGGACTATGAAGGTTGCTCCTCTGCCAATCCCGTTGCCAAGCTCTCGTCCTGATCACTCCAGACGCTGGGACTCTCAATTGCAAGAATAAGATCCTGCAACATTGCAACGGCTCTACGCCCATTAATCCTTCGTCGGTGCATCAGTCGCCTTGGCGATCAGTTCTAAGTCTCCGATCCGAGACGGGATCGCAATGGATTGCAGGAATCCAGGAATAGCGTGGCTAAGTGTCAGTTGTGCTTTTGGCGCCTGCCGGCACAACGAGTTCGCGCGGGGTAAATGCGCTCCAACACAAGGGACACTGCGATAAGACCTCACAAGCCAGATCGTCTTCTTGACATCAGGGAGATTCTCTTAAAATCAAGTCGTCTTGTCGCGCTTCTTGAAATCGAATTTCCGAGCTGACAAAACTCGTCATACCAGACACGAAAGCGAGGAGCGATGAAGCCGCGATTCCGGTGCAGTTATTGAGCACCCAGAGGGGTTGGCGAGGGGGAAGGTGAAGATTCCGGAGGGGCGATACTCTGCTCGGTAGGACTCGGTAAGGGGAAGGGCGGGAGGGGTGTTGGATGCGCCCTCGCGGAGGCAGGAGCGGACGACGTATCCAAGATTAGAGGCAGGCCGTTTTGTGCCCCAACGACAACTACTTTCGCATTGGCTGACTTAGCGAGATCCAAGGTGGCCTCAATTCCCTTCCACCGGAGGAAGTTCTCCGAGATTCCAGGCGTGACGGTATTCTGAAAGTCGCGGATTCCTTCGGCCTCGATGCGCTTTCGCTCGGCCTCTTGTTTCGCGGCGCTGAGCACAAAAACGTATTGTAGCGCTATCTGTTCCTGAGAGAGCTTCGTTTCGATCGCCCGCTGGAGAGCGGCAGGGATCCCGACTCCGCGGACCATCACCGCGTCCACCACGGTGTATGTTCCGGTTATTTCCTCGATGACTCTGTCGAAGGCCTCTTCGAGAACACTAGGGCTGGTGGTGTAAATCTTTTCCGCTGAGCTATCGCCCACGATTTGGCGTATCGCCTGCTGGCTCGCCGGGACAATGATCTTTTCGAGGTAGTCAGGGCCAATATCTTTTTGAAGAGCTTTGCGCAACGGGGCGCTCAAACGCTTCCTTGCGGCGCCGGGGCCCCAAAATGGCGACTTTTTTCAACAGTCTGCAGCCTGTTGATGCGTAGTCTCTTGGGAGTTGGAACCCGAAAACAATGGATGGCAGGGGCCTCTAGCTTGCTTGCCGTTATCCCTTACCTTTGCTGGGGAGTTCTGTGGTTCCGTAGCCTTTGTGTGAGGACCCCGACTTTCATCCTTGTTTTTCCTAATCTCTTAAGAACCCAAGTCGCTGCATGAAACTACGGCGTTCTTCAACAGTCTGTTAGGACCCTTGACTCTTTCGGACCTCGCGGCATGGCGAGTCGGCCCGGCCGCGTTGTCTTCTTGGTCAGGAACGCACGTTTCTCTCGGGTGCATTCTTGACGGATCTAAGTCATATGTTTAGAAATCGCTGGCTTTTACTCGTACTAGGGAGATAAAGCTATGCTCAAACCCGACCCGCCACCCCGCCAACCCCGGGGGAAAAGTGTCTGATCCAGCCGGTGCTTGGGCCCGCCCCCTCAAACCTCAGACCCCCATCACCGACTCGGAACTGCTCACGAAGCAGGTGATTACCGGAATCAATTATGATCCTTCCCTCGCCATCCCGGACCAAGGCTGCGCGCTGGATGCGGGCATCAAGCTCTACCCGGTCATCGTCGAAGGGTCCGTGAAACCTTCATCACAGCCGATGCGGGAAGCCTTGGACAGATCCCGGGTAAGGATCAACCACTCCAACTGCGTATTGAAGGCATTCGTCAGTTCCTTACGCTGGCGGCGCCGAATTTTGGCCTGCGCTATTTCGGCCTCCAGAAATTCCTCGATGACCGCCTCTCGCCCCTGCTACTTAGCATAATCTCTCCTTTTGCTGAACCTTCAGCACACTACCCAAGCACCACTATTCGGTGATCTCCTTGGCGCTCACTCGTTGGATTCTATCCTTCGGCAGAGTGCGTCGCCGCCAAATGACGAAGATCACCGGATAGATAAGCAACTCCAGGATCGCGCTGGTGACGACACCACCGATCATCGGAGCGGCAATGCGTTTCATCACATCAGCGCCCGTCTGCCAGTTTGGCGACCACATGATCGGCAGCAGGCCGAAAAGAATCGCGCAGACGGTCATTATTTTGGGCCGGATGCGCTGGACAGCGCCCTCCTTGGCCGCGGCGTAAAGGTCGCTCATCGAGCTCATGCGGCCTTCCGCACGATATTTCTCCCAGGCGTGATCGAGGTAGAGCAACATCACGACGCCAGTCTCCGCGTCCAGTCCGGCCAAGGCAATGAGACCGACCCAGACGGCCACGCTCATGTTGTAACCGAGCAGGTAAAGTGTCCAGAACGCGCCCACGAGCGAGAAAGGCACGGCGAGCAGCACGATGAAGGTTTTCGCTATGGATTGCGTGTTCATGTAAATGAGCACGAAAATGATCAGCAACGTAAAAGGGACAAGGATCGCGAGGCGCTTTTCGGCGGCCTGAAGATACTCGAACTGCCCTGCCCACTGGATGTAATAGCCGGGCGGAAATTGCACCCGTTCACCGAGGCGCGCGGAGGCGGCTTTAACGTAGCCGCCGATGTCGGTAGTGGTTATGTCCACAAAAACGAACCCGACAAGCTGCGCGTTTTCATTGCGGATGGAAGGCGGACCGGTTTTGGTGCTGATCTCTGCGAGCATCGAAATGGGCACCTGTGCGCCGGTGGGCGTTGCTACCAGCACGCGCTTGAGGGAATCGAGGTCATTCCGGAAATCGCGCGCGTAGCGCACGTTGATCGGATAGCGTTCGCGCCCTTCGACGGTCATCGCGATGGTCTTGCCGCCAATGGCACTCTCAATGATGTCGTTTACGTCCTGGACACGAAGGCCGTATCGGGCTGCAGCTTCGCGGTTCACGGTAAAGTCGAGGAAATATCCGCCCGTCGTGCGTTCGGCAAAGATGCTGCGCGTGTCCGGAAAATCACTCAGAGCATTTTCGATTTGCACCGCAATTCTTTCGATCTCCTTCAAGTCGGGGCCGAAGACCTTAATCCCGAGGATAGTGCGAAAGCCCGTGGTAAGCATCTCCGTGCGCGTTTGGATCGGCATCCAGAAAATGTTGGCCATGCCGGGCGTCTTGACCGCTTTGTTCATTTCGGCGAGGAGCTTTTCCCACGTCATGCCGGTCCGCCATTCCTGGAATGGCTTAAGCATGACCACTGTTTCAAACATCGAAAGTGGAGCGGGATCGGTTGGTGTCTCAGACTGGCCAGCTTTGCCGAAGACACTCTCAACTTCCGGAAACTTGCGCAGGATGCGGTCCTGGATCTGCAGGATTTTGGTGGCCTCCGTGATGGACATGCCAGGCACAGCGGTCGGCATGAAGAGCAACGAGCCTTCGTTGAGAGGCGGCATGAACTCCTTGCCGAGACGACTGAACGGATAATACGTCGCCACCAGGATGAGCAGCGCCGCACTGAGTGTGAGCCAGCGGAACCGCAGCACGAAATTTACGAGCGGCCGGTAGGCCCAGATCAGGAAACGGTTGACTGGATTTTTGATCTCAGGGGTTATTTTGCCGCGGATGAGCCAGACCATGAGCACCGGCACAAGGCTCACTCCCAATAGCGAGGCGAAGAACATCGAGAAGGTCTTTGTAAACGCCAATGGCCGAAACAGCCGTCCCTCCTGTGCTTCCAGCGAGAAGACGGGAATGAAGCTTACTGTAATGACGAGAAGAGAGAAGAACAGCGGGCGTCCGACACGTTGCGCCGCGCGGATGATAACCTTCGTACGCTCGCGGTGATCGGGTTCGCGTCCATTTTCGTCGCGAAAATGCTCGAGGGCCTTGTGCGCATTTTCCACCATGATGATGGCGGCATCGACCATCGCGCCGATGGCGATGGCGATGCCACCGAGCGACATGATGTTCGAAGTTACCCCGAGCCATAACATCGGGATGAACGAGAGGATGATCGCGATCGGCAGCGTAATGATCGCCACCAGAGCGGAGCGCACGTGCCAGAGGAACACGAGACAGACCAGCGCGACCACGATGCTTTCTTCGATGAGCTTCTCGCGCAACGTGTCGATTGCGTGATGAATCAATTCGCTGCGGTCATAGACCGGCACCACGCGCACTCCCTTAGGTAGCGAAGGCTCGATCTCCTTGAGCTTCTTTTTGATGCCATCGATGACGGAGAGCGCATTTTCGCCATAGCGCATCACGACGATGCCACCGACGACTTCGCCCTGGCCGTTAAACTCCGCCACTCCACGCCGGATGTCCGGGCCGAGATGCACTGTGCCTACGTTTCGAACATAGACGGGCGTTCCGTTCTCGACCTTGAGCACGATGTTCTCGATGTCTCGCGGATCCTTGATATAGCCGCGTCCGCGCACGAAATACTCCTTGGTGGCGATCTCGAACACCTTGCCGCCGACATCGGCATTGCTCATCTTGATCGCCTGGACGACTTCGCCAAGCGGGATCTTATAGGCGAGCAGTTTGTTGGGATCGAGATCGACCTGGTATTGCTTGACGAAGCCACCAACCGGCGCGACTTCGGCCACGCCCTTTACTGATTCGAGCGCGTAACGCAGATGCCAGTCCTGATAGCTGCGCAGTTCGGCGAGATCGTGTTTGCCAGTCTCATCTACGAGTGCGTATTCGAAAACCCAACCCACACCCGTGGCATCCGGGCCGATGACGGGATTTACGCCTTCGGGCAGCATGCCGCGCACGGAGTTGAGGTATTCGATCACCCGCGAGCGCGCCCAATAAATATCGGTGCCGTCCTCAAAGATCACATAGACAAATGATTTGCCGAACATCGATTCGCCGCGGACGAATTTGACTTTGGGCGCAGCGATAAAGCGCGTGGAGATCGGATAAGTAATCTGGTCCTCGACAAGGTCGGGGGAGCGGCCCTCCCAATCGGTATAGACGATGACTTGCACGTCGCTCAGGTCGGGAATGGCGTCCAGCGGCGTCCGTTGCAGCGCGAAAATACCGGCTGCGACGCCGAAGATCGTAAAGATTGCGATTAGAAACTTGTTGCGGGCGCTCGCCGCAATAAGGCGCGCGATAAGCGTTGCGTCTTCGGATGCCGGGGCCATTGCTTACTTCACCGCGCCCGCGCCGCTTATCACCTCGCGGCACCAGTTCCCCGTTGCGGCATGGGGCGTCCTCATTTCCTTGGCGCCGGGGCAGGCTCCTCGGTTTCCCAGGCCTTGAGCGCCCCTTGAACCTTCGACTCGGCATCAATGAGAAAATTTGCGCTCGCGACCACCCGTTCGCCTTCCCCCAGGCCTCCGCGGACTTCATAGTACTCGCTGTCATAGAGGGCGCCGAGTTGTGCGAACTTTCTCCCAAGTTCGATGGCGCGCGGCTCGAGCCGTCCTTCTCCCTTGTCCACGAAGACAATGTTGCGCCTGCCTGTGGGCATGACCGCACTGACGGGGATGGTAAGCCCCTCGCCCTCCCGGACGTCGAGCCATGCGTTCACGAACATGCCCGGGCGCAGCTTCCATTGCGGGTTCGCAATGTCGATCCGCGCACGGACAGTGCGTTTCATTGGATCAATGAACGGCTCGATCACCGCAATCTCGCCGCCGAAATCCTCGTCACCAAACGCAGGCACGGTGATCTTTATTTTCTGACCAGTGTGAAGAAGTGGCAGCTCGTTCTCGTAGAATTCTGCCCACAGCCAGACCGCCGAAAGATCCACCAGACCCATCAAGCGGTCGCCAGCCTTCACACTCATGCCCGGCTTGACTGACACATTCCCCACAATGCCGTCGAACGGCGAACGCAAGGTGAGGAACTCCGAAGCTTTGCGGCTCTTTAGGAGTTGATCGATGTCCTCGTCGCTGACGTTCCAGAGTTTGAGGCGTTTTTTGGCCGACTCGACCAGCCTGTCCGCAGTGCCGGAGGTCCGCAGCATTTCGAGGAGTTCCTGCTCTGTGGCCAGCAGATCGGGGCTGTAAATCGTCAAGAGAGCCTCGCCCCTCTTTACCATTTGACCGGGCGATGAGACGGCAAGCTTGTCCACGTAACCATCAACACGGGCGACGTATTCGAAGACCCGCTCTGCCTCGGGCTCAACGGTTCCCACGGTGCGCAACGTGGCCTCGAGTGGCCGCCGCTCCGCGGTTGCATAAGTGACGCCGATCAATTGCTGGCGCTCGACCGGCACGGTGAACTCACCCGGTCTCTGTGCCGTCGCTGCGGGAGAGGCCCCAGGCATTTCAACCGACGAGTGTATGTGTGTGCCAGCGCCTGCCGAGCGGTCCGTCTTTATCACCGGCACCAAGTCCATCGAACAAATTGGACATTTACCGGGGTCCTTTGAATGCACGGAAGGGTGCATCGTGCAGGTGTAATAGTCGACGTCACCGCCGCCCTGCTGTGGGGCAGCCTTCTTCGAGCAAGCGGGAAGGTCCAGCAGGAGAAGCAATGCGAGAACGAGCAAAGAAGAGAATTTCATCCTACTTGGATTTCCGAGTTCTCGAAGGCGTTGAGCGGACTTCCGCCCCGACGATTCCTTCCAACTCCGCGATGGAGATTTCGTGATCGGCAAAATGATTCAGCGCCGTGGCTTGGGCGTCTCTGAGCAGGCGCTGCGTCGTGATCCAGTCGGAAAAATCCCCCGTGCCGGATTCATAAGCAGACCAGCTTGCGGCAAAGGCTTTCTCCGCCTGCGAGAGAATCTCCTTTTGGTAGAGTTCCGCGTGGTGATGCGTCGTCTCGATCTTCTCCAATTGATCGCGCAGTAACCCGAGGGATTCCTTTTGCACGCGATCCAACTCGGCCTGCGCAGCCGCGAGGTTGCTCTGCGCCTCCCTGGTTGCCGCGGCGTATTTTCCGTGGTTTACCCAGGGGATGCTGAAGGCGATGCCCGTGTTGAATTCGCTCGCCAGGTGTTGGGTATCGTTATACCGCTGTCCCTGCACCGAGATCGCAGGATCGGGAATCCAATCGCGACGGGCAAGTTGCACTCTTTCCTTCTCGGCCTCGATCTGCGCCTGAGCCGTACGAACCTCCGGACGCTGAGCAAGCATCCGGGCCCTAAGCTGCATCAACCGTAAGTCCATGCGGCGCAAAGTCTCTTTCCGAGGGGTGCCGAGCGGCTCAAAGGCGTCTCGATTCATCAGGATGTTGAGCTGCGACTTCTCATCCGACACCATGCGCTCAAGATCCCTGCGGTTTTCCTGGAGCTTGCTGGCCTCCGTCTCAGCAAAAAGCGCGTCGGTCGCCGACTTCTTCCCCGTTTCGTATCGCGAGCGAGTTACTTCGGCAATTTGCCGGAGAGAAGCGATGTTCTTCTCGTTCAGGTCGAGCAAAGCGTAAGCGTTAAGCAGCCGCAGATAGGAAACGCGAACCTTGGTAAGCACATCAAGCTGGGCTCGCCGCACGGCCTCAAAGGCAGCCACCGCCTCCGCTTCGGCGATTCTGGAACGCACGCGATTCTTACCAGAAATTGGAATCACCTGCTCGAGAGTTACCGTCTGGTCCATGAAGGCGTTCGGCGGAACTTCGACGAAACGCGCGGCATTGAAGTTCGCGCTTGCTCTCGGGTCGTCCCAGGCCCCGGCCTGCGTCACTCGCGCCTTGATCGCCGTCCATTTAGACAGCGCGGCTCTGATGGACGGATTATTGCGCAGCGCCTCGTCAGTAATGGTGCCGAGCGTGAAACTGCCAGAAGTGAGGTCCGCGTTATCCGCGGAGTGTGCCAAGCCTGTAAGACAAACAGGTAATAGCGTGAGCAAAAGGAAGGGAAACGGTTTCATGGTGCATTCGTTTGGTTCTGTGAGCGAGGAAATCGAAGTCGCGCCGATGCGTGGGCGCACCTCGGGCGTTAACGCCGATCGCTCAGATCAAACGGATGCAGAGCCGCGCCAGTGACAAGGCTACTGGAGCGAAGGAAGAATTCGGAAGGGGCCGGCAGCTTTCTAGGCCATCAGAAAGCGAACGGAGAAGGACGGGTTCTTTTAAGCTGACGGCAAGGATACTGCCGAAGCCCGAATCCAATCTGCTGCTCGATGCTGGCTGGGTGGACTGTGCTTTCTCTTCCTGCTTTGCAACCGGGCAGCATTTCATTTGGTCGCAACAACCATGGCAATTTTTTGCCTGGGAGACCGAACGCCCTAGCATGTCGCATCGCTGATCGGCGATGGCACATGACAGCGGCGCGAAGAATAAAGCAAGCACCACGGCAATGGCTACGCTCAACGGAAAGAGCTTCACAGAAGCATCCTATCGAAGAAACGATTCATGAGCAAGTTTCGCCGCCCAGCGGGCGGTTGAAATTTGCGGGACGCGATCGGTCGGCCATCAGTTGACTTCGCTCAAACATTCGCATAGATGAATATATGAATTGACGCATATATCCGCGACCGCGATATTTTCGCCCGTGGAATTGATTCAGATTTACCAATGTTTCTGCGATGCCACGCGGCTGCGGATCATCCATTTGCTTACCAAGGGTCCGCTTTGCGTTTGCCATTTCCAGGAAATTCTGGGCATTGCGCAAACCAAGGTCTCCCAGCATCTCGCCTACCTCCGCAAAAAGGGTATGGTTGAATGCACCCGGCACGGGACGTGGATGATTTACAGCCTTCCATCAAAATCCCCGCTCGAGCTGGAAGCCAATCTCAAATGCCTTCAAGACTGTGCGTCTAACGACAAGCGGTTCCGAGCCGATCTCAAGGCTCTTGAGAAGGTGCGAACTGACTGCGGATGGATTGGTGAAGCCCTCGAAAACAAAACTAGCTGCACCTGCTAGCCATGAATCCCAACAAACCTCGTTTCAAGATCCTGTTTCTTTGCACCGGCAACTCTGCGCGGAGTATTTTCGCCGAATACCTGCTCAAAGAGATCGCATCGGTTCGGTTCGAAACCTACAGTGCCGGAGCGAGTCCAAAACCCGCGCCGCATCCGCTCGCGCTGCAAATTCTCCGCGAAGATTTCAGAATCGACGCTTCGGACGCGTACAGCAAGTCGTGGGAAGAGTTCAAAGACGCACAGTTCGATTTCGTCATCACCCTCTGTGACAATGCCAAGGAGAGCTGCCCTGTCTGGCCAGGCCAGCCGATTGTCGCACATTGGAGTTCTCCCGATCCAGCTGCAGTGGAGGGTTCGAATGCTGAAAAGCGCCGAGCATTTTGGCAGGTCGCCCAGCAAATAAAACGCCGCCTTGAACTCCTAAGTTCGCTGCCGTTTGAAAAGCTCGACGCCCTGCGTTTGGAAGCCGCGACCAAGGAAATTGGCCTCCGGGAGAAAATGCAGATTGGCAATCAAACGCCCGCCTGACTCGCAACGGCGAAATTGTTATGAGCGATAAACCAACCGTTCTCATACTCTGCACCGGAAATTCCTGTCGTAGTCATATTGCCGAAGGAGTTTTGCGGCAAGCTGCCGGGGACTTTATTGAGGTGCAAAGCGCTGGCTCGCGGCCTGCCGGTTACATTCATCCGAAAGCGATCGAGGTCATGAAGGAAATCGGGATCGACATTTCCAGCCACACCTCGAAGCACATGAACGAATTTCTCGATCGCAGGGTGGATACTGTCATTACCGTGTGTGGAAATGCCGACCAAGCCTGCCCGATGTTTCCGGGCCAGGTGAACCGCCACCACTGGGGCTTTGACGATCCAGCTCATGCTAAGGGAAGCGAGGACGAGATCTACGCCGAGTTCCGTCGCGTGCGGGATCAAATCAGGCTGGTCTTCGAGGCATATGTCGCCGGTTTGCGCGAATGCGCAAGCCGGAAGGCGGCACTCGAGCAGGCGTCTTCCGTCAGTTGAACCGGCCACTGCTCCTAGCGAAAGGATTTACTATGAGTAGTGCAAACGTTAAGGGAGTCGTCCGTGAGAAGTATGGAGAGGCTGCCCTGCGCCTCCAGTCAGGCGCTACCGGCGATTGTTGCGGAGTTGCCGGGTCGGAAGCCTGTGATCCGATTGCCTCAAACATTTACAGCGCAGCGCAGGAACGTGAATTGCCAGACAGGGCGATCAAGGCGTCTCTTGGCTGCGGCAACCCCGCAGCCCTTGCCGACTTGAACCCTGGTGAAACCGTACTCGATCTTGGCTCCGGAAGCGGCATCGACGTGCTGCTTTCCGCTCGTCGCATCGGGCCAACAGGAAAAGCCTACGGTCTCGAGATGACCGATGAAATGCTTGCGCTTGCCGAAGAGAATAAGCGCAAAAGCGGCTTGACCAATGTCGAATTCCTCAAAGGTGAAATCGAGAACATTCCACTTCCCAGTGACTCCGTGGACGTCATCATCTCGAACTGCGTCATCAACCTTTCCGGGGATAAAGACCGGGCGCTCAAAGAAGCGTTTCGGATGCTCAAACCGGCCGGACGCTTTGCCATGTTCGACGTTGCTGTCAAGGGCCACGTTCCTGCAGAAATCAAGAAAAGCCTAGAGCTGTGGGTTGGCTGCGTGGCGGGTGTCTTGAGTGATTACGACTACGTAGCAAAACTCGCCAAAGCCGGATTTGACGATATCGATATCGAGCCGACGCGAATTTACAGCATCGAGGACGCGAGGACTTTCCTGGCCAGTCAAGGATTCGTTATCGCTGCGCTGGCTAAAGACGCGGAAGGAAAGTTCGTCAGCGCCTTCATCCGCGCGAAAAAACCTGCAGCGATGCCGTGCTGCGCTCCAAGTTGCTGTTCCTGAAAAGCCGAATGACTCTTTCGCGCCGCATCGCCGCCGAAATTTTAGGCACCGCATTCCTTCTCGCGGCGGTCGTAGGTTCCGGCATCATGGGTGAAAAGCTGGCGGGCGGCAATGTGGCGATAGCTTTGCTTGCCAATACGCTGGCCACTGGCGCGATGCTAGTGACCCTGATTTTCACCTTTGGGCCAATCTCGGGCGCGCACTTCAACCCAGCGGTGACGCTAACGGACGCCTCCCAAGGTGGAATTGGCTGGGGCGATGTCCCGGCGTATATCCTCGGTCAGGTGTTGGGAGCATTTGTCGGCGTCGCAGCGGCGCATCTGATGTTTGGCGAAGCCTTCTTGCAAGTCTCGCAGCACGCCCGAGCGGGCGGCGCGCAGCTTTTCAGCGAATTTGTCGCCACCTTCGGGCTGCTTTGTGTGATCCAGGGCTGTGCTCGTTTGCGTTCCCAAGCCGTCCCCCTGGCGATCGGTCTTTACATCACCAGCGCCTACTGGTTTACGGCTTCCACGTCCTTTGCCAATCCAGCGGTAACGCTCGCACGAGCCTTCACAAATACATTTGCCGGGATTCGACCGAGCGATGCACCGGGCTTCATCGCGGTACAGATCGTTGGCGCTTTTGCTGCGACAGGTCTTTTCCGCTGGCTTGTACCATCACTTCCTGCCGAAGAGAAAGAGGTTGCTTTTCCGCATGCTCATGCTCGACGTGATTAATCATCGCCTGCGGCGGTTTAAAGGTTGCGGTTGGCCGACGAGATTCTAGAGAAACGCGTCCGCCAGCTTTACGAAGTCTCGATAATGGCGGAAAACTCTACCATTTGAACGCCTCAGAGGAGCCCGAGAACCTGGATTATCCGAAGGATCCCGAGTTCTTGAAGAAGTTTGGCCCGCGGGTGTGCTTAGGTCCAAGGCGGATGGCAACGGTGGCCAGACCGTTGAGGACACCGGCCACTCACGAGGAAGCGGATGGAAACGATCGACGAGGAAACCATGGCCGCCGCCCAGGAATTCATCACCCGGCAGGTCAACGAGGGAAAGCCCTTCTTCTGCTGGTGGAATGGCACCCGGATGCACTTTCGCACCCATGTGAAAGCCAAGCACCGCGGCATCTCCGGCCAGGACGAATACAGCGACGGCATGGTCGAGCACGACATGCAAGTCGGCGAGCTACTCAAGCTGCTCGATGACCTGGGCGTCGCCAATGACACTATCGTCCGGTATTCGACGGACAACGGTCCGCACTACAACACCTGGCCCGACCCGGGCGCGACCCCATTCCGGTCGGAGAAGAACTCCGACTGGGAGGGCGCCTACCGCGTCCCTTGTTTCGTGCGCTGGCCGGGGCATTTCCCTCGGTGACGCTCACCGGCATCGCGTCGCACGAGGACTCGCTGCCGACGTTCGCCGCCGCCGCCGGTGACACGGAGATCGTCGAGAAGCTCAGGCAGGGAGTCGAACTCAACGGCCGGAAATACCGCAACTGCCTCGATGGTTAAAACCAGCTCGATTATCTCAGCGGCAAGGTGAAGGAATCGCCCCGCAACGAGTTCATCTATGTCAGCGACGACGGCGAGGTCGTGGCCATGCGCTACAGCGACTGGAAGGTGATTTTCCTCGAGAACCGCGGCGAAGCCTTTGGCGTGTGGCGCGAGCCCCACGTCCAACTGCGTGTCCCGCTGCTTTTCAACCTGCGCCGCGACCCGTTCGAACGTTCTCGGCGCAACTCGAACACCTACAACGACTGGTTCCTTGACCCGGCCTTCGTGCTTGTGCCGCTCCAGACGATGGCCGCCAAGTTCCTTACGACCATGAAGGACTATCCGCCCAGCCAGACGCCGGGCTCTTTCAATCTCAGCAAGATTGAGGAGCAGCGAAACAAAGCCACGGGCAATTAAGGAAACGCTGAAACGGGGCGCCGCCTGGAAAGGCGGCCCCTTTTTTCAAACGCAAGAACACAGCATGAAAAACTCCGCCGTCGCGATGGCCGCCGCCTTGCCGGCGACGCAAGCAGGCGAGGCAAAAGAAGGCTGGACGTCGGGAGCATGAAAGATGACTGAAAAAAGATCACAAGCACCACTGTTAAAATCGTCCACATGCAGCTACGGCCAGTCGCCGAGGTCTTGTGACCAAACCCCTTCACGACAAACAACACACTAACAACACATGAAACCAAAACTCCTAAACTACGGCTTGTCGCTGCTGACGGCTGGCGCGGCGCTCTTTGGCGCGCTCGCTCCGGCCCGCGCCGGTGACAAGAAACCCAACATTGTCGTCATCTGGGGTGACGACATCGGCATGTGGAACGTTGGCGCCTACACGCATGGCATGATGGGCCGGACGCCGAATATCGATTCGATCGTCAAGGACGGCATCCTCTTCACCGATCACTACGGTCAGCCCAGTCGCACGGCCGGCTGCGCCGCGTTCATCACTGGGCAAATGCCCATTCGCACGGGCATGACGACCATCGGCATTCCCGGCTCGCCGCGTGGAATCCAGAGGAGCGACCCGACGATTGCGGAAGTGCTCAAGTCCGCGGGTTACGCCACCGCGCAATTCGGCAAAACCACTTGGGTGACCGCAACGAGTTCCTGCCCACCGCTCACGGTTTCGACGAATGGTTCCGTAATCCTATCACCTGAATGCCGAGGAAGAAGCCGGCTCTCGCGACGGCTTTGGACGACCCTGATTCTTCGGTGGTCGTGTACGCGACGAAAGCACTCGATCGCGTTTCGGCCCCAACTGCTTCGGACATTTGGAAGGAACTGTTCGTAGATGTATGGAGACTCTCCCTCCGTCGAAACTCCGCATTAACTTCCTCGGAGGAAAGGCTATCTACCTCTCCTGCGTGCCACTAAAGGTTCCCTCAGAAGGCCTTGCGGATGGTCGTCGTGGCGAATTGCGCAAGGTAAATCGGTCCGTAAATGCGCTGCGTAGCAGCCCAGGCAGTGTTTCTCGAAGGGGCTGCGAGTTGGTCGGTAGCGCGCAAAGCCATTCAGTTGAGCTGGGCGAGGGTCGAGAACCCATACATGACGTTGGTTAGAGGCCATTCAGACCGTACTGGTGCAGCCTGCCCGTTGGAATGGGGTGTTTAGCCCATCGCACGCACGATGGATTCGGCGGATAGTGGGGGCAATGACACCTCTAAACAACGGAGATTTGTCGACTTCGTGTCTTGGCACCAATCAAGACAGAGTTGCCGTAGAGCGCGGCATTCTTGCTCTGGTGCAGGGAAAAATGCGTAGTCGGCAGACTTTACACAGAAATCACCGGTGGCGCTATTGTGCTAGATATTGGCGCTATTGTGAAGGCGCCGCTTCATAGATTCGCATAGTTTATCCACAAATGAGCGAGAATGCCGTGACGTCAATTAGTGCATCTCAAACGGCAGTTAGTAGAATTGCGTCATTAGCATTCGTGAAGTAAAAGTTTATCGATAACCACCCAGGAACAGAAAGCTTAAAACGCAACACCCCATATCCGTATTATCACATGCAAGCCCTCACGTTACTCCAACTAAAAGGCATTACAAAGTCCTTCCAGGCTGTGCGCGCGCTAAGGGGCGTCTCCTTTGATCTTCACGGGGGCGAAGTGCACGCGTTGCTTGGTGAGAATGGCGCGGGAAAATCTACGCTCATTAAAGTGATTACTGGAGCGCATCAACCTGATGGGGGAGCATCGAAATCGAAGGGGGGCTGCCGGTGGCCGCATGTAGCGCCCCAGCTAATCCAGCTGAAAGCCATCTCATCCAGCAACTCTTTGGTTTTATGATTGCTCAGGGCGCACCGGCCAGAATCATCGGTGACAAAGCGTACGATAGTGACCGTCTCGATGAGTTGCTGGCCGCTCAGGGTGTGGAGATGATCGCACCCAACCGGCTCAATCGCTCTCCAACCCAAGACCGCCGAGCCCTGCGGCGCTGCAAACGACGCTGGAGGGTCGAACGCACCATCGCCTGGCTCCAAAACTATCGCCGCCTTTGCATTGGCTGGGAAAAATCTCAGCTCGCCACATGGCCTGCGCTCTCTTGCTCGTCAAGGAGGTTTTGGGATAGCTTCTAGGCACTTATACCTTCTTCACGATGTGGACTATTGAAAACCTATGAGCAACGAAGAATATCTCTTGGCAAAGGAAAGCTACGCCTCAATGGGCGTCGATACTGAGTCAGCCTTGAAACGGCTCGAAGCGATACCAATTTCTCTACACTGCTGGCAGGGTGACGACGTTGGCGGATTCGAGCAGGGAGGCGGGACACTTAGTGGTGGCGGCATTCAAGCCACTGGCAGCTACCCCGGAAAGGCTCGTTCTCTTGAGGAATTGCGCCAGGATTTGGATAAGGCTCTGGCGCTCATTCCCGGCAAGCATCGGCTGAATCTTCACGCGATATACGCAGACTTCGGCGGAGGGAAGGCGGTTCCACGCAATGAGCTGACGCCCGCTTATTTCCAAACCTGGATCGCCTGGTGCAAGGAACGGGGTATGGGTCTGGATTTCAATCCGAGCTTCTTTTCGCACCCTTTGGCGAACGACGGGTTTACTCTTTCTAGTGTAGACGCGAACGTGCGCTCTTTCTGGATCGAGCACGGAAAGGTCTGCCGGCGCATTGCCGCGGACATGGGCCAGCAACTTGGCACACCAGCAGCGACCAACTTCTGGATTCCAGATGGGTACAAGGATACACCCATTGACCGCAACGCGCCGCGCGAGCGGCTCGAAACGGCTTTGGACGAGATTTTCGCAGAACCGATCGATCCGAAGTACAATCTCGATGCGGTCGAGAGTAAACTCTTCGGCATCGGAAGCGAAAGCTATGTTGTAGGCTCCCATGAGTTCTACCTGGGCTACGCGATTAAGAATCAAAAGCTCTACTGTCTCGATGCCGGTCATTTTCATCCTACTGAAGTGCTGGCAGACAAGATCTGCTCGGTTATGCGATGGGTGCCAGGAGTGGTCCTGCACGTAAGCCGCGGTGTGCGCTGGGATAGCGATCATGTCGTGTCCCTCGACGACGCAACCAAGGGGATCATGGAGGAACTCGTCCGGGGCGATTTCCTTTCCCGAACATCACTCGGTCTCGATTTCTTCGACGCCAGTATCAATCGAATCGCGGCTTGGGTGATCGGCACCCGGAACGCTATCAAAGCTCTTCTTATTGCGCTGCTGGAACCGACCCCGAAACTGCGGGAATTGGAAGTAGCAGGCGATTACACCCAGCGCCTTGCGCTGCTCGAGGAACTTAAGACCCTTCCCTTCGGCAGTGTATGGAACGAGTACTGCCGCCGGAAGGGCGTCCCGGTCGGGGCCAAGTGGCTCGAAGACGTGAAGTCCTATGAGAGCGCGGTGCTCTCGAAGAGGTCGTGAGGAAGGCGAAGGGGAACTTACTCACCTATGATACGCAAGGCTTTCGTGATGTCGGTGCATGCCGGGAAAGAAGAAGCCTATGAGCAACGGCATTCGCCCATCTGGCCCGAGTTGGAAGCGGTACTCAGAGAGCACGGCGTACAAAGCTACTCGATCTTCCTCCATCCCGAAACGCGCGAGCTATTCGCTTATGCAGAAATCGAGGATCAAGAGCGCTGGGAAACGATAGCCGAGACTGCGGTTTGCAAGAGATGGTGGGCGCACATGAAAGATCTTATGCCGAGCAACCCCGACAACAGCCCGGCCTCGCGCGAACTCAAGGAAGTTTTCCATATCAATTGCGTCCCGAACGAGACACGGAACTCACCCGATAAATAAGAGTTTATCGACTATGAATTTCTCCTGTCTTCATCCCCGAGACCAGATTGTGGCGACCATGGAGCGCATTTACGGGCGAAACATGACCACCACGTCTGGAGGAAACATTTCCATTCATGATGAGAATGGCGACAAATGGATGACGCCTGCGCGGGTGGACAAAGGCAGTCTGCGCCGCCAGGATATCGTACGCATAGGAAAGGATGGAGCGGTTGAGAGACTGCATCCTCCTTCTTCGGAAAACCCGTTCCACTTGAGCATTTACGCTGCGCGACCGGATATCCGCGCAATCATTCACGCGCATCCTGGCGCTCTTGTAAGCTTTAGTATTTGCAGCCAGGAACCCGACACCAGACTCTTTCCCGAAGCGTGGAATGTCTGTGGGAAGGTAGCCTTCGCTCGGTACGAGGTGCCGGGCAGCAACCAACTCGGCGCAAAAATAGCCGCGGAGTTTTCCTCCGGAGAACGACCGAATTGCGTCGTCTTGGAAAACCACGGAGTAGTCGTCGGCGGACGAGATTTAGCCGAAGCGTTTCAACGCTTCGAGACTCTCGAGTTCACTGCACAGACCATACTAAATGCCAAGCAACTTGGAGAGGTCCATTATCTGAGCGATGAGCAGATCCGAACTCTTCAATAGCGGACGCAACCTGCTACCAGAAGGCGAGCCGCGATCCATGACGAGCCGCGAAAAGGAACTCCGCAAGGAAATATCCGATTTCGTCCACCGGGCTTATGAGCATCGGTTGATGACGAGCACCTGGGGGAGTTTCTCGGCGCGTATCGATCGAAGTTCTTTTGTCATCACACCATCTCACGCTGATCGACAGGAGATTTTGCCAAGCGACCTCGTCGCCGTTCATGATGGGCGGTACGTACCGGGGCAGCAACCGAGCCGTGCGGCCCGCCTGCACTCTGCAATCTACGAGCGATACCCGGAAATTCAGGCTGTCGTGAACGCGCTGCCGGTTTTCGCAACTGCGTTTTGCGTGAGCGATTTTCTGCTTGATACCCGCACGATCCCCGAGAGCTACTTGTTTCTGAAGGATGTCGGCACGATTGCCTTCGAGCACCTATTCGGCGATGGAGTGGATGTGGCAAGAGCTGTCACGCCCGCGAATCCCGTAGCCCTCCTAAAGCACAATGGCGTAATGGTTGCCGGACGCACGGTTCTCGACGCATTTGACCGACTCGAAGTGCTCGAAGCCACTGCGGCAGCCATCATCCAAAGCCGGCCTCTGGGGGCAATGAGCCCGATGTCTGACGAAGTCACCCGCGACCTTTTGGCCGCATTCCAGGACTTTAGTTTCTCTGTCTAGAAGACAATGGATCCACACTATTATATTGCTTGCGATCTTGGCGCCGAAAGCGGTCGCGTCATGCTCGGGCGGCTTGAGAATGGACGCTTAACTTTGGAAGAGATCAACCGTTTTCCGAGCGCCGTCGTCCGTGTTCTGGGGTCCCTGCGATGGGATGTCCTCCGAATCTACGAGGAACTGAAGACGGGGCTGCGTGAAATCGCCAACCGCAACCTTCCGATTGCTGGGGTCAGCGTGGATTCATGGGGTGTGGATTATGTGCTCATCAATGCGGTGCATCCGATGATTTCGCCGCCGTTTCACTACCGTGACGAACGCACAGCGGCCACATACGAAAAGGTCCGCGAAAGCGTCGGTTCAAAACTTATCTTTGAAGAGACCGGCATCCAGTTCATGCCAATCAACACGATTTACCATCTCGCCTCGGACGTCGAAAAGAGCCGGGCACTGCTCGAACTGGCGGACTGCTTCCTGATGATTGGCGACTATTTTAACTATCTTTTCTCCGGCGTGGCGCGCGTGGATGAGAGCAACGCCAGCACCACTCAGCTTTACAATCCCCGCACGCGCTCGTGGTCCGAACTGCTCATTGAGCGGTGCGGCATACCACGCAAGATTTTCCCGGAACTGGTCCCCCCGGGCACCGTTCTGGGACCATTGTTGCCGGAGTTGGTTGCCGAAACGGGGTTAGCTGGTGTGCGGGTGATTGCGAGCTGTTCGCACGACACGGGCGAAGCAGTAGCGGCCGTGCCGTCACAAAATGGCGACTGGGCCTTTCTTTCTTCGGGCACTTGGTCACTGATCGGGGTCGAATTGGCGCAGCCTCTCATCAACGAAGATGCCCGCGCACACAATTTTACCAACGAGGCGGGCTTCGGGGGAACGACACGTTTTTTAAAGAACATTGTCGGCTTGTGGATCCTGCAGGAATCGCGACGGGCATGGGCACGCCAGGGACTCAATTTGGACTATGCGAATTTGACCGCGGAAGCGGAAAAGACTGAGCCATTTCGCTCGCTGATCAACCCCAACGCCGCGCGTTTCGCGAAGCCATGCGAAATGCCGGATAACATCGCCGCGTATTGCCGCGAGACGGGCCAGCCTGCACCGGAAACTCCAGGCCAGTATACACGCTGCATCTTGGAAAGCCTCGCGCTGTCTTACCGCACCGCGTTGAGTGAAATCGAGCAGCTTATAGGGCGTTCACTGACGCGACTTCATATCGTTGGTGGCGGTAGCCAGAGTGCGCTCCTGAACCAGTTTGCCGCAAGCGCCATTCAACGTGAAGTCATCGCCGGGCCGGCGGAAGCAACCGCGGCCGGAAACATCGGGATTCAGGCCATCGCACTCGGGCAGGTTGAGTCGCTTAACGCCTTGCGCAAAATCGTTCGCGATTCCTTTCCTCTCCACGCCTTTCAGCCCCTCGACTCAGAAGCTGGCAAGAGGCGTATGACCGCTTCACTCAACTTAACCTTACGACGTAACTATGAGCTATAAATTTGTTAATTACCTTTGGGACGACGCCGTGGCGTCCAAACTTAACCCCGCGGATCGGCTTGTCTACCGCTCAAATCTCTTGGGGAGCGATCAGCGAGTCACCAACACAGGCGGCGGCAATACTTCCTCGAAAATAATTGAAAAGGACCCGCTTACCGGCGGAGACGTGGAAGTCTTGTGGGTCAAGGGATCCGGTGGCGACCTACGGACCGCCAAGCGCGAGAACTTTTCGTCGCTCTACCAGCAGAAGCTGCTCGACCTTCAAAAGCTCTACGCTCAACGCAGTGACAAGGGCGTGAAGTCACAAGCTGAGGACGACATGGTCGCCATGTATTTTCACACGACGTTCAATCTCAATCCGCGCGCGAGTTCGATCGATACGCCCCTGCACAGCTTCATTCCCGGCAAGCATGTCGATCACATGCATCCCAACGCGATTATCTCCGTGGCCGCGAGCCGCCGCTGCGAGGAACTCACGAAGGAAATCTTCGGCGATGAAATGGATTACGTGCCCTGGATGCGCCCGGGATTTGAACTCGGGCTGGCGATGCAGGAGATCGTCAGGAAAAATCCGGGCGTGCGCGCGATCATGATGGGCCAGCATGGTTTCATCTCGTGGCAGGATGACGATAAGCTCTGTTATGAAGAGACGCTGCGTTTTATCGAAAAAGCGGCGCAGTATATCGAGGAAAAGTACCAAGCCAAAGGAGGGGACGCCAAGGCATTCGGTGGCCAGAAATACCAGACGCTCGACGAGGCCGCCCGCCGCGCTACTTTCGCCCAAATCCTCCCGTGGCTGCGTGGCAAGGTCTCACAGCAGAAGCGCTTTATCGGGACAATCCAGGACGATGAAAAAATCCTGCGCTACGTGAACTCGAATGACGCGCCCCGGCTTTCGGAGCTCGGAACGAGTTGCCCGGATCATTTTCTGCGCACAAAGATCAAGCCTCTCTACGTGGATTGGAATCCCCAGACCGAAGATGTGGCTTCGTTGAAGAAGAAGCTTGGCGACGGCTTGGAGAAGTACCGCCAGGACTACGCCGGTTACTATGAACGCTGCAAACACGCGAACTCCCCCGCAATGCGTGATCCGAATCCGACGGTCGTTCTCATTCCGGGTCTCGGCATGATCGCTTGGGGCAAGGACAAATCCGAATCACGAGTGACGGCCGAGTTCTACAACTGCGCTGTGGAAGTGATGCGCGGTGCCGAAGCGATCGACGAATACATTGCACTGCCCCAACAGGAGGCATTCGACATCGAATACTGGCTGCTTGAAGAGGCGAAACTTCAGCGCATGCCCGCAGAAAAGGAACTTGCCAGACAGATCATCGTCGTTATCGGCGCTGGTAGCGGCATCGGCAAGGAAACCGCGCACCGGCTCGTCAAGGACGGTGCGCACATTGTGAGCGTCGACTTGAACAAAGAAGCCGCCGAATCGACTGCCAAAGAAATCGAAGGCAAATACGGGACGGGTATCGGCGTGGCGGGAAGCGGGATTTCGGGATGCGGTCCCGCGGTAGGCCTGGCGGCAAACATCACGGACCGCAAATCCATTCGCGACATGCTCGATCAGGTTGCGCTTGCCTATGGCGGCTTCGATTCAATTTGCCTGACGGCCGGAATCTTCGTGCCGAGTGACACGACAGGGCACATCCCTGACGACAAATGGGCGCTCACATTCAACATCAACGTCACCGGCAGTTACCTTGTGGGAGATGAGGCGGCGAAGACCTGGAAGGAACAGGGACTGCGCGGCAATCTCGTGCTTACAACCAGCGCGAATGCCGTGGTAGCCAAGAAAGGCAGCGTCGCTTACGATACTTCCAAGGCGGCTGCAAATCATCTGGTTCGCGAACTCGCCATTGAACTTTCACCATTGGTACGTGTCAATGGCGTCGCACCGGCCACAGTGGTGAAGGGAAGCGCCATGTTCCCGCGCGACCGCGTCATCGGATCGCTGGCCAAGTATAATATTCCTTACACCGACGATGAAGAGACTGAATCACTCGTGAACAAGCTTGCGCAGTTCTACGCGGATCGCACGCTGACCAGAGCGCCGATCACTCCTGCTGATCAGGCGGAGGCCTACTTCATCCTCGTCACCAATCGACTCAGCAAAACGACCGGCCAGGTCATCACTGTCGATGGAGGACTGCACGAAGCGTTTTTGCGCTGATTCGGCAACATGAAACAGTCGAAGCATATCGAGAATCCGGATGTCATCCTGATCGGCAGTGGAATAATGTCAGGCAACTTGGGAACAATGCTCAAATGTCTGGACCCGGACCTCACTATTCAGCTTTATGAGGTCACCGAAGGCCTCTCGCAGGAAAGTTCCGATGGCTGGAATAACGCGGGAACCGGGCACGCGGGCATTTGCGAGTTGAGCTACACCCCGCATCGGGAACCGGACGGAACAGTCGATGTCACCAAGGCGATCGAGATTTTTGAGCAGTTTGAACGCTCCAAGCAGTTCTGGAGCTATGCCGTTGCCCAAGGGATGGTCGACAATCCAAAGGAATTTATCAATCCGGTCCCTCACCTCAGTTTCGTCCACGGTCAGGAACAGGTTGATTACTTGAAGGCTCGTCACGCGGCGATGTCGGCCCACCATTTCTTTAGGGAAATGGAATACTCTACCGACCGGGCGACCATCGCCGGATGGGCCCCTCTTCTCCTTGAGGGTCGTGCGAATGTCCCGATCGCTGCGACCAAGATGGACGCAGGGACGGATGTGAACTTCGGAAATATCTCCCGCAAGCTCCTCGGCTGGCTCTCACGGCAGGACGGCTGTGGCATCGCCTCCAATCATCGTGTCGTTGACCTCAAGAAAACGGGCGGGGGGTGGGAACTTAGCATCAAAGATCTCGCCACGAATCAAATCCGTAAAAACCGGGCGAAGTTTGTCTTTGTTGGAGCGGGGGGAGGAAGTCTTAGGGTTCTCCAGAAAGCCGGCATCCCGGAAAGCAAAGGTTTGGGCGGATTCCCCATCGGGGGGAAATGGCTGGT
Organism: uncultured Verrucomicrobiae bacterium; assembly: GCA_963816855.1. GTDB lineage: Bacteria > Verrucomicrobiota > Verrucomicrobiia > Chthoniobacterales > Terrimicrobiaceae > DASTFP01. Next base: position 205,958 of record CAWFMA010000038.1, on the reverse strand, counting down.
TTGCGACAACCAGGCAATCGTCAGGAAGCATCAGGCCAAAGTTTACGGGCAGGCCCTCGAAGCCGCTCCCACGATGGCCGTTCCGCACCTTGACACCCGGATTCTGGATGGAAGGAGAACGCTCCTCTTTGGGCCTTTCGCGTCTTGGACGACTAAATTTCTCCATAAGAAAGGAAGCTGGACCGATCTTTTTCTCTCCGTAAAGCCCGACAACATTGCCACCCTTATCACTATCGGAATCCACAATCTGGATCTTGTAAAATACCTTATTCAACAGGGAACCCAGAGCATGGCGGGGCGCATGGAGGTGCTCCGTATCTTTTATCCCGCGGCCAAGCCCGAAGATTGGAAGCTGATCGATGCCGGCATCCGTGTTCAAACTATCAAGAAAACGCATGGTGGTGAAGCTGGCATCGTCCACTACGGCACCGAGGTCATTACCAACGCAGATCGTAGCATCTCAGCCCTGCTCGGCGCTTCTCCCGGAGCGTCCGTCTCGGTGCACATCGTACTCGAAGTGATCAAAACCTGCCTCCCCCAGCTTCTGCAGAGCAGCGAAGGTAAGACGCTCATGAAGGCAATGATTCCCACTTACGACGAGGACATCAAACTCCCTCAAAACGCGGAGCGTTTCAGGGAATTGAGTCGTAAAGCGGAGGAGATCCTTCAGCTCGGTCAAGCAAGGTAATTGAGGAGTTTGTGGACGCTGACGTCAAAGATTGCCGTGCGCTTCATTGCGCAGACTGGCAAATGAGGTCTAACTAAACTATCCGACCCTCATTTCGTTCATCACCGGCCCAAGCCGAACCCGGCGCGCCGGATCGAAAAAGCTGACCATTCCCTGCAGCTGAGCGGTCTTTTGAGTTTCGCGACGGAAGCGACTTGGCTGCGCAACGAGACCAAAGCGCACAGATGATGTCGCTTTCATCGACGCCCGCTGATTACGATATTCGCTCGGCGGAACCTCGAACATCGCATGGAACCGTCGAGCGAAGTAGTTGCTGTCGTTAAAGCCAACTTTGAACGCAACCGATGTCACACTTTCCTCCTGCCGCAGGAGCATCGCCGCAGCTCGCGTGAGTCGCAGGCTAACGAGGTAAGCGATTGGCGTGCTGCCTGTAGCGGCTTGAAAGGCGCGGAGGAAGCTACGTTTGGACATATGACTGAGCCGCGCCAAATCATCAAGGTTGATCGGCTGATCGAAATGCGCGTCGAGGTGACTGATCGCTTTGTCGACAGACGCTACCGCGCGAACGTCAGCGTCTCTCGTTCTCGATTGGCTGCACACTCGCGACAAATAGCACACGAGCTGCATAAAGTACGTCTGCACCATGAATTTGAAACCAGGATTTCGCGCCTCAAGCTCGTGGCCAAGTCTCTCTACGTGGCTGAGTGCGATGATCAGCTCCTTTGGCGCAAGCCGCAGTGTCATATTTTCCGGCTGGCCCTTGCAACCTGACGAATCAACGGCAAAGAGCGCCAGATAGCCGGGGAGGATGGGAAGATCAAGAAGCTCCATTTGGAGTTTTTCGGGACGAAAGAGAATGTTGACCAGACGAAGATCTTCCATCTCGCGATATTCGTGCACCTCAGAACCTCCAACGACGAATACATCGCCGGCCGCCACCGGGCGCGACTCATGACTGGTCACGTGCAGCGCGCGGCCAGCAAGAATGATAACAATCTCGCAGAACTCGTGCGAATACGGTCCAAAGCGCTCCCGCGGGGCACGTCGCTCTAAAGCGTATCGGCAGCCGGTAAAAAAGAGAGCGGTCGCCAGGTGAACACCAGGTCAAGGAGCCGTTCGCCTCAGTGCTCAAGGGCGATGTGAAATCCGCGCTGGCCGGTGGCGAACACGCTCTGCTCGAGATGGTCATGGCTACCCACGCGGGCATGACGACCGACGAATTCGAGAAGGTCGTCACCGAGTGGATCACCACGGCGAAACATCCCAAAACAGGCCGGCTTTTCACTGAGATGGTTTACCAGCCGATGCTCGAACTGCTCGCCTACCTGCGCGCGAACGGCTTCAAGACCTTCATCGTTTCCGGCGGCGGCATCGAGTTCATGCGCCCGTGGACGGAGCGGGTTTATGGCATCCCGCCCGAACAGGTCGTCGGCAGCAGCATCAAGACGAAGTATGAGCTACGCGACGGCAAGCCTGTGCTCGTGCGTTTGCCCGAGCTGAACTTCATTGACGATAAAGCCGGCAAGCCCGTCGGCATCAATCAGCACATCGGCCGCCGCCCCATCGCCGCCTTCGGCAACTCCGACGGCGACTTCCAGATGCTGGAATGGACCACCAGCGGAAAAGGCCCGCGCTTCGGCATGATCGTGCACCACACCGATTCGGAGCGCGAGTTCGCCTACGATCGCGAATCCCATTTTGGCAAGCTCGACAAGGGTCTCGACGAGGCGAAAGCGAAAGGATGGACGGTCGTGAGCATGAAAACCGATTGGAAATCCATTTACCCATAGCCACAGCCGTTATACACGCCAACGTTGGTGAACGGCGCCGGATGTCAGATGACGCGGCTCCGAATGGCAATTGTTGAACCAGCAGGATTACGGGTACAAATTTACGCGGAAATACTTCCCCCTCGCCGCGCTTTGCGGCCCTATCGCCCCGGCGACATGGGGATATTGCCAATCAAATCATCGCCGCTCATCATGAATTTGCTTTTTTTCCGATTGCTTGCTCTCGGTCTCACCTTGACGGCGGCAGTCGCAGCGGCGTCCGGCCCACCCGGCATGGTCTGGGTTCCAGGAGGCGAGTTCGTCATGGGGACCGATGACGAGAGATCAATGCCCAACGAACGCCCGGCTCATCGGGTGCACATTGACGGATTCTGGATGGACGCCACGGACGTGACCAATGCCGAGTTCGCCAAATTTATTGCCGCCACCGGCTACAAAACCGTGGCCGAGCGCCCAGTCGATTGGGAGGAACTCAAGAAACAACTCCCGACGGGAACACCGAGGCCTCCCGATGATATGTTGCAGCCGGGCTCTCTGGTTTTCACGCCGCCCGATCACCCGGTGAATCTGCGCGACATGAACGGGTGGTGGACGTGGACCTCGGGTGCCAATTGGCGTCATCCGCAGGGGCCAAAAAGCTCCATCGACGGCAAGGACAACCTGCCGGTGGTCCAGGTGGCATGGGAGGACGCGCTCGCCTACGCCAAATGGGCCGGGAAACGGCTCCCGACGGAGGCCGAATGGGAATTTGCAGCGCGCGGAGGGGCTGCAAAGAATACCCGCTATTGGTGGGGCGACATCTTCCGGCCGGATGGCAAAAGCATGGCCAATACGTGGGATGGCGATTTTCCCTACAGGAATATCCGTACCGACGGCTACGTGGGCGTCGCGCCGGTCAGGGCATTTCCCCCGAATGGCTATGGTCTCTACGACATGGCCGGCAACGTTTGGCAGTGGACGGCCGATCTTTACCGGGCGGACACGCATGCTCTGAATCTCGAAGCCTCGCGGAAGACCAATGGTTGTTGCATGAACCCCATCGGACCGACATCCACTTTCGACCCAGGCCGCCCGGTCCAGGACAACCCGGAGCGCGTGACCAAAGGCGGGTCGTTTCTTTGTAACGTGAGTTACTGCGAAAGCTACCGTCCCACCGCCCGCCGCGGCATGCCGCCGGACACCGGAACGGAGCACCTCGGCTTTCGCTGCATCAAGGACCTGGAGAAAAACGCCAATTCACAATGAGGAATCCCGCCTCCTTCTGTGCCGCCAAGTCCAAATCATCGAAGAAACCAAACCGTGCGACCAATGACCAAAAAGCGACTGCAGGGGCAAGCTCTGTGGAGGGTACCCTTGCCCTCAAGGGGTCGCCCTTCCCTGCGTAGGTCGCCGGCCAACTCCTAACCCAGGCGCAGGAACGCGAAGCGGGATCCGCTGCGGAATTCTGGCGGGTTGTTCGTAGTGGTCCGTGAGCTCGGCGACTTGACTCCAGGCGCTTGCCGCCTTCGAGGGGGGACAGGCTCTAGAAGGCTCGTAGCGGTCTTTTCATTTCAGCATTTCGGCGGGCGGGAGTCGTCGATGATCGGAAAAATGGCCACGAAATGTGCCTCCAGGGGCCGAAACTTCGCGCCAGGAGCCTCGTGGTGACCTTTTGATTGGCGGGCCGTTGGTGTTTTGATATGGCTGGGGCGCGGCGCGACAATTGCGACGCGTCGCCTCAGCAACTCTGGCGGTCCGCCTTGCTAGGGTTAGGCAGACGACGGGCAACGGGGGAGCCAGCTGGTTAGGGTACCCTTTGCCCTTGGCCTTCGATAGTCCGAGCAAGCATTGGCCGATGAAGAAATTCCGCGAATCGCCGCGCGCAAACAAACCCTAAAATGAAAAAACCCGTCCTTATCACCGCTCCGCTGGCTGGCGCCCACAATCCTCCGACAATTCGTCCATTATGAAGGTGCGTCGTATCGATCGCGACGTCCTGGTCGAGCCGGTAATCGGCCACCAATCCATCTTGCGGAACCGAATCGCTCGCGACCATTTGCACTTCCGCGGCCGTGAGAACGCGATTCCAAATTCTGCACGGTTGGGTGTCTTCGCTGCTCCAGGTTCGCTCTCACTCAGTTGCACTGTGGAATTCGGGATCAATGCGAAACTGTCCAGCTTACGATCCTTCGCCGCCGAACCACTTCACGTAAAGCCGGTCAAAGGTGCCGTTTTCTTTCAACTGCAGCAATGCCTCGTTGACCGGTTTGCGTAGGGGGCTGTCGGAAGGAAAAAGAATCCCGTAACTTTCCTTGTGAAATATAGATCCGATGACCTGGACCTTTCTTTTGCCTTCGTGGGATGCGTAGTAAAGCAAAACCGGCGCATCATAAACCACCGCGTCGGCTTGCCCTTGTTGCAGTGCCTGGTAGGCATCCTCGATTTTGGTAAATTCCGTCGGCTGAATATTGTGCTGCTTCAGATACCCTGCGGATGTGCTGCCTTTGACACTCGCTACGCGCTTCCCAGGGAGATCCTCGGGTCCTTTGATGTCGCCGCGCAACTGCTGCACGGTTAACGACGAGGTTACCGCCGCGGTAAAGTAGGCGATAAAGATGACTGCTGTGAACATCCAAATAACCGCCACGATCCTCGCGGCGGCGCTTCGCGGCAGCTGATCCGCCTGAGTCGCCAGTGTCGCAGCCGCCCACCAGCATGCCTCAAAGATGCCGGGAAAATAGGAAGGATTCGCGAGCATGCCATTGGACCGGCGGCGCTCGAAAAGCCAAACGATGTGAGCAGCAACGACCACGGCCAGCAACACGAGACCGAGGATCGGCAGAAGCGACGATTTGAAGACGGCCGAGATAATGCTGGTGGTGATCCCGCTCTCCGAGCCTGTTGCTGGGATCAAGATTTGCAACCCCGCATCAAACATTGGCTGCGAGAAATCCCAGTCTTTTTCACGGTCCGCAGTGATGGAGATGGCGGCGATACCCAAGTCCACTTCATTTGATTTTACCGCGCTGAGAATGTCGGCCACCGACGGCTTGATGACGAACTGCGACTTTACATTCATCTGCTTGCTGATTTCCTGCCACAGCTCTAAGCTGAAACCCGTAAGTTCCCTGTTTTCTTCAAAGGCAAAGGGTTTGACCAGTCGTGTCGCAACGTGGAGCGTTGCGTCCTGAGGTTGGGCCCACGCGGAGGCCGCAGTGAAGAGAAAAAAAAGGGCCGTTATGAGTCGCTTCATATGGGTTGTCCGAAATAGAGTTGCCCGTCCCGTGCTCGTCAAGGGAACGAACAGAGTTAACAACGGCCAGTTTTTGGCTCCTCGACATTTTGAGTGGATGGAAGGACCGGTTTTCGGACTAATCAAAAACCGGGCCGCCATTGTAAAAGTGCGAGCAGCCTTGGACTGGCACGTGCTCTGGTGGAGTAGATGTTGGCAAGGAGAGGGGCTGCCTCTGCAGGAGGGTACCCTTGCCCCTTGCCCTTCGATAGTATGGGCACGGTCCCACGTAGCACCACACCAATTTTTCAACTTGGTCTCATTCTACCCTAAGATCCTCCAGGAGTCCGTGTGCCTCGTCGCGCAGAGTCGCCAGCAGCTCCTCTATCCCCCGTTCGTCGTCGCCCTGATAAGTGAGCCGCGCAAGTCGTCTGCGCACCAGCCGCACAGGATTGACTAGGTCACGCTCTATCCTGGCGCAGTCCGATTCGATCACTACCCGTGCCTTCCTGGCGGACCGAGAATAAAAGTTTTGCTGCCGGCATCAATATTCGAGCCGCAGTTCATGAAATCCCGCGGCGGCCGGTAGCGCATCGCGTGGATCAGCGGAAGAGACCGAACCTTCCCATTTGAAGACGAGCGGAATGATCCGACGAGTGAAGCTTCCCTCAGCCCAGACTTGATCGGGGATCTCCACCGCGACCGTCGAGCGAGCTGTTAGATTCCAAGCGCCGGCTTGATGCGGCCCGAACCGGACGCTGAATCGACGGCTCGATTTATCGGGGAAGTTGAGCGGGGTCAAATCCACATGAAGTCTCCGGACGGGTCTGGTCTTATCCAGGAGCAGCGGGATTTGCGTTTCATTGCCATCGGTGAGAAAGAGTTCGCCTTCCGGAAGGCGAAAACCCTGGCGGAGATCCATTCACGACTTCATGAGGATGATAGGCGAAGCGGTCCAGCAGACTGACGGAATGGCCTGCCTGCTCGAGAGTGCTCCAGAGCGAGTTCCAATTTTCCTCCGATTTGGCGGGAGCTTTCCAACATACGGCAACTCCATCGACGGTCTGGTAAAAGACGTCAGTCACGTTATTCTCGAGCAAACGGACAAGAAACCGCGGAGACAGGATGCAGATGGTCTTATCGTCAAACTGCCCAGAACAGATCCGGCCCGGCAAGGTCTTCAGCTGATTTTCGAGGTCGTCGACGTCGTGCCGAGCGAGGTAGGCGGTATTGATGGCCATCTTCTGCTTTGACGCCAGAAGCCCGAATATCCGCCAACCGTCCTCCCCGCCTGGCGCGTCATAGGTCCTCAAGACAAACTGGCTCTGAAAGGCTGGCAACACGACCAACGTCTTGAATCGACTTCCTAGGTGCTTCCAGAACGGGCTCTTCAGCCGGACCTCGGCAGCCGGTTTCGAATTGAGCATCTGGTGAACGCCCGTCAAGAGGCTCTTGCAGTCGATGATCTGCAGCAGCAGAAGGGCCGCCAAAACGATCGTTAGGCGTTCTCTGGAAAGAATCCGGGACGCCGCCGCGAAAGAGCAGCAGAAGACGATATAATAGCCCACCCAAAAGAGGCGCCCGGAAGCCCGAAATGTTGAAAGCAGGCGCTCCAAGCCGTCGGGCAAGGAAAGGTCCAGGAGAACACTTGAGCCAAGGGTGACCTTTGCCGAAATTGCGAGCGTAAAGGAGAGCGCGGCGACCAGCCAAAGAGGCCAGAGGGAAACGCTCTTGGAATGAAAAAGGGACGACGGCGCCAAGATGATCGAGACCGCGATCAAAACGATAATGCCCGCGCCGAGATAGGCGTATCCTTCGCTTTGCCCGGGAAGAACTCCTTGATCTTTAAAAAGAACCGAGGGGAACTGCTGCGGATCGAAGGGAGCCACAAGATTCAGCGAGTGGTAGCGATAGCCCGGCGCAGCGTACTCGCCGGCTCCCATGTCCAGTTTGAAGAATCCAAAAAGCATCCAGGAAAGAAGCAGCACCACCGGCGGCGCCAGCCACAGAACGGTCCTGCTCGGCCAGTGGCGGCGCGTTCTGACGAACGCAAGCAAAACGGTTGCCAAGGCGACAAAAACGCAGAGCACCGCAATATACGGAGTGATGCCCCCGGCGAAAAGAAAGAGAACGCAGAACCAGAGCACGGTCGTTCGTTCTGTGGCGCGTCCCTGGTCGAAGCGAAGATAAAGCCACAGAGCCGCCAGGATCAGCCACTGGCTCGAGAGCGAAAAATGAAAACCGGTGCGTAGAACGAAAGGTGGCGCGAGCGTGAAGAAGGCCCCCGCCAGAGCGGCAAGCAACCGGTCCTTGAGAATCGCGAGTCCGATCTTGTAGCCAAAGAATGCCTGAAGCAGGTAATTCGCGAAAGCGACGAGCCCGAGGTACTGGAAGGTGGAAGGAAGGCGCTTCGAAATCGCTTTCATCGCCACAGCGACGATCGGCATCGAGTCGGTGAAGGCGATCGGCGTGCCATCCGGAAAATTCAGCTTCGACGCATAGCCGGGCGGCAATGTCCAATCCTTCTCCATCCGAAAGAAAGCCCATCCCAGGTAACTCTGGGCGGGATCTCCCCTCATCCATTTGACGTTTTGCGGATCGATAACTGACGAGCCCAATATAGCCCACGCCATCAACGCGGCGAACAGGAGACTTGCCACCAAATACGCCGAGGGTCCCAAAAGTCGCGTCGCGCGATTTAGCCAATGAGCGACATTCATTTCTAGGGAAGCTGCGCCTCAAACCGACGAGATTCTCTGCGGAGACAGGATGCGGTAAAGTCGCCGATCATGAGCGCGAAGCCGACAATCGCGCGGTTAATTGGGCGACCACGTGAAGTTGACAAAGACGACGGTTTTGGCAGTTTTCTGATTGCCCAAAACGACGCAGGAGGCATTCACACTCGTTTTTGGCGCTCGTTGCCAAGAGTTCGACGATGCATGTGTCTTTTTCCAGAATTCTTACCGCCTTCCGTATTGTTTTGGTTCGAATCCTTACCGGCAGTATCCGCTCCCTGATGTAGGCGCATTGCAAGTCGTTACTGATGACCAGCCAATGAAATTATCAAGATTAGACGGCGGCGATATGGCCTTTCTGCCAGAAAGGGAGCAAAACGCCAATGTCTTTGGCATTTGCTTTAGAAGTTGCCCGACACACGCCCCCCGATGACAAAAGCGTTTTTGAGATCCTGGGTACCGCCGGGATTGATGATGAATTGCGCATCGGGCTGGATATGCAGCCACGGCGTAAGAATCGCCTTGTAGGTGAACTCTAAAACCATCTCCGCGCCGACTCCGCGCGAGCCTTCGAGCTCCAATGTTTGCCTCGCGCCATTGGTCAACTGCGCATAGCCGAAACCCACTCCTAACTGGTCTTCGTCGCGGGTAGGGATGAGACCGGTATAGACCAGACCCGTGTCAAAATAGAACCCGACGAAATTGCGATCCTGTGGCTCGAAAGCGATGCGCCCGAACCAGCCGAGACCCTGACTGGAGGGCTTTTTCCCACTTGGCTTGCTTTCCGTTGAGGAAGCGACCGATTTTCCATCTCCTTGCCGAGGCCGGCGACAACCCCCGACTCTGTGGGCTCGCGGTAGAGCATTTGGTCCAGGATCCAGTAGAATCCGTAATCCTAAGGGTGAGTTTCGGCTTCCCGCTGGAATTAGCGTCAGCCAGCGGCACGCCGGTATCGTCAAAAAAAGGATCGGCAAAATCAGCCGTCTGGAACCACGCGCCAAATTTTGTCTGGCCCGGAAGCGCGTTGGAATCCTGGTTCCAGCGCACCTGAAGCTCGTTAATCCAGAAATAACCCAGAGCGGGATTGAGATCCCACTTAAAACCGTGACGGTTGACGTCTTGCGCGAAAACGTTGCCCTGGAAAACGGCGCTCTGCAACGTCATCCATTTCCAGGGATTTACCGCGACGCGCACCCCAAGAGTGCCCATGGGATAGCCTGGCCCGCCCCCGGGAATGTTCGTGTAGAGGAAGGCGGGCCATCCGAACGTGGCGTTCGTGAAAAGAGAGCCGTATTCGGAAATAACGAATTCGCTGTGGGCCGTGAACTGGCCAACCCGAATGGAAAGGCCGGGACGCTCGTCCTCTCCGCGCTGAAAGAAATCCTGCTGAAACCAAAGCTCGAACATCCTCAGGGTATTGAATCCGGCGATATTCGAAATAGTGAGAAAATTGCCGACGAGATCCCCCAAGGCATCCCGCCCGCTCAGCCAAAGCCATGTCGTGCTCACGCTGGCGCCCTTCCAGTCGACCAGCTTTTCAAGGTCCACCGTTACCCCGAAATCCAGCAGGCCGGTGTAAACCGCTCCCTGCTTGAGACCTCCAGTCGTATTCCCCCAAACTTCCGCCGTATAGCCGGCAGAAATTTTCACGCCCTTGTCTTTAAGAGCCGTGCGAACGCCCCCGGCCTGACCCCGGTTGAGTGTGAAAGGGCGTTCGTGGCTGGGCAGGAGCGCGAAGCGAAACGGTTAAGGAATTCTGGGTGTAGTGGTCCGTGAGCGGGGGCGACTTGACTTTAGGCGCTTGCCGCCCCCGAGCGGGGACAGGCTCTAGAAGGCTCGTAGCAGCCCTTTCATTTCGGCGGTCGGGAGTTCGGATATCGGAGAATGTGCTTCCAGGGGCCGAAACTTCGCGCCAGGAGCCCCGTGGTGACCTTTTGATTGGCGAGCCGCGGGTTGAAATATGGCCGGGGCACGGCGCGACAATTGCGACGCGTCGCCCAGCAACTCTCGCGGTCCACCTTGCCCTCCCCCGACTTTTAGGGAGGGCGCCTGCTCTCAGAGATTCATGGAGAGCGGCAAGGCACTGCGGGGTGACGGGCCGCACGGGACGCCCGAACTTGACGCCTTTGGCGCGGGCGACTTTCAGGAAAGACCCGGCACATCAGCAAGGACATCACTGCCGCACAGAACGCTACGGTGCTGGTTCGGCGTTGCCGGAAAACGCTCGCTTTAGCTTCGACAATTCGGATCGTTCCTTAGTAATCGGGAGAGATGGCCTTCAGAACATTCGTCATCCTTCTCGCCTTATCCCTGGTTGCAAACGCCGGCTGGCTGAAGCCGGATGTCGATTTTTCGAACTACGATGTGCCTCTCTACGAGCAGATCATAAATCGCATCAAAGCCAAAATCTCGAATCGCCTTGGTGAAGGCACGAATACTCGTGATCGCTATTTCATCATTCCTTTTGCGTACGAAAATGACGGGAATGATCCGGAATTCTCGCACTCTTTCATCTCGGTGATTCGAGTGTTCGCCGATGACAAACAGCCCCAGCTGACGGCGGGCCTGAAAAGGGGACGCTACAAGAATCGGGAATTTGAAACCTTCACCATTAGTTGGCTGCCCCGTGATTTCATGACGAATCCCCATCTTTGCGTGTTCAAAGGGACGGGCGCCCGCCTTTTTGCCAAAGCGAACGACTGTCCTCTATCGCCCGGGAGAAACTTTACGCTCGAAGAAACTATTAAGCTGGCGGCGAATGAAAAAAATGCCGTCGCCATGTGGGGACCATACGAGTTCGACAAGAAGGGGTTTGATCTGGTCGTCAAGCGCAAGCGCCTCCTCGACTCAGGAGTCATCAAATACCGGGCCGATGACCGCCTCTATCGAAAGGATCGAGTGGCCATCAATTGCTTTCACGCCATGGCCGGTCTGAACGAGCTTTTCCCCAATGGCGGACTCTTCGGGACGGGTTTTAAGATGTGGGGGCTCAATGGCACGGCCCGCGTGCTCATCGAATATAATGAGAAGGCTAAAATCAAAGGCGTGATGCTTGAGCCAGTGGACGTGAAAAAAGACCGCTACGGATTTGTCTATGCGCCCACCCGAAATGCGCACGGGCTTTATAATCCCTTCATAAACGCGTCTGCTTACCGAAGATAATCCCAGCGTGTCGAAGGCCGGCCAGGTGCATCGTTCCGTTCAGTCGAACGCGGGTCGTGAATGCGGAAGTAAACGAACCAGCCTTTGCCGAGGATCGTCTTGATCCATTCGCCTTCGTGTCTGGCTTCCGAGGTCATGGCGGGGCTCAGCGACGCGAGTTTGGCCCTCTTTGCCGCCGGGGGCCGAGCCGCTTTCCCCCCCGATCTGACGGTTCGGGGTCTTCCGGGCCCGAAGGGGGGTGCTCCAGAAATCCCCCTCCAAAATCGGCGTCGATTTACAGAGAGAGCGAGGCGGAAAAAGGGTGCGTTCTGCCCAAATCTCGGTGAGTTTCTCAATGAAGGTCTACAAGAAATCAAACCGAACTTACTGCCATTTTTATCCCGAGCCTTACTTGGCTTTGAGTCCCAGCAGCTCAGCTACCGTCTGCCGGTCAAGGTAGTCGTGCTGGGAGCGAATCTTATCGCCCTCAACCTGAACGAAGGAAGCCCCTGGATAGGCGACGGTGCGACCGGTAGGCGGGGTGCCGTCCATGTACGGACCGGTGTGGGTGCCGTGTAACACCCATTGGGTGGCGACCAAGCCCCCTCCAGTGTCACCTATACTGATCAGTTCGAGCGATGCGTCAGGAAAGGCTGTCCAAAACGATTTAACAAGCTCGCCGATGGCTTCCCCGGTAAGATCGTGCTCTGCGCGCGGGGTGCGGTGGATGCCCCCTTCAGCGTATGCGGCGACAAACGCGCCAGCATCGTGACGGTTCCAGGAATTGAAGTGGTTTTGTGCAACCTCGATAGCATTCATTGTGTTGATTCCTCAGCGTAAAAGTTTGACATGTATTTGTTGGTTCTAGCATTACCTAATCGGTAGCAAGTCCATTCAAAAATGCCTTAAAAAATCTTAGCAAAAGCCAAAACCTTAAGGTCTGATTTGAGTTCTACTCTGGCGCGTCCCCGACGTCAGCCATATTCTTGGCACCATGCGCGAAATTCTTCCCGGCATCTTCATGTGGGGCTCGACTGACACCGACAGGCCGTGGGACTTGAACGGTTACGCGATCAGGTTCGACGGGTGCACGGTGCTCGTTGATCCTCCGGAACCCGGAGAAGACGACTGGCCGACCTTCGACGCGATGAAGACGATCGCCAAAATCATCCTCACCAATCGTGACCACGTTCGGGACGCCGAGCTGTTTCAGACGCGCTACGGTGCTCGCTTAGGCGCGGGCGCGGATGAGGTGGCCCAACTCGCGCCCTTTGTGATCGACGAAACGGTTTGCGAAGGGGACCTGATTGCCGGCGCTCTGCGAGTGATCCATCTCCCCGGTAAATCGGCGGGCGAGATCGGGCTGTATTTTGACCCAGCACACCATGCAGTCTCACGCGAGATGGGCGGCATCCTGCTTCTGGGGGATGCGATCATCGGCAACCCGCCGGGCGCCCTGAGCCTGATTCCGGAGGCCAAACTCGACGACCCCGCGAAGCTTAAGCGATCGCTGCCTAGGTTCTGTTCACGAATTCTTGATCAAGATGAAAGCTGAGACGAGGCAGAGAGCGGCGAAGAAGGTTTTTGCGAGTTTGTCATAGCGGGTGGCAATGCGGCGGAAGTGTTTCACCTTGTTAAAAAAGCGTTCGATACGGTTGCGCTCACGATAACGGGCGTGATCGTAAGGGAGTTTGCGGGCGCGGGTTGGGATCGGGGGTATCACCGCCTGCACTCCGTCGTAACTCAAGCGCTCACGAATGCGGTCGGCATCATAGCCTTTGTCCATGGTGGCCGATTCGAGCACATTGTCGGGATCCAAGCTCTCATAGAGAGATTCAAACTGACGGCCGTCGTGAGCATGCCCAGCCGTGAGATGGAGAGCAACGCTGCAGTTTTCGTCGATGGTCGCCGCGTGGATTTTCGTGCTCAGTCCTCCACGAGAGCGCCCCAAAGCCTGGTCGCCGCCGTTTTTTTTGGTGCTCCTGCCGCGTGCTGGTGGGCTCGTACCGTTGTGGAGTCCATCAACAGATGACGGGCTTGGGCGAAGCATTCGCACTGAAGGCACTGCCAAAGCCGCCGCCATACTCCCCGCTCTTCCCAGCGTCGAAATCGCATGTAAACTGCATGCCAGTAGCCCAACTCCGGTGGTAAATCCCGCCAAGGGCAGCCCACACGATTCAAATACAAGACAGCTTCCAGAAAATCGCGATCACTCAGTTCGGCAGGGGCTCCCGCACGCGAATGCTTGGCCTCTGCTAACGCTGCTTTGAGCTCCTCCCAAACACGATCGCTGATCATTCGACGGGGATGTTCTCTCTCCATCCCAAGCATAAATCAGCTCTCGCTCAAAAAGTACACTTCTAAATTCGTGAACAGAACCTAATCTGCTTGATTACGACTTTGACGTACTGCTGCTCTGCGACGGCCAACCCGTGCTGAGAGGCGGCAAATTGAAAATTGCCGAGTTTTTGAAGACGCTCGCCTGAATTCGGAGGATTTCGGCTTTCGACAGAATCAAATCGGGAGTGTGGATGGTGAGGCCGTGCTCCGGTCGCGGCCGCGGAACGACGTGTCGTGGCATGGTGGAGATCCGTGGATCGCGCCCAGCGAATTCGAACTAATCAAAAACCGGGTCACTATTGCGTTGCCAGCACCTACTCCACCGGGAGCACGTGCCAGTCCAAGGCCGCTCGCACTTTACCGAGGGGCGCTGAGTTTGTAGGAGGGTTCCCTTACCCTTTGCCCTTCGGCAGTATGAGTCCCGTCCTCACGTAGCACCACCCCGAATTTTAGAGTGCAGAGGGGTCGCCCCCTTGCCATCGGGCCCTCAAATGTAGGTCGAAAGACGGCCCAGCCATAGTGCCGACCGAGGCCCGTTTCAGTCCATACATCCGTGAGCGCGTTAACGCCGGTATTGCCCGTTTGAAAGCTCGTGGCGCCAGCTTTGGTCGGCCTATGACCATCGGAGGGTACCTAGCCGTTCGCCCTTCGGCAGTGTGAGCCCGCCGCTTACTGATCGACGGGAATAGCACGACGAACGGGTGTGGGCGTGGGATCAAGCGTAAATCCTGGTGAAACGGGAACAGTAGAATTTGATTGTGACGTAGCGACTGCTGGGGGACTGGATGTCGCGTGAGTCTGAGCCTGATTGTGAATGCTTGACTTAGGTGGAGGATAGACAGCGGCCTTATAGATTCCAAGGCCACAAACGACAAAGAAGGCAACTAGCACCGGTTTTGGCGAAAGCGATACCGCGCTGCGTCCGGTCCTTACTAGGAGCTGCGACAACGGAAGAATTCTTGCAGCATTTCTCTGTTACTGGTTCAAGGCGGCATGTCGCCCACTAGAAGCTATCCCAAAAGATCTCACAGGGGCCCGGCGGCCCAGCTGAAATGGTGCCCGGCCAACATCACCTCCGGATGAACATGTACATCGCCCAAGCGAAGAGCGGCAGATTCGAGATCGTCAAGAACCTCGGGGTCATGGATCCGAAGGAATGCATGCAGGCATGATGTTAAGGGCCAACGGAAGGGACGCTGCGATAAGGGGCAATAGAATTGCGCACCGGCGAGCATGAGGTGAGTCCATTTGCTTGGAGGCGGTCTGTCAGGCGGCCTAGGCCTTAAAGAAGCGTGATTTGAATCGAAGGTCCTGATAGTTGTGCCCCAAACAAATCGGCCCCCGGATAGAGCTTGTCGTACTGAGTGAGCAGTTCCCTGCTGAAGGGATCGCTGACGTTCTGGTAGTAGTCGAGGCAGCTGTACAGACCTTCCACTTGTTCGGCCGGGAACTTCGCCGGAGGGATGTTGGTCACTCGACACCCGTTGTCTACGCTCCCACCAATGAACAATTTCATAGTGCTGCCAAAGCACCACAGCTGGCAGCAAATTCACCACAAGAAGAGCGACGATGAGGCGTGAGAAATCAATCGAGCTTTTGGTCACGCGATATATGGCGTAAGGCTCCGTGAAGGGCCCAATCCACTCGCTCCGTGTGAGCTGGGTGTCTTTGGCATCTCTTCGTGTTACCGAGACCGGAGCCACCAACAGAATCAGCATTGTTGCAGCAACTATCCAAAACCAACATAGGGGGCGCAGTTCCTTCATGGGGGTGGCTGCGGAGGAGGAGCCGCAAGAGCTTGTTGTTCGCGCTCACGTTTGGCGATGAACGCTTCCATGGGGTTCAAATGGTTGTTCATCAATCACGGCGATAGCGGGCCATGCCCCCGAGCGCGGTCAAGGCCATGCCCAGCATCGCCAGGGTCGAGCCGCCGTCGGGCACGCTCTTTGCGGGCCGGAACTTGAGACTCCAAGAGCCGGTAACCTCAACTGGAGGTCCGGGAACTCCGGGAGCACCTTCGAACTCAAGGCGTTCAACGAAAGCGTCTTGGACAAAAATGTAGGATTCTCCAGCTAATAGAGTTCCGCTAAAGGAGAAGGTGTAGGGATCCGAGACAGGAGGAAAGAAGGATGCGAGCCAACTTCGCTATTGAAGATGAATCGATTTCCGCCTTCAGTGGCTATCCGAGAAGTAAAATTCGCGGAAATGCCGCTAGTAGTGGGAAAGTTTTCATAAATTCCTTCTATCTGATATCGGAGATCAACTGTTGGTATAAAGCCGAACAAAGTCTGACTCGCCGCGAAGCCGCTGCTAGGATTTGTGATCACTCCTGTCCAAGAACCTGATGCTCCAGCTTCTGTAAACTTGTAGGTACTGAAGGAAGAGGCATCAGCGATCACCGCAGACGTTTCTCCCTTCGCGGGGATTCGTGTGGGCCGATCTATTTCGAAGTCACTGGACGGTATAGGAACACTAACATTGCTTCCAACGTAGGAGTAGTTGAAGCTTGGATCAAGGGTTATGAGGTCGGCGTTCGCTTGAAGCGCGAAGCCGAGGGTTGCGATTAGGGTTAGTAGGGTTTTTTTCAGCGGAGCAAGGGCCAATGGAAAGACGGTTAAAACAGAGGCATTTATGTTTCATGTGGGGGGTTGTTTGTGATACTGCCGTTTAGTGGATGCACGAAGATTGCCACTGCGTGGGTTCTCCCAATGCAGGCAAGTGTACGCCCAATACTTAGCGTCTTGAGCGTTTTTTATCGTGGGGGGCCTTCCGCACAAGCAAGCACTATGCCAAGATACACGAGACTTGTCATAAGTCGGTGACACCCAACCTTCTCCAGCTGCATCGTTGTCCGGTGGCTTGATTCAATCCGCTCGGAAAACGTAAGCTTTCCCGACAGGGTGGCGAACTGGCGCAGCTTCAAAATGAGATTAACAAGCAGATGACAAGAGATTTGCGAAAGCGACAACAATTGTAATGACTTCCGACAACCGACAAATCTCTTTTCTGCCCGGCTCTGTCCCAGGTATCAGGACAGCTACGCGCCATTCATGGGGCAGCAAGGCCGCACCGCAAAACGGCTCAGGGAAGTGCACTTGTGCTACTTTCTTGCGCTACATACAGGCGCGGTCTCGTAAGGTGTGAACGCAGCGGAAGAGCGCCGCTTCGCTACGACGCTCCCTTATCGCAATTTTCAGACAGCCGAACCCCTGGGCTTTCGATGCGATTTTCGTGAAAGGGGCGCTTGCTGCAGATCGGTGACTGATTGCTTACGGCTTTTCGAGCATCACGTCCTTGGCTTCCTTATCTTCTCGGAGTCCAAGAAAAACGGGTTGGCGCAGACGCTCGTCGCGTGTCAGTTCGCTGAACTTGACCTGACATACCAAACGAGGTTCCACCCAGTGGCAGAACCTCATCTCCGAAGCGGTAATCCCCTGGCCCCATTTACTGCCACGCGGAAGAGGCAAATTTACAAAAGGACACGAAGGCCGTTCTATTTGCTGGAGCCTGGAATAGAGCCTCTCAAGAAGAGCCGGTACTAAACCCCGTGCCCACTCGTCCCACAAATACTAGCTCGTTACGGCGGTAAAAGCCCACGATAAGGGAACCGAAAAACTTCCTCGTACCTTCCGGTTCGGTATATCCACCGATCACGAACTCCTGTTCATGGAGTAACTTGATCTTGATCCAGGCGCCGCTACGAGCTCCAGGCTCGTAAACCGACTTCGCCCTCTTACCGATCAATCCCTCCAGACCTAGTTTGCGAACCTCTTTAAGGAGGTCTTTCGCGTTGTTTCCCAAAGTCGCCGAAAAACGGATCACGCCCGGTGGCTTCTCGAGCAAACGTTGAAGGGTCGCTTTTCGCTCCTCTAGGGGAAGTTTTTTCATGTCCTTTCGGTTCAACTGGAGCAGATCGAAGGCGTAGAAAAATATTGGCGGCCGCTCATACCCCATATCATGTGACTGAAGTAACTGAAATGATGAGCGCCCCTTTTCATCAAGAGCGACAATTTCGCCATCGATGACGGCGTCATGAGCGTTTAGCTCTGCAATCGAGTCCAGGATCTCCGGGAATTTCGCCCCGAGATCCTTTGCATTGCGTGAGAGCAATCGCACCTGGGTGCCGCCCTTCAAGGCCAATGCGCGCCAGCCGTCAAATTTGATCTCGTAAATCCAATGTCCCGAAGATGGGGCCCTCGCGAACTTGGCCTTCATCGGCTCAACAAAGTATGGAAGAGGGATCGCTTTGCTCCTCACTCTTTTGGTCGCGCAGTTTCCTCTTAATTGTCGCGGCGCCAAGGAACTGCTAGCTTTTCGCTGGGAGCACATGCTCTCACTTCCACGCCGGCGCGTGCGAGCAAAAAGCCGAGCATCATCCCCGCCGGTCCGCCGCCGACGATGCAACAGCTTCAAACGGGCGACCGACGAAAGAAGCGTGTTTGTATTTGTTCGACAGTTTGAGCGGGCTGGTTCATCGGTGGGTAGCTTCGGCCAGCGGTTCCATGATTAGACGAGGGCGCTGGCTCTGGGAAGAGTCAGCGGTGGCGAATATCTAGTTTAGCTTAAGCAGGGTGCCATTGAGGACGTAGTTTTGAAAATAAACGGCGTACGCCTGTGCGCGCTCTTGACCGGTGACAGACAAGTCCCTGCCAGAGTCGGGCTTTTCGGCGTGTCGAACCATGAGGATGTTGGTGTTTTTGGGCATAGGGCGACATTAGAAGCGCAACGACTTCAGCACAATTCGGCAAAATTGCGCGCGCGTCTCTCCGGTGGCAGCCTGAACGAAGGCTGCTCCAGATGCTCCTCTCAACCATCATCTCTCAACTATCAACTAGGGGATGCATTTGAAATCAGCGTGCATCTGCTTGCAGTTTAAAAACTAGCGCCTCAGGGTTGCTCCAGAAGCGATTTCCAGCGTGACCACGAAGCGTCGCGCGCTTGGAGGTTTGCCTCGGAGGCGTCAGGCGCCTCGCCCGCTCTCATGAAGCCGTGCCCCGCGCCCGGATAAATCTGCGGCTCGAAGGTTTTGCCCGCGGCTCTCATTGCCTCGGTTGTCTCGATGAGCGTCTCATTCACCCGTGCGTCGTTCTCTGCATAAAAACCGTATACCGGTCCCTGAATATTCTCCGTGCCAGCGCGATCGCTCGGGCCGCGGCCGTAGAAAACGTAGGTCGCCTTCAGATCTCGGTTGTGATTGGCAAACTTGAAGACCGTGCCTCCGCCCCAGCAGAACCCCACGGCGGTGACCTTGCCATTAGACGCCGGCAACTTGGCAAGGTATGACGCCACGGCATCAAGGTCGGCCATCACCTGGGGATCGGAGAGTTGAGAGATGGCCTTCCGCGCTTCATCAACACCGGAGTAGGTCTGGCCGCTGAGCAGGTCGGGCGCGATGGCGATATAGCCGGCTCCCGCGAGTTGGTCTGCGACGCTTCGCACCCATTCGGTGAGCCCGAAAATCTCATGCACGACAATCACTGCGGCGGCCTTCTCTTTCACCTCGGGAAAGACGAGAAAACATCGCACGTTGCGGTCGCCATGCTTCACCTCGACCCACTCACCGTGCCGGGGTGATTTCTCGAGCTTCTCCTTTGCCCAATCCTGCGCTAAAAGCGGGGAGCTGAAAAAGATCAGTGCGGCGAATGACGTTGCTATCCGGGAGATGGCGGTGCGGATGCCCATCAAAGGATTCTATGCTCTCCCGGTCCGGCTGCCAATAGTACGGTCTCGCCTTGGCGAACGCCGCCTGAGTCGTGTGCCCACTGCCGGCGTGACCGCGTCACTTCGCGAAGAACGTGGATGAAAACGGGCCGGCCAGTTATTATCAATATGGCGACGAGACGTTGCGGTAGAGACGGCGCGAGCGGCAAGCAACCTGAAACCAAGCCGTTCAGAGGTGACTAGGCCTAGTGCACTGTATCAGATGATTCAGACACGCATAGCCGCCGTACATCCGCTTGTATTGGCCAAGCGTGCCTTTCATTTGTAGCCGTATCATCTGTTACGCTGCACTAGGAGCCGGCAATGATCGTGATTTGTGCCGCACTCGGACCAAGCCTGACTGTCATATGTCATCTGACCCCATTAAACCCCATTTGTCTGCAATGGCGTTGAGGGCGGCATTTTCCGTGGCGCGGACAAACTCGAATTCAATGTTCCGTTCAAGCTCTTGATAAGTGGCCATACCGCATGCTTCAAAAATTAACGCAAACTTCAATCTCGCGTGAACCTCGATACGGAGGGTTGCTGTCCGAGTCGAGTTGATGTCTCGAGAGCCTCCCGCGGCTTTCAAACTGTTTCTGTTGGGGGGAAGACCTCGACCGAGAATTAACCTGCGGTTCGAGGCCGCAGTCTAATTGCTGACAGCGATGTAGCCGTAAATTTTGCAGAGGTCCGGGTGAGAGGCTTCCGGGGAACTTCGAGCGGAAGTCGGCCTGAACGCGGCGAGGGATTTTCTACTAAATGAGGCCAGGAATGGGTTCCAATTCGATGGAACGTTATCATGAGCCTTAAGGATAGTGGCTGCGCGTTGGATGGCGGCGTTCCGACGCTGTCCCGCATCCGCGGACCGCGAAAATGTTGAGTGCCGGACCACCCATGAAGAGCCGGGATCCGGAAGAACGCCACGCCGCGGAAGAGACGGAGGCGGCCTTAAAAGAAGGATTTGCTGAGATAAAGACGGCCGGCGACGCCGCGAGGATACTGGCCAAAGTCGAAGAAATAGCTGGAACCACGAAAGAAGGGGACATCTCCGATATCCCCGAGGGAATTCGACCCGAGGAACCTGCACACGCGATCCAGGCAGCTGCGCGGGATGCGACGCCCGGGACGCGGCCGGCAGCCGTGCTCTCGGAAGCGGCGCGCCAGGTTGCGTCTTCTCCGTGGCGCCATGAAAGGCCCAAACAGGGATCTTCCGCAGTCTGGCGACCCTTTTGGGAAATCCATGAAACCAGAGTCCGCCGCCGCATATCGGAGCAACCGCCGCGAAGCGCTCCGGCCAAAGCGCCCCCAAATACCAGCTTCCGAATCCTCCCATACTGAGTCCGGTCAAATAGACACGCCGGGAATCGATTGGCAGATTAGAAAGGCGCTCAACGAGCAATTGGTCCAGCCATTCCGCCAGCTCGGGCCACCAGGAGTTCCAGGGACACTGCGGCGCGATGACGACAAACGGAAAATCCCTGTGTTGAGTAACGTATTGCGGAAGCCCGGTTCGCAACACGGCGCTCGGATCGTTTCCCGACTCTCCAAGACCGTGAAGAAACAGAATAGCCGGCCACTTCCGCTCCGTGGCCTGACGCGCCTCCGGGGGCAGGTGAAGCAGATAGCTTAGACGAAATGTCCTCGCGGAATGGAGATTCGTCTCAAGAATTTGCATGGGTGCGATCCGACACTCGGCCCCACCCGCATTTCGTCAGATTGGCGGTTCGGACGAAACGAGCACACGGTGGTTGTCCCGATTTGTCGCAAGGTGGAAAAAAGCGGCTCTATTAGCTTCGGATTAGAAAAGCGCAGCGCCGAGGGCTTTTCTCGCAGGCTCGGGCGGAGCACTGTGGCCGCTGAGAATCCGGACGGAGGACTGGACTACGCGACGGGCTCAATCTCACACTAGCGGAGCGAGAAACGGCCGGTTAAAATTCTCCGCGGTGCCCTCGAGTTGCGGCACCTGGTCAAACCCCCCTTCCTTCAGCAGGCTTACGGTGCGCGTGTGCAATTCCCCATAACTTAGCTTGCCGGTCTTTTCCGTGATCGCCGCCACGAGATTATAGGTCAGAGCACCATTGTAGCTGCCGCCAATGTGCGCGTCGGCCGAGGTCTGAGTATCGCGGCAACCGGCGATGAGAATCTCCGGAAGGTCAACATTCACGAGATCCTTCCTGCGCTTGGCTTGCTTCTTCAATGCGGCGCGTTTCCCCTTGACTTCGCCGGTGAGTTTGCGACCCGATTCGGCGGCCATCAAATCGAGCGGACAGGGAAGGAATCGCTCGATAATCGGCGCATCTTGAGCAGGAACCGCCCGCGTATTCGTGCCGGAGTGGCAACAATCCATGATAACGGTCAGGTTTACCCCCGCCGGAAGTTTGTCGAAGGCGATTCGCAACCAGTCATCGGTCAGCGGATCCTTCCAATCCAGATTTGTCGGGCAGAGGATTTCGTCGCGTCCATCCGCTTCGTCGCCATTATCGTCCGGCACGTTTGAGCCGTGGCCCGAGTAATGAATAAGCAATACGTCACCGCGCTTGGCGCCTTTGACAAGTTTCATCATTCCGTCCTGCATGGCCTTCTTGGTGGCCTTCAGATCGGTAAAGACCTTGATGTTCTGTTCTTGAAACGCGAAGTACTTGAGGAGCGCCGCTTTGAGGTTGTTGACGTCGTTGACGCAACCGCGGAGGTCGGCACCGGGAATTTTGTAGTGATTGATCCCAATCAGGAGAGCTTTGTTCATGCAATGAGAAGTTGTCTTCTGTCGATTCCGTTCCGAGTTCGCTCGGTCCTTGCTTGCCCGCCGGAAGTTCGACGTCAGGAAGTGATCAGCTTCTTTGAAGCAGATCCCGGCCCGGCTGTCAATCGTCGCGGCAGGCCTTCAGAAGAGTTCGGGCTGCGCGACCGGGGAAAAGCTGAATCGATGGATTGGAGTGGGTCCGTGCTGGCGCAAGGCGGCGAGATGCTCGGGCGTGGCGTAGCCTTTGTGGCGGGCAAATCCGTAGTGCGGATAAATCGCGTCCGCTTCGTCCATGATCCGGTCCCGGGTGACCTTGGCGATCACGCTGGCCGCGGCGATGGAGAGGCAGCGACCATCACCCCGGACGATGGCGGTATGGGGAAGGGGCAAATCCCGCACGGGAAGCCCGTCGATCAGCACGTAGTCGGGTCTCGAGGAGAGCGCGCCGAGTGCTTCGCGCATGGCTTTGTGCGTCGCTCTGAGAATATTTATCGCATCGATGGTGGCAACGTCCTGCGAGGACACCGCCCACTGCACGTGGGGCGCGGACGTGATCCGCTCATAGAGCGAGAGCCGTATTTCGGGCGTCAGCTTCTTGGAGTCATCGAGGCCGTTGAAGCGGCGATGCTCGAGGAAGACCACGGCGGCCGCGACGACGGGCCCGGCCAGGGGTCCACGCCCGGCTTCGTCGATGCCGGCGACAACAAGGATGCCCTGCTTCTGAAGAGCGCGTTCGTGCCCGAATGAGCAGGACATTCGACCAGCCTACGCCGGCTTTTCTTGCGATTTCTCCTTCACCGCGGTGGCGGACTTTCCCTTTCGATGCCGGAGATAGTTGAGTTTGGCGCGGCGCACCTCGCCCTTTCGCTCGATCTCAATCTTGGCAATTCGGGGCGAATTTACCGGGAAGACCCGCTCGACGCCTTCACCGTAGCTGACTCGCCGAACCGTGAAGTTGGCATTGACGCCGGTTCCTTTGCGACCGATGACAATGCCGCTGTAGACTTGGATGCGCTCCTTGTCGCCCTCGATGACCCGCGTGTGAACCTTCACCGTGTCGCCCACGCGAAACGCCGGAATGTCCTTCTTGAGCTGTTCGCTCTCAATTTTTTCGATGATGCTCATGACCCTTGGAAAAGTGGAACAGGCGAGACTGGTGCAAGTCACGCGCGCTGGCAAGTTTGGATTTACGCGACGAGCGTCACCCGCCCGGTATCCAGGCTATAAACGCCGCCCGCCACCTTGAGCCGGCCCCGTGACGCCGCTTCGCTCAGGATCGGAGTCGCTGACCGCACTTTTTCGACATTCAGGATGACGTTTTGTCGGATGGCCCGATCGAGCAGGTCGCCGGGTTGGGTCTGAGCGGACTTCACCGCGGGCCGAAGGGCCTTGATGAGGGCGGGAATATGCCCCGGGAATTCCTGGTGATCCTTGACCGACTTGACGGCCGCATCGATGGCTCCGCACTTGGAGTGACCAAGGACAAGTATAAGCGGCGTTCCGAGCACGGCCACGGCGTACTCGAAGCTGGCGATCGAATTGATGTCCGCGAAATTGCCCGCTACGCGGCATACGAAGAGGTCTCCGCGGCCCGTATCGAAAGCATACTCCGGAGCGACGCGCGAGTCTGCGCACCCCAGGATTCCGGCGAAGGGATTCTGTCCGAGCGCCAGCGCGGGACGCTCGGCGATGAAATCGTGGCGCTTCATTCTTCCTTCAACGTAGCGATCGTTTCCTTTCAGGAGACGTTCGAGCGCGGCGTCCGGCGCCAGAGCGTTCTTCGGTTTGGGCGGAGAACTGATTTCCGCCGCCCAGGATCGTCCCAAGAATCCGAGACCGATCGCCGCCGCTCCGGCGATTCTCAGGAAACTGCGGCGGCCAAGTTCCGGGGAGTGGCTGGTCGAGTGACTTTTACCTTCTGAACACATGCTGGGAATGTCCGGGGATGGTGTCCTTTTCTAGAAGAAGATCAAGCACGGAGTCCAAACGGCCTAAAAGTTGGCATTAACCGATGGACGGGCAGCCCAAATTCCGACAGCCTCGGCAAAGCCGAACGCGCCAAAGATGCCGGATTCAACCGCAAACGATGGAACCAGGACGGGAGACTCGACGATGTCGGTCTTTCTGGATCTGGAGAATATTGCCCTGGGGGCGAAGACGGCCAATTTTCCGAGATTCAGTATCAACCTGGTGCTGGAGCGCTTGCTGCTCCGCGGGCATATCGTTGTCAAGAAGGCCTACTGTGACTTCGAGCGCTACAAGGAGTTCAAGAAAGACTTGCACGAGGCAGCGTTTGAATTGATCGAGATCCCACACGTGCGGCAGTCCGGGAAAAACTCCGCGGACATTCGAATGGTGGTCGATGCGCTGGACCTTTGTTACACCAAGAAGCACCTCGACACGTTTGTGATTCTCAGCGGAGACTCTGATTTCTCGCCGCTGGTCAGCAAGCTTCGGGAAAACGACAAAATGGTGATCGGCGTGGGAGTCAAGAGCTCAAGCTCGGATCTCTTTATCAACAATTGCGACCACTTTCTCTACTATGACGATCTGGTCCGCGAAGAGCTCGAGCGCCAGAAGAAGGGGAGATTCTCCCGCAAAAGGGACTCAATGCCTGGGCAACCTTCCACGCCCAACGCAGGTCCCACGCGCGAACAGGCTCTCGATGCCTTGGTGGCGACGCTGGCGGCGCTCGAGGAGGAGCGCGGCGAGGATCGCATCTGGGGCTCCATGCTCAAGCCCGCCCTCAAACGGCGCAATCCCGGTTTCAACGAGCGGGCGCACGGCTTTCAATCCTTCAACGATCTGTTGAAAAGCGCGGAGAAGCTGGGCCTCCTGAAACTCGAGACGGAGGGGAAATCCCGGAATTTTTCGGTCCGGTCAGTGCCGACGGTCCCGCCAAGCGACCTCTGATTGGCCTTCCTTCGCGCTTGCAAAGTTGGACCGGCCAGAACTAGAGGTATCGGTGGCGCTTCAAATGGCCTTTTTGTCGAACCATCGGATCAATGCCATCAGGTCCCTTCCCCCGCGAGGGACGGCGTCATTCGCAAGGCGTCGCCGTGGCGTCGCGCGGGCTTGCGCCGTGAAACCAAAGGGTTTCCGATGAGCGGCTCCGTTCAAGCGATCGAAGTCGTCCGATCCGCTTATGACGCGTTCGGCCGCGGGGACTTTCCGGCCATACTTGAACTCCTGGCGGACCATTTCGAATGGAAGTTCTGCGGTTCCAAGGGCCTTCCTTACACCGGAACGTTTCGCACGAGGGACGAGATGGCCAGGTGGTTCGCAAGCATCGGCGAAGTCGAGGATATTCAGGTATTCGAGCCAAGAGAGTTCCTAACCGCAGGCGAGAACGTGACGGTGCTTGGCTGGGAGCGAACGCAGGCAAAATTCGGCGGGCGGTTGTTCGAGACCGAGTGGGTGCACGTGTTTACCGTTCGCGAGGGGCGAATCGTGCGGTTCTGGGGCATGTACGACACCGAGGCTTCCGCCGCCGCCCGGGCATAGCGACCGGGTTGCCCCCGAGCGCAAAGGCTCCGCGGGAGAGGTCCCTCCGGGCTGAATTGCCATGTGCACGAGGCAAATTTTGGAGTCTATTATTCTGTGCACGATGCAGTCCCGTTCACCCGTCGGCGGTTTCTCCAGCATGCCGGTTGGGCGGCCGGGTTCTTCACCATTCCCGGAGCGTTCGCCGAAGCGCTCATGCGGGCGACGCCATGGGTGACCAAGGGCCCGCTTTATCCTGACAAGCTGCCGCTCGACACGGACAACGACCTGATCATTGTCAACGACTCGACAACCCCGGCCGTTGGGGAAATTACTCACTTGAGCGGCCGCCTCCTTGGGGCCAACGGCGAACCGGTCCGCGACGCAGTTGTTGAGATCTGGCAGGTCGATAGCATGGCGACCTACCTCAAAGAGCGCGGCTCCAAGAGCAGCGGAGAATACGATCCGAATTTCCAGGGATTCGGCCGATTCCTGACCTCGTCGACTGGCGAATATTACTTTCGCACCATCAAGCCCGTCCCGTATCCCGGCCGTCCCGCTCCGCATGTCCATTTCATGGTCAAGGCCAAGGGCCGCGAACCTTGGACGACTCAACTCTACGTCAAGGGGCATCCCGGCAATCAAAACGACGGCCTTTACGGCTCGATAGGCGACGCGCGGGCGCGGGAGGCGGTAACGGTGGATTTTGCGCCGATCGCCGGCTCGCAAATCGGTGAGCTGGCCGCGCGCTTTGACATCGTGCTTGGTTTCACCCCGCAAGCCTGAAGATTCCGCGGAGAACCGCGCCATGTTTGGCCCAAGGCGAGCGGCTAGGAACTCGCTGTCTGAAGCTCGGGTGCGGCTATTTAAGGCGTTTCGGCGGGACGGTTGCCGATTCATTCTGATCGCGAATGGCCGGGTGTCGGCTCAAGAAATGGCGGAAATCGCGCCTGCTCAGCGTGGCAAATTCGCTGTAGTCGACAGCGGTGACGGTCCGCCGAACGGGGCAATCCGTTGATCAGCGCCATTTCGCCAAGAAATCGCCGGGTCCCAGTTTGATTGTCCGGCCAGCCACTGAAACCTCCGCGCGGCCCGAGGAGATGAAATAAACGGAATCAGCTCTCTCTCCCGCGCGGATGATTCTTTCGCCGGCCGCGCCGTGCGGGGCTTGAAATGCAACACGAACACCTCGCGCTGCTCGGGGTCAGGCTGGCGAAAAGCGGAAACCGCTCGGCCAACTCCTTTGGCGAGAAGGTCTTGTTGGAGGCGGCTTGGGCCGCTTCTTTCCGTCGCGCGGCATCCAAATCCTCTTTCAGGCGGCGAAACGCGCGTTGCACGCGTCTTCGAAGCGTGCTCTCCGCGCAGGACTGGACCGGACCCAGCGGTTCAAGCGGTCCGCGCCGGCCAAGACGAGCGGGTTCAGCGTGATGAGAGCAAGGCTCCGGCCAGGACGAGATTCAGGCCCTCGTCCGGCAGCAACCGGTAGGTCTATCGCAATCGCGAACCGCCAGCAAGTCCGCCAGGGAAAAATGAAGACCAACGCCGATCATCAAAAACATGACTCCGATTTCGGCCAGCTGCGCCGCCATCGCGCTGTCGACGAACGAAGCCGGGAGTCGAAGGTTCCACCGCAATCCCGGCCACCAGGTATCCGACGAGCGGGGGTAACCCGAGCCGGTTGGCGATGAATCCGAAGATGAACGCGAGCGCAAAACCGACCGCGATGGTGGCGATCAGCGCGACGTCGTGAGGCATGAATCCCTGCGTTGCATTGGCTCCTCTGCGATCCTCAACGGCCTCTGAGCCATTTCCAAGGAGCCGCTTTTGGCGCAGCAATTATTGGCTTTCCTCTCCATGCACGGACTCTAGTTTACGTAGTTCACTTCCACAACCCACCGAAAGACCCCAGAAGCGCGATGCGGATTTTTGCCTGCAAAGAACAACTAAGCGGTGAACGGCGCGTTCCGGTCACGCCGAACACCGTCAGCAAGCTTGCCAAGCTCGGCGCGAGCGTCGAGATCGAGCGGGGACTCGGAGATTCCATCGCGCTGGAAGACTCGGACTACGAGGCCGCCGGGGCGAAGATCGGTCAGGCGCGGGAGCGCTCCCTCCAGGAAGCCGACCTGGTCCTCCGCGTGCGCAAGCCGTCGCTGGAGGAAATCGGGTTGCTCAAAAAAGGATGCGTCCACATCAGCTTTCTGGACCCGTTTAACGAAAGGCAGGTCGTTGAGCGTTTGGCCGCCGCCGGAGTGAGCGCAATCAGCATGGAAATGTTGCCGCGCACCACCGTCGCGCAAAAGATGGACGCGCTCAGCTCGCAGGCAAACCTTTCCGGCTACGTCGCCGTCATTCTGGCCGCCAGCTATTGCCAGCGGATCTTTCCGATGATGATCACGCCGGCGGGAACGATCAAGCCGCTGAAGGTCTTCGTGATCGGGGTCGGCGTCGCCGGGCTTCAGGCAATCGCTACCGCCAGGAGGCTGGGCGCTACTGTGGAAGCGTTCGACACGCGCCCGGTCGTTGAAGAGCAGGTAAAGTCGCTGGGCGCGCGTTTTGTGAAATTGGACCTCGGAGAGCTTTCGCAGACGGCCGATGGTTACGCGAAACCACTCACGCCCGAACAAATCGAGAAACAGCGCGAACTGCTTGCGGAGCGCGTCGCCTCGGCAGACGTGGTGGTGACCGCCGCTCAGGTCTTCGGGCGCAAAGCTCCCATCATCGTCACTTCCGCAATGCTTGACCGGATGAAGCCGGGCAGCATCGTGGTGGACACGGCTGTCGAGTCCGGAGGCAACGTCGAAGGCTTGAAATACGATGACGTGCTCGATGTCGCTGGCGTGAAGGTCCTCGGATTCGCGAACCTTCCGAGTCGAGCTGCGACCAACGCGAGCGAAATGCTGGCCAATAACCTCGCCGCTCTGGTTGAATATTGCTGGGACAAGCAAAGCCTCTCCTTCCAGCTTGACCTCACCCGCGAAATTTTGAGCCGGAGCATCGTCACGCACGCCGGGGAAATTCGCAATGAAACCATCAGGAAGGCCTACGCGCTCGATCCGCTGCCGGGTTGATCGCCGCCTCCTTCAGAATATTCCGTTTCCATGAATTCCGAAGCCCTAATCGCCACCCTCTATCTCTTCATGCTGGCAGCCTTCCTCGGCTACCAGGTTATTTCTCGCGTCCCTTCCCTTCTGCACACGCCGCTGATGTCGGCCACGAACGCGATTTCCGGCATTTCCCTTGTGGGCTCGCTGGTTACCGCGGGCGCCCAGCAGACGACCCTTTCGACCGTGCTCGGATTTCTGGCGGTGGCTTGCGCGACGACCAACGTGGTCGGCGGCTTCATCATTACCGACCGCATGCTTCGAATGTTCAAAAGGAAGCCAGCGGCAAAGCCCGAGGAAAAGAACGCCTAGAACCCACGCATGCGCAATAACCTCATAGAGGCCAGCTATTTCCTGGCATCCATCCTTTTCATTCTGGGCTTGCGCGGGATGAGCAACCCGGAGACGGCCCGCCGCGGGATGCATTTCGCCGAGTTGGGCATGCTCATGGCGATTGTCGGCACGCTGCTGCACCGGGAAATTGTCAGCTACGATTGGATCATCGCGGGACTTCTCCTGGGGTCTTCGATCGGCGTGGGAATCGGGCTTTGGGTTCCGATGACCGCCATGCCGCAGCGAACCGCGTTTTCCCATGCCTTCGGCGCCTTTGCCGCGGCGCTGGTCGGCATCTCCGAGTATTCCCTGCACCATACAACGCTCGGTCCCTTCGAGATGGGCGCGCTGGGTTTCGAAGTGCTCCTGGGCTCATTGACCACCACCGGCAGCCTGATCGCTTTTGCAAAACTGCAGGGCCTTCTGCCGGGGAGACCGCTGACCTACAAGGGGCAGAACGTTTTCAATCTCTCCCTTTTGGGCGTGACGATCGTCACGTTGATCGCCCTGAACTTCTTCCCGGGCGTTACGCCGCTTTTCTACCTCATGCTGATTCTTTCGCTGGTATTCGGCGTGCTTCTGGTGATGCCGATTGGCTCGGCGGACATGCCGGTGGTCATCGCCCTGCTCAACGCTTACGCCGGCCTGGCCTCGGCGGCGACTGGTTTCGCCATTTCCAATAACGTCCTGATTATCGCGGGCACCCTGGACGGCGGATCCGGGCTGATCCTCTCGATTGTCATGTGCCGGGCGATGAACCGGTCGATTACCACCGTGCTCTTCGGAGCATTCGGAAAAGTCACCGACGCGACGGCCAGCTCCGTCGAAGGCACCCTTCGGGAAGCCAATCCTGAAGATTTGGCCGCGCAACTCGCCTATGCGCGCCAGGTCGTTTTCGTTCCCGGCTACGGGATGGCGACCGCGCAAGCGCAACATGCCATTCGGGAGCTCTCGACGGCGCTGGAAGGGGCGGGCGTGACGGTCAAATTCGGCATTCATCCTGTTGCCGGCCGCATGCCGGGTCACATGAACGTTCTGCTCGCGGAGGCAAATATTCCCTACTCCCAGCTTTATGAGCTCGAGCAGATCAACGCCGATTTTCCCTCTACGGACGTTGCCCTGGTGGTCGGCGCCAATGATGTCGTAAATCCGGATGCCCGGGACAACTCGTCGAGTCCGATTGCCGGCATGCCAATCCTTGAGGTCGACCGCGCAAAAAATGTCGTCGTGTTGAAGCGCGGCAGCGGCAAAGGGTTCTCGGGCCTGGAAAATCCCCTCTTTACGAAGCCGAATTGCTCGATGTTGTACGGCGACGCCAAGGAATCCCTGACGCAACTGACCCAAGCCGTGCTCAAGGTATGATGAACACGGGGTGAGGATCCGACGATTCGGTGTTGCCTCCCAGGACGGGCGGCTTTTGGCGCGCCGGTGGTCGTGCGATGAAGGAGCGATTCGATGTTGAGGAAACCGGCCTGAACGCTCATCATGGCCCCATCTTTCTCTGAAATTGGGCTACGACTTCCAAAACAAACGGTTGAGCGTTAAGATCTTCCGACGGCAGGAACCTGAAAATGAATGAAAAGAAAGCCCGCACGGACCATCCGATAAACGCGCTTCTCGCCGAGCGATGGAGCCCTTACGGCTTCGAAGAGCGGCCCGTTGCGACCGACGATCTTCGTTCCCTGTTCGAAGCGGCCCGCTGGGCGCCTTCCTCCTACAATGAGCAGCCCTGGAGCTTTTTTGTCGCCACCAAGGCCGACCCGGAAGCCTTCCGCCGGCTCCTCTCCTGCCTGGTCGAGGCGAATCAAGAATGGGCCAAGGCGGCGCCAGTCCTCGTCTTGAGCGTCGTGAGCCGGCGATTTTCCCGCAATGGCAGGGAGAACCGGGCTGCTGTTCACGATTTGGGGCTTGCGGCCGCAAATCTGGTCGTGGAGGCGACCTCGCGCGGCCTGCACGTTCATCAAATGATCGGAATCGTGCCCGAAAAAGCGCGCGAGACTTTCCAAATTCCGGAGCATTTCGAGGCTTGGACGGCTATGGCGATAGGATACAGGGGGGATCCCGCAAAGCTTCCCGAAGGCCTCAAGGATCGCGATCTGGCCCCGCGAAGCCGAAAGTCTCTCCGCCAGTTCGTCTTTGCCGGCCCCTGGGGCGATCCGTCGCCGCTCGCCCGAAAGGACGAGGATTCAGCCTCAGCGCCGGCCGGCTTCAGCAATCCGACGCATTCCATGTGGGATTCCTTTCAATGGCTGAATTCACCTGCCAACTGGCAGATCGAGGGAGAGAAGTTGTCGATCGACGTCTCTCCGAACACCGATTTTTGGAGAAAGACTCACTATGGGTTCATTCGGGATTCCGGGCACTTCTTTTATGTGAAGGCTTCGGGAGATTTTGTCGCGGAAGTGCGGGTTCGAGGCGATTATGCGGCTCTCTACGATCAGGGCGGACTGATGCTGCGCGCCTCCGACGAGCATTGGATGAAATGCGGAATCGAGTATGTCGATGGCACCCAGCAGGCCAGCGTCGTCGTGACAAATGACTATTCTGATTGGTCCGTCAGGCCCCTGCGCATGAACCCCAAGGAAGTCTGGTTCCGCGTGAAACGGCAGGAATCCAGTCTGGAAGTCTTCTGGTCTTCGGACGGATCGGATTTCGCGATGCTGAGGACAGCCTATCTTAAATCTTCGCCGGGTCTGGATGTCGGCGTCATGTGTGCCGCGCCCCAAGGTCCGGGATTTCACATCGCCTTCAGCGAGTTCCGGCTGAACAGGCTGGATTCGTGAAAGTACCAGTGCGTTCTGTTGCCGTTTGTCGTGGCTTGAGTTTCTTGGCGCCGTTTCCGGCCCAACTGGAACTCGCGCGCGGGAAGGTCTTCAAGGAGTTGGGGTGAATTCTTTCGAACCGTGAGCGTGGAGAGTCTGAACAAACTGGCAGCGGCGCTCGAGGATGAGCGTGCAACCTTGCTGAAGGGATGGCGTGAGCAGGTGCGGATGCTTCCATCGGCCAAGGATCTCGACACTCCGACACTGAATGATCATGTGCCGGCTCTGCTCGAGGAATTGATCAAAGCGTTCCGATCGGTAGCCGACAAAACGATCCCCGAAACGCTGGTGGAAAAGAGTCCGCCGATTCACGGTTTTGAGCGATATCGAATCGGTTTTGACATCGTGGAGGTGGTTGCCGAATACAACATCCTGAGGGGGTGCGTCCACGACTTGGCGGAGCGTCATGGTCTGAGCGTGCAAGGCAAGGCGTTTCACATTCTAAATCGGGTGTTCGACGAAGCGATCGGTCTGGCGATTCAGGCCTTCGCCATCCAGCAGGCGCTGGAAGTACAGCGGCGGCGCGATGAGTACCTGGCCTTCGTGGCTCACGATCTCCGCACGCCGCTCAATGCCATTGCTCTGGTGGCGAGAATCGTGGAACTCACAAAGCCGGATCAGTATGGAAAACCCGAAATGGCCCGGATGCTCAGAACGTTGCGCCGCAACGTTCAGGAACTCGAGACCTTGGTAGACAAAGTTCTGAAGGAAAGCGCGCACATTCAGGCGGATGGCGGCCTTCGAGTTGAAAAGCGCGTGTTCGACCTCTGGCCGCTCGTTGAATCTGTTATTCAGGACCTCAATCCCATCACGGGTCCCGCGACCACCAAGCTCGTCAACGAAGTCCCGGAAGACCTGACGGCCTATGCCGACGCCGGGTTGATCCGCCGGGTTTTTCAGAACTTGATCACCAACGCCCTCACTTATACCCCTCGGGGAGAAGTCATTGTCGGCGCGCGCGAAACCGGGCCGGAAGGCGGCATCGTTTGCTGGGTGAGCGATAACGGCAGCGGCATACCCGCGGACCGCCTCGAGAGGATTTTCGACAGACTCGAAACGGACCCGGAGAAATCCGGGGGAACGGGTCTTGGTCTCGCGATCGTGAAAGCCTTCGTTGAAGCGCACAGCGGAGAAGTCACCGTCGAGACCAAGGAGGGCGTGGGCTCGAGGTTTCAGATCACCTTGCCCGGCAAGCCGCGTGCCGGATAGTCCCATGAGCGGCTTCTCCTGCCCGCGACGCCGACACCGCGATCTGCTTCTCAACGCTGAATCTGAAGTAAACTCCAAGATCATGACCAAAGTCGCCATAGTTTATCACTCCCTTTACGGACATACGAAGTTGCTGGCGGAAGCCGTGTTTCGGGCGCCCAGAAAGTATCCGGTGTGAGCGTGATCACTTATACGGCTGAAGAGGCCGCCGCAAAGCTCGACGAATTGGATGGCGCGGACGCCATCATCTTCGGGTGTCCGACCTACATGGGAAACATGTCCGCCGGAATGAAAGCATTCATCGAGGCTGCCGCGGTGAAATGGTTTAGCTTGGCGTGGAAAGACAAGATCGCCGGAGCGTTCACCAACTCGTCGTCATTCTCCGGCGACAAGCTCAATACCCTCGTCGGGTGCTGATCAATGGCATGCAACATGGAATGATTTACGTTAGCCTCGGCCTCTTGCCCTCCCAAAACAGACCCGCCGATTTCGAAACGCCGAACGGCCCCTCCCCGGAAGCGCACAATCGCCTCGGTTCCTTCATCGGACCGATGTCCGCAAGTTTTCAGCTGAAACCGCCTGAGTCGCCGGTAAAGGGAGATTTGGAGACCGCCGAACTTTACGGAACGCGAGTCGCCACCATTGCCGCTCAGTTCGTCAGAGGACGAACGGCCGGACAGTAACGCCTCCGAAGGGGGACCGATTCGATGGACGCATTGAAGCTTGCGTTTCGGCTGCTGCCCTATCTTTACCTTTTCCTAGCGCTGCTTGTTTTGATCTCACTGGTTTCTGTCGTGATCGGCATCGTCACTCTCTTGCAAGAGAGCACGCATCACGCTCAGGACTGGCGTGAACTGGCCACGCTGATGGTGCTGGTCGTTATCGCGATTGTTTTGGCCGGGATCTACATTTTTAACGCGATGTTCCTCCTCAAGAGAACGAAGCGAAGAACATGCATCGTTCTCTCCCTGGCATCCTGCATCGGGTTTCCGTTTGGAACCATTCTTGGCGCAATCAGTCTCTTTCTTTTGACGCGCCGGGAAATAAAGAGCGAGTATTTCGGGGACTTCGGTCATCGGATCGCGGGCTCTTAAACGCCTTGTCCTCAAAGATCTTTACGCGCGAGGCGCCTGTTGCGGCGAGATGGGGTATCCTGGCGATCGTCGTCTTGGCGCTTGGCATTTCCCAGTGCCAAATGGCAGCGCAGGCCAGCGCGCCTCTCGTATTTCTTCCGGATAAGTTGCCTTGGGTAAGCCCTCCGAACAATCCGCGCCTTCGGTTCGCCTGGATTCTGGGAAATGAACAAAATACGGGCGCCTACCTCCTGCGGGTAAGGCTCGAGGCGCAAGGCGAATTCAGCCGCACACCCATCCCGACGAGCGAGTCACCACCGTCCTGGCTGGAACAATCCATATCGGGTTTGGCGAGGAGTTTGACCAGGCGAAGACCACCGCGATTCCAGCAGGGGCGGTCTACCTGACGCCCGCGAATGTCCCGCACTATGTTTGGGCGGGAGGCGAAGAGGTCGTCTACCAGGAAGCAGGCTTCGGCCCAACCGGTACGTCCTTTATAAAGCACTGACCCGCTTCGGTGATGTCCATTGTGCAGCCGAAGCGGATTCGTCGCTTCAGGTTTTTCGTGGAAAGCAGTTCAATGACCGGAAACGGATCGCGAGGGCTCGTCGAAAAAGCGACGGCAGGCTTCTGCCTTGGAGTTTTGCGGTTCGGGATTGGCGCGGTCCGCGGCGGAGAGGAAAAAGAGGCCGGAATTCCCTACTTCTTCTTGGTCGTCGCGCCGTAAAGCTCGTCGTCTTCCTTTCCGGTCTGCAGGAACTCCTCAAGTTCCTTCGCGAGGCGGCCGTTCATTTTCTTAAGCAGCGCAAGATCCGCCTGGGCGTCCGCCTTGCGCCCCATCTGCGAATAGAGGACGCCGCGATACATGTATGCTTCCGCCAATTTCGGATTGAGCTCGATCGCCTTGTTGTAATACGAGAGCGACTTTTGGTAGTTGGAGGATCCCTGCTTTCGCAGGGTAAATGCGAGATTATTGTAGGCCTCCGCAAACCGCGGATCCAGCTTCACCGCCGTTTCAAATTCGCCCTGGGCCTGCGCAAATCTTTTCTGCTTCATCAGGTCGACCCCTTTGTTGTAGGCACCGACAGCTGGGCTCTCCTTCTTGACGACCGGTTCACCCGATGTGCCGGCATTTCCACTCCCGGCGCCGAATACGGGAAATGCTGTGAGGGTGGCGATCGCGCAAATCGTTAACACGCGTTTCATAAGATGGGTCAATCTAAGGCTCGGTTACCCTCTCGCCTCCATTAGGCGGCCCCTTCGCCAAGCTTTCGACAAGTTACAGACATAAGAGTCGAACTGTCAATAGGCCTCTCCCGTGGGCACCCTGTTGCCGGGCGAGACGGTGAATCGATCGCAATGGACATCCTGCAAGCTATCGGCTTCATATTTTAGGGATAACGGTGACCTCGCCATGGCGAGCGTGACGAAATGAAACCAGTCCACCAACCCCGGGAGCCCGGCCGCACGCCTTGATCGACCACCGCAGCGCCGGCCGGAGAGTGGCGAGCGGGCTGCCGCAAGAAAACCTCCCGCGATTTCCCTGCTGATGAACCGCACCTTTGGTATCAACGATTGCATTAGAAGCTTCAAATACGCGTTCAGCGGCCTCTTTCATCTGGTCCGCTCGCAACACAATGCCTGGATTCATCTGGCGGCCACGATTCTAATCGTCCCGATCGGGTTGTATTTTCGACTAAACTCGATCGAATGGTGCCTGCTGGTATTGGCGATGACGCTCGTCTGGGCGACTGAAGCGCTAAATACCGCCGTCGAGCTGCTCGCTGACGCGGCAACAAGCGAATTTCACCCGCTCATCGGACGGGCCAAAGATGTCGCTGCCGCTGCGGTCCTTGTGGCCGCCATCGGCGCGTCAATCATTGGATTAATCGTTTTCCTGCCTCATATTTGTTCATGATTCCCAGTCTGTTTTGGCTGGCAAAAAGGATCCGCCTCCCTCGAATATCCCGGAAATCCCGTCCCGCGGGGCGCTGGCGGCTCGGGATGCCGACAAAAATTGTTGGCTGGGTTTCGTTCGAGAGCGTTTGCTGGCGCGTCTCATGAAACTCGAGCACGTCGCGATCTATACGAAAGATCTGGAGGCCTTGAAGTCGTTCTATGAAAAATACTTCCAAGCGCGCTCAAACGACGTCTACGTAAATCCAAAAAAAAGATTCCGTTCTTATTTCCTTTCATTTGCCGACGGCGCCCGGCTCGAACTCATGCAAAAGGAGTCGGTGCCCTGTTCGCTCAACGATCCGATAGCCGAGGCCACCGGCATCATCCATATTGCATTTTCCCTCGGCTCGCAAAACGCCGTGAATCGCATGGCCGAGCAGCTGCGAGAGGACGGCTTTCGAATCCTTGACGGCCCGCGAAGAACGGGCGATGGCTACTACGAGTGCGCGTTCCTGGACCCTGACGGCAATCGGATCGAAATCACCGAGTAGGGTGATCCGCTGACGCCCGCGAGAAATCCTATGTGCAGAAACATTAAGTCGCTTTTTAACTTCGAACCGCCGGCGACGGAGAAGGAGGTGCGTGACGCTTCGCTGCAGTTTGTGCGGAAGATCACCGGGTTCAGCAAACCGTCCAAGCTTAACGAAGCCGCTTTCTCCAATGCGGTGGACGGCATCGCGGCCATCGCCGGCGCACTGATCAAGACATTGGCGACAAGCGCGCCGCCGAAAGATCGGGCCGCACAGGCCGAAAAGGCGCGAGCCCGTGCCGTCCGAAGATTTGCCGCCTGAGCGGCTGGGCGTTTCCGCTTCACGCCGGAGCGAACCGGGCGATACTCCCAGCAACGGCCTTGGGGTCCAGCAAGGAAGCTTCGCCGTTTTTCCCAAGAAGCCGCTGGTAAAGGAGTTGCCTCCCTGAGGCTTAGCTATATGTGGATTGCGTGGCCGTGCGAAGCATGCGCCGCCTCGTGGACCGCTTCGCTGAGGGTGGGGTGCGCATGGATTGTGGAGACAAGCTCCTCAAAAGTCGCCTCGAGAGTGATGGCGAGGCCGAGCTCCGCAATCATTTCCGTGGCATCCGCGCCGATGATATGAGCGCCGAGGATCTCCCCGTGCGGCTCGCCGACGAGAAGCTTAACGAAGCCCTCGCTTTCACCGACCGCCAACGCCTTGCCGCTGGCTAGGAACGGGAATTTGCCGACCGAATACTTCACGCCTTTTTCCTTCAAAGCGCGCTCGGTGAGGCCGACGCTCGCAACTTGCGGCTGGCAATAGGTGCAGCCGGGGAAAACGGAAACCTTCTTGGGTTTTGCCACCCCGAACATCCCCTCGACCGCCTGAACCGCTTCGAAGCTTGCGACATGGGCGAGCCACGGCGGTCCGATAATATCGCCGGCCGCATAGATCCCTTTGACGCTCGTTTCGTAGTTGTCATTGGTTTTCAGCCAGCTCTTTTGGTCGGCTTCGAGCTTCACTCCCTGGGGAAGAAGCGGACTGACCCCGATTGCGACGAGAGCCACGGAGGCTTCGATAGTCTCCGAAGCTTTGCCCGAGAGGGTCAACTTCACTCCCTTGTCGGTGGCTTCCGCTTTGTCCACCTTGGTGCCCGCGAGCAGCTTCAACCCCTGCTTGGTCAGCGACTTTTCCAAGGCTACGCTCACTTCGGTATCCTCCACCGGAAGGATGTTCGGCAGCATTTCCACCACTGTGACCTTCGTGCCGAAGGCGTTGAAGAAATAGGCGAACTCGATACCGATTGCGCCGGCGCCGATGACGATGATATCCTTTGGCTGCTCGGGCAAAACCATCGCCTGCCTGCTGCCGATCACCGTGGATCCGTTAAAGGGAAAACCCGGCATCTCGCGGCTGACGACGCCCGTGGCGACCAAAATGTTTTTCCCCTTCAGCTCGCTCTTCTTCCCGTCCTTGTCGGTTACTTCGACCACCCCGGCCTTCGGGATCGCCGCGACGCCGCGGACGTAATCGATCTTGTTCTTTTTAAAGAGCAGTTCAATTCCACCGGCGAGTTTGTCGGCGACCTTGCGACTTCTGCCGATGACCTTGCTCCAGTCGAATTTCAGGCCATCGACCTTCAGGCCGAAGTCGTCGGAATGATGAGTCAGTAACTGAAAGACTTCCGCGTTCTTCAAGAGCGACTTGGTGGGTATGCAACCCCAATTCAGGCAGGTGCCGCCCGCGCGATCCATTTCCACGCAGGCAACCTTTTTTCCAAGTTGCGCCGCGCGAATTGCCCCGACATATCCGGCTGGTCCGCCGCCAACGACAATCAAATCATAATCGGCCATAACATCATTTCGGTGTGCCCGAGAATGAACAGAATTTTGCCGCAAGAGCAATGAATCAGTGAACAAGGCGGCATTTGTCGGAAAGTTCCCGGGTCTCCGCGGCTGGGTTACGGCGAAAATCGGGTCTTTCCGCAAAGTTGGCTGTGGAAAGCGCGGGAAAATTCCCTATCAGAGTCTCGTGACTTCCGCGACCAGCGAACCGCACCTGCACGCCGCCAACCTCCAGCAGGCCTTTCAGATCGGAAAGACCCGGATCGAGGTTCTCAGGAACATTTCCCTGAGCATCATGAGCGGAGAGACAATTTTTCTGTGCGGCGCCTCGGGAGCCGGAAAAACCACTCTTCTCTACACGCTCGCCGGCCTGGAGCGGCCAAGGGCCGGGCGGATCCGATTCGAAGGAGAAGATATTTATGCGCTGAACTCCGATCGCCTCGCCGGGTTGCGCAACCGCAGGATGGGATTCATTTTCCAGTCCTATTTTCTCCTGCCGGAACTGACCGCGCTCGAAAACGTCGTTCTCCCTTCGATGATAGGGGGTCGCGCGCGGCACCGCCAGGCGATTGACTTGCTCGAGCGTGTCGGACTCAAGGACCGGTTGCAGCACCTCCCTTCCGAGCTGAGCGGGGGAGAACAACAACGAGTGGCCATCGCTCGTTCGCTCATCAATGATCCTTCGATTCTATACGCCGACGAGCCGACGGGAAATCTGGACTCTCATACCGGGGACTCCATCATCGAGCTTTTGCTGGAGGTGGCCAGACAAGCTGGGCGAACGCTGATCGTGGTCACCCATGATGAGCAGCTGGCGAAGCGCGGCGACCGCCTGTTGCGCATCGAAGACGGCTCGCTTTCGGGCTGAAAACCCGTCATTTTGCGCGCTATTTGGCGACACTTCGCTCTCCGCGCGCAATCCAGACCGCCAGCAAAGCAACGTCCGCAGGGGTCACCCCGCTGATCCGCGCGGCTTGCCCCAGGGTTTCCGGCCGAATTCTTGAAAGCTTTTGCGTCGCCTCCACGCGCAGCCCGCTGATCGCAATGTAGTCGATCCATCCCGGGATCGACATGCTTTCCTGTCGAAGCGCCCGCGCGATGCGTTCTTCTTCGCGGCGAATGTATCCCTCGTACTTCAGATCGACTTCCACCCCGGCCCACACCTCGGAGGGAAACTTCCTGTAGAGGTCCGCGGGCAGGCCTTTCGGAAGATTTTCGGAGCGTTTGAGCCAGGTTTCCAAAGAAATCCCATCGATCCGGGCGCTGGCGGCAAAGGCGCGCGCCTCTTCGAACAGCTTTGCTTTTTCCGAGAAGCGAATCCGGCGCGTCGGGCAGACAAGGCCCGCTTGTATGCCTCGCGGGGTAAGACGCAGGTCCGCGTTGTCCTGGCGCAGGAGCAGGCGGTATTCCGCGCGGCTGGTGAACATCCGATAAGGCTCGGGAGTGCCGCGCGTTACCAAGTCATCGATCAAGACGCCGATATACGCCTCATGGCGAGCGAGAGTGAAAGCCGGGCGCCCGAGGGCCTTCAGCGCGGCGTTCGCTCCCGCGATCAGCCCCTGGGCGGCAGCCTCTTCGTAGCCCGAGGTCCCATTGATTTGCCCCGCGAAATAAAGCCCGCCGATGCGCTTGGTTTCCAGGGTCGTCTGCAGCTGCGTGGGAGGACAATAATCATACTCGACCGCATAGCCAGGGCGGAGGATTTCCGCGTTCTCGAGACCGCGAACGCTCCTCAGGAAGCGATACTGGACTTCGAAGGGCAAACTTGTCGAAACTCCGTTCACGTAAATCTCGTCGGTATCGCGGCCTTCCGGCTCGAGAAAAAGCTGATGCGACGTCTTGTCCGCGAACTTCACGACCTTGTCCTCGATGCTGGGGCAGTATCGAGGCCCCACGCCTTCGATGACCCCCGCGAAGAGGGGGGATTTGTCGAGGTTCGCGCGGATGATTTCGTGCGTTACGGCATTGGTGTGCGTGATCCAGCAAGGGATTTGCCGCACGCGAAATCGCCCGTCCCTCCATCCATTGAGAGTAAAGACCTCGTCCTCGCCGGGGTAAAGGGTATCGGCCAGGTAGCTGAAAAGCGGAGGCGGCTCGTCGCCGTCCTGGCGTTCGCACCGGGTGAAGTCAATGCTCTTGGCGACCAGGCGGCACGGCGTGCCGGTCTTGAAGCGCTGCACCTCAAAACCAAGTTCGCGCAGGCAGTCGCTAAAGGTGGAAACGGTGTCTCCCATGCGGCCGCCGGTGTGGCTGCGCAAGCCGACATGCAGCAGTCCCCGCATGAAGGTGCCGGTCGTGACGACCACCGCGCGCGCATGAAATCGCACGCCGAAAGTCGTCTCCACGCCGCTGGCGAGATCGTTCTTCAGCAGAAGGCGGGTGACGTTCGCTTGCTTGAGATCCAGCGACGGCCGCTTTTCAAGAAGCGCTTTCATGCGGAACTGGTAGGCCTTTTTGTCGCATTGGGCGCGCGGGGCGCGAACGCTGGGTCCTTTGCGCGCGTTCAACATCCGAAACTGGATGCCGGTAGCGTCGGTGTTCAGCCCCATGACGCCTCCCAGCGCGTCGATTTCGCGAACCATGTGGCCTTTGGCAAGTCCCCCTACCGCCGGATTGCACGACATCTGGCCGATCGTGTCGGCGTTTTGGGTGAGCATCAGGGTTTCGCAGCCCAACCGTGATGCAGCCATCGCCGCCTCAATGCCGGCGTGGCCCGCGCCAATAACAATCACATCGTAAGACTTGGGATAATCGAAATCACTCATGCTGCCCTTGCGACCGTGGAAACCGGCGCCCGGCAATCTAAAGCATCGTCAGGACGCTGGGAAGCGAATCCCGGCTCGGTCCGGCGCAATCAAAAGGACATCGTAACCCACAGAATCCGACCCGCGGAAGCGTGGCGGCGTTGCCGGTATCGTCCGCCGCCGCAGACTCGCCATTGGCGAAAGCGACGCCCGGTGAACGGGCTGCACTTCACGGCCGGGCCGGTTTGTCCGGTTCCGGCGGTTCCGTAGCGCGCAAGGCCTTGAGGTGTTTCTCGAGATCCGCGGCAAGTTGCTGCACCTTGCCCAGCCTGTCGCCTTGATCTTGAGCCAGGACCGCGCGCTTGCCAAGCAGGCTGCCGGCACCCTCCCCGGCTTTGCGAACCAAGTCTTCAAAACGAATAACGTTGTTTTTCGTCTCGTTCTTTCCGGGCGTGACGGAAATTTCCGCTTGTGTGTCGGGCGTGGCCATTTTCAATTCACCTCCAGCTGCGGGATTTCAATCGTGTCGATTCCTATCTCCGAAAGCTTCAGGTCGAGCACTTCGAACGGCAAGACCAAGTTCTTGAAAGCGACTTCCCCGACGGAAACCGAGGTTTTGACGTTGTCGATGCGAAGCTCGTCCAAATGGAATGCCGCCGTCGTGGTCACCTTGAGCGTCGCCGCAAGAAGACCGATATCGACCTTGGGCAGCTCCGCGACCACGGGATTGCTCGTCGCGTTGACGTTCTGGCTGCTTAATCTTGGGATGGCCGCTTGCGGAAGTGCCAGGCTGGGAATGGTGAAATTGCTGATCGGCAGAGAGCCGCCGGCCACCCGATCGATCGTCGCGCCGGCGACGCCCGCGTTCGGAACGCTGACGCCCTGAACACCTATCGCATTCACCCCCAGCCCGGTGATCTGAAATCCGGCGGTCGGCGTAAGGACGCCTCGCGCCCGAATCTGTTCCGCCACGAGCGCGCCGAGCTTCAGGTTCGTGATGGCGCCTATCGCCGCCGAAACATCGTTGACCGGGAGGCTCGGAATATCGAAAGAGAGGTTCGCCAAACCGGGCAGGGTAATATCGCCAAAACCAATGCCAAGGTTGAGCGTCCCGAGATCAAGGGTTCCCGAGTCGGAGAAATCAACATCGGGAATCCCGTCGGGCATCGAAATCTTGAGCCCCACGCGCCAGTCCAGTCCAAATTCCAGTTTGAGCCCGAGTCTGACGTTCCGCATCTGCGCGATGCCGGTCGATGCCTGGACGTGCACATTGGAAAGCACCAGTTGGCCGATGCTCACCGTGCCAATCTTGATCTGCCCCACGTCGACTTCCTGCACGCGACCCTGAGAGATTGCCACTTCCGGAACCGCGATTTTCATTGGGAGCGCCTCGTTTGAAAGGTCAGACTGTCACCAAAAAGAGTTTTAGCGCACTCGAACAAACTCACAAGCCTTCTTTTGGCTCCGCCGTCGCGGACGAGTCCACGAAAGCAACACACGGCAAAGCAACGCCACCGCCCGCGCGTGGCGACGCCTGGGGAACTTAAAAGCGCGGCTACGCCTTGACGCCGAGCGATGAAGCCAGCTCGTTGATCGCCGCGGTCTCCGCCGCGCTGACTTTCTCTCCACCAAATCCAAAAATCCCGCCCTCCGTCGCTGCGTTAGCGACCTTACCGGCAACGGCCAGAAGCCAGCTCTTATACCCGTCGGCTTGATCCGCGGGCACTTTGCCCTCCAGGATTGCAGAAATTTTCGCAAGTTGTGAGATGACTTCCGCTTTCACTTCCTCCGGTTTTTTTCCTCCGATGCTTATGGGTGGCTGAAGGCGTTCGCGCTTCGACGCCATTTCTTTGATGCTTGCCACCACGGATGCGACAACAGCATTCGAAGCCCCGGCGCCTGCCTCGATGATCGCCTGCGAGGGCGCTAGTCCCTCCTTGATGGCCCCAAAAATTCCCGAGCGAAGATCGGACAGAGTAACCAGC
The DNA here is from genome assembly GCA_963816855.1 of uncultured Verrucomicrobiae bacterium. Taxonomy (GTDB): domain Bacteria; phylum Verrucomicrobiota; class Verrucomicrobiia; order Chthoniobacterales; family Terrimicrobiaceae; genus DASTFP01. The sequence continues at coordinate 162,605 of CAWFMA010000038.1, read as the reverse complement.
AGTCCCGCCAGCAACGGTCCCGACTTGATAAGAGTCCAATCTTCCGGGGAGAATTTCGCTGAAAGATCCTCATTGGGTTCGCTCATGAGTGCGAGAATGCGCCCGAGATGCCTGAATGTCAAACATTTGAGGAAGTCCCCGCTGACGGGATGCGCCTTGTCCGGTGTCGCGGATCGGGTTCTCCAGGACCCGGCGCCCTAGCCCGGCGCCCTATCAGTCCGCAAATTCCTTCGACCGAAAGAAATGCCACTTGACCACCAAGGCCTCCTCAAGTTAGCTAACTGGACCGGAGACAATTTAAAGCCCCCGCCACCGAGAGTAAAATCAGCCTGCGAAAACGGGTGCGTCCAAGCCGGAGCAGAAACGCAGCGCCCGCTCGTTGGTCTTCCGATCAGGGCGTTTGGAAGCCGCGAATGCGAAGGAGGATTTATCAGGTGGGCGCAGTCATCAAGGAGCCCGAACACATGGAAACAGAATTGCCAGACTCAATGCCTGCGGTTGTTGCACACGGCCCCGGCGACTACCGTCTCGAACAACTCCCGGTCCCCAAGCCCGGTCGCGGCGAGGTGGTGATCAAAGTCAAGAGCGCCGGCATTTGCGCCAGTGACATCAAATGCTACACGGGGGCTCCGATGTTTTGGGGCGACGAGAGTCGGGTTGGATATTGCCAACCCCCAGTGACGCCGGGTCACGAGTTTGTTGGCGAGGTGGTGGCGCTCGGGGAAGACGCGGGGGAGCTTTACCATCTCAGCGTCGGAGATCACGCCATCAGCGAGCAGATCGTGCCTTGCGGCCAATGCCGCTACTGCCGGCGCGGCCAATACTGGATGTGCGCGGTTCATGACATTTACGGTTTCCGTCAGCGCACCTTCGGATCGTGGGCGGAGTACATGCTTTTTCCCGTGGGCGCTTTGAACTACAAAGTCCCGAAATCGATTCCCCTCCATCATGCGGTCTTCATCGAGCCGCTGGCGTGTTCAATTCATGCAGTTGAGCGCGGAGACATTCAGTACCAGGACACGGTCGTCATTGCCGGATGCGGACCCCTTGGACTGGGTATGGTTGCGGCGGCAAAGATGAAAGGCGCCGCCGTCATCGTGGCGCTGGATTTGAGCGACGAGCGGATCGAAGTGGCTAAGCGGTGCGGCGCGAACATAGGCATCAATCCGAAGAGCGAGGACGCGGTTCAAAAGGTGCGAGATTTGACCGACGGCTATGGCTGCGACGTTTACATTGAAGCAACCGGCCATCCCGCCGCGGTCGAGCAAGGTCTTAATATGATTCGCAAGCTCGGCACGTTCGTGGAGTTCAGCGTGATGCGCGAGAAGGTCACCGCGGACTGGACGATCATCGGGGACTCGAAAGAGCTGAATGTTCACGGCGCCCACCTCGGCCCGTATTGCTATCCGGTGGCTATTCGAATGATCGAACAGAACCTTCTTCCCATGGAAGAAATCGTGACCCACCGGCTGCCGTTGGCCGACTATCAAAAAGGCATAGACATGGTGGTAAGCGGCCTGACCTCCGTGAAGGTGACGCTCGAACCATAGCCTCTGGCAGAGAACACTTCGGCGTCGCGTGCCATTCGTTGCTCCTGACGCAGACCGCTTCGCCCGAGCTTTTCGCCAGGAGGGGCGCTCGGCTTGCGCTGCTGGGCCGCGGCGATTCGCCCTTCTAGGGGAAGCAGGGGCCGCAACGCTCTTTCTCGCCAGCGACGCCTCCCACACGATTACAGGCGCGAATCTGATCGTCGATGGAGGTTACACGATCCACTGAGCCCGCGAAGCCGGTTCAGCGGGCGCAGATTTCCGCCTTATCTTGGTTTGCGAGTCGCGCGGTGCCTGCGTCCACGGCGCGCACAAACAGCGGGGCGTTGCCCTTAGGAGATTCGCCCGGCGGCGACCTCCTCCCTGGGAGCTCTCTCCGCGGTGCGACCTTTGGGGCCGGCGATGGCATCCCAGGCTGACAAAAGCCGGCCTGCCTCCCACTCTTTTTGGAGCACGGGCGCGGGCAGCATCTTCTGGAGCCTCGTCAGGGAGGCGTCGTTCAGGATCTTTTCGCTTGCCAGCAGCCGGGCACCGAGGTGCTCCCGCAGGGCTTCGGCGGTTCCGAAAAGGCTGGTGGCCCGCCGGGGATCATCGGCCTCCAGGGCCAGATTGGCATAGCAGTCCAGGATTTCGGGTAGCATCCAGCGATTCCCCAAATCCCTGGTGATCTCCGTCCATCTGTCGAGCGCGCTGCGAGCGCGATCGTAGTCGCGTTGCGCGATCGCGACCCGGGTGATCCCCCCGAGAATGAGGCTGACGATCCAGCGGTCGCCGAGCCGCTCATAAATCGTCAAGCTTTCCTCCTTGAGTTCGCGGGCTTTTGAGAGGTCGCCGCGGTCCAGGGCGATGCTGCCAAGTCCGCTCAGGCAGCCTGCTTCGAGATAAGGCCGGCCGATCTTGCGTCCTACCTCAAAAGCGCGCCGGAAGTGCCTTTCGGCACTTTCGAGATAACCTTCGGCCCGGTCGACGAAACCCATCAGCATTTCGGCCAGGGCGGACCCGGCTTCGTCGTTGATTGATTCGTAGATCGGCTGCGCTTCGGCGTAGAGCGAGCAAGCTTCCTCGAAGCGATCCGCCGCCCAAGCCAGCCGGCCCACCGCGATCCGGGCGTCCGCCTTGTATTTGGGCGGCACGCCGGCGTCCGGCAGCGCGAGCACCTTCATCCCGAGCTCGCGAGCCTCTGCGAGGTTGCTGCGGATCTCGACCAGACGATCGAGCGCGGCCACAAGCCGCAGCCCGGCCTCGGTTTGTTGTGACTTGATGGTCCACTCCGTGGCGAAGCGAATATTGTAGATCTCGGTCTGGCAGCGATCGAGCCACGCCTTTTGCTCGGGGCCTTCGAGGTGGGGCGCGGCCTCTTCGGCGAACGCCAGAAAATAGCGCAAATGTTTGTTGCGAACGGCCGGCGCCTCGCCGGAGGCCTCAAGCTTCTCGCGGGCATATTGCCAGACCGATTCGATCATCGTGTAACGCGAGTTTCCCGACGCGTCGCGTTCGACGGTGATCAGAGACTTGTCCACAAGCTGTTCGAGCAGATCGAAGATTTCAAATTCCTCGATTCCATCGCCGACGCAGACGGCTTCGAGCCCTTCCAGCGTGCGGCCGCCGGCAAAGACGCCCATCCGGCGAAAGGCGATGCGCTCCTGTTCCGAGAGCAGATCATGGCTCCAATCGATCAGGGCGCCGAGGGTTTGCTGGTGCGGAAGACCATCACGGCGCCCGCCGCGGAGCAGTCGAAACCGATCATCGAGCCGGGAGGCGATTTCATCGACGTTGAGGAGCTTAACGCGGGCCGCCGCCAGTTCGATGGCGAGCGGAATCCCGTCGAGGCGGCTGCAAATTTCGGCCACGGCCGGGGCATTGGAATTGGTTATGGCGAAATCGGCGCGCACCGCGACCGCGCGGGCCACGAAAAGTTTCACCGCCTCGTACTGCGAAAGGCGCTTGACAAAGTCCGGCCGTCCAAAGTCATCGGAATGCGCTTCCAGAACCTCGAGCGGAGGAACCGCGAAAAGCGCTTCGCCACCGATCCCCAGCGAGTGTCGGCTGGTGGCCATGATCACGAGTCGCGGGCACGATCGCAAGAGTTCGGCGACAAGATCCGAAACAGCCGGCATCAAGTGCTCGCAATTGTCGAGCACCAGCAGGACGTTCTTGCCGCCCAGAAAACTCAGCAAAGTCGCGCGCAACGGCCGGTCGGGTTCTTCCCGGGCGCCCACCGCCGCGGCGACGGCTTCCACGACGCGCCCGGGCTCTGCGATCAAAGCCAGCTCGACGAGCCACACGCCGTCCCGATACTCGTGAATCAGCTGCGCGCCGCTTTCAAGGGCCAGGCGGGTCTTTCCCGTGCCCCCCGTGCCCATGAGGGTCAGCAAGCGGGTGTTTTGAAGCAACTGCTTTACGCCCTCCAGCTCCTTTTCGCGCCCGACAAAACTGGTGGTTTGCACGGGTAGGTTGTTGGGCAGCGCTTCCATGCTCCTGGGAGGCGGAAAGGACTCCTCGAGATCGGGCACCACGACTTGGTACAAGTGCTCGGGACGGTCGAGGTTGCGCAATCGATGGCTCCCGAGCGACTTGAATGAAACCTCGCCCAGCCCTTCGTCTTCCAGCAGCTCGACGGCGATCCGCGAGAGCAAGATCTGGCCGCCATGGGCGGCACTTTCGATGCGCGAAGCACGGTTCAGCGTGCCCCCAAAATAATCACCGTCCCGGAATTCCGCTGTCCCGACATGGATGCCCATCCGAACCGCCAGGGAACCGACATCCTTCCAGTCGGCGGCGATCAGGGCGCGTTGCGCATCGATGGCCGCGCGAAGCGAATCGCGCGTCGCTTGAAAAGCCGCGCAGGACGCGTCGCCAACTTTCTTGAAAACATGCCCGCCGTAAGCCTCCACGGCCGCGCGGATCAACTCATCGTGCCGGGCGAGCGCGGCGGCCATTTCCCGGGGGAATTTCTCCCAAAGGCGCGTGCTCCCCACGATATCCGTGAAGAGAAAGCTTACCGTTCCCGTTGGCGCGCGAACCATTCCCGAAATATGGAGCCAAGAGTGCTCGCGTAAAGGCAATTGGAACGAGCACGCGCCTGCGTGGCGATCCGCGAGACCGTCGGCTACGGGCCGGCCCCGACGCCGCCAACGTGCGCAAGATACGCGGCGCCGATGATCCCCGCTTCGTTGCGCATCAGCGCCGGAACGACGATAACCTCAGTTTTGGTCGTCAAATAGGGAATGAATTTGTCCGCCTTTTTGCTGATCCCGCCGCCCATGATGAACAGATCGGGAGAGAAAAGCTTTTCCATTTCGTTGAGAAATTCGCTGAGGCGTTTGGCCCACTGCCTCCAGGAAAGTTTTTTGTCCTCCCGGACCTTCTCCGAAGCGCGCTTCTCCGCTTCCTTTCCGCGAATGATCAGGTGACCGAACTCGGTGTTTGGAATCAATTCGCCGTTCAGGAAGATCGCCGAGCCGATCCCGGTGCCCAGCGTCAGCAAAATAACGACCCCTTTCCGGTCTCTGCCCGCGCCGAAGCGAATCTCGGCGATTCCGGCGGCGTCCGCATCGTTGACCACCGTGACCGGGCCGCCGACATGCCTGGAAAACAGCTCGCCGGCGTTGGTTCCGATCCATGAACGATCCACGTTGGCGGCGGTGTAGGTCACACCATGCTTGACCACGGCGGGAAAGGCGACGCCGGTGGGGCCTTGGTAGTTGAAATGCGCCGCCACCTTCTCGACCACGTCGGCCACGGCGTTTGGCACCGCAGGTTGAGGAGTCTCGAGCCGAAACCGCTCGCCGACGAGTTGGCCCGTTCCCACGTCAACGGGAGCGCCCTTGATTCCGGTTCCACCGATGTCGATTCCAAGAAGCGTCAAAACGATATCCTCCTAGCGGCTTCTTACAAATCAGAACACCGGCGCTTCGGCGAGAATTTTTAGAGAACCCGCGGCCCGGCCGGGCAAGGCCGCGGGGACCGCGGCCTCCCCTTCGGTTCGGAAGAAACGTCCTTATTCCGGCGCGAAATCAAGGCTTCCACAACGCCGCGTCGAGGATCGACCAGAGGTGCATGATCCACCCCATCCAGATCAGCCAAAGGAGAGCGGCGCTCAGGAAGAATACCAGAGCGCGCAGCGGACGGCCCTGGATCAGCTGGCCGAGACCCGGAATAAAAAAACTCGACAGCGCCGCGACGACATTTCCCGTGGATCCTTGTCCTGTACTCATGGCTCAAGTCTCAATCGCCAGGGGCCCTCTGTCCAGCGTTTGATGGCGGCGGCCTTTGCCTCAGGCGGGCGTCTGCGCGTCAGGTTTCTCGCGAAAAATTCCGCGGGAAAAGCCCTCCAAGAGCGACCTGACGATGCCGCCGGTAAGATATTCGGCGACTTCGTCCACGAACCGGAGAAAATCCACCGCGGCCGAATGATCCGCCAGGTCGGAAATGATCCGGATAATTGCGTTCGGAATGCCTCCCATTTCGTGACAGACTTGCGCCACCGCGGCCCCTTCCATTTCCGCGCAAAGCAAGCCCGGCAGCGCTTTCCGCAGCTCAGCGGTCCTCTCGGGATCGGCGACAAATTGGTCCCCACTCGCCACCAAGCCCTGGTAGACTTTCGGCGCCGCGTGCATCCCGAAGGCGGCCCTCTTTTCCGGGGCGACGTCCCGGAGGAAATCTCCCTGTGTATAGTGGACGGCGGCTCGGAAAGCTTCGCTCCAGAGACCGGCCTCGAAGAAAACTTTCCCGAGAAGGGGAATCTCAAACCGCCGGAAGGCGGGCAGCGGGCTGGCATCCATATCGTGCTGAACGAGCCGCTCGGCGACGACGACATCGCCCAGGCGCAGAACCGGATCGACGGCGCCGGCGACCCCTGTGAAGATGATATGGGTCACGCCAAAGCGCTCCAGGAGAAGGAGCGTGGTAATCGACGCGGAAACCTTGCCCACGCGCGAAAGCACCAGCACAACTTCCTGGCCGGCCCATGTGCCTTCATAAAAGGTGCGCATTCCCGCATCCCAAGTGCGGCGCAAGGTCATCGACCGCTCCATGAAGGCGACTTCATGAGGCATGGCGCCGAGAATTCCAAACTTCATCCGGGAGGAAATGCGCCCGGGACGCCGGCCATGTCAATCGCCCGTCATCGTCCGCGAAATTTTAAACGAAAGCTCTGGACCTGGCCGCGCATCTGGAGAGAGCCTCTAATTGCCTGTGAAAACCGCAACAGTCTGAACGAACAGAAACGCAGCTAACGAACGCATTTGGTTCAAAAGGGAAGGGTGTAGCACCTAATCTTGCACTTCGAGAGAATCTCCCGTCCGATGATCGATGATTTGGAATTTCAGAAACTCGTGCTGGTCCCCCGCGCTCGCGCAGATGACGCCGGAGATCAGGAGCAAAAGGTGAACAAGTCGCATACCATGCGAAACAGACAGCCGTGCTGTGCGACGACGGCCAACTTCGCTCGAGGCGTTTTTCGGGAAGGGACTTATCTTCCGCTCAATTGCGCTCTGAGGCGCGCGAATTGCACCGCAACCTCTTCTGTTTCCATAGGCCGGTTGGCGAGCTCCTCGTAGCTCTCCTCAACCACGGATCCCCGGCCAATTTCCTCCAGAAACGGGCTGCGCCGGCAGTGCGTCGGACTGCCAAATTTCCTGCGCGCTCGACACCAGGTGATCACCAGCGACCTCATCGCGCGGGTCATTCCAACATAGAATAAACGGCGCTCCTCGTCCAGCACGCCATCGCGCTTCGATCGTTCGTGCGGAAGGAGGCCGTCTTCGGCGCCAATCAGGAAGACGTGGGGAAACTCAAGTCCCTTGACCGCATGCAGGGTAATCAGCGTGACCCCGGCGGCAGTCTCCTTCTCCTCGCTGCGTTCGCGGTCAAGGCTGACCTCGTCAAGAAAGCTTTGGAGGCCCTGGCGCGACCGTCTCTGATGTTCGCCGAGCGCGCGGAGCATCTCCTTCACGTTCTCCCGACGGCTTTCAGCTTCTCCCGCCTCCTTGCAAGAGCGGCGAAGATCCTCGAAATAGCCGCATCTTTCCAGAACCGAGGAGAGGACCTCTGCGCAATCGGCTCCCGGCGTTTGGATCCGAAGGCGCGCCGACTCCACGCCCTCAACAAACGCGCGTATGGCTTCGGCCGTCTTGCGCGTGCAGGTCGGCAAATGATCGGGGTGTCGCAGGGCGTCGAAAAGGCTCAGCTTGCGTTCCACGCTGAAGGCCAGGGCCAGCTGCACGGTGCCGGCGCCGATTCCCCGCGGCGGCACATTGATGATCCGGAGGAGGGCCGTGTCGTCCCCCGGGTTCAGAAGCAGCGACATGTAGGCCGTCAAATCCTTGATTTCGCGCCTTTCGAAGAAGCTCTTCCCGCCGACGAGACGATAGGGAATCCTGCTCCGGCGAAGGTTTTCTTCGAGGAGCCGGGATTGGGCGTTCATCCGGTAGGCGATCGCGAACTCTTCCCACGCAAGTCCGCGCTCCGCACGCTGAGCGGCAATTTCCTGGACGACAAACTCAGCCTCCCGGCCATCGTCGGGCATGGAAATGACCCGAACCGGATCGCCGCCTTCCTTCGAGCTCCAAAGTTTTTTTCCGCGGCGATTTGAGTTGAACGATATGAGCCGGTTGGCGGCTCCGAGGATTGTGTTGGTGCTGCGATAGTTCTGTTCGAGCCGGATGATGCGCGGGTTCGGGAAGTGCTTTTCAAATTCCAGGAGGTTCGAAACATCCGCACCGCGCCAGCCATAGATGCTCTGATCGTCATCGCCGACGACACAAATGTTTGGCGGCGGATCGCCGGCCAGCTGGTTGATCAGCTCCAGCTGCAGGCGGTTCGTGTCCTGAAACTCGTCCACCACTAAGTGGGCGGCCTTCTCGCGCCATTTCGCGCGGACTTCGCTCGATTCGGCCAGGAGGCGGACACTCTGGACCAGCAGGTCGTCGAAATCCATGGCGTTCAAATTGCGCAGCTCATTCTCGTAGCTCCGGTAGACGGCGCCCGCGAGAGTTTCCTCCCCGCCCATTCCGCAGCCTTGGTTCTTTGCTCGGCTGATGAGGTTTCTGGCCAGAGAGGGGTCAAGCTTTTCGTCACGGGCGCAAAGACGAGTAATGATTTTTTTGATCAGACCCACCTGATCGCTTTCATCGAAGATACTGAAATTGCGCTTGTAGCCGATCCGCTCGGAGTCGCCGCGGAGGATCCGGAGACATAGGGCATGGAAGGTCGTTGTGGTGATCCGTTTCGCCTTGTCTGCTTCCACCATTCCCGCGATGCGCTCCTTCATTTCCCGCGCCGCCTTGTTGGTGAAGGTGACCGCCAGGAGCCGGTCAGGATCTTCGCCCTGCGCTACGAGCCAGGCGACCCGGGCCGTGATGGTGCGCGTCTTGCCCGTGCCCGCGCCCGCGAGAATCAGGAGGGGCCCGTTCTCATGGCGCACCGCTTCGAGCTGCTCCGGATTGAGGTCGAAAAGGCTGAAGCGTTTCATGGCAGTTCTCCGCGCACGAACCTGCCGATCACCTCCGGATAAAGAAGGTGCTCGGCCTCCTGGATGCGCGCGTGCAGGCTTTCGCGCGTGTCGCCGGGGAGGATCGGCACTTCGGCCTGCGCAATCACCTCGCCGCTGTCCATTCCTTCGTCCACAAAGTGCACAGTGCACCCGCTAACCCTCTCGCCGGACTCGAGCGCCTGCCGCCAGGCCATGAGTCCCGGAAATTTCGGCAACAACGACGGGTGGATGTTGATGATTCGGCGCGGAAAGGCGTTGAGCATCGGGCTTTTGAGCATGCGCATGTATCCCGCAAGGACCACGAGTTCCACGCCGGTGCCTTGCAGTTGCTTCACCAACTCCTCTTCCCTCTCCTTGGAAAGACGCGTCTTGAAGAGCGTTTCGGTTATCGAGTAGCGCGGGATTCCGGCGTCCCGCGCCAACTGCAGGATCCCCGCCTCCGGAACGTCCGAGCAAACGATCGCCACCCGAGCGTCGATCCGGCCGTTCCGGATGGCCTCGTGGATGGCACGAAAATTAGATCCTTTGCCAGAGCCGAGAACACCGAGACAAAGCTTGCGCATCGCGGGCGGGAATCATGCACTGGATTGGGCGACTTGCAAGCGACGCTTCCCGGCAATTTCCCGCGACTGCCAAGGAGCGCAAACCCCGGTTGTGCCAAAGCAACCAACCTAACCGATACGGCGAAGTGGACGCTCAACCGCCGGTGTCGATGCCCACGTATGCTCCACTTTCTGCCGGAGCATCGAAGAAGGTGTTCACGCTCCCGTCCAGCGCCTTGTCGAAAGTCGATCCGTTCCCATTCCAAGAACCGGGCGTCCCGTAAGCGGCGCCGTTGGCTTTAACTCCGCCGCGATAAAACTCGATCTCCGACACGTTTCCATAAGATCCGTTTGGGCTTCGATAGCGCAGATAGCGATATCCGCTGACACTCACGCTGATCTCCGACCAAGCAAGGGGAGGATTGTTCGTGATTGTGTAAATCGACGTGTACGGTCCGGCGGCGGGATCTCCGTTGGTTCCTTCGAAGACCCCTCCGATCATCCGGTCAGTGAAGCCGGACCTCGGGAAATAACGGATCTTGTCGTTCGCAGCCCGGTAGCTCGCCGCAATGCTCACCGCGCTGTAGGGAATCGTTGCCATCGTTGTCTGCGACGCCGCATTGTCCAGGATCACGCTGTCACCAGTCCATTTCGCGAACTCCATTCCGGCAGAAGCAGCGCTGGCGCTTACGGGAACTCTCGCGCCCGCAGTATAGCTGCCACTGCCTGTTCCGTTGCTCACCGTCAACGTGGCAGTCGTCGAAGCCGAGTAGGTCGCGGTTATCGCAACGTCTATGGACGGCATGGTCGCGGTGGTCGTCGAAATCAACCAGTTGGACAAGATTTCCTTGTCCCCGGTCCACCTCGAGAAGTACTGACCTGCCGGGGGCGAGTTCGCTGCCACTGTGACGATCGTCCCAGCGTCGTAGGACCCACTGCCTGCTCCGTTAACGACCGTGAGAGTCTTCCCCGAGACGGGAACGCCCGCCGTATCGATTCCGACGTAGGCATTGCTTCCGGGCGGCCCGTTGAAGTAGGTTGAAGTGCTCCCGTCTATCGCTTTGTCGAACGTCTTGTCAGGTTCATTGTTCCACGAGCCAGCGGTTCCAAAGCCGCTGCCGCGCACCTTCACCCCGTTTCGGTAGAATTCGATCTCAGCGATCATCCCATTATGGTTGGGGTCGCGATATCGCAACGCCCTGAAGTTGCCGGTATTGACGCTGACTTCTGTCCAACCGGGCGGAGGCTTCGCCGCCACGACGTAGAATGGTGAATAGGCGCCCGTTATGGGATCTCCGTTGGTCCCCTCAAACACGCAATCCAGCAGCCGATCCTCTGCGCCGGCCGTGGGAAAATAACGGATCTTGTCATTGCCCTTGGCCCAGTCGTAAGTCGCCGTGATCGAAAGAGCGCTTGAAGGCATCGTGAGCGTCGTGCTGGGGGAGTTGACATTCGACAACCTCGAGGTATCGGGCCCCGTCCAGCGTACGAACTCCTGCCCGACCGGCGGAATGTCCGCTGTGACGTTAACAACGGTTCCCGGCAAGTAGTTGCCGTTTCCGATGCCCTTGTTCACAGTCAATTGGTAGCGCGTCGAGTTGCTGGCGGAGGGCACATTTAGGTTGCCCGTCTGGGTCTGAATGTTACGGTCGTCGACTCGATACCAAAGCAATCGCTGGTTCCAGTTATCCTCTCCAAAGACGTCCAATATGCCGTCGCGGGGATCGCGGTTGCAACTGATCGCCGAGAAAGCATCGAAAGCGCCGGATGGCAAATCCTGCGAACCTTCAACACCAAAGGCAGGCGCGGACTTGAAGGAGCCTATCAGCAGGCCATCCTTCGTGTAATGATGAATGACGCCGCCGCGATCGGCGCCCGTTGTATCGTCCGTGTTGGCGCCCACGAACACCCCGCCCGGACCGCCCGGAATCGGCGTCATGCCGACCGCGGCGGTGGGCAAGGGAACCAGCCATTTCGGCGCGGCCAATTGCGCGGGAGTCGAAGAAGTCTGTCCATCAAATGCGAAGAGAACGTTGCCTCCCATCCAGGAACCTCCTCTCGAAGGAAGCCCAGCCTTCGCCGCATAGGCGAGCGCATACACCATGCCGTCATTGGGCGATCGGTTTACCATCATCCAGTTGAATTGCTCGCCAGCCAGGCCAAGAGCGGCGCGGCCGGTCGCCTCGTCCATCACCTTCACCGCACTGGTCCACTGATAGGTGGGATTTCCCAAATCACTTTGGCCTGGAGCTATGGCGTAGATTGCCTGGCCCTCGAAGGCGCCGGGCGGAAAGATGCGCGCTGCCGAAGCGACCCAAATCCACCCCGCATCATCCACTCCCAAGGAGGCCTGGTCCCATTTCCAGCCGGCAGGATTCCCGGGACTTGCCAAAAGGGTTACGTCTCCCGGGTATTGAATTTGACCGTCGCCCGTACTGTCGTTCCACGACCAAAGGTATTTGTTTTTGTCCAGCCACGACTCCGCCCTCAGCACGCCGTCCGGGCTCGGCTTCGATTCCGCCAGACAAGAAACAAGCTTGAGCGTGGGACCGTGCGCGGAGTCTGTGGCGGCAACCAGGCGATACACGGCAACGCCATCCCCGGTTGGGAAGTAGAGGAAATCATTGCTAGCGAGCCGTATCGCCCGAGGCGGTCCGAAGGTCGTGGTATCGAAGTTGCCGAAATAGCGCCCCGCCGTTTCCGTGCTCCCTGGACCCAGAAAAGTCCAGTTACCGGTCGATCGATCAATCTGGTAGACGTTTCTGTATGCGGAGATCAGAATGTCGGGGTTCTCTTTCACGTAGGCCGCCTGGGAGGAAAACTCGAGGCACATCTGCTGCCAGAGTTGGCTGAAATTTGGCGCCAGCTTCTGCAAGCGCGAGCCCTCTCCCATCCGATCGGAAACTATCACGTTGCCTGACGCATCCATGGCCATTCCGTTGATATTCGAGAGGCGATTCGAAGAGCGATCCCCGGGGCCTGCTGTTTGCCCGAAATTGCTCGGAGACGTTACCGAAGTGCCATTTGATCTTATCGTGTACCTGCGGATCTGTCCGGTCCGATCCGCAACGCAAAGCGTTGTGCCCTGGATGGAAAGCGCCCGAACTTCCTTCAGGTTCGTAATCGGGGTGGCGAGAAGACTCCCTGCCGCGCTGTAAACACTCACTCTCGTATGGTCGCGCCCAACCCAGATCCTTCCATCGGACGCCACTGCAATGCCGCAGGCCGCACGGATCCCCATGATCTGCTGCTGGAGAACACCGGAAACCTTGTCATACTTGAGAATGCGCCCCCCGAGTGCGTCGGTCACGTAAATGCTGCCGCCTCGAAGCGCCACCGAAATCAGGGGGACCCTCATCACGTCAATGTCTGCCGCTGTGGCGTTCGCAGGATATTGCGCATTTCCCGCGTAAACCGTGATGCTTCGGCCCGCCGAAACAAAATCGACGACTCCCGGGGAGCTTCCCGTCAATCCGATTCGAAAAATCGAAAATTTGATGCTTGCCCTGTCGTTGACGTCCGCGCCTCCGTAGCCGGTCACATATGCGTAGGAACCATCGGGCTCCACAGCGACGCCCTTAAGCAGCGCTTCGCCCACTGCGTGACCGGTAGTGAACAAGGCCTGGCCGGTCGTGGAAGACCATTTTTTCACGTCGTGATGGGGCTCATCCCAGTCGTGGACCGTGTAGACGGCACCTTGCGCGTCTACCGCCACCCCTTCGACAAAGAAGGGGACGTGGCCAAAACTCGTGCGCGGTTGCCCGGTATTTCCAAGCGCTCCGATATTGTTGTAAGTGCAACGGTTTACAACCACCTTCCATGTGTAAGCGCCCGCAAAAACTGGCGTTCCATTACCGTCGAGGCCGTCCCAACTCGAAGTATAACTTCCGGCTCCCAAAGTCTTTTTCGCCCAAAGAACCCGAACCAATCGATTCTCAGAGTCGTAAATGCCCGCGCTCGTTAGCCCGGACTGCGACAAAGTCCACGAAAACCCCGTCTGCGCTACAAGGGCCGAAGAGCCTCCAAGCATCCAAACCAGGCATGCCACCGAGCGGATCCCCCACCCGCGAAGCCCTCCTGCGCCAGAGCGGCTTCCGTTCGAGAGATGCCCGGGATCCTTGGTGCCCGAGACGCGCTCCAACGAATTAGGGCTGCGCTCCGCGTGGCCACTGACGAATCGTAAAGTCATAAGGCGAGATTTCTCTCGATCCTTCTTGACCTGAGAAGGGTGGAGCCTGTTTTGGCTTGGGGACCGGGTCCTTAATTTAGTCGGGCTCGGCTAGCGTTAGGCTAGCCGGAAAGTAAAGAATTATGCAACAAAAAAGTGACGAAACTTCTAACAAATAATGCTTAGCTTCGTTGGCTTTGCCAACGGGCGCTTAGAACTCCCTTGCCGGAGCGCCACCCTCGAGCAACGTCGATGAGTCAGATGCTCAATGACTTATATCAACAATGGATTGCTAAGATATATCGGGTCTAAGTCGGTTGCCGGATCGATATAGAAGTATCTAACTACGATAAGCAATTTGGTGATTGCTTTCGAGCTCGCTGAGTATTAGATACATCGAGAAGTCTCTGCAGAGGTGCGTATTTTGTTTTCGTTTGTGCAACGGGTTCGATGCGCGCCATTTCCTTGGGGGGCTTGCTCTTGCGAAATGCCGGCTCACGCGTCAAATCGCCTGACGAGGCGGCTGAACCGGAAACGCAATGTGGAGCTTCACAATAGCCCGCTATCGCGGCACAATCGCCAAAACCCTATCCAGCCGAGATGTCGATGTCGCTAGAACCGCACGGGGGGGAATCAGACTGGTTTCCCAGGCCCGCATCGCGTATTTGCCGGGAAACGACTCGATTTCCCGTTTTTTCCAATTGATGAAGGAAAAGGCATTTTCCCAGGAATTGCTTGGCGGCTATCTGGCGGCACGAGCACGGGAAGTGGACGCCGCCCTCGCCAGATTCCTGCCGAAGGCTTCGACGAGGCCCGCAACGATACACCGTGCCATGCGGTATAGCCTGCTTGGCGGCGGCAAGCGCATACGACCGATTCTCTGTCTTGCGGCGGCCGAGGCGTGCGGTGGGCACCTGGAGAATGCGCTGCCTCCCGCGTGCGCTCTTGAGTGCGTGCATACCTACTCGCTCATCCACGACGACCTGCCGTGCATGGACAATGACGATCTGCGGCGCGGACGGCCCACGTCCCACAAGGTTTTCGGCGAAGCGGTGGCGGTCCTCGCGGGAGACGCCTTGTTGACCCAGGCCTTCGAGATTCTGGCCACGATTCGAGAGACGTCGCGTTACCGTCTGAAGGATTTTTTGCTGGAGCTGGCCTCCGCCGCCGGCAGCAAAAAGCTTATCGCGGGCCAGGTGACTGATCTGGAAGGGGAAGGAAAGAGGTCCTCTCGCGCGGAGCTGCGATTTACGCATCAGTGCAAAACGGCCGCGATGATCGTGGCGAGCGTGAAGCTCGGCGCGATGACCGCCGACGCCACCCCCAAGGAGCTCGCCGCGCTCGGAAAGTTCGGGCATTCTCTGGGCCTTGCTTTCCAGGTGATCGACGACATTCTCGACGTCACGCAGACCAGCGAAAAGCTTGGCAAGAGCCCCGGCAAGGACGAGGCGTCGCAAAAAGCCACCTATCCCTCAATCATCGGGCTGCAAGCCTCGCGCAAGGAAGCCCGGCGGCTCACTGATTTGGCGCACCGGGCGCTCGATCCATTGGGAAGGAAGGCCGAGCAACTTCGCCAGCTCGCCGACTACCTTCTCGCGCGAGAATACTGAGGACGGCTTAATTTTATCATTTCCAGGCCGTTAATGAAAGAGACATGGCCAGGGATATCGAGGAAAGCAAGGTACTCAGCGCAATCGAACCCGACGCAAGCGACTCATCGCCGCCCATTTGACGCGCCATCACGAAGGCCGCGGCGGCAGTCGGACAGGAGGAAAGGACCAGGGCGATTCGCAACTCGGCCGGCCCGAGCCGCGCGAGCCGCGCGAGGAAAAATACCAGAACAGGCAAGACGACCACCTTCAGAAGGGCCGCGGTAACAATCCACAAACGTCGCCCGCGCAGTGGCGTTGTCGCCAGAGAACCGCCGATACACATCAAGGCGATGGGGACAGCCGCCGCGCCCAGCGATTCCAGCGCCCGCTGGACGAAGGAGGGCAGGGCAAGGCCCACCACTGGCACGATCAAACCGAGCAGTCCCGCTACAAGGAGGGGATTGGTGGCGATGGAGAGGGCCAGTTTTTTCCACTCGGCCCGCTTTGTCGAATGGCTTCCGGCCTGGAGAACGACCACGGCAAGAATATTGTAGACAGCCATGGTGAGGATCATGACGATCACGGCACTTGCGATCGGGCTTTCCCCATTATTCTCCGGGGCGCTTTCCGAGAAGCTGTAGGCGAGGAGGGGAATTCCGATGTAGGCTAGGTTTCCCCGGAAGGCCGATTGCATCAGGGTTCCCACCGCCCTTCCCGGCATTCGCAACGCGATTCCGACTCCGAGGGCCAGCAGCGCAATGAGGACCGTCGCGGCGAGGAGGACTGCCAGTAGGCGCCAGACTTGAGAATCGGGAGCGGCCGCGCGATTGGCGGAAGTGAAAAGCAGGGCGGGAAGAGCAATCCAGAAGGCCAGCTTGTTCAAGTCCGCGATGAAAACCGGGCCAAGGAAGCGGATTCGGGCCAGAGCGGCGCCGAGAATGATAATCAGAACGAGCGGCGCAAGCGTGTCGACGAGAAGTGTCAATTGAACGTTCCGCGTGTGACCCCGTGTTGTGACTGAGCCTTGAGCCGGCGCCACAAATGCGTTCCATTGACGGGCTCGTCAAGCAGCGCCCGATACGCCCGGACGATCGCTTCCGTTTCAGATTTATTCTCCTCAAGGAGTTCAACGCGATAGTGAGTCAATCCCGAGTCTCTCAGCTCTTGGAAATATTCGGCGCCGGTCTGAGCGCGCGCATTGAACAGGGTGTTCCGGCAGCCGACGTCAGCGCGCAGGGGATGCTCAATTCCCACGCGGTCGCGCAGATGCACGCGATGCCTTTCGCACGGCCGCCCGCAATCCAGGAAGGAGGCCCCTTTCGAAAAAAAGGCCGCAAAGACACAATGCTCCATGTGAAACATGGGGATATGCTGATGAATAGTCAGTTCGAAGCGCTTCGAATCGGACGAAGCCAGCAACCCGAGAACCTGCTTGATGTTGAGGTCGTAAGAGATGGTGAGACGCTCGAGTCCACGTGCCAGAAAAACGGCTGCCGCCGCGGGATTGGCCACGTTCAGCGAGAAGTCGCCAAGCATTCGCAGCGAAGAGTGCCGAAAGTACAGACAGGGCCCCCACGTTCCGGATGAGCACGCCATCGGGCCGCGCGGTTTTAATCATTTTAAAAAATCCCTCTTCGCTCGGCTTCTGGATGCGCGGAGTGGCTAGGAAAATCTCGGTTTCGCCCCGGATCCGGACGGCGCTCACCGCGTTCCTGAAGCCGCGGACATCTTCAAAATCGGCATAGACGATGGCGGCGCCACAACCGAGCGCGGCTTCGATTTGCCCCATCGTCCTGCAAAGCACTGCCAGTTTCGGCGCGGCGGGCAGGTTCCGGGCTTCACATTCCCGGCGGCCATCGGAGCCGCCGGCCGGCTCGCGGGGATCCTGAAGTGCCTGGAACAATGAGATCCCGGAGGGGGCTGGTCCGCGTGACGCTCTTCCAACGCCAGGAGTATCGACCGCCTCAGCCGGCCGAGCTCGCTTCTCGTCAGAAAAACCGGTTCGTCCTTGCGGTAGTCGAGAGCCGCCAGCCGATAACGCGTCTCGTCCAGACGGGAAAAGATCTCCTCCAGCGCTTCGACGGTGAGCGGAAATTTCCGCGGGATCTCGAGCGCCACAGACGTGGAGAGAGAGAGAGCCTCCCCGCCAATTCTCACTTCCAAAGCCAGGGGCTGGCCCGCGCCACCCGAAAACATCAGCCCGAGCGGGACCTTATGCTCAAGGCGTCCGGTCGTTCGCGCCCGCCAAGCTCTTCGCAACCGGCGGTCGAGCGCCGGGTCGCTGGTTTTCCAGACCCGGGTCCCAGGCTTAATCTTTGAAAGATCCAATTGGGTTCTCCGGAAGAGGAGCCGGTTTCCGGCGACTTGGTAAACACGCCCGCCTTGTTCCGAGTCGGTATCCGCGGGATTCTCGAAAACAACTCCGTCACCCGGCTTCGGCCAGTTCGCGGAGTGGAAATCCGGCGCGTCGATCCCCACGGACGCCCCGGTGATCGAGACGAATCTGCCCACGAATGCGCCGCGCTTCTTTCCGTATCGCCCCTCGACCAGCTTCTGGTGGTTCACTCCGTGCAGCCAGCCGCTGAAAAGGCCGCGCGAGAAGGTCATTTCAAGGCCGTAATGATCTTCTGCGCTGATCGGAGAAATCTCCTCGCGCAGCGCGGCGTCGATCGCCTCACGATAAACTCGGGTCACCGCGGCCACGTATTCCGGCGTCTTGAGCCGCCCTTCGATCTTGAAGCCGCGGACGCCCAGCCGCATCAGCTCGGGAATCTCACCGATTGCCGCAAGGTCCTGAGGCGAAAGCAGGTAGCTCTTCTCGCCCAGGTCCCGGACTTCGCCGTCGACGACGATCTGATAAGGCATCCTGCACGCCTGGGCGCATTCGCCCCGATTGGCACTGCGTCGGCCAAGGGATTCGCTGGTCAGACATTGCCCCGAATAGGCGACGCAGAGTGCCCCATGGACGAAGACTTCAAGCGGAAGTTCCGACCCGAACGTCGCCAAATCGCGCAGGGAGAGCTCGCGGGCAACAACGACCTGTTTTGCACCGAGTTCTTTGGCAAAAGAGACTCCCTCGGGCGAGGTGATGGTCATCTGGGTGGAGACATGAACCGGCAGCGCCGGAAAGAGGCGGCGGGACACCTCCGCGATGCCGACATCCTGGACGATGACGGCGTCGATCCCTAAATTGTTCAGCAGCCGCAACTCCTCCACGACCTCTTCGAGTTCCTCCGTAAAGACCAGAACATTCAGGGCGACGTGCCTTTCACTCCATGGCTGTGAAGGAAATCCACGACACCGGGCAGTTCCTCCTCGCGGAAATTTTCTGCGCGCATCCGGGCTTTGAAACGAGAAAGACCGAAGTAGACGCAGTCCGCACCGTTCGCCACGGCAGCGCGCAAGCAATTCCAGTCCCCGGCGGGAGCGACAAGTTCAGGGGCCGTCACGAGAAAGCCTCCGGCGAGTCCGGCAGCGGGTTGCGGAGGCAATGGCGGCGAAGTTCTGGAAAACCGCCGGCGGCGCGGCCCTCCTCACCGGCGATTTGCTTTTGAGGCGAAAGTTCCGCAGAATCAAGCCCGTGCTTAAACCGAAGGCGATCCAGAAAATTGGCGACCAGTTGGCCATTGCGTGGTCCGAGGGCCAAGAAACCTACATCCCGCTCGAGACGCTGCGGAGAGCCTGTCCCTGCGCATCTTGCGGCGGCGAGCCCGACGTTCTGGGCCGCCTGATCAGACCGAAGGTCCTCTATTCCCGGACGAGCTTCGATCTGACCGGGTGGGATGCGGTGGGCGGCTACGGCTTGCAACCACGCTGGGCGGACGGTCATAGCTCCGGGATTTATACTTTCACCTATCTTCAGCGGCTTGGAACGATCGCGTAAGGGGAGATCCTAAGGCTTGAGCTCCTCGCCGGAAAGGGCGTTCAGGATCACGAACTTCTCCTGGTGGTAAGTCGAATCGGGGCGGAATGAGAGCCGTCCGGCGTAGCGGCGCTCGATATCCACCAGGTGCTCTTCATCCTCGGTGCGCAACCGATTCAGGAGATCGGGGTGCACGATGACTTTCACTTCGTGAACGTTGTCCTGGTATTTCCGCATCACGGAATGCAAGGCGCGCTGCAGTTCCACGCTCATGGTCATGGGGCTTTTGATCACCCCTTTGCCATGACAGTGGGGGCAAGGAAGCAGATGTGTGCTGGCCAAACTCTCCGCGGCGCGCTGCCGCGTCATTTCCATCAGCCCAAGCTGGGAAATCGGCAGCACGTGGGTGCGGGCCTTGTCACGCTTGAGGCGGTCGCGGACGCGCTGATACACCGCCTGCTGATCCTTGCGGCTTTTCATGTCGATGAAATCCGCGATGATGATGCCGCCGACGTTTCGCAAACGCATCTGCCGGCAGATCTCGTCCGCCGCTTCGAGATTTGTCTGCAAGATCGTTTTTTCGATATCCTTGGACCCCTTGTTCCGGCCGGTGTTGACGTCCACGGCAATCAGGGCCTCCGTCTCGTCGATGACAATATAGCCGCCGCAGGGCAGCCAAACCTGGCGGTGAAATGCGGCATCGATTTGCGCCTGGACGCCGAAGCAGTCGAAAATCGGCTGCGAGCCGGAGTAGAGCTGAATCCGTTTCTTGGCCCGCGACGAAATCTGGCCGACCAGCTCCTGGACACGTTCCCAAGCTTTGGGATCATCAATCATCACGGCGTCGATTTCATCGGTGAGGAAATCGCGCACCGTTCGCTCGATCAGATCGGGCTCCTGAAACAGGCAAGCCGGAGCTGGCCTCTCCGCGACGCCGCGCTGGATCTCGTCCCATTTCTGGAGAAGGATGCTCAAATCGCGAACGAAATAGCGGGACCGCTGACCCTGGCCGACGGTACGCATGATCACCCCCATTCCATCGGGGATGTCGAGTTCGCGAAGCACCTTCCTGAGGCGATCGCGCTCCTTGGGATCGTCGATCTTCCTTGAAATGCCACACTGATCGTTGAAGGGCATCAGCACAAGATAGCGTCCGGCGAGACTGATATCGGTCGCAATCCGGGGGCCCTTGTTTCCTATCGGGCCCTTCTTGACCTGCACGAGGATGTCCGAACCGACCGGATAAATTCTTGGAACGTCCTTATGGGTGATCTTTTGACCCCTCTTCCTGCCTGCTTCACGCGAGACTGCTTCGACTCCGCTGTCGAGTGCGGCGGGTATGGCGTCCCAGAATTGGAGGAACGCGTTTTTCTCGAACCCGATATCGACGAACATCGCCTTGATGCCCTGCTCGATATTCCTCACCTTTCCCTTGTAGATCGCCCCGACGATGTTGCGGTCGGAATCGCGTTCGGTCGTATATTCCTCGAGGCGATTGTTTTCCAGCAGCGCGACGCGCTTTTCAAGCCGCTCGCAACTGACAACGAGTTTGATCCCGGTGTTCTTCTTTCCCAGGCCTAAAATTTTCTTTACGGTTTCTATCATCAAAAAAAATGGGTTGTCCTTCGAGCTTGAAGGAAAATTGTGGCCAGGAGGCGCTCATCGATGACCCCCAGGGACCGCCGGAGGAGCCTTCGGTTTCTCCTTCTTGTCCCTGTTGCCCCCTCTTAGGAAATTGAAGAACTTTTCAATTCCCGAAGGTTTGCGGACTTTGTTTTGGACCCGTCCGCCTTCGTCGGCTTCGTCACGCACGTTGGGCGCGGCGGCGGGCTTGTTCTCTTGTTTTTCCTGAGAGCGTCGCGAGGGCGGGTTTTCGCTGCCCGTTTCCTCGTCGGCCGCGATCGTGGTCGCGGTCGGAATTTCGCGGTTGAAATCGACACTTTCAACAAATTTGAAATTGCCTTGGGCAGGCTCCAACCAAGCCAATTCGGATTCCTTGCCCTCATCGAGGGCAAAGGTGTCCTCGAGAATTTTGGCGGCGATCGGCGCTGAGACTCCGCCTCCGGACTTCGCGCCCTGAACGATCACGCACAGCGCGTAGCGAGGCGAGTCGTAGGGCGCAAATGCCAGAAACCAGGTGTGGTTATCCTTGACGCCACTTCGCCAAAACTGGGCGGTGCCCGTCTTGCCGGCCACAGTCACACCCTTGATGCGCGCCTTGCCGGCGGTTCCACCTCCCTCGTTGACCACTTTGTTCATGCCCAGGCGGACCTTTTCGATCATTTCGGACGTCATGCCGCCATCGGTCAGAAGATTGGAACGCACCTTCGCGGGCTCCTGCAGCAGGACCGTGCCATCTTGGGCGACGACCTTGTCGATCATTCTCGGATAGTAACAGGTTCCGCCGTTGGCCACGGTCGCGGCGATCATGGCCATCTGCAATGGGGTTGCCAGCACGTCCCCCTGGCCGATCGCGGTGTTTGCCGTAAGCCCGGAACTCCAGCGCGCCTGAGGATTGATGGCCGCCAGCCATTCCGGCCCCGGCAGCACTCCGGGAGCCTCGCCCGAAAGAGGTACCCCGGACTTTTGACCAAGACCAAGCATGTTTCCCATGGCGTCGATCTGATCGATGCCCGCCGCATTTCCATACTGGTAAAAAAAGGCATTGCACGAAAGCTTGATTGCATTGGGAAGGGTGAGAGTGCCATGCGCTCCCCCCTTATCTGCGATCCAGCACTTCATGTATTTGTTACCATATTGAACACCGCCCGAGCAGGTGAATGAGCGATTGCCCACTCCGGCCCGCAGGCCAGCCAGCCCCACCGGGATCTTGTAACTGGATCCGGGAGCGTAAGCACTAATGGCCCGATTAAGCAGCGGGTCAGTTTCGTCTTTGTTGAGCTCAAGCCAGTCTTTTGCGGCGATCGCGGGTATGAATTTGTTCGGATCGTAGGAGGGAACCGAGGCCATGGCCAGAATGTCTCCGCTGCGGGGATCCACGACCACCGCGGCGGCGCGGCCGACGGCCCGCAATGCCTGCTCCACAATATACTGGATGCGCGCGTCAATCGTCAGATAGACGTTCGCGCCTTGCTTGGGTTCGACGATTTCCGTCTCGCTCCGGATGATAGTTCCTTTGGCGTCCCGCTGAAGGATTTTAACGCCGGGTGTGCCCTTCAGGTAGTCGTTCATCGCCAGTTCGATTTGGGCTTTGCCCTCCATATCCGGATCATAAAAGTTGAACTTGTTGATATCCGGAAGCTTGCTGAGATCGCCGGGCATGCCGACATAACCCAGGAAATGGGCGCCCAGCGCACCGTAGAGATATTGGCGCACCGGCTTTTTCGTGACGTTGACCCCCGGGACGCCAAGATTGCGTTCCGAGAGCAGCGCCATGGTCTCGAAGTCCATATCCTGGAGGTAGTTGTAGGGCACCTCGCTTCGGAGCCGGTAATGAATCTGAAGCCGGTCTGCATTGTAATCCTGCGCCACGCCGAGATCCTCGAGGCGCGGGATAATCTCTTCGGCGACAATGCGCCGGACGTCCGCCTCGGTCATATCCTTCTGCATGTTGCGAACAGTTCCCCGAAAGCTGTGCATGGGAACGCTGCCATGCCCCTCCCGATACGCGCGCACCATATCCGGAAGGAAAAAATCCACGTCGAAGCTGGCCCGGTTTTGAACGAGAGGGATGCCGTTCCGGTCGAGAATGTCGCCCCGGACTGCCGGGATGCGAACGGTAATGCGCGAGCCGGAAGCAACCTTCGCCGTGTATTCGGCGCCTCGGGCGATCTGCACGTACCAAAGCCTGAAGGCGAGCGTCGACAGGCCAAGGAACATGATGGCCCCCAGAAAATAGATCCGAAAGGGAATTTGCCCGCGCTTCATTGACCGATCCGGTACGCGCGGAGACGCCTGGAACCGCGTATGTAGGGTCCAAGCTTCACCACCACTAAATGCACTAACGGCGACAGGAGCGCCGCGAAAGCTCCCGGCGCCAAAATCCGCCAGGCCACGGTCTCATTGAAAAAGATCCCTTGGCGCCTGAAGCAGATCATCGCGAATTGCAGGGCCAGAAAAACAGAGGTTGATATGGCGCTCACCGGTATGTGCAGCCACCAGCGTCCGGCGACAAACGCGGGCTGAAGGCCGTGAGCAAAAAGCCCGAAAAACACAAAAACGACCATAGACCATCCCAGCGCAATTTCAACGTGGCCGTCAGGGATGTTCAAGTAGGCGAGATCCATGAGAAGCCCCGAATAGGCGGCCATGAGGAGCATCGCCCAGAAGGGCAGGGCCAGCGCCCCGTAACAAAATACCATCGGCACCAGCAAGAGCCGCGCGCCGTGCATCGCCCGGATCGGCGGAATGAATTCCTGAACAATCAGCGCCAGGAAAACCGCAAGCGCCAGCGACAGGCAACCGACGACGAGTTTCATTTGGCACCCACGACCACGAAAACGTCCTCGACCGAGGAGAGGTCGACGGCAGGTTCGACGATCGCCTGGCCGTCCAGCGGGCGCGCCTGGAAGCTCTTGACAGTTCCAAGGAAGATGCCCGATGGAAACACGCCTGTGGAAGTTCCCTTGCTGACCCCTTCGGTGTAGAGCCTCTGTCCCGGCTGGAGATTCGCATTTTTGCTCAGGAAGTTGAGTTCCATTTCGGTGGTGCCTCCGCTGGCGCCGGTGCGCCGCCCGGACAGAATCCCCCTTTCATTGGAGCCCTCGACTTTGGCAGCCACCTTGCAGCTTTCGTCGCTGACCAGCAGGACGATGGAATCGTTTTTCGCGACGGTTGTTGTTTTGCCAACGAGACCGACGTCGGTGAGCACCGGCTGATCCGGTTCCAGTCCATCTTCAAAGCCGCGGTTGATTTTCACCGTGCTCCACCAGCTTGATGCGTCGCGAGACAGCACGCGCGCGGGCACGAGCTTGAAAATGGAGCGCTTCTTATAATCGAGGGCGGAGCGAAGCTTGCTGTTCTCGGTTTCAAGGTCCCTGAGAATCTGATTCGTCGCCCGCAGTTCTGTGTTCTCGGCTTGGAGCCGCTGATTTTCGTCTTCAAGCTGGTCGAGATTCTTGAGGCCTTGTCCCATGGCGCCGAGCTGCCGTTGAACCGCGGAACCTGTGCGCAGGAAGGGAGAGACGGCGCTGAGAAAGCCCGCCTGCAGCCTTTGCATCGCCCCTGAGCCGAATGATGAGATGATGACCGCGCCGATAATCACGGCGACGACAAGGATGACGTTGAGACGGCTCATCGAAACCGCTGGCTACATCCTCAGAAATTCCGCGCCCCCCCTCACATTCGTTTCAGTGGCTGGCCGAAGCGCGATCGCGAGAGGCCACCGCTTTAAGGAAGCGCAACTCCTGGAGCGCCCTTCCGGTTCCCTCCGCGACGGCGCTGAGAGGATCCTCCGCAACGTGGACCGATAAACCGGTCTCTTCCTGCAGCAGCTTGTCCAATCCTCGCAGGAGCGCTCCCCCGCCAGCCAGGACGAGCCCGCGGTCCACCAGATCGGCGGAAAGTTCTGGCGGACATCGTTCCAGAGTGATGCGAACCGAATCCACGATCGTCGAAACGGGTTCCATCACCGCCTCGCGCACTTCCTGGGAGGAGATGGTGATCGTCTTCGGCAGCCCGGCGACGAGATCACGTCCTTTCACTTCCATGCTCAGCTCTTTCTCCATCTTGTAGGCCGAGCCGATCTTGATCTTGATGTCTTCAGCGGTCCGCTCGCCGATCATCAGATTGTAGGCGCGCTTCATATAGTTGATAACGGCCTCGTCAAGTTCATCCCCCGCCACCCGCACGCTGCGGCTGAAGACGATCCCGGAAAGGGAAATCAAGGCGACCTCGGTGGTGCCTCCGCCGACGTCGATGATCATATTGCCGGCGGCATCCTGCACAGGAAGGCCGCATCCAATCGCGGCCGCCATCGGCTCCTCGATCAGATAGACTTCCCGAGCCCCCGCATGGGTGGCCGAATCCTTGACCGCGCGCTTTTCGACCTCGGTAATGCCGCTGGGAACCGCGATGACCACACGGGGCCGCACCATTCGCCGGCGATTGTGCACCTTGCTGATAAAATGTCGGAGCATCGCTTCGGTTACCTCGAAGTCGGCGATTACGCCGTCCTTCAGCGGGCGGATGGCCACGATATTGCCCGGGGTGCGCCCGAGCATGCGCTTCGCCTCGTCGCCGACCGCCAGCACTTTGTTCGTGCCTTGTTGGACGGCCACCACCGAGGGCTCCCGGAGAACGATCCCGTGATCCTTGACATAGACCAGCGTGTTCGCCGTGCCCAAATCGATCCCGATATCGTTCGAAAAAAATCCCAAGACGTTGTCAAACATTGAAATTAAAGCGTTGAAGATGGCATTCGCGGGGTCTCGTTCGTCGCCGGAGTATGCCCCTTGCCAAGGCCGGAAAGTTGGTGCTCTTGCGCAGCGGCGTCAAGCGCCGAAACCCTCCCCTTCGGAATTGGACGGGCCGGGATTCCGGCCTTGGATTTCGTCGATTCCTCCATCCCCTAGGCGGACAAGCGCTCCCCGGGGCGGGCGTCTTGAGGATGAGGGCGAAAAACAAGGCCGCTCAGAGGCCGCTTTCCGCTAAATGGCCGCCACGATCGCGTCGCCCATGCCCGCGGTCTCGACGAGGGTCGTTTCCGGCGTATGAATGTCCGCCGTGCGCAACCCGGAGGCGATGACCCGGCGGACGGCGCCTTCGACCGCGCGCGCGGCTTCCTCCTGCAAGCAGGAAAAGCGCAGCATCATGGCGGCGGAGAGAATCTGGGCCACCGGATTGGCGATCCCTTGGCCCGCGATATCGGGAGCGGAGCCTCCGCTTGGCTCGTACATCCCGAAGCGAGCGGATCCCGCGCTGCTCTCCCCAAGGCTGGCGCTGGGCAGCATGCCGAGAGAACCGGTGAGCATGGCGACTTCATCGCTCAGGATGTCGCCGAAAAGATTTTCCGCCAGCACGACGTCAAAGCTTTTCGGGTTTTTCACCAACTGCATTGCGGCGTTGTCCACGTAAAGGTGGCTGAGGGCGATGCCCGGGTAATCCTTCGCCACTTCTTCGACGACG
Organism: uncultured Verrucomicrobiae bacterium; assembly: GCA_963816855.1. Classification (GTDB taxonomy): domain Bacteria; phylum Verrucomicrobiota; class Verrucomicrobiia; order Chthoniobacterales; family Terrimicrobiaceae; genus DASTFP01. The sequence goes on along the minus strand of CAWFMA010000038.1, from coordinate 136,313 downwards.
CGACGCCAGAGCACCCCGTTTTGCAGAACGTTGGCCTTGTCGATCGAGGCCACTCGGCCCTTGCGGCTGCCCGCCGCTTCGAAAGCCACTCTGGCAATGCGGCGGATTTCGCTCTCCCAGTAAAGCATCGTATCCACCGCAAACTGCTCGCCGCCTTCGTGCTTGATGTATTTTGGTTCGCCGAAATAGAGGCCTCCTGTCAATTCGCGCACACAGAGGATATCGAACCCCCCCTCGACGATCCTAGGATGCAGCGGCGAAGCATGTGTAAGCTCAGGCAAACAGATGGCCGGGCGCAGGTTGGCAAACAATCCAAAGTGTTTGCGAAGGGGAAGCAAGGCGGCGCGCTCAGGTTGTTGGGAAGGAGGAAGCGATTCCCATTTTGGTCCCCCGATGGAGCCGAACAAGATGGCGTCGGCCTGTTCACAGGCCTTGAGCGTTTCGTCGGGGAGAGCATTCCCGTGGAGGTCTATCGCGCTGCCACCGACCGGCTTTTCGTCGATCTTGAGAACCAGGGAAAACTTCTTCTCAACCGCGCGGAGGACGCGCAGCGCCTGAACCATGACTTCCGGGCCAATTCCATCGCCCGCGAGAACCGCAATCCTGTAGGTATCGCTCATCGGTGCTGCATGGAATCAGCCGCTTTCGTTTCTGGCAAGCCGGGGCGGTTAAACAAGGGAATCTGGCGCAGTGCTTGCTCCAGTCCGAGCGCGCTCCAGGGCCGAGCGCGCGGCGGCGATAAAGTCCGCCATGCGCCGGGGATCTTTTCGTCCCGGGCCGGTTTCGACGCCGCTGGCTACGTCAACCGCATGCGGTCTCAAAGTGGCCACCGCTTCGGCGACGTTCTCCGGCGAGAGACCTCCGGCGAGAATGATCCGTCTTTCCGGTTGGGCGGCGACGAATTCGCGTGCCAGGTTTCGGTTGACTTGGCGTCCGGTGCCTCCGTAGGAAGCCTTCGCCCACGCGTCGAGCAGCAAGTACCGCGTTTCGTAACGAAGGGCGTCCTTCAATGACCGGTCATCTTTTACGCGCACGGCGCGGATCCAAACCGAGAACCCCGCATTCGCGCAAAACCGGGGCGTCTCGTCGCCGTGAAATTGAACGGCTTCGAAACATTCCGAACTTCGCAGTGCGCGGAGCTCGTCCATCTCGGCATCGACGACCACCGCCACCCGAAACGCCCGGCCCGCGAGGCCCTTTATCCAGGAACGGTTCTCTTCAAAGGCGACGTGCCGCTTTGAGCCGCGATAGAAATTGAACCCCAGGGCGTCCGCTCCGGCGCTCAGCGCCGCTTCCGCGTCCACCCGGCTGGTAACTCCACAAATCTTGATTCGCACGGCATCGCCGGGCTCGAGAAAGCTCATCTTGGGATAAGATCGAGCTCGGGAATATCGCGCACAAGGCGAATCAACCCCTCCTGCCAGCGTTCGCGAACCATGCTAAGATAGGGATCGTTCTCTTCCAGCTTGAATCGATGTCGCGCGTCGAGACTGTCCTTTCTGTAAGAAAAAAGCTCAAAAGGGGTCCCCACCGAAAGATTGCTCTTGGCCGTGGCATCAAGCGACAGAAGGCCGAATTTTATCGCCTCCGCCAGCGGGGTCTCGAAGGTGAAGCCGCGGTCGAGAATCGGTTTGCCGTACTTTAGTTCGCCAATCTGCAGGAATGGGGAGTCGCGGCTGGCATGGATGGCATTTCCCTCCGGATAGATCTGGTAAATTTCCGGCGGTTGATCAGCGATTTGGCCTCCCAAAATGAAGTTACTGTTGAAACTGATTCCTGCCCGGTCCAACGCCTCGGCGTGCAAGCGGCGCACCTCGCGGACCCGCTGGCCCAGGTAGTGCACGCTCTCGAAGAGGCTCGGCTGATCCAACAGATTGTGCACGCTCGGGTCTTCTTTGGCCTTTTCCAGGTCCCGCTCGATGAAGGCGATCACGGATTGGGTGATCGACAAGTTGCCGGAAGTCAGCAAACAGAGAACGGGTTGCCCCGGCTCGGCGTAGACCCGCATTTTTGAATGCGTCGTGATGTTGTCAACTCCTGCGCTTGTTCGCGTGTCGGAAAGAAATACGAGCCCTTCGAAGCACTGGAGGCTCAGGCAATAGGTCATTCGATCACCCGCGCATTCGCCTGCTTCACCGCCGTATGATGCGTGATCGCGTGAATCCTCCCGTCGCTGCCGCGGAAAAATGAACTCAAGATCCAGCTTACCAGGCTGACCACGATGGCCCCAAAAAACGCGCTCCAAAAACCGGCGACCTGAAAGGCGGGAATAATCTTTGAAACCAGCAGCAAGAGCAGCGCGTTGATGACAAAGATGAACAACCCCATGGTGACGATGATGAATGGCAGGCTCAGAAGGAGCAAAATCGGCCGGACAAAGGCATTGATGATGCCCAGCAAGAGAGAGGCCCCGAGCAGCGTGCCCCAACCCTCGTAATTGATGCCTGGAATCAGGTGCGCCGCAACCAGCACGGCGAGCGTCGTGACCACCCAGCGAATGACAAACGCAACCATGGAGAGAGCCTATTTTTAAAGAAAAATTTTTGAAGATTTATTTTGCCAGACTTGCCAAGCACGACACTAGTCTGAAAGCTGACAAGCCGAAATGATGTCGAAGAAGAAGAAAGACAAGAGCGACGAATCCACTAAGACGAAACCAAAAAGATCGTTGAAAAAGTCCAAGGTCAGCCTCGTTGTTGACGGTGCCCCTGCGGCGGCGACGGGATCGCCCGGACCTGGCAAGATCCGACGTGCGGATACGGAGACGAAGGAGCCCGTGGTCGAGCTTTCCAGCGACGATATCGCCTTGCGCGCCTATTACATTGCGGAACGGCGCAATCGCCTCAATTTGCCCGGCGACGAAACAGGTGATTGGGTTGAAGCGGAACGGCAGCTCCGCCGCGAAGCCTTGAAGGAATTTTCCTAGAGCCGGTTCGGAGAAGCCGCCGGCGCCGCAGGGCTCAAGACCTCGCCTTAGCCGGCAGTCGGAACGCCAGCAGAAAATTTTCTCTTGCCTGGCGGCGTGGCTTCTTTACGTTCCGACACCCCGCACGAGATCGGTTGCAAGCCGCGGAGGGCGCGCTTCTGCAACCAGATTCTGCGAGGAATAGTAATCATGTTTGAACCGTGCACAGACAAGCGGACCCACGGGAGATCCGGAAGTTCCGCCTGTCCCTATCCGGGTCAACGCAACCTGTTTCGCTGAAATGTCCGCCACGCTCGAGGCCAAAGTCAAACCCGCCAATCCCAACTCACCGGATCGCGCATTCCCGCTGGAGCGGACTCGCAACATTGGGATCGCCGCACACATTGATGCGGGCAAAACGACCCTTACCGAACGAATTCTTTTCTATACGGGAATGATCCACAAGATCGGCGAGGTGCATGAGGGCACCACGGTCACCGACTGGATGGAACAGGAGCGCGAACGCGGCATCACGATCACTGCGGCCGCTACCACCTGCGCGTGGGTTCAGCGCAAGGAGGAGGGGATTTACAAGACTTTTGAAGGCATCAAGCAGCGGGTGAACATCATCGACACGCCAGGCCACGTCGACTTCACGGCCGAGGTGGAGCGTTCGCTTCGCGTGCTCGATGGCGCCATCGCCGTCTTTTGTGGCGTGGCCGGGGTGCAGCCTCAGTCCGAAACCGTCTGGCGCCAGGCGACCAAATACAACGTGCCCCGCATCGCCTTCGTCAACAAGATGGACCGCGTCGGAGCGGACTTTGATGCGGCCGTGAATAGCATGCGTCAGAAGCTGGGCGCTAACGCATGGCCGATCTTGATCCCTCTCGGGAAGGAAGACTACCTCAAGGGTCAGATTGACGTCTTGAATCAAAAGGCGGTCATCTACTCCGACAACGACCAATTCGGCTCTACTTATGAAATCGTCGAGATTCCGGCCGAACAAAAGGAACTCGCCGAAAAGGCCTACCAGGACCTCGTGGAACAGATGTGCGACCTGGACGAAGAAGTTGGCATGCTGTTTCTCGAGGAGAAGCCGATTACCAAGCAAGATCTCAAGGCGGCTATTCGCCGCCAGACGATTGCCAACAAGTTTGTTCCGGTCGCCGGAGGATCGGCGTTCAAGAACAAGGGCGTGCAATATCTGGTGGATGCCGTCGTGGACTATCTGCCCAGCCCGCTCGACATTGCGCCGGCCAAGGGCCAAAATCCCGACACCGGGGAGCCGATGCAAGCTACCGCCGACGATAACGCTCGGTTCTGCTCGCTGGCGTTCAAGCTTTGGAGCGACCCGTTTGTCGGCAAGCTCGTGTTCTTCCGTGTCTACGCCGGAAAATTGAGCAAGGGCGACACGGTCTATAATCCCCGCACGAATAAGCGCGAGCGCATCAGCCGGCTTATTCAGATCCAGGCGGACAAACGCGAGGACATAGACACCTGTTACTCCGGCGACATTGCCGCAATCGTCGGCATCAAGAACATCACGACCGGCGACACGCTCTGCGACGAGGATTATCCGATTTTGCTGGAACCACCCTCGTTTCCGGATCCCGTCATTTCGATGGCCGTCGAGCCAAAGACCAAGCTCGACCAGGAGAAGATGTCGAACGCGCTGCAGCGGCTGGCCGAGGAGGATCCCACCTTTCGCGTTTTCACCAACGAGGAAACCGGGCAGACGATCATCGCCGGGATGGGGGAACTGCATCTGGAGATCATCCGGGACCGCATGTTTCGGGAATTCAAGGTGGGGGCCAACGCGGGCAAACCTCAAATCGCCTACAAGGAAACCATTCTCGTGCCGGCCGACGGCGAAGGAAAGCTCGTCAAGCAGTCTGGCGGCCGTGGGCAATACGGTCACGTCATCATCAAGATCGCGCCGAATGCGCGCGGAAAGGGAATCACCATTGAAAACAAGGTTGTCGGCGGCAACATTCCCAAGGACTACATCCCCGCCTGTATCAAGGGCCTCAAGGAGGCGACTCACAACGGCGTCATTGGAGGCTACCCGGTTATCGACGTCCACATCGATATCGTGGATGGCAGTTACCACGATGTGGATTCCAACGAACTGGCGTTCAAAATGGCGGCCATTTTCTCTCTGAAGGATGCCTTGAAGAAGGCGAAACCGATTCTTCTGGAGCCAATCATGAAAGTGGAGAACATCACGCCCGAGGAATTTCAGGGCGACATCACGGGAGATCTCAATCGTCGGCGGGCCCGCATCAGCGGCATGGAAACCAAGGGGAGCCTTTGCACGATCAACGCAGAGGTGCCGCTGGCCGAGATGTTCGGCTACGCCACCGCGATCCGATCGCTTTCAAAAGGGCGTTCCTCCTATTCCATGGAGCCATCCCATTTCGAGCAAGTGCCGGCAAACGTCCTCAATGCCGTGCTCGATCAGCAAAAGGGTTGATTCCGATCCGGCCTGGCTCCGGCACTGCGGAGCGAGGCTGGGCGTTAGGGTTTCCCTATCGCGCCGCGTCGGCGAGCGCCACGGGGAGCGTGGCAAACCGGTAGGGGTAGCCGCCTTCCCCGGCGATGCGCGGGGCCACGCGGCTGCTGTCGAGCATCGCTTGGGCGAGTTCGCCGAAAACCAGGCGCAAGGCGAAGGCGGGAACGGGCAAGATCGCGGGCCGGGCGACGGCTCGGGCCAATTCTCTCGTAAATTCGGAATTGCGAACCGGCTCGGGCATGACGGCATTGAGCGGACCCTTGATCGACTCGCTTTCGAGCGCCCAAACGATCATGCCCGCGACGTCTTCGACGTGGATGACGCTCATCCATTGCCGGCCGCTGCCAAGTTTTCCCCCGACTCCCAATTTGAAAAGAGGACGGATCAGCTTGAGCGCCCCTCCCGAACCGAGGACAAAGCCGATGCGGATGAAGACAACCCGGCATCCGAGGGATTCCGCGCGGATCGCTTCGCTTTCCCAATCGTGGCACAGAGTCGCCAGGAATCCCTGTCCGGAAGGCGCGCTTTCGTCGGCCAAGGCTTCTCCTGTGTCTCCGTAGAATCCTATTGCGGAGGCATTTATGAGAACCAATGGCGGCTTCGCCATGGCCCGCATCGCATCGACGAGCCTTCGGGTGGTCAGGACGCGGCTTTCGCTGAGGCGCCGTTTTTTCTCCGGTGTCCACAGCCCAAGAAGGTTTTCGCCGGCCAGGTTTACGACCGCGTCGAGGCCGCTTAGATCAGGTACCGCGTCGAGACTCAGGAGCCGGCCGTCCGCCGCAGGGCGCCGCGAGAAGGCGATCGGTTCATGACCCTTTGCTGCACAATCAACCGAAACTTGGGAACCGATGAATCCGGTGGCCCCGGTAATGCCGACTTTCATGACTCCTTCTATTATGACCCGAATCTCCGCTGCAGCCAGCTGTAAGGAAAGCGATCTCCGGGGCAATCTGTGGGCTTCGGATTGATTTTCTTGTGGGGCAGAACGATCGCTGGCCTTCCCTTGATCTTGCCCACGCGGCCGCGCAGGTAGGTAATCAGCTCATCCAGGGCTTCAAGTTGGGCTTTAGTCGGCAGGTCGCGATTGAGGTCTCCCACCAGGCAGATGCCGAGCGCGATGTTGTTCAGATAATCGCTGGCCACGTGGCCGCCGTTGATCTGCCGCGTCCAACGCGGGCCGATCTCGATTTCTCCGTTGCCTGACGATCTGCCGTTTCCAATCACAAAATGGTAAGCGAGTCCGTTTTGCATCCTGCGCACCCGGCGGTGATACGTGTCGAAGATGCGCGCGTTGCCCTGCCGGGTGCCGCTGTTGTGGACGATGATATATTTCCACCGGCCCTTTCTCACCTTGGCCTGGTCTATCGCCCTGCGGATCGAAGGAGTCAGGTAGCGCCACCGTTTAAACCATCCGCCGGTGCTCTTGGTTGCGGGCTCCAGCCCCTGGTCCTCCTCCAGGCCCGACTTCTCGATGAGAATGGGGGCGTTCAGGCGTTCCCCGCCGGGTGTCTTTCCTTGAGGAATTTGGGGAGGCGTGGGCGAAGGCAAGGGCTCAGGGGACTTCAAAGGGATGATGTCGGGAGTAGGAGATTGTTTGGGGGACGGACTCGGCTTGGGGCGAGGTGTCCGTTCGGTTTCCTCCTCTTCCGGTTCGACCCGTTGTGCGGGCCGCGGCGTCGGCGTCGCAGGGGTCGGGGCCGCTTTCGGCTTGGGTCGCGGCGTCACCGATGCGCTTGGACGCGGCACCGGATGGATATCTTCCCGAGCTTTGAGGAAAAGCTTGCGCTTTTCCTCGTCGCTCAATTGGCCGTGAACCCGGGAGACATCTGCGGAGAGGGAGAGTAAAAGCAAGAATACAAGAACAAGCCTCTTCCGCATCTCGCCGCGCACGCTAACAGATGGCCTCGCTTGTTCAAGCCGCGCGAATTGAAGTGAGCTAGCCCCCCGTGTAACGTCAGCCATGAAGAAATTCCTGGTTCTTCTGCTTATCGCGTTGTTGCCTCTCGAAGCCCAGCAGGACCAGTTGCAGGCCGAGGCGCTGCGGGCCTTTCAAAGCGAGGACTACGAAACTGCGAAGACGCTCTTTGAGTCCCTGGTGGCTGCGGATCCCAGGAATTCTGTCGCGCAAAATTATCTCAAGATCATCGCTCAGCGCCAGAAGAGAGGCCTAAGCCTGGAGGACTCTTTGCGAAAGATTGTGATCCCGGTGGTGGACTTTCATGATGTGACGGTGCGGGAGGCGGTCGGGTTTGTCGCTCAAAAGGTCCGCGAGCTGAGCCAGGGAAAACAGCCAATGAACGTGGTCTGGATGGTGCCGGCTGACCAAGCCGGCTCGCGCGTAACCCTTAGCCTTCGCAATGTGCCCGCCTCCGAAGTTCTGAGATACGTCGGGGACTCTTCGAACCTGCGTTTCAGCTTTGACCCGCTTGCGGTGAAGATCAGACCGGTTGAGAGCCCGACGAAGGAAAAGACGGCGGAGTAGCAAGGGCTTTGGTCCCTTTGGCCGGTTCAACGTTCCCGGCAGGCGCGACCTCAGTAGACGACGCGCACCAGGTAAAGGCCCTCCGCCGGGGCCACCAGATTCCATTTCGGAGAAGCCGCTTTTAAGCGTCTTTCCAAAGCTTCGAGACTGATCCGACCGTTCCCGACCCGGACCATTGCCGTGGTCAGCATTCTGACCATCTTGTAAAGGAATCCGTCTCCTTCGAAAGTGAGGGCGAGAAGTCCCGCCCGGCGGGAAATAGTGATCCTGCGGATGGTCCTCTTCGTTTCGAGGACGGATTTGCCGCCTTGCGCGGAAAACGCGGCAAAATCATGATGCCCGGTGAAGGTCGCCGCTGCCTGGCGCAAGGCTGCGATGTCCAGCGGCCCCGGGAGATGCCAGGCCCGACCGAATTCGTGCGGGGGCAGGACGGGCCCGTTGCGAATGAGATACCGATACACTTTCGCTTTGGCACAAAAACGCGCGTGAAAGTCCGACGCCGCGCGGCGACATTTCACAATTCGGATCATGGGCGGCAACCGGGAATTGAGCGCCCGCTGCCAGTCGGCAGGGCTCATCTTGCCGAAAACGTCCACGTGCGCACACTGACCCAGGGCATGGACTCCCGCGTCGGTTCGGCCCGCGCCGTGGACCGCCACCTTCTTCCCAGAAACTTTCCAGAAGGCTTCTTGAAGGAGGTCCTGAACCGTATTGCCCGAAACCTGGCTTTGCCAACCAGCGTAGGGCCGGCCGTCATACGCGATGACAAGGCGCAACCTCATCCCTGTGAGTCAATCCAGCTTTGCAGAAGAATTTGAGCCGCCGCCTGATCGATGACCGGCCGTTGCTTTTTAGCGTTTTTCCCCGCCTCTCTCAGCGCCCGTTGGGCGGAGATCGTTGTCAAACGCTCGTCCCAGGGAATGACCTGACAATTTACATGCGTCTTTAACTTCTCGATCAAGGTTCTGGACTTTTCGGCGGCAGGGCCAAATGAGCCATCCATGTTGCGCGGCACGCCGACGATTACCGCGCGCACGTCCCTCTCCGCGGCCAGTTCGGTGATGCGCTCGCAAGGATCGCGTTTTGACGCGTAGATGGTTTCGAGGGGATGGGCCAGCATGCCGAGGTCGTCGCTCACCGCGACTCCCACGCGAACGTCGCCTGGATCGATTCCGAGAACGCGCTGGCTTGCCATTTCCTGTTGAAAATCCCACACCACAAACCTACTTTGCGCAACAAGATGTCTTCGATCTCGTTCGATAAGTTTGGCGACAACCTCCCGGTCACGGGCCTTGTTGCGTTTTCTCAAGCCGCCGTCGGCTTTGGCGTCGGTCTGCTGATCGCTGATAAGTTCGATCGGACGGCCCGCCAGCGCACCGCGGTCGCGCTGATCGGAGCGGGAGCGGCGACCATTTTGCCATTTGTGGCAGGAATCATTGCCAATATCAACAACCGCCCGGAATCCTCCAGGCGCATCCGCAGGCAGCTCGAAAGCATTCGTGAGGGCACGGGAATTTCGAACGCCCATGACGACGCCTTTTGAGCGAGTCGCCGGTCCGCTCGCCCTGCCGGAGTCCGCGACCGCGCGATCTGACTGGTTCTTTGGAGGCTGACCGTCCCGGGTGCCGCATCACGCTTCTTCTAGCGTCCGCATCTCCAAGGCGGCGGGATTTGCTTCGAAACGCGGGGATCGAATTTCAGGTCCAACCTGCCCAAGTTGAGGAAGTCGCCTCAGGGCCCTGGGCGCCGCGCGAGCTTTGCGTGATCAACGCAAAGCGCAAGGCCATGGAAGTCGCGAGGATGTTTCCCGACCGCTTGGTTCTCGGCGCGGATACCATCGTCGCGTTTGAGGGCTCGATCTTTGGCAAACCGGGCGACCTCCGGGAAGCTCGCGGCATGCTTGAGCGGCTGTGCGGCCGCACCCACGAGGTGCTGACCGGCGTTTGCCTGATTCAGAAAAGCAGAAGAAAACTATGCAGCTTCATTGAATCGACCCGGGTGAAATTTCGCCCGCGCCAGGATGTTGATCTCGAGGAGTACCTGCGCACGGTTCAGCCTCTGGACAAGGCCGGCGGTTACGCGGCCCAGGAAGACGAAGGCCGGTTGATCGAACAGGTGGAAGGCTCGATGAGCAATGTCATCGGATTGCCGGTGGATCGCGTCCTCGCGGCGCTCGACAGGCATTTCTAAGAGGATGGCCGCGAGCAGGCAACCGCGAGAGCAGCCGTCCAGGCGCGTTCAGCTCTAGCGGCTGGCTTCCTCGCGGTCCGGCGCGCGGTCTTCGAAGCGCGTAATGTGTTTCAGAAAGGTCAGGGGCACAGCCCCCACCGGGCCATTTCGCTGTTTGGCGATCACCAGTTCGGCCTTCCCCTCGCTTTCCTTCTTTTCCTCGTCATCGTCGGCATAATATTCCTCCCTCCAAAGGAGGCCGACAAGATCGGCGTCTTGCTCGATGGAGCCCGATTCCCGCAAGTCGCTCAGACGGGGCTTGCCTTTGCTGTCGCCAGTGCGGGCTTCGGGGTTGCGATTGAGCTGAGCGAGAACGACCACCGGAATGCCCAACTCCTTGGCCAGGGATTTGATACCCGAGGAGATTTCGGCGACTTCGACCTGGCGGTTCTCCTGGCCGCGCCGGGAGGGCGAGCGAAGGAGTTGGAGGTAGTCGATAACGATCAACTGGACATCGTGGCGATCCTTCAGCCGCCTCGCGCGGGCGCGAAGCTCGAGAATTCCAAGCCCGGGAGTGTCGTCGACATACATCTGGCATTCGGAAAGTCTGGTCGTCGCCTGGATCAGGTTCGTCATGTCATGCTTGCCGATAAAGCCGTCCCGGATCCTCTTCAGGTCGACGCGCGCATGCGAGCAGAGCAGACGCTGCATCAGTTGCTGGGTGCTCATTTCCAGGCTGTAAACGGCGACCGGCTTACGGGCTTCGATGGCGACGTGCTCGGCGATGTTCATCGCCAGGGCGGTCTTGCCCATGGAGGGACGCGCCGCGATGACAATCATCTCACCGGCATGCATGCCGCTGGTCATAACGTCGATTCCCTTGAACCCGGTAGGCAGACCGGTTAAAGCCCCGCGGTTCTGAAAGAGCTTTTCGATGCTGTCCAGCGCCTCCATCGCCAGTTCTTTCATCTCCGGCACCTTGACCTTGAAGCGATCGTCGCCAATCGCCAGAAATTTTTGCTCGGCCTCGTCGAGCAACGTCTGAACGTTGCCCTGTTCCTCGTAAGCGCGAGCGCCGTACTCCGTGCAGGTATCGATCATCGCGCGCAGGAGAAACTTTTCGCGAAGGATCTCCAGGTAGTAGGTGGCATTGCTCGCGGTCGGAACAAATGTGAACAAGTCGGTGATGGCCGCCGCTCCGCCGACCTCTTCAAGAAGATGACGATCCTCGAGAAGCTGAGTCAGGGAGATCAGGTCGATCGGCTTGTTTGCCTCACGCATGTCCACCAGAAGGGCGAAGATCCTTGAATGGGCAGGATGGTGGAAATACTTCTCCCCGACTTGCTGCTGGATGCACTCGTCCAGGACTCGTCCCGGCGCTAGGAGGATGGAGCCGAGAAGCCCTTTTTCCGCGTCGAGACTCTGCGGAAGCGACCTGTGAATATCTGGTAAATAAGCTCCCCTCTTTTGGGAGTAAGCGCGGCCGCTCTCGCGAACCTTGACTTGGCCCGACCCGCTGGTTTTTACGGGATTCTCGACGGACAGTGCCGGAGAATCTTTGGGCATCGCTCGGAATTCCTAACCTTTTGGAGCGCTCTTTTTCCGGGGGGCTTTCTTGGAGGGTTCCGTCTCGCGGGTTTCTTCGGACGACGGGCCTTTTGGTGTGGAGACCTTGATTCGCAAATTGGCGGTCACTTCATGATGCACCTTGACTTCCACCACGTGTTCGCCGGTTTCCTTGATGGCCTTCTCCAGAGAGACGGCATGCTTCGGCAATTCGGTGCCTCCCAGTTCGCTCATCAGGCGGTCGTGCAAATCCTTTGCTGTAATCGAGCCAAACGCTTTTCCCGTTTCGCCGGTTTCGAGTGTAAACGTGAGGACCAGCTTGTTGATCCTGCCGGCGAGCTGCTCGGCATTGGTCAGCTCGCGCGCTTCGCGCTCAGCGCGTTTGGCTCTCAAGTGGTTGACCTTGCGAAGGGAGCCCGGGGTCACCTCGAGGGCCTTCCCCTGCGGGATGAGAAAGTTGCGCGCGTAGCCGCGGCGGACCTTCACGAGGTCCGCCTCCGCGCCGAGGCCGGGGATATTGTCCGTGAGAATCACTTCTGCGTATGCCATAGGAACCGATGCGAAACGGGACAAAAAGATTATTTCTCTGGTGGAAAGTGTCAACGCAAATCAGGGCAAATCGTACAAAGCCTGAACCAGAGCGGTGGCGCGCGACTTTGGCAAGACGCCGGATTCCATCTGGTTCATGACGTAAGCGAAACCGAGATGATTCTCCGGATCGGCAAAGGCCAGGCTTCCTCCGGCGCCGGGATGGCCAAATGCCGAGATCGACGGGCCGAACATGCGGCGCTTCTTCCGCCCAAAATCGTCCAGAGGATCCAGCATGAATCCGGCGGCAAAGGCTGTTTCTGTGCGCAGCGTTTTATCGATTCCTTGGGCGAGGGGTTTGGTCATCCATTGGATGGTTTCCGGTGAAAAGTAGCGGCATCCTTCCCATACGCCGCCCAGCGAAAGCATGGCATAGAACTTCGCCAGCGAATCCGCGCTGCCGATGGCGCCCAGCGAGGGGAGGCTCGCGGACCGCATCGCCGGGGAATTCATTGCGGAGGGGGACATTGCCCCTGCCGGCGTGGAGAAAGCCTCGCGAGTCAGCGAACCCGGCGTGGCCATCGCTTGCGAAAAGTCATCCTCGATATCGCCGCACATGGCGCGCGCGGCGATCATCTGGGCAGCCCGATGATGCAGCGCTTCGGGAAGGCCTATCCATAAATCCAGCTCCATCGGTTCGGCGAAATTTTCGCGCCAATATTCGCCGAGCGGTTTGCCGGCGAGTCTTCTCACGAACTCATCGGCCAGATAACCATAGGTCCGCGGCGAATACCCGTGTGCGTGCCTGCTTGCCCAAAGCGGTTCCTGCGCTTCAATGGCGCGGACTATTGCCTCGCGGTCGTCGATCGTGGCGGTCTTGTCGGTCAACGCGGAGAGACCCGCGCGGTGGGAGGCCACTTCGCCGACGGTGATTTCTCCTTTTCCGCCTTGCGCGAACGCCGGCCAGAATTCTGACACCCGCGTTGAAAGTCCCAAACCGCGGCGCTCCAGGGCATGAAGCAGGCAGGCACTGGAAAGTCCTTTGGTGGCGGACCATACGAGCACCATCGTTTTCTCGGTCCACGGCATGCTCTTGGCCGCATCCATCCAGCCGCTGCAAAAGCAGAGGGCCCGAGCCCCGTTCTGCCAAACAGCGACGGATGCGCCAATCTCTGCACCGCGCACGAAATTGCATTCGAAAATGGCCTGAACGCGCTCGGCGGCTGCCTGGTCCGCGGTCATTTGTCCAACAGGCCGTGAACCGCTTTCAGGTCAGGGTCGAATTTCGCAATTTCACGAAACTTTTTGTCCATCTCAAAGCTCGTCTCCAGGTGTCGCGCCGCTTCGTCGAGGTCGCCAAGCACCGCGTTGTAACAGCCCAAGTTGTAGTGGTAGGTTGCTTCCACGACCAGGGACGAAGGGCCTTCGACGAGGAGTTGCCGCGCTTCACGGGTAAGGCCCATTTCGTGAAGGCAAAAGGCGCCGTGGATATATCCGGTCACGCACTCCGGATTTGTCGCACGAAGCCTGGCACAAATGGAGAGCGCCTCTTCCCACCGCTTGGCGCGCATGACGATGAACAGTCGCATTTGAAGCACTTCTTCGCGGGATTGATCTTTTGGCGGAATGGCCTCGATTTCTTGCAGGGCGTCATCGAGCATTTCGAGTTCGATATAGCCCTGCGCGGAAAGCAGAGAGCGTTCAAAAGACATGTCCGTGCGTGTTAAGGACAATTCTCTCCGCTTGCAATCTTGGATCGCAAGGGGGAATTCGGAAAATTCTACGGGCACGGACCCGGACGGGGGGGAATCCTCCCGGGCAGAGCTTTGCCCGGTATCGGACTGGGTCAACGGAGCGTCCGGCGTTCCCCGGCGCTCAAGCGACGGTGACGTCCTTGCAAAGATAGACGTCCTGAATCGTATTGAGCAGCTTCGCGCCTTCTTCCATCGGCCTTTGAAATGCCTTGCGACCGGAAATGAGCCCGGTACCCCCGGCGCGCTTGTTTACCACCGCGGTAAAGGCCGCATCGGCGAAATCATGCTCTCCGCTGGCGCCGCCCGAATTGATAAGTCCGGCGCGCCCCGTGAAGCAATTGGCCACCTGGTAGCGGCACAGATCGATCGGGTGATCGCTCGTCAGTTCGGTGTAGATGCGCTCGTCGAGTTTGCCATAGCTTGAGCCCCCGGTATTCAGGGCCTTGTAGCCGCCATTGTTCTCCGGCAGCTTCTGCTTAATAATATCGGCTTGGATCGTGCAGCCGAGATGGTTGGCTTGTCCGGTGAGATCAGCCGAAAGGTGATAGTCCTTGTCCTTCTTGAAAGCGCTGTTTCGGAGGTAGCACCAGAGCACTGTGGCCATGCCAAGCTCGTGCGCAAAGGCAAAGGCCTCGGAGATCTCAACGATTTCCCGCGAAGCGTCGTCGGAACCGAAATATATCGTGGCGCCGATCGCCGCGGCTCCCATCTCGTAGGCATCGTTCACCGTGCCGAAGAGGATCTCCTTTTGCTGGTTGGGATAGGTAAGCAGCTCATTGTGGTTTATTTTCACAAGAAACGGGATCTTGTGGGCATACTTGCGCGCGACCGCGCCGAGAACCCCAAAAGTGGACGCCACGGCGTTGCATCCGCCCTCAACGGCAAGCTTCACGATGTTCTCGGGATCGAAATAGAGCGGATTCTTTGCAAAGCTGGCCCCCGCCGAATGCTCGATGCCCTGATCGACCGGAAGAATGGAGAGGTATCCGGTCCCGGCCAACCGCCCGGTGTTATATATCCGCTGAAGATTATTCAGCACCCGCTGGTTTCGGTTGGTCGGGGCAAATATTCGATCCACCCAATCCGGTCCGGGAAGGTGCAGGAGGTTGGTCGGAATCGTCTGGCAGTTGTGCTTGAGGAGGTAGTCGGCCTTGTCGCCGAGAAGGGAGACAATGTTGTCAATCATAGGAATGGGAACTCTCTCGTGGTCCGCCGCGGGCCCGTGACCACGCGGATCAGGTAGCCGTGGGCTCCGAACGAACGCGTGGCGATCGAGCGAGACGCGAAGCCGTCAGGCGTTGCGATTCATGCAATCGAGATCCTCAAAGGAACCGATTAAGCGCTTGGTGAGGGACGCCTCGCCAGTGCTGAGCCAGACGCGTGGATCGTAGTATTTCTTGTTCGGGGAATCTGGCCCCTCAGGGTTTCCGATCTGCCCCTGCAAGTACTCCCGGTTCTTGGCTTCGTAAGCGCGAATGCCGTCCCAAAAAGCCCACTGCAGATCGGTGTCGAGGTTCATTTTGATCGCGCCGTAGCTGATAGCCTCCCGAATTTCTTGGCGGGATGAACCCGAACCCCCGTGAAAAACGAAATTCACCGGCTTGGGTCCGGTGCCAAACTTTTCCGCGATGTAGTCCTGCGAGGCTTTCAGAATGGCCGGCTTGAGCCGCACGTTGCCGGGCTTGTAGACGCCGTGCACGTTGCCAAAGGCGGCCGCGACCGTGAAATTCGGGCTAATCGAATTGAGGGTGGCATAGGCCTTGCCGACTTCTTCCGGCTGAGTGTAAAGGCGAGACTCGTCAACGCTGGTGTTGTCCACACCGTCCTCCTCGCCGCCGGTCACCCCGAGCTCGATTTCCAGGGTCATGCCCATCTTGCTCATGCGGCCCAAGTATTTGGCGCACGTCTCGATGTTCTCCTCGAGAGGTTCCTCGGAAAGGTCGAGCATGTGCGAGCTGTAGAGCGGCTTTCCAGTTTTCGCGAACTGTTCTTCGCTTGCCGCCAGCAAGCCATCAACCCAAGGAAGAAGCTTCTTGGCGCAATGGTCGGTATTCAGAATGACTGGCACCCCGTAGGCCTTGGCCGCCGCATCCACATAGTGCGCGCCGGCAGTCCCGCCCAGGATTGCTCCAAGCTGCTTCTCCTTGCTGATGCCTTTGCCAATGAAAAATTGTGCCCCGCCATTGGAGAACTGAATCATCATCGGAGAATTCACCTCTCTGCCAGCCGCCAGAGCCGCGTTGATCGTGTTCGTGCCAATGCAATTGACAGCCGGAAGCGCAAACTCGTTGGCTTTGGCGTAGTCGAGAAGTTCCTTAACCTCATCGCCGAAGAGAACTCCGGCCCGAAATCGTTTGTTGTCACCCATATTTAAGATTTTGTTTGTGAGTTGCTGGTCGCCGCGAAAAAAGTGGCTGCTTCGGGGTCGGCAGGATTCGTATCAGAATTTGATCCTGATTTCTAGCAGTGAATGCCTTTGACGCGAATTTGGGAATATCAAAAGATTCGAAATGCGCGAACGTAGTAAATCGGCGTTCTAAGTAGGAAATGAGGCATTTTGTCCGGAAAACGATTGACAAGAGTCAACCTGAGTGTATGAAAGTGGGTTACCCCCACTACGTATGAAAAAGAGTTCTCTCGCATTTACTCTTATCGAGCTGCTTGTCGTTATCGCCATCATTGGAATTCTGGCCGCCTTGGCGCTGCCGGCCATCACGGGCGCCCTGGCTCGCGGCCAGATGACCCAAACCTTGAGCAACATGAGGCAACTTCACCTGGCCACGCAACAAATGGCTCTGGACGGGACGACAACCGGAGACCCAGCCCTGTGCTGGCCGGGCGACGCGGCTCCCAACGCCACTTGGGCGGCATGGGCGGGAAATCTTGTCCCTGCCTACCTAACCCTGAGCGATTTTTCGAAATTGCTGAGCGCCCCGGGGGTTATCCGTGATCCAGCAGCAGCAGCCGCCGCCAAAGGCACCACGGCGATCAACGTCTACGCCGTATCCGAAAACGATCCGGGCAACACGATTTTCCTTTCTTCGGCAAACTGGATCCCGGGCGTGGCTCTTGATTCGACAAAGAAGCCTTATGGGGATAAGGGCTTCATAGTTTTTCATAAAGCGGGTGACGGTGCTGTGCTCGTGGCAAAGCAATTCAACAATGACAAAATTTACGGCCAGGTGCCGGCGAAGGGGCAGTTGCAGTAGACTCCCGGCATCAGAAAATTCTTGATAAGCCCCGCCGCCAAGCGGGGCTTTTTCATTGCCGGGATCGCCCGACAACTGTGCGAGAGGGTTCCAAAGACCTCAAGCCGGCAAGGGCCAAATACAATTCCGGCGAGTTTTTGCTAGTGGCAAAGCGTCCGGGCCGGCTATAGTGAAAAGTTCCATTTTTCGCGCTGCAGCCATGAAAACCAAAAAAATCTCTTCAGCCTCTCCAAAGGCCGCAACTCCCGAGCGTGGTCAAGTCATGAACGGCGCGGAAATCCTGGTAAATTGTCTGGAGCGCGAGGGAGTGAAAGTGGTCTTCGCGTATCCCGGCGGGGCGTCGATGCCCATCCACCAGGCCTTAACCAAGTCGAAAAAGATGCGGGTTGTGCTTCCCCGCCACGAGCAGGGGGGTGCGTTTGCCGCCGGCGGTTACGGAAGGGCGACTGGTAAGCCGGGGGTTTGCATGGCGACGTCCGGCCCGGGCGCAACGAATTTGGTCACCGGGATCGCGGACGCGTTCATGGACTCTGCTCCCTTGGTGGCCATCACTGGGCAGGTCAACCAGGAGATGATTGGAAGGGGAGCCTTTCAGGAGACCGACGTGTTCGGCATGACCCTGCCGATGGTCAAGCACAGTTATCTGGTCTGGGACATCAACGATATTCCGCGGATTGTTAAGGAGGCCTTTCATATCGCGCGGACGGGACGTCCGGGACCGGTGCTCATCGACATTCCCAAGAATATCCAGAACAAGCGGACTCAGCCGATTTACCCGCGCGGGCTGAAGCTCCGCGGTTATCACCCGCTCCGGAAGGCCGACGATCTGGCGATCCACGAGATGATCGGGTTGATTGAGCATTCCAAGAAGCCGCTGATTTACTGCGGCGGAGGAGTGATTAGTGGAGAAGCGTCGGAAGAACTCAGAGAATTCGCGGAGCGCAGTCAGATTCCCGTTACCACCACGCTGATGGGAATTGGCGGATTTCCCGAAACCCACCCGCTTTCCCTAAAATGGCTGGGAATGCACGGGACGGTCTATGCGAACAATGCGGCCAACGAAGCCGACCTTCTGCTCGCGATCGGGGTGCGTTTCGATGACCGGGTGACTGGCAAGGTCGAGAAATTTTGCGAGCACGGCACCATCGTGCACATCGACATCGACAACTCCGAGTTGAACAAGAACAAGCTCGTGAAGTTGCCGATTCTGAGCGATCTGAAGTATGCGCTGCAGCGCGCGAACGCGATTCTTGAAACGATGAATTTCAAGCGCGTTTCCAAGGGCTACACACGCTTCGCGCACTGGTATCAGCAGATCGACCGGTGGAAAGCCGAGTATCCCCTCGCCTTCAAGGACACCGACGACGTGATTCAGCCGCAGTACGTGGTCAAACTGCTTTACGAGATGACGAAGGGCGAGGCGATCATCACGACAGGCGTCGGCCAGCACCAGATGTGGGCGGGCCAATACTACAACTTCACCCGGCCGCGGACCTTCATTACCTCGGCGGGCCTGGGAGCGATGGGTTTTGGCTACCCGGCCGCGCTCGGCGCGAAAATCGCAAACCCTGACAAACAGGTTATCGATATCGACGGCGACGGCTCTTTTTTGATGAACGTTCAGGAATTGGCGACCGCTCATATCGAGAAGATCGGCGCAAAAGCGGTCATCCTGAACAACCAGCATCTTGGAATGGTCGTTCAATGGGAAGATCGCTTTCACGGCGGCAATCGCGGCCATACCTTTCTAGGCGATCCGCGAGACCTCAAGCGCGTCTACCCCGACTATGTCGAAATCTGCAAGGGGTTTGGCGTTACATGTGAGCGGATCAGCCACAAACGCGACGTCGGACCGGCGATCCAACGCATGCTGGATTCCCAGGAGACATATGTTCTCGATGTCATGGTTCCTTATACCGAGCACGTGCTCCCGATGATTCCTTCCGGGATGACCTACAAGGACATCATCACCCAGTAGCGTCTCTGTGGTCAGGGATGCCGCGGGGTAGGGAATTCCCCGCGTCGCTTGTAAAAGTCATAGCGGGCGATGATCGCGGTGATGTAGCTTTTCGTGGCCGGGAAATCCATGACCGCCTGAAGATCCACCGCCCCGGCGGTGTCTCCCATGCCGGAGTCCTGCATCCAGCGCCGCACGCGCGTGCGTCCGGCGTTGTATTCCGCCAAGGCAAAAGGAAGGGGATTGTCCTTGGCCGACCAATGCGTGAGAGCGCGACGAAGGTACCAGGCGCCGGCCTCGATGTTGACCTTGGGATCAAAAAGATCCGTTGAGGCGAAGGTCTGGATCTTCTCCGCCCGCGCCCAGTCGGCGGCCGCTTTTTCCGTGATCTGCATAAGTCCGCGTTCACCCTGTGATCCCACCTTCGCCGGCCGAAACCGGCTTTCTCGCCAAATCACTGCCTTGATAAGTTCCGGGGCAACCTCGTAGCGCTCCGAGGCCTGCCTGATCAGGTCGTCGTATTTCCTGTAGCGCTGGGAGAAGATCGTCTCCTTGAGCAGATACTCCGGGTCTTCGGAGGTCATGATGTAGATGCAGAACGCGGCCGCCCCGGCTGCGAGCAGCGCAATCGAGGCGGCCAAAACTTTTTTCACGGGAACGAAAATCATACCACGCCGGTGTAAGCTGTTCCTATCGCAATTTGGCGTCGCGCAAGGGGGATTGAAATCCGTTGGCACCCGGAACCCGCCGCAATACCATCTTCGCATGCCGAGTTACGCGAGGGTAATCGCCGATCGCGCCGGGGGCCGGGCGCTCGACTATCTCATTCCGGAGTCCTTGGCGGGCCGGCTCGCGCCCGGCTCGCGCGTGCGCGTGCCTCTGCGGGCGCGGATCGTCCAGGCGACGGTGATCGAAGTGCTGGACTCTTCGCCGGTCGAATCGCCGCGCGAACTGCAGGGGCTGATCGGCGGTTCTTCCTTGATCCGGCCCCGACTGCTTGAGCTCGCCCGTTGGATTTCCGAGTATTATTGCTGCCCGCTCGAGGCGGCGATGGCTTGTGTGCTGCCGCAAGTTGTGCGTCAGGCGAAAGTCTCGCCCCGCAAACTCAATTTTGTCAGACTTGCCAAGAGAGCATCGAAAGAAGAAATCGCGACCCTGTCCCGCAAAGCGCCCCGCCAAGCGGACGCGTTGCGGGTGATTCAAGAAATCGACGCCCCGCGTCCGGTCACTGAGCTGGCAGAGCGGGCGGGAGTTAGCGAATCGGTATTTCGAACGCTCGAACGGCGCGGCTGGCTGACCATCGCCACTGAGGAGGTGGCGCGCGATCCCTTTGCCGGAGAGACGTTTCTTCCAAGCCAGGATCTCGCGCTGAACACGGAGCAGAGCACCGCCCTGAAGCTTCTGAAGGAAGCCATCGAGTTTCCCGTTCGGCCGTTGTTGCTGTTTGGCGTAACCGGCAGCGGGAAGACCGAGATCTATCTTCAGGCCATCCGGCACGCGGTAAATCTTGGTCGCACGGCGCTCGTCCTGGTACCGGAAATCTCCCTTACGCCCCAGACGGTCGAACGATTTAAGGCGCGCTTTGCGGATTTCCAACGCGAAGTGGCGGTTCTTCACAGCCATCTTTCCGAGGGCGAGCGCTACGATGAGTGGCATCGAATTCATGCTGGCGCCGCGCGGATCGTGATTGGCGCCCGCAGCGCGGTATTCGCGCCACTGGACCAGCTGGGTATCATCATCGTCGACGAAGAGCACGAGGGCTCCTACAAGCAGGAGGAAACGCCGCGCTATCACGCGCGCGACGTGGCGATCCTCCGCGCGCAGCGGGAAGGATGCGCTGTCGTTTTGGGAAGCGCGACTCCCTCGATGGAAAGTTGGAACCATGCCCAGACTGGAAAATACCTTCTGGTCAGACTCTCCCAACGCGCCGACGACCGCCACTTGCCGGTGATCCGGGTTCTCGATATGCGCCGGCTGGCGAGCGCCGCATCCGGGCCGGCCGTTTTTTCGCCCTCCTTGTTGGAAGCGATTGACGCCAGGCTGGGCAGGAGAGAACAGACCATTCTCTTCCTGAATCGCAGGGGCTTTGCGACCTCGATGCTCTGTCAGGCGTGCGGCCATGTGTGCAGGTGCCCGAATTGCAGCGTCGCGCTCACTTATCACCGGGACGTGGCGCAGCTGGCCTGCCACATTTGCGGCCATCGCTTGCGCGCCCCGAAGGTATGCCCCGCTTGCCACGACCCCGGCATCCGCCACGCGGGTATCGGGACGCAAAGGGTGGAGGACGCCGTGAAGCGGATCTTCTCGAAAGCGCGGGTGGCGCGGATGGATGCCGACGCGATGGTCCGCAAGAATTCCTACCGCGAGACGTTGCAGGCCTTCAAGGAAGGCTCAATCGATATTCTTGTCGGGACGCAAATGATCGCCAAGGGGTTGCACTTTCCGAACGTGACCCTCGTGGGGATCATCAATGCCGACTTGAGCCTGCATTTGCCGGACTTCCGGGCGGGAGAGCGAACCTTTCAGCTTCTTACGCAAGTGGCGGGCCGAGCCGGACGAGGCGAAGTCGAGGGCGAAGTTCTGGTGCAAACCTTCACACCGTTCAGTCCGTCCATTCAGTTCGCCCGACATCACGATAGCGACGGCTTTGCCGAGCAGGAGCTTGAGTTTCGCGCGCACTTCGGCTTCCCCCCGTTCTCCCGCATGATCCTGATTACGGTCCGAGCGCTTTCGCGGGAATTGGCGGAGTTTACCACCCAAACACTCGTGCGAAAGCTGAGATCAGCCCTGCCGGAGGGCGCGTCAATTGGTGAAGCGGCGCCGGCTCCGCTGGAGAAGGCTCGCGGCTACCATCGCTTTCAGACTTCCTTGCGCGGGCCCACTTCCCGCCCCATTTCCCGGATGATCCAACAAACACTTGCGGTCCTTCCGATGCCCGAAGATGTTTTCGTCGCCGTGGATGTTGATCCGGTGAACCTCTTGTGATCGCCGCGGTATCCGTCCACTTGAGAATTTTCCGAAATGCATTTGCCTCCGATCCCGCGCTTTTTCGCTCGATGGACGATCCGGGCGGTCTTGTTTGTCCTCTTTGTCGTTTTGCCCGCAGGGGTCATCTATCTGAGGCAGGTGGGGGTGGGAAAGGAGCTGAACGCGCGGGTGGCTGCGGCCCTCAGCGGAAAAGGCTTCCGCACCGAAATTGGAATGCTTTCGGTCGATCCGTTCAAGGGGTTTGTCGCGAGGGACGTCGCAGTCTGGGAGACGTCCGGTGGCGAGAGAAACCTCGCTCGCATCGAACGCCTCGTCGTATCGATGAACCTGACCGACTTGCTGGCAGGGCGGATCACGGTCAACCACGTGCGACTCGATGAGACCGACGTTTCAGTGCCTTTGGGATCCCAGCCGGATAGTCCCCGTGTCGATGTCAAAGGAGTCTCCGCGGAATTGTTCATGCTCAACGACGACTTGCGGATCAGCTCCCTCGAAGGCCAGGTTCAGGGAATAAACGTGATCCTGAGTGGGTCACTGCGGAATTTGCGCGCCTTTCACCTTCAGCACGCCGCCACGCAGAAAGTTCAAGGCCCCCCGGAAATTCTCGACCGAATCGTCGAGACGCTCTCGACGGTAAAATTCCCCGGCGCGCCGCCCGAGTTGCGGTTGAAGATCAACGGCGATCTCGCAGACCTGACCACCTTGCGGGCGGCGCCCCTGTCGTTCCACTCCGGGCCGATCATTACTCCCGAATGGCGGGTCGATGGCGTTGAAGCCGAAGCGGACTACGAGAAGCAAACGCTTGACGTCAAGCGGCTGAACGTGCGGATCGGGGCAGGAACCCTAAATCTTTCCGGTCAGTGGAAAGACGGCGCGTTGGACTTCGAGCTTTCCAGTTCCGTCAAGCCGGAAGCCTTTTCGCGGCTCCTGCCCCGCGAGTCCCCGTTCAAGGAGCTGAGGTTTTCCAGTGCGCCGCAAATCGTCACTACGGGCCGGGCCGAGCCTTCGCCTGCCGGAATTCAATACAATGTCACGGGCACGATCCAGACTGGGAAGTTCTCCTTTCGCGGGATGGACTTCGATTCTTTCTCGACCGACTTTGCCGCCAGCGATGGGAGAATCTTCTTGCGGGATTCGAAGCTCGTGGCGGCCGGCGGACAGCTTGGCCTGAGTTTGCTCTTGGCCCCGCAGGATTTCCGGGTCCGTCTGACGAACACCATAGCGCCGACGGCCTTTGCGCCTTTGCTTGGCAAGAAGGAGAGGGAAGCCCTGGACTTGGTTGACTTTCGCGACGCCCCCTTTCTGCAACTCGATCTGCATGGGCCGAAACCGGATCTCGGCGCCGTCACCGGGACAGGTTTTTTGCGGCTTGGAAGAACCTCTATGCGCGGTTCCACCCTGGATTGGGCCCAATCGAAAATTGAGGTCGGCGAGAATTCCATCGCTTACCGCGATTTCTCGTTGGGGCGCGGGAAGGCTTCCGGGAAAGGGACGTGTGTGTATGATTTTGGCGGCCCGCAAGTCATCTTGCAGAACGTGGAATCCACGATGCCTCCCGTGGATGTGATGATGTGGATCGATCCGAAGATCGCGGAAGTCATCAAGCCGTATCGATTTCGGCAGCCTCCCAGGGTTCGCGTCGATGGCTCGGTGCACCTTAAGGATCCGCGCAAGAACGACCTTCATCTGGCCATCCAATCCGAGGTCGGCCTGGATTACGATCTCCTGAATCGGACGCTCAAGTTCGGGAAAACATTGGCGAACGTCGATATAGTAGGCGCGAAAGTCTTCGCGAACATCAAAAGCGCCGAATTGATGGAAGGCGACGTCGGCGTCAAGGCCACGGTTTCTATCGATCCGGCTGATCCAACGTTTGACGCGGATATTGACATCCGGCGGGTCGATTTTGCCCAGCTGACCAAACTCTATTTTGACTACGAGGATTCCCAGGGAAGCGGCAGCGGAAACTTCAAGTTCACCGCGCGCATGGGCCAGGAGCAGCAAATGCGCGGTGATGGAAGCCTGCGCGTGGAACAGGGGCATGTCTTCGCCATACCGATCTTGGGTCCGCTTTCCGAGATTATCAACAAGATCATCCCCGGCGCTGGCTTTCAAACGGCCCGGATCGCCACGGCGGACTTCAAAGTGGGCGACGAGAAAATCAACACGAAGAATCTTAAAATCGAGGGCGCGGGCTTTAGTCTTTACGGCTACGGCGACATTTTCTTCGTCAAGGACAGAATGGACATGTCGGTCCGCATCAATGCCCGCGGAATTCCGGGCCTCGTTCTTTTTCCGGTGAGCAAACTCTTCGAATATGTCTCGACCGGCTCGGTATCAAAACCTGAGTGGCGACCGAAGATGATCCCAAGATTCGGAGGAACGGAGTAACCGAGTCCGACGGAGCCGATCCTCATCGGCTCCGGGCCAAAAAGATTGTCGCCGCGGCATCTCTCGAATACCGCGGCGACATTCTCTTCCGCCCTTTCGATACCCCTATCGATCCTCTTTGGAAACTGGCGGGATAATGCCGAGCAGGCCGAAAATATCAAGAAATTCTTTAGGCAAAAATATCGCCGGCGGCTGATATACCACAATATGTTCATTATCAGTAGCATAAGAAGATCGATACGATCCGGGCTTGTTGGGGAACTTTCAACGATGTGACTCACGCCGCTCGTGTTGCTAGAAGGTTAAGCGAAATGTTTTCATCCCAAGTCCCGCTGGCGCGCACCGAGGGTTCGCCGTTGGCGGTTGGCGTAATGTTTTTTGGCAACGGTTTTGTGATGGCATCCTCGTTCTCGAGGATGCCGGGAATCCGGGATCAGGTCGGCGCGACCCCAACCCAACTGGCCTTCGCGTTGGTTTGCGTTGGAATCGGATCAATCGTGGGGATGCCGTTTACGGGTCAGCTCGTCAATCGCTATTCGTCCAGAACGGTCAGCAGGGCGGCCACGAATATCTGCCTGAGCGGATGGGCAATACTCCCGATGGCGGATTCCGTCCCGATGCTCGCTCTGATGTTGTTGATCGCCGGGCTGGGAACCGGCATCGGCGATGTCGCGATGAACGTGCAGGGACACCTGGTCGAGCAGCGGCATCGACAGGTGCTGATGCCTTACTGGCATGGAGTATTTTCGTTCGGGGCGGTTGCTGGCGCGTTGGCCGGCGCTCTGGCGGCCTCTCTGGGACTTCCTCTGGCTGTGCAGCTGCCCGCGGTATCCCTCGCTTTGGCCGTGGCGATGTGGCTGGCCACGGGAAAATATCTTCCCGATGCCGGGCTGCACCCCGCCGCGCCGAAGAAGAGCGAGCAATTTTTTGATGAGCCGCAGGTTCTCGCTTCCGACGGAGGGATTTTCTCCGCTCTGAGGCGGTTGCCGATCACTCGGGCGGAGCAGTCGCTGGGCGTGATCGTGTTCGCTACCGCCGTCGGTGAGGGCGCAGCCAACGATTGGCTGGCCCTTATGCTGGTGGATAACCGGGGTGCGCCGCCAGCGCTGGGGGCACTCACGTATGCGGGATTCAATTTTACGATGGCAATGGGCCGGTTTGCCGGAGGTGGCATAATTCAGCGACTGGGGCGGGTGCCTGTGTTGCGAATGGCCGGCGTGATTGCCAGCGCGGGCGTAGCCATGCTTTGCCTTTTGCCGTCCACTTTGACCGCCCTGCTTGGCGCCGCTGCTTGGGGTCTGGGGCTATCGGTGGTATTCCCATCGGCGATGTCTGCCGCCGGAGAAGTCCCCGGGCGCGGAGGTCGGGCCATTGCGGTGGTTTCGACCATCGGCTACGGGGGTTTCCTTTTGGGCGCGCCGCTGATCGGGACTCTCGCGCACGCGATGCCGTTGGACCGGGCCTTGCTTGTCGTGGCAGTGCTGGTGCTGCTCATTGCGCTCCTCGCTTCCGTGGCCCGTGAACGACATCCGGAGCCGGCGACTCATGAAGCGTGAGCCTGGCAAGTCCAAGAGCTCGGTGAACTACGGGTGCATGGTCCGCTACCCAAGAAGGGGCGGAATGGCCCTCGTCATCTCTTTCGCAGCCATTTGAAACGGCCACTGTGAACGTGGCATGCGAAGCCCTACGTTAATGAAAAAAATTGCGAAGATCCGGTATGCCGTTGTCGGGTTGGGGCATTTGTCGCAGGTGGCGATCTTGCCGGCGTTGAAGCATTGCCGCCAATCCGAGCTCGCGGCGCTTGTTTCGGGAGACGCGACAAAGAGCCGAAAATTGTCCGAAGAATACCGCGTGCCCGCCTACAGCTACGACGACTTCGAAAGTGCGCTCACCGCGGAGCGCGTCGATGCCTCCTTCATCGTCCTTCCAAACACGTTGCATCGGGAGTTTACCGAACGCTCCGCGAAAGCCGGCGTTCACGTGTTGTGCGAGAAGCCGATGGCCACTAGCGAACGCGACTGCGAAGCGATGATTCGCGCCTGCCGCCGCGCAAAAGTGAAGTTGATGGTCGCGTATCGTCTCCATTTTACCGATTCCCAAGTGCGCGCGATCCAGTTGGCGCGGAAGGGTGAGCTGGGCGAACTCCGCGCCTTCAACTCGCTCTTTTGCATGCAGGTAAAGCCCGATAACATCCGTGTAAAAAACGAGACCGGAGGGGGACCGCTCCTCGACATCGGCATCTACTGCATCAACGCCGCCCGGTATTTGTTCGGTGCCGAACCGACCGAAGTCGCCGGAATGGCTGCCAGCTCGGACGATTCCCGGTTCAAAGAAGTAACGGAAATGGTCAGCGCGGTTCTTCGTTTCCCCGGTGAGCGTCTGGCCAGCTTCACGTGCAGTTTTGGAGCGCACAATATCAGCCAATATCACCTCGTGGGCACCGAAGGGATTCTGCAAGCAGAACCGGCCTACGACTACAAGGGACCCATGCGGTGGACGATCAGACGCGGAGATCGCGATAAAAAGAAGGCGTTTCCAAAAGGCGACCAGTTTGCCGGCGAAATGGACTACTTTTCCCGATGCATCGCCGAGGACCGCGAGCCCGAGCCGTCGGGACTGGAAGGCCTGGCCGACATTCGGATCGTGCGCGCCGTCAACGAATCGATCCGCAGCGGACGATCCGTCCGGTTGAAATCCTTTTCCAAAGCCAAGCGACCGGACGCCCGCCAGGAAACCAAACGCGGATCAGCGAAAAAACGACCCAAACTCGTTAAGGCCTCGGCACCCGGCAAATAGAGGGGAGCCAACCAGGCATTTCCGGCCGGGGAGCGGGTTCGCAAAGACGCCTCGCGAGGATTTCCTCTGCTCCTACGACAAAGACGAACTTTTTTTACGACTTTCAGCCTGTGCTTTCAAAATCTGCGCCGGAAGGCTACGGTTGCCAGTCAACCCTCGTTCCCCCATTTTTAAAGCCATGAACCCACTCGGAATACATTTCGGATACTGGACACAATACTGGGATTCAGAGCCGATCCAGTTTGTCAAGAGAGCTCAAAAGTGCGGCTTCGACATCCTTGAGATAAACGCGCCCAAAGTCACCCGGATGAGCAAAGCAGAGCGTGACGAACTTAAGAGCGCCGCGGCGGATGCCGGCCTGGGGCTGACCTATAGCATTGGCCTGCCAGCCGATATGGATCTGGTCTCCGAGGATAGTTCGGCGCGAAAGAAAGGCATTGCGTTTCTTCAAGACCTGTCGCAGGCGATGAAATATATGGGCGGCACCATCATGGCGGGCATCAATTACAGTTCCTGGCCGCGCAAGCTCATGCCAGGCGAAGATAAGGAATTGCTGACCAGCCGGGCAGTCGAAGGCGTTCGTGAGGCCATAAAAACGGCGGAGGACTGCAACGTTCTCTTCTGCGTGGAGGTCGTTAATCGCTTTGAGCAGTTCATGATGAACACCGCGGCAGAAGGGATCGCCTTTGCCAAGCGTGTTGGCAGTCCAAACTGCAAGATTCTCCTCGATACCTTTCACATGAATATCGAGGAAGATAGCCTCCGGGGCTCCCTCCTGGAATCGAAAGACTGGCTCGGACACTTCCACATCGGCGAGCCGAACCGCCGTCCCCCGGGGGGCGGACGAATCCCCTGGCCGGAAATCTTCGGAGCGCTGCGCGAAATCGAGTACCAGGGCGCGGTTGTCATGGAGCCGTTCCTTGTTCCAGGGGGGGACGTCGGCCGGGACATTTCGGTCTATCGTGATCTTCTTGGCAGTGATGATCTGGACGATCTGGCTGCCGAGTCGGTGAAATTCGTCCGAGCGGAGATGAAAGCCGTCCCAGGCTAAGCTCAGAATTCGCTCCCGAGCGTCCGGCCCTCGTAGAGCGCCGAAGGCCGCCAGGTGGTCCAGCCTCCTAGTCGTTGGGATAGAAGTTGCGAACCCACCGATGGGCTTTTAATTTCGCAACCTTTTCATTGGAAAGGCCCTGCCCATCTCCTACTCGGCAGTTCCGCTCCACGTTTCTTACCGTGCGCATTCCCGGAATAACGGTGGAGACGGTTTTGTTGCTGAGGACATAGCGAAGCGCCGTCTCGGCTATTTCATCGACGGAAATTTCCAAGTCGGAGGCAATTTTTTGAACACGTTCGTAGACCTGCCGCTTCCGGTCGCCCTTGAAGTAGTTACTTCGAAAATCGCCTTCTTCGAACTTGGAGTCGGGGGTAATCTTGCCGGTCAGTCCTCCTTCGTCCAGGGCTACCCGGACGATAACGCCAACATTATGCTTTGCGCAGGCTGGGAAAAGGCGATCTTCCGGCGTCTGTTCGAAGATATTGTAAATTACCTGAATGGTATCTACCGCGCCGGTCTCAACCAATTTGATCGCGTTCTCCGGTTGGTAGTCGTTTATGGACACGCCGAAGTGCTTAAGCTTCCCCTGATCCTTTAGCTTTTGCACGGCTTCCAGCCAATCTCCCTGACCGACCCATTCGTCCGACCAGACATGGAACTGTTGGACGTCGATGGACTCCAGCCCAAGATTCTTGAGGCTCGCTTCCGTGCAGGAGATGACGTGTTCTGCGGGAAACGCTTCCGCAACAGGCACGCCCGGCCGCGCGGGCCACTGTTCATTCTTCGGGGGGATTTTTGTCGCCACGAAAATCCTTTCGGATCGCTCTTTCACGACGCGGCCCACGAGGCCTTCACTGTGGCCGTCGCCGTAGACCAGAGCGGTGTCGATAAAGTTCAGGCCGAGATCAATCGACTTGTGTACGGCCTTTAGCGATTCGTCGTCGGATGCGCCGACCCAAGCGCCCTTGCCAATGCCCCACGCCCCGTAGCCGATTTCCGAAATCTTTGGCCCCGTCTTGCCGAGCGTTCTGTAGTTCATTGCCAATTCTATAGTTGATCGGACGCGTTTTAAAGCGGGCGATGGGCCTTTTTGCGTCGTAACAACCGGATTCCCGGACCGCCGGAGGTCTTGCAAGCCGGTTTCGTTAGCGCCCGGCGCCATTCTCCCGAAGGCGCTGATCAATCCAGGCGGAGACGTCCTGGAGGGCCTGCGATTTGTTGCTGTCGTGAATGAGATCGTGATAGCCGTTGGGAAATCGCCGCCGCTCCTTCACGCCGGTTGGGAGACGCCGCATAAGCCGCGCGAAGGCTCCCTGCCCAACGCCGGCTGTTCCAATGGGATCGTTGTCGCCTGTTAGCACGATAACCGGGATGTCGATTTGCGCGGCGACGCTTCTGGCGCGCGCGCCCAATTTCAATGCTTCGTCAAAGAATGACCAGGTGAAGCCTGGTCGCACGCGATCCCTCGATTGACCCCAGAACCGGTCGAACTCGGCATTGTTGGTAAGGGCCGGCTTGTCTCCCGGGATCAACCCGACGCGGAAGAGAAGTCCTTGTGGATTGAGGCGGCGCAACTCTGCCACGCAGAGCCGCAGCAATGGCGAAGCATACATCAGCGCAACCGCGGGAGAATGCAGGATGATTCCCGAGACCCGGAACCGGCCGGAGCGGGTTTCGTCCAAAGCGACCAGCATTGCGGTCAGGGAGCCCATGCTTTGACCGTAAAGGAACAGCGGCGCGCCAGAATGGCGGTCGTGAATCGTCGCGGCGAATTCGTAGAAATCCCGTGCCCACAATCGCCAATCTTCGACGTGTCCTTTCAGCCTTTGAGACGCCGCTGTGAGGTCCCCATGTTGCCCTCGAACTCCCGTCGAATAGACGGCGATGCCGCGCGAAGCGAGAGACCGGCCGAGGGGTCCGATGTCGCCCGCGGTGCCGTTCCACCCCGGGACGGCTACGACGATCGCCCGCGGCTCTCCGTGTCTCGGCCCCCATGAGCGGTACATCAACTGGCGGCCATCGGACGTTTCCCAACTTGGGGGCCCCTCCTGGCACAATGCCGGGCCCAAGCGGCGCGGGAGGAGAACCTTGGGCTGGGCGCACGAGGCCATGGTCAATGCCGTGGCGAGGACCAGCGTGAAGGCCGCGCGCCACGGCGTTGGAGCTTGGCCCCTCACGTTGCGCTCAGCCGTGCGATGCGCGTCGAAGGCGGTGGGTGCGAATCGTAAAACGCGGAGTGCAGCGGATCGGGAGTGAGCGTCGCCGCGTTGTCCTTGTAAAGCTTCGTCAAAGCCCTGGCGAGTTCGACTGCGCTGGCCTGAGCCGCCGCGTAGGCATCGGCTTCAAATTCGTGCCGCCTGGCATAGAGACTCGAAAGCGGCTGGAAAAAAAAGGTGAAAACCGGCGCAACCAGCACGAAGAGGACGAGGGCCGCAGCGCTGCTTGGAGTGGCAACGCCCAAGCCTTCATAAAACCACCTCTTTTCGGCCAGCTGTCCCAGGATCCAGAGAAATCCCAAGGAGGCCGCAAGGACCACGGCGATGCGCTTCCAGACATGCCTCAGGACGAAATGACCGAGCTCATGAGCGAGAACCGCTTCCAGTTCGGGCGGAGCGAGACGCACGAGCAGCGTGTCGAAGAATACGATGCGTTTCGCGGCTCCGAAGCCGGTGAAGTAAGCGTTTCCATGGCTCGAACGTTTCGAGCCGTCCATGACGTACAAACCGCGCAAGCGAAAACCGCAGCGAGCCAAGAGAGCCTCGAGCCGCGCGGTGAGATGCAGATCCTGAAGCGGCGTAAAACGGTTGAAGAGCGGCGCAATGAGTGCCGGGAAAATAAAAAGCAAGACCAGGTTGAACGCGGTCCAAGCGATCCAGACATAGAACCACCACAAATGGCCCATGACCCCCATTAGCCAAAGAACAAGAATCAAGAGGGGTAGTCCAAATACCGCCGCCAGCGCGGCCTGCTTCAAAACGTCGGCCAGGAAAAGTCGCGGCGTGACCCGGTTGAAACCGAAGCGTGCCTCGATGACAAAAGTGCGATAGATCGAGAAGGGCAATTCGATTACCGCAAGCAAGATCGCGGCGGTGGCGGACAGCGCCACTCCTTGAGCCAGGACGTTCGGTGCGAGCAATCGCGCCCACCGGGAATCGAGCCAGTCGATCACTCCGCCGCAAGTGAGTACGACGAGAACGACGGCGCCAAAAACCGCCTCCACAATCCCGAACCGGGTCTTGGCAACCGTGTAGTTAGCAGCTTTTCGATGCGCCTCAAGCGTAACGTCCCCTACGAATGGCCAAGGCACGACATCGCGATGCTCGCGAACATGACGGATCTGGCGCCGCGCAAGCCACAATTGGACCCCGGTCGCGGCGACGAGGGCGCCCAGAAATAGCAGAGTCAACCCATTGAACATCTGCCGGAATAGAGCACGCGCCGCGCATTCTAACAATCTTGGCCCGGCCGAAGGCCTGATCGCGAACTCGTCGGAGTCGCGCGCCAGACAAGTTCATCGCGCGTTCCTCCCAAGGCCGGCTGGCCGTAGAGCGCCTTTGGAAGGTCGCCATCTCCGGGCTCAGAGGGCCCGGTTTCCGACGCTGGCGCGCTGGAGCTTGACGTTCGGCGCGCGATTCACGACGTCTTGAGGGCTTTCGCTTAATTGCGCCGGAACACATCTGACGAGCTTCGATCCGGCGAAAACGCCGAGTGGCAAAGGTGCAACCGCCGGCCGGCATAGGCGGTCCGTCGTCCCCGGAGATTACTATTCGCGGACTGCTTCGACCGCCGATTGCATTTGCGTCAAACCGCGCTCGAATTGCCCGCCAATCATTTTGTCGAAGTTCATGACAAGCCCGAATACTTTGGCGAGAAAGTTTCGGTCTCCGAACATGCTCCAGGTGACGATCGTCTGATCGCCCTCCGGCTTGAAATTGAACTCGGCAGTGTGCGTCGCGGCGAACGGCTTTAGGAATTCCAGGCGAATCCGGATGAAGTCGTTGGGCTGGCTTTCGAGAATCGTCATGCGCCCTTCGCCCGCCTGGCTATTGCCCGCCCAGCTGTAGATGGCGCCAGCTCCCGCCGAAGACCCGGAATAATTCCTCTTCAAAGCGGGATCCAACCCTTCCCATGGTGACCAGGCCTTCCAGCGCCGGAAGTCATTGACCACGGCGAAGAGTTCCGCTGCGGGAGCGGAAAGTCTGGCTGAGCGTGTAATGCGAAAGGCGCCTGGCTGGATCGCGATAACAAGACCAAGCAAAGCGACAGCAATAGGGACTGCGATAAGGACTATTTTCAGCATGGCAAAGGGTCGTTTTTTCCGTTGAAAGTTGGGAACTAGAGGCGATTTCGCTTCGGTGTTTCCTATTATGACGATTGGCGCATCGCCTGAAGGACAAATTTTTGACTGCCTCTCAATCGCTCGCTCGGACTGCTAGCACATCTCGGGCTGCTTTCGCGGCAATGGGCCGGGATCTCGTGTGCGTTCTCGAAGCCGGCGATGGTTTGCGCCTTTTACAACCTTTAAAAGCTCGCCATTGCGGGAACGATGATTACTGGGCACGCGATGCGGTTCAGCAATCCGCCGAAGGCGCCGCGGGTCGTGAGGTGCTTCGCAGGCGGCTCGGATGTTCCCAAAACGACATAGTCCGCGCGATACTTCACGCTAATGCGCAGGAGCTCATCCCCGAGAAGCCCGATGGCCACCTCGGATTTCATGCCGATGCCAGCGGCCTTCAGCGGCTGCGCGAGAGAGCTCAAACGCGCCCGCGCCTCCGCAACTCGCTTCGAGGTCCGCAGCGGCCAGGCAGCGCCGACAGAGCGTTTTTTGTTTCCCAAGGGCACGAGAGCGACCGCAGGCTCGATAACGTGGACGAGAACGATCTGGGCTGAGATCTGCTGCGCCAGTTCTCCGGCCTTTTCGATGACAATATTTGACGCCTCGCCAAAATCGACAGAGACAACGAGATTTTTCCGAGTCATTGTGTGAGCGGAGTCTGCGCATCGCGATCGCATCTGCCGAAGCAAAAAATGAAACCACTTCAGATTAACCTGCACGCAAAGGCCAATTCGCTGGGCGAGAGCGGTGAAATCGCTAGCGGGCCGAAGACCGATGAGAATCGGACGATCTTCGGGGCAGTCTACGACACCGACGCCCTGGAGAACGCAAATGATCCCGCCCTGAGGAAGTGGAAGGGACTGAAGGAAGGCCGCTGGCTCGCGGCGATATCCGGCCCAAACGAATCAGTACCTGATTGCCGTGGCCGATGATCACGAAGGGTTGGTTGCCGAAGTGAACAGGCTGTACTCGACCGACAGCGCCGCGAGTCAGGAAATGCCAGGCGAAGAGGATGATAAGACTTAGGCCGCTTTCTTAGGTTTGGTTGGCTTGGGCCACGGTTCTGGAATATGCTCGCGGCCCCGAAAGATCTCCTGTGCCGATAAGTTCTCCGGCGTTTGCGCCGGTTTCGATCACCCGTTTTGCCAGCTTAGGTCTCGGCCGGGATACCCTTCGGCCCGACGACTTCGTAAAGTTGATAGAGACCGGTCTTGCCGCGGATTTCCCATGGCGGACATCGGTTGACTTCCACTTCGTGTCCGGCCTGGCGATAGGCGTCGTCGGAAATAAGAAAGCTTGTGTCGACCGTCTTGTTCGCCGCCTCCACCCTGCTTGCGAAGTTGACCGCGTCGCCGACCACGGTCCGGCGCCGGTGTTCTCCCCAACCGATGCTCCCCGTCACGACTGCCCCATAGTGAAGTCCGATTCCGATCTCGAAGCTTCTCCCGTGAAGTGCGGCAAAGTAAGGTTTCATCGCCTCGACGGCGCGCAACATCTCCAGCCCGGTTTGAAGAGCTCGCGAGACCACGCGCTCGGTCTCCTCGAGACCGAAGACGATCAGCACGCCATCGCCCATGTAGTTGTCGACGATACCGCCGTGGCGTTTGACGATCCGAGCAATCTGATAGTAATAGCGATTGAGAGCGTGGATTACGTCGTAGGGCAGCAGTTTCTCTGCGAACGCGGTAAAGCCGCGAATGTCGGCAAACAGGATCGCCACGTGCCGCTCCTCGCCCGCCTCGTCAGTCACGAGATCGCTCATGCTCTCGACGGCAAGCTCTTCATCCTGGTCATCAAGCACCAGCCTCCGCGCAGACAGGGGGCCCGCTATCCGCGTCTGACAAGCAAGCCGGATCATCGGCTTGAAACGCAGGTGGTCCGCGACCGCTTGTTCCGCCCTGGTTCGCGGCGAACAATTCGCCAGGCCTTGCAGAATTGCCACGCGGCAAGTGGAGCAACGGGCTTTGCTTCCGCATGCGTGCGTCAGCCGGATTCCGGCTCGCAACGCCGCTTCGAGAATCGTCTCACCCGGGGAGGCTTCGACACGGCGTGCATCGGGAGCGTAGGAAATGCCGATCGTTCCGGAAGAATCCGTCGAGCCGTGCGTATGAAGAGATTCCATCACGAGTTCGAAGCCCCGGTTTCTTCTCTCATTCCCCCCGATCCGGGGAGGCTCGTTGACGGCTCGAAGGCCACAAACTGCCGGGTCACATCTCCCGAGCCTCTCGCCTTACAAATGAACCACCCCTTCTCCTTGCTTCCATCGTGATTGCCGCGGATGCGCGAACAACACCGGTCGGTCGTGATCGTCGTTTTGCCAAACCAGCGCTCGGTGAGACCGTGGTAATGCCCGCACAGAACCGCGCTGAGATTGAACTCGAGGAAGCGGTCCAGCAGTTCATCCGCATTCAGGGGGCGCATCGGCACCCCGGCCCCGAGCGGGAAATGGGTGAAGAGAACTACCGGCTTGCGCTTGTCGAGCTTTGGCAGGTTCTCATTCAACCAATTGAGAGTTGTTGAAGAAATAGTCGTATCCTTCCAGGCGAGGCCCACGGTGGTATCGAGGCCAACAAATTGCCATCCCCTGTGTTCAAACGCGTAGTTGATTTGACCAGGAAAAACCTCCTCGTAGGAGCGCCGGTCCTTGTCGCCGCTGTAATCGTGGTTGCCGATCGCGCAATAGACCGGAATCCGAAGACCCCGAAAGGCGTCCCGAACACCCGCAAGCTGATCCGGAGCGCCATCCTCCGCGAGGTCTCCCGCCAGCAGACAAAACTCTGCTTGAGGCGCGCTCGCTTTCATCGCGGCGACCGCTTCCTCAAACCAGGGCCCGCAATCCGCGTCGCGAAAATGCAGATCGTTTACGGCAAGGAAGGTCGCGTCGTCCGCCGTCGAGTTGTTTGCCCGGAGGCGGCCCGGCCACAAGCCAAGCGACAGCAAGGCGCCTCCACTGAGACGCAGCAAGTCGCGGCGCGTGAAATCTCTTACCATGTGCATACTTGAGCGCATT
The DNA here is from genome assembly GCA_963816855.1 of uncultured Verrucomicrobiae bacterium. Classification (GTDB taxonomy): domain Bacteria; phylum Verrucomicrobiota; class Verrucomicrobiia; order Chthoniobacterales; family Terrimicrobiaceae; genus DASTFP01. Next base: position 100,656 of record CAWFMA010000038.1, on the reverse strand, counting down.
CTCGAAACGGGGCAAGCGCTTCTGCCTCCCCTCCCCACGAGCGGGAGTTGCCCCACGCGCGGCGGGCAAGGGCGCCGAACCGGCCCTTGATCCTTCGCGTCGGCGTTATTCCAAGTAGGCGGCCGCCCCGTATCGGGCCGCCACGGCGTCGACCTTTTTCAGGAGCAGCCCGATATTGCGGCGCAAGTAATCGACATAGGCCTCGGGTGTCAATTCGAAGTAGAGACCAAGATCGATGATAAACTTGTTGGCGTCGCTATAGCCGAGATATCCCGACGTGGGGTTGAGGAGGAAGTCGTGCACTTGGCGCAGTCTGGTGATTACCGTGCGCTCATAGCGGCTGAACCACGAGAGATTGCGTTCGACCCATGAGGGGCTCCTGCCAAAATCGGCCCCTCCGTTGTCCGTCGCGTAGAAATGAGCCTTGGCATTCTTGTCGTTATAGATGACGACGTTGCCGCCGCTGTAACGGTCCCATTGTTGAAAAACAGCGTCGAGCGTCATGATGACGGAATATTCGCGCGCCAGTTCCCAGGCGTCCCCCTGATAGCCCGGCTTGAGCACTTCCTGCCTGCCCTTGGCCGGAAAGGGATTACCCGCCTGAAGGTAGGCGATGATCGGATGGAAAGGCTTTGGCGCTCCGTTCGGGCGGGCGCCAGGGTTGCTCATCGAATCCAAGGCAGACGCGGATTGGTGTTTCTTTGCTTTGATCGCCCCTTTGAGCGGCTTCCCCTCCGCGATGGCGGCGAGGATCCGCTTCTTGTTGGCGAGGCGTTGAGAGCCTTTGATTGACGTCGAATCGATAAGCTTCTTGAACGCCACGGAAGCCGCAGCTCCGAGTTCATAGCGCGCGGCCGGGCGGTAGATTCTGTCCCAGCCCACGATCGCGCCCAAGTTGAAAGCGGCGATCTCCATGTTTGGATTGGCGGCCCCATTTCGAGGGACAAAAGTCCCGAGCGGCTTGGGAGTCGCGGCCTTGGTGTGGAATCTCACATTGATTGAAGTTGAACCGCTAAGCTCGGTAAACTGGTATTTTTCGGGATCTTCAAGGTCCAGGCCCTTCCATTTTTTCATCCACTGGACCGTTTCACCGTCAAGAGCGCCACCGCTTCCTGCCAAGGCGTCGAGAATCGGATAAGCATCAATCTGGTAGCCCATTTTGGAGCGCTGAACCTGGGAATTTGCGGCCCTCTACTTCCCAATAATGCCGAAGGGTTCCCCGTCTCGGGCTCTTAGGAGTCATTCACCATTGCTTCGGCGGCCTGGTCCATGTGCCATCGATGACCACGGTCGTCAGGCCGGCTCGGGAGTTGGATTGGATCAATTGGGCGACGCTTTTCTTTTCGAGCCTCACGCAACCGTGTGAGGCGGCATACTTTGGCACCGAAGGAAAATAGTGCAGGGCGATCCCGCGGGATCTCACGAACCAGGTTACGAAGGTGGCGCGAGAATCGCTGTTCAGAGAGGATTGAAATCCTGAAACGGTGAAGGTGCCTTTGGGCGTGCACTTGCTGCCGGAACGCCGGCTCGTTGCGAGGAGATCGCAGTTGAGCCCCTTCAGGCCCGCGCCTGGCGAGGCTCGAAACGGGCCGGCCTCCTGGGCAGCCGCCCGCGGCCCTGTCCACCTCAATGTGACCGGGTGATCAGGATCGTCCAGCTTGACCGAGATCTCCGCGATGTAGGTCTCCGGGAAATTGTCGTTGCGCAACGGATGGGCGTCCGCGCGTTTTGCGGGCTTGGCGGCGGCGCGATCGATGGCCTCGAGTTTCCGGGCCTCCTTAATTCGACTTTGCAGAGGGGACTTCGCCGGCTTGGCGGTTCGTTTCGGAGCAGCGGCTCTGCGCGCGGAGCGGGTTTCCTTGGCGGCTCGCGCTGGCTGACGGCCCTTCTTCGCAACCCCGGCGGTGGACGATGATACAGCCTTCTTCATTCCGGAGTGAGGTTGCGCTTTGACCGCCTGAATCGCAAGGATATATAAGACGAGAGCGCGGACCCAGTCCGTCCGTCGGGGCGGAGCGGCGCTGATGGCCAAGGAGGGGGTGGATATTGGCGCTGCTGAAAGGTGCGGGTCGATTGCTACACTAAGCGTTATGTTTGGGCCGGCGCGCACAGATCTAAGATCGCTTGTTTGAGGAACAGATTGATCTGAAAATGACGTTCCAGAAACGCGAGGATGGCTAGGGCGGACTCCGGGCTCTTTTGATAGCCTTGGGCAAAGGATCCCAGCTCCCGGGCGGCGAAAGGAAACCGCTCTTCGCAGCGTCGCTCTGGCACGAAGGCGTCGCGCGATGACGGAGCCGCCGGCTCGATGGTGTCGAGCAGCTCAACCAGACGGTCGACGGCATGGCCTTGGATTAGACGCATGGCCGAAAGTTTTTCTCCCCTTCGAAAACGGTTTAGGCCAACGTAGAGATTCGTAAGCACCTCACCTAGCAACCACTCCTCCGATGGTCTGCCCTGGGGGTTTCGCGCCGGTTCGGGCTGGGCCAGGGTCTCGGGAACGCCGTCCTTTCTCCAGATCATCCGCCCCGGCGAAAAAGGAATCTGCCGCAACTCAGGCTCCTCGAAAACGGCAAACTCGCAAAAAATGCCGTCCGCAAAAAGCAGTTTGTAGCCATCGGGCGTATTGCGAAAACAGTAGGCGATCGGGCAAATCGCGCTGAGCCACGAGAGGCTGCCGAGAAATTCAGCCTTCGCTCCCGTTTGGACCACGGCAAAAAAATCCAGGTCGGAAAAATCGTCCAATCGCTGCGACTCGACGCCCACCGAACCCAGCCCGATTAGTGCCAGGGCTTTCTTCGATTGCTCCAGCGATGTGCCGATGTTCCGCAGGCGGGTTATCAGCGAGTCTCTTTTGGGCATGGGACGATGTGATTTTGCGCAAACATCCTTTGGGGTGTCGAGCGCCGAGGGCTTGTCTGACTTCTCGAGGGCATACGCGGGAAGGCGCATCGAATGGGCTTTTCAGCTCGAGCCGAGCCGATACGATCTTGAGATTGAGGATGGACAAGAACGAATCAATCTACGTAGCGGGTCACCTTGGGATGGTCGGAAGCGCCGTGGTAAGACGCCTGCGCGCGTCAGGTTTCAACAACATTGTTACCCGATCCCGATCGGAACTCGACCTTTTGGATCGCCCGGCGGTGCGGGCCTTCTTCGAACGGCAACACCCTTCCGTGGTAGTGGATGCCGCCGCGAAGGTAGGCGGGATTGTCGCCAACCACGAGCAGCCGGTGGAGTTTCTTCTCCAAAACATCGCCATCCAGAACAATATCATCGAGGCGGCGGCGGACTTCGGAACGAGAAAGCTGCTCTTTCTGGGCAGCTCATGCATCTACCCGAAACTCGCTCCGCAGCCGATTTGCGAGAGTGCCCTGCTGACCGGCGCGCTTGAACCGACAAACGAGGCCTACGCTCTGGCCAAGATTTCCGGAATCAAGCTGTGTCAGGCCTATGCGCGCGAATATGGCAAGGTCTTTATCTCCGCGATGCCGACAAATCTTTACGGACCTCGCGATAACTTTGATCTCCATACCTCACACGTCCTTCCCGCCTTGATCCGCAAGGCGCACGAGGCTAAAGAGCGCGGAGAAAAGACTCTGGTTGTTTGGGGGTCCGGCACTCCGCGGCGGGAATTTCTTCATGTCGACGATCTTGCGGAAGCCTGCCTGTTTCTGCTGGAGCGCTACGATTCTCCGGAGATCATCAACGTCGGCTGCGGAGAGGACGTGACGATCCGCCAGCTGGCCGAGACGGTCTGCGGGGTCTTGGGCCTAGAGGCCGACTTGGCGTTTGACTCCTCCAAGCCCGACGGCACTCCGCGAAAGCTTCTTGAGGTCGGGAAATTGACCGGGATGGGATGGCGCCCGCGAATTCCTTTGAAGGACGGGATCCGCAGCGCTTACGAATCCTTCTTGGAAACGCAGCGACGATGAAAGAAGGCGCTCTCAGACGGCCTCATCACACAAGTTCTTCTCGCTTGCTCTCGTTGGTTCGTTGCACCGGATTGTTGGAAAATTCGCGGCGGTAGCGACGCCGGTCATTCTTCGCCGTCGTAGTACTCCAAGGCCTCGGAGCGGAGCAGCCTGCGTTCCGGCGAGCGGACGCCCCATTTCTTGCTGTCGGGGTAATAAGTGGACTCGCCGATCGGATTGTCCGCTACCACATACAGAATCAGATCCTGTGAACTGTCGTTGAAGATCTGGTGGGCTTCGCCCGGTTTGAATATGAACGCGTCACCCGTTTCGATCGCGGTCCTTCCGTCCTGATGCCGCACGACTCCCTTGCCGGCAATGACGTGATAGAACTCCCATTGCGCGCTGTGCAGGTGATAGGGGTATGGGCTGTTGCCTGGCAGAACGCGGCAAATCTCGACATCAAAGGGATGCCTTTCGTTGGAATCAGTGGACTGGGGCTTACGGCCCAGAGCTTCGGAGACTTGCTTGCCGGACCCCACGAACTTTCCCTTCGGAGAAGCCCAGGTCTCTTCGGCAAGCTCATTCGTGTTTATCTTGCGCATGGTGTTCGGTCGGAGATGACGCTTGCCGGAGCGAGCCCGTTTTCTAATCGTCAAGCCTGCCGGTCGCTTCCCTGGCTTCGTTGAGCATGCGTTTCCGCTCACCGGGGATGCTCCAACGGATTTGAGCCTCTTGGTCCAAACCACGGATCGGATCGAAATACAAGAAACGCATTTCGGGTTTGACGCTTGGGCTGCTGAAAACGGCAATTCCGGTCTGCCGATTGTAATATTCAAAGGAATGGGCATCGCGCTTCCCGCCGCCGCCCATCGTGTCCACGACGAAGCTCGGTGTGTTGAAGCCGGCCGTTACCCCGCGAACATGCTTCTCGATTTGCAGACCCTGGGCCAGCGAAGTGCGCAGATCTTCAACGCCGGGAACCAGGTCGTGGAAGTAGACATAGTAGGGGTGAATATTGATAAATCCGAGCCTTTTGACGAGCAACTGCATCGTGGCGGGATCACTGTTCACGCCATGCTGGAGCACGGTCTGGCATCGAACGGTGATCCCCCGCTCGGTCAGGCGATTCATGGCGCGGCGCGTCACGTCGGTGATCTCGTTGGGATGATTGAAATGCGTGTGGACCACGACATCCTTGTGAGTTCTGCGTCCCAGCTCGACGACGCCGGTAAGAGCATCAAGCCACGGATCATCGGTCAAAATCTTCTGCGGCACGACCGCGAGACCTTTCGTCGCGTAGCGAATCCGGCGGATGTTCGAGATGCCGAGCAGACGCTCTCCGATCAGCTTGATGTGACCTGCGCCGAGATTGTAAGCGTCTCCGCCGCTGATCACGATGTCCTCGAGTTCAGGCCGCGTTTCTATGTACTGGAAGGCGGTTTCCCACCTTTGAAGGGTTCCGTTGAGCTTCAGCTTTTCGACGGTATCGGTATCGCCGCCGATCGCGTAACTGCGCGTGCAAAACCGGCAATACACCGGACAAGTGAGAATGGGCAGAAAAAGCGCCTTGTCGCGGTAGCGATGCGTCAGGCCCGGAACCGGCGAATCGAGCTGTTCTGCCAACGAATCGAGCCGAAGCTGGGGATGATCCGGGAGTTGCTGGGACGCCATCGGCAGGAATTGCGTTCGAATCGGATCGTGATACGGGTCCGCCCAGTCAATCAGACCAAGAAGATAGGGCGAGATCCGCACGGACATCGGCGCTCGTTGAACTCCCAACGCAACATCCTCAAAAAATAGCTCCGAAACCTGATTCCCAAGAAGGTCTTTGATTTGCCGAATATTGGTGGCGGTAAATCGGGCTTGGAAAGTGTGCGTGTGAAATTCCGCAGCCGTCACATGAGCGAATCCGGGAATCCGGCGCCAAAAGTCGTCCGCCCGCAGGACCGAATGGCGCATCGCCTGAACCTTGTCTGCGGCGGATTCTTCTGCGAGGCCTAACGGGGGATCGACGTGCTGGGTATCCAATTCTTGGAGGGCAATAGATGACATACTCTGTGGATGCTAATTTGCTCCCGTCGATTTGACGACCGGTCGGACGACTTCACGGGGCGTTTTGCAGGATAGGCAAGAGGTAACCGAGAGAGGTTTGCGCCGCCTGAGAATTCGGCGACAAGACTTACGGTCCTCGGAAAATCCGGCAAAGGAGGTTGGGCGCAAGTTCGAAGGAAATTCTGGTTCGCCGGCCCAAAGCGCACCGCCGGTCTCCAATTATTCGTTCCAAAACGGGTCGATGGTCTTGTTCTTTCACTTTTCGACTTTCGCTACCGTGATCATCGCTTAAGCTATCGTTTAGTCAATAACCTACTTAAGGGTAATATACGCACCTTTTAGTTCCTATGAAGACTGCAACCGCCTCGAAACCGTCAGTATTGAATTCTGAATGCGATGCCCGGGAAGCCTTGGACAGGATCGCGGACAAGTGGACAGCGCTCATCATCCATGTCCTCTCGCGCGGAACCAAGCGCCACAGTGAGCTGCAGCGGCTTATCTCGGGAATTTCGCAGAAGATGCTGACCCAAACGCTGCGGAGCCTCGAGACGGACGGTATTGTGGATCGCAAGGTGTATCCGGTGGTTCCTCCCAAGGTCGAGTATTCGCTGACGCCGCTTGGCCGAAGCCTCATCGAGCCGCTCGACGCTATCTGCCGGTGGGCGGAAAAGCACCTTCCCGAGCTCGAAGCGGCCCGAGCCGCTTCCCGGCAGAGAGAACGGGATCAGGCCGCCGTGGTGCCCCTTGCCCGCCGGGGCACCAACCAATCCAGTCCCTCCGCGATCGCGTGACCCTGCCGCCCGGCTCAAATGTGCGAAAGTTCGCCGGCGCCGCCGGGCTTTGGCAATTTACGGCGGCAAGTCGGGGACTCCCGGGCGCCTAGTTGTCAGCCACAAGATTCTTGGGCCGCATCCTGAATTTCCGCCGGGCTGAGGTCCCGGATGTGCGTGGCCACCGACCAACGATGGCCGAAAGGATCCTCGAGCTGGCCATAGCGATCTCCCCAGAACATGTCGTCGAGAGGTAACTTTACTCGCGCGCCGGCACTGACCGCGCGATCGAAGGCCTGATCGGCATTCTCGACATAGAGGTGGATTGTTACCGGGGAACCGTTGAGAGATTTCGGCCCGAATGATCCCCATTCCTTGAATTCGTCGACGAGCATGATTACGGAATCGCCGATCTGGATTGCAGCGTTGAGGATCTTGCCGTCGGGGCCGAGCACTCTGTTTAGTTCCGTGGCTCCAAACGCCTTTTTGTAAAACTCGATCGCGTCGGCGGCTCCGGCGCAGACCAGGTGCGGTGTGACGGAGCGCATCCCTCGTGGAATCGGCTTCACGGAAGAACTGGTATTGGTTGGTTGCGGGGTTGTCGTTGTATTCATGTGGTTATTCCTTTGGTTTGGATTAGTTAACTTTCATCCCGTACCTGACCGCATCGCTGCTTCGGCGGTCTCTTCTGAGCGGGGGTCGGCGAGGACTGACGATCGGCATCGTCGCCATGGCGCAGGACTCGAAAACTATCCATGCGAAAACCAGAATCTCTTCGGGTTTCGCGGCGGCCAGTTGCGTAAAAAGTGCCCCATTCTTTGCGCGCATGTTCCCCGCGGTGCGTTCGCGGTATTCCAACGCGCCACCTTGGCGCCAGATCTTCCGGGCTTCCCGCGCGATGTTTCGGTAACGATCGATCTCATCCTGCGGAACCGGCAGAACGAATTCGTCAAGGAAGGGCGCCATGAAGGTTTTGGGTTTTTATTGCGGTCTTCTTGTTAGATTTGAAGGCGGCTCGGGAAATCTGCCAGAATCACGGCGAATCCTTTAGCGGAATGCCAATAGTCCCTCCGTAGGCGACCGATTTGAAGCGTCGCAGCACGCGTCTCCGGATGACGCGCTCTCCTGGTAGCGGTCGTGATGCCGAAGCCATTCGTGGGTGGGGGTTTGGGGCCAGCCTTGAGGTGAATCCTCCCAACTCTCCTGGCGCCCGAAGGGAGTCAGGTCCAGCCAATTGTAAGTGCCGTCAAGCAGGTCCAGGCCGCGCCCATAAGTCGAATAAGTGTGAAAAATGCGGTCTTCCTCGTCGCGAAGAAAGACGCTGACGCCAGGTTGCTCGCCGGCCAGATGGTAGGTTTCGCCCTTTTTTTGCAGAGTAGTTTTGTCCTGGTAGTTGTATTCGATCAGGGCCACGGCTTCGTCCACGGTAGCGTGGAAATCATAGTTGAAGGCGCTTTCGAAGGAGGAAAACCACGGAATGTTCCAGCCCATGCGCGACTTGAAGGGAGCGATTTTTCTCCAAGGCGCCCGCGAGACGAGCACCAGCGAAGTATTTCGGGCATGCAGGTGGGACAAATGGCCGATACTATCAACGACGAATGAGCAGCCGGAGCATCCCTCTTCATAGGGTTCTCCAGATTTTCCGGCGGGAGGGTCTGGTTCGAACATGAAGTGGTAAACGATAAGTTGAACGTGATGGGAAAAGAGATCGAGCAGCCCGGCCTTGCCTTCCGGGCCTTCGAAGAAGTAGTCCTTGGAGAGAGCGACCATTGGCAGACGACGGCGCGCGGCGTTGATCCTATCTCGGCGGTGGGTTAGCTCTTTTTCCTCCGCGAGGAGCGCTTTGCGGGCAATCAGCCAGTCCGTGCGCGATACAACTTTCGGGTAGTTCATGGTTTGGTTGGGTTTGAGAATGTGGCGAAGGGTCGACAGCTGCCGGGACAATGAAGAAGTCGTTCTCTCCCCCGATTCGTCTTCAGTTCCGGTTTGACGCCGCGGTCCGGATTGCGCGCTCCGGAAATCAGCCGGGTTGTGCGGGTCACAACCAACCAGACGGCCGGCACGGCCGCCAAGACGAGCAGCGCGGTCCTCAAGCTGGAGGCGACGGGAATGGAAAGACTCAGGCCGGTGGCCAGCGCGACGTAAGCGGCGAGGCAGGCGGGGCATTTTGGCAGCAAAGCAATGAGCGCGCCGGGCAAGATCAGGCTGGCCCATCCGAATCGTGGAGCCCGGAAAGAGTATCCGGAGTCTGTTTCTCTCGGGTTCGTGAGGCGATTCAGGCGAGCTGCTTTTGCTTCCCAGGAAGGGCCTCCGCGAGCCAGCAATCCAGAGCAGCAACTCCTGGGATTTCCAACTGCTTCCGGTGCGGGGGTCGTAGTTTCCAGCGCCATTTGTGATACGACGAAGGAGCCTGGCTTTCTAGGACAACAATTTTTGTCTGAAGATCCGGTTTCGGCGGGAGGACTTTTTCGAGTCGTCTTCCAGGAAAGCTGAACGAATTCGGCTGGTGCGTCCACACGCCCCCTCGCCCGCGAAATATCGGTTATGACAAAGCTCCAAATCAAAGGCAACTGGAACGAAGTTAAGGGCAAACTGAAGCAGAAGTATGCCCAGTTGACGGATGACGACCTCACTTTTGCCGAAGGCAAGGAAGAAGAGTTGCTCGGCCGTCTGCAGCAACGTCTGGGCAAGAACAAGGACGAGATTCGGCGGGCGATCGACGAAGCGTAGCATCGCGTTTCAGGATGGGCGGTCGACGGCGTCTCATTTACTAGCGTCGTTGCGCGTTGTTTCCGGGGACCTGGTTTGGCGCGGGAGCGCCTCATCGTTCCGTTCAGCGAATGCTCCGACGATCAGGAGCGCAGAAGCGGCGAGCGAGGCCGCCGTCCGCAGGTGGTTCCATCTTGTCCAATTCGTTAGGTAAGAAGCCCATCGCGCAGCGCTGTCCGAAGCCGTCGGCGAAAGAGTTGCGAGGGAATCGTTCATTGGAACGTTGAATATCATCGTGACCAGAAAGCCGCCGGCCAGGAATGCCAGACCTCCGGCGAGCGAGTAGACGGCCGACGGATGGCTCCACTGCAAGACGGAAGAGAAAGCCACCAGCAAACACGCGGCGGAAGTTCCCAGAAACGCGGCGAGGAAGAATGAATGGACCGCGCTCGAATTTATCGCCTGCATGGCGGAAATTCCGGCCGCCGCGGGTAATCGGGAAAGTCCCTTCATGACAAAAGTCGAGAATGCGAAGAAAACGCCTGCCATCAACCCGCAGGCGAGCGCGGTCGCAAATCGAAGGGCGAAAAGGAAGTCGTTCATAGGGAATAAATCTGAAAATTCCGGGGCGAGCGGCCTGGCGGGCATCGATCCCTCGCGGGACGCGCCTTGGAAGGGCCGACGAGTTGGATCAATTTTCCTGATCCCAACCCGGTTCGTTCCGAAAACGCACGAGCAACGCTTCGAGCGTATCTAGCGCCTCCTCCTCGTCGGGCCCGACCGCCTCGATGACGGCCCGGTCTCCGCAGTTCAAATTGCTGCTGAGCACTTCCAGGATGCTAGCCGCTGAAAAGGAATCGTTCTCTTTGTGAATTGTGATGGTGCATTTGAATCGAAGAACGTTTCGAACAAATTCTGCCGCCGGCCGCGCGTGGAGTCCAAGCTTATTGGCGATCGTTATTTCTTTGCGCATGCGGTCCTCTCAGTGGAGATAGCGGCCAACGGGACCCTCGCCTGCCCGCCTTGGCGGAGGCTGAAAGCCGTGGAATTTCAGTGCCGGAGCTGCTCAAAGCCGGGTCCGGTCGCTGCGTTTGCCACTTTCGAAGTCGCTGGCAAATCCTTCGGTGACTCGTTGTTACATGGTCTTTTGGTCGTTGAGGGCATTTATTGCGGACGCTCATGGCGGTCCAAATATCACTTCGTCTCCGAACGAAGGGAAGCGCGTTTCCGGTTTGAGGAAATCGCCGCGCGGGAAGAGAAGGTCGATACGTCACCCGCCCGAGTCTCCGGGGAGAAGCCCGACCGCTTTGCCAGGCGTGTCGGGCGTCCTCATCGAACCAGGGATCCGAAAATTACCCATTCACTGGGGGTTTGAAACTCCGTCCCGTATGGTTTAAGCGTTTGGCAGGCTCTGCGCCCTGATGTTCGGCGCGGACATGACGCGCATGACTGACGCAACACATATCACGCTGCCACGACCGGGAGAGGTTCGGTCCTTGGTTGGCGGCGGAAAGCGTCCCGGGTTTGCCTTTTGAGAGGGGGGCTCCGATGGATGCCTTTCGATTAGCTGACCCGGCGAAGGCTGATTTAAGCGGCCAGGGAGGCGTCCGGAAGGCTCAGCACGCAGAGAGGGTGCCGCTGATGGGGCGCGACACCGAATTCAGCTTGCTGAAGTCGCGGTGGGAACAGGCCCAGGAAGGAATGGGGCAGGTCGTGCTCGTGATTGGGGAACCCGGCTTGGGCAAGTCCCGGCTTGTGCAGACGCTCGCGCACCATGTGGAAACGGAGCGGCGGATCCCAGTCTCCGGCGCCCCTGGCGAGGCAGGCCGGGCTTCAGCCGGCCAGGACTCTGCGGTGATCGAGTGGCGCTGCTCGGAGCAGTTTAAGAACTCGGAGCTTCATCCGGCATCGGATTATCTGGAGCGCTTGCTTGAGATCGATCGCGATCCCTCGGCGACGGGCCGCTTTGAACGTTTGGCGCGGCATTTGGATGACCTCGGTTTGGGCCAAGCGGAGTTGGTGGCCCTATTTGCGAAGATGCTTTTGCTGCCGGCGGACGAACGATATTCGGTTACCGGCCTTACCCCGGCTCGCGAGCGCGAAGAGTCTTTTCGCGCGCTGCGCCTCTGGTTGCGCGCCAACTCCCGAAAGCGCTGCGTGCTTTTCGTCATCGAGGATGTGCATTGGATCGACGCGTCGAGCCTGGAATTCCTCAGCCAGTTTATCGACGAGGGCCCGCACGAAGGTATCCTGACCATTCTCACCTTCAGGCCGGAATTTAAAACGCCCTGGCCGGCGTTGGCCCATCAGACAAGTCTGGGGCTCAGCCGGCTGACGCGTCGGCAGGTGGCCGAGTGGATACGAAGGGACGCGTGCGACACGTTGCCGGAATCGTTGATCGGGCAAATCTATCATCGCACCGCCGGCGTTCCCCTCCTGGTCGACGAGTTCACCCGCATGGCCCGGGAATCGGCAATGTTCGAAGCTACGGACGTCCCAGGCGTCGGGTCCGTGGCTCGCTCGAGAGAACTGCCGCAGACGTTGCAGGAACTCATTCTATCCCGGCTCGATCGAATGTCGAGCAATCGAGAGGTGGTTCAACTGGCCGCGACCCTCGGCCGCGAATTTGATTATAGCTTGCTGGCGGCGATGGCCGGTATCGGCGAAGCAGCGCTGCAGGCGGAGCTGGCGACTCTGGTGTCGGCCGGCATCCTTTACGTCGAAGGCGAGCCTCCCGTGTGCGTTTATTCATTCAAGCATGCGCTGATAGAGGAAGCGCTCCACAATGCCATCGGCGAAATGGATCGTCGCCGATTTCATCAGCGGATCGCCGAAATTATCGAGGAGCGGTTCAGTCAGTTGGCGGAGGCGCAGCCGGAACGTCTGGCCGAGCACTTCGCCGAAGCCGGTCTCATCGAGAAAGCGATCGGATATCATTTGAAGGCTGGCCTCAGGTCGCGGAACCACTTTGCGCACGTGGAGGCGAGCGGTCACCTGCTCAAAGGATTGAAGTTGCTTGAAACCTTGGAGGCCTCGCCCGAAAGGGATCTTCGCGAACTGGAGTTTCTCGTACCGTTGGGAACGGCTTATATCGCCTCGCGAGGCTACGCGGCGCCTGAAGTCGGCCCCGTTTTCCATCGCGCCCGCGAACTGTGCGAGCGCGTCGGCCAAACCACGCAGCTTTTCGCGATGATGTGGGGAAATTTTGCTTTTCATATCGTGCGGGGCGATTTCCACGTTTGCAGCGAGTTGGCCGATGAGGCGATGGCCTTTGGCGAGCGGCTCGCTGATCCGGGGATCCTCATGGAAGCTCTCTTTCTCAAGGGCCTGACGCGGCTCTATCGGGGCGATTTTGAGGAGGCGCGCGCCTATTGCGCGCGGGCCATTGCGGAGTTCGACGACCGGGCGCGCACCGCGTTCTGGTCGGATCTTCTCGGCGAGGACGCCGGCGTCACCCACCGCTGCTATCTGGCGCTCGCTCTCTGGCAGCTTGGATACCCGGACCAGGCGCTTCGCGTCAACGCGGAGGCCGTCGAGCTCGCGCGTTTCATCAAACAGCCCTTCAGTCTTGAATACGCATTGCACCATACGGGTTGGCTTCATCAGCATTGCCGGCTGGGAATGCAGACGCGGCTTGCCGCCGACGAGCAAGTGCGGATCGCCTCGGAACAGGGGTTTGCTTTTTGGCACGCCTCGGGCACGCTTTACTCAGGCGCCGGCTTGCTCTTGCAAGGTCAACTCGAGCGAGGCATTCGACAACTCCAGCAGGGCTTGGAAACCTATCGAAGCACCGGCGCGGAATTGGCCGTTCCCTACTATTTGAGTATGTTGGCGGGCGGTTACCTGCAGTCGGGCCGGCTCGCGGAAGCCGGTTCGGCCTTGAAAGAAGCCCTGACGCTCGTGGAGAAGAACGATGAGCGATTTCAGGAAGCGGAGCTCTACCGGCTCAAGGGAGAATTGGTTCTGGCGGAATCCGGCGATCAAACGCTCGCCGAAGAATGTTTTCGTCGCGCCATCGATACAGCTCGCCGCCAACAGAGTAAGGCGTGGGAACTGCGTGCCGCCACCAGTCTCGCCAGGCTTTGGCAAAAGCAAGGCCGCCATGAGGAAGCGTATGGTTTCCTCGGTGCGATCCACAGCCTTTTCAACGAAGGGCTGGAAACCCCCGACCTGGTCGATGCGGCGGCGCTGCTCAAGAACCTGGGCGACGAGCGCATGCGCGCGGAATTCGCCGCCGGCATCAAATATGTGCGCGATTGCATTCCGCCACCCCTCGAAGGGTTGGTGTCCGTCGATTGGCGCTATCTCCCCGCGTCAACCCTCGGCGGCGATACCCTGGGCTACCATTGGGTGGACGAGCATCATCTCGCCATCTACCTCGTCGACGTCACCGGGCACGGTCTCGATGCCGCCTTGCTCTCGGTCACCGTCGCCAACGTGATCCGCGCGGGCGCGGTGCTCGGCGCGGACATGAAGCGGCCCGATCAGGTGCTCGCCAAGCTCAATGATGCTTTTCAGGGCGAACAACATGGCCAAAGATTCTTCACTATTTGGTATGGCGTCTATAATTGCCCGAATCGCGAGCTGACTTGGGCGGGAGGCGGTCATCCGCCTTCCGTCGCGTTGCTCCCCGGCGAGTCAGATCCGTTGCTTCTGCCTTCCTCTGGAATGATGATGGGAGTGCTTCGCGGTCAGAATTTCCCAGCTCAGTCCTGCCGAATGGCTCCTGGAACACGTCTCATTGTCTTCAGTGACGGCGTCTTCGAAATCTTCCGCGACGGAAGGTCCGTCTGGAGCCTTGATGATTGCGTCGGTCTTCTGGCGGCTCTGGGCCATCGGACCGGAAGCCTTATGGATGAACTCCTGGCTCACGTTTATCGGCTACGCGGGTCGACTCGCCTCGATGACGATTTCTCGATGATCGAGGTTCGGTTCCAGTAAAAAGTCAGTAAGCGCCCCCGGGCCCTTCGAATGCGATTGAAAGTCGGGCGTTTACCGATGGAAGAGTCGCCTTCGGCTCTTCGGCAATTGAGAATGTCTCTGTGGTTGCCATACTCCCCCCATGGACCTCGTTTCTCCCCAGCCGTTCTGGCCGCTAAAGAACGGTTTGCTGAGTGTCTATCCTTCTCTGAAGAACAATGCGAGGTGCGACGTGGCCGTTCTGGGCGGTGGAATCACCGGAGCATTCGCCGCCGAGGCTTTGACGGCCGCAGGACTCGATGTCGTCGTCCTCGACAAGCGCGACGTTGGAACAGGCAGCACAAGCGCCAGCACCGCGCTCCTTCAATACGAGCTTGATACGTCCCTCTGTTACTTGACCCGCAAGTACGGCCGGGAAGATGCGCAGCGAGTGTATCGACTTTGTCACGACAGCATCGATTCCATCGAGCGTCTAGTGTCCAAGGTGAACGTCGAATGCGTTTTTCAGCGCAGAAAGAGTGTCTATTTGGCGAGCAGCGATTCCGACGCGTCAAAGTTGCGGGAAGAACATCGGGCGCGCAAGGCGGCTGGGATCGAAGTCGACTACTGGGATGAGGGCGAGGTAAGCGCACGATTCTCGTTTTCGCGGCCAGCCGCCCTCGTTTCGCCGCAGGCGGCCGAGCTCGATTGTCATCGGCTCAATCACGCCTTGCTGGCGCAAGCCGTCAAAAGCGGGGCACGCGTCTTCGACCGGACTTCGGTGACCGACTACGACGCCGGAGCCGAGCGGCTGCGATTGCGAACGGATCGAGGCTGCATCGTCTCCGCGGGGCACGTGGTTTTTGCCACGGGATACGAAGCCCAGGAGTTCCTGCCGAAACGTGTGGTGCGACTCAAGAGCACTTATGCTCTCGCCAGCGAGCCGCTGGCAGAATTTCCCGGCTGGTGGAAACGATGCCTCATTTGGGAAACCGCGAGGCCTTATCTCTATCTTCGAACGACCAACGATTGCCGCGCTCTGGTAGGAGGCGAGGACGATTCGTTCCGCAACCCGACGCGTCGCGACAATCTCGTTGGAAAGCGGAGTGATCGGCTGGCCAGCCGTTTCCGTGAGATGTTCCCCGCGATTGAGCTCGAAGTCGCCTACCGATGGGCGGGAACGTTTGGGGAAACGAAAGATGGTCTCGCTTATATCGGCCAGGTCCCGCAGATGCCGCGCTGCTATTTTGTTCTCGGGTTTGGAGGGAACGGGATCACTTACAGCCTGATCGCCTCGGAAATTGTCCGTGACGCCCTGATCGGGCGTTCCAACGCGGATGCACGCTTGTTTCGATTCGACCGGTGACGAGCTGAACGCGCAATTTTTCTTCCGCGGTTGTTCCCGCGCTCGTTTTGACGGACGCGATTCCTCAGGAGTCACCGGTTCCCACGAGCGCCTGGTTCGCGCGGACCAGGGCATCATCGAACGTTGCGCAGAAATTCTTGCGGCCGATGACTTCGACAAAGCCGGCTTTGCGGAGCATGTCGAGCGGCTGGCGGTGCAGTCCGCTCAAAATCACGGTACCGCCGGCACGCTGCATGCGCTCGACAATGCTCTCCAGGGCATTCAGTGCCGTGGCATCCATCGCGCTAACCAGGTGCAGGCGCAAAATGAGCACGCGCGGCAGCTTGCCGATTCGTTGCAAGGCGTCCTCCATTTTCTCCGCCGCGCCAAAGAGGAACGGGCCAAAGATTCGATAAACGAGGACCCCGTCGGGAATCTTCTTTCCCTGGGCGATTTGCTCAGGGGATTCGAGCGCGTCCTCGTCGGTTACCAGCGACACTTCCGTGGTCTCCGAAACCCGGTGGATGAACAAGACTGCGGCAAGCACCATGCCCACTTCAACCGCCACCACGAGATCGAAAATTACCGTGAGAACAAAGGTCGTCAAGAGGACCAGTGCGTCGCTGCGCGGCATCAGATTGAGACGGCGGAACTCGTGCCACTCACCCATTCGGAACGCCACCATTACAAGGACTGCGGACATCGCCGCGACAGGTATGTAAACGGCATGCCGGGCAAAGACCAGCACCACGAGGAGCAGCGTGAGGCTATGGACGATTTCGGCAATTGGAGTTCGTCCGCCATTGTTGGCATTGGCAGACGTGCGGGCGATGGCTCCGGTGGCGGGAAGCCCGCCAAAGAGCGGGCAGACGATGTTGGCGACCCCCTGCGCGACAAGTTCCGTGTTGCTGTCGTGCCGGTCGCCCGAAAGCCCATCCGCCACTACCGCGGAAAGCAGGGACTCGATGGCTCCAAGCAGCGCGATTGTCGTCGCTGGTTCATCAGAGACCGAATTCGTTCCAGGCTGATGTCGGGCATTTGAAACGGCGGCAACCCGAGCGGGATGGCGCCAGGCCCGAACTTCGAGCCGATGGTCTCCAGACCCAGTTTCTGTTGCGGACCGAAGAGCGCCACTGCCCCCGCCGCAACCAGCATGGCTACAATCGACCCGGGAACACGTTTGATGCCGAGTCTCGGCCAGAAGCCGATGAACAAGACACAGGCAAGAGCCAGTCCCAGCGATACGGGATGGCACCGCGAGAGGTTTTCCCAAATCCATTGCAGCTTATGGAAAAACTCGCGGGGCGGCGCCGATTCGGCGTGGATTCCAAGAAAATCAACCGCCTGCGTCGCCATGATGGAAACCGCGATGCCGGTGGTAAAACCGCTCGTGACCGGCCAAGGAATGAATTTGATGAGGTTGCCCATGCGCGCAAATCCCATGGCAATAAGAAGTCCTCCGGCCATCACCGTAGCCAGGATCAGGCCGGAGTAGCCGTATTTCTCGATAGTCAACAGAACGATCGGAATGAAGGCCGCCGTCGGACCGCCGATCTGTATGCGGCTTCCACCAAGGCTGGAAATCACCAAACCGGCAAAAATCGCCGTGAACAGCCCGAGCGCCGGCGGAGGGTAATGCGTGCGTCGGCGTGTCAGCGGGGATGCTGGCAATACCAAGGGCGAGAGCCAGAGGAAGAGCGATGAGGCCGACGGTGGTGCCCGCCATGATGTCCGCTAAAAGATCGCTCCGCGCGTAAGGATGCTTGAAGATCTCGAGGAGCCTTGGACGAAAGAGCGGTCTCGCGCCGAATGCAATGGGGCGCGGTTTCATAGGCTTGATGCCCGCTTCATCTCCCCTCGAGGATCACGCGCGTTTGAGGCAAGTTTGAGCATTTCCTCTCCGATGTCCGTGAACAGTCGTGTAGCCGCATCGTGACCTTGGTGAATGCCCTCAGCTCCGGCGGGGGTTTTCTCGTCCAGCGCGAGCTTCTTCTGGAACGTGATTTTCCGGAGACTCCCTTGCCGAGGTCCCCGGCTTGTTTTTTCGTTCCTGGTTCCTGATCAATTTGCGCTCTGAATTGTACCTGAACTCCAGGTGGAGAAAAGCCCGTCAGGCAATTTCACGCTCCGTCTTTTAGGGGATGAAGCAGAATTGATGCAGGGCTTCGACGGAATCGCCGGACAATTGCCAGCCTGCGGCGACTCCTAGTGACATCAGTGTCACTAGGCCCATGGTGGCAGCGCAGTCATCGGCCTCTGGTGACATTTCGATCACTAGCCCTAGTGACATCCCTGTCGCCGATAGGCGAATAGACGTCTCAGGGTATGCTGCAGATGCCACTGACCCGATTGCGTACCATAGCACCCACGACGTAAAAAAGGCCAAATTCCTAGAAGATGTCGCAACAATTGTCATTGTCACGCGACTCTTAGCTATATTAGTTTATCTACTGCAACCAAATCATCCTGCCAAATCCACCAAGAATGAAGAAATACCTCGTCCTCGTTTGGGCTTGCAGCCACCAGCCTTCAGGCTGGCGAAGTCACCAAATCACACATCGAACTCCAGCGTGAACGCATGGCGAAAGCCGACGCAGCCTACCAGCGCTTCCGTCAGGAACAGGACGCGGCCCAGCTCGCCGAGCTCGCCGCCGAAAAGGACGCGACGGAAGAGCGGGCGTGCCTCAAGGAAGTTGTGACAAAGCTTTGAAGGAGCAGCTGCGTCTAGCAGCAGCGTCCGGGCCGAAGGTCAGCGAGCCAAGTTCGACCAAGAAGGGCTGAAAAAGGGTTAGGGATACCGCCATTAAAGTCGGTCGCGCAGCTTTGACTTTCTGCAGCGAAACTGAAGCGAAGGTGGGCGCCGAGCGGGTCGCTTCTCCTAGCAGAGACCTGGCTGGCGTTAGAACCGGAGACCTCCACGCACCAAAAGCGAGGAATAGAAGTAGAGCTCGGCTTCGAGGGCGCGCTTGATGTTTTCCGCGATCCGAAAACCGTGCTGTTCTTTGGCGAAGAGGAGGTAGCCGAGCGGAAGCCCCTTCGCTCGGATCGACGCTGCGATAAGTTCGGACTGGTTTGGTGGCACGACCCTATCTTCTTCTCCTTGGAAGAGGATCACCGGCACCTTCAGTCGATCGGTGGCATGAATGGGTGAACGATCGATGTAAGTTTGGCGCTCCTCCGGATATTTGCCAACCAACCAGTCCAGATAGTGCGACTCGAACTTATGTGTATCGGTGGCGAGCGCTTCCAGATCGCCCACGCCATAATGACTCGCGCCGATTTTGAAGTAATCGCCGAAAGTCAGGGCGCACAGCGTGGTATAGCCGCCGGAGCTCCCGCCAGTAATGGCGGCGCGCGCAGGATCGGCCAGATTCTTTTCCGCCAGATATTTGGCGGCGTTCGTGCAATCCTCCACATCCACAACGCCCCACTGCATGTGCAGCCGTTCGCGATACTCCCGGCCGTAGCCGCTACTGCCGCCATAGTCGACATCCGCTACCGCAAAGCCGCGGCTGGTCCAGAATTGAACCTGCAGATCCAGCGTGCCAGAAGCGGCCGCGGTCGGCCCGCCGTGGGACTTGACGAGCAATGGGGGTAACTCGTCGGAGGGAGCGGCAAAGGCGGGATTACGCGGGGGATAATACCAGAGGAAAGCGGTCTTGCCGTTGGCGGTGGGAAATTCAATCAGCGAGGGTTTGGAGAAGCATACGCGCAGCTCCGCGTTTTCGGCGATAGTCGAAGCTTTCCGCAGCACTTCACACTGGAGTGGTTCCAGAGTTATGCGGGCAATGCAGGCCTGTTTGTTCGGCCCGCCGCCGCGCAACAGGATGCTCTTCTTGGCGCACCGGAGATTCGAAACCTCGGTAAATGGGAGATCCAACTCGCACTGGCTTCCAGCGCTATCCAGGACAGTGATCCGGGTCTTTCCACTTTCGCGGTAGGTGCACACAATACGACCGTCGTCCGCAAATGCATACGTAGAGGCACCCAGGTTCCACAGCGGCTGGCCGAATTCTGCCTCCTTGGGAAAGAGCGCCTCAATCCGACCAGACCTTTCCCGATATAGGTTCCACCAGCCTGTGCGATCGGAGACGAAGTGCAGGACGCCCTCCGGCGACCACTCCGGCTGAAAGAGGGATTCAGTTTGCGAGCCGGCAATTTTCTTACGGCTCACAATCTGCCCGGCTTGGTCCAATTCGCCCACCCACAATTCCGTGCTCATCCATGGCATGTGCGGATGGTTCCATGTGAGCCATGCTAGTTTACGGCCATCGGGACTTAGCCGCGGATTGGAGTAGAAGTCGTTTCCTTCCACGAGCACGATCTCGCTGGAACCGTCGATTGCCACGGCGGCAACCGTGTTGGTTGGCTGGCTGTCGCTGACCCGATGATCTTCCCGTACCAGGATCAGCCGCCGGTGGGCGCCGTCGAATACGGCATCGGCATAACGGCATTGCGCCGTTTGGCCAATGGGTTGCGGCGATTCGCCCAAAGATTGGCGATACAGTTTCTGATCGCTAAAATTGGCGAAGTAAACTGTCCCTTCTCGGACCAGCACTGCCGCTCCGCCGTATTCATGGACCCTGGTGCGCGCATTGAAGGAGGGAGGCGTCACGTCTTCCGCAGGCCCGTGGACGCCATACTTTACCACCACGAAACGGCCGCCTTCCTTCGGACGCCCTTCACACCAGTAAACGTCATCTCCATCGAGCCAAGCCTCAGGCAAGGCAACCGTATCCCCGACGATTAGATCGGCGGTTATGGGCGACCTCCACGAGCCGTAAGGGGCGGTAGTCATAGCCAAAACGCCGTCATATAGTATAGTCTAAATTGCAGTGTGATCGACAAAAACCGCGCGAGAATAGTCAAACAGCGTTTGCCGAGGAAAAAACGGCGCGTCTGGAAAGAAATAGGTAGTTCGGCACATAGAATGCAAGGAGGCTTTAGCTGATATTGGAGGACGTTAAAGCTCGTAGGCTTTTATAAGAACAAGGAATTCAACTTCGTTGCGAAAGTGAAGAACGGATTTGTCCCTCGAATTCGGGGTGAATTCTTCCCAGCACTCAGGGCGCTCCAAACCGCTCACTGTCCCTTCAAGAATCTGCCTGAGAAAAGCGCCTCGCGGTGGGGAGAATCGTTAATCGCTGAGAAAATGGATCAATGCCGGTGAGTCAAACCGAAGTTCGTCTGCCAGGTCGCCTTCGTCGAATGGACGGACGCCGGGCACCTGCGTCATTGCACCTTCGTCGCCATGCGTGATGACAAGATGCCTGCCCAAGTGATTCGCGAAACTTGAGGCTACCTTGGGGGGACGCCGGAAGGGATGAGTGTGCCGGCCTATGTCGAACCGCCCTTGGATAGAATAGTGCAACGCGCTATAGCAAGGAATCCCTAATTATCGTCATGATCCTTGTGGTGATGATGCTTTTTGTCCTTGTCGTGATGCCCGTCATGATGGTCATCGTCGCGATAGTATGTGCCGCGCTGGTTCTCGGCATAATATCGCCCATCGCCATTATGCGGCCAATTACCGTCATAAGGCCGATTACTGTAATAAGGCCGATTACTGTAATAAGGCCGATTACCGTAATAAGGCCGATTGCTGTAATAAGGCCGATTCCGTAATAAGCGCTGTAGTAAGGCCGATTGCCGTAATAAGGGCCATTACCGTAGTAAGGCCGATTGCTGTAATAAGGGCCATCGCTGTAATATCGTGATTGCCCTTCAGCCGCCACGCCAAACCCGGGAGGAGGGGGTAACATGCAGCCTGTCATCAGCATTGTGATGGTGCACATTGCTATGACTTGCATGATCCGCATTCTACACGGATTATCCTCAGATCCGAGTTCCGCCGAGAGTAAGTCAATCGGTATCACAACAATTTATCGTTTCGGAGCGGCATTGCACGTGCGTCGCCATGGGGAGGTATTCCAGAAGCCTCCCTGCCGAGGGGCGAGTAGAGATCAGTGTGTCGGCCCTATTAGCCGAACCGCCCTTGGATAAAATAGCGCATCGCGCTATATTATTGAAGCGATGAATCCCTTCCCTTGGCACCCGGTTGACCTAGGTTTGAAACTGGCCTTGGCGCGGCATTCTTGGTTCGACCCAGTTCTGGAATGGTATACGCCCCCGAGCGACTTCAGCCACGGCACCTACTTCGGCCTGGCGCGCAGGGGGGATGCTGGCGATAGATGCGGTTACCTAGCCGCTCAGGACTTCCACGGTGAATTTCGAGAATGCGAATTCCCCCTCGAGGAATTAGAGGAGCTTGAGAAGACCCTCAAGGCAATCTCGCTTCCGCTGAGATCAAGCGTTGGCACTCCCGATCGTGGTTCCGGACTGATCCGGATTTACAACGGTCACGAAGGCTGGATCGACTTTTTCTACCGCAGTATCGACCAACCGCAATGGGATCCGCTTTTGGCTTTCATCCACGAAACGACCGAACGGTTCCTGCCGTCCCCGGCTGAGATGCAGCAGAACCTCTTCGATGATCCGCCAGAGGATCACCAGTCGCGAGTCGATGGAACAAAAACGCCCGCTGCGCCGACAGCCTGATGCTCACAATTTCGGCTCTCTTGATGCTCTCCGTCACGGCCGGCGCCTTCCTGCTGGTCACATGGGTGGCTGCAAAGGCGCTCTTTTTACTGCTTCAAGAGGCTCCAATCCCTTGAAAGCCGATTGGCGAACGCATGTCCTTGCCTCAAGTGGCTATCTTGAAATGGGAATGTTCGATGCGGCGGCGCTGGTGCTCGAAGAGATTGCGCCAGAGGACAAGACCCGAACGAGGTGCTGGGCGCACGCGTCAACCTCTACGTGGCAGCCAGGAAATGGGACATGGTCGTGGCGGTTGCCAGCCATTTGGTAAAGGTTGATCCTAAAACCCCAGGGTGGTGGATCAGTCTCGCCTATGCGCTTAACGCAGCGAAAGCATTGAGAAGGCCGAAGCCATTCTGCTTCGGGCGCAAGCGATACATTGCAAAATCGAGTCGCACGAGGTGTCGTTATCCTACGACATGCTGTTTTCTCTCGCGTGTTTTCAGCGTCAAGCCAAACGATCTTTATCTTTCACCGCGTAAGGTGCGGCGAGAGTGTAAGGAACCGATAAGAAATTAATGAATGCCTCTTTTGGAGCGCAACATCCCCTCCTGCACCGGATCTCCGCGCTCATTTTTCGCCCCGAAATCGGCAAGGCGATGTTAGTTCTAGTGGGCCTTCTGCCGGCGATGGCACTACTCGCTGACATTCACCGATTCGCCGTGAACGTCCCGTTCATGGACGACTGGCAGTTTGTTCCGCTGCTGGAAAGAGCCATGAATGGCACGCTGACCTTTAAGGAGCTTTGGGCACCACACGACGAACACAGGCTCCTTCTCCCGCGGACTGATCATCATCGCCTCAATGTTTGCCACCCACGGCGATTATCGCGTTCAATGCTTCATCACTTTTGCGGTTGTGGCGATCCTTTCGGCCTGTCTGCTTTGGCTGATGGTGCGTCTCAACGGATACAAATCCAGCGTCCTATGCACCTGGGCGCTGGCGAACATCGCCCTGTTCTCCCCGATCCAGTTCCACAACTGGCTTTGGCCGATGCAATTTGCCTACTTCCTTCCCTATACTTTCCCTCGCGCTTTGCTTTTGCACGCTTTATGCTCGAATTCCTGCCTTCCCGAAATTCGTGCTGGCAGCCGTCTTCGCGCTGGCTGGCAACTTCAGTTTCGTGCAAGGCAACTTGATCTGGCTTGCCGCCCTGCCGGTGATCTTGTTTGCCCCAGACATCTTACGAAAGGGTGTTCGCAGGAATTTTGCCATGGCGTGGGTTGTTCTTGGGGCGCTGGCGGTGACACTTTATTTCCGGGGACTCGAACACAACTCGGCGGCGTCCGACTATGCTTACGGTCACGAGGGCGTTCTGCCGATGATGAGCACCTTGCATCAGTTCGAGGAACGTCCTGGTTACACCCTCGCTCACATGGGGCGTTTCATTCTGAGTATGTTTGGTAATTCCGTCGCGCGCGGCTTCCCTGTGTCAGACAATCTCGTCTTCAGTCGCATCTGCGGCGCGATGGTGCTCGTTCTGGCCTTGATAGGAGTCGCAGCGGCTTGGTGGCGCGGTCTGTTCCGGCACCGCGCGCTGCCTTGGGTGTGCCTTCTGTTGTTCACCTTTCTTACGGCAGCCTTCGTCTGCGTAGGTCGCGTCTGGCGAGGCGACGTCCAGCCGCTGACTCCACGCTACGCGACATTTGGCACGTTTTGCATCGTGTCACTCATCGTCCTTCTCTCGTCAGGACTTTCTGGTCTGCCAGAAGATTCGTCCTTCTTTCGATCGGGTTCTGCTAACTGGAGCAAAGCGATTTTTTTGACACAGGGCCTTGTGGTCGGCCTGTATCTGGCTGTCCAGGGAGTCAACTGGACCTACGGTCAGCACTTGATGGAACAGTGGAATACGACGCGCTGGCACGCCCTTGCCAAGCTGCATTTTCTGGGAAAAATCCAGACGGGGGAAGCGGGTATGCTTGGGGGCAGTGACATACTTGTCTTGCAAATGGCAAAAGGCCTCGAACGAATGGGGATGATGGAGCCGCGCGCCGAAGATTTGCGGGTTTCTGCTCTGGGCAAGGAGGGAGACTCAAAGCGTTTGAAAAGGGGGCAATTCGAGGAGCTGACTATTCGAGGCTTGAAGGGATGGAGGGCTTCCGGTTCCGCTCTCTTGCATGAGGGGCGTCCTGCTGACGCCGTAATCCTCGGCACTCAGAATGCCGCCGGCGAATGGGTTGCCCTTGCGGCAGGCACTCCGCTCAGCCCCCCAAAATATCTCGCTAGGAACACGCGCATGGATTTGGAATTCCTCGCGGTGCCGGCGCCTCAAAAGCGGGGACAATGGGAAATTGACCTTCCGCTTGGCAGCTTCGGAGAGTTGCGAAGCGGTGTTTTGAGAGCGTGGGCCCTGGATTTTCGTAGGCGCGTTTTGTATCAGCTTCCCGGCGACCCAGAGTTCAAAGTGATTGATTCTGACGAGTTGGCGGCGCGGGACTCGTCAAAAGCTGACTGATTCCACCGCGATAGCCAGGGTGAGCCGAAAGAATCCATTGTTGAAATCTTCTCCCGCGCTTGAGAGGCTGCAAGTCCAGAGGAACAAGCCGCGCTGCGTAGAGCGCCCCTGTGCACTCCGGGTTTTTGCTTTTAATTAATTTAGGGGAAAAACGTCGTTTCCAACACGCGCTTTATGGGAGATGCAGCCACGGTTTGCTATGTTTGATCGCGAAATCGATAGTTTTCTTTGAGCCACCGGTCAGTTCCGGCGCGATCGAGAAGATAACGCTGCCGTCCGAATCGCGAACGTTCCATTCGGTTTCGCTGGAGGTAGTTGGAACTCGGCGTTTCGGTTAAAAGGTATTTTGCGGCAAGCGGTCCGTCCTCAGCCTTGCGGTCCTTGGGGCACCAACCGCCGTGCGGAATATCGTGTTCGATCTCAAAGTCGAGAGCCGCCCGGCCAACGCCAGTTTGACCGCCCGAGATAATCTTCCTGAGAGTTTCCAACTTGTGGCTCACGGGTTGATCGCTAGCAGGGTTGTGGCTCAAAAATGGCTTTCGTGAGCCACAAGTTTCAGGCTATTTGGCCGCGCGCGCCACTCCCCCCTTTGCGCGCTCTCTCTTGCCCGAAGAAGGGCCTCTACTTCCTCGCCCGAAACGGGTCCGGCGCTCGCAGCAGTGCTTTCACAAGATGTTCAATCAGTCGCCAATTTGCGCTGATGAAATTCCGTGCCCTTACGCGAAGATATTTAAACGCGGCACCTGCGAAGTTCGCGCCACGGGGCATGACCAGAGTTTTCGCAGGTCGCGAATGACCTAATCATCAGCTTGGACTCCCTGGATCCGCCAGTTGCGGAGTAAATGATTGTCTTCTTCTTCCGCCGGTCAGATGTTGGCTTGGAGGGCAGCGTCTATTTTGTCTGCCAGCGCGCTGAAACCGGTATTCGTGGGATGAAGCTCGTTGGCCCAATCATTTTGGTTTGGCAGCGTCCCAGTCAGATCGACATGCCATACGTCGGGGGGAGTTGCCAGTCCCCTGAGCATCGTGTTCAAAGAATCTATGAATTTCGCGACTATATCGTGATAGCACGTTCGTCGCCATGCGGGATGATAAAAAGCCTGCGGAGGTAGTCCGCGAAACTTCAGCTTATCGAGCTTTGACTCGGAGGCGGCATTCTCTTCAATGAATATCGAAACGCAGAAGCGAAGACTAAAAAACCAGCACAGCATTCCCTTGAAGATGACGATCGCCTCCGATCTCTTGCAACGACCGGCGAACAAGGATGGCAGCACGTCGCTATGAACGATCTAAATCTGCCCAGAGAATAAGATCATTAGCATCCTGTCATTGGGGAGCCTTGCTTGTCGGAACGAGCCTCAAAACACAGCCAGCGTGACCTCGTTTGCTTTTTTGGGTTCCGTAACTGATGCAAGTTTGTTAAATGCAGCTTGGTGTGCCTGAAACCACGGCCAGTCATCTGACGTGCTTGTCGTCAAATCGGTTAACCCAAGACTTTAAAATACAGAGAATTACACCGGAGGGAAAGCAATGTCATCAACGAAACTGTTTGACCTAAGCGGGGGCGTTGCGGCCGTGACCGGCGGCAACGGCGGCATTGGCCGAAGTATCGCCCTAGGTCTAGCTCAAGCCGGAGCTGCGGTCGCAGTTCTGGCGCGGAACGAAGAGAAAAACCAACGCGTAATGGGCGAGCTCCATGCCCTTGGCGTTCCTACCTTCGCGATGAGAGTTGATGTCACCGCGCGTGGGCAACTGCAGTCTGCCCTGGAAAAGGTGGAAGAGACGCTGGGGCCCGTCAACATTTTAATCAACAACGCCGGTATAGTTAACTTCGGGGGTATCCTCGAACAGACACCCGAGGAGTGGGATCAGGTGATCGAGACGAACCTCAATGCCTGCTTCTTGCTTTCGAAGCTTGTGGCTCAATCGATGGTGAAGCAGCGCCAAGGGAAAATCATCAACATCGCCAGCATGTATGCCATCTTTGGCGCCGGATTCGTTCCCGCTTACAGCGCCTCGAAGGGGGCTTTGGTCCAGCTGACCAAATCGATGGCGATAGAGTTGGCGCCGTTCAATATCCAGGTGAATGCCATCGCCCCCGGATTTATTGAAACCGACATGTCGGAGCCGGTAAAAACAATGCCCCTCTACCAAGAAGTCATTGCCCGGACACCGGCCGGTCGTTGGGGTAATCCGGACGAGTTAGCCGGAACCGCGGTTTTTTTGGCATCCCGAGCTTCCGATTTCGTCACCGGTGCGACCATCGTCGTCGATGGCGGTTTCGCGATCCGCTGAGTTCCAAGCTTGGGTGGGGACCAAGTAATCAACTACGAAGATTGTAGA
This sequence comes from uncultured Verrucomicrobiae bacterium, assembly GCA_963816855.1. Classification (GTDB taxonomy): domain Bacteria; phylum Verrucomicrobiota; class Verrucomicrobiia; order Chthoniobacterales; family Terrimicrobiaceae; genus DASTFP01. The sequence goes on along the minus strand of CAWFMA010000038.1, from coordinate 73,569 downwards.
TGATTATGACGGCGGCCTTAGATCTTGGGTGTTGGAGAGCAGATAATGGGGTTTTTGGCAAACCGGGAAACTAATTGTCCGAATGCCAGAGACCATACCACCAAGAGCGCAGGGTCATGCGTTCACGCTTCTCTTCCACGAGACACTGCTCAAGACCGGTAAGCCGTAACTGACTCCTCCCGGAAAATTGGTCAATTGTTCGCATCAAGGTTTCTTGGTGTAAGCTCCTTTTGGAATACGTCCCAGACTGGGGTGCGAGCGAATTGCCGCATGCGCGCGCCTGTCTTCCCCAAGTATGCTGACGGTTCTGCTTACAGGGCAATGACTCCTTTTTTTCAATAGGCTCCGAATCCCTTGAAAACCGATTGGCAAAGGCATGTCCTTGCGTCGAGCGGCTATCTCGAATTGGGAATGTTCGATGCTGCGGCGGTGGTTTTGGAAGAGATCGACCCAAAGGACAAGATCCGCAACGAGGTCCTGGGCGCCTGCGTCAACGTCTACATGGTCCGCTGCGTTAACGATTTTTATGAACTATGAGCGCACGATTATCTCATGCCGAAAGAGCCTTTGAAGAGAATCTTGAGCAATACGTCGATCGGCAGAATGATCCTGCGACGTATAAACTGAACGTGGGACTGCTCAGTATCGCCAAAGGAATAGCCGAGTTAGAGACCCGCATTCAGCGATTGGAAGCAGCCGTCTTGCAGATGAACCGAGATATCTGACAAGGCTCCCGCCCCGAGCGTTGTGCGCGCAAAAATTGGCGCTTTTGACAGCCTTACTCATCGAGCGTAAAGCCTACCTCAATCGTCACCTGCCAATGATCAATCCTGCTGCCCTCGCATGCCCACGGGTCTCTAGGACCTCGAATCAGCGAAGATTTCGCAGACCTTTTAAGGCCTTGGAAAGGGCGTTCTGAACAGCGTCTTCAATACCGACGGGGGACCAGCCACAACTGGGATTGTTGCCGCGAGCGTCGCTAAGACGCTGCACCTCGTCGCCGGGTGCCGGACGTTCCAAATGACGCTTGATCTCGCTCTCACCTTCCGTTCCATCAACGGTGCCTGTTTCTGGCAGTCGACCGACTTTCTCTAAACAGAAGGAAAATATAGTTTGGAACATTCCCACGATATAAAACCCGATATGGGCTCCTCTGAGCGCGCAGGCTAAGTGCAGTTTAGGTTGCAGGAACTTAGACATGCGGAATTCGGAGCCGTCGGTCCAATGGTATTTCATGGAAGTTGTGTTTTGCGGTTACGCCTGCGAATTGCCACGCGTAGCCATTTCATTGCTGTTCGTCTGTCGGGCTTTATCACAGCGACCGATAGGAGAACGCATCCAATCGCATTATCGTATTTGATCGGTGGTGACTTGCGTTTTCATAGCAGCCCATTTTTTCATCGGTTCCCTTTCTACTTGAGAAAAAGAGAGGTTGTCCGGGTGAGCGAAGTTGCTCAAAGGTTAGTTCATCGGCGCCTTGACTTTCATGGGCTTGGCTCGCGGCGGCGGAAAAGGCGAACTTTGCTTGGGTTGCCTAATCTCGCGGGCCGCCAAGTCCAATCAAAAAGATAGACAATGCTTGGCGAACAAGAATATAGACAGTCCTGAAGCTTAAAACCCTTTCCTCTATAAACCCTTAACCCCATGAAATCAATCGCTGTGATTCCCAAGAGCACGACACAGGTGTATTGGAAAACGGTCGAGACGGGAGCGCGCGAAGGCGCGAAAGAAGCTGGCGTGGAGATGGTATGGAAGGGCTCTCTTAATGAAGACGACCCCGCGCAGCAGATCCAAATCCTTGAGCAATTCGTTTCCGAGGACGTGGGCGGCATTGTTCTAGCGCCGATTGATGACACAGCGCTCAAGCGTCCAGTCGCCGTTGCCATGCAGAAAGGAATCCCTGTGGTGATCATGGACTCGGCGCTCAAGGGAGAGCCCGTCAAGGACTTTGTCAGCACGGTATCGACCAACAACTACCGCGCTGGCGAAATGGCTGGCGAGCAATTGGGAAAGCTTTTAGACGGCAAAGGCAAGGTCGTGCTCTTTCGCTTTAAAGAAGGTTCGGCAAGCACGGGTCAGCGAGAGGCGGGCTTCCTCGAAGCAATCAAGAAATTTCCCGACATTCAGGTTACTCTCGACGATCGCTACTCCGGCACTACCGCTAAAGAAGCTCGATGGAGCGCGCTGAAAATGCTGCACAAGCTTAAGGAGGCAGACGGAATTTTCTGTTCAACCGAACCGAGCACTCTCGGCATGTTGCTTGCGCTCAAGCGGAATAACCTGGCGGGCAGCAAGAAGCTCGTCGGCTTCGACACGTCGCCGGGACTTATGGAAGGCTTGAGAAAAGATGAGATTCAAGCGCTCGTCATTCAAAACCCCAAGAAGATGGGCCATGAAGCTGTGAAGGCTCTGGTCGCGAAAATGAAGGGAGAAAGGGTGCCCACGGTTATCGATAGCGGCGCCGCGCTTATCACTCAGGAAAATCTGGACACTCCGGAAATTCAAGCGCTCTTAGCATGTTTTTTCGCCGTCTTTGCTTAAGTGCCACTTGAGATGTCAAGATGATTTTAGTGAGCGGCTTGCATAAAAGCCTGAACCAGATAACGGTCGGAATACAGTCTCAACTCTTAACGTTATGATGTTATGGACGGATCGTCGTCCGGTCTGCTCGCAACCTTGCAACATCTCATCGCGCCGGACTGTTCCCTCTTCACAAGGAAGTCCTCAACTTGGTCGAGATTTTCGAAACGGTGAAATTCCCCCGAGCAATCGGGCGTTTCATAAACCAGCAAGCAGCCGTAGTCAGCGGCCCACACGTCAGTGGATGGCGATCTTCGCAGACAACGGCCAATGCACTTTGCTTTGTTGCCCAACTCACTCTCTCTGATCTCATCGGGGGTTGCCATAGTGAAACCCGGGTATGGAATTCGCGACTCCGGGGGCGACCTGTGTGTGTTCCCCTAAGTTCTTTACTGACATTGGAAGCGCATCAGGTACGTGTGCCTGTTTTGGCCTGACGAAGGGACCGCAGGAGATTATCCGAATTGCGCGCCCGGCCGTGATGCTGAAAAACCTCGCCAAGTCTAGTTAACTTTTATGAGAAAACTGTTAGAGGATACAGCTCAACGTGCCATTTCATATCTAGAATCCCTTGAGGCACGGAGCGTTGCCCCACTACCCGAGGCAGTTGCGAAACTCTCAGCACTTGACGAGCCCTTCTGAAGCGCCCACCCCACCTGAACAGGTAATCAAACAGCTCGACGAAACCTGCTCACCAGCCACAACGGCGATGGCCGGTCCTCGCTTTTTCGGCTTTGTCATTGGCGGCTCACTCCCTGTCAGCTTGGCAGCCAATTGGCTCGCCGGCGCCTGGGACCAGAACACGGGCCTATATGCTCCCACGCCCGCTACCGCCCGGCTTGAGGAAGTCGCCCTGCGTTGGCTGTTGGACCTCTTCAGATTGCCGTCAGAGTGTGGAGGTGCGTTCGTCACTGGAGCAACGATGGCAAACTTCTCTGCGCTGGCGGCAGCGCGCCACGCAGTGCTACAGAAAGCGGGCTGGAACGTCGAAGCCGAGGGGCTGTGTGGCGCGCCGGCGATTACGGTGGTCGTTGGAGCGGAAGCGCATCCCACACTTTTCAAGTCCCTGGGGCTTCTGGGATTGGGCCGGAATAGAGTCGTTACAGTGCCAGTCGATACACAGGGAAGGATGCGTGCGGACTCACTGCCGCCTTTGACGGCTCCAACGATTATCTGCGTTCAGGCAGGCAACGTCAACACGGGGGCCTTTGACCCATTTCCCGAAATCTGCGAGCGTGCACACGCCGCCGGTGGATGGGTGCACGTGGACGGCGCCTTTGGTCTTTGGGCAATAACTGCCCCCTTCGCGGCGCACCTTACGAGCGGCCTAGCCAATGCTGATTCGTGGGCGACGGACTTTCATAAATGGCTGAATGTCCCTTATGATAGCGGATTGGCGCTCGTTCGCGACGCTGATTCGCTTCGGGCGGCCATGGCCATCACGGCCGAGTATCTTCCCACCAACAGTCCATTTCGAAACCCTTCAGACTATACTCCCGAGCTCTCCAGACGGGCACGCGGTGTAGAAGTCTGGGCCTCCTTACGTTCGCTTGGCCGGAGTGGTGTGATCGAGTTAGTCGAGCGCTGCTGCCGCCATGCCAGACGCTTTGCAGATGGCCTCCGATCTGCTGGATACCAGGTGATCAATGAGGTCACTCTCAATCAAGTGTTGGTAGCATTTGGAGATGCCGAAACGACTCACAATGTGGTAACAGAGCTTCAGACAGAGGGAACCTGCTGGTGTGGAGTGACCGTCTGGCAAGGACGGACGGCTATGCGAATTAGCGTATCATCTTGGGCGACCACGGACGTGGACGTTGAGCGCAGCTTAGACGCCATGCTCCGCATTGCTCGAAAGTATTGTCTGTAAAGAAATGGAAAGACGAAAAGGCCTTGGAAGCGAACTGTGACCTGCGGGCCAACACTATCGGGCTCTGCCACGATCGTTTCGTTGCTTCAGACTGATCGAAGCTGCTATCCTTAATGAAGAGCTCCGGCCTGAACTGCTTATGCTTCCTATCGCCGCCCTCCTGTGTCCAAATTCACGATCATTTAACGCGCTCTCCAGCGCGGTGGCGGCGGTTCCCAGCAGGTTGCCTGCATTTCAAGGAAAGAGGGATCCAGTATCAGAAACCGGGCGGGGTCAGGGTCAAGGAGCCCACAGCACGGCCTCCCGGACCCCCGTCAAGGGTAGACGCAATCGGGCACCTCTCGACAGGGACTTTGGCACTGGCTGCGCTGCCAGGACATCGAAATCCTTGAGCTTTCCGAAATCGAGGCCCGAACGTTCCTCCAATTCCGACAACGTTATTTGATCCACCGACAAACGGCCCGGATCGAAAGGCGCTTCAGGCATAGGCGCTCCCGGCTGCAGCGGCATCACATTGGATTAATCCATCTGGAACTCCGTTACGCTGAGCTGGCCTTTGGCATCATCGACTACCGCAACCACCTTATAGAATGCAACCGGGACCTTCATCCCTTTGATACACTGGGTCGGGCTCTTGAAAGACCGGACCGGTGAAGACCGACCCTTTGCCGCTCCGGCTCCGCTCCTGCGAAAGGATCCAATCTTCCAAGTCGCGCCACGTGGCGTCGTTAAACGATCCGGCGCAAGAAATCGTCCGCCGATGCGACTGCGTGGACGAAAAACAAACACGGCCTTCCCGAGGGCATGAAGTTCGACAGGGACGGTAATCTATTCGCGAGTGGCCCCGGGGGCTACAGATATTCGCGCCCGATGGCACGCATCTCGGTGGCATCGAGTTCGACGGGCGTGTTTCAAACTGCAAATGGGGCGATGACGACTCTGTCCTATACACTATGGCGAATATGCGATCTATCGCGTCAAAATGACCACTCGAGGGACAAGGTGGGAATCAATTCTCAAGTCGCCATGCACCCACTCCGCGACCCGCCTCGGAGGACAATACAGCACGGCTATGGGAGGTGACTACACGCTGAGCGTTCAGCCAGGCACCCAACCTCGCAGTGGTGGAGCGGAATTTCAAATAACCCCGTCCGGACACAATAAGGTTGGCTTTTGTCCAGCTGCTAACGCAACCCCCGACCTTGGACGGATCGCCTTACAAGCCTCCCCGTCCCTCCCCACAAACTCTTGGCTAGAGCAGAGCGCTCTTGTAAGTTCTAAAGCGATGCTCCAAGAACCCTTAGCCACGCACCAAAAGGCGTTCGCTGTCAACATGGACCTCGGCAAATACGGCGCCTTCGCTGAGATCGGTGCCGGGCAGGAGGTCGCGCGTTGGTTCTTCCGCGCGGGGGGTGCCGCCGGCACCGTGGCCAAGACTGTTTCGGCATACGACATGGACGTGAGCAACAGCTTCTACGGCAAGACTGATCGCTACGTCAGCCGCCAGCGACTGCAAACCATGTTGGATTACGAGTACGGCCGGCTGCAGGAAGAACTGGACGCGAAACGCGGGGACAAAACGACCTTCTTTGTGTTCGCCGACACCGTGGCGGCCACCAGCTTCACGCGTCGCGACGAAGCGCATGGCTGGATGGGAATGAAGTTCCAACGGCGTCCCCGGACCGAACCGTCCCAAATCATCATCCACATGCGCCTGCTGGATAGGGAAAACCTCCTGCAGCAGGAAGCGCTCGGCATCATGGGGGTGAACTTGGTTTATGGTGCCTTTTTTTATCATGGCACGCACTTCATCTCCTCGATGCTTGACGGACTCACGGCGCAGCGCGCGGAAGTGGACATGATCAAATTCTCCGGCCCGGCCTTTCAGATGCTGGACAATCGTCTGATGGCGCTGGAACTGGTGCGCTGCGGCCTGACCGCTGCGGCCATGTTCACCGCCAACGGTGAAGTGGTGCAGGCCGCCGAGGTGCTTTACAAAAAGCCAATCCTGGTCGAGCGCGGCAGCTTCCGGCCCGTAACACGCGTCACCCTGGACATGCTCAATCTGGCCCGAGCGCGTTTCGTGAAGGAACCCTTGGTGCGAGGCGAGCCAATCCTTGAGCTCATGGAGATGACACTCAAGAACCTCAGTGATGAGGGGACCATTGACTACGCGGATTTCCTCGATCGGGTGGACATCCTCGGTTCGCTGGGCAAGACGGTGTTGATATCCAATTACGGCGAGCACCACCGGTTGGCGACTTACCTGTTTCGTCACACCAAAAAGATGATTGGACTGGTCATGGGCGTCGGCACCCTCCGGGAAATTTTCGAGGAGAAGTACTACGCCGATCTCGAGGGCGGCATCCTCGAATCATTTGGCCGACTGTTCAAAAACGCCCTCAAGCTATACGTCTATCCGTTGCAAGACCCGGCCAATGGCCCGCTCATCACGGCGGGCAACCTGCGTGTGGCGCCGAATCTGCGCCCGCTCTACGAATACCTACGTAAGAATCACGGAATCGAGGGCCTGCGCGGCGTGGATGAAACCTGCCTGCCGATCTTTTCGCGAAAGGTGCTTGCCAAAATGCGCCAGGGCGATGCGAGCTGGGAAATCATGGTGCCGCCACAGGTAAGTCGGCTGATCAAGGAACGAAAGTTACTCGGCTGGCACGGTTGAGGGCTTGCAGGTGAAGCATTGACTGGAAGAACCAGGCTCGCCGTTATAGGCGCGACGCGCTATAAATCGTATCTCCTCGTCGCGCAATGCGGCCTCCCACGCCAAAAGGAAAACTGGGACGTGCCTCGTCGACAGGTTTCGACTGATAGGGTGGCACGAGGCGGAGGCGCCGAGAGGCTCACGTCCGGTTCTGTCGGGAGATTGGGTGAAATCCCCGGGTCTACTCGAAATCTGGAAACGGAAGAAACGGTCAGATATTCAGATACCGACAGACCAAAGGGTCGGAAACAGTTACGGCTTAACCTAACTTCACCACGCCTGATCTGGATTCTACCCGCTGTCCGGTATGGCCGCCAAACTCATAGATCTGTGGTATCCAGAGGTAGCACAACGAACCCCGGAACCGACCGAACGACGCGTGCTCCCACAGCGGGTCAAGCGACCAGATAGCGTTGCGTGAGTGCATATTTTGGCTACGTAGCTGGCCGCCTGAAGTAAAAACAGCAACGAGTAGTTGCGCCGCTTCCGAGGTGCCGCCGGCTTCGAGTTTCACCAGAAATAACACTTCAAAGCGTAGGTTTCGCTTTCGGGGTCGCAAATTAGCTCAGTAGAAAGGAGGCGCAGTTCGAAACGTGTTGGGATTGTGCACGAGATTTTCAAAGTCTGTGGTATCTGTATTCGATGTTTTCAAATTTCAGCTGCTTCTCCCGTCGTGGTCCGGACAATGTCACTGAGGAGCTCGTGGCCGCCCTTTCGAACTCGAAATCCTATGAATTCAAAGCCCTTTTCAGTGTCATTTATGCGGCTCTCCGGGCTCGGAATGCCGCCAGCGGCGGCGAGGAAATGTTGCGGCTGCGCACGTACGAGAAGCTCCAGAACCTCGTGCTACAGGGTCAGGTCAAGAAAACCGGCAAAAAATACAAGGGCGTGACCAAGGCCCTGCTCCTTCTGAGCGAGAGTCTGAAGGAGTTCCGAAAGAACGGACCGTCCTTTTGCCCCAAGCCGTCGCTCGCTCCCAAACCCCTATAAGGGCCACGGAAAGTCTATCTTAAGCCTTGTGAATCGAAAAAAGTAACGATCATCCTCGATCGCCCTCGCCGGCTTACTATAACGCCGAAGCAGACGTTACGCGTGGCCCTTACAGGATTCTGGTAGGCTCCTCCTCGCAGGACATCGAGTTGCAAAGAGCTCTCGTGAACTCGTTCCCGTCGTCGCTCTCGGTTTTGGACAGCGCGCCGGTGCCGGGAGCGCAAAAAACTGCAATTTAGAGGTGTGGGTCTGCGCCACCACGACGCGAAGCTCGATTTCGCCGCGACGGTCCTGGCTGAGCCCGATCCTCACGTGGGGAAGGTGTACCCCTCTTGTCGGGGCGATGCTGTCGCAGCGTCAAGTCGCATCCGAATTCTCAGCCGCGCTCAACCGACGGGTCGAATACGTGGAGATCAAGTTCGAGCAGTTTCGTGAGGCGTTGACCCGGCAGACGCCGGACAATCCGGTTGCGGTGACGCATCTGTCGATCCTTTGGGGGCAGGTCCTCCAGGAGCCGCTCGGGCAGGGGCTGAAGCGAGTGGGCGAACAGGCCGGCAGCATGGACGAGATGCTCGAGATCATTCCCCAGATCGGTGGCATGGCACCCCACACGCTTCAGAGCTTTGTGCGCGAACGCACGGGCAAGGACGCCAGATCATTCGCCGCGTCGCCGGCGCGAGCATAGACCGCTCCGGAGACGAGGTCCGGAATCTTGCGGATACCGTGCCGCTGTGGCAGCTATCCGAAAGCACGAGGATGCGAACGCTTGCCTTGAACTTGCCCCACAATTCGTAAAGTTGGTCGTCGATGAGCTGCCGATCATAACAGACCCAGGTCTCGTCCATGCGGTCTTTTTCCTCGCTATTGGTATCATCAACCTGCCCGCCGTGCCCCGAGTATGTCAGGAAGAACAGATCACCGGACTTGAGCGCCTAGGCTGCCCCAAGGATTGCATCAGATACGGCCTGGGCAGTGGCCGCTCGGGTCAAGAGCAGCGTGCTTGACGAGAACTTTTGTTCCTTCGCCAGAGTTGTCAACGCGCTCGGGCAACCAGAGTTGTCGCCGGCCGAGATCGCCGTCGCGAGGGCTTTTTGTGATCAAGAGAAGATGAGAAGCGAGCTTCGGTACGCGGTCAATGTATTCTGCGAGAGGTGACGCTCTTCGGCTCACCGCCGGCGATCCGTCTAGAAGTGAATCCTCGCTCACAGCCCACACCCCGCTCCGATTGTGCGATTCCTTACACTCGTTGGTGAGGTTCTTCCGGTATCCAGCAGGGTTCAGGAATTTTATTCCTAAACATGCTTTCACCCGCTATTGTTGGTTAACGACTGATTCTTTGGTGAAACGCGACCATGGTCCGCCGGCGGGGGGCGCTGCGAGCCTTCACGCTACGAGTTGGACTCTTTGCGACGCCTTGGTTGCATCCGAAGGGCGGTTAGGCCCATGAAAACGGAGGACAGACGCGTCTGCCCGAGTTGCGGTAATGAGTTTTCCGGAGCAATGGAATTCTGTCCGGTGTGCATGCTGCACGGGGCACTCGCTGAGGACGTTGAGTCCGGCGAGTCTTCTTCTGAGGGTGTGGCCAAGCTGAAATCGCAAGGCGTGGCACGACGATTTCAGCATTATGAGCTACTAATCGGCGAAGACGGGAGACCGATCGAGCTGGGTCGCGGCGCGATGGGCGTAACCTACAAAGCGTTCGACGTCGATCTTCGATGCCCCGTGACATTGAAAGTCATCAGTGAAAAGCATCTCGGTGACGAATCGGCGCGCCTTCGTTTCTTGCGCGAAGCGCGTGCGGCGGCCAGCGTGCGCCACCCGAACGTTGCCTCGGTCTTCCATTTGGGCAAGAGCGGCGGGAACTACTTCTACGCGATGGAGTTTGTGGAGGGGGAAACGCTCGAGAACCTCGTCAGACGCACGGGTCGCCTTGACGTAAAGTTGGCGCTGGAAATTGCGGCGCAGGTCGCCGCCGGTCTGGCTGCAGTGCACAAGAAGGGCCTCGTTCACCGGGACATCAAACCGAGCAATATCATGGTGAACTTCGAGGATGAAGGCGCTGTGACCGCGAAAATCATCGACCTGGGCCTGGCAAAGGTGGTCAACGAAGCAGGTTCTCAGACTGCGATTTCAGTACCCGGCGGCTTTGCCGGGACACCGGAGTTCGCCAGTCCCGAGCAGTTTGCAGGAGTCGGCGCGGACATCCGTTCGGATCTCTACTCGCTAGGGGTGGCACTCTGGGAGATGGTGACCGGCCATGTGCTGTTCAGGGGTTCACCTGCTGAGGTGATGTTTCAGCATCAGCATGCACCGTTACCACTTGAGCAACTCGAAAGTGTGCCGCAGCCGATCGTCAGCCTCATTGAAGTGCTGCTCGATAAAGATCCCAAGCGGCGTTTTCAGACACCGGCCGAACTTCTGAAGGCGTTGCCGACGATAACGGGCGCTATCGACGAAGGCCGCACAATCACTTATCAGAGATTGGGGCAGATGCCCGACGGAAATTCCTATTCCGTTACTCGGAAGCCGCCAGCAAGACTGGGACCGGAGAAGATTTCAATAGCCAGATTGCCCGTTACAGGAAGCGATCTTTTTGGTCGAGAGGAGGATATCGCTTTCCTGGATGATGCATGGGCAAACCAGGATGTAAATGTCGTTACAATCGTTGCCTGGGCTGGTGTCGGGAAGTCCACGCTTGTCAACCATTGGCTCCGAGGGATGGCTGCTGAACATTATCGATCTGCGCGAGCTCGTTTTTGGCTGGTCCTTTTACAGGCAGGGCAGCAGTGGAGGCACCTCCTCCGCAGATGAATTTCTTGACGCTGCTCTCACTTGGTTTGGAGATCCAGATCCACGGATCGGAACGGCGTGGGAGAAGGGCGAAAGATTGGCGAAGCTGATCGCGCATCGTCGAACCTTACTGGTTCTGGACGGCCTGGAGCCGCTCCAAAATCCGCCTGGTCCACAAGAAGGACGGGTGCGTGATCCTTCCCTGCAGGCGCTTTTGCGCGAGCTTGCTGCCTTCAATACGGGGCTTTGCGTGATTACCACGCGGCTGCCGATTGCGGACATTGCAGATCACGAGCGCACCTCAGCCCCGCGTCGTGACCTGGAACAACTCTCCAGCGATGCCGGTGCGAAGCTGCTCCGAGCGCTAGGCGTCAAAGGGGATGAAGCGAAGCTGCGAAGTGCCAGCGACGAGTTCAGTGGCCATTGTCTCGCGCTGACGCTTTTGGGTAGTTATCTGACAGATGCCTATAATGGAGACATCCGTTGTCGTAAGGAAGTGTCAGAACGTCTTTCTCACGACGTACGACAGGGAGTTCATGCTCGGAAGGTAATGGAATCTTACCAAACCTGGTTTGGCGAGGGTCCTGAGTTGTCTGTTCTTCGCATGCTAGGTCTGTTTGATCGACCCGTCGACGAAAAGGTGCTTGGAGTCTCTGCTGAAATCACCTGCTATCCCGGGCCTTACAGAGTCGTTAACGGAACTTGAGCCCGAGCGAGTGGCGAACGATTCTTGCCAGGTTAAGAAGAGCAAGACTCCTCGCTGGGGAAGATCCGCACAATCCTGGGCATCTCGATACGCATCCTCTTGTCCGTGAATACTTTGGCGAACAGCTGCGGAGTCAACAGAACGACGCTTGGAAGGAATGCAATAGACGCCTCTACCATTATTATCGAACGCTTGCGCCCCAGCTGCCGGATAGTTTTAGGGAGATGGAGCCACTTTTCTTAGCAGTAATCTGCGGCTGCAATGCCGGATTATTTCGCGAAGCGCTGCATGAAGTTTACATTCCGCGGATTCAGCGAGGAAATGCCTTCTTCGCTGCTAAGGTCCTCGGAGCCAGAGGAGCATTGCTCTCGGTTTTAGTTCATTTCTTCGAACACGGACGCTGGGGTTCACTCGTGGAAACGGGCGTCGAGGGGCAGAGTCTCACTGCGGAAGATCAGCTCTTCATTCTCATGCAGGCGGGGCTATATCTAACGGCCACGCGAGGATTCGCAGCACCGGAGGCGCGAATTTGTTACGAGCGCGCTGAGTCCTTGTGTCATTCGCTTAATCGTCCTCTGCGTCTTGTTTTCCGCACTGATAGGTCAGTGGCGCTATTCCCTCGTCACCGACAAGCTGACTGCAACGATGCAGATTGCCAAACGAGTTTACTCACTGGCACAGGAGCAGAATGACTCTGCGCTAATGATGGGAGCCTACCGCGCTTTGGCAGCCACGCTCTACTTTTTGGGCGATTTCGAGACTGCGCGACAACACGCGATGCGTGGTGTTCAGATCTGGCGCTCTGGTGGTGTACAGTCTCCGGTCGAAGAGATCACCGCGCCCGCCGTCACTTGTCTGTGCTATGAGGCGCTATCCGAGTGGCATTTCGGAGAGATCGCCTCTTGCCAAGCGACCATGGCGGAAGCCATCTCGCTAGCGAAGGAGCTGAATGATATGCACGCATTAGCCGTGGCACTATCTTTACGCCGGGTATCTCGCCCACTTTGAGCGTAATCCTGCTGAAGTGGAACGCTTGGCGTCGGATTTGATTGAACTGTCAACGCGTCACAATTTTGCGCTTTGGCTGGCTGGAGGAGAGATTCTTCGCGGTTGGGCGCGCAGCGCTTCCGGTGACACAGCTGAAGGTCTCTCGTGGATCGAGGACGGAATAGAGACTGGCGGGCAACCGGCTCGATGATTGGCCGTGCCATATTATCTCGCACTAAAGGCCGAAGCTTTGCACCTCGCGGATCGTACCTCCGAAGCTCTTGAGGCAATAAAGGAGGCAGAAGCACTGGTCGAAAGATCTGAAGAGCGCTGGTGGTGTGCCGAACTGCACCGGCTTCGCGGTGTGTTTCTCACGGCCTTGGGTGCTGACGAGGCCCAAATTGAGGCTTCGTTTTGCGAAGCCATCAGAATCGCAAGGGAGCAGAAGTCGATTTCGCTAGACGAAACGCGCAGAAGCAACCTACGCGGAATACCGCCGCCAAAAAGCGAGTGGGTTAGGAGGACGTGGATTTCGACTACCCCTTTGCTAACTTACCTTCGGCACTGGTAGAACCGCTGCCGCCTGTCTTCCTTCTGCTATCTTACTTCAACCTTTCCCTCAGTGGCTGGACGTCGGGCGTGGCGGTACGTATCCTCGAGGGGACATGCCCAAATCCCGGATTGACGACCTGAACCCCGAACAACTCCCACCCATCCGCCCTGAAAACGTCCGCTAACCACGCAAATTCCTGAGATGAACAGGTGGGTTCAATCACTTGTTGGATTGGTGTATACAATCCACCGCCGAAAGGAGCGATCAATATGAGCCTAACCATTCGCCCCGCAGTCACCGCTGACATCGAAATATGTGGGCGCATTATCTACCAAGCATTCAAAGAGATTGCTGACCGCCATCGCTTCCCGCCCGACTTCTCAACTGTGCAGGACGGCATCCAGCTCGCCACCTCTTTCATCAACCATCCCTCAATCTTTGGTGTGGTCGCCGACTACCATGGCCAGGTCGTCGGCTCCAACTTCCTCGACGAGCGCGACCCTATCCGTGGCCTGGGCCCGATTACTGTTGACCCGAATCTCCAGCAGCGTGGCGTAGGGCGGCGGCTCATGGAGGCGGTGCTTGAACGCGGTCAAGGCGCGGCTGGCATACGCCTTCTTCAGGACTCATTTAACGTATCGTCAGTATCGCTTTACACTTCGCTCGGCTTCGACGTGAAAGAACCTATTCTACTGATGAGAGGCAAGCCCAAAGCTGAGCCGCATTCTGGGGTCGAGGTCCGACCCCTTACGGAGGAAGACCTAAGTGCGTGCGCCGCGCTATGCAAGAAGGTGCACGGCTATGAACGCACCAACGAATTGCGGGATGCGGTGAAGTATTTTCCTCCCCGGGTTGCGTTGCGTACAGGACTGATGGTGCCCGCCGCAGTGGTGGACGAACGTGTAGTGGCATATGCCTCGGCCCCGACTTTCTGGCCGCTCAACCACGGCGTGGCCGAGACTGAGGAGGGGATGAAGGCACTGTTGTCGGGGGCCGGGGCGGCGAGTGGTGAGCCTCTGTCTTTCCTGCTGCCGGTAAGACAAGCAAGCCTTTTCCGCTGGTGCCTGAGCGAAGGGCTGCGGGTCGTCAAGCCGATGACGCTCATGGCGATGGGCGATTACCGGGAGCCGAACGGATGCTACTTTGTATCTGTGCTTTACTGAATGACGGTACGAAATTGCATAAGGTACACTCACGCGCTCCCCCTTCAACCGCTTTCCAAAACCAGTGCGTCGTGCCCTTGGGAATTACAGCGATTGGATTCAATGGGAGAAGGATTTATCGAGGATAGGGCTGAGCTTCGGGACTGTCCATATTCTTGATAAGAACCGTCCCTTTTGTGGCGGTTATTGACACCGGTGCGTCACGATCGTAAGAGGGTAGGGTGGAACAGGGGAAGGAACCGGCTCTCTTACGGAAGTGGACATCTCAGGCAAGATGCCGGCTAAAACATTCATGTTACCAGGGGCAAAGTAGTTCCAACAAGTTCCCTCGTGGGGGGCGCCCCCAATTGCGTGAAGGGCATCCCGCCATTGAAAAGTTGCGTGAGCGTGCACGTTGAACCGTAAGCTCTAGTCCTGCACGACAGTCGCCGCCGCGAACAGCGCCTATTTTATATGCCCAGCAACGAGTTTAGTCGTCTTGAGACTTAATTCGTCTCCACCGTAGGCGGAGATGGATCGGAGGGCCGGAGCTTGCGGAGCTTCTTTTCTTCCTTCTTGGCCTTCTTTGCAATGTCTCTCTTCCGCTTTTCGAACTGATAGTTTGGTTTTGCCAATTTGTGATCCTCTGGTGAGACTAGGCTGAGGCCCAAAGATCAAAGGGCCAATCCCAAAAGTTGGTCGATTCAAGGCTCGCGTCTGCCAAAAAAAGGGTAATAATTTAAGCGTATGGGCGACAAATCTCCAAAGTCTACGCAGAAGCAGGCGGCGCAAAAACAGGCAAAGGCGGCTGCAACGAAGCAGAAAGGCCGCGCCATTGTTGCAGCGAAGCAAGCTGCAAAACCCAAGAAGTGAAAAACGGGGGCGGCGAGTTTCTCGATGCGCCTGGGCGATTGAGGATCATAGCAGTTCGGCATGCGCATCTTCAGGCTGATGTTATGCCAACATTATCGCTTCGTCGCCATGGCTCTTATCGCTCCCACGGAGCAGAAGCTTGGCAAAAGTAACCCGCCAGCAGATCAGCAGTCCAATCCCTTTCATGTAATTCCAGATCGCGAACGATCGACTTGATGGTGAACCAATCCTCCGGGAGCAACTCGCCCCTAGGCACCTGCAGATTCACATTTCCTTCGGTGGTAGAAGCCTCGACGAGAAACGGCGCGTCGCCTCCCGGCGTCCACCCTAGGACCATGCGTGCCTCATCGACTCCTCCGCGAACGAGTTTCTTGGCCACCTGGCGGGATCGCAGCGCGCCGCACTTGTCCAGCTTGTGGGGATCCTTGCCAGAAAGCGCGCTCCTCCGCCGATGAGCACGCCCGGCCCGTAGTGGTCGATAACGAGCTTCTTTCCCGAAAGCCCGTTGTCCCCTTCGGGGCCACCGATGGCGAATTCCCCTGCCCCATTGAGGATGAGCTGTCGGAAGCGAAGGTCGAAGCTGTTCCCTCCACCCCGCTCGCCTCCAGGTCCTTCCAGGATCTGCTCGAGCAGAGGCAAGAGGATCCCGTGCTGCCGCTCGTAAGACAGTTTCGGAATGTGCTGGACGCTGAGGATGAGGCGGCGCCACTCGACCCAGTTTTTGCCCGGCTTCACCTCCAACGAGGCCAGGACCTTGAAATCCGGTCCAAAGGTCGCGGACAGATCCGCGTCGCCGCGCAGCCATGCAAAGAGGCACCCGCCGAGTTCGCAGGAGACCCAGTGAGCGGCGGGCAGGTAGTTGGTCCGCTCATCACCACACGCGTAACCGATGACGATGTTCTGGTCGTCGGAGAACGGTCGGATGTCGGATTCCTCGGGCGACAACGCCTCCTGGCAGAGGTCGGTCGTCACGCGGATTTTCGCCGGGGTCCGGATTCCACGGCGCCCCGTAGCCGCCGGCACGATAAACATCGCGGACGATCTTGTCGATATCGACGGGCTGCGATCCGGCGGCGATCCCGCCGTCGACGAAAACGCTGTCGATGTGCACCGCGACTTCGACACCAACCAAAGCGTCAGGCTTCTGCCGCACGGCGGCGGTAACGATGGATTCGGCAATGGCATCGGCCAGCCGATCGGGATGTCCCGGGGAAAAGGGACGAGGTGAGGGATTCAGTGCCGTGCTAACGTTCCAGACCGCGTGGCTTGGGACGAGGGTCAGGGATGCTGACAAAGGTCTCGGGACTTATTGTCCAATTAGACAGATCGCGTAGAAGTTGGGTGATCCGGTCGAGCGGAGCTTCGACCAGGAGCATTCGTGCCGAGCTGTCGATGATCTTCGCGCCAGGCAAGGCCCGGATCCGTGCGAGATCTTCGCGCGGGACCTCACCGGGGCCGGTGAAACGGAGAATGAAGCGAGCCACAGCTCCAAGGTTAGTGCGGCCTGCAAAAGCTTCAAATCTTGATCAGGCCCTGACCTTCCAGCGTTGCGGGGAAACCGAGGGTCTTGGCGGCGTTGAGCACCACCGAAGCGAACTGATCGGAGCGCGCCTGGGTTCTCGGCAGCGCCAGCAGCGTGGGATTGGTCACAAGCACTTTGGCCGCCGCGCCAGTCACCGCCGGAGAGGCCATCGAGGTCCCGTCCAATACCGCGAAGGCATCATCCGGGAACGTCGAGATGACGCCGACGCCGGGGCCGGTGAGGTCGATTTCCGGGCCGACATTGGAAAACTCAGCAATGAAATTCTTCTTGTCGCTTCCTGGCGGCGGCGCCACGTCCCCGACCTCAGTGGTGTTGGACGGGAATGTGCCCACACGGCCCAGAGCGGAGACGGCCAGAGCCATTGAATCCGCCGCGGGAAAGCTGACAGGAGAGCGACTGTCATTGCCCGCGGCGACGATGATCAGTGTGCCCTTGGCCCGGGCGTCAGTTATGGCAGAGTGCGTGGCCGGATCCTCCGGACCAGGACCGCCAAGGCTCATATTAATGAGATCACATCCGTCGGCGACCGCGCGATCGATGGCCTTGGCAATGGCAAAGTTCGAAGCCCCCTGCGCATTTCGACCGAAGACGCGGTAAGCGCGCAGTGTAACCCCGGGAGCAATGCCGCGCACCCCGGTGGGCGCGGTTCCTCGCGCAGCGACAATGCCGGCCACGTGTGTGCCGTGACCCTCGCCGTTGTTGGTGAAATCAGCCGGATCTTCGCCTTGGACGGTGTTTTCGCCACCCTCGACGACCAGATCGCGATGCGGTCCGACACCGGTGTCGATGATGCCTACTTTTACGCTCTGCCCGACGGTAAGGTCCGAATTGCCGTAAAAGAAGCGGACCGAGTCGGTGAATGACAGGTCGATCGGAAGGAGTTCAAACCGAGCGCCATCCTTCACCTTGAGGTTCTTACGCAGACCGTTCCAAAAGCCACCCTCCGCGTAGATATAGAGGCGCTCCAGCTTCACCGAGGAACCGGGGAACTTGAGCTTGACGCTGCCGGACTTGTTCGTCGTGCCCTGAAGACCGGCGCGCTTGGCGAAATTGGTAAACGCGACCACCGTTGCTCCGGCGATGGGTGCCCCGCTGTCCTTGGCAACCACCTTCAGGGTCAACCCTCCTCCTGCCGCCGCACGGGCCTTGGCCCGGACGGCCACCTCTGCGCGTGGAGCCGTGGCTGGATAGTAGTAAACGACCGGGACCACCCGCAGTCCGGGTTGTTCGGCGCGCAGGTCCGAGAGGTCATCCGGCGAGATTTCGATGAGCTTCGCCCCGTTCTCCTTGATTGAGTCGAGGACCTTCAGTTTCGTAGTGACCTTCGCGGTAGAGAGCGCCTTCGTCTGGTTCGTTGCGAGGCGAACCTTCTCAAGGGACGCGAGGAAGGATTCAGTGGCAGGCGTTGAAGCGGTGACGACGCCCGCAGTGAGACCGCGAGGTGGGAGCAAGATAAATTGCTGAGTGGCTGCTTTAGGCATGGGATTCGATGGGGTTAAATTAGGGTAAAGTGTGGGCCCGCTTCTGACGGTTTTGCTAGTGGGGCATCCCTCGCAACCGTGCAACTTGGCTTTTTGCTCTTGAGCTTTGGCGGCGGGCGAATGAAAGGTCGATTCGTTTTTCGTGCTGCCTGAGACCGGCTTTAGGAAGCGCGTTCATTGGCAAATGATGGTAGATGAGCGTCAGGGAGGTCAAGCCCAAGGAAGTATCCGAAGTTTTGTGTTTAGGGCCGGTTTATTATTCTTCGTTTAGCTCCGATTTGCCAAGGCGCGGTAGCGCCCCGCAGTTCCCCCCGAGCCGCGGGGTTATGGGGGCGCGTAGCCCCCATTCCGAAGGCGTCAGCCTCATTTGTTAAATCTCTCCCCAAATTGAATGGCGAATTGGTTGGCCGCCATCCTCCAGGTCAGCGGGGGGTTTTTCCACGATTTGGTGATGTTGCGCAAGGCCAGAAAGATGAGCTTCGTGGCCGCCTCGTCGCTCGGGAAGTGCCCTCGGTTCTTGAGCACCTTGTGCAGTTGCATATGCAAACTTTCAATCGCGTTGGTGGTGTAGATGATTTTTCGCACCTCCGGCGGATAACTATAAAAGGGAATAATCTGCTCCCAATTTCGGCGCCAACTCTCGGCGATCATCGGATACTTTCTGCCCCAGGGGCCGGCGTCAAACTCGCTGAGTCGCTTGGCAGCGGTCTCGACGGTTTCGGCCCGGTAAATGGCCTTGAGTTCGCGCGCCACCGCCTGGCGCTCCTTCCAGCCGCAAAAAGACAGGCAATAACGGCTTAAATGCACGATGCAGGTCTGCACGCTGGCCAAAGGAAAAACCGTGGTGATGGCCTCCGGAAAACCCTTCAGCCCGTCGCCCACCGCGATCAGAATGTCCTCCACTCCGCGGTTGCGCAGTTCGTTCATGACCTTTAACCAGAATTTGGCTCCCTCGTTCTGCTCGATCCAAATGCCCAGCACATCTTTGGTCCCGTCGGCGGCGATGCCCAAGGCCAACTACACCGCTTTGTTTCTCACACTCCCCTCATCGCGGATCTTCACCCGCAGCGCGTCGAAATAGACCACCGGATAGCTGCGCTCCAGCGGCCGATTCTGCCACTCCACCACCGCTTCCAGCACCGAATCGGTCACTGTGCTGATGAAGTCCGCGCTCACCTCCACCTTGTAGTGATCGAGCACAAAGCCCGCGATTTGACTCGCTTTGCTCGCCCTGACGGGCTGCCTACGGCAGTCTATCTCCGCTTCGCTCCGGTTCGCGCACCGTCATCCCTCGCGCATACATCGCGATGATCTTCTCATCGAAGCCTTCAAAGCGCTTCTGTCCTTTGGCGATCAATAAGGGCTCAAAGCTTCCGCTGCGATCCCGCGGAACCTCGACCTCCATCGCTCCGTCTTCTCCAACCACCGTCTTCTTGCTGGAGCCGTTGCGATGGTTGTCGATCTCTTCGGGCGCCTCGCCCTTGGCGTAGCCAAGATGATGGGTCAATTCCCCAGCAAGGGCTCTCTCCACAACCCGTTTCTTCAACTGCGCGATCAGCCCGTTTTCTCCAAGCTCCGCCTCCTGGCTGATTCCGTGCTCCTCCAACAGCGCGTCGATCAAATCGTCGCACTTTGTCTCCTTCTTCTCTTTGGTCATTTGCCTCTCTCTCAGGTTATCACCCGCACACAAACTTTCTGATACCCTCAAGCCCAACGCTGACAACCTTGAGAATTCTGCAATCAGACCACCTACCACGCCACAATGCCTCGGCAGCGCATTGTTGACCTTATGAGTGAATATAGCGCGGCGCGGCCCAAACGCTACGGCCACCTCTACTGTTGATCTTTAAAGTTTGGCGCTCAGTTGCCATTATACTTCCAGCGGCCCGCACCAACCTTCGTAATGCCTTTGACTTTTCTCCCGGTGTGCTGAACCACACATGAAGGTTATGTCCTTTCACTCCGAGCGCCGCCGAGAGGTCTTTGACCGCAAGACCCGCTCCGCCTGCCTTTTGGAGCGCTGCCAAGATTAAATCTTTCAACGCTCCGCGTCTCTTACCGGACTTCGACCCTCGAGAGAACGGTGCAGACTTCGATTCAGCTCGTCGGACCTTTGGTTTAGGAGCTTTCACTTCGAGTGGCTTGCTGACACGCACTGCTCTTGACTTCCCCGTCCTACGAGGACTCCGCGTGGCTGGGGTGGTCGGCTCTGGCGACAGATAAGTCGAGAATTTGGATTCAATCTCTCTCAACTCTTTCTGTACGCGTTCTTTTCTCTCTACAATTGAGATAAGTTGTCTGCGTTCGGCACTCGTAATGTTGTTTAGCGACATACGCATTCAACTTCACTTAGCTTGTTACTTTCGCAAAAAGGTTTTCTTTGCACTCGACCTTCTCCGACTCTGCGCTATAGCTTAACTGCGAAAGCGCCCGCCCCAGCACCTCTTGGCTGGCGTCGTCTGAATAGACGTTGCTGTATCGAAAAAGTTGATGCCCAGTTCGAGCGCCTTTTCGATAAAAGATCGGCTCTTTTCCTCATTGAGCGCCCAGGTGTGGGAGCCTTTTTCCAGGCTGCAGTAGCTCATGCACCCTAAGTAGAGGCGCGAGACACCTTGAGCTCCGTTTTTCCAAGTCTTACGTACTCCATATCTTTGCTTTCTCAGCGTTTCCCATCCCGTGGGCTAGATCGGCGGGAGCGGCTCGCAGAATGGCGGCAGCTATGCTGCGGCTCGTAGCCCGCGTTTTGCTTTCTGAATCGACAAGAGACTCTCGTTTGGACCGAGCTTCTTTTTCAACGGCACGTCCGGAAAAATCTCGGACAACAACTCCGATGTCGGACACGACATGACGGTATCGGAATTGGCGATGACGAACACGTCCGCGCCCTTGAAAGGAGCTTCAAGCGCCCTTCGGATTGCCTGGGCACGCTGCGAAATCCCTGCTCCGCCTTCCTCGATGCCGCTTTAGCGTAGATTTCGGAATAGATTCTGCGATGAGCCCAATAAGGTATATAGCTGTGCCATAGCACGCCTGTGTCAAACAAGTCCGCGTTCTAGCGAAGAAAAGCGTGACCCTAAAGTGAGTTAGCCGAACCCTCAATCAGCGGATTACAAGAGTTCTTTGAATGCTTTTCCTGGAACGAATTTGACCGTCTTACTGGCTTTAATTCTAATCTTTGCGCCGGTCTTTGGATTGACGCCCGTGCGCGCCTTCCGTGTGGCAACTTTGAAAGTCCCAAAAGCCGACTAATTGGACGTTTTTGGTTTTCTTAACCCCTGTTTTGATTCCTTCGACCACGGCGACGACAATTCGTTCCGCCTGGGCGGCGCTCGCCTCTTTGCCAAGAGATTTTTGGACGGCTTCAACAAGTTCTGCTTTAGACATTTGAGTGCCTTATACTGTGCTTCCATACCTTCAAGCAAGCATGGACACTTTGCCTTCGCCGATTCTCGGTAGAGATGGAGACCGGCAAAACCGAGCAAATCCTGCTCGCGAAAGGACCGCGCCCGCTTCCATGGCAGGGGCACCTCAAGAGAGCGTCGAAAGGGTCGAGGGTCGAGCGGCCTGAGCCGATGCTCGCCGCACTGTAGCTGAGGAAATATTCCCACCCTCATTGATCGTCGATCCCCGACTTCTTGACGCTCTCCTTATTCGGTCGTTTCGATCACTGGCGCTGAAGACGACTCCTTCACCAGATCAATCGAATCAGAGCAGTCTTTTTTGTTTTGATATCCCTTTCCCGAGATGGCAATTGTTATCCGGTTTTTGGCGCGAAGCCTCCACCGGTATTCTCCAGCCTGATCTTTGAATATCGTGTAAATCATAAATGAACCTCATACGCTTCCTTCAGCTGCAGCGCGCAACATTTCACCGCATGTCAGTTGGGCGCGATTACTGCTGCCGAAAGCTTGGGGCTTTCTCGTCAGAACGACTGTCAAGTCAGCCAGCCTGAAGCGTATTCCAACCTGCAAGCGCGTTGACCTGCCCAATCGATTGACACTGATCCGCAGCAACTACGATGAACAAGTATGCCACTGCCTTACCTTAGGCACGGCGAACGCCGAGACGATTTTGAATTGTTAACAGCCGTCACGTTTTTGAACTCTCTTTTGAACTCGAGTCAACCTTCGGAAGTCGTCGTTTGTTCGAGCAGCGCGAGGAACTCACGCAGCGCGGGTGAGACACGAAGCCGAGCGGCGGATCAACGCGCCCAAAGGTCGCCGCAACTCGCGATCACTGAATTCCATGGTCGCGAGCAAACCCGCCTCCACTTCGTCGCGAACCGCTTTTTCCGGAACGAGGGAGACTCCGTTCTCGATCTCGACCGCACGTTTGACTGTCTCAATGTTATCAAACTCCAGCACGAGCTTCACCTTCACGCCTTCGGATCGCAGCTTGGCGCGCGCGCTGTCAGCTTCGCTGAGCTGGGGAAAACACCGTCTTGCCCAGAAGGCTGGGTTGTTTCGCGATGTCTTGCTTCATAGGAGCATTGTGACGGAAATCCTCTTAGTCTCCTCACGATAAAATTCCCGAAGCTTTTCGCGCAGCCCGTCTACCGTGAGCAGAACTTGTTGCAGCCGTCCAAACTCTTGCCGCGTGTGCGCAGCTGCTCGTAGTAGACGGCAGCCCACGGACAAGATTGCCGACTCAGGTTGGCCCACAGATGCACAGCGTGGCGGAGCAGCTTGTTGCAGTGTTGCCGGAGATAGACCTTGTGGATCTTTCCAGACTGGTAGCTGACGGGAGCTGTTCCCGCCAGACACTGCAGGGCGGTTGGATCCTCAAAGCGCGAGCGGTCCGAGCCGATCTCGCCCAGCAGTCGCGGGGCGATCTTGGGTCCCGCGCCGGGCAGTGAGCCAAAGAGGTCATGATCGGGATGCTGTGCGAAGAGCTTCTCAATCTCGGCACGGTAAGAGTCGATCTGGCTCTGGAGCACGCGCAGCATTCTCGCGCGCGCCAAAGCCAAGCGACTCTTGGCACGAGTAAGGGCTTGGCCGGAGACGAACCCGGTGGCATGGGCAAAGATTTCCATCCGCTTTTCATAGGTCTGCGGTCGCGCCAGACGCTCAGTATGGAGGAACTTCTCCCACTTTCGTTTGCCAGCCGATGCCAAAGCCTGCGGGGTGGGGAAAGCTTCCAGGAAGGCCCATGCGCTCGGCAGGGTCCAGTCTTCAAAGGCCTCCAGAGCCGCTGGGTAATATTCGCGCAGGGCGCTCTGGAGCTGATTGATGAGCGCGGTGCGCTCCTGGATCAGGGCGACCTCGTCGCGGCAGAGCAAGCGCAACTCGGCCACCAAAGGATCTTCTTTGGCCAGCGCTTTCCAGCCGTGGCCGTCGACGCGTAAGGCATCGGCGAGACTCCAAGCGTCCCCATGGTCGGTTTTGTTGCCGCTGGGAACTTTGCGTTGGCAATAGCTTTTGGCGCTCGTTGGCGAAACAGGGTAAACAACGACACCGCTTTCCAGTAGTTGCTCGACGACAACGCCCTGGCTGGTCTCCACACAGGCAGCCACCCCAGGGCCTAGAACGGCGACTTGCTCGCCCCAGCGCTGCCAGCCTTCTGCGGTGTGCTCGATCTGAAAGTCCGCCACGATCTTGCCCGGATGGTGCGCGGCACGCGAGCCTTCTCCTGGGCGATGCCGATAAAGACGACACCCTCCCGCGCTTTGAACTTCCGCAGCCGCTTGTGCATGACATCGTCTTTGCGCATCCCTTTCTCAAACCGGATAATCGGGGTTGCCTTTCGCTCGGCAAAGTCGAGCACCTGCCGGCGAAACCCTTCGCTCATAGCCACCGCTTCCTTGGTCGAAGCAAACCGGTGGCCCTTGTAGCCGCGGAAATAGGCTGCCACCCCCGGTGCGCTCGCCAACTGCGGCACATAGAGGTTCAGATACATTCGGTCGATGCATTCCAACTCAAAGACGACATTTTCACCCTGGAGTTCCGCGACGTTTTTTGGCAGAGTCATGGCGGTGTCTGGTTGGGCATTTGTTACCCTCCATCACTGGAGAACACCAGCCGCTTTGACGGCTCAATCCGGCATTCCTCGCGGGATGCCGCTCTGCTGCTCCAACCGGACACCACCCTTTCCCAAAAGGCCGAAGGAGTCGCATCAACAACTAGCCGAAATTCTCTAACGAGGCGGGGCCTCCGGCGTCAATTTCACGCAACCCTCCCGCTCTGACAATATATCTCGCCTGGTCTGAGGCCCGCCTCGTTAGTTGTATGATTTTAATTCCAACGAGCGTTGCTTTTCGCAACGAAGCAATAGGGCAAAGGCGAAAAAAGCGAATGCAAAGAAAACCTCCTTGCGAAAATGGCAAGCTAAGTGAAATTAAGATCGTATGCCTCTAAACAACATTACAAGTGTCGAACTCAGACAACTTACCTCGATTGTAAAGAGAAAAGAACGCGTGCAGGAAGAACTAAGAGCAATTGAATCCAAGCTCTCGACTTATCTGTCGCCGGAGTCGACTACCCCATCCACAAGGATTCCTCGCAGAATGCGAAAGGCGAGCGCAGCTCGTCCCAGCAAGCCGCTGGAAGTGAAAGCTCCTAAACCAAAGGTCAAACAAGCTGACTCGAAGACCGGTCAGAGACGCGGAGCGTTGAAAGAGTCAATCTTGGCAGCGCTCCAAAAGGCGGGCAAAGTGGGCCTTGCCATCAAAGAGCTCTCGACGGCGCTCGGAGTGAAAGCCCAGAACCTTCATGTGTGGTTCAGTAGCACCGGGAGAAAAGTCAAAGGCGTTACGAAGGTTAGTGCGGGTCGCTGGGCGTATGAGGGCAACTGAGCGCTAAACGAACTTGGATAGACTCTAGCGGTGGAATAGTACGCAACCGTGGCGCGTTTCGGCCGCTTTTTGCTACAGCCAGCCGACCGCTCATAAGCTCATACGCGTCCACTTGTCGCTAGAACTTCCGCGGAAGCCTCGTAGGTTCAGTCGTTCAGCCAGAGTGCCGTGTCTCCGTCAATAATCAGTCCTTTGACAAATCCGGCCTTCAGCAAGCCGGTGACAGCTTGCAGTTTCTCCCTGCCTGCGCAGAGCAAGATCACTTCCCTGCCGTAAATGTGCTCAAGATCAACGGACAGCGTCCTCTGATTGACATTGCTCGCTACAACCTGACCTTCAGCATCGAAAAATTTGCCCATGCAATCGCAAACGGCCCCTGCCCGCTTGAGATCTTGCAGTTCGATACCTGACAAGTAGCGATGCCTGAACAAGAGGCTATGCTCGTCGCACGGCCCAAAGGTTGTCATATAAAAGCTGGCGTGCTCCGCGAGAGCCAGGATTTCCTTGAAGACTCGCTGCGACATGAAGATCTGGCGATCAGCTATGGTGTTCGCAATGAAAGGCACGGGCAAAAAGTGTCCCTCTCCGCCGGTTCGTTCGGCAAAATGATATACGACTTCGAAAAGATTGGCCGCGGATGATCGAGTAAGCGAGCCCATCACGGAAACAAACTTCGCTTTCGGCTTTGACATGCCGACGAGGTAGTTGGGAACTTCCGCCATGGTTCTCCCCCAGCCAACTCCGATCACGCTGGTCTCGTCGGCCTGAAGCCGTTCGCGCAGGAGATTTGCCGCGACGATGCCAACCGCACGACGAGCAATGGAACTTTCCGTCTCGAGTCTCGCACGCGATGGCAGGGTCTTCTTGCGATTGGGAGAATAGGACATCAGAGGCGGTGAAGTGCGACAGAACGAAAGGTTGTAGTGGCGCCGAATATTCTCCTCGACCTCCGCCATTCGAGCGAAGCGGTGCTCGATCGAAATCTTGACGATACCAGACTCTCTCGCTTCGGCCAAAAGTCTGTTTACCTTTACGCGCGAAATGCCCAAGAGATCCGCAGTCTGCTCCTGCGTGTTACCTGCAACATGATAAAGCCATGCCGCCCTGACGATCTGCTCTAAATCGCCTGAAATCTCATAGGATCGACTCATTCTCTTTGATTCAAACTCGAACATTGAGGAGTTCAAGGTTGCTGCGTCTCAAACGTGCCGCTTGGAAGCGTCGGCGGGCAAGCGGAATCAATCTAGACTGACTGTGCTCTAGACGGGCTACCCACGGGCAACAGCGCCCGGAACGTGGGCAGGTGGGGGGTTCGATCTTCGCAAAGGGGTTTTTCAAGTCCCAATGCGTTCTCGTCGGTCAGGTTGTCCCTTTAAGCGACTTGTCGGGCCCGAGAGTCTCCTAAGGTAAGAGCATGAAAGCCGCCCCCATGATAACCGTGGGTATGAGAGCAGCCAGAAGGAGACCCAAGGGGCTGATGCCTCCATCGCCGAATTGCGATTGCAAAATAGACTGGCCTGCGGGGTTGGGCGCGTTGGCAATAACGGTAAGGCCGCCTCCGGCAATAGCGCCCGCAACGACGGCGAGCTTCAATTCCTCCGTAAGGCCCGGAACCAGTGTGGCAAGGTAGGTGATGGCGGCGTTGTCGTTGAAGGCCGTAAGCAAAACGGAGCCGATCATCATGGGCCATCTCCCGAGATCGCCGAGCACCGGGGCGATCCACCATCGCTGGCATCCTCCATGGATCACCAGCGCCGCGAGAAAAAATCCGACCAGCATGGGACTGCGCAGGTTGATCGCAATTTGATGCCTCTCGGTCGCGACGACGAAGGCGAGGAAGAACATGAGGCCAAAGATCACCAAGGCGGGATAGTGCGCATTGAGGACCGTCCAACCAATAGCCAGAAGATGGACGATGGTGATGAAGGGCGGGACGGGGTGCCCGCCTTCGTCTACGCCATCGTCGCGGGATCGCATCGAGAGAAGTTCCTTACGAAATACCGCCAGAAACAGAGCGTTCGTCGCGAGGATGCCCAGGACCGCCTTCCATCCAAATTTCATGAACATGTAACCAAACCCCCAGTCCCACTTGCCTGCCACCATCACCACCGGAGGCGCGGCAAAATGGCTGAGTGTTCCGCCCACCGAAATGTTCACAAAGAGAAGCCCAAGTGTGGCATAGCGCAGCTTCATGCCTGGCTCGAGCTTGTAGAATCGCTCCACCAGGAGGAGAGCGCAGATCGTCATCGCGGCCGGTTCCGTGATGAATGATCCCAGAAGCGGACCCACCGTGAGTATCGAGAGCCACCAGGCGGCGGGCGTTTTTCCTCCAATGGCCGCAAAGAGCGCGAGGCAAGCTTCGGCGAAGCGGAGGATGGGTTTGGAGCTCGCGATGGCCATGACGACAAAGACGAAGATTGCCTCCGTATACTCCACTCCGTCGAAGTAGTGGACCATTGTTGTCCAGCCGTGAAACGCGACGATCGCGATCCCCAGGGGAATCGCCCAAATCCCGAACACCGCCTCGATTTCGCCCAGAAAATGAAAAAGGGTCGCCTTGAAGCGCAGTTGGTCCCGTTGCCGCGCGGCCCCCGACAACCCGCCTTCCCGCGCCTCCTCCTTTTCGAGCGCGTCATAGCGGTGCTCGTAACCGTGCGCGACAGAGAGGAATTTCGAGGCCAGGAAGGTGTGGCAGATCGCGAGGAAGAAGATCAGGGTTGCTATGAGATTGAACGGCTCAGCCGCTACTCGGCCTGCGAGCCTTTGCCACAGATCCGAAATCCCTTGATCGCTATAGCTGTCGGTGGATCGCGGGAAAGCGGGCTGATCCGTACCGGGCGCGGCTGCCGTCGCGTCGCGCGCGCCGGGAAAAAAAGCGCCGAACAAAATCAGGCAGAAAATCAATTCTCTGCAGATTTTCATGGGATGGCTGTTTGGCGACTCACCGTGAAGATTCAGGACATTGCAATAGAAACGTCGTCAATGCGCTGTTGGCCAGCAATTTGCAAAGTCGAAAACCACATTTAACCGGATGATGCATGGTTAATGGCTCCGGAAGCGAAGCATCTGCCCCGCAATCCGAATGAAGCGATCAGCGAATGAACTTGAGTCCTAGAGGCTTAATACGGACGGCGGTAAGGATTCTGGTAAAAAACACACAGTTTGATGATTCGGCCACAAACTGTCTCGGCGCAGGTTGAGATTGGGTGAAAATGGCTGGGATTCTTCTCGTTTGAGCGGCGATAAGACTGACAACACTATCCGTTGATCAGCAGATCGAGTATGGAACGGCCATGTAAAGCGTTTTCGGCAATCATCTGATCGTCCAAATCGAAGCCGAGAGGCATTCACACATCGCTTTTGGCGTTCACTACCGGGAATTCGACGATCTGTGTGTTTTTTACCAGAATCCTTACCGCCCTCCGTTTGCCCTCGACCTATCTATTGCACCTTATCGCAGCGTCCCTCCCGTTGGTCCTTAAACGAGATCGGCCATGATGGTGCGGTTACCGGCTGGACTCCTCTAGCCGCAACAGCGCGGTGATGGTGCGTTCCCAGGGGATAAGATCATCATTGCCCTTGGTACGGACCGGCACTGGATACATATCGCTGTGGGCGACTCTCAAGGGCGGCTCGCACGCCGCTCCACACGCCCGACTGCTTTCTGCCCTTTTAAGGTAAGGAGCGCCAGTGTGATCAGTCCGACGTGGAAGAGAAACCCTATAGTGAGCACGATCTCGCCCGGAACCGGACCGATCGCCGCATGTTCCCACAGCTGGTCGAGCGACCTGATAGGGGTCGGGTGAATGCATATTTTGGCTACGTAGCTGATAGCCTGAAGGATAAACAGGAACGAGTAGTTGCGTCGCAGCCGGCGTCCCATCGCCTCCCAAAAGCTGATGTGAAAATGAAGTCGCTCGTAGTCGAGAGCCAGCGCCTCGTTCCAGCCGTTGTCAACGCGTACCCCTTCGAGCCGCAGCAGCGGTCCGTACATTGAAACCTCCATCTGTCGCACGCGGGTGCGCCAAATGTCGAAGTAGCGGTATCGACGGGCTTCAATTGCAAGAAACACCAAATCTAACAGCGCCACCAGAACCAGAGGAAGAGGCGAATTCTCGGCGTTGCTAAAGGCGACCGAGAGCGCGATGCCGGTGGTCGCTACGGCCCAATTGGTCGTCGCGTCAAGTCGCGTTCGCCAGACCTTGCTGCGATACATCTCGCCCCGATATAGATGGGCGAGCATGGTGAGTTCTGCCCCATTGAACGGTGGCTCCGACGCGGGACGTACCAATGTACTCATGATTTTCCCCTGTTACTTCGTTGAGAGTGAGAGCTTGCGCCCGCCGCGGCTAAATGATCTGAGGATATTGGCGGGTAACCCGCACAGAAAAGACGGCGAGCGGAATTGTCAATCTGTTTCCGGGATGCGCATTGGGCTTTTCGCCGTGATCGGGTGTTGCGAAGCAATGGGGCGTTTGCTCCCCAATCCTCTTCGGTACTCTCAACGTAAATCAGTTGAATCAATTCATCTCTATTCATGGGGGATGACGGTTCATATCAATCGACCACAAGGCGTACAAGGGCGAAGAGACCTCGTTGTCCTTTACGCCAAAGTCGTGAAAGCTCTAAAGCTCTTGCGAATGGCTTGCATGCTGACGCCCTGAAAGGTGTCAACGAACGCGAGAGACGCGTGCGTGAAGTCGTCGCGAAGCAGCATTTGAGAACCCTGTCAGGAGTTATGGCATACGCCATGCTGGCACTTCCCGGCCTAGCCGCTGCGCTACTGTTCGGCTGCTCAGCCCTTGGGAAACCAAATTTCGTAGTTTCGAGATCGCTCGAGTTTGAAACGCTGACCAACTTCGGTTGTTCGCCTGTGAATCTCTTGACTGTCTCGGCCAGTCCACTCAGAAACGGCTCTTCATTGGCGCCTTTCGAGAAACGAATCTCCAGATTCTCAGGAGTAATCAGTTTAGCCTCTTTGGCGTTACTTTTAACGTTGACGCCCTGGACGGTGATTCCTTTCTCCTCAAGCGCGTGAGCCAGCTTCTCGCCCAGCATTTGCTGAGAGTTATCGGCGGCGACTATAAAAACGGGAGGTATGCGCTTTCGTCAGCTGGATGCGGCAATGGATTCCCCGCATTGAGTGATTGTATGGTTGATCCGGCTATCACCCGGAGCGCTGTCCTCGGACTCGAAATCACGAACATATTCAGTTGATCACTGACAAACTTTGAAAGCTCGGTGGAAGGCTTGGCAAGGTCTACCAAACCTGCGGCAATCTCCTGGAGGCGACGGTAGTCTTGCACGAGGCTAAGCAGGGCCAGCTTTATCTGAAGCCCAACGCGGATTTGCTTTTGATCGGGATCCCCCCTGCCTTGTTATTGATAAAGCTCCAACTCAGGTCCAAAGCCGATAGCTCGGTAATCAGCGATTCTCTGTAAGATTCATCGGCGTCGACCAGCGTATGAATGTCGAGCATTAGTTGCCTCCTTAAGACTTCGACTTCCGTCACGGTTGGAATCAGGCTCGAAATGCCCCGCACCAGGAGAGGCTTTAGCTCTTGTTGGTGAGTCTGTTGCGCGAGTAGCTGCGGCATCATGCGAAGGGCATCGAGCCTGACGGTCTCATTGGTTGCATTCGCCGCCACCGTCGATAAGACGCTAACTGTCATCTCCGGGGAGATGCGCCCTGACGCAAGCAAATGGTCCACATAGAAAATGCAATACTGCTGTTTAATCGGATCTTTGTCGAATGCGTCGGCCAGGAGCTTCCGCGTCTGCTCCATCAGCCGCTCTCCTTCCATACTAAAATAGGTCAGAATAGTGATCAACGTGCCCGCGACCGACAAAACGACCGGAATCGAGATCTTCTGAATCAGATCAAGGAGCGAGAACTTCGGCTTCGGCTCCTTGATGACGTCGCCACAGTGCGGATAAGTGTTGGCGGTTTCGGATATTTCACCGCCACATTCTTTGCATTGCACCATCGCCATAAGACGTGTTGATAGAAGTGAGTCGTGTCTCTGGGAAGCGGTGACTGTACGCAGCTATTGCCGGCGGCTCTACTCTTGCGGCGGGTCATCGGATCTCATCCAGCATCTAGTGCAGTGTAACAGTGACATCTGACTAGTGTGTGGTAGGCATTTCTTCATGCCAGCACCTTTCAGATTGAGTCCGCCGGAGCGACGTGAGTTGGGAGGGATGAGCCGCAGCCAAGGCGGCCGGGCCGACGAGGTTCGGAGAGCGCGGATTATCCTTGGTTTGACTGGCGGGCAAACGTTGGCCGGGGTCAGTCGCAGCCAATCTTGCAGGGTCAATACCGTCAAACTCTGGCGAGACCGTTTTCTAGAAGGACGAATCTCCGGTCTCTGGGGACGCCATCCGGGCAAGGCCGTAGCTCCAGGCACTGAGCGCTTGGAAGCCCGCATTATTAATTGGACCTTGCCTCGCAAGCCGGCCGACGGCTCCACGCATTGGAGCTCGCGCAAACTTGCCGCCGCACTGGGCCTCAGCCACATGAGAGTGGCCCGCGTCTGGACCAAGGTTGGTCTGCAACCTTCCCGGCGGCGTCACGACATGGCCAGCGATGACCCGGATTTCGAGTCCAAGGCGGCCGCCATTATCGCTCTCTACCTTAAGCCTCCGACCCACGCCGCCGTCTTTTGTGTCGATGAAAAGACGGCCATTCAGGCGCTCGATCGCCTCGATCCGGTCTGGCCTCTGTCGCCCGGCCGCGCCGAGCGCCATGGGTTTGAATATTTCCGGCAGGGCACTCTTTCCCTTTATGCCGCCCTGGAGGTTGCCAGCGGGCAAGTCCTGGGCAAAACGGCCCTGCGCCACACCAGCGCCGAGTTCGTCGCCTTTCTGGCCGACGTGGTCGCCACGCAACCCCTGGAAAAGGAGATCCAGGTCATCGCCCGACAACCTTTCGGCGCACAAGACCAGGGCTGTGACTGAGTTCCTCGCGCTTCATCCTAACCTTCAAATCCATTACACCCCAACTTACTCTTCCTGGCTCAATCAGGTCGAACTCTGGTTCTCCAAAAATTCAGCGCGATCTGCTCCCCCGCGGCATCTTCACTTCCAAAGCTGACCTCGCTCGCAAAATCGCCGCCTATATCAAGGGCCACAACAAAAGCGCCAAACCCTTCAAGTGGACCTATCGACATACCGACCGTCGTATCCCTTAAGACCATCAGCTTCATGCGTTACACTGCACTAGCACGAAACCAGGCATCACGCCGGGAGGCGGATACAGGCTCTCGCTCCGTCATGAGTCGCTCGGCGATTATCTGCTCAATATTGGCACGGCGCCGACACTTCGTGGTCCGGTCGCGCTCTTTACAGAGAAATGACACCACACGGGTGGTGGGTGAACGTAAAAACGCAAACGGTGAGAATCTGTTTCCCGGCGGTTTCCTTGGGATGGATAACATCGGTGTGTTCGATCGCTCTCAGATCTTGCCAGGCGGATCCACGCTCCGGCCCCGCCTGGATGGCGTTTTATGGTGCCTGCTCTTAGGCTTCTTCCGAGCGATCCGTTGCCGGTGGCGGGGCGATCGATAACGCCGATATCTCCTGCCGCCACTCCGGGGTCATGTCGATACTTAGCGAATCGAGTGAGGGCTTTAGCTGTTCAATGTTGCGGGCTCCAATGATCGGCGCCGTAATCGCGGAATGCGATTTCACCCAGGCAACCGCGAGCGTAGCCGGATGTATGCCTCGTTCCCGTGCGTAGGCTGCGAATCTATCAGCCACTTCATAATATTGTTCCTCACGGTATCGGCGAGCATAATTGTCTTGTTCGATGAGACGGCCGGAAGGCGGTTTCTTGCCGACGCTATACTTGCCAGTCAGTAATCCGCCCCCCAGCGGACTGTACGAAATCACGCCTACCCGTTCCGACTGGGCAAGCGCCAGCAATTCCACCTCCGCCTGCCGTTTCACCAGGTTGTACATAGGTTGCATGCACTCGAAGCGAGCGAGGCTCTCCTTCGCAGAGATGCCGAGTGCCTTCGCGATCTGCCAGGCCGCCCAATTGCTAACAGCGGGGTAAAGAATTTTCCCTTGGCGCTGCAGATCGTCCATAGCGCGCAGTGGCTCTTCAATCGCTGGCGCAGCATCGAACGCATGAATAAAGTATAGCTCAACACGGTCGGTACCTAGACGCCTCAAGCTCTTTTCTACAGCGAGCATGATATGTCGGCGGGACAAGCCCTTGTCGTTCACACCTGTTCCCATGATGCCGTACACCTTAGTGGTAAGCACCACTTCATCCCGGTGCCCCTGAATACATCGGCCTAAAATCTCCTCCGCTCTTCCTCCGTTATAGACGTTAGCGCAGTCGAAGAAGTTGATGCCGACTTCGCGGCAGCTACGGTACATCTCCATCGATGCTGACTCGTTGGCAATGCCTCCAAAGGACATCGTGCCGAAGCATAGACTGGACACGTGTATTCCTGTTCTCCCAACTAAGCGGTACTCCATGTGTAATCGCCTCCATAGTTGGCCCTGAAAGAGGTCGGCGATCAAGAAAAAGAAGCTGGTCAAATGAAGAGGTGTTCGGCCCGGTCACCTGCGTTCACGGATCTGGACGAGGCGATCGAGGCGGCTACCAGCCTTCCCTTCGCCTTCCAGGCGAGTATTTTTCACGCGATCGAGAACAGGACCAGGCCCGGCAAAAGGAAGCCGATTGGTCCCTGATAGACTGGTTGAAGGGCGAAGGTTTGGCGAGTACATGTAGCCCCAGATCGACGCTCCGATGGCGGTAGGGATCGCATAGGGCATGAAGAATACCGCCCGGCACAGTTTCCCAAATAAGCCTTTCGACTGGACCAAAAGGAGCGCCAGCGCAGTCGCAACGGTCTTCACTGCAAGGACTTCCGCGAACCTTCCCCCTGTATTTATCAGTTTCCTCGCGGGTCATCAACCCCACAAAAAAACCGCTTTTTCGTCGCCAGTTGAGAAAGTCGGAATAAAAGTGGGTTAAAAGGAGATGCTGAAGAAGCACCTGAAGTAAGAAGCTTCACTGAAGAGAATCAACGAGCCCAAAATCGAATGTCGACACACCAGCAACCTGTAGGCTCCGGATTTGGTATCACATCGACGGCTGCCGATGTCATCCATGGCATCGCCCTCGCGGGAAAAGTAGCGATCGTCACGGGCGGTTATTCCGGCCTCGGTCGGGAGACCGTCCGCATCCTGCTTGGCGCAGGCGCACGGGTGATCGTGCCGGCGCGCGATGTGACGCGGGCCACCACGGCGCTGGCCGCCATTCCCGGCGTCGAGGTCGAGGCGATGGACTTGCTCGATCCCGCCTCGATCGACACGTTCGCGGAGAGGTTCGTAGCCGATGCCCAACCCCTGCACCTGCTGGTGAACAATGCCGGCATCATGGCCTGCCCGCTCACTCGGGACAGCCGCGGATTCGAGCATCAGTTTGCCACGAATCATCTCGGGCACTTCCAGCTCACGACTCGCCTCTGGCCCGCACTCCGGCGGGCAAAGGGCGCGAGGGTTGTCTCGGTTTCGTCTAGGGGACACTGGTTTTCGCCCGTCGATTTCGATGACCCTAACTTTGAGCATCGCGCCTACGATCCCTGGCTGGCTTACGGACAATCGAAAACCGCAAACGTTCTTTTCGCAGTCGAGTTCGACCGTCGCGGTCAGAGGGAAAATGTCCGCGCATTCTCTCTGCATCCCGGAGGTATTGTGAATACAGGACTCGCCAAACATATGACGCGGGAGCAAATCCGACAGGCGGGAGGGCTCGACGAACACGGTAATCCGGTCGTTGACCCGGCCAAGGGATTGAAGAGCGTCGAGCAAGGTGCTTCCACCATCGTCTGGTGCGCAACCAGCCCGAAGCTCGACGATATCGGCGGTGTGTATTGCGAAGACAACGACATCGCACCGCTCAACGAGGATGATTCCGGGCAGGCCGCACCCAATGTGGACGCGATGAAGCGAGGAGGCGTGAGACCCTACGCGATTGACCCTGCCAAAGCCCGCCGCCTGTGGGATTTGAGCGAACGACTCCTCGGCCTTTCCACAAATTTCTAAGGCTATGAAACCGCTAACGGAC
This sequence comes from uncultured Verrucomicrobiae bacterium, assembly GCA_963816855.1. Classification (GTDB taxonomy): domain Bacteria; phylum Verrucomicrobiota; class Verrucomicrobiia; order Chthoniobacterales; family Terrimicrobiaceae; genus DASTFP01. The sequence goes on along the minus strand of CAWFMA010000038.1, from coordinate 38,462 downwards.
AAGGTTGCCGTTGTCACCGGAGTCTCAAAGAGAATCGCTGTCGGCATCGCCATGGCCGCCGTGTTTCAGGCCTCCGACGACAGTAGCTACATTGCCGGCATTGACTTATGAGTGGATGTCGGCGTCGCTCAAATTTGCATCCCACACAGGCGCAGCGCGGCACCACTCATCTTTGCGATAGCAATGCTAGTGCTCTCGTGGTATTAGCGGCGGGGATTCCCGACGATTGAAGGGTATGTCGATCTCACTAAGAACAGATTCCCCATGACCTTGCGCGATCTTTATCGTAGTCACAAGGTCGCCGCTTTGAACATCCTTTGCGCGGCGTTTCACGACTATGCCGTCCTGCGCTGTCATTGGCGAAGCGGATCCCGAATACGGCAGCAAGGTCCGGGAGCTCATTGGCTTCTTCGTCGACGCGCGCCTCACGCGTAATATCCCGCTGATCGGACTGCATGACGCGAACGACCTTCTTGGGGTCGCAGTCGTCAGTCCGCCAAAAGAAATCCTATGCCGCCCGAACACACAGAATACCATGCTCAGGTTGAGGGGCGGCTTGGGCGGAAAGCCATGGCGCGGTTCGACCGCTACAACGAGGCGTGCGAAGCGACCGACCCGGGACACGTCGCGCACTACCTTGGCATGATCGGCATCCGTCCCGACACACAGGGCCGGGGTATGGGGCGTCAATTGATCGATGCCTTGAAAGACAGGGCACAGTCTCATCCCGAGTCCACGGGCATCACGCTCAATACTGAGTGCGAAAGCAACCTGCCCTCCTATGAAAAAGCCGGCTTTCTCAAAGGCTCCGAAGCCGACGTCGGCCCCCTCCACACCTGGTCGTTCTACTGGAATTCCTCTTCGAGCCTGCAAAACGACTAGCCTTTGAGATGCTTGAGCACCACACAGCGCAGCAGACGGTCGGGGCAATGGTGGAGCGGCCAAAATGCATGGAGCGTTAGCGGCGGCCGGCCAGTGCCCGCAAGCCAAATGGCTATCAAACTTGGGAGCATCGAGGAGGAGATCAATCTGGCCTCTAGGGGCGGTCCTTGAGACAGATGAGTTCTTTGAAGAAAGCAAACCCGAACAGAGAGGCGTGGCGCTGAAGCCTCGGATCACTGCAATTATCTCACAAAAGCCGTAACTCGTAATCTTTTAAAAAATTCGCGGTGGACTCCAAAGCTAGTCTTAGCGACCTTTGCAACAGGCTTTAGCCAGACGCGAACTCACGTTCGAGTTGCTCGCAATGCATTGTTATCAAAGAGAGTTGCTGTTGGCTAAATGTTTTCACCCGCAGCGGCTGCTGAGAGCGGCGCACACGATTGCGCCTCCATTGCCCCTCGGCATTTGGTAATTTCTCTCGGCATTTGCTCTAGCCCTTGATCAACTCTCGCACCTTCTCGGAAAATTCCCTGCCATTAACGAGCCCGCCGTTCGTGTCGAGACGTTTGGCAATGGCGCTTGCGACAAGTTCTTCAAGCGAAACCGCTGTCGCCTCGAGTTGAGAGAATGCCACTATCGGAACCCCTGGGCATCTCATCTTTAGCGCGCGAAGCCAGTCGCTCGCCATTAGGGGAATCTCCACCGAAGCGTCTTCGGTTGTTGCGAGGCGGTTCGGGGATCGTTGGATCCCGGATTGCGCCTCGAGCGCGGCGATCGATCGGCGAAAGGCTGCCGCAGCAGCTTTCGCCACCATCGACGAGGAGAACAGCATCAGGTCAAGAACGACCGCGATAGGCTTGAGTTCTTCGATTTCTTTCGCAATGGCTTCGAATTGAAGCGCACTGGATCGTTTGCACTTGAAGTCGGGTTCGAGATGTTCCTTAACCGCCTCGAAGTGATCCACCTCATCTTCGATAAAAAGGATGAACGGTTTTGCCATGTGCTGTTGATACAAAACATGGGCGGCCTGTGAAGCGGAATCTACCTGGTCGGTCGCCTGTGGAGCGTTTGGAATCTGATCTGCGCTGCGGGCGGCTCGGCCTGGAAAGAAAGTTTCTCCCCGAGCACCACACCAATTAAGAAATCCGCCAGGGTTAGGTCGCCGGTGTAGCCGGCGTCGAAGAACGGACGCAGCGATTCGTCCTTCATGGCGATGTTGATTCTTACAAGGTCGCTTGCGCGCGAAAAGTTCTCTGGAGCGGGTCCTTTGAGCGTCAGAATAAGCAAGAGTTCCTCATCTCGTGAAGTTATGACACAGGGACTCTGGGAGAGTTCGAACGCCTCTGTGCCGAACCCCGAATAGAGGCCCCGAAACAAAGCGTCGAAGGCCTGCCGTAGAACGTATTCGTCCGTCGGGATCTTCGCGATATCGCCAGTGACAGTCAGAGAAACCCTTGCGCCGAGCTCTCGGGAGAATCGCTCCAACGATTCTTCACACAGCGCACGGACATCAATCTCCTCTGCTGCCGTTGATAGGCCGCCTGTCAGCATGCGCGAAAGCCAGACAGGGTTGCCGAACACTTTGCAAAACTCGAGGATCACTGGCGGAAGCCAGGAGGAATTTCGGTCTTTACGGCGCAACATTTCCCAGATGGGCTGCACAAACCAATGGGCGAGCACATAATGTTCCCGCCAGATCAGGTCCTCGGCCCTGCCGAGTCTCAAGTGCGAACCATCAATTCGCGACTGCATTTCCATCCGCTTGACCATTGCCTCCTCGATAATCGGTAGCAGGTCCTCAGCCTTGACTTGGTTAACATACCGCCGCGTGATGTCCTCGAACAGGCGGACGGCCTGAACCGTTTCGGAGAGTTTGAGAGCCCGCGCCCACTCAACGCATGCCTCTTCTTTGCGGTCGAGCTTCATAAGAAGCTGGGCGAGCCGATCTCGGGTCAACGCCTCCGTGCTGCTCAATCCGAACGTCCCGAGGCTCTTCATCGCGTCGCGATAAGTTTGCTCCGCATCGCCGTAGTTTCCCAACGCAGCCTCTGCCCGGCCCAGCAGATAAAGGTAATTTCCATAGTTCTTAGTATCCCTCCAGACGGACTCGAACGATTCCAGGATTTGTCTTGCTTCGGCTGGACGACCCTGGAGCAGGCGAAGTCGAGCGATCGAATTCCCCACATGCGCCTTTAGCCAGAGCTGACCTGACGCGTCCGCTGTCTCCTGCGCAAGTTTGTAATTAGTCTCCGCTTTGTCCAGTTCCCGATTGCTGCAGTGGATATCGCCTCTTTGGTCTGCGATTCGCGCGCGATACTCATGCAGGTCGGTGCCAGCCACGTAATGGCTGGCAAGCCCCAGGCAGGCTGCAGCGCTTTCGAACTCGCGGCGGAACTTGCGGATTCGCGCTTCCTCGAGAAGACTCCAAACCTGTCCAAGGAGATCGTTCATCAGCGCCCGAAGTTTCCGCTCATGATAGAGGAGGTCCAGGGCATCGGTATACCTGCCAACGTCCCGCAAGGTCTTAGCCTGGGTAAGAAGCATTTGCGCTTGAAAATACGGGAAAAGCGAGTTCAACGGCGCACTGGCGGCGGCGAAGGCGTCGCGGTGGCACTCGATGAGTTTGATAGTAGCAGCATGCTCGCCGGTCTTGTAAAGGATCGAACTCTCTGCCATCGCAACAAGGCCTTGATAGCACGCGACAGTGCCCGCGACTCCCTCAACAAGTTTCTTCGCACGGGAAAGGCTCGAATGTGCGGTGTCCAGCGTTCCTCCCAAACTTGCCGCGACACAGCAAAAACAGGAGGCAGCAAGCTCGATCGTCAAGAGGTGCTCGTCGCGGCCTTGAGAGATTTTCTCGAATCGCGGGATCGTCTCATGGAAAGCGCTAGCTCGGAGGAGAGCGAAACCGCACCCAAAGTCATAGATGGTCGCGGCAATCTCGTCACGGCTCGTAGCTTCTTCGCGGATTATCGCGAATGTGCGGGCAACCTCTCGCAGCGGAGCTATGCCTGTGCCGTTGTCTTTGTCAGCGACCAGGCAGCAGAGGTGATGAATTTCCTTGAGAAGCCGCTCGTCGCGATCCGGGCCCTTCCTCCGGGTAGCGCGCGAATATCGCTCGATGGTTGATCGCACGTCCTCAAGAATTCCTTTCGTCATGATCTCCGTTTGTGCGACTCTCAAAGATCATCTCGCGCACGGTAGCCCTTGTCACTGTTTTTCCAGCAGCGATTTGATTACAGCAACTTCTCGCTAAGGCCATGCGGTGAGCGTGGTCGAAAGCAGGCCTTGCCTAAATCGTGATGTCATAGCCAGCAAAAGTCGAAAAAGAGTGAGCACGAATTCTCAGAGCACAACGGAGAAAAAAAGGCCACTTGGCCGGCGCCCAAAGGATCACAATTTTGGCTCGCTCATGATGCTGGCTGTCACAGCTGGTGCCTTCCTGCTGGTTGCATGGGTGGCAACGAAGGCGGTTTTATTCTTTCTTTAACGCCTCCGCTTCCTTGGAAGAGGAAAAAGACCGCCCTTGTCGCCACCCAAGTTAAAAGCAGGAAGCAGCTGGGTATCGCGATATTATCCTTGTCCAGGGAGACGGAGGTTTCGGGCATCCTGAGCTGGCTCCATACGACCGGATTTGTCTCACCGCGGCATGCACCCAAATTCCTTCCCCTTTACTCGAACAACTCAAAAGCGGCGGACGACTCATCGCACCGGTAGTCGAACACGGATGCCAAAACCTGACGTTGGTGGAAAAACGCGCGGACGATATCTCAACGGGAGGTTCTGTGTGAGGTGCTCTATGTCTCTTTGCGGGGAAAATATGGGATAAAGAACGAGTAGACGACTCTTCATGGTCTTCGCTTCACCTACGAAACGGAAAAAATCGTACGTGACGTTCGAAGATACTTCCTCCGGGGACTGATAGACGTGAGCGAGAAATCGGTCGCGCTCGACGGGTGCCGATTGAAGGAGGGCCAGCAGCTTTTCGAGAGTCTCTCTGGCCTGTTGGATCTGGTCATCAACGCGGCGCGCTTCATGGTAGCGTGTAATATCACGAACCCTCTGGATCAAGAGAGTCCCGGGATATGAAGACAAGCTGCGCCGCCGAAATTGCGGGGCGCAGCGTCGGCTAACAAGACCCTCGCAATTCTCAACTACATGTTGGCACGGATCGTGCTTATAGCGAGGCGGAACATGAAAATTCTCACAGCTGCCTTGCTTGCCTTTGACGCGGTGATACTTGGCTACGACTTGCTACAGATAGCTTGGTTCGTATCACTCCGGGCATGAAGAACGAGGCCAGCGGACGCTAAAACTCGGCCGGCCGCCCGCGCGCATTGGTTTGGGTTCGAGTCCATACCTCTGCGCTGCTGATTATCAGCTTCTTAGAGGCATAGGCACCTAAAGACGACGGGCAAAATGCCCGAATGGGTGGCCTAAACCAAGTATCCGCCGCGAGTCTTAAGGTTGGAACGATCTATGGCGCGAGAGGGACGGATGAGAGTCACGCAACCGTCCCGCAACCCTATTTTCCCATCAAATTCAAGAACCGCACACCACTTTTAGTAGCAGTCCAGAAAGAATCAGAGGGCTTGCCCACTCCCGCTGATCAGAGCGAGAGCGTCCCCACCATACTTCGTCGTGACGATTTCGTTCTGCTGAATGATGATATCAAACACTGGATCGTTCGAATCGAGGATATTTCTCTTCTCGAAGCCCGCCAGAATTTTACGCTCGTCCATTTCCCTGATGGCAAGCTTCTCATTCGGCGCTCTCTAGGGGACTGCGAGCGTAGGCTGGACAGCTCCATCTTCTTCCGCGCCAGCAGGGGCTGTATTGTCAACCTCAGCCACCTGAAACAACCACGACTCCGCGAAGATGAAAGCCTCATTTTTCTGCTAAAGGACGGAAAAGAGGTCGTGTTTTCTCGCAGACAAAGCGTTCTCTTCCGTAAGACAGTCCGTCTCTAGCTGCGGGATCCGCCGGGACATCTGAGATTGGATCGCGATAGGCACCCGTGATCAATCGCGATCCGCAGCAGGTCTCCCATTCGCGAAACTCGCCCTTGAACACCCATGCTCTCGGCAATCCGGAAGCTTGCGATGACGCACCGCTCGATCTCCTTGCCGGATCTGCCAGCGGTTCGCACGCTCGTCGGTATTCCCTCCTGTAATGGTAGAGATGAGAAGCAAATCGGTCGCACTCAGGAGGCGCGCCGATTTAAGGGTCAGCAGCTTTTCATTGGTCTTCCTAGCCTACTGTATCAGACCTATAAGCAACACCAGTTGATATCGCGATCATCCGTATTGGCGCAATTATTTAAGCAATATGGATGTCGGTGGACGAGAGTGGATGGACTCTCACTTTTATCTAACCCAGGCGAAAATATTTCGTAAGTTGTTGCCTATGAACTAGTGGAGCCTAGGGGATTCGAACCCCTGACCTCCTCAATGCCATTGAGGCGCTCTACCAGCTGAGCTAAGACCCCGTTCCTTGACTTACTCTTATGTGCCAGCATGTGCCGGCAAAAAACCTTGCGATTTGTGACACAAATTTGTGACACTCCAAGACCGTGAACAAGTCCTCCAAGGGAAGCGTCAGCGACCGCAAAACGCGGTACGCGTGGCGACCGACCGGTGTGGCGAACGTGTACATGCGAGGCACGAAGTATTATTACGTGAAGATGAACCGCGGCAAGAGGCATTTTGTTCCCCTTGCTGATTCCCAAGGGAGACCTGTCGTCGATCTTGCGGACGCGATTCGTGCGGCCGGCAAGGTTGCGGTGAACCCATTCGTCGGCGGACCTGAGTCGCTCCGGGATGTTCTTGACGAGTTCTTTAAAGAGAAACTTCGAAGGCGCGAGTGGGAAGCGACGACCAAGCGGGGTCATCGTCACATTTACGAGACTTTTGTGACAAGTGTCACAAAACCGCTTGGCGCCGTCACCACCCGGGACCTCCAGGAACGGTACGACGCCCAGCGCGCACGCGTGTCCGATCGCTCCGCCGCTACCTACTTTGCGTGCATTGCAAGCCTGTTTCGGTGGGCGCACGGCGCGCGAAGGATTCCGCACAATCCCGCTATCGATGTGGTGGTCGAAAAGCCCGAACGGCCTCGGATCGTCGGTTTGCGATCTATGAGCAACGCGACCGGCTCGTCTCGACCGCCGAGGACGACCATCTTAGGCTTTTCCTGATTCTGGGTTTTCACTTCGGACTTCGGCGAAGGGAGATTGACCATGCGCTGCCAAGTTGGATCGATATCGAGCACCGGCTCTTGCGGGTGCGCAACCTGATCCGGCCGGAGCCGCCGCTCAGACTCCCGAAAGAAGTAGACACCGCGTGTGGGCCACACAGGACGGGCCGTATATTGCGAAAGCCTTTGGCCTTGGCCAGGTTGCGTCTCCAGTGAGCGCAGCAAATCGTAGAAGCGATCGATGTTAGTCTAGTGTTCAAGTCCCTTCAGCCGCTGAAGTTGCTTCCCAAAGCCCAGTCCCTCCAATGGGACGGTTACACCGAACCCACGCTTACGCAGAAACGGTATGAGTTCCTCACGATATCGCAATCCCGCAAGGACAATCACCTCCGCATCGGGCGGCAATACCTGCATGATCTGCTTTTGGACGCGACGCGCCCAGGCGAGGCGATCGCTTTTCCGCATCGCATTTAGCGTTCGCTCATAGGGAGCAACGATCTGATCAGGATGCAGCAAACCGTACTCGGCGGACAGAACGTACCAAACGTCCGCGTTGGCCTCCGCATAGCGACGAAATGATCGAAACAACGGTGAAGTGTATAGATCGCCCGCCGGTGCGGGCGAGTCTTGCTTAGATTTCACACACGAAACAAGTGCGACTCGGATGCCCATAGAGTAGTGCCCGCTCGTCTTGGGCCTAACGTTCGCGTTGACCCAGCCGCCGAGGAGCGAAGCGACGAGGATACCCGCAAGCGACGCTTGCCGGCGGTCCGGTCCAACGCGTGGTTGGGCCACGCGTGCGGGTCACTGACGCTGCAACTGAAGGAATACATAGGGCGCGATCACAACCCAGATGAGGACGAGTCCCACACTCGCCCGGCAACAATGTTGTAGTCATGAAAAGACGATTCCGCGATCACGACGATCGGCATGACGTTCTCGTATGGAGTGCCATCGTCGCGTTCGCAAACGGTGCCGCTCGCGAGGCGGGACGAAATAATGGATTGGCCCAGAGCTGGGCTGCAAAGCAACTGCGCCTGGGCGCGCAATCTCAAGATGCCTCAGCCACGCCAGGGCTTGCTGCTCTGAGTTAGCCATTGACTACCTCCGACCCTGTCCTTCCGCAAGTTGCCGGTTGAGCTTGGCGATCTCGGCACGCTGTGCCTCGATCTCTTCCCGCATCTGGCGTTCCTTCGCCGCTGCCTTGTCGGTCGCTTCCTCCCAGTGCTTGATACGAGCCAGCACGCCGGTATCAAGCGTATCGAGCAGCTGCTGCTGGCTCTCGTAGCGGTACTCAGGTAGGACGGCAGAAAACTTCCGCCAGTGCTCGAACATGGCGTATTCGTGCTCTGACGCGAGGATGATCGGCTGCACAGGCACCGACGGGAGGTTGGGCACGATGAGGCTCAGCTCCTGCGGGATGCTCTTGGCGTCGGTCAGGTCAGCGATCACGAACCGGCACATGTTGGCCAGTAGCAGGACCGTCTCGGTCAGGTCTCGATTCTTCGACGGCTCCCAATCGAAGAGGATCGGGACTAGGTGGTAGCTGTCACGCAAAGCGGCGTGTAGTGCATCGAGCACCGGTTTCTGCCTTTCGCTGAACCGCCCCAGGATGAGGACCGCCTTCGACGTCACCGAGTGGATGACGTTACGGATCTTTCTGTTGGTGAGCAGTAGATGGATGAACTGGGCAACCTCTAGATCATCTACCGTGATCTGTGCTGTGCCTCCGGGGGTGATCACGAGCGCCGTTTGTTTCGCCCCGGCTAGTTGAACGTCCCATGCTGACACTCCATAAACGCGGCAGCCTCTGAGATCAGCATTGTCCAGGTGCGCTTGCGTGAGATTCGAGAATGTTAAGTCGGCCCGCCGGAGGTCGGCGTTCGTGAGGTCGGCCTCCCGGAGGTCGGCGTTAATGAGGAAGGCCTCCGAGAGGTTAGCCCTCGAGAAGTTGGCCCACCCGAAATAGGCCTTGTAGCCCAGAGCCATCGAGAGGTTGGCCTCCATGAGACTGGCCCTGAAGAAAACGGCACGCCGCAGGTCGGCGTTCGTCAGGTCAGCCTTCGAGAGAACGGCCTCCGTGAGGTCGGCCCCCGAGAGGCATGCCTTCGAGAGGTTGGCCTCCGAGAGGTTAGCCCTCGAAAGGTTGGCCCCCGAGAAGTTGGTGCTCAAGAGGTTGGACCTCGAGAGGTCAGCCCTCGAGAGAGCGGCCTCCGAGACGTTCGCATACCAGAGGTCAATCTCCGAGAGGTCGGCCCCCGAGAGGTCGGCCCACGAGAGGTTGGCTCCCGAGAGGTTGGCTCCCGAGAGGTTGGCTCCCGAGAGATCAATGTGCTCGTTAGGGTGTTCCGTGCGCCACTTGTTCCACCTCTCAACACCTTGCTTCAAGCGCTCAATCTGCTTTGGTTTGGCCACGGGACCACCTCCTCTTCTCACCTGTCCGGGGTGCAGGAACGCGGACCTAGATAGGTGATGGTTGGACTCCGAACTCGCATCATGTTTACCTTGGAATGGCTAACAAGTGATTCTGTCATTTTCGGATATCCTGCCAGATCGGGAGTTATCCCGGACGTTTATTGGCGGGGAAGGCCTCTCGCATTCGCTCGAAAGGGCAATCTGCCTGGAGGCGGACTCCAATGCAAGAGTGAGACGAGAACCTTTCGTCGAAACGTGGCTTATATCACGGCGCGGGCGGCAAGCTTCGGCCTTGCTGTCTCGACTGATGCCAGACGGCCCAGACTTTGCTGCTGACCACTTTGGCGCCAACTCTGATCGGTCCGTCCTCCTCCTCAACCACGGTAGCTTCCGTGACGACATCCGCTCTTTGAGAGGCCATCCAGATCCCAAAAAGTTGACCGGCGGGGGGCAGTTGTTGAATGACTCCTTCAAGCTTGATCTCCAGGGGTTCATCTGCGGCGAAAACCTAGAAAGCCATTCCGATAGCCAGAACAAGTCCGAACATGGTCATTTTCATATTGAAGAATCGTCCATCAGACGTTCCCCTGATGCGAAAATTTATCCGCTCCCTGATTTGACAGAAGAAACTTACGTGCGACGTTTGTTTTCCAGAGAAGGCACGCTCAGAAGAGCAGAATCGTGTTGGTTATGCACGACTGCCGCCATGAGCGTGCCTTTTCGCTGTAAAGCCGCAGGACGCCCGGCTGATTTTCTTCCCAGATCCTCAAGGTCGACAACTTAATCTCTGGGATAACCTGCTTGACCTTTAACTGAACCGGAATTCTGGATCAGTATCTTTACGCGGCCGTCCCGTCACCGTTGCCTTGGTCATCATCCGCGAAAGGTGTACAGTCCTCGTCGGCGACCCAATTGGGATCAGTCACTCGAGCGGGTAACTCGGAAACCTCCTCCAGGACTGACACCATCATTTCTTTTAACCGCTCGACCGCAACCTTGAGTCGCTGATGTTCAGGATCCGCCGCGACCATGCGGACGGAGCCGACAACATCCTGCCCCTTAAGGCACTCAGCAGAAAATGACGCTTGTCGCAAGACGACTTCCTTTTCGACCAACTCGCCGCGACGAAGAGCGACCAGCATTTCACGTTCCATGCGCCGAACCCGCTCGTGTTCCGTTTTTTCGAGCCGTAATTCCGCTATTCCGCGCTGTGCCAACCGGGATGTCGCCGCCTTAGCTACCGCTTTGCGTTTGGCTACTTCCTCCCGAAGCTCCGCCGCCCGCTCTTCGACTAGTTCGGATCTCTTATGTATCGATGGACGATTTCAGCCATGGAGTGACTTTTGACCCGATAACAGCCCTGGCTAGCGAAAACTTCCTAGGCTCGCTGCTCGCTTTTTAATAAAACTACTTTTTCAGAGTAAAAAAGTGGTCAGATACCGTGGCTTTGTCCGTGCCGCTCCGCTGCGCGACTCAGAAAAGCAGCAGGAAAGGACCCGCAGATTTTCAGTCAGCCACTAGGATCCGCACGGACGTTTAAGCTTGTTAACTATCAGGCTCGCCATGGCTTTCATTTAGGCAAGGGTTAAAGAACCGATCGAAGCGCCTTGCGGGTGGTTTCCCACTGCTGGTCACTGAATCGCGGATTCAGCCCCTCGGCCTGACACATTTCTTCCACGCGGGCCCTCAGTTCTTGCCATGACGGCTTGCGGCCCAAGTCTTCCCAAAGCTTGAGCAAGGCCATTACGGCCTGAGCGGTAATGGTCATCTTAATTCTCTTCAATCGGGCCGCATCATAAAGTTGTCGCAAAAACAGAACGTCTCGCGTCATGGCCGCTTGAAGGATTCGCGCCTCGGTCTCCTTGACCTTCTCGCTAAGAAAGGTACGCACTTCCTCGGGAACGTCGTCGTACCACCCCGCGCGAAACATTTCCATGGATCGGAGCTCCCACGCCAATTTGACTACCTCGTTCTCGTTGCTGGCGACATGCTCGGTGTAAAGGGCGGACCATTTCCAGAAGCGATCCTCATCCTGGAAAAACAGCATAGCACACCATTTATCACATCATCACGGAACATCAACGAACAATCATGCACACGGACGCGAGCGTTACAAGTTTCGTTACAAGGTCAGGCTATTTTGCACCGGCGCTCCTAAAGCAGATGCGGGGAAGGATGCGGTCGAGGCAGACTATTCGCGGATCGACCGCTCCACTCACATTTAACGAGATTGGCCTTCTTTGGCCCGAACTCCTCGATATCGTAGCTCAGCGTTACCGTGATCGAATGCTCCTGCCAACTTCTCGATATCGTAGCTCAGCGTTACCGTGATCCCACCCTTGAATCGATGCTGAAATGTATGGGTCATATCGGTTGGTCATTTCGCTTTGAGGGACGGACCAGGAATACCTTTCCATTCGAATTTTGGCGCGGCGCCAAAGTGAATCACGCAATACCAGATGGAGCCGTCATCGCATAAGGCATAGAGGGCATCTACAGGGCTATCGTCAGTTGCGAAAGCAACCGTGATTTGGATTATTTTTCTCATAGGGGTGGGGCACGTCGGTTTGCTGATCAGGTCCTTCAGTTCAGCAAGACTAATGGTTGGTGGTTCTTTCTCAAGGCTCCACAGGTTCGCGGTTCACGGTTCGCGGTTGAACTTGCTGCGCCGTGAACTTGGTACGCATCGATTTGAGGCAGAAGGAGTCGTTGAGCGTAACAGCGTAATGCCAACGTAACGGGAAACGGGCCGTCATACTCATGTTATCCCTTCCCAGATTTGACAGAAGAAAAAACTGACCGCGCAGTGCAGTACGTTCACCCACTATCATCTTTTTTTTCTTCGGTGACCACGGCGGCCTGCTCCAAAACCGAATTTGCCACTCGCGGCTGTGGTTGGGAAGATTCCACCCTCGGCAACATGTATGCCGGGCATTGTATCTCCGCTGACGTAAAAAACGTTCACACGGTCCGGACCGGGATTGAATACATGATGTCGCTTGCGCAATGGTATACCGCCACAGCGAGACCAATCGGTGACATCGGCTCCATCGGATTTTTCCAGATCGCTCGTGGTATCGCGGGCGACTTTCCGATCTGCGTGGTGCCAATGCTGCACCAAGATCTCCAACGCAATAGCATTCCGCTTTGGGGATATTTCTGCCAAATCAGCGACTCGACCACGAGCTATGGCAGCTACTCTGGCGCAGTGCCGAACGAAAAGATCACTTGGGGCAAGCTCGGGGTCAACACGCCAAAGTTTGTCATCGAATCCGATGCGTCCATTGTTGCGCCACTTATTTTCGCCACAGTCCTTGGCTGGTAGTCTCCTGCTACGAAAGTGACAAAGTCCAAGTAATGGACCGGTCTGGCTTAAGCCTCATCTTCCCTGACGTTTTCCAAAACGCGAAGCCATGCTTGAATGATAAGTGTTACCTCAGGCCCAGCATGAAGAGCAAATTTAGTCCCAAGGCGAAAAGCAAGGCCCCAAGGAAAATGCACACCGGAAGAGTCAGCACCCAGGCGAGCAAGATGTTGCGCAGTGTGTCCTTCTGAAGGCCTGAGCGATTGGCGGCCATTGTGCCCGCTATGCCTGATGAGAGCACATGGGTGGTGCTTACTGGCAGGCCCAAATGGTCCGCCGCAAGAATTGTTCCCATCGCGACCAATTCCGCGGAACCGCCCTGAGCATAAGTAAGGTGAGATTTACCGATCTTCTCGCCCACCGTAACGACGATGCGCTTGTAGCCGACCATCGTCCCAAGCCCCAAGGAGAGAGCAACGGCATATTTAACCCAGGCCGGAATGTAATTGGTGAGTTTATCCACGTTCTGGCTGAAAGCGGCCTCCGCTTTTTCGACGACCGGATCTTTCAAAGAACCGGTCTTGATGAGTTTCTTTATGGCAGAAGAAACGATATAAAAATCCGTGCGCAAGTCGCGACATAGGGTTTCGGGCAAATCTTGAAATGTTCTCAAACCGTTCAGCGTTTTGGCGATGTCCTGGGATTTTTGCGTGAGCGCGGCATAAGTATCTGCCGAGAGCATCCCATTGCTTTTGAGATACGCAGAAATCACCTTGGTGGAGTCGGCCTCGGAGGCCGGCTGCGCGGCTCCGTTTGCTGCCTTTGTGAATATCCCGCTCAGTTCCTGGGCCGAGGCAGTCACCTCCTGGACGACTTCGGGTGAAGCATCCATTTTCAGAGCATACATGCCGGGTAGAATGCCCACCAGAATTAGAACGATCAGGCCCATTCCCTTTTGGCCGTCATTAGAACCGTGAGCGAAACTTACCCCCGTGCAAGTGAGCATCAGCAAGCCCCGAATCCAGGGTGGAGGAGGCGCTTTGCCTTCGGGTGCCTGATAAAGGGTTGGATTCTTGATCAACGCCTTGGCCAAGAGCAACAAGAGACCGGCGCACACAAAGCCAACTACCGGGGAGATCAGAAGCGCCATGCCAACCTCCTTGGCCTTCGCCCAGTTCACACCGGCTCCGAAAGCGAAAATGCCACCCTCCATCAGGGAGTTTGCCAAGCCTACCCCCATGATCGAGCCGATAAGCGTATGCGAACTGGAGGCCGGCAGCCCCAAATACCATGTGCCCAGGTTCCAGAGGATTGCGGAAAGCAACAGCGAGAAGACCATCGCGAACCCAGCCGTAGAACCAATATTGATGACCAGCTCGACAGGTAGAAGAGCCACAATGCCGAAGGCGACCGCACCGGAGGAGGTCAGCACACCGACCGTCTCGTCGAATAACGGTTCGAAACGGAACAAGAACCAACGATACACGTGCCAGCAGCGTCTGCCATACATGTAATAGCCGCGGGAGATCTTCGGGGTGAATGGCAACCTTCCACCCCCAATCCCGCGCCGCCTCGATCGAAAGACCCGTATAATCAAGCCAGCGCTGGTTTAGGAATTCATTCGAGCCATCAGGCCGGTTGCACCAGGCGAAGGTTGGAATCGTATCAATTGTGAGTCGAAGGTACTCCTGGCTGCGCTTCAATGCCTCTTCGATCTTCGTCCCCTCCGTGACATCCATTGCCGTGGTCCCAGGGTTGGCGAACCGCTGGCTCTCGGTCAACTTTCTCCCATTCTGACGCTACCGCAGTTCAAGGCGTTTCTGTTCGGTGACATCCCGGCTGAATACGACGATCAAATCCCGGCCTGCGTGATTTTCTCGAGTCAGTCTCACGTCCAGGATCTTCTGCTCACCGCTTTTGCATCGGTACGCGCGTCGGACCGTGACGGGATCTCCCAACTCCATCGTGCCTATCAAGGCAAGAATTCCTTCCCACGAGGCGCTTGTGGCAAAATCCCATGGGCGTATTTTGAGCAACTCTTGCCTTTCATAGCCCAACAGCGAGCAGGCAGCCGGATTCACGTCGATAATCCGGCCATCGAGTTCAGCGACGAAAACGGCGTCCTGCACATGGGCGAGCAGCTTTTCGGTCAGATGCAACCGAGTGCTACAGCTGTCGAGTTCGCTCCGGAGTTGCTCCAGTTCGAGCTGCAGTCGCTCAGTCGCTGTCTCAGCTCCTCCGACCGCATCTAAGCTGGAATTCATGGCTCATTTTCAACCGAAATCGACCACCTGGTCAAATTCTGGCAAATTTTGGATACCGCTATCGAACGATTTCCGGCTTCCGCACGCCGAGATGGAGGCCACAGAAAAGCACAAAGGCAAGACCATCATTACGGTAGCCTCGACTGGAACGATACCCCTATTTCCGTTTCTTGAGTTCTCCCCAAAAAGGCGATCTTAACGCGGTTGCACGGCTCTTTGGTCCGCAGAGTAGTAGTCCGCGTCGCGTTCTGGTAGGGCTCCTAATCTAGTTTTCAGGCGGCTGTACGGTCAGACGTTTTGGCCGTCAATCATTCGTCGCTGGACCGTTTCGCGGAAGTACCACCCGGAAGGTCGATCCCCCGCCCAGCTTACTATCCAGTTCAATGCGACCACCCAACAGACGGACGAGGCGGCGCGTAATGGCAAGACCAAGGCCAACGCCGGGCTCAGTTTCCCGGCAGGTCGAAGCCCGGTAAAACTCGTTAAATATTTGCTCGTGCTCTTCAGGTGCGATTCCACAGCCAGTATCGGTTACCTCAATGCACCAATTACCTTCCGGCTCGGCCCAAAATGTGAATATTACTTCTCCTGTTGCCGTGTATTTGACGGCGTTCGTCAGAAGATTGAGGCACACGCGATGCAGTTGATGACGATCGGTAACAATCTCTCCAAGGGTAGGATCGAGTCGTCCGACAAAAGTGAGGCCTTTCTGCTCCGCGATTTCTCGGCCAAAAGCCGCCGGTTCCCGAAAGAGTGAATTCGCTTCGCATCGCTCAAGACGAGGGCGCTCGGCGTCCAGTGTTGCAAACTCCAGCAATTGCTTCATCAGTGCGGTCATGGCCGTTACGCTCTTGGAAAGCGATTCCGTACATGAATCGATTGAATCCCGATCTTTCTTGAGAACAGAAACCCGCATTCCTATCGCATTGAGGTGATTGGCAATCTCGTGTGTGATCGTGCGCAGCATCAGAAGGCGCTGGCGGTCCTTCTCGAGAAGTTGGTCATTAGTAGTCTGAACCCTCAAGTTGAGTTCCTCTAGAGAACGATTCGCGGTCTGGATTTTCTCATACTGCCGGGCGACAAAACCGGCCGTTGAGCTACTGATTATCAAATCAAGGCATGCATGCAGGATATCACTGGCTTGCACCTGCAGCTTCAACTCCACCTTTGTGTCGCAGTGGAACCGGAGGAGTTCTTCAATCAATACCTTTCGCAGGATGGAAATCTCCCGTAGCACTTCGTCCAGACAATAGTGCTGTTTCCAGCGAACGGCGCCATGGGACTGGCCGACCCCATCGACTAGTATACCCCGGAGCTGCTTAATGAGGGTATCGAGTAGATAGGGCAAATGATCGAGCAGCTCTTCTTTTGGCAGATCGGCCGCGGAAGGAATTTTTCTGTCGCGACGCACCCGACGAAGCCATTCTGCGGTGATGTCTTCGCGCCGCTGACCAAGAAAGTTGGCAAAGGGAGACATTTCGTCCGACATAACCGGACAATGGCATCTCCTCTTGCGACTCGCAATCCCGCGCTTCAGACGTAAAGTGATGCTAATCTTGCACCTCGCTTAGAGAACGCGTGCCCATTTTTCTCTCCCAATTCGAAGAGCCTCTATTACCACCGAAATACTAAAATTCCGACCGAACGGCGCGAGAAGCTCATTTTGCGAGCTCGATGGCACACCATTTCGAACGCGTCATTGGTAACCTGCGGAAAAGAACAAGCGTTCCCCCAGGGCAGCGAAGGAACCGCGCGAGAGTTTGGAGGACTGGGTCTTGGTCTGGCGCTTTTCGATGGCGACCGTTTGAGGCCTATGGCAGCACGTTGCGTGCCAAGAGCGAGGAAGTTGCAAAGGGAGCAACTTTCATTCTCGGACTGCCCTTGTAAGTTTGTCACGGCAGGCAGGATCCCGAGACCCGATTCCCACACGGTATGACTGCTGACCGACCTGATTTCTATCCCTTGCGCATATTCGTCATCGAGGATCACAGAGACACCTTGGAGGCTCTTCAGATTTCTCTCGAGCAATCAGGGCACGTCGTTTTTTCTGCCCGTAGCAAAGCGGAGGCGCACAGGGAAATTCCAAGGGCGAACTGTCATGTTCTTATCTCGGATATTAATCTGCCGGATGGCAATGGCTGGGACCTAATGCAAGAATTGGGGAAGTTGTGTCCAGATTACGCCATAGCCATAAGCGGCTACGGAATGAAAGCTGATCGTGAAAGGAGTGCGGAATCCGGGTTTCGTCACCATCTCGTCAAACCGGTATCGGCCCAAAAGCTTGATACCTTGTTGCAGGAGGCAACTACTGAACTTAAGGAGAAAGAAAAATGACCTACGCTGGAGATTTATTGCGATCCGGCCAAGGCTATTCCTTTTCATCCGCCGATCAGATCGTTATGCTCTGCCGCCTGATTGCCCGACCGGACCGGATAGGATTTTCCGCGCCGAAGGTGGAGCAAGCGATAGACGCTCGTCGTGAAGTCACGAACGGCCTTCTGATTCCCCGGGGCGCGAAACGCGCGCCGGTTCGCGGCCAGCGGGCGCTTCCGTTCGACCTAACGGCTCAGTCGGTGGTCCCACGGCGAGGATGTGCACAGATCGGGCGGAAGGACCCCGGCCCCTGAAGCCGGTTGCTCACCGCGATGCCCGCAAGGGCGCGGTGAGTGGAATGCGGGACTGAGAATGAATTGGGACGCTCGCTGGAAGTAACGAACTCGGCGCGCCTGAACAAGCTCTTACCGCGATCTACAGCCCTATCAATTCACCAGCGACTGGCGCATCCCCACCACCTCTTCCACGGTAGCCTGGAAACGATCATTCTACGCATCGTTAGATAATCATTACCGCTTTGCCAGTGACATCAAATAACAACAGCAAGCGTCTCAACCCGTTTTCACTCGACGCGATTAACTTCCTGCTTGCCGACGTGCGCGGCGCGCTCGGGCCTTACCTTAACGTTTTCCTGGTCACCCAGCGGCACTGGAGTCAGACCCAAGTGGGGCTGGTAACGACTCTGGGCGGCCTGCTTGGGCTAGCTGCCCAAACGCCGATTGGCGCCGCGATCGACGCGACCCGCGCAAAAAGGGGAGTCGTCGTGCTCGCGTTGGCCGTGCTTGCGATAGGGGCCGTAACTCTCTTCGCCCTGCCGAGCTTCTGGCCGGTAGCGATCGCCAATAGCCTGATGGCGATTGTCGGCGATGTCTTCGGTCCTGCGGTTGCGGCTCTCACCTTGGGACTCTACGCGCGGAATCAACTGGCCCGGCGCATGGGGCGCAACGCAGCGTTTGATCATGCGGGCAATGTGGCTATCGCAGCGGTGGCCGGCGCGGTTGGTTATGCCTTCTCGCAGCGCGCCGTCTTCCTCCTCGTGCCCGTCTTCGCGGTGCTTGCGGGCATCGCGGTACTTTCCATCCCAGCCGAGGCGATCGATTTAAACCGGGCTCGAGACCTTGGTCAGGAGCCCGAAGGGTCGAAGGGCCCGGCGGACGCCGCGGGCTACGGCATTCTGTTTAAGTCCCGATCCCTAGGTATCTTCGGTGTGTGCGTCATGCTCTTCCATTTTGCCAATGCCGCGTTGTTACCCCTGGTGGGACAAAAACTGGCAGCCGCCTTTCCGAAAGAGGCGACGTCCATGATGTCGGCGTGCATCATCGCCGCACAGTTGGTCATGCTGCCAATTGCCCTTCTGGTCGGTAGGACAGCCGATAGCTGGGGCCGGAAGCCAATATTCCTTGTCGGCTTCGCTATTCTGCCAATCCGGGCGGTGCTATACACCTTTTCTGATAACAGCTTCTGGTTGATCGGTGTCCAGGTCCTGGATGGCGTGGGAGCCGGGATCTTCGGCGCCCTCACGCCCCTGGTAGTAGCCGATATCATGCAAGGCACCGGCCGATACAATCTTGCCCTGGGCGCCATCGCAACGATGCAGGGCGTCGGCGCCTCGCTGAGCGGGTTGGCTGCTGGCGAGATCGTCGATCATTTCGGATACAGCCCGGCTTTTCTTATCCTTGGCGGTGCCGCGCTCGTGGCACTCGTCGTTTTCGCATTTCACATGCCCGAAACTGTCGAACGAGGCTCCACAGAGAAGGCACTAGTTAGCAGTTAAAAACGGCACACGGAAACCATACTTCGATCAGGTTGAAAAAGCGCCATAGCAAGCGGCGGACAAAGAAAGTTCCTTGAATTCATAGTAAACAAACGCGGAGCCAACATGCTCTTATTCTTTCCCGTATCAGACATTTGGAAAACAGCTCTTACCTCCTTGATCGGGCTGGCCACATTAATCGGGATCATGACGCGCCCGTTTCGTTGGAACGAGGCGACCATCGCAATGGCCGGAGCCGCGGTTCTCCTTCTCCTTGGATTGATCAGCCCCGTCGACGCTTTCTTAACGTTGATTCGGGACTGGAATACGTTTCTCTTCTTCCTCGGCATGATGGGCCTATCGACCCTTGCAGAGGCAGCCGGCTTGTTTGACTGGCTTGCAGTGCAGGCAGCGCGACTCGCCGGACGGAGCGCGGCGCGCCTTTTCCTGAATGTCTTCTTGCTGGGGACCCTCATCTCAATGATCCTCTCCAACGACGCCACGGCCCTGATACTAACGCCGCTTGTGTATCTGCTCGTCACGAATCTTAGGTTGCCGGTACTCCCCTATTTGTTTGCTTGCACGTTTATTGCCGATACCGCTTCTTTTCTCCTCCCTATCTCCAACCCGATCAATATCATTATCCTTTCGCGGTTTCCTCTCGACCTGTGGACCTTTCTGCGTCTCTTGCTTCTACCAAGTCTCGTCGTCATAGCTATTAACATCGGGGTCTTCTTTTTACTCTATCGTCAGCAGCTTAAAGGGTCCTTCGACATCAATCGCCTGTCCGCTTCGGAGACAGCCGTAAAGCATGAACCTTACTTTAGGTATACCTGCGCTGTTCTCGCGTTCGTCGCTATTGCGTACGTCATAGCCTCGGCAATTCACTTTCACTTATCGTGTGTTGCGATGGGTGGAGCTATGCTGCTGCTTATCGGCGCTCTTTCCTGGCGGCGAATCACGCTGCGTGAAACTGCAAAGCGGATTTCATGGTCCATTTTTGGCTTTATTGCCGGGATGTTTATCGTGGTCCGGGCAATCGAAGATACTGGGCTCACAACCACATTTGGTAAGTGGCTTCTGCAGCTTTCGGGAGGCACGAGCTTTGGTGCGGTGATGGTGGGAACAGCGGGATCAGCACTAGGAACCAACCTGATTAATAATGTCCCGATGGCCGTCGTAATGAACTCTGCATTGGGCAGCATTGAACACGCACCAACCGCTATTCGACATGGCTTTATTGCTGCGACGATATTTGGATGCGACCTGGGTCCAAATCTGACCACTGTTGGCTCGTTGGCTACAGTTCTCTGGCTGCTTATGCTGCGTCAGCGTAATGTTGAGGTTTCCGGGCTCGATTACTTCAAAATCGGCCTAATCGTGACCCCATTGATGTTGCTCGTTGGAGCATTGACCATTTGGTTACTTCTGTAGTAAGAGAATAGTAAAATAAGCTTATGCGTGTTCTTTGTTGTTTGGACGGTACAAATGCCGAACAAATAGCTACGGCAACGAAAATGCTTTCGGCGAGTCAACCGCTCACTTTGAGCATACTCTATGTGATCGATATTGGCCCGCGCGCAAAGATGGGCCATCTCCGCGAACGCTTTTTCCGATCACCCGCCCAACGTCTGCCGCACGAGCAAGAGATGCTGGAATCGGAAAAGTCCTCTGCCCGAGACATTCTAAATACCGGACTGTGCTATCTGGCCCATGCGGAAACCATTGAACGAGAGGGGAGGCCAGGGCACGAAATTGTCAACGTTGCAGCCGAGTGGCAAGCCGACGTGGTGCTCATTTGCGCTCGCGCTCAATATGGCGGGAAAGCATCAATCGGTCCTAAATCAGTCGGACATGTTGCACGATTTGTCCTCGATCATGCGCCTTGTCCGGTCTTGCTCGTGAGACAGATAGCACGAGAGCAATTTCCTATTGCGCGGTAAACGATCGTTTTTCACACGCGCTCTTTGGAATCACGCTGCGCAATTCCATCATTCTGATTTCCAACTACGAATACCTTGTGAGTATCGAAGGACAGCAACGGAACCTAGATACTGTTGTGCGGGGAGCCAGGGACCGGTTGGGTATAGGT
This sequence comes from uncultured Verrucomicrobiae bacterium, assembly GCA_963816855.1. Lineage (GTDB taxonomy): Bacteria > Verrucomicrobiota > Verrucomicrobiia > Chthoniobacterales > Terrimicrobiaceae > DASTFP01. The sequence continues at coordinate 17,223 of CAWFMA010000038.1, read as the reverse complement.
ATCCAATTGTGGAAAGCGTCAAAAGGTCGGGGGTGGGTAGCCAGCCACGCAAGACATCATGCGGATCGCTCAGGCGGCATCGGGAGCGCACACTCACTGTTACAGACGGGGCTTGGGCGGCTCGATCCCCGACTTCTTGACGCTCTCGGCTTGTTGGCCCTAAGGTAGCGAAGCCCCAAATCTCGGCAAAGTAGCGCGAGGGAGCTGCGCCGCCTGCTCAAGCGGCAGACGCTCTTGCATTTTCAGGGTGAATGTCCCGTACGGATTGATGTGTCGCCACCTCAGCGGCGATAGGGCCCGGAGGTCGGCTTCTGGAGGGGGTCGCCGCGGTCGCCGAAGACTCCCATCTCACGCTTGACGTTGGAGTTTGCCTCCGGGCATCCTGTCCGCCGAATCAGTGCCAGAAGCCCCTTCCCTGCGATAAACGTTCGGATAACTCTGGGCCTGGCATGATATCCGAAAATGACAGAATCACTTGTTAGGCATTCACCGGTAACCGGTTTGTGAGAGGAGACAAGCCACGACTGAATTAACAACGTCCATCAAGGTAGGCGTAATCACCGACATAACGGGTCCACTCTCGTTTTTGGGTATCGCCAACGCGAACGTGGCGAAAATGGTGATCAATGACATCAATTCTAAGGGTGGCCTGTTGGGGCGGCAGATAGATCTGTACCTCGAGGATAGTGCAACGACGGATAGTGTTGCGGAAGCCAAAGCCAGGAAGCTCGTGCAGCAAGATCAAGTCGACGTGATCTTCGGTGGCATTTACAGCTCGACGAGGCAGGCTATCAAGGGCCCTGCCGTAGTGGAGGGCAGGAAGCTCTACATCTACCCGGAGCAATACGAGGGAGAGGAATGTCACCCGCTGATCTTCTGCACGGGCCCTGTGCCAGCGCAGCAGGTCGACTCCATGATTCCGTGGCTGATGCAGAAAACGGGGGCAAAGAAGATCTACTGCCCTTCGGCCGACTACATCTGGCCGCACACGATGAACCGGAAGCTGCGTGAAGTGGCCACCGCTATTGGCGGCGCAATCGTCGGCGAGGAGTACTTTCCGCTCGATCACACCGACTATGGAGCGACGATCGACAAGATCATGTCAACGGGCGCGGAGGTGGTATTCAACACGATCGTTCCTCCCGGTCTTGCGCCGTTCGTCGAGCAGCTTCACAAGTCCGGGTTTACGAAGCGCGGCGGACACCTCGTCTGCACGTACTTCGAGGAGAACTTCCTGGGCTTTTTCCCGGCCGAACAAGTGGAAGGTCTGTACAGCTGCCTCGACTACTACCAGAACGTCAGCGATCCCTTCAGCAGGGAACTGCTCACTCAGTACGACAAGCTCTATCCGGGCGGCGCCAAGTTCACGGCTGGCAGTGCCGCTACGGGCATGTACCGCGGTTTGAGGCTCTGGGAGGCTGCCGTCAAAGAGGCCAGCTCGCTGAAGCAAGACGACGTCATCAAAGCACTGGATCACGCAAAGATCTCACAGGGGCCCGGCGGCCCAGCTGAAATGGTGCCCGGCCAACATCACCTCCGGATGAACATGTACATCGCCCAAGCGAAGAGCGGCAGATTCGAGATCGTCAAGAACCTCGGGGTCATGGATCCGAAGGAATGCATGCAAGACATGATGTAAGCGACATTTTCTACGTAACGGGCTGGACTATCTACCTCGCAAGGTTGCCGACGATTGCTTGCTCGAATTGCGCTGGCTTTATGATCGGCGCAATGCCGAGGAAGCCCGCAGAGACCTGGCGGCATGGAGCAACGGGGGAGTGGCTCTGACGAAAATCACGAAAGGTTGCCTCTTTTGCAACCACGGACTACTCGCACTGCGAACCTCCAGGGCCCTAAAGTGTTCGGCGGCTTTGAGGTCGACTCTGGGGAGCGCACGCGTCTCGCGTGCTTAACTTTGCGCGAGCTTGACCTTTGTAGAGAACCGTCTACGAATCTTAGACCCATATGGCGACAGGTCGTATTGACAGCGACTCCTCACGTTCCGGAAAGCGGTTTGTCAATAAGGGCGAAAACATTGTCACCGATGCGTTGGATGGATTGCTCCACGCCAGTGGGCCCGGGGAGCGGGTGCGCCTGGACGGGTATCCTCGAATAAAAGTCATTCTCCGCGGCGATTGGAAGCGCGACCGGGTGGCGGTGATCTCCGGCGGCGGGGCCGGGCACGAACCTGCGCATGCAGGATTTGTTGGCGCCGGAATGCTCACCGCCGCGGTTTCCGGGGAAATTTTCGCGTCGCCCCAGGTCGAGGCGATTCTGGCTGGCATTCTAAGCGTCACCGGCGAACCCGGTTGTCTGGTCATCGTCAAAAACTATACTGGGGATCGACTGAATTTCGGTCTGGCGGTCGAGCGCGCGAAGAGCCTCGGCACGAATGTCGCCATGGTCATCGTGTCGGACGACGTCGCCATTCCAGGGACGAGACAGCCGCGCGGAATCGCCGGCACCCTTTTCGTCCATAAGATTGCCGGCTATCTTGCTGAACAGGGGCGTTCTCTTGAGGATGTCCGGGCGGCGGCGGAAAAGGTCGCGCGTAGCACCTGGTCGCTTGGGATTTCCCTTTCCACCTGCAGCGTGCCGGGGCATCCAGTCGATTTCCGGCTCGCAGGAGACCAGGCGGAGTTAGGGCTCGGTATTCACGGCGAACCCGGCGTGGAGCTTATCCCCATGGCGTCGGCGCGCGAGTTGACGGAGACGCTTCTCCACCGGCTGGAAAGCAGGCTGCCTAATCCGGAGGCGCGATATGCGGTCCTCCTCAATAACCTCGGCTCGGTCCCAGTTCTCGAGATGAGTTTGCTCGCCGGTGAGGTAATGCGTTCCTCCCTCGCGCGCCAGATCGATCTCATCATCGGGCCCGGGTCGTACATGACTTCCCTCGATATGAATGGTTTTTCCGTCTCGCTTCTTGAGCTGGATGAAGTGTCACGGGCTGGCCTCCTTGCGCCAGTGAGTCCGTCGGCGTGGACCCCAGCCAGGCCAGTGGCGCCGCTTTGGATTAGCGAGCTCCCATCTGTTCTTAAGCAGAGGGAGTTTACCGCTACCAAAGATGGTGCCATGCGTCGGCTGGTTGTAGGATCCGCGCAGTGCTTGCTTGGGTTGGAAGATCGGCTGAATGAGTTGGACGCCCGGGTCGGCGACGGGGATACCGGTTCCACACTCGCAATCGGCGCGAAGGCAATCCTCCAGTCCATCGATGATCTTCCCCTGGCAGATGCACCGGACCTATGCCAGGCCATGAGCGACGTTTTGGCTGGAAGCATGGGAGGATCGAGCGGTGTGCTTCTCTCGATTTTCCTCACTTCAATCGGTCGCGCGTATGCGCAGACCGGAGCGTGGCCGAAGGCGCTCGAGAGTGGGATTGCGAGTTTGCAAACCTATGGCGGTGCCGCGGTCGGAGATCGCACCATGATCGATGCCCTTGTGCCAGCCAACAAAGCCCTGCTGGCGGGCGAGGGGCTCCCCCGCGCGGCGGAAATGGCGCGTGCGGGTGCCGAGGCAACGGCGAAGATGGATCGTGCGGGAGCCGGCCGTTCCTCCTACCTGAGCGCGCGCTCGCTGACCGATGTACCTGATCCCGGCGCCGTGGCCGTCGCAGAAGTCTTTGCCGCGCTCGCGGCCGTGCACTAACCACCGACGCATCACCCGCTGCGCAGGAATCTGCGGCATCCTGCAGTCGATCGCTTTTCCCCTCGTTCCGGGACAATATGCCGGCGCCCTAAGCACAGGTAAGAAAAACGCTCGCAATTTTTGGGCTTCTCAGATAGTCGGTTTGGGTGAACGGCGAAAAATCTCGAAGGGTTCGGCGGTTTCCCCCACAGCCATGTCATTATCACATGAACTTATATGACCAGATTCAATAACATCGTAAAGTCATTGACGGTTGCGTTGATGGCTCTCGCCGGTTCTCTCCCGGTTGCAGCCACGGCGGAGAAAATCACTGTTGGCTGGGCAGCCTGGGATCCAGCGAATGCGCTCGTCGAGTTGTCGAAGGACTTCACCGCCAAAACCGGCATTGAAGTCGGGTTTGAATTCGTTCCGTGGCCCAATTTTGCGGATCGAATGCTCAATGAGCTGAACTCACACAGCGATCAAATGGATCTGCTGATCGGCGACAGTCAGTGGATTGGCGGTTCGGCCGAGAATGGACATTATGTAAAGCTCAATGATTTCCTCACGAAGGAGGGAATTTCGATGGACAGCTTCCTAGAGCCCACGGTCGAGGGCTACTCGACCTGGCCGAAGGGGACCAAGAACTATTGGGCCGTGCCGTTAATGGGCGACGCCAATGGCTGGACCTATCGGAAGGATTGGTTCTCTAGACCCGAGCTTAAGGACGCGTTCAAAGCCCAGTATAAGCGTGAACTGGTCCCGCCAAAGACGTGGCAGGAGCTTTACGAGGTGGCGAAGTTCTTTCAGGGACGCGAAATTGACGGCAAGAAAGTCTATGGCGCGGCGATTTTCACCGAGCGTGGCTCGGAAGGGATCACCATGGGGCTGAGCTCGGCACTTTATGCCTGGGGTGTCAATTATGACGATCCGAAGAAACCGTATCAGCTGGATGGTTTCACGAATTCGCCGGCCGCGGTGGAGGCATTGGAGTTCTATAAGAAGCTTTTCAAAGAATGCACGCCTCCCGGATACACCGACGCCTACATGCAAGAGGGCTTGGACGCGTTCAAGTCGGGCCAGGTGGCGATGATGATGAACTGGTTTGCCTTCTTCCCGGGACTTTACAAGGATCCCGTTGTGGGAGGAGACAAGATCGGCTTCTTCGTCAATCCCGAGCAGAAGGTCAAGGCTTCTACGCTAGGGGGACAAGGCATCTCAGTCGTGTCTTATTCGAAGAATAAGGATGCTGCGTTCAAATACATAAAATGGTTTGTCGATCCGGAGGTGCAGAAGAAGTGGTGGGCGCTCGGCGGCTACACCTGCAGTAAAGGTGTTCTTCTCGACCCCAAGTTCTCGGCCAGCGCACCGTTCGCAGGAGAGTTTCTCACCGCCATGTCCCAAGTGAAGGATTTCTGGCAGGAACCCGCCTACGCCGAACTACTTTCAGCAATGCAGCGTCGCGTCCACGACTACGTTGTGGCGGACAAGGGGACAGCCAAAGAGGCTCTGGACAAGCTGGTGGAAGACTGGAACAAAGTATTCCAAGAAGAGGGTAAGCGCTGATCGCTTCCCATGCCGGCAAGGGTTGACTTTCGGGGACCTTGGGTAGCGGGAGCAATTTAGAAAATCGCCGCGTCCGGGGTCCAAATCTTACCGGTCAGCCGGCACGAAGAGCTTTGGCGGCTTCAGCAGCAAACGCATTCCCCAACCAACCCAGGCTCCCATAGCCAACGAGTAATGCCAGCGCCCACCATTGACTTTTCTTCTGCTCCGGAAGACGGGCATCCAGCAGGACCGAGGGGTGGTGCGGGCAGGCAGCGGTCCCACGGTCTATCCGACCGGATGATCGCGTGGCTCTTCATTGCTCCGACCATTCTTCTACTGCTGGTCATCAATATATTTCCGCTCATTTGGTCGATTCAGCTCTCCTTCACCAACTTCAAGGCGAACCGGGCGGTCCAGGGAATTCAAAATGTCGGAATCCTTAATTACATCAATATTCTGCACGACGAGGAGATTTGGAGCGCCCTGCAGATCACCGCGCACTTTCTTTTCTGGACGATCCTGCTGCAAGTGCTGCTGGGATTTTCGCTGGCGTGGCTGGTCAACCGCAAGTTCCGCGGGCACTCCTTCTGGACGACGATGATCCTCCTTCCGATGATGCTCTCGCCGGCGGTGGTAGGAAACTTCTGGAAGTTTCTCTTTCAGCCGCAAATTGGGCTTTTCAATTATGTCGTCTCATTCATCACCGGGGCTGATCCGTCCTCCTTCCAGATGATCGGCGAGGTGAAGCTGGCGCCTTGGGCGATCATCATTGTGGATACCTGGATGTGGACTCCATATGTGATGCTGATCTGCCTGGCCGGCCTGCGATCCATTCCCGATTACATCTACGAAGCGGCCGAGGTTGATCGCGCTTCGGCATGGCGGACTTTCTGGTCCATCACCTTGCCGATGGTTGCACCGTTTCTGATGCTCGCCGTGCTTTTCCGCGGAATCGAAAACTTCAAGATGTTCGACCTCGTGGTAAATCTTACGTCCGGCGGGCCGGGATCGGTCACCGAGCTGGCGTCGATCAATCTCAAGCGCGAAGCATTTGAAAAATGGCGGACCGGTTATTCATCGGCCTTCGCGGTGATACTCTTCGTCACCGTGTTCGGGATCGCCAATATCTACGTGAAATTTCTCAACAGGGTGAAGCAAAGGTGAGGAAGCCACCTCCCAACCTGTCCGTCATCGAGCCGAGCCGCGTCGTCAAGCGGTTCGCCGCGGTTGTCGTGATCGCATACGCCCTGATCACCATGGTGCCGATGCTCTGGATTTTCCTGACGAGCTTCAAGTCGCCCCAGGACTCAATTGCGTATCCGCCCAAGATCCTTTTCCAGCCTTCGATGGAAGGCTACGTGAATCTCTTTACGGCGCGAACGCGTCAGACATCCGAGTATATTGCGAGCCTGCCCCCGGCGCGGACATGGTATGACAAGCTAGTGCGATCACACAGCATGGTGATCGCGGGGCCTTCGCGTTTCGCGAAACGCTTCTGGAATTCAGCCATCATCGGCTTTGGATCGACCTTTCTCTCCATATTCCTGGGCACGCTTACAGCCTACGCATTTTCGCGATTCAAAGTCCCGATGAAGGATGACTTGATGTTCTTCATCCTCTCGACCCGCATGATGCCGCCGATCGCCGTCGCCATCCCTATTTTCCTCATGTACCGGCAACTTGGTTTATCCGATACGCACGTCGGGATGATCCTGCTCTACACGGCGGTGAACATCTCACTGGCGGTCTGGCTGCTGAAGGGTTTCGTCGATGAAATTCCCCGCGAGTACGAAGAGGCCGCGATGATCGATGGCTATACCCGTTTCCAGGCATTCACGAAGGTGGTGCTCCCGCAAATGCTTTCCGGCATCGCCGCCACCGCGATCTTTTGCCTGATCTTCGCCTGGAACGAATACGCCTTTGCCCTCCTCCTGACCTCCGCCCGCGCGCAGACGGCGCCGCCCTTTATTCCCACGATCATTGGCGAAGGCGGCCTCGATTGGCCCGCCGTGGGAGCCGGCGCGACGTTGTTCATGATTCCGGTCGTGTTTTTCACCATTCTCCTGCGCAAAAATCTCCTGCGCGGGATTACCTTTGGAGCGCTGAGAAAGTAATTCGCCATGAAGCGTGAGAGGCGAAATATTCTTCCGTCTGTATCTGCAGTTCCAATCCTGGCGGCCTCGCCGGAGGCAGGGCGGAAATGGCCAAAGCCTTTGCGCCGTGGCCGCATGGAAAATGTTGCCAGCTTTCTCATCCTCGCCGGAGCCTTCCTGCTCATGCAACCCTTCTCCCTTTCGCTTTACGCCTACTCGTTCATTACAATTCTGATCGGAACGGTGATGTTCATCGTCGTTAGTCATTTTCCGGAATAAAGCATGGCATCGATCCAGGTTTCCGCTCTGCACAAACGCTTCGACGACTTCGTCGCCGTCAATGGCTCGGATTTTACCGTGCAACACGGCGAGTTCTTCGTCCTCCTGGGACCGTCCGGTTGCGGCAAAACGACAACCTTGCGGATGATTGCGGGATTGGAACTGCCCACCTCGGGCACCATTCTGCTCGACGGCGAGGATGTGACATTTGAGCGGGCGGGCAGGCGCGACATTGCCTTCGTTTTCCAAATGTTCGCGCTCTACCCGCACATGAGCACCCGCAACAACATCGCTTTCCCGCTTAAATGTTCCGGCTTTTCCCGCTCGGAGATTCGGAAGAGAGTGGAGGAAACGGCGCAGCTATTGCGAATCGACCATCTGCTCGGCAAATCCGTTTCCGGTCTCGCCGGCGGCGACCGCCAGCGGGTCGCGTTGGGTCGCGCGATCGTACGCCGCCCGAAAGCCTTCCTCATGGACGAACCGCTCGGCACGCTCGACACGGAGTTTCGCGATCTCATGATCAACGAACTGCGCACCTTACACGATCGCATCGACGCGACGACGGTGTATGTCACGCACGATCAGATGGAGGCGATGGCCATGGCCGACAGAATTGCGGTCATGAACCAGGGCGTGATGGAACAGCTCGGCCCGCCTCAGGAAGTTTACGACAAACCGGCGTCTGTCTTTGTGGCGGATTTCATTGGTTCGCCGCCCATGAGCTTTTTGAAGTTTCATGGTGAATTGCGACCCGGCGACAAAAGCGTGCAGGTCAATGGTGCCCAAGTGCCAATCCCCGAAGTGCGCGAAGGCTTCGCCGCAGACAATTTTCTCCTTGGTGTCCGGCCCGAACATGTCCGACTCGATCCGGCCTCTGACCTGCGGGGCAGAGTTTCTGGTGTCGAATATCTCGGCACGACGCAGATTCTGACGATGGATACTCCCCAAGGCGTTGTCAAAGCGCGGATTTCATCGAGTGAGCCTGTCGAGATCGGTGACAATGTCGGGCTGCGCTTTCTTTCCAGCCGTTTGTCGGTCTTTCACGAATCCAGCGGCCGGGCCGTTCGGACCGCTCTCCACGACGAATAGGCGCCCATGGCGGAAGTCACACTCAAAAAGGTCTCGAAACGTTTCGGCCGTACCACGGCCATTTCGGAACTCGATCTCACGATTCGCGATGGCGAGTTCTTCGTGCTGCTCGGACCGACCGGCGCAGGTAAAACGACCACCTTGCGACTGATCGCGGGACTGGAGAAACCGGAAGAGGGGACCATTATCATAGCTGGGCAGGACGCCACCGCAGATGCTCCGGCGCAGCGGGACGTTTCCTTCGTTTTCCAACAATATTCGCTCTATCCGCACTTGAGCGTTTATGAAAATCTCGCCTTCCCGCTGCGCGCTCCCAGCCGCAAAATGCCTGCGGCTGAAATCGCTCAACGCGTCGAGCGCGTCGCGAAGATGGTTCGCATCGATCACAAGCTGCAGAACCGTTCCACGCGGCTTTCGGGCGGCGAAATGCAGCGCGTCGCGATTGGACGCGCGCTTATCCGCGAGCCGAACATCTACCTTATGGACGAACCGCTCTCCTCACTCGACGCCAAGCTGCGGGTTGACCTCCGGCTCGAGATCAAGCGCATCCAGCGAGACATGGGCGCCACCATTCTGTATGTGACCCACGACGCAGTCGAAGCGATGACGCTGGCAGATCGCATCGGCATCCTGCGCGAAGGGCAGCTCGTCCAACAAGGCAGCCCGCGCGAGATCTATGAAAGGCCGCGCAACATTTACGCTGCGCTCAAGCTCGGCCAGCCCGCCATCAACCTCATCCCGGCTGAACTCATGCCCGCGGAACCGAAGCCGCCGAACACCGTGACGTTCGGCGCGCGCACCGAACATATTACCATCTCCCGGGGTCAAAATGGAAAAGCAGACGGCCGAGTTGTCCTCGCCGAACACCTCGGGAACCAATCCAACCTTCTCATCGACGTCAAGGGAACGCAGGTTCTCGTGCTCGTTCCGCCGGAATCAACTCTTAGCACCGGCGACGAAGTCGGATTGAATCTCCGCCACCCGCTTTACTTCGACCGCGAAGGCGAACGCATCCAGCCCTGACCACTTGGACGGGTCCGCTTTTCGGGCCGGGGGAGAGTTAGTCGGAGCGTTTGTTGTGTGAGTGTAAGTTTTGGTAACAATATATTTGACTCAGCAGACCAAAAAACCTCCACGACATAATAGGGGTTAGCCCAACAAAGGTACGTAAAGTCCCACAGAAATCCCTTTAGATTTAGATCCCCACGCTCTGGACCGCATCCTGGTACGCCTTATCGACCGATTCGAGTGACAGGTGTTGGTAGACCTCAAGGCTCTTTTTGCTTTCGTGGCCCGATATCAGCTGAATCTGTGCGTCGGAGAGGCCCTTGGACGTCAGGTAGGTCAGCATCTGATGGCGGAACAAATGCGGGTGCAGCGGCTGCGTAATGCCGGCCTTCGGCAAGAAACCTTGTCCAAGTGCGCTCATACGAGGACCGGGAAAAACCGGGGGCTGAGAGGGCACCGACTGGTAATCTTGGTCCATGTTTCTGCCAAATGGACCCGCTGACATTTACCAACTCCACATCCTGCTCCTTCATATCAACCCGCCTGTCTGGCGGCGCCTACACGTGCGTAGCGATATCAGCATCGCCATGTTGCACGAGCTTCTCCAGATCACATTCGATTGGAGCGACTTTCACCTTCACCGCTTCTTAATTCGCGGCAAGGCGTACGGTATGAGTCGGTTGGGCGGCTTCGGGTTCACGACCGACGCCAGAAAAGTGGTTTTATCCCAATTTCGGTTCCGGACTAATGAACGGTTTCTTTATGAGTATGATTTCGTTGATCTGTGGCAGCATCAGATTCGATTCGAAAGCGTAGCACCTATCGAGGGAAAGAAGAACCCCGTGTGCATTGCTGGGGCGTGCGCGTCACCGCCCGAAGATTGCGGTGGGCCGGAGGCCTATATGGACAGGATGGACGACCACCGCTGGAATCCGCCCCTGGATGAACTCCAGCTGATTGCGGATGCTGTGGGCCGTGTTCTTGACGCTCAACGTCAGGAGAAGGTTCGAGATGTTCTCGGGGACGTTGATGCTCTTGAGGAGGCCATTGATCGATTAGAGACCTACCAGCGGTTCCAGCCCGACGACTTTGACCGGCGAAGGATCAATCGGCGGCTGAAGCAATGGGCGGAAGACAACAAAATGTGCATCTCGGAATAGGCAAAGGCGGCGATGAAGATTAAAATCCAAATCACGGTTGAGTCAGATGAGGGTCAACCCGAGGTGGTCCAGGAAGTGGCGCATCTGGATCGCGGCGCCCTACGACCGGAGACGCTCGGGCTGACGTTGGCAGAAGCGCGATCGATTCTCGCCGGGATAGAGCAAACAGTAGTCGAGCAGCAAGCCGTAGAGTTTATTGCCCAACAGCGCATGTGCTCCCGTTGCGGCCATGAACGTTTGCAAAGGTCGTCATCAGATTGTTTTTCGCACGCCCTTTGGCAAGTTGAGGGTGGAGAGTCCACGGCTTTATCACTGCCAGTGCCAGTCGGATGAGCGGAAAAGCTTAAGTCCGTTAGCTGACCTGTTGCAGGAGCGCACTTCTCCAGAGCTGGCATATCTTGAGACCAAGTTTGCCGCGCTGGTATCTTACGGGCTCACAGTCGAACTCTTGAAGGAGGTGCTTCCGATCAGCCTGGACCTGAGCACGACAGCGATCAGGCAGCGGGTAGGACAAACGGCCCAACGGTTAGAAGACGAATTGGGGGAAGAGCAGGACATGTTCATTGGTGGTTGCCAGCGAGACTGGGACCAGCTGCCGGATCCAGCCGCACCGCTCATCGTTGGAATCGACGGCGGTTATGTCCACGCAAAAGACCAGCAGTCGCGAACCGAAGGATGGTTCGAGGTGATCGTGGGTAAGAGTATGGCCGAGGACGGCGAATCTTCGAAGTGCTTCGGATTTGTAAGTCGCTACGACAACAAGCCCAAACGCCGTTTGTTCGAGATGCTCAAGTCCCAAGGAATGCAGATGAACCAAACGGTCACGTTCTTGTCAGACGGCGGCGACACGGTCCGCGATCTCCAAATGTATCTGAACCCACAGGCCGAGCATCTTCTGGACTGGTTCCACATTTCGATGAGGCTGACGGTAATGAGCCAGTTGGCCAAGAGCATCGAGGCTGATGACCAACCCAATTTGAGCGTCGAAATAGAAAAAGACCTCGAACGCCTCAAATGGAATCTCTGGCACGGGGATGTCCACAAAGCGCTCCAGATTGTGGAAGATCTGGAATTTGCTTTGGACCTCGAAGAGAATAGGCAAGAGCAACGAAAGTTGCTGAAAGCGGTTCGAGAATTCGGGACTTACATCACTGCCAACCGACCATTCATTCCGAACTACGGCGATCGTTACCGACACGGAGAGACCATTTCGACAGCCTTCGTTGAGTCAGCCATCAATCAGGTTCTGAGCAAGCGATTTGTTAAGAAACAGCAGATGCGGTGGACCGACCGCGGGGCCCACCTTTTACTGCAAGTGCGGACCCGCGTTTTGAACGAAGACTGGCGCTCTACGCTGTCGCGTTGGTACCCAGGAATGGACGAAACATGCGATGCGAAGGCGGCGTAGCACCCGGTTTTTCCCTGTCTCCCAGAATCGGCGCTCCCGATCCTGCTTGCTTCTTTGAATAAATAGCCTATCTTCTCAATCGTCCGCAGCCGCACTGCTGGGCCGCAAAATCTGATCTTGGGCTCACGACGCCCCGGTTGCGAATTCGCCCATGAAAAATAAGGAACAGACGGGCAGCCCATCGTCTGCCGACACGGACCGTGAACCTTGGGAGCCGGGCAGCGTGCGGGAGCAAGTCGGCATGACCGTGTTTTACATCGCAGAGCGGCTTTGCTATCGTGTCGCCTTTCTGTTGAGTGGCGTCTGCAATCGCCGCCTTTTGGAGGCCGGCGACTATTGGCGGGCTAGGAGAGAGCGTTTGGTACACCTTCGTCGGGGATTGCGAGAGGAAGAGAACGATGCGCTGGTTGGCGGGCAAAAAGCCCGTCGTGGCGGTCACGATGGCACGAAGCGCAGGACGCGAGGGATCTCTCGCGCTTCGCTTGTTTTACGAATGGACGGGAGATTGTGATACGAAGACGACGCTCAGCGGAACCAGATTGCAGGATGAAGCCGGAGTCGATTTTCTCGTGATCAACGTCCTTGGATTTGGCTTGCTACGGCGCCTGAACTGGACGAAGCGGGCAACAGTTCTCGGCAACACCACAGATAAGTTCAATGGGGCGAAGTTTCGGTACGGTTCGAAGCTTTGCCATGTCCGGCACGATTGCACCAAGCCCCTCAGCGGGCGGGGGTCACCACGGGGGTCGCTTCGGTGGTGGGCATCGATAGGAAGAGCTGCCTGACCGGTGGCTCTTTCACTTGCTCACTTTGCCGAAAACTCGGCCTTCACTTCCTTAGTCCAAGAAAGGGTGTTGATTTGGGGTGAAACACAACAAGCCGGAGTCAAACATTCCGTCCGTAGGTGCAAAAAGAAGTCTACAGTCATCAAGTCGTCTCCTTTCGTCTGCTCCGCCTTTAAGGCACTGAGATTCAAGACAGCACGACCCGCATTTGCACTGCATTGTTTGCGCTTAAAGTAACTTTTCGTTCAATTGCTACCGGCGGCCCTTAAAAGGGAGCTGACATGAGAATCTCAAAAAAGAGTGTACCGCTGATACCTTTGAAGGATTTCGGTTCTTCCCCATTTCTTCAACACGGGATCTTCGTCGAAGCGTTCGAAGATTGCGTCAGCATCCGCCATAAACGGATGGAAGTCCATCGGCACGATTACGTAGAACTCTTTTTGTTGCAGGGTCAGGGTTCAGTGTTGATTGATTTTGACAATTGTCCTCTCTCGGGAAGATCACTGGTCGCCATCGGGCCCGGTCGCGTTCACGCCTGGCAGGCAAATAAAATGACTGGCCTCTATATTGCTTTTACTCAGGAATTTTTTGATGGCGCGGGGCCACCACCCGGCAGCACCCTATTTGATTATCCCTTTATATTCGGAGGTGGAATCTCTTCGGTGATTCACCTAGAGCCGAAACAGGGGGCGCAGGCCCAAGGTCTATTCCGGGACATTAATTGCGAATTCGAAAGGCATGAGAAGCTCGCAGTCGAAATGATTCGCCATCAACTCCGCTCGCTTTTGGTCCATCTGTCTCGTTTATATGCAGCCGCCTCGCCCGCTCCATTTGCGGCAGTTAGCTTGGTAAGACGATTTCGCCAGGCAGTTGAGAGATCGTTCCGTACATCAACGTCGGTCCGTGATTACGCGCAAGCCCTGGGTGTTACGACCAGCCATTTGAACGAGTCTCTTCGGCTTGAAACCGGGTTGACGGCGGGAGACCTGATTCGAACACGCCGTATTTTGGAAGCCAAACGACTCCTCTTGCACTCTGAATTAACCATGGCCGAAATCGGATATGAGCTTGGCTTCAAAGACCCTTCCTACTTCTCGCGTTTCACACGACGGGAGCTCAAGACGAGCCCGGGGGAGCTTAGAAGCCTAATTCGCCAAAAATACCAGAAATTCATGCGATAGTCCCAGGTTTGGTATTTGGTTGTTTGCCTCGATTGAGGAATCTTATCTCATCGACATCGTCGGCGGCAGTACGAGCCAAGTTAAGGCGGCCGCCTTACGGTAGATCCAAACCTCTTTCTCTCTTATGAATCTGGAACTCACTAATAAAACAGCTCTCATTTCCGGCTCCACCAAGGGCATCGGTTTCGCCATTGCCAGCCAACTTGCAGCGGAAGGTGCTCGTGTGATTGTGAACGGACGTTCGGATAAAGCCGTTAATTCCGCATTGGAACAAGTTCGGAAGGCTGTGCCCGAGGCGAAAATCGAGGGATTTGCCGGAGACCTGGCTACCACCACGGCAACTGAAAACCTGATCAAGCTTTGTCCCGCGGTGGACATTCTCGTCAACAACCTCGGAATTTATGAGCCCAAGCCTTTCGATGAAATTTCCGACGAGGATTGGCGCCACGTCTTTGAGGTCAATGTGCTCAGTGGTGTACGCCTTAGCCGCGCTTATGTCTCCGGGATGAAGCAGCGGAATTGGGGACGAATTATTTTCATTAGCAGTGAGAGCGGCATTTTTACTCCCAAGGAAATGATTCACTACGGCATGACGAAGACGGCTCAACTCGCGGTTTCGCGTGGCTTAGCGGAGTATTGCGGTGGGACAGGGGTCACCGTGAACTCAATTCTTCCAGGGCCGACGCGCTCTGCCGGCTTGGAAGGGTTTGTGACGCAACTTGGCGGCGGCCAATCGTTCGAGGCCTTCGAGAAGGAATTTTTTCAGAGCGTTCGTCCGAGCTCGTTGATCAAACGCTTTGAGACGCCTGATGAAATCGCTCGATTGGTGACCTTCGTTTGCAGTCCAGTCGCCTCAGCCATCAACGGGGCCGCTCTCCGCGTGGATGGCGGGGTCGTTTCCTCATGTTTCTAACGGCAATGCTGAGCCCAAAATGAACCGTAGAACGTTTATCACCGCAAGCACCGCCGCCGCCATCGGCTTCGGCGCCAATTCCATTCTCGCTGCCAACGCCCAGGAAAGGGAACCTATGGACACCTCGACACCATCCTTCTGGCCCGACAAGGCACGACTTGTCATTTCAATCTCCATGCAATTTGAAACCGGAGCTCAACCGGATCGCGGAGCCGGCAGTCCCTTTCCACCCATTGACCCGAAATACCCCGATTTACCCGTTCAGAAGTGGTACGAGTATGGCTTTAAGGAAGGCATTCCCCGCCTCCTAGATCTTTGGGATCGAACAGGCGTTAAGGTGACGTCACATATGGTCGGTCAGGCTGTCGAAAGGCATCCCGAACTGGCGAAAGAGATTGTCGATCGCGGCCATGAAGCGTCCGGACACGGCCAGACGTGGGAGCCGCAGTATTCCATGACCCCCGAGCAGGAACGTGCCGGGTATCAGGCCAGCATCGATACCGTCCAAAGAGTCACCGGCACCCGTCCGGTTGGCTTTAATGCATTCTGGCTGCGCGGTACACCGAATACCCTGGGAATTCTCCAAGACTTGGGCTTCATCTACCACATTGATGACACTAGCCGGGATGAGCCGTTTACCGTGACGGTGAAAGGCAAGCCCTTTGCCGTCGTCCCCTACACAATCCGTAATAATGACATCGTGCGCTTTGATTCTCCGGCCACGACGAACGCCGCCTATCTGCAAGATTTGAAGGATGATTTTGACGTCTTCTACGTAGAAGCTGCCCACCGTCGCCGCATGATGTCGATCAGCACGCATGACCGGATCTCGGGCATTCCCGGACGCGTTAGACTTATAGAGGAGTTTATTAAGTATGCCCAGAAACAGCAGGGGGTTGTCTTCATGCGCAAAGACGAGATCGCCAAGCGGGCTTTGTCAGCGCCCAACATACCTCACGAGAGCTAAGGATGGTTTTAGTTCACGCGCCAAAGAATTATTTTATGAAGAAAGCAAAGAAAGCGGTCTTGGTCGCCGGAGCACAAGGCGTCATCGGCCGTAGAGCAGCCGAGCATTTTTCAAAGGAGGCGGATGCCACGATTTACGGCGTCTCGCGCCGACCTGTTGTCGGGCTTGAAAACGTCCAACCAATCTCCGTCGATCTAATGAACTCCGAAGATACGCGCAAGAAGCTGGGTGTATTAAAAGACGTGACTCACGTCGTCTTCGGCGCTTATGTCGAGAAAGAAACACCGACCGAGCGCAGCGTCGCCAACGTCGCGCTTCTGCGCAACCTGATGGACACAGTCGAAGAGTTAGCTCCAAACCTTCGGCACGTCACCATTTACCAAGGCGGCAAGGCGTACGGCGCGGATCTCGGGCCGTTCAAAACCCCCGCCCGCGAGGATGATCCCCGGCTGATGCCGCCGAACTTCTACTACGACCAGGAGGATCACCTCCGTCAACGGCAACAGGGAAAACGCTGGACGTTTAGCGTCCTCAGGCCCGAAGCGGTCTGTGGCTACGCGGTCGGCAATCCCATGAACCTACTGATGGTGATTGCTGTCTATGCCGCCATTTCGAAAGAACTTGGGCTTCCCTTGCGATTCCCTGGCACGGAAGCGGCGCACCGGGCACTCTACCAGATCACGTCGGCGGACATCCTCGCGCGCGCCACCGCTTGGGCGGGCGAGACAGAAGAGGCGAAGAACGAAATCTTCAATATCACGAACGGTGATTACTTTCGATGGCAATTCATGTGGCCCCGCATTGCCCGGATGTTCGAGATGCACGTTGCTGAACCGGTGCCGATGCCTTTAGCCGTGTACATGGCTGACAAGGGTGAACTCTGGGCAGAAATGACGCGAAAGTACCGGCTTCAGTCGACCCCCTATGAGCAGGTGGCGGCCTGGAGATTCGGTGACTTCATCTTCGGTACTGGGTTCGACAATATCACCAGCACAATCAAGGCTCGGCGTGCCGGGTTCCACGCCTGCATCGATACCGAAGATATGTTTTCGAACCTCTTCAACGACTTGCGCCAAAAGTGTGTCATCCCTCAGCTTTCTTAAAACAGGTATTCATTAAAAGGAGAGAAGACAAATAAAAGTGTTCGTCACGGGAATCTCACGCCGCC
>CAWFMA010000037.1:0-166098 GCA_963816855.1 uncultured Verrucomicrobiae bacterium | reverse complement strand
TTCAATGCTATTGGTCTTGAATCTCCGTGGACAGTTGCCCCAAGCGCTGGACAGCGCGGAGCTTGATCTCACTCATAGATACGATGAGTCTCAGTATTTAAGGTAAAGTGTCTTCGGTAAATTATTTTTCATTCTCTCAGGTGATATAGACGTATCCGGTACACCCAGCCCTCCCCCACCCGGCACCCGTGGGGTCTCACAGGGGCCTGCGCCTGCGTCTAAGAAGATCAGCCTTGCGAGGCGGCAGTCGATTGAACCTTGTCTGTAGGAGGCTGGCGAACACGGCGGCGAAGCATTGCTTGTGTTTGCTTCGCGACTGTAGGATGCGCCGGCAACCGTGCTACCCCGATGCACCGGGCAACTGGCGAGGTCAAATGTCCGGGTAAATCCCCTAGATTTTCGGGCTGTCGTTAATGAATATATGTTATGACTGTAGGCTGCAATTTCATAACGTGCTGAGTATCAGTCTGCTCGCGGCTGCAGTTAAAATCGATAGTAGGCGACCGCTGGAACATATCTGCATGCCTACTCTCTATTTGCTGGCGACCGCTAAACATTTTGTTTGGTGTCACAAAAAGCCCGTCCTACGTAAAAAGCGCGGCCACTGCGGCGGCGTCGTTCTTCTCGTATGCCTCATCCAGCTCTCGATGAAGGTCACCGAACTCACCTATGGCCTTGGGAGCCCTCCATGAGAAGGCAGTCAAGAGGTTTTGAAGATTCATCTTCGTCGTCGTTTGTTTTCTGCGGCGGCGGGATCGGGCTTCCATCCGGACTCGGTGTGTTGGTCCATGTTTTGATCCGTAGATTGCCGCAAAGGCGGAACGTTGCTATCTCGATATCGAGGTCTCTCTGGTGGAGCCACTGCACCCAAACCGCAATCGTTCCGAATCGTCCGTCCTCAGTTGGGGCTCAAGAGTTCCCCCCCGAACGCCTGCCGCGGCGAGCGGTGCGGGGTTTTGGGGGGCGCAGAGCCCCCATCAGACTTCTTCAAGCCATCGTAGGAAAAGGTTCGTAGGGTTTGACGGGATTTCCAGAGCGTCAGCAGCAAAACAGCGAGCTTTCGGGCCACAGCAACCACGGCCCGCTTCTTGGCCTTAGCGGTGCCGTCCTGGGCGAGCCGTAGTCCGTAGTCGCGCAGCGCACTTTCGGTCCCGAAGGGTCCCAGGATATGCTGCGCGGCGCTCACCAGCAGGCGACGCAGATAGCGGTCTCCGCATTTGCTGATGCGCAACTCTTTGTCGGTTTCTCCGCTTGGATCTCGTTTCGGACCCAGACCCACAAAGGCTCCAATATTTCGGGTTCGCGTGAAGCGTTGGGGGTTCTCGATCTTGAGCACCAAATAGAGCGATGTGATTGGTCCCACCCCGTTGATCTGCTGAAGATAGATGGTCTGCGGCTACTTCTCGCTGGCCAGCCGAGCGATGGAGATCTCCAATGCTTTGATACGGGCAGTGAGTTCGGCAATCGAGGCCACGCTGTGCACGATCAGCGCTCGGACTGACTCCGGGAGTTCCTCGACCACCAGCTTGTGGAAACGCTCGCTTGAAGGATTGCTCACTCGATATCCGAGGCTCTTCAAGGTAAAGCGCACTGAATTGACCAATGCCACCCGCGCCCGCACCAGGCTGTCGCGCAGTTTGACCTGGAGTAGGTCATGTTGGGTTTCTTCACTACCGTATACGATCGGACTAAAGCAGGTTGCGGTCCGCCCGACCCAGACGGGCCAGAACAAGGGCGTCCCGCTCATCACTCTTGCGCTCGCTTTGCGAGATGGTGCGGGTCTTGCGAGGGTTGGCCACCACGACCCCCATTCCGAGAGAGTCAAGAAATCGACTAGTCCAAGGCGAATGCATTCCTGCCTCCATGACCACCAAGGCTCCCGGGTATGCGCTTGCCAGCTTTGCAAGCTCGTGCGCTCGTTGCGCATCGAGCCCTTGTTCACGACTTCTCCACGGGTGTCGAGCACACAAAACGTGTGTCTCTTATCGCCAAGATCTAGGCCGATAGTTGCCTGTGCTTTCCGTAGTCTACGTGTTGTCTTTTCCATAAGGCATCGAGCTTACTACCCACGGACCGCAGCGTCCCAGGGCTCTCTCTGCCTTCTCATCTAATCTCGATAAGATCACGCTGCTGGGCTATTCGTGAATCAGCCGTATCTTTCTGTTGGGCGAAGGTCGGCAAAACAAAGCTGATTGCCAACCCGACTAGGGTCACTACTGAGCGGATTTTCATTGTTGCCTCTTGGTGTTTTAGGATTGTTTGCCGCCGAACGACTTTCTGCGGGATTTCTTGTGTTCCCGGTAACAGCCGTGTCGCCGGTAGGGCGAAACATCAACGCCTTTGGTCAAAGGTCGCTGGGCGACAACCCCAATCGATAGACGGCTTGCCTATTTAGTGTGAATGAGAAGCATATGCTGTGCGGCACATCCGTTGCCGTCTCGAACAACGAGCTTTTCATCGCCGAGAAGTAGTGAACCTGAACGCTCGCCAGCGATGGGCTTTGAGCCTCTTGCAAAAGGAATGCGGGGCGAAGGCCAGAAACGACCTCCTGTGGCGAAGGAGGAGCAAGAAACGGTCTTCCTTAGCGGGGGCGGATGGGGCTGTTACGGCGAGATTCTTGACGATTTCCTTCAATTTGTTGAGAACTCGTCAGCGGACTCAGATTGCTTGCGAAAAAGCCTGCCCATCGTTTATAGTAGGCTTGGAGGTAGGACATGTATGGGGCTTGAGTCGCAGTTTTTCCTGGGTGATCCAAAACTTCAAGCAGCTGCGGTATCTGATCCTGCCCACATCGTGCTGGTGCGAGTGGCGAACACGTCCGTAAAATCCAGCTTGCGCTAATCCAACTAGATGGGGCGGCCATCGATCCAAATGGCAAATACGGTCCCATGACCGGCAACGCGGTGCTCGCTTATAAGCAGAAACGAAAGATCATCAATCGCAGCTATCAGACACAGGCAGACAATATCGTCGGGAGAATGACGATGGCCTCTTTGGATCAGGAGATGCTCGCGAAAGAGCGCGCCCGTCGGGGACCCTCTCGTCTCGAGCCTGTGTTTCCCGCACCTCGGAGTTACTTGGCGCCAGCGAGAGCTGGCCCAATGCTGGGTTTTCAGATGAGTGGATTTCCCGGTTTGTTTGAGACGCTGCCTGTCAATGAGGCGATCGTTACAGCGCCGCCAGCACGCTCCATGGAAATCCCGCTGCACGGGTCCAAGCAGGTTCTGGTACTCGAATGGGAAGGACCGCACCATCTCCGTTGGAAAGAGCTGGATCGCCGGTATCGTTGACCCGCCCACAGGTCGGGTTTTCTCGACCCTTCAAGTAACAGAGGATCCCCAAATTATCCGAGTTCAGGCAAAAGACCCCGGTAGAACCGAGGTCTTCACAATGTTCCAGCGTGAAAATCCCGCGTCGCGCATCGATACTTGGGTTGGTTTGTTTCCCCGGGAGGTGAAGATAGCCTTTCATTTCTTGGGCGGTCCGTCTGGAGTTGCAACAACTCGCGGTCGCAACGGGATTGACGCAGCCATAGAAACGATCAAGAGCATTTACGAAGACCAGACACACATCACGTTTAGCTCGGGCGGCATCTTTGGACCAATTGTCGTTCCTGAGTTGGCCCAGAAAGCAGTCCTTAGTCTGGCAAGGACCAAGCGTACGGACGATTGGATCGCGGTTGTGAAAAAACGCTCTGCGGCCACTTTCAACGTGTTCTTTGCTGGCAAGATCGAAGTGGTGGACACGCTGTTCAAAAACCAAGCGGTAGCGCTAACGGACAAATCGGGGAGCTCGACCTTTCTTAATCGCGACTGCATAATGCAAGATGACCTCAAGGGGGTCGATTTGGGCTTGGCGCTCGCTCACGAGGCGGCACACGCTCTCGGTGAAGATGACAATAACGCAGAGGGTGACGTAAGAAATGTTAGTGCACCCGGCAGGAAGATTCCAATCGACGCGGCGGTCCGCATGAATAAGAATCTTGTCGATTTTTGAACTGCGATACGAACTTCCGCGCCAGTAACCTCCGATGCGCTTTCGGTGTTTAGCCGAACAGCAGCGGTCCCGGATTCGCGAGCTGGCCCTGGGACGATTCAGACGAGATCAACATAGGATGCGCTAACCTGCTCTTCCGATGGTCCCCGTTACTGTTTGGGCGTGAACTAGCTAGCAGACGTCTCCCGAAGGAGTTCTCGACTGGAAACGACGGCTGTATTTTTAAGGCGCAATTTTTTCTGTAAGCACTGATACCCCCATGCCTGCCACAGCCCTGCCCACTGCCACCGGTGGGGTCCCCCGTCATTCCGCTGTTATGGTCGCATTCGAAACCCTAGGCCCTGAATATGAAAGCACGGGAGGTGCGCCCCGCTTCGACTTCGCCGTCGCGGATAGGCGAATGACAATTGGGGCTAGAGTGGAACAGTGCAAAGGTGGCAGCAGTTAAAGCTTTGATACCTACGGGCAACGGAAAGCCTCTGTAGACCGACGAAACCAAAAAGAAAGGAGAGCGCAGCGGGAAACTGGTGCGCCTTTTTCTTTTCGGGAAACCGGATTGCTTCTGTCCGAGCTGCGATCTGCAGATTTGTTGGAAGCGGGCGGGAAGGTGGTTGCAGGGCCATTCGAGATTCGAATCGGCTTGTGTGCCGTGATCGAGGACCCATGGCACAATCGACTAGTCATTCTCGATTCGTCGAAAGGGTATCTCCGAACCGATGCAGAAGGGAATGTCATTGAGAACAATGCCACCTACCACCTGCCAGGTGAACCAGTCGATGCACTCGCCAAGGACAACTCGGAAGCCAGCAGAACCCGCATTCATTGAGCCGATGCAGTGCAGGCCAGTCACGGCACAATTTGCGTTTAACCTCGTTTTGCGCAGCAAATTTTCTTCGCTGCCGAACTAGATGTCCTCCTGACCGCGTGGAATGTCGCCTTTGCATTCCTCGCTTTTCCACGTCCCCGCCGAGTTTGAGTCACTGGTATTCATCATACTCATGGAGACTGATGCGCGCTTCATGCGCGAAGCGAATCAACGCGGAACCGAGAAAGACTGTTGCAACGATGAAAAGCAATCCGGCGCCATAGGCGTGTTTTAGCCCCAGGAATCCGGTGATAAACATGACCGCGAGAAGAAGAGTGGCAACAGTAGAAAACGGAGTGAGTTGACGTTGATGACGCGCAGCCGGTCTTCGTCCGACGAATCTTCCGCAGGCACGTTTTTGCCGATGCAGGCGTTGTCACAAGTTTGCAAATTGTTTAAACAGGCTGCAACTTCGCTGAATCCGATCGTATATCGTTAGAAACCAAGATGCTACGCTATCACATATCGATAGTTCATCCGCTCGGACGCATCGATAATGTGGCGCTCAGGCGCCGGGCGTCTTCACGGTGGAATAGTTTCCAACCGTAGTTTTCCCCCTTTAGATCCCCGGAACGCCGAGCCTCTGCCTTGTGCAGCCTCAGATGGCTGCATGGGCTCTTCGACCAAAAATCCGGCTGCTCAAACATTGCACCAACTGAAACCTTCAACCGTCCGCTCCCTGTCCACCGGGAAGCAACAGTGACTCCTCACCAGACCGGGGCGCCCACCCTTTTATGAACAATAATTATCCTTACGTGATTTGCGACATGCGCCAAGCATCATTCGGAGCAAGCTTTGGGTGCCGAAAACTGCTCAGCGTAGCATCACGTTACGCAGAGAAACTGGCAACCGAAATGGGGCATGAGGTCGGAGTGTGGTCGAACCTCTCATCCAAATATATGGCAGAATTCGCTCCTGATCACAATACACAATGAAAATCAACACTGAAACTCCATTGATTACCATGTCAGGGACATTCTATCCGGGCCGGACAATGTATGAACGACAAGCCTGTCGCAGAATAGTGTCGTTGGATACATTCGGCATCGCTACGGGGTATGTCTGTGGGATGACTGGCCAGCAAATTCAGGCCGGACAGAGGCAAGTCAAGGAGAACGTCGGCTGAGGTGAGCAAGTCTGCAAAGCCTGCTGCTTCTGCTAGCAAAAGATGAGCTTTTCGCTAAGCACGGAGAAGAAGGACCGCGATAGCCGGAACTGTTCGGAGTCTTAGACCGAATCCTTTTCTAAAACAACAACCTAACACAAGGTGACATCAAGACTCCATACTAATGATACGGTCCGCTTCTCGGGCGAGATCTGGAGAATTGTTGCCACGATAAACGGCAGCAAAGCTGACTTGCAAAGGCTGGAGAGCAACGATCCAAGGAGCCAACAAGGAGTTGCAGCGGACGAGCTATGACGTCTACGGCCGAAACATCAGAACGATGTCAATACGGCGGTTGGCGTGGCCAAGAGGCTCAGAGCCTTGGAAGAAGAGAACTCGCGGCTCAAGTGTCTGGTGTGCTAAGTTGCGCGACAGACCTGAGCTAAGCGAACGCTTCAACAGAGATCCCACGGCGGATTGGTCCACGAGCTGGGAATAACCCTTTTCGGGCGTTATCGCTGTCACCAAAAGAGAGCGGATTTGTCGCGATCAAAGCATTCTCGCAGCGCCACTGTCAGGCCGTTTTGTCGCGGGTAGCTTGCCAGTTTTCGATTGAAGAAGCGAGCCGCAGGATCTCCCGCCACTAAGCAAGGATCTGTTTCAACTTGATGGTGCCTCCGATAAACGTCAGAAGACTCGGGTAAGAGTTTGGCTTTATCAGGGACGTACAGCCGTCTATCGGCAAGATCACGAATGCGAGGCGCAAAGCGGAATCCCAATCAAGTGGCAAAGACCAAACACATGATCAGTAAACCCTACCTTGTCTTGATGAAACACTGGATGAACGCATCTCCGGCGTTGCGCGCGAGATAATCGGTGCTTGGATACGCAGCAAAAGGGCGACGCTCAACGATCACCCGGTCGAAAAATGGCACGAACTGCCAGCGCAAAACTGGGTAAGTCGAGAAGCAAGGCACTAGAGCACCGCCGACGCGGAGGGCCCGCACCAACTGCGGCACAACCGCATTCCAAAGCGCCTCGTCCTCCCGAAGAGGTTTGGGCAGGTGCGGATCGAAGAGGATACCATCGATCGCTCCGGGCTCCAGTTTGGTGATGTAATCGAAGAAGTCGGCGTGGACGATCTCCAACACCGCAGGTAGGGTGGGATTGCGCTCGTAGAAGAGTTCGATGACCTTCGCATACTTCTCGACCACGACGTGACGTTGCGTCCCGGGATTGCTGGCAATGCGCAGCGCCGAGATGCCCAGTCCGAGTCCGACCTCGAGAAACTGCGAGCCGAAGGTGCAGAGAAGATCGGCGGACTCGCACATCAACTCGTGCTCCCAACCCTGCATCGCTTGATCATCGTCGATGGCGAGAGTGACCTCACCATTCGTCTCAATGAGTCGAATGTCCGGGTTTTCGGATTGTTGGGGATTTTGCATAAGACAGAAAGCGCGATGCTTTCACGGAGCGAGCTTAACTCGATGTTTCTCGCGGTTAATTGGCTGAATTGGCGGGGGCGCACGACGGCCTTGCTCTTGCGCGGTGCGGATGGCTTCCGCGAGACCGCCCACGGTGGGGGACTCGAAGATGACGCGCAGAGGAAGCTCCACCTGGAACGTCTTCTGGACGGCGGAGAGGAGAACAACGGCGAGCAACGAATGGCCGCCCAGCTCGAAAAACCCCTCATGCACTCCTACTCTCTTCAATCCCAAGGCGTCACACCAAAGTTGAGCGAGGGTGGCCTCGATGTTGTTGCGTGGCGCTACCGGCTCACATGCTTGCGACTCAGGGACAAGTTGAAGCGAAGCCAGACTATGGCGGTCGACCTTGCCGTTGGGAGTCAATGGCAAACGGTCCGTCAAAATGACGAAAGACGGAACCATGAAATCGGGAAGCTCTTCACGAAGGGAACGCCGTACCACCTCCGGCGAGATTGCCTTCCCAGTCTTGGGCACCACAAAAGCAACCAGGCGTTGCTCACCTATCGGGTCCGGTCGAGCAGTGACGACAACATCCCGAATGCGCGGGTCGCGGGCCGCGACGGCTTCGATCTCATCCGGCTCGATGCGGAAGCCGCGGATCTTAAGCTGATCGTCGCCGCGGCCCGCCAGGACCACCTCTCCATTGGGCAGATAGCGGCCAAGGTCACCCGTGCGATACAACCGGTCGGAAGATTCGCTCCGAAAGGGGTTGGCGACGAAGAACTCGCGCGTCAACGCGGGAAGTTCGAAATACCCCTTCGACAGATAGGGGCTGCGGACGTAGATCTCACCAAGCTCACCCACGCCAGCGAGCAACCCTGGGCTGCTCTGAATCAGCAATTGAGCCCCCTCGATGCCCCGACCCACCGGAATCTTGTTACCTGCATTAGCCCCGACTTCGACGCCAGGAAGGAGATGCCAGGCCATCACTTGGGGTGTCTCTGTCGTCCCGTAGCAGTTCACGAAGCTGGCGTTCGGCGCGCGAACCCTGAGCTCGGATACGAGGGAGGGCAGAAGGCAATCGCCGCCGAAAAATAGGTAGCGTAGAGACGCCAGGGCGGGCGTCGGGAAGGTCGTGGGTTCAAGCAGCAAACGACCGAGCGCGGGTGTCAGGTGTAGAACCGTGATGCGCTGGTCGCGAGTCCACTTCCCGAGGCCTCCAGCCGCCTCGTAATCTGCCTGGTCGGGCACGCAGAGTGTCGCACCAAGACTTAGCGGCGTGAGCAGATCGCGGAGCAAAGGATCGTGCGACAACCCGGACATCATGCTGAAGCGGTCGCACCGAGTAAGATCAAAGGTTCGGCAATGCCAGCGCACAAAATGAGACACCGGGCGATGGGTCCCCATGACCGCGCGTGGCTCGCCCGCGGTTCCGGAGGTAAATGTCAGATAGGCCAGATCATCCGCGGCAAGGGTGACAGGCGGTGGGTCGCACGCAGATGCGGCGAACTGGCATTTGTCGAAATCGGTCAGTCGCGGGAGGATGAAGTGCGCCTTGAGCCGGAGGCGCGAGACGACGGTCGCAAGGGCTGTTGGAAGATCTCCGGCTGCGTCAAGCTGAATGCACGCTTTAGGCCGCCCGCGGGTCACGAACTCGATAAGGCGTTGGGCAGGATAGGCGGGATCAAGGAGCAAAAAAGGAGAGCCTGCCTTGAGCACGCTTAGCACGGCGCAGGCGAGCGCTGCAGAGCGGTTGCCATAAATGGCGACTACATCGCCTCTTCCAATCCCTTGAGCATGCAGGCCTTGGGCGACCTGATTGCTTCGGAGATCAAGTTCGCGGTAGCTCCACGCTTCTTGCGGATCGACGACCGCTTGGGAGTCCGGAAACAGCCGAACCGCCCGTGCGAACAGTTCCGGAATGGGCGGATCATCATCGGTGGGGACAGGTTGGCTTGGATCCGGCAAGATCAACTTAGCAGCGGGTGTCACCAGTGAGTAATGGGATACCTTTTCATCCGGCTCGCGGGATATTTGCTCGAGGAGCTGTTTGTATTGAGCCAGCAGCTCGCTAATACGCTCATGGCAAAAGAGCTCGGTGCCATAGACGGCGCGCGCGAGGAGACGATTTTCGACCTCCTCCACGTAGAGGGTGAGATCGAACTTGGCAAAGGCCTCCTCCACCGGCGCACCGTAATCGAGCGTTGGATTTTGCACCAGCGCCGCTCCAGGCAGATCAAGATCAGTGCCGCCGTCGTAGTTCAGCATATTAAAGAAAACTTGGAAAAAAGGAGTGCGCCTCAGGCTGCGCTGTGGCTGCAGTTCTTCGAGCAGCTTCTCAAAGGGCAGATCCTGGTGGGCAAAGGCGTCGAGAGCCGTATCCCGGACCTTAGCGAGCGCCTCACGAAAAGTAAGCTCCGGGGAAAGCCGCGTGCGAAGAACGAGCGTGTTGATGAAAAAGCCGATCAATCTCTCTGTGTTCTCTCGATTCCGACCGGCGATGGGTGTTCCTACGAGGATATCGGTTTGTCCGGTCCAGCGAAGGAGCACGACCTTGAAAGCCGCCAGGAGGGTCATAAAAAGCGTGACGCCCTCGCGTCGGCTCAGAGCCTCGAGTTCCTCGCTAAGCGAGCGGGAAAGGGTAACCGATTGGCTCGCCCCGGAGGGACCGGAGCCACCAGGTCGCCCACGGTCGGCAGGCAGCTCGAGCCTCGGCGGTGCGGCGTTGAGTTGCTGGCGCCAGTAGGCAAGTTCGGACGTGCAAAGGTCGGCCCTGACCCAGTTTCGCTGCCACAGCGCATAGTCGGCATATTGAATCGGAAGCTCCGGCAGCGGAGAGGGTTTGCCGGTGGCGAAGGCTCGATAGAGTTCGGACAACTCCCGGAATAGCACGCCGAGAGACCATCCGTCGGAAGCAATGTGATGCAGGATCAACAAGAATAGATGCTCTTCGGGAGCAAAACGCAGCAGCGTTGCCCGCAGGAGCGGCGATCGGCTGAGATCGAATGGCCGGTGCGCCTCT
Organism: uncultured Verrucomicrobiae bacterium; assembly: GCA_963816855.1. Taxonomy (GTDB): domain Bacteria; phylum Verrucomicrobiota; class Verrucomicrobiia; order Chthoniobacterales; family Terrimicrobiaceae; genus DASTFP01. The sequence continues at coordinate 155,683 of CAWFMA010000037.1, read as the reverse complement.
TCTCGCGCTATGCTTTGCGCGCGACGCATCTGGTCGGCTGGCGGAAGATCACCCAGGTCGATTACGGGCAGCGACATGTGCACGCCCGGCTCGATCAGCTGGCAGGGCTCACCGTCCCGAATTTCGAAGCGCGTTCGAAGCACCTCATGGCGGCGAACGATTTCGTTGACGGTATTCTCGAGGGCGTGCGGATCGACGGCGGCTCGCAACCAAACCGTTGTTGGCACGTTGTAGACCGGCGAAGCGGGCTCGAGTTGCTGCAGTAGCCACAGGCGCTGTTGCGCAAACGAAAGTGGGACGGCTTGGAGACCAGCCGGGCGCGGTTTGATGTCAGCTGCGAGCGCCGGCCGGCGATCCCCTCGCAGCCAATGTTCAAGCAAGGTCTGCTTTGCGTCAGAGAGCGCCACGCGAGAAGTCTCGAAGTTTTGATTGTGCTCCATGATCGCGCCTTCGTTTCGCGCTAAGGAATGTCCTGCGAATGGGAAAGCGATCGCGCAGAGCCCGGCAACGGCGCTTCCACAAGGCGCCGTGCGTCCGCCTCGTCCAGCCTGGCGAGCTCCTCCACCATAAGGTCTTCGATGAGCGTTGCCATTCCAGCGACCGAGGGCGCGTCGAAGAAGCGCCGAAGCGGCAGGTCCAGCTGGAACTTCTCACGCACGCGAGAAACGAGCTGCGTCGCAAGCAACGAATGACCCCCCAGCTCAAAAAAGCTCTCGGTGACTCCAACGGACCCAACGCCCAACAGCTCGCACCACATTTTGGCGATGAGACGTTCTGTTTCGGTTCGTGGAGCAATCGTTCGCTCAGCTCTCGCGCCTCTGCGGTAGACCTGTGGAATCTGATCTGCGGGAACGAGGGTCAGGAGCTCGCCCGTCGACCGGACTTCATCGGCGGCCAAGCTTTGAAGCATAACGAGAAGTTGCTGCGCAATTTTCGCAATTGACTCCGCAGGAAAGCGATCGGTGGCATAAACCAGTCGCACGGTGAATTCTGGATCAGTGGTGATGACGATTGTCAAAGGGTACCTGGTCCGGGCCCCGAAGAACCGAGGCTGGCTCCGACTCCATGGCGCCGATGGCAGGCTCCGATGCGGGGCGGAGAACGGATAATTCTCGAAGACAAGGACGCTCTCATACAGCGGCAGCGATCCATGCATCCCCGACCACTGGTGGATTTGACCGCTGGAGCAGTATTCGTACTGCCGAAGCTCGACGTGACGACGCTGGAGGTCGTGTAACCACGTCGCGACGGGCGCATTGTCGGGCACGATTACAGGGATGGGTAGCGTATTGATAAAGAGTCCGATCATTGACTCGATTCCGGATAAATCGGGCGGGCGTCCCGAAACGGTCATTCCGAAGACGATCTCGTGCCGGCCACTGTAGCGACGCAGTAACAGCGCCCATGCGCCCTGGATGAGAGTGTTGAGGGTAAGTCGGTGACGAAGCGCGGTCTGACGAAGTCGGTGCTGCCAGGAGTCGGCTAAGACGACCTCGTGGGAGGCGCTCCGCGAATCATGTGTTGCCGGTGGCGGATCGCCCGTTTGGCGGCCAAGGCTGGTGGGTACCTCCACCCCCTTTAGCATCGCTCGCCAGAAGGCCTCGGCGTTGTCGAGGTTCTGCCGCGCTAGCCAGGCTAGATACTCACGATAGGCCGGACCGGGCGGGACATTTTCGCCATCACCTCGGAGTGTCTCATAGATGGCCGTTAGTTCCCGATTGACGATCGGCATGCTCCAGCCGTCGAGCACAATATGATGATGGGTCCAAACCACCAGCCGGCTCTCTTCGTTGGGCTGAAATATCGTCAGTCGCATCAAAGGCGGCTTGGTTAAGTCGAATGCGCGGCGGCGGTCTGACTCCAGGAAGGCATCGACTTGCTTCCGCTGTTCGGCGTCCGGCGCGCCGCGTAGGTCGCAGAATTGGATCGGAACATCGACGCCGGAAAGGATGGCCTGCACCGGTTCGCTCGCATTCTTCCAGACAAACGCCGCTCGGAGTGCCGGGTGGCGTGCCACCAGGCGTTCCCAGGCTCGGCAATAAAGCTGATGGTCAACGCTCGCAGCCAGTTCGAAGACGTGCTGTTCGATGTGAAGGCCCGATTCGTTGCTCTGCAACGAGTCGAAGAACATGCCCTTCTGTTGCGGTGAGAGTGGGAGGATGGACTCGATCGATATCGGCATGACTTACCTGGTTACCGGCTTTCGGGCGAATTCTCTGAACGGCCGAGATCGTCCAGGCTCAACGGCAGCTGCGCGAAGACGTGATCCAATTCGTTGCGGGTGAGCGCGACATCCGGAAAGTCCGATGGCTCTGCGCGTTCGCCTGGCCGCAGGCGTGAGCGCGCGATGAGTTCCCGAACCATCTTGAGGTAGCGCGATGCTAACAGTCGGATCGTGGCTGGAGCGTGGTGCGCCTTGCTGAAGGTCCACTCCACTTGCAACTGGTCACCGGCTATCTCAGCGTTCACCTCGAGGAGGTGACTTCGAGGTTGTCGCGCGTCAGTGACGGAGCCTGCGTACTCGGGAGCTGGCGAGAATACCGCATCATCTGCGACGTCCCGCCGAAACTGACCCAGGTAATTGAAGCTGACTTCGGGCTGAGGCACTCCGGCGAGGGCGCGCCGAGTGGCGGGATCCTGATTGAGGTACCGCAGAACCCCAAACGCGACCCCATGATACGGAATTGCATGCAATTGCTCCTTAACACGACGCAGTTCCTCCTCCGGGTCGGCGGGAAGGCCGAGATTGAGCAGGATCGGGCAGAGGCTCGTAAACCAGCCGACCGTCCGTGTCAGGTCGATTCCCTCAAATAGGGGATGACGGCCATGTCCCTCCAGATCGATCCACTGGGAACGCGATCCGGTCCACGCAGCGAGCGTCTGCACGAAGGCTGTCAGCAACACATCATTGATCTGCGCGCGGTAGACCTTGAGAGCCCGGTGGAGCAATTCGCTGGTGGTCTCGCTCTCCAGCAACGTGGAAACCGCGTGCGAGTTGCCCACGTGGTTATCAGTGCCTTCGTGGTCACGCGGCAACCTGGCCGGTCTCGGATTAGGACGATCCAGCAGCGGCGCAAGGTGGTGGCGCGGTTCCGGGGACGCTGCCCAATCCTCGAGGCGCATGGACCAAGCCTTGAACGACGAGGTCTTCAGCGGCAGTCGAACAATCTCACCGACGTAAAGCTGGCGGTACGCGGTGCTGATATCCTCCAATAAGATGCGCCAGGAGACAGCATCGACCAGCAGGTGGTGGATGATGATCAGCAGGCGCCCCGGCCGGGTCGCGCCGAGCCGAAAGATTACGAACCTCAGTAGAGGTCCGTGCGCAAGATTCAGGCTTGCCTGGAAAGAAGCGGCTGCTGATTCAATTTGCTGTGACTGCTCGCTTACGCTCAGCATCGAGAGATCGACAACGCAGAGAATTGGCGAGAGATCAGCATCCTCATACCTTTGTATCCACTCGCCGCCTTCACGTGTGAATCGCAAACGGAGGGAATCATGATGCTCGACCAGGGCCCCGAGCGCTCGCTCGAGAAGGCCCTCGCGCAGGTCCGCCGGCACGCCCAAGAGCAGGGCTTGGTTGAAGTGGTGAGATTCCGGTAGCTTACGCTCAAAGTACCATCGCTGGATAGGTGTCAGCGGCACCGCACCGCTCGCGACAGCTTGGTCTGTCCGTGGTGCCGGTGTGGTGCTCGCCGCTTTCGCGAGTTCCGCGAGCGCCGAATGATCAAAGATCTCCTTGGGAGAGATGTTGATCCCTCTCTCTCTAGCCCGGGCGACGACTTGAATGCTGAGGATTGAATCGCCGCCGAGGTCAAAGAAATTGTCCAGCTTTCCGACGTTTTCGACCCCCAGAACCTCGGCCCAGATGGACGCGAGCACTCGCTCGACCGGTGTCTCCGGAACTTGATCACCCGTCGCAGGCTCGGGACGCGATTTCTGCGGGGCGGGCAGTACGCGACGATCCACCTTCCCATTCGCCGTAAGTGGCAGAGCATCCAAAATAACCAAGGACGCCGGTACCATGTAGGCAGGCAGGCGCTCTTCAAGAAATGTGCACAGACGTTTGGTTGTCCCCTTCTTTGAAGCCGTATCGACCGAGCGATGCGCGCCGAGGCCGAGGATTTCCCCTGCGCTTTGGACCGGCGCAGGCTCGGAGGCGGCCCCCGAACCCGGAGCGGCCGCCTTGGGAAACTCTCGGCGAGCCACGCCCGTTGCCAGGGAGGCGTCGGGAGCGGGCAGGGGCACGACAGAGGCGGATTCATTGGCTGCGGGTTGGCCATTGGCTAAGAAGCGTTCGAATCGTGCGTCGTAGGCTCCGTCTACCGACGCCGTTGACCAGGAAATCGAGCACCGGTATCCGAATTGCGTGCCAAGCGACCACAACTCCTCGGGATCTACAGCGTCGTTGGAGCAAGCTGCCAACCTTTCCCGCAATCTCTCAACGGGCGTAGCCTCATCGGCAGCAGCGAGAAGTCTAAGCAGCATATTCGCCTCCTCGACCCGGGCATTCGGGATGCGCTTGATGCTAACCTTATTCGGGACTTTCTCCCCGAGCAGGCGCCGCAGAGTCACCAAAGACCACGCGCGGTTCTGCCACTCCCATTCGATTGGCTCAGGTTCCGATGCCTTAGGGGTTCCCACATGAAGAACCACATCATAACGGAAGCAGGTCATCTCGTTGCGGTGCGATCCGCGTTTGAGCTCAATTGACACTGAGCTGGGCTGGGGCAGGCGCTCCGCCACGGTCGAGAACCAAACGGGTTCGACCCGGAGTTCCCTCTCTTGTGCTGCGCGTTTTTGAACTCGCTCGCGCAACACGCCCGCCGTGGTTCCCGCCGCAGCGCGGCAAAGCTCGACCGACGCGTGAAAGGCCTCCGCCAGCGGCAGACTTCGAACATCCCCCAAAAAGATTGAGCCTCCCGGCGCGGTGACCTTCACAGCGTCTTCAAGAACCCGAAAAAGATACTCGATACTCGGAAAGTATTGGATAACAGAATTGAGGATCACCGTATCAAAGGGCATCGCATCCATGCCACGGAAATCGTCCGCGGTTCGACACAGCAGCGTAACGCGCTTCAGATGAACGTCGGGCACACTGTGGGATAGTTGGTCCAGCACCGATTGGGCGAAGTCGGTGGCGCAGTACGCCAGGCAATGCGGTACGAGCCGATGGAGCAAAAGGCCGGTGCCACAGCCGATTTCCAGGACGCGTCGCGGCCGCAAAGATAGCACTCGATCGATTGTGCCTGCCACCCATTCACGCATCTCTGCGTCGGAAAAAGGCAGCCCCGTATAACTGCTGTTCCAGCCAACGGTATTAAAAGTGGGGTCTTCGACGACGGTGGGCCGCCGGTAAACATCCTCGTAGAGCTCGCGCCAATGGGAGATCATCTCCGCGTCGCGCTCGGAGGAATTAGCTCTTGGTTTCGAGGTCCGGCCGGGCTTTAGGACCACATAGGCGACCAAGCGCCGGATGCCAGGCTCGTCTTCGCGCACCATCACCGCCGCTTGCTGCACGGCGGGGTGTTGTTCGAGCGCGCACTCGATCTCGCCCAGTTCGATTCGGAACCCGCGAATCTTAACCTGGTCGTCCTGGCGTCCGAGAAAGGCAATGCTTCCGTCTGGCAGATAACGGGCGCGATCTCCGGTGCGATAGAGGCGCGCGCCCGGGCTCTCATCGAAGGGATTCTTCACGAATTTCTCCGCGGTGAGGGCGGGACGCCCGTGATAACCTCGCGCCAAGCTGTCGCCGGAAAGGCACAGCTCCCCCGGCACGCCAACGGGAACGAGTTGCAAGGTGCGGTCGACGATGTACGCCCGGGTATTGGCTATGGGCCGGCCGATTGGCGGCGATGATTTCTCCTGCCACGGCATGGGCACTTGGCCAGCGGTCGCCACGACGGTGTTTTCCGTGGGGCCGTAGTGATTTATCAGCCGGCAAGGGAGGGCTTGCAGGGGACCGCGGTGCAGCGTATCCCCACCGGTAAAGAGCGCCTTTAGCGCCAAGTCCGTCGGCCACCTCTCATCAAGCATCACCTCCAGCAATGGAGTGGGGATAAAGCTGAACGTGATGCGCCGGGCGGCGAGCCAGGCGAGCAGCGCAGCCGGTGAACTGCGAGTTTCGTCGTCCACGAGCGCCACGCAGGCACCGGTGGAAAGATAGGGCCAGACTTCCCAGATCGAGGCGTCAAAGACAGGGGTCGAAAGCTGGCTGGCACGGTCCGCCGCGGTCACAGAGTACGTGCGGAGGTGCCAGTGGATCAGATTGGCCAGACTTCGGTGCTCGATTTGGACACCCTTGGGTTGTCCTGTGGATCCCGAGGTATAGATAACATACGCCAAGTTTGCCGCGCAACGCGTGGATTCAGGCGCATCGGTGCTTTGCGCGGTCAGGGCGCCAGGCGGCGCATCCAGGCAAATCACTGTCCCCGGGAAGGGAGGCAACTTGTGTAGCAGGGTCGTTTCCGTGATCAGGGCGCTCGCCTGAGTGTCGTCGAGGAGAAAGGCGATCCGATCATAAGGGAAGGCTCGATCGATCGGGACAAACGCTCCACCTGCTTTAAGCACAGCGAGTTGTGCGAGGATCATCTCAATCGACCGGGTCATGAACACTCCCACAAGCTCTTCCGGCCCGACGCCAAGATTCTGGAGGTGTCTGGCGAGCTGGTTGGAACGCCGGTCGAGCTCTTGATAGGTGAGTGATCGGTGGTCGCACTCCAAGGCCGTGGCTTGCGGTCGCATCGCGGCCTGCCTCGAGACAAGCTGGTGCACGCAGGTGTCCGGATACTCGGACCACGTGCAATTCCAATCGGTTAGCTGTTGATGTTGCTCGGCCTGTGCCAGCATTGGCAAGTCCCGGAGCCGCCTGTCTGGGTCTGAACCGATGCCGGCCAGCAACGTGGTATAATGCTCGAGCAAGCGCTCAGCCACCGAAGCGCTGAGTCGGCGCCCATCGTAGAGCAGCCGGATCTCCAACTGCGCTCCGGGCACGACGATCACGCTAAGCGGATAATTTGTCATCGAACGCGATAGGCTGGGACGGAGCCGGAAATCGGCGGCGAGATCGGGCGCTGGGCCCGCTCTTACGCATCGAGCATTCCGGCGGGCTTCAGCCTGATCGCAGGTCTCCAATTCTTCTGCCGCATCGAGCAGATTGCCCCGGTTTGCTTCCGTGCCAGCAACCGGGTAGTTCTCGAATCCCAGCAGGCTTTCGAACAAGGCTTGATCCGCAGGAAGGTGGGCCCACGCCTGAATCTGGAATAAGGGGGTGTAATCGTAACGCCGAGCCTCGGCCTGCCGGGTCTGGAGCTCTTGTAACCAAGGCAGCAGCAATGCCTCGGGAGGGACTGACACGCGCAGTGGCAACGTATTGATGAAAAAGCCGATCATGGCCTCGACCCCTTCCAGTTCGGCTGGTCGGCCGGCCACGGTATACCCGAATAGTACATCCTCCCGGTCGGCATAGCGACTCAGCAACAACGCCCAGGCGCCCTGAATCAGCGTGTTCAGCGTGAGGTGGCTCCGACGGGCAACCGCATTTAGAGAAGCCGTCACTTCGCTCGATAGCAGACGTTGGCTCGAAGCGCTTCGCTCCGAAGATGCAGCACCGCGGGGGTCTGCCAGTATCCCAGCCAACGGCGTCGGGGCGTCGTATCCTGCCAACTTCTGCCGCCAATAGGCCTCCGCTGCGTGCAGGTCCTGCCGGTTCAGCCACTCGATATAGTCCCGGAAGGGTCGGCTGTGCTTGTGGCATAGATCCTCGCCGCGGCGCATCGCGTCGTAGAACGCGAACACTTCCCGCAGCAGCAGCGGAACGCTCCAGCCGTCCAGAAGCAAATGGTGATGGGTCCAGACCAGATAGTGTTCGTCGGGTGCCAACCGGATAAGGCCCAATCGCATCAATGGAGGCTTGCTCAAATCAAACCCGCGCCGAAGATCCAGCGACAGCCAATCGTTCAGTCGGGCCGACTGCTCCTCTTTGGCCATGGAACGCCAATCAAGAACCTCAAAAGGCAACCGGCAGTCGCGGTAAACCAACTGTACCGGTTCGCTGAGTTCCTCCCAAAGGAAAGCGGTGCGAAGAATGGGATGGCGCGCCACTGTGCGCTCCCAGGCTGCGCGGAATGTGTCCGCCCTGAATTCGCCCTCGACCGTCCAGCTCACTTGTTCGACGTATATCCCAACATCAGGCTCATAAAGAGTATGGAATAGGAGGCCCCGCTGCAGGGGAGACAGCGCGTAAATGTCTTCGATGTTATCGCTGGTCATGATCGCGTCGTCGTGCGGCAACCCCGATCTTGTGTAGCAGCTTGTCGAGCTGAGCTTGATCGAGATTTGCGAGGGGAAAGTCCGAGGGGACATACGCTGGCACCGGCGATCGGTCGCGACGGTCGAGAAAGCAAAGCAATTGACGGCGGAAGCATTCCGCCACTTCCCTGATGGTGGCTGCGCGGTGTCGATGCCTGTTAAACGTCCAATCAAACTTCAATCCGGCGGCCGACAAGTGTCCGTTTATCTCGAGGAGGTAACCGCGCGGTTGCGCGGGATCTCTGGTCGGGCCACAACTCTCGGGAGGCAGTTCCAGAAATGCCGAAATAGCCGGCGTTGCGAACCGACCCATATAATTGAAGCTAAGCTCCGCCTTGGGAAGGGATGCGAGGCGCTTTCGAACGGACTGGTCGCCGGTCAGATAGCGCAAGAGCCCATAGCCGATCCCATGGTTCGGAATCGAGCGCAGCTGGGCTTTGATGTGCTTGAGCGCAGTGACCGCGTCCGACGTGCGACCTGAATCAAGCAGATATGGACAAATGACGGTAAACCAACCCACAGTGTCCGATACGTCGCAGTCCTCAAAGAGCGGCTCGCGGCCGTGCGCCTCGACGTCAATAAGTTGGGCTGTCGATCCCGACCACTCGGCCAGTGCCAGGACCAGAGCGGATAAGAGAAGATCATTGATTTCGGCGCGATGCCACTTCAGCGCGCCTTGGAGGATCTCTTGGGTCTCGTCGGGTCCGAGGGCGATCGAAACGGTTGCCTCCGATCCGACCACGTTTTCCCCCTCGGCAAAGTCAATCGGAAGCTTCCGGATCCTTTCGAACGGCAGCGCAAGGAAGAGATCGAGTTGAGCTGCAAGAGTGCCCGACTGAGCCAATTCGCCGAGCCGGGTCGCCCAGCGCTGGAACGAAGCGGTTTTTGGTGGGAACTGCACCGACTCACCCCGCGCGATCTGGCGATAGGCCGCCCACAGATCGTCCGTCAGGATTCGCCAAGAGATCCCGTCGACGACCAGATGATGAATGACGATAAGAAGGCGGCTAAATCCGGGCTGCGAGGTAAATAGCACCGCTCGCAGTAACGGACCCCGGGTTAAGTCCAACCGGCACTGAACCCGCGCGGTTCGGGTGCTGAGCTCAGCGGCCCGTGCCGATTCCGCAATCAAACTAAGGTCCTCGACTTCAAAAGGAACGGATTCGTCGAGATTTCCGTAATGCTGCCGCCATCCTTGGCTGCCCCGGGTGAAGCGCATTCGCAGCGCGTCGTGGCGAACCAGCAAGTGTCCGATCGCCTGGCGCAACGCGTCGACATCTAGTTCGCTGTTGATCGGCAACAACAAAGCCTGATTGTAGTGGTGGGAATTCGGGAGATCTTGATCGGCCCACCATTGTTGAATCGGAGTAAGAGGAAACGGGGCATCGGAAACAGTTTTCTCGGATTCGAATACCGGCTCAATCTCTGCCGCCGCGGCCAACTCTGCGACAGTCTGGTGCTTGAAAATCTGCATGGGACTCAACCGGAGGCCGGCCTGATTCGCTCGCGACATTATGCGAATGATCAGAATGGAATCTCCCCCCAACCCAAAAAAGTTTTCGTGGATGCCGACTCGCTGCAGCCCGAGCGTTTCTGCCCAGATCGCTGCCAACGCCTCCTCCGCCGGCGTCGTCGGCAGTGCGTAATCAGTCTCCAAACGAGGCTCCGGCCGAGGCTTCGAACGCAGCGCCTGTCGATCAACCTTACCCGCGACCGTCAGAGGAAGCTGCGGCACCATTGCAAAAAGCGAAGGAACCATGTGTCGGGGAAGGCGACCGGCGAGCGCCGAGCGGAGCTCGTACGCGGAAACATTACTCCCCGGTTTCGCGACGACGTAAGCTACGAGTTGATTCTCCCCATGTGGGTCGGAGGTTGCCACCACAGCCGCCCTGAAGACAGCGGGATGCTGCAGCAAAGCGCCCTCCACTTCCTCCGGTTCGACACGAAATCCTCGAACGCTGATCTGGTTGTCAATCCGCCCCAGGCATTCCAGATTGCCGTCGCGAAGAAGACGGACTCGGTCCCCGGTTCGATAGAGCCGGGGGTTTTCCCCGGCGCTGTCGTATACAAAACGCGCCGCAGTCAACTCGGGTTGTCCAAGATACCCTCGGGCCAAGCCCAGTCCGCCAATATAAAGCTCGCCCGGGACTCCGACGGGTACCGGCTGGCGATACCGGTCGAGCACGAAAACCTGCGTGTTTGCAATCGGGCGGCCGATCGGAATCGAACCGGTCGAGCGATGCGGGTAATGCGCAGGAACGTCAAAAACCGTGCTCGTGATAGTCGCCTCGGATACACCGTAGGCGTTGCACAGCCGAATGTGGGGCGGTGCCAACTGCTGCCACTGGGCCACATACCGGGCTAACACATTGTCGCTACCAACAATCACCAAACGGAGAGACGAAGGCAGCTCGGCACGGGTTTCTGCAAGATAGGACACCCAGGCATGCCAGAAGCCCGCGGGAAGATTAAGCACCGTCAGCTTGGCCTTGGCCACAAGGTCCATGAACTCCGGAAAAGAGGCCGATCCGTCCGGCGGAGATAGCACGAGTGTGGCGCCCCTCGCTAGTGTCGGAAAGATTTCCTCACTGATCACATCGAAGGCGGGCGATGCAAACTGAAGGACGCGGTCCCCTTCGTGTAAGTGATAGTGGTTAGCAACAGCAACGCAGTGACTGGCGAGTGCTCGGTGGGGGATCAGGCAGCCGTTAGGTCGCCCGCTGGAGCCTGATGTATAAACGATATAGGCAAGGCTATCGAGGAAGAGGAACGAGTCTCCCGAGCTAGGAGGACCAGCGGCTTGTCCGCCACCTTCGCATTCCTCCAGATAAACCAGCGCCACGTTGCGTCGCGAAGGCGGAGGGTTGAGGCTGCGAGTCGTCACAATGACTTGCGCTTGCGCGTTATCCAGGATGTCGCTGAGGCGGTCGTTCGGATGCGTCTGATCGAGAACGAGATAGGCGCCACCCGCCTTGAGCACGCCAAGCATGCCGACCACCAACTCTGCAGAGCGCGGACAGTGGAGAGCAACCACTGAATCACGTACCACACCGAGGGTCCGGAGTTTGCTGGCGAAACGGTCGGCGCGATCGTTCAGCGCACGGTAGCTGAGCGGCGTCGAGCGATGAAGAAGCGCGACAGCATGGGGCGCGCGTTCCACATGGCGCTCAAAAAGCCGATGAACGCATTCCAAAGAATCCCCTGTGCAGGGGGTGATGTTTCCACTTGCCCGGAGCTGCATTGTTTCCTCGGGAGTGAGGAGATTGAATTCAGAGAGACGCAGATTGGGCGCCACGACAACCCGATCAACGAGCACGGAGAAGTGTCGCGCCAGACGTTTGATCGTGTCCCGCTCGAAGAGGTCCGTGCTGTATTCGATGCGTCCCGCGCAGCCCGATGGCTCTTCCCAAAGATCAACCGACAGATCGAAGCTCGCCGTGCCGCAGTCGACATCGAGCGGAGTGGACGAGGGGAAACTGCCATCTCGCCGCATTCCATCGCTGCCGGGGAATTGCAGCAACTGGAAGCTTACTTGAAACAGAGGGTTGCGACTTGGGTCACGCTCCGGCTTCAGTTCCTCGACCAATTTCTCGAAGGGCACGTCCTGATGCTCATAAGCATCCAAAGCCATCGCCTTGGTGCGACGCAGGATCTCTCGGAACGTCGGGTTCCCGGTTAGATCGAGTCGCAGGACAAGCGTGTTAACGAAGAATCCGATGAGACCTTCAAGCTCTGGTCTGTTGCGGCCTGCCACAGGTGTTCCCACGGCGATATCGTCCTGACCGGAATAGCGGTGCATCAACGTCTGGAAGGCAGCCAGCAACCCCATGAACAGGGTCGCTCCCTCTTGCTGGCAGTGGGATTTCAGTCGCTCGACGCTCGCGCCAGATAAGGTCAACGGCAGACGCGCTCCCCGAAACGAAGCTTCGACCGGTCGCGGGTGGTCGGTGGGTACTTCAAGAGTCGGCACGCCGGCCAATTGGCTACGCCAATACTCCAACTGATTGGCTAGTCTGCAGTCGCCAAGCCATTCCCTTTGCCAGACGGCATAATCCACATACTGAATCGGCAAATCCGGCAGCGGCGATCGTTTGCCCTGCGCCAACGCGGAATACAGTTCGGTCAACTCGCGGAAGAACACGCCCGTCGACCAACCATCTGAGATGATATGATGCATCGCGAGGATCAGGATATACTCCTGCTCCGCCAGGCGGAGCAGCTTGAGCCGCAGCAAGGGGCTTTGGCTGAGATCGAAAGGCTGCCGTACCTCCTGACGAATCACCTTCTGCGCCTCGGCTTCCCGCACGAGCTCAGGCACGCGACGCAGATCGACGATCGGCAGCGCGATCCGGCAAGATGGCCAAATGAGCTGAACGGGTTCCTGATCGACCGCTTGAAAGGTCGTACGCAGTGACTCATGGCGGCTGATGATCTCGTTAACCGCTCGGCACAGAACCTCCGAATAGACGGCATTCCGCAGCCGAACTGCGCCTGCAAGGTTATAAGGGGCCGTTCCAGGCGATAGCTGCTCCAGAATCCAAAGGCGCTTCTGCGCAAGGGAAACCGGAAATGCGTCGGCTTCGGAACCTATTCCGGCGCATTGCCTCATCTTACTTGATAACCCCTCTTGAAACCTGCACGGAAGCGGGAATCATTGGTGCGTGCAAGTTAACGCCCGCAAATGCGCAGTGGAAGACCAAAGCATTCCACGGCTGGCGAATTCTACAATCTCTCGACCGGCGCATAGCCTATTTTCACTTGAGCTCGACCCGCGAAGGGAGGTTTCTTCGATTTCCGCAGCGGCAGAGTCGCTAGCGCAGCGGTGGCTCCGCTCTCGATGGAGGGCACTTACTTTCAGCGCTATGTCGTCCTGAAGCGTGCAATTCCTGTCGCCGCTGCATTGTATTATTCGGCGGCTTAGGTGGCGTGAGCATGATTCTCGTGCAGTGCGCGGTCGTAGGCGGCAAGAATGTCTGTTCAAACTGGGTGGTGCCCAAGCACTTGAGCTGCGACCGCCTAATAGCATTCTCAGCAGAATCGTCCAAAACCAACGCAAGTTCAGACCTCGAAGCGAGACCCACAGAGGCGAAACGCGCCGTAGTTCTCACTTGAGAGCGGCCACGGCTTTCTGCCTATGGCCCGAGCATCTACAAAGGCTCCCTCGCTACAATAACATACGGTTGCGAGCGCCGCGCGCATAGCGCAAAGGACGGTGTTTTGAAACCAATGGCACTGAATGGAGCCGATGCTGTAGTGCTTTCCCATCATTGTCAGTTTCTCGCACCGTGTGCAGGGGATGGCGTCTGCTCAACAAATCGAGGATGCGCCGACCCCTCTTTTGCCCTAGCCTTTACCGGCAGGAACGGGCAAGATCGCCTCGTCGAAAACGCGGCGGAATGGTAGTTACTGACAAAGGAAGTGTTGTGGGTGATGCGAGTATCACTGAGTAGCGCAGTGTTCACATCATCGACGCACACGAGATTGCCGCCGCTGCGAATTTCTGTGTTGCGGGCCGCGCATGATCGCTGAATTGGATGATGCCTTTTGGGATCGCCTTCTCGGTCGGATTGCCGAGGGCGAGGTTGTGCCTGTGGTGGGACCGGGCGCGGTCACGTTTGGGCGCGGCGACGAGCTTCTTTACCCCTGGCTCGCGCAGCGTCTACCTTCCGACCTTGATCCTCCCCTGACGTTCGAGAACCAACCGAGCGATCTTCAAGAAGTCGTCGATGCTCAGCGCAGGAATGGGCAGCCGATCGAGCGCATTTACAAGCGTCTTCACAAATTCGTCGAAGATCCCGATCTGCGCCCAGGCATCACGCTTGCCGCGCTCGCCGCCATTGAAGGATTCCAACTCTTCATCAGCACCACCTTCGACTCCCTGCTGCCGCGCGCGGTCGAGAGTGCCTCGCCTGGTGGGAAGCCTGAGCAGCGCCGGGGCGCGAGTTCCTTGCGGGAGCCCTGCCCCGATTTGCCTTTGGAGCTCTCGAAGATGCAGGGCCCCGACCAGCGCTTTGTTTATCAGATCCTTGGCCGTGCTCAACCTTACCGGGACTTTGTCATCTGGGATGACGACATGTTCCGTTTTCTGCTGCGCTTGGACCAGCAAATCCCGTTGCTTCCAAAGCTATTGGAAGCCCTTCAGAAGAGTCACTTCCTTGTCCTTGGCCTGAGCTTCGCTGATTGGCTCCTGCGCTTCTTCGTCCAGGTAGTCAAACACCAACCCCTCTCGGAACTTGCTGGCAGCGAACTCTTTGTTTTCGAAAGGCTCGATCCCGCCGAGCGCGACAAAGTCGTTATCTACTTTAGCCGGCTCACTGAAAGAATCAGCGTTCTCCCCACCGACCCAATTAACTTCATTTCAGAATTGCACCGCCGCTGGCGCAAGAAGCACCCCGCGCCAGTGGGTGACCCGTATCTTATGAACAAAGCGCATCGTGAAAGAAACCGGGCCCACGGCTGCATCTTTGTGAGTTATGCCTCGCCCGACTTGGAAATCGCGCGCTATGTGGTCAGCCAGCTTCAGAAGGCCGGGTGCCTTGTCTGGTTCGACAAGGAGCAACTCCAGGCCGGCGAAAACTGGGAGGAAGAGTTGCGCAATGCCGTCGAGGAACGCTGCGGTCTCTTCCTGAGCATTATCTCGGACCACACCGGAGTCCGGCTCGAAGGCTACAACATCTTTGAGCGCAATCTGGCCGCCAAACGCCGTGAAAAGCTTGCCGACAACGCCATCTTCTATCTGCCGCTGCGCATCGATGGGGGCGACCCGCTCATCCCGGAAAATGAGCCGCGCGGGACAAAGAAAATCCAGGGCGTCCGGAAGCCCGGCGGTCATCTAGACGAGGACTTTATCGGCTACCTGCGCGACAAACAGCGCGAAAACTGCGCCGCGCTCGGCTTCCCTCCGCCGCCAGAGTCCTCATAGTAGAAGATGACGCTGTCCGATTCAGACGACGGAATCGCCGTTGCGGAGACCGTCCCTCCCGAGGAACAAACTCTGCTCGCGTCGAAGCCTCTGACCGATCTCGAGCACCCTTGGCTCGGGCTGGAGAGCTTTCGGGAAGAAACCCGTGCCTACTTCTTCGGGCGTGATGCAGAGATTGCCGAACTGCATCTGCGGCTGCGCAGTAATCCCCTGCTGGTGCTCCATGGCCGCAGCGGGTTGGGTAAGACGAGCATCCTGTTGGCTGGTCTTATCCCGCAGCTGCGCGCTGAGGCGCGGCGCCCGCTGTTGTTGCGGCTGTGGTATGGGGAGCCGGCTCAGGACGTGCGCGGCCAAATCGTTTCGGCTGTCTTCGGTTGGGGAGACAGGCAGAACCGTCCGATTCGCCTGAAGCCCAGACCGACGAACTCGCTGGTCTGGACACAGCGCTTGAGTGAAAGGCTCGGGCTCCCCCTGCCCGACGACATCGCCTGCCGACTGTGGCTTCGGCTGCACTACCGCGACGAGTCGCCAGATATCACTCACCTGATCCTCGATCAGTTTGAAGAAGTCTTCACTCTGGGCACGCTACAGCCGGGTTCCGAAGAGAAAGTGCGCGATATCCTCGCGATTCTGTTGCAGGGAGCTGTCCCGGCGCCAATCGCTCGTCTGATCAGCGAGCATGACAGCTTCAGCGATCACTTCGAGCCGGACTCGGCGCCCGTGCGTGTCATCCTCGCTCTGCGTAGCGACTATGTTTACGCGCTCAACCGCTGGCGACGTTATCTCCCTGCACTCGGGCAAAATAACTTCGAACTTCGCGCGCTTGGGGGTCCCGCTGCGCTTGATGCCGTCTTTAACCCCGGAGAACTTCGTTGCCACTATCGCGGCGAAGTCAACGATGCGAACAAGGCGGAAACCGAGATGCCGCCGATCATCACCCAGGAGGCGGCGCAGCGAATCGTTCGCTTCGTCGCACAGAAAGCCCAGGATGTTCCCATTGGAGAAATCGAAGCGGTGCCGCCCATTCTCTCGCTCCTTTGCCGTGAGCTGAATGAGCGCCGCTTTACCGAGGCGACTGGCACTTCGGAAACACCCGCCCAACAGATTACCTTTCGCGAAGACGAGGCTGACATCGAGACTATCATCGCGGCGTTTTATGAGCGGTGCCTCGCTGGGCGTCCTGAAGCTGTCGGCACGTTTATTGAAGAAGAGCTTGTCAGCTATAGCGGCGCCCGTCTCGCCCAGGACGAGAAGAGCTTCCTCCGAGTCTTCGAGGAAGGGTGCCAGGTTCCCGGCGCCGGGGATTATCGGCATGCAGCCGGTTATGGGGATGCCACTGCCGCCCGGGCTTGCTTGGAGGAACTGGTCAATCAGCGGCTCCTAAGCCCTCTCGGGGGTAGCGAGAATCCCAGTTACGAGCTTATCCACGACCTGCTAGCCACGGTCGTTGAAAGGCGCCGAACCGCTCGCAAGGAACGCCTGGAAAAGGAGGCTGCTGATCGTCGCGCCGAGGCGGAGAGGAAAGCCAAAGATAACGCTGAAGCGAGCGCCCGGGAAGCCGCCGACCGCGCCGCCGTCCTCGATACAGCGCTCAAAAGAGAAACCCAGGCCCGCAGGGACGCCGATCTTGCCACACGCCGCGCGCGCTGGCTTGCGGTCGCGGCAATCCTCGTCGCACTTACCGCCGTCGCTGCCTTTATCGCCGCTCTCGCAGCCCGGGCCGCTGCCCAAGCGGCAAAGGAGAGAGCCGTCGAGTCAAGGAAAGCTGCTGATGAGTTGATCAGTTTCATGCAATACGACCTTTGGGACACCCTCGGCACTCTCGGCCGGCTCGGGTGATGGAGGACATCAACGAACGCATCCGCCATACCACGAGGAGCATCCGCCGAAGCTGGCGATTCGGCTAAAGAGATGCACTTACCGGGAACGCTCCGTCGCACTCGATCAACAAGGCGACATCTTGCTCGACCAGGGCGACCTGGACGGGGCGCTCAAGAGCTACCGCGACAGCCTGGGAATCTTCCGAGAAGCTGGCCAAGCAGGACCCCGGCCATGCCGTCTGGCAGCGCGATCTCTTACAACGTGCAGGTTGTCTGGTCGCTGAGTTTGAGGCGGGCATCGCCGCAACTCTCCTAATTCGATGAAAATTCTCCGCGCCAACGCAAGGCGGGTTGTCCGCCAGGGGCCGTTTCAGATTCGCCGGATGCGTCCCAGTCTTGTCCTCGGGCCGAAGGCTGATCCAGCCTTCGACGATGTGTGTGCGCACGCCGCGCTCCTGGAGACTGCGATAGCGGACTTCGCGACGCCGACACGGCGGACTTGTTCACAGGCGTGTCACGCCAACTCGACAACGGCCTTTGGCCATTGGACGCCCACTCGCATGTCGATGACGGCTTAACCAACTGAAGTTCAACTAAAAGGAATGTATGACGAACGAAACTGCTCTGGCGCATCACACGGCTGAGGTGAACGGCGTGCGCCTCCATTGTGTTACGGCCGGCGCGGGCGACCCGGTGGTGCTGCTCCACGGGTGGCCACAGACGTGGCACGAGTGGCGGCACTTAATCCCCGTCATGGCGAGCCGCTACACCGTGGTCGCCCCCGACCTCCGGGGGTTCGGCGACTCCGACAAGCCCGCCAGCGGCTACGACAAGCGCACCGTCGCGGAAGACATCCGTCAACTGGTGCGTCACCTCGGCCTCCGTGAGATCGACCTTGTCGGCCACGACATCGGCATGATGGTCGCCTACGACTACGCCGCGGCACATCCCCAGGAGGTTCGCCGGCTCGCCGTCGCCGAGGCCGCGTTGCCGGGGCTGGGGCTCGAAGAATTGATGGACGCCGCGAAATACCCTAAGTTCTGGCACTTCGGCTTTTTCGCGGCCCCCGGGGTGCCCGAGATGCTGGTCGCCGGCCGGGAGCAGATGTTCTTGTCCTACTTCGTTCGGCATCTGGCCTACGACAGTTACGCCGTCACCGAGGACGACCTCGGCAAATACGCTCGCCGCATGGCGGCCCCCGGCGCACTGCGGGGCGGCTTTGAGCACTACCGGGCGTTCCCAACGGACGCGCGGAACAACGAGGAGAATGCCCGGACGAAGTTGCCGATGCCGGTCCTCGCGATCGGCGGCGACCACAGCATGGCGGGTCAGGTGGCCCGAATGATGCAGCCGCTGGCCAACGCTGTCCACCCGGCCGTCATCGAGCGCTGCGGCCACTGGGTCGCGGAGGAGCAGCCGGCGCGGTTGGCCGAGTTGTTGACTGACTTCCTTGCCGGGACACTGAAGGACTAACGACCATGCCACGCCTCGACTTCCAAACGCTGAGCTTTTGGCCGTTAGCCGTTTCCTCGCGCGTCCCGCTAACTTCGTCGTAAACTTTTCCCGATGTCTGCATCTTCTCTTCCTGACACCTATCGCGTGTTCTCCGTGGTCGGGGACGGCTACACGTTCCTTCTCACCGCTGAGCAGACCGATGGCGCGTATGCGGTGTTTGAGTTCTTCGTGCCGCCCGGCAGTGGATCGTCGCCGCACATTCATCACCGCGAGGACGAGGCATTCTATGTCATCGACGGCGAGTTTGAGTTTACCATCGCGGGCCAGCCATTGCGTGTCGGCGCGGGGCAGTCGGTGTTTGGCCAGCGATCCGTGCCCCACAACTTCAAGAACGTCGGTTCGACGCCCGGCAGGATGATCGTCACGGTCACACCGGCCGGCCTGGAGAGGTTCTTTGCAGAGGTCGGAACCCCGTTACACAGCCGCCAAGATGCGCCGGTGCCACCTTCCCCGGAGGACATCCTCAAGCTTAAGCAAGCCGCGCCGAAATATGACTTGGAGTTCGTTGTGCCACACTGAACACCCGGAAACGACTCCTAAGAAACTACTTCGTGTAAGTTAAAGGAGACTCCATGCTGAAAATCCTCCGCGCCAAAGCCGGCCGCTCCTTCAAACAAGGCCCGTTCCGGATCAGGCGCATACGTCCAGGGGCGATTCTTGGCCATGACGCCGATCCTGCCTTTGGTCCGCTGAGCGTCGTTGACCATGCCAACCTCGACGTCGGCACGCTCGTCCATATGCACGAGCACACCAACGACGAAATCCTCACCTACCTTTGGCGCGGCACCATGGTGCATGAGGATTCCGGCGGATATAAAGTCGCGCTCTCGCCCAACAAGCTCATGATGATGAATGCCGGCCGCGGTTTCTGGCACGAGGAGTCCACGCCCGAAACGCCGGTCGCGGCGCTGCAAATATTCATCCGGCCGCTGGAAGCCGATCTGGCCGCCGGCGTGCAGTTTTTCGATCGGCCAGCACCCATCAGCACTGGCCACTGGCACCTGATCGGTGGTCCCGCAACCGCTGACGATCCGTCAGCAGGTGCGAGTTTACGATGCGCGCCTGGCAGGCGGACAAATACTGTCGGTGCCGACGGCTGACAATCTCACCCCCTGGCTTTACGTGATGGACGGCGCTGTCCGGGAGGGAAGCGAGCGTCTCGTCAAGGGCGAGGCCGCGACCGACCTCGATGCCGCGTTGCCAGCCATCCATGCCGAAGCCGATGCAACGCTCGTCCTTTTCCTAGTCGATCGAAGCGCAAGGGCAACCCGCGACGGCACGATCAGTGGAACGTAAGCCAAAATCCCCACCGGGCGAAGTAGATGAGGCTCACGAAGGAATTGGGATGGGTTGAGGTGGATCGTTCTTTGGCTACGAAAGAAAAGGTGGCCCTCTCGTTTTGGGACCTTAACGCGGCGAGAGAGTCGAGTAGGAAACGAGGGTTCGTTTCCCTTCACCCGATCCATCTTTGATTATCAGTGAGTTACGAATTTCATTGGTCTATCGAACTATAGTGAGACAATCTGACCAACTCGCATGGCCGCACCGTGGGCTTTGATCTCGAGCTTCGAAGTCGCCCAGAGCATGGGTTTCAAGGGCGATTTTCGTCAATGGGAACACCTTCTGCTGATCGGAGATTCATCGCGGTTAGCCCTCACGATCCCGATCTCCATCGCAAAAATCGAGGAGCCAGCCCGACAGTGTCGCCCCAACTGGCCCCGATTCATGGTTAATCTGAACGATTTTAACTCCTCCTGATTTGTAATCAGTAGGTCCCCCGTTCGAATCCTGGTGCTGGCTTTAGGTTGACGATAAGGCACTTACTAAGACTTATACTCTCCAAAAACGAAGCAGATTTCCGAAGCCATGCCCTTAAACTGCCCGGACTTTGCTCTGCAAAGACGCTTCCCGAAATCTGTGGTAGGATAAAATCAGGCTCCCCGAAGAAATGAACCGGCGGTGACTCGCGGGTTGGCCTTGCCGCCGCTTGGTCGAGGGATTTCCCGGATGCAACAATCTCTTGGGACAAAATCCCAAATCGCGCGCTACGCTGTCGCTATGAAGCAAGAAACTCCCACTCCTGCCGACCGCCTGCGTGTCCTGCTGAAGATCTATCCGCTCGCGCTGCTGCTCGCCATGTTTGTCTCGGCCCTCCATGCCGGAATTCTCTTCAGCCTCGGCGACTTCTTGGAGTGGCTCGGGGCTTGGGCAAGGGCTACCCTCGGGGGGAGACCGACGGATATTCTCGTCGTCCTTGCAGCCATTTCTGGTCTATTCGTAGCGCACATCGCGGAGGCCTCGATATGGGCAGCTTTTTTCTGGAAGTCGGGCCACCTGACCTCGTTCGGCGACGGTTGGTATTACGCCTGTGTTTCGCACACGGCGCTCGGCTACGGTGATGTCGTGCTCTCGAAACCGTGGAGGAGCCTCGGGCCGATCTGTGCGATCAACGGGCTACTTACCTTCGGATGTTCCACGGCCGCTCTCTTCCTGGTTTTGCAAAGGGTCTGGCATCACAAGCTATACGCGCTCGTTTGACGAATTAGGAAAATATTTACGATAAGCAGTCACCGGCGACCTCTTATGCAGCCGCGTTAAACGCCATTTTTAGGGCGTTTTCGAGACCCATCCGCTATGCCAAATGCTGCGAACGCCTCCCGACAACCGGCACCGGCGCGTCGGCGAAAGTCACCCTACGCTTAACCCGCGGCGAACTCCGCGCGCTCGACCGCTTCTGCGCGGAAAACAAGCTTACCCGACCGCAGGTCGTGCGGCGGGCCGCGAGCGAGGCGGTAAACGAGCATCTTGTCCAACGGGCCGCCGGCCGGAAAAGCTAGGCGGCGCGCCCGGGCTACCCGTATCGGCCTCGTTCGGAGCGAATTTGTCGGACTGTCGATTCGCTTACTGCGAGACGTTTGGCAATCGACCGATTTGACTCTTTTGACTCCCGGACGGTTTTCACCATCTCGGGAGTGACTTTGATTCGGCGATCCCCGTCTATGCCCTTTGATTCCGCAATCCAGCGCTGGGCCAAGGCGACGAGCCGTTGCACTGGAATCACTCCGAAAACCCTTTGCGGCGCTTTACCTTTGCTCGTGTCTATTCCATCAATGAAGAGCAAACCATTGTGAGGCGTGAGGTGATAAGCGCTGCCATCCAGCCAAGCGACAACCGTATTGCGCTTTTCTTCCTTTCCTCTTTCGAAGTCCTCCATGAGCTGATCCAATGTTGTGACTCTCATGCGCGATAATTTATACGAAATTACTACGCAGTCTCGGCTCAACATGCAACTGCGCAGATCGGCAAGATTTCAAGGGAACTTGAAAAGGCGCAAGCCGGACGACCGCCGAAAGAAATTGTAGCCCCCGAGGGCCAACATTTATCGAAGGCGGAGCAGGTAAAGGCCGCCGGCCTTCAATGCGCAGCGCGAACCGTTACGAAGAACTTGCGGCGCCTTCGGAAGAACTCACGCCCGTCTTCGGCGCGGGGCCGTATCGCGCTCCCGTCTTGCGAAAGTAAGGCCCCCGAAGGGGCGGCGGCCGCTATAAAATAGATGTGGCCGGACAAAGGCGTCGAAGGATTCAGGAATCTTTCAATTGTCAATAGACCTCGCCGGCGCGTTTGCGGCCCGTCCCGGGCCAGGGCGTTCGCCCGCCGGCTTTGCCGGGGGGGATCATAGCCGGCCCGGCATTAAAAGCCCGCCACGGGCATCGTGCCGCGAAGTTTTCGAGCGTTTCCCCTATTTTGGCCTTCGGCGGGGTTGGCCTTCGCGGGCTTTTCCTTCGATCCCGAGGGCGAGCCGTCGTCGGTCGTTTGCTCGGCGAGAAACCTGTCCCATTCCGCCGCATCGATGCGGGTCGGCAGCTCTTGCATCTCGCTCAAAAGCTCCCGCATCGCCTGATCGAGGACCGACTTCACCTCAAGCGGGTCGCCCGACGCCGCCAAGCGGTCGCAATAAGCCTGCGGCAAAGTCAGCGCCCGCTGCCGCATCCCTACGAGCAAAAACGCCGCCTGCGTCTGGACCAGCTTTTTCTCGATCAGCTGGCCCCGCCGTTCGCCAAGGAGCATCTGCTCCCGGTGGTTCTTCAATTGAAGCGCGAGGTTGCGCTGCCGCCGGTATTCCGCGTCAAGCGCGTGCGATTCTGCCTTCGATAGGTGGCCGTCGGGCTTCGGCGGCCCCCGACCCGGGCTTACTACCTTTGATTCCGGCGATGAGTTGCTTAACGCCCGACACTTAGGCCGCGGGGCGGCAAAAGGTATATCTTTTTTGATCAAAAACCCGGCCTTTTCCGGGGTCGCTCGCGCCGCATGCCTATAAAAGATCGGCGAAGAACCTAGAAGGATCGATCTAAAAAATAGGAACCTACGGAAGTAATAGGGACGAACTCGGCGAAAGGCGTGGCTTTTAATTTCTTGTTGCCGGAGGCAGCCGTGTTACGCTTGTTCTATGAGCCTTCGCTCAATTGGGCTCGTAGGGATAGTTTGTTTGATGGCCCTAGGATGCGCCGCGAATCAACCCCAATCTGCGAGCGAGGCCCGCATGTGGCAGGCACAGCTGGAACGCCAGCAGCAAACAGCCCCTGTAGTCGGTGGGGGTGGGGGCGGAGGGTCTATGTGATAATCCGGTTGTCGAAGCCAGGGCTATAGCCAACTTCTAACGGCCGCGGATGCAAGCTTCGGATCGCGTTCCGTTCCAAGGCGCCGACCAAACGCTGCAGGGTCGCCCAGTCATTAAGCGGACGATGGTTTCGAGCACGCCGTCGCCATCCAGGGGAGCCGCGGCAAGATAGACACCCGTCCGCTTGAGCGAGATCGAATACAGCAAATGTTCGCCGGCGAGTTCAACCGCGCAATCCAAGGTTGGATTTGCTTCGGGGGGCGCGTGGTAAAACTTACGCAAGTCGAGAGCGCCGGGGCGTATATACGCCTCAATACGCTGCGCGAGTTGACGGTCTGGGCACAAACCGCTTCATTGCCTCGGCGGTAGCGCTAACGGACAAACCGGGGAGCTCGACCTTTCTTAATCGCTACTGCATAATGCAAGATGACCTCAAGGGGGTCGATTTGGGCTTGGCGCTCGCTCACGAGGCGGCACACGCTCTCGGTGAAGATGACAATAACGCAGAGGGTGACGTAAGAAATGTTAGTGCACCCGGCAGGAAGATTCCAATCGACGCGGCGGTCCGCATGAATAAGAATCTTGTCGATTTTTGAACTGCGATACGAACTTCCGCGCCAGTAACCTCCGATGCGCTTTCGGTGTTTAGCCGAACAGCAGCGGTCCCGGATTCGCGAGCTGGCCCTGGGACGATTCAGACGAGATCAACACAGGATGCGCTAACCTGCTCTTCCGATGGTCCCCGTTACTGTTTGGGCGTGAACTAGCTAGCAGACGTCTCCCGAAGGAGTTCTCGACTGGAAACGACGGCTGTATTTTTAAGGCGCAATTTTTTCTGTAAGCACTGATACCCCCATGCCTGCCACAGCCCTGCCCACTGCCACCGGTGGGGTCCCCCGTCATTCCGCTGTTATGGTCGCATTCGAAACCCTAGGCCCTGAATATGAAAGCACGGGAGGCGCGCCCCGCTTCGACTTCGCCGTCGCGGATAGGCGAATGACAATTGGGGCTAGAGTGGAACAGTGCAAAGGTGGCAGCAGTTAAAGCTTTGATACCTACGGGCAACGGAAAGCCTCTGTAGACCGACGAAACCAAAAAGAAAGGAGAGCGCAGCGGGAAACTGGTGCGCCTTTTTCTTTTCGGGAAACCGGATTGCTTCTGTCCGAGCTGCGATCTGCAGATTTGTTGGAAGCGGGCGGGAAGGTGGTTGCAGGGCCATTCGAGATTCGAATCGGCTTGTGTGCCGTGATCGAGGACCCATGGCACAATCGACTAGTCATTCTCGATTCGTCGAAAGGGTATCTCCGAACCGATGCAGAAGGGAATGTCATTGAGAACGGTGCCACCTAACACCTGCCAGGCGAACCAGTCGATGCACTCGCCAAGGACAACTCGGAAGCCAGCAGAACCCGCGTTCATTGAGCCGATGCAGTGCAGGCCAGTCACGGCACAATTTGCGTTTGACCTCGTTTTGCGCAGCAAATTTTCTTCGCTGCCGAACTAGATGTCCTCCTGACCGCGTGGAATGTCGCCTTTGCATTCCTCGCTTTTCCACGTCCCCGCCGAGTTTGAGTCACTGGTATTCATCATACTCATGGAGACTGATGCGCGCTTCTTGCGCGAAGCGAATCAACGCGGAACCGAGAAAGACTGTTGCAACGATGAAAAGCAATCCGGCGCCATAGGCGTGTTTTAGCCCCAGGAATCCGGTGATAAACATGACCGCGAGAAGAAGAGTGGCAACAGTAGAAAACGGAGTGAGGTTGACGTTGATGACGCGCAGCCGGTCTTCGTCCGACGAATCTTCCGCAGGCACGTTTTTGCCGATGCAGGCGTTGTCACAAGTTTGCAAATTGTTTAAACAGGCTGCAACTTCGCTGAATCCGATCGTATATCGTTAGAAACCAAGATGCTACGCTATCACATATCGATAATTCATCCGCTCGGACGCATCGATAATGTGGCGCTCAGGCGCCGGGCGTCTTCACGGTGGAATAGTTTCCAACCGTAGTTTTCCCCCTTTAGATCCCCGGAACGCCGAGCCTCTGCCTTGTGCAGCCTCAGATGGCTGCATGGGCTCTTCGACCAGAAATCCCGGCTGCTGAAACATTGCACCAACTGAAACCTTCAACCGTCCGCTCCCTGTCCACCGGGAAGCAACAGTGACTCCTCACCAGACCGGGGCGTCCACCCTTTTATGAACAATAATTATCCTTACGTGATTTGCGACATGCGCCAAGCATCATTCGGAGCAAGCTTTGGGTGCCGAAAACTGCTCAGCGTAGCATCACGTTACGCAGAGAAACTGGCAACCGAAATGGGGCATGAGGTCGGAGTGTGGTCGAACCTCTCATCCAAATATATGGCAGAATTCGCTCCTGATCACAATACACAATGAAAATCAACACTGAAACTCCATTGATTACCATGTCAGGGACATTCTATCCGGGCCGGACAATGTATGAACGACAAGCCTGTCGCAGAATAGTGTCGTTGGATACATTCGGCATCGCTACGGGGTATGTCTGTGGGATGACTGGCCAGCAAATTCAGGCCGGACAGGGGCAAGTCAAGGAGAACGTCGGCTGAGGTGAGCAAGTCTGCAAAGCCTGCTGCTTCTGCTAGCAAAAGATGAGCTTTTCGCTAAGCACGGAGAAGAAGGACCGCGATAGCCGGAACTGTTCGGAGTCTTAGACCGAATCCCTTTCTAAAACAACAACCTAACACAAGGTGACATCAAGACTCCATACTAATGATACGGTCCGCTTCTCGGGCGAGATCTGGAGAATTGTTGCCACGATAAACGGCAGCAAAGCTGACTTGCAAAGGCTGGAGAGCAACGATCCAAGGATCATTACGGTTGTCGCTGACGGCCCGCAAGTTGAAGTTGTCCAGCGTTTCGGAAGTCCTAACTGCGGGTTTTAATGTTATGAGCACACCCAAACTATCCTCACATCACTTTGCCGCCGTTCATCATGCGTCACGAAAACCGCTCCACCCTGATAAGATCCAATCATCGAGGAATGGGGAAAGCTCCTTAGCGACGTCCGTGTCGCCGGTGCCATCCTCGACCGACTGCTCCATTACGCCGAAGTAATCGCGATAACCGGGCGCAGCTATGGGCTCCAGGACAGTGCCAATCAACGTGTATCGCCCAAGCCCAAATCCTCTCCACAGCGTCAACCGACAAACAAGTGATATTATTTGATCCGACGACCCGAAGCTGGTCTGCCGGGTCGCATTCGTTGAATGGACGGACGCCGGACACCTGAGGCATTGCACCTTCGTGGCCATGCGGGATGAGAAGAAGGCGGCGGAGGTCGTTCGCGAGAGTTGAGAAGGCGAAGGATTTTTGCCTGCATCAAAAATGCGCGTTGAAGATTGATTTCGTAAAGGGAAGGGTGCTTTTTGCCTCGGGAATTCGGCTGCCTTCGCCCCTTCCAGTAGGCAGCGACATTATCCGAAGCAGTTCAGCGCAACGGCGGCGTCGGTGTCGTCGCCGGCATCGAGGGAGTCAGATAGTCCGCGCTCACCCAGCCTACGACGCCTCTGCTATTTATTTTCTGCCACCTCTTGCTTCCCCTAGCCACCGGTTCACTAATCAAAGTTATGCCGTCCACGCCATTCTGGAGTCTTTGGATAACGGAGTAGCGGGCTCCGGGACCTTTACGCATATTCAAGAAATCGCCGGCCCTCACACCGGAGACGCGATAAGTCGCTTTAGCCTTTGGAAGGCTGGCATCCTGAGGCACGCTTTGCGAGACTGGCTTCAACGGCGTTGGGTTCGGTTGTTCGATGACTGCCGACGCAGGGTTTATGGGAGCAGGCGTCGCTTGCGTGGTGGATAAAGGGGGAGAAGCCGAGTTGCCGTGCAAAAGCTCACTTTCAGTCCGGACATGCGCCGAAGTTCGCTGCGTGATGTCTGCGAAGACTCCAATCACAACAAGCACACCCAGGCCGACGATGACCATGGCCGTGACGCTCCTTGGTTTGTTTGCCAAATTCGCGGGTCCAATCCTTTCGCGAAAGCCGCGCTCCAACTCGGAGAGGTCGGCTTGGCCGCCAGAGATGTATGCGAGCCTAGTTGAAACACCGGAGAGCAGGGTCGCAAGGAGTGGCCATAGTAGCGCCACGATGGCAAGTCCATAGCGATGGTGAAAGAAAAGAAAAATCGCACTAGCAGGTGCGACGATCCACCTCAAACGGAACATGAATAGACCGGCAATCGCAAGGTCGACGTCTATGAATCGATTACAGATAAAGTGCCAGACAAAATCGATCACCAGAGCGATGACGATCACAAGCCAACTCTGCGTGGCGGCGAGCAGAACCGGAACGATGGAATGCGAAAGGAATATTGGCCACGAGAACCATTCCAGAGCGCGAAGATGTGCAAATTTCTGCAATTCCTCGTTCGTGTAATTCTCAAACGTCATTGCTTTTGAGGCTGATGATTCCAGCAGATACGTGGTTTGATTCGCTAATTGTAGTTTGATGCGCCGATGCCGATCGAAAGAACACATCCCGGCAGCGGCAGCCTTTTAGTTGGCAAAAAGTCTTGGAGGAAAGGGAAGGCCAAGCGGTGCGTAAAGGCTTTGTTCCACGGCCTTGCGAATCGCAAAAGCATGAAATGTGTTACGTCTTCATTTTTTTTGCTGCGGCGGTCCCAAGGTAAGGTGCGCCACTGCATTGTCTGCTGCCTGCTTAGTGAATTTCAGCGCACGCCGGGCCTCGCTTTCCGAAGCTTCGGAAGGGAAGAATTTGGCAAGGTCTGAGATTAAATACGGGTTCAAGGTTTCTGCCGTCCGGGCGTTCAAACGATGTGATCCAAACATTGTCTTTGTGTTTTCAGTTTTTGGATTCCTTCGCCGCAAGAAACTTAAGAAGCGCACGGCACGTGATAAGACCTGTCTCGATCGCCGGATTCGTGAAAGCCCCAAATGAACCGCTTAATGTGTGGCCGGTATCAAAAAACATCTGCACCTGACTGTGCTTCGGCGCCCTAGGATCCTGGGGCTGGCTATTATCTGTAGTGCCCAGTCGAACAGGTTCAAATTTCGAAGGCGAAAAGGGATGTCCTCCTCCAGAAATTTGCGCTGATCAAACTCATAGATTACACTCCGAAGCCTTTGGTGCCATAAAACAGCAAGGGCCGCGAGATCTTACGCGGCCGTGCGTCCGCCTAAATTTTTTTCTCCAATACCCCGAGAGATCTATATGGGAGAGGCGCCCCCCGGCAAAACCCGGCCCCCCTTCTCTCGAGACTTCCCAAAAGCAAATGCTTTTTCCTGCCATGAATGCGTTGACTGGCCGGCATATCGTAGTCTCCGAATCGAGGTCGTGCGTTTCCCATTCGAGCCGCAGCCGCTCAGGCCGTATCGCCCGCGGATGTGTGCGAAGAACGTCAAGACTGAACAACTCGCGCCCGCCGACATTCTTTGAAATTGAAATCGCCCGCCTTCCTATTATACGAAGCGAACTCGTGAGGCTCTTATTGGTGTTCGCGGCTCTCGCTGCATCTGCCCTGCTCGCGGCCGAGAAAGGTTTCTCGGCATCTGAGATGGGCATAGAGCGTCTAGACCCCGCTTTCGATGCTCTGGTCCCAGCGGATGCGAAAGTCGAGAAGCTCGCCGAGGGCTTCTCTGGATCGAAGGTCCAACATGGTTCCAAGGCTCGGTCGTTTTCTCCGATGTACCGGATAATGTGATCTACCAGTGGAAGCCCGGCGAGACGGCTGCAACGGTCTTCATGAAGCCGAGCGGCCTGCTCGACCCCGCACGCGGATTCCGCGAACCGGGCTCAAACGGTCTCGTTGTGGATGCCGACGGCCGTTTGCTGATCTGCCAACAAGGTGAGCGGCGCCTGGCGCGTTTGGAGAAGAACGGCACGCAGACCGTCCTTGCCGCGAAGTTCGATGGCAAGCGCTTCAACTCGCCCAACGATCTCGCAATCCGCAAGAATGGCGCGACGTATACTTTACCGACCCGCCCTATGGCCTCGCCAATTTCAATGATTCACCGCTAAAGGAGTTGCCACATAACGGCGTCTATCGCGTGGATCCGAAAGGCGAGGTGACCCTGCTGATTCCCGACCTCACTTGGCCCGACGGCCTTGCCTTCTCCCCTGACGAGAAGACCCTCTACGTTGCCGTCAGCGACCCCAGTGACCCGCGAATCATGGCCTACGAGGTGCAATCCAACGGCTCTGTAGCAAACGGTCGCACCTTCTTCGATGCCAAGCCCCTGCGCGACCAAGATCACGGAGGCACTTGCGACGGGCTGAAGGTGGACGTGCAAGGTAACATCTGGGCTACCGGTCCCGGCGGCGTCCTGGTGATCACTCCTGCCGGCAAACACCTCGGCTCCATACTCACAAACCAGCTTACTGGCAATTGCTGTTGGGGCGATGACGGCGGCACTCTCTATATTGCCGCGCACAGGTTCCTTATTCGCGTAAAGACGGCCACCAAGGGCGCTGGATGGCAATAAGGCTCGAACTTGGCGGGTAATGTTATTCCAGATCCGGTCGGTGTGCCGATATCTCCAAGACCACCACGGCCCATTACGCCAGGCAGCGCGATGACCATGAGCTCACCAAGTGGATGACGAGATCCGGCTCGGGCAATCGCCCAGATCGGCGAAATTGCTTCGAAAACCGTAAAATGGCTACAGAGGCGAATGGTGAGCGAGAACAAACCGATATTGAAGGATCACCATTGTCCGAATGCCGGGCCTGATGTGACTTTGATACTTCACGATATCCCAATCACGACAAATACGGGTTCTGAATCGGGGAATTGTTTTCCAGAATCCAGGAAACCTCAGTCACCAGATGGCCGGCCTGGAGACAGTATTTGAGCGCATGGGCCATGCATCACGGAATCGATGCAGAAATCGCGTCAGCTCCGAGCTAAAAAAAGTCGATTCTTTGTCGCTCTAAGATTTCTCGACCAAAATGATGGGGCTGCCATTCCATTTCCTGTCAGTCGCTGGGCCTCAGAGACATCTGGAAGACATTTCTTCACCCTCTCAGGTATCAGAATATTGCCTCTGGTAGTGCGAGCGACAGGAAACGAACTTCCGCTCAATTGCCGAGCCGATTAGCTTATTTCTTCTCTCGCATTTCTCGGGATGCTTACGAAAGCGGGACGGAAACGATATAAAATTGGGCTGAATGGGGAGGAGAAAGACCTCAGTTCAGTGCAGCGAGCCCTCAAATAAGAAGAGTTGCGAAAGCAGCTGCCCGAGGAGGGTTTGAAATAGCTGCCGAACGGAGATCATATGAAAATATTTTCGATTTCCTCTGTAAAGTTGTTCCGCGTCGAGAACAACCCTCCTCGAAAATTCTGACATAATCAGGTCTCGAATGGAGCCATCTGGCTTCATCAACCAAAGGAGAAAACCATGAGACCTCAAGAACCAACTTCCCCTCACCTTGTTTCATTTGGCGGTGTCCGCCCGCTGGCGCTTACCAAGAGACAGGCAATTTCCGCGCTGGGTTCATCAAAGCTCGTGGCGCGCATGCTCTGGGCCAGCCGTCACGCCGGAGATCAATGGCTGTCATCGTAAGGTCGGGCCGCGATCTCCTTATCGACACTTCATCGGTTGAGGCCGCCTATGGCAGGCTTCTGAAGGGGGAGTTGCCGCCTCTCATGCCGAGTGAGCGCCACCCGACACGCGAGAGCGCGCCATCAGCATGAAGGAGCACACCATTAGGGCCTCCGATGCGCAATTCATCCGGCTCTTTCGATGGATTGCCGGTTTGCAAATCAGCAGCGATGCCAAATTGCTTTTCGCACGCCTGCTGGATGTGGCGGACGGCGAGCAGAACGTCAAAGCTAGTAGAAGATTTCTGCGTGCCTGGCTCTCGTGGAACGATGCCCGCTTACGCCGGGCATCGAATGAACTGGAGAAATTGGGATGGCTTCACCGAAAGGCCTCCCTCACGCCGGCAGGCGATTGCGCCGCTACTGAATGGACGCTTCCGCGGATCGTGGTCCGAAACAGCGAGACAGTCCGACTGGAGGGGGTGTCCTATACAGGACACGGTGTCCCGTGTAAGGACACGGTGTCCCGTATGGGACAAAGCAGACCATATAAGCAGACCACACAAGAAGGGGGATCGCGCGCGCGGGCCCGAGCCCAAGGCCGAACACTCTCCGAGGCGAATGCTCCTGGTCTATCGGCTTCGGAGCGGATTTCGCTCGAAAGACGTCTGAGCCAAATTCAAGTCGAGCTCGGCGAGGCTTCTAGGAAGAAAGAAAGGACGCGAGGCGAAACGCTCTTTGCCGAGCAATGCCGCTACCATGATGCCTTAGCTGGACAGAGCCGCACCGTCCAAAATGGCTTGAAGCCCCAGCGGAAATCCTTCCACCGGAGAATGCCGAGCACGAAATCACGGACGAGGAACGAGAGGCGTTTTGTCAGAAACTCAGACGACTTCGTGAACCGCTGCAACGTTCGTCCCAGAACGAAAGGCGACCGTGAGTTCGAAACCCACAGAGGATTTTCGTCTACCACTATTCCCAACCTTACCAATGGAAACCTCACTCTCTCACCAACAGAAAATCGAACGGCTCGAAACTGAGAAAAGACAGCTTGAGAATCGCATCAGGCAACTCAAGCATGCAGCCCACACCGCCGAGCGTAAGCGTCTTACCAGGGCGAAAATTATCCTTGGCTCGCTCGTACTTCGGAATCACGCCGAATTGCTTCGCCAGCTCATTACCCGAGACTTCTCCGCAGGATGGAGAACTTCTGCGGTCGGTCTTTCCCAATGCAACGAAGGAAGACTCACTTTCATTGGTTCAGTCTCAGTAGGAGGCGACTTTGGAAAGGACATCGCCAAGCTACCGGAGCCTTTCAATAAAGGCGAAGCGCACTTACGCGTCGCGGGAGTTTCCCCGCGATGCCCGTGCGTTTCCGCCATTTGCGGAAAGGGCTCGCTACCGCTCGCAAGGCACCCGATTTTCTTTCCTAAAAGCCGGAAAGCCTCGCTCGTAATATGGCGATCTTTCATCTCTCGATCCGGCCGATCAGCAGGGCTAAAGGACACGGTGCCGTTGCCCAAATCGCCTATGACACGCGATGCAAATTGACCGACGATCGCACGGGCCAAAAGCACGACTGGTCCAAACACAAGCAGGATGTGATCCAATGGCAGATCATCGGACCGAAAATGACGCCCGGCGAACTGGCCGCCCGTGCGGAACAGGCCGAAAGGCGTTGGGACGCTCGCGTCGGCAGGGCGATGGACGTGGCCTTACCCCATGAGCTGAATCCGAAGGCGCAGTGGGATTTGCTGCGCGGGTTCGGTCTTCAGCTGCGCGACGAATACGGTGCGGCCCTTTGCGTGAGTCTGCATCATCCCAATACGAAGGGCGATCAGCGCAATGCCCACGGCCACATTTTCATGACGAGCCGTGTCGTCGACGAAGACGGAGATTTTTCGAAAACTAAAATTCGCAGTCTCGATGATCGCAAACTTGGCCCCGTCGAAGTCGAGCGGATTCGCGAAATGTGGGAGGTGCGTTGCAATCGCGCCCTGCGAAAAGCTGGATTGTCGGGAGAGGTAACCCGCCACTCGCTAAAAGCCCAGGGAATCGATCGCCCAGCGACCCAGCACCTCGGTCCAAAAGCAGTCGCTATGACCCGCAATGGCTGCCGACCGCGGAAAGCGGAAACCAACGGTGAAATCTTCTCGGCATTCCGCCGAATGGCGGAGATCGAAAGTCACCTCCAGCACCTCAAAACCCATGCCCATCGAGTCTCCCACAAACAATCCGCTCGCCCGCAAATCCGCGCAGATGCGAAGTCAAATCTGGCTGCAACGAGCGAGCCGCATCGATCCACTTTCAAGCGCAAAACCTACGGGTTGGCTGTGCGTGGAAAATCGCGCCTTACCTATCACGGACATCGACCTGCTGGAAATCATCCCCGGCCGTGGCTTGCACATCCGAACCCGGCAAGAGAGCTGGCTGATTTCAAATTGCCCGAGGAGCTTCAATCGGACGAATTGCTCCGGGCCATTACTTCCGGGGAGGTCAATTGCTTGTCGGGTTCCTGCGAACCCTTCGAGCAGTTGCTCGGATCGTCGAAAGCGAGCGACAGAGACGAGGAATCCAGATGACGTTTTAAACGTTATCCCCATACAGACAGTGAAAGTCGGGCGGACAATTGGCGGACAATTCCGGGTCACTTCCTGTAAGTTCTATCTGTTTCCTGTCTCACATTAAATTTGCGGGAATTTGATGACGATCTCGCACGTTCTCTCTGTAAGTTCCTATATATCAGCAAAAAGCCCCGGCAACTTCATCGGCTGCCGGGGCTAAAAATTGGTTGCGGGGGTAGGATTCGAACCTACGACCTTCAGGTTATGAGCCTGACGAGCTACCAGGCTGCTCCACCCCGCGGTAAGAGTGGCTAAGTTACGGCTTTTGTTGCGCGGCGCAAGAATTATTCGCTGCCCTCGGCCAAATTGTTTATTTCGCTCAACGGCCGGGTCGTGACAAAGACGCGGGCGCCCGTTCCAACGGTGTCATAAAGGGCTATCACGTCGCGAGAGCGCATGCGGATGCATCCATAGCTTGAGGCCATTCCGATGTTGCGCTCTTCAGGGGTGCCATGGATGTAGATGTAGCGGTCAAAGGCGTTTCGGTTGCGCGGTTCGAGTCCTTCAAGCCAAAGGATACGGCTGACGATCGGGTCACGTCCGGGTGCGTCCGGCGGAAGGATCTCTCCCGTGGGACGCCTGGATTTGAACACCGCGCCGGCGGGCGCGTGCGCGCCGATTTTTTTGCGAACCTTCAAGAGTCCCAGCGGAGTGGCGTTGCTGCTTGGCGCGTCCCCGACTCCAAACCTGGAGGTCGAAACGGGATAGCTGACGATCTTGACGTTGTCTTGGAGCACAAGCATCTGTTGATCCGCCGTGCTGATGATGAGGAGATGCCGATTGTCAGTGGAGCATCCCTGGAGAAAAGCTAGGCAGATGAGCAGAACCGCTGGTGTTCGAGTCCTCACGCGGTCGAGCGAGACGGGTGCAAAGCAACGACCTGCTGAATCCAGAAACTTACGGATTTTGAGGAGACGTAAGCAAATCCTCCGAGGAAAAGGATCAGGAACGGCACGGAAAGCCAGTGTCCCATTTGGGCCGCGTTCCATGTGCAATAGGCGAAGTAAACGGCGAAAATTGACTCAATGAGCGGGAGCCAGGATTTCAGGGGGAGGTAACGCACACGGTTGATCGGCCCGCAACCGTTGGCAATACCATATTTTGGAGTGCGGCTGAATTCGGATCTGTGGTTTAGAATTGCTTCAATAACGCCCCGCGCGTTGTTGACCGACATGCCGGTGGCCAGGGCGATGGTCAGGGGAAACATCCAGAGCTCGCGCAGCCATCCGCGCGGATTGAGATGAGTCTGCGCCACGAGGTAGAAGAGCGAGACGGAAACCGTCGTCGCGAAGAAGATGGGAAGATCAACCAGCCAGGCGTAGAGTGCGCCGTGCGTGGCGTAGGACTGCGGAAGAATCAGCACGCAGAGAAAGACAAGAAGAAGATATCCGAAATTGGCGGTCAAGTGGGCGGTCGCTTCGAACTTAATCAGCCATGGAAGGCGCGAACGCCAGATTTGCGGCAGGATCTTTTTACAGGTTTGGATTGACCCTTTTGTCCAGCGGTGCTGCTGGGACTTGAAGCCATTGATGTCGACAGGAAGTTCCGCGGGAATAACCACCTCCGGCAGGTAGATAAACCGCCATCCTTTCATCTGCGCCCGGTAGCTCAGATCGAGATCTTCCGTAAGCGTGTCATACTGCCAGCCTCCGGCGTCCAGGATGCATGACTTGCGCCAGATTCCCGCTGTGCCGTTGAAATTGAAAAAACGCCCGCTCCGGCTGCGGGCGGTTTGTTCCAGGAGAAGGTGGCCGTCCAGGAAAAGTGACTGAACGGTCGTTAGCAACGAGTAGTCGCGGTTCAGATGGCCCCATCTCATCTGGACCATGCCGATCCGGGGATCGGTAAAATGATCGATGCTTCTCCTCAGGGTATCTGGCGCCGGAACGAAATCGGCGTCCAGAATGAAAATGAACTCGCCTTTCGCGCTCTCCAGACCGGCTTCGAGCGCGCCGGCCTTGAAACCGGTGCGGTGCTCGCGATGAAGATACTCGACGTCAAACCCGCGCGCCTTCAAGAGCGCGGCCTCATTGGCGGCGATCTCGCAGGTCTCGTCCGTGGAGTCGTCCAAAATTTGGATCTGGAGCCGGTCCCGGGGATAGTCGAGGCGGCTTACGGCCCGGATGAGCCGGCGGATGACATAGTATTCATTGAAAACCGGCAATTGGACGGTAATCGGTGGCAGTTCCTCGAAACGCTGCGCGGGGACGACGCGCCTTCCCCGGTTCTTGAGAAAGAGATAGATGATGAAATATCTATGAATTCCAAAAGCCGAGAGTCCGAGAAGGATGCTCAAATAACAAAAGTTCCAAATCAGGTGTTGGAAAATCGCGTTCAGCGACCCGCTCATCACAAGTTTTCTTCCTTCCGGTTACAATGCGGCGCTATCAACCCACAGGAGAGCGCCCCGTCAAGCGTAAAAACCGCGGCTGCTCCGTAGCTTCTCGCGCTTCCCCGCGAACCTGATAGAATTCCGGCGATGGCTCAATCGTTCATCGGGACTCTTCAGAATCTGGACAGGGCCTCCCACCTCCATCCGTTTACCGATCACCGTGCGCTTCACGAGCATGGAACGCATATCATTCTCAAGGGCGAGGGATGTTATTTCGTCGACGAGAGCGGGCGAAAGATTCTCGACGGTCTGGCCGGGCTGTGGTGCGTGAATGTCGGCTACAGCTCGAAAGCCGTTGTCCAGGCAGTGACCCGCCAGCTGGAGCAACTGCCCTACTACCCCTCGTTCTTCGATTCAACGACCGAACCGACGATTCGGTTGGCGAGCTTCCTCGCCGAGAGGGCGCCCGCCCGGGTCAAGCATACGATTTTTTCGAACTCCGGATCAGAAGCGAATGAGACGGCTCTCAAAGCGATCCGCGCCTATTGGAAATTGAAGGGCCGACCGGACAAAAGGAAGATCGTCTCCCGCACATTCTCCTACCACGGGGTGACGCTGGCCACCACGAGCATGACCGGCTTGGCGAGCTGCCAACAGCCGTTTGACCTCCCGTTGGCCGATTTCATTCTTGCGCCCGGGCCGTACAGCTACGGCGCGGCAGCGCGCGATCCGGAAGCCTATGGCGAATGGTGTATTGACGAAACGCGACGGCTTATTGCCGGGGAAAATCCGGAGACCATCGCCGGGTTCTTTGTCGAACCGGTTCAAGGCGCGGGAGGAGTCATCGTTCCACCCTGCGGCTATCTTGCCGCTTTGCGACAGCTCTGCCGCGACAATGAGATCTTGTTCGTCGCCGACGAGGTTATTACCGCCTTTGGACGCTTGGGCGATTGGTTCGCGAGCAATCTTTGGGACTTGGACCCCGATCTGATTAGTCTCGCGAAGGGCTTGACCAGCGGCTATCTGCCGATGGGGGCGACGATGCTCTGCCACGAAATTGCCGGGACGTTGCTGAGCGGGGGATACTTTGCGCATGGGTTCACCTACAGCGGCCACCCGGTCTGCAGTGCCGCCGCGCTGGCCAATCTCGGCGAGATCGAGGCGCTTGGGCTTATTCCGCGCATGCAGCGCGACCTGGCGCCCTATTTTCAAGCCAAGGTGGCGGAAATGAAAGGCCACCCGGCCGTGTCGGAGGTGCGAGGGCATGGTCTTATTGCGGCTCTTGAGCTCGTTCCCAAGGGAGGCCGTGCCGCGCTGACACCGTCGAGTTCGCTTGGCCTCAGAGCATGGTCCCTGATTCGGGAGGAAGGGGCGATGGTGCGGGGAATCCGTGATCTCATCGCCCTCGCTCCGCCATTGATTATTTCCCACTCCGAGATTGACGAACTTTTCGATTGCGTAGGGCGCGGACTGGACAAACTCTGGGACTGAGAGGAGTGTCTGGCATGGCAACTGCTGAGAGCACGACCGAGGTGGCACCCGAAGCGGTTTTGCCGGAGGCCGAGCCATTGCCGGCACAAGAGCGGAAGCGTTCGCCGAGTATTCGCAGTTTCTATGCCCTTCAAGGGGGCCGGCTGGTGCCGTGCGAGCCCGAGGAAGCTCAAATTATCGCCTACGCCTCGCCGACCATGGACGAGGAGGCCGAACTGCAAGAGCAGTACAACATCGACTATCATACCCTCCAGTCGTCACTGGATCCCGACGAACTCTCGCGTCTGGAGATCGAACCGGACCACGCGGCGATTATCTTTAAGCGGCCGAAAAGCTTCTGCGCCGATGACAATTTCCTAATGAAGCTGACGTCCACGGGCGTGTTCGTATATGACAGCTATCTGGTCATTGTCATGGCCGACGACTCTCCGATTTTCGAAGGTCGCGTTCCGTTTCCGGTGGAATCGATTCACGACGTCATCCTCCGATTGCTGTATCAGGCCACGATGCACTTTGAAGGCCACCTGAAGGCCATCAACATGTTGTCCGATTCCCTGGAACGCCGCATCAATACCTCTCTTGAGAACAAGTATCTGCTCAACATGTTCGCGCTCGAGAAGAGCCTGGTCTTTATCGTGAACTCGATCACTTCCAATGGCGCGCTTTTGGAGAGGATGAGGACCCTCTCCGAAAAGCTTGGCTTCGACTCCCGGCAAATGGCGATCCTCGAGGACTTGATCATTGAGAATCAGCAGTGCTACCGGCGGGCGGAAATCCACACGCAGGTCCTGAGTAACCTGATGGGAACGCGGGCTTCCATCGTGAGCCATAACCTCAACCAACTGATCAAGAAATTCACCATATGGACCGTGGCGATCATGCTCGCCAATTTGGTGATAAGCATCTTTTCGATGAACGTGGCCCTTCCGCTCCCGATGGAGCATGAGAATTGGCCCTTTGTCGTTATCAATATTCTCGCGCTGCTGGCGGGAGGGTTTGTTTTCTGGCTCTGGAAGCTCAAGAAGTGGTAGCGGCTGATCGTGGCCGAATGGGAAGCGACCGGTCGTTTGCGCTCCTGCTCTTGGGAACGCATTTGCTAAGTGGCGCCGCACGCGGTGAGGGGAAAAGCACGCGGGAAAGGCTGTCCGGGAATCGCCGGGGCGCCGGCCGCCTTATGCTCGCGAGCAATTCGAGCTCTTAAAATTTAAGACGGGATTTTACTGCGTCTCGACGTGGCCGTCCCCGTCAAGTTAATTCATTTCCGGGTCGTCCGG
This sequence comes from uncultured Verrucomicrobiae bacterium, assembly GCA_963816855.1. Classification (GTDB taxonomy): domain Bacteria; phylum Verrucomicrobiota; class Verrucomicrobiia; order Chthoniobacterales; family Terrimicrobiaceae; genus DASTFP01. The sequence goes on along the minus strand of CAWFMA010000037.1, from coordinate 117,231 downwards.
AGCCTCGGCCAAGAGCTTCATCAGCGGTCCCGAACCGCGCATTATTTGCCGCCAAGCGTTTTCCGGATCTTTCATCTCGATGAGTTCGCGAGCTGGCGGGAGGACAAGCCAAGCCTTTTGCTCGATTTCTCCTTCAAGCTGGCCCTGGCTCCAACCTGCGTAGCCGACGAACGCCCGCAGACCGGGCCTCCATTCCGGCTCGATGTGAACGTCCTCAACATTGCCCATGAAACTTTGAAACGCGACCGCATCGGACCGCCATTGCAAACTGGCGAGTGTAAGGTGATCCGCGGCGACCGGTCCGCCATAGAACAGCGAAATGTTTCTGAAGGTTTCGGAGATTTTCTGAGCGGCCACTTCGCCAAAGGTCTTCTTCATCGGACGGTTGAGGATCAAGCCGATCGCGCCGTCGTCGCTGCTATAATGCGAGAGGAAGAGGATACTCCGCCGAAAATTGGGATCGAGCAATCTGGGGTGGGCGACCAGCATTGCGCCTGTGAGATTCTTCGGACTCGAATCTTCCCAGCTCATAGCTAACTCTATTTACCGGCGCCTCGTGGGAGGGCAATTCCCGAAATGGATTTCCGTGAAACCGAAACGTTTCCCCGCGAAGCCCGCCGACAGGCGAGGCGCGAAGATCACCAGTCTTGCGGCTCTAGAAAGCCTTCGAGCTGGCGAATCCGTGTCGGGTGCCGCATTTTCCGCAGCGCCTTCGCTTCGATTTGCCTGATGCGCTCGCGAGTGACTTTGAACTGGCGGCCAACTTCCTCAAGCGTGCGGCTGTAGCCGTCGACCAGACCGAAGCGTTGCTCGAGCACCTGACGCTCGCGTTCCGTGAGGGTGTCGAGAACATCTTTGATTTTGTCTTTCAACAAGACAATGGCGGCTTGATCGGCAGGATTCTCCGCCCCCTTGTCCTCAATAAAGTCGCCAAAGCTGGTGTCGTCGGAATCCCCCACGGGGGCCTGAAGCGAGATCGGTTGCTGCGCCATCTTCAGCACGGCTCTGACGCGTTCAACCGGCAACTGAATCTCCTCGGAGATCTCCTCCGGGCTGGGCTCGCGGCCATATTCCTGCACCAGTTGCTTTTGGACCCGGATGAGCTTGTTGATCGTTTCGATCATGTGCACCGGGATGCGAATAGTGCGCGCCTGATCGGCGATTGACCGCGTAATAGCTTGGCGGATCCACCAGGTGGCATAGGTGGAAAACTTATATCCGCGGCGATATTCGAATTTCTCCACGGCCTTCATCAGTCCCATGTTCCCTTCCTGAATAAGGTCGAGGAAGGAGAGGCCGCGGTTGGTGTATTTCTTAGCAATGGAGATGACCAGACGAAGATTGGCCTCGACCATTTCGGTCTTCGCCTTGAGGGCTTTTCTATGCCAGCTCTTCAACCCGCGATGCCTTTCGATCAACTCTTCGGTGGTCATCCAGTTGCGAAGCTGCATTTCCTGGATTTGCTGGCTCGCACTACGCTGGAGCTTGGAATCGCCGTTCTTTGAAGGCCGGTCTTGCTCGTGGGTCAAGGTGTGGAGGACGCGGAGATTTTCGTCGGCCAGGGTCACGAAGTCCTCCACGACCTTCTGTTTGAAGTAAAACTTCGGATACAGCTTTTGCAGGGTGGCCAGAGCTCTTTCGTAAGATCTGAGACACTGCGGGGAGGGGGTCTTGTGCCCGGAAATCTTGTCCCGATAAAGCGAAGCAACCGTCTCCGCCTGCTTTTTGACCTGCTGGCAGAGGCGCGGCAGGATCTTCATGTATCTCTCCCTGCTCTCGATTTTCTTGTCGAGAATCACGCGATCGAAGCGCTCGCGCATGTCGATGAGCTTTTGGGCCAGATCGAGATGAGCGCGCCCAATGAAACCAAACTGGTAAAGGATCTCCTGCACTTTGAGCTCGGCCTCCTCGATGCGCTTGGAAATTTCGACCTCTTGTTCCCGAGTGAGCAAGGGGACTTGCCCCATCTGCTTGAGGTACATGCGGACCGGATCATCCAGGATGTCGAGTTTGCTATCAGGTTTCTCGTCCTTTTCTTCTTCTTCTTCGCCGTCCTTGCGAACCTCCTTGACTCGGTCGACATCCGACGAATCAATGATCTCGATCTCCACGGCGCGGAGCTGGGTGATAACCAATTCTATGCTGTCCGGGTCGTTGACGCTCTCGGGCAAAGCCTCGTCGAGATCATCGTAGGTCACATAGCCCTGTTCCTTGGCCAGCTTGATGAGATCACGAACCTTCTCCTGCAAGGCCTTATGAAGATCCGGCGGCGAGCTAGACGACGCGCCCGGCTCGCCGTCTGCCCCGAAGGCTGAGGAGTGCCGCGCTAGCACCTCCGCTTTTGGCGGGGATGCCTTAATCGTGGCTCTCCTGCCGCTTTCCGCCAATTTGGCGTTCGGCGAGGGCCGCTTAAGGAGGTTGATTGTCTTCGGTTGAAACGAGGCCGGATTCGGCTTCGACTTGGTGGGTTTGTGGGAAGTTTTCAACGCAGCTTGAAATGCTTCGAGAAGAGCCGCTAAAAGTCGTGCAGGTGGCTTCGCAGGTCAAGAATTTGTTTGGCGAGGTTCTCAGCGACCTCTTCGAGGCCTTTGCGGTCGTTGATTTCGAGCGTGGTATCCTTTAGCCGGGACCTGGTCGTTTCCAGCTTCTTTTCTAGGATGTTCAAATGGATATCCCTTTGTTGCTGATACGGCTGATTTCGATCTTCGAAAAGAGATTTTGCCTGCTTGCTTTGCTCCTGGAGGTGTTGAGCGGACAAGCCGCTCCAGGCGTCTTTGGAAAGCTGAAGCGGGTCGTTGGGTATGCGATCGAGATCCAACCTGTTGATCGTCGTTTCCTCCCGCGCGGTCAATTGCGACGCAAATGCCGCGCGGGCCGCCGGGTTCTCCAAGGGCAGCGAACTTCCGAGGATCTTTTCGAGCAGCTCTGCGCCTTCACCCGTGGCCTCGCGGGGCAGCGCTGGTTGCGATCTGAGCCAGGCGCGGGATTCGGCGTGAAGAAGCCCGAGGCGGCAGAGCTGACGAACTCCCTCAGTGAGCCGCAATGGAGCGGCGCTCGACGAATCGGCGGTCTCCCTCTCTGCAACGGGCGCCGGGTCGGGGCGTTTGATATGCGAGGCGAAGGCAGTTTCGGAAATCGAGAGACGCGTGCTGATTCGGCGGGCCGTGGCTTCGCGCAACACCGGGTCGCTGATTGAGGCCACCAGCGGCCCCAACCGGCGAGCGGCGGACGTTTTCTCCGCCGGGCTTTGGAGCGCTCCGTTTTGCGCAAGCCGTTCAAGCGCGTGGTCGAAAAAACCGGGAGCGCTCTCGACCTGCTCACGAAACCGGCCCACTCCTTTCGCCCGGATGAGAGAATCAGGATCCTCTCCCTCGGGAAGCGATGCAATCCGGACTTCCAGGCCGCATTCGAGGAGTGCCGGCAGCGATCGCCCGATCGCCTCCAGTCCGGCCCGATCTGAATCGAAGCAAAGAATCACCACTTCGACGAACCGGCGCAGCAGTCGCGCTTGATCGCTCGTAAATGCCGTGCCTTGCGGAGCCACAACGTTCCGCACACCTGCTTCAAAAGCGGTGATCAGGTCGAGCTGGCCTTCGCAGACAATGGCGGCGTTGGCTTCGATGAGGGCGCGCTTCGATTTGTCCAGCCCGTAGAGGATGCGGCCCTTAGTGAAGAGAAGCGTTTCAGGCGAATTCAGATATTTGGCCGCCTTGGCGCTTGAATGGAGGACCCGGCCGCTAAATCCGATGACTTCCCCGTAGTCGTTGCGAATCGGAAAGATGAGGCGTCCCTGAAACCGGTTGTAGAACGCAAAGTCGCGCTCTTTGGCGTCGGGCTCGTCCTCGATGTTTCTGTTGCCAGAGAACCCGCTGGCCGCGATTTCCTCATTGGAAAAGCGCTTTTCGCGGAGAAAATTTCCGAGCGATTCCCGGGAATCCGGCGCGTATCCAAGCTGCCAGGACTTGGCGACTTCTGCGGAGATCGCCCGCGATTTCAGGTAGTCGCGGGCGACTTTGGCGGCGGGCATCGTCAGCAGGCTCTGGTGGAACCACGCGGCCACCTCGGCGTGCAGGGCAAGCAACCTCTTGCGCATCGAATGCCGCCGATCGTCCCCGGCGCCTCCAGCCTCTTCGAGGATTGGAATTCCGGCGCGCTGGGCGAGCCGGCGGACCGCGGACGGAAAGTCCACGTGCTCGTATTCCATGATGAAGCGAAAAATCGTCCCGCCCGCGCCGCAACCAAAGCAGTGATACGATTGACGCTGCGCATTGACATGAAAAGAGGGCGTCTTTTCCCGATGAAACGGGCAGAGCGCGCGCCAGCTTGTTCCGGCACGCTTGAGCGGAAAATAAGAGCCGATGATCTCCACGATATCGCTGGCCTCGGCGACGCGTTGGATGGTTTCCTCGGAGATGCGGGACACGAGTTTCAAATTACCTTGCGGGTCAATTTACCGCGAGGGAGATTCGAATTGTGGGACGAATTCTTCTGGCGCTCATCTTACTGGCCTCGACGCTGGTCTTCGCGCGCGGCAAGGAGGAGGATATTCGCCAAGGGTCGGTGCTCGTGATTCCGCTAAACGGAGAAGTCACCGAGGCTCAGTTTTATTTTCTTCGCCGTATTTTGAAGAAAGGCGAGGCGGCCGGCGCGGCCGCGTTGATCCTCGATATGGATACCTACGGCGGGAGTCTCAAGGCCGCGGTCGAGATGCTCGGAGCCCTGATGAAATCCACGATTCCGACGGTGACTTATGTCAACACAAACGCCGGGTCCGCGGGAGCCCTGATCGCGCTCTCGACCAAGCGAATTTACATGGCTCCGGTAAGCGCCATCGGTGCTGCGGCGCCCGTCAGCAGCGGGGGGGAAGACTTGCAGGAGAGCATGAACGCGAAGGTGGTGTCCTACTTTTCAGGCTACTTTCGGAGCGCCGCTGAAAAAAACGGATACAACCCGGAGTTGGCGGAAGCGTTCATTAACAAGGAAAAAGAGGTCAAAATCGGCGACAAGGTCATCAATCCTAAAGGCAGCTTGCTCACCCTGAGCGCGCAGGAAGCTGTCAAAATCTATGACGGCCATCCCCTCTTGGCGCAGGGCATCGCTTCGAACCTCAACGATCTTTGCGAAAAAGCTGGTTTGCGGGTGAAAGACATCGTTCGAATTCAGCCGAGCGGTTTTGAACGCATCGCGCAATGGATCACCATCCTTGCCCCCCTGTTCCTGCTCGGAGGAATGATCGGCGCCTATCTGGAATTCAAGTCGCCCGGGCTTGGAATTGCCGGCATCCTTTCGGGGATTTGCTTTCTGCTGTTCTTCGCGGGGCACTATATCGCGGGGTTGACCGGGTTCGAGGTCATCGCGGTCTTTATTCTGGGCCTCCTGCTGGTGCTGGCCGAGCTTCTCTTTTTTCCCGGGGTCGCCGTTTTGGCGTTGCTCGGAACGGCTCTGATGACCGGGGCGCTACTCTTCGCCATGGTCGACTACTATCCGAGCCAGCCGTTTGACTTTTCGCTGGATCTCTTGTTTCGGCCGCTTTTGAACCTCGGCATCGCGTTCGTCTTCTTTGTGATTGCGGTTTCGCTCATTGCGCGGTTTCTGCCAAGCCTGCCGTTTTTCAACCGGCTGGTTCTGTCGACGCAAACTCCGTCAGGGCCCTCCATGGAGAAGACCACACCGGCATTCTTTGAGCCTCGGATCGGAGTGGGCGAGGAGGGGGTGGCGCGGACCATATTGCGGCCGGCGGGCAAGGCGGAGTTCGGCGCGGCATTGGTTGATGTTGTGACCGACGGCGAATTCCTGGAGCGGGGCGCAAAGGTGCGTGTCGTCCTGGTGGAAGGAGATCGGGTGGTTGTGGAGGGGCTTGGCGCGCCACCGGGCGCGGTTTCCGCGCCTGGTTAGAGATCAGGGGCAGTTGGGAAATTCAGGCGAAGACCAGGCGCAGCGCTCCCAACAGCGAAAAAATGATCATCAGCCATTCGAAAACGGCCTGGTTGATTTTGCCGAGCAGCCAGCGGCCGGCAAATATCCCCGCGACCACGCCTGGCGCCAGCAGAAGGTTCAGAGCAAGGCTCGCGCCGTTGATAAGCCCCAGTGAAGCGCTGAAAGGCACTTTGAGAAGATTAATAACGAAGAAGAACCATGCCGCCGTGCCGACGAACTCGAATTTCGGGAGGCGGCAGGCAAGGAGATAGACGGTCATTACCGGCCCGGCAGCGTTGGCGAGCATCGTCGTGGAACCGGCGAGCCATCCGAAAGGCCACGCAATCCCAGGATGCTCGACGGCAAAATTCGTCCACCGGGGAGCGAACTTCTGCGCCAGGACCAGCAGGACCAGCGCGAGCGTGAGCCAGCCAATGAACCTGCCGAATGCCTGGGTCGGGATATGGGGCATCAGCAACCAGCCGCAAATGATTCCGACGAGAGCGGGAGGAATCATCTTCAACACGAGAATCCCCTTGGCGTGCGCGCGATAGGCGTGAACGGCAAAGATGTCAGCGAGAATGAGCATGGGGAGAATGGCGCCGGTGGACTCTCTCGGCGGGAGAACGCGTGCCATGATGAGAATGGCCAGCATTCCCAGTCCACCAAAGCCGGCTTTGGCCATCCCAATCGAAATTGCCGCGAAGACCGAAAGGGCCCACTCGAGCGGGGAAAGATCGTACGTCCTCAAACGAATAGAGCAAAGCAGGCCTGCCGCTGGAAACAACACTCGGTGGAAATTCTTTGCCTCGCCGGTTTGCTTTGCGGAAACTGCGGGACTCTATGAAAATCGTCGTCGCTTATTCCGGCGGGCTTGACACCTCCGTGATTCTTAACTGGCTCCAGGAGACGTATTCGGCCGAGGTGGTGGCGTTTTGCGCAGACATTGGTCAAGAGGAGGAGTTGGAAGGGCTCGAAGAAAAGGCACTGAAAACCGGGGCCAGCAAGTGTTATGTGGAGGATCTCTGCGAAGAGTTTGCCAGGGATTTCATTTTTCCGATGATCCAAGCCGCCGCGATTTATGAAGGACAATACTATTTGGGGACGAGCATCGCGCGTCCCCTCATCGCCAAGCGCATAGTGGAAATCGCGAAGACCGAGGGAGCGGAGGCCGTGGCCCATGGGGCGACCGGCAAGGGAAATGATCAGGTCCGCTTTGAGTTGACGACCGCGGCGCTCGCGCCTCGGCTGGAGGTGATCGCTCCTTGGAGGGACGAGCGATTCCGGGCAGAGTTTCCCGGCAGGGCGGAAATGATCGCCTATTGCGCAGCGAAGAAGATTCCCGTTCAAGCCTCGGCGAAGAAACCGTATTCCATGGACCGCAATCTCCTTCATATTAGCTTTGAGAGCGGCATCCTCGAGGATCCTTGGTTCGATTCCTCCGCACCCGAGCACAAGGACATGTACAAGCTAAGCGTCTCGCCGGAGGAGGCGCCGGGTCAGCCCGAATACCTGGAGCTGTTCTTTGAGGCCGGGAACTGCGTAGGTCTGGCCCATCCGGAACTTTCGGAGATTCTCGGACAGGTGGGCCACCAGGAAACCGGCGGAGAGCGGTTGAGCCCCGTTTGGGTCATGCGCGTCCTGAACAGGCTCGGGGGACGCAATGGGATCGGCCGCGTTGACATGGTCGAGAATAGATTCGTTGGAATGAAGAGCCGTGGCGTCTACGAAACACCGGGGGGTGCCATTCTGCATTTCGCGCACCGGCAGATGGAGTCGCTGACGATGGATCGCGAAGTCATGCACCTCCGCGATTCGCTCGTGCCGAAATATAGCGAACTTGTTTACAACGGCTTTTGGTTTGCTCCGGAGCGGGAAGCACTGCAAGCGCTTGTGAACGAATCGCAAAAGAACGTCACGGGAACGGTTCGCGTTAAGCTGTACAAGGGCAACATCATTCCAGCGGGCCGAAAAAGTCCAGTCAGCCTTTACAAGCCGCAAATCGCCACGATGGAGGCCGACCCAACCAAGGCCTATGATCAGGGAGACGCAACGGGCTTTATTCGCCTCAATGGACTGCGGCTGAAGGTCGCAGCGGAGGTCTCCCAGCAGTTAAAGCGAGCCTGCCCGTGACCGGGGAAAGGACTGGCGAAACCACTCCGGTCGCTTGTCCTCTAAGAACCTGTGAAAAAATTACAAAGTGCTGCGTTGCTGGTGGATTTTTGGCTTGGCCAAGGCGTGAGGGCGGCGGCAATACCCGCAGCGGTGTTGCCGATGCTTTGCACCGCCCTGCGGGCTGCCTTCGGCAGGCTGTCTCCCTTCGCTCGGCTGTCCCGCCCGAGCAACGCAGGTCAAGCCAAAAAGACACGCAACCCTATGGGCGAGAGAGCAAGAAAGGCCGTCTGGCCGCGTTGCCCGCTTGGTTACAGCCCGCTGCGGAGATACGCCCTCGCGTGCGCCTTGCCATACGGCCTTTCTTGCTCTAGTGCGGCGCTTTCTAATTTTTTCACAGGTTCTAAGAAAATTCCCGGAAGTCCTTTATAAGACGTCGGGACAATTGAGGGTGCAGAACTAAGACTAAGCCGCGGCTTGGGCCGCCGGCACCTGCTTCTTTTTTTTGCCCGCAGCCTTTCGATCCTCAAATTCAAAGCCCACCTTGCCGCCTTCGAGTCTGAGAAAGGCCGAAAATGGCTTCCCTTTTTTGGAAACGAAGCGAGAGAGAAGATCGGTCTTTCCCGTTTCAATGAGTTTGACGACCTGCTCACGGGGAACTTCACGCTGGCAGATCGTCTTGCCCATCCGGAACTTGCAGTGCCGGGTATTGCTGCAACGGTAGGAGGTTCCCGTATCGTGAATTGTTCCGGATTTGCACACCGGGCAGGGAGCTATGGCTGGGAGGGAGGAAAAATCGAGTTCCTGCTCCGCACCGCCGGCAGAATCTCCGAAGTCGAAGGTCTGTTTCGCATCTCCGTCGAGCTTTACTGTCGCGGAAAATGGGCGCCCGAGCTTGCTTCGGAATCCTTCCAGCGGTCCCACCGCGCCGGTTTCCAGCAAGGCTTTGACCTCTTCGCGTTCGAGTTCCCGGCCGGCCATGTTCTTCCAAATGATGAGGCCGCAGCTTTTGCATTCGTAGGCCTTGTAGGATTCCTTGAAGGTGGTGGCACCGCATTTCGGGCACTTGGCGTCGAGATCCGCAAAACGGCCTTCGACGCTGTCCCCGGAGAAGTTCTTTGCCTTGACCACGATGTCTTCGGCAAAGCGGCGAATCCCTTGCATAAACTCCAGGCGGGGCATGGCGCGGTGTTCCATTTGTTTGAGCTTGAACTCCCACTCACCCGTCAATTCGGGCGAGGTCAGCGCCTGGATTCCTATGCCCCGAAGAAGGCTGACCAGCGAAAGCCCCTTTTGGGTGACGATCAGGTCGCGCCCCTGCCGGTTGATGTATCCATCCAGAATCAGACCCTCGATGATCTGTGCGCGGGTGGCGGGCGTTCCCAGTCCGCGCTGGCTCATCGCCTCCCGGAGTTCTTCATCTTCGACAAGTTTGCCAGCGCCTTCCATCGCGGAAAGCAGCGTGGCTTCCGAAAAACGAGCCGGCGGCTTGGTCTGGTTTTCCGAGACTTCGATGCTCTTGGTCCGGGCGAGTTCGCCTTTGGATATCGGGCAGAGGGCTTGCTCCGCTTCGCCGGCGGCCTGTTTGCCGTAGACCGCCATCCATCCGGGATCGAGGATGACCTTTCCCTCGGTCTTGAACGCCTCGCCCTCCACGCGGGTGATGCGCGTAGTGGTTTCGAACTGCGCAGGCGGGTAGAAGACCGCGATAAAGCGCCGGGCGACCATGTCGAAGATCTTCAACTCGAACTCGTCGAGATTCTTCGCCGAAACTCCGGTCGGGATGATCGCGTGGTGATCGGTCACCTTGGCATCGTTGAAAATGCGCCGGTTCGGTTTGACCCATCCCTGGGCCAGGGCCTTCTGCGCATGCGTGCGCAACTCGGGGTTCTCGAATTTGGTGAACGCGGCTTTGACGTTGCCAAGATAATCTTCTGGAAGGTAGCGGGAGTCGGTCCGCGGATAGGTCAGGACCTTGTGTCTTTCGTAGAGGGCCTGGACGATTTGGAGGGTGCGCCGCGCGCTCAGCGAGAAGCGTGAATTCGCCTCGCGCTGCAGCGTGGTGAGGTCATAGAGAAGCGGAGAAACCTGGCTGGATGGTTTCTTCTCCTCCTCGATGACGCCCTGTTTTCCGTTGCAATTCGCAAGGATCGCCTCGGCTTTTTCTCTTTCCCAAATGCGCTCGGGGCGCGAATCTTCGCCGCCATTTTTCCTAAAGTTCTCGTCGAACCAGCGGCCACGATAGCTCCTCACCGGATCGAGCGAGGCGGCCGCTGTTAATATTCCGAACTCTCCAAAGACTTCGTAATACGTTCGCGGCTCAAAATCGCGGATGTTGATTTCGCGCTCGGCGAGAATGGCCAGCGTGGGCGTTTGCACGCGCCCCACCGGGGTGAGCTGAAAGCCACCTCCCTTTGAATTGAAGGCGGTCATCGCCCGTGTCCCATTGATGCCTACCAGCCAATCGCTTTCGCTCCTGCAGACGGCGGCGTCAGCCAGGGGGGTCATCTCGGCTCCGGAACGAAGTTTGTGGAAACCGTCGCGGATGGCTTCAGGGGTCATGCTCTGCAGCCAGAGACGGCGGGTCGGTTTGCTGTTCCCGGTAAGCTTCAGGAGGTAGTGAAATATGAGTTCACCTTCGCGCCCGGCGTCGCATCCATTGATGACCTCGTGGACGTCGGCGCGCTTCAGTAGCCGCTTGATGAGATTGAAACGGGCCTGGGTCTTTTCGATCGGCTTAAGGTCGAAATGCTCGGGAATGATCGGCAGATTCGCAAAGCTCCACTTGCCTCGCTTCTTATCCATCTCGCCAGGCAGACAGAGCTCGACTAGGTGGCCGATGGCTGAGGTGATTACGAATTCATCGTTCTCGAAGGCGTCGTTCTTCTTCGGAATTTTTCCGAGAGCTCGGGCCAGGTCGGCCGCGACGCTCGGCTTCTCGGCGATGACAAGGGCTTTTGGCATGTTATTGAGTTTTCACAAAGCGGCTGCCGGGAAGTTGCTTGACCAGCTTTCGCATCTCAAGGGCGAGCAACGTAGAAGAGACCTCCTGGGTTGGCAACCCGCATTTGGAAATGATTGCGTCCATCGGTGTCTCGTCATCTCCGATCGCATCGCGAACGGACTGCTCTTTGGTCGTCAGATCGGGCGGTGGGGCGGGACGCGCGAGATCAGGCGTGCTGGGAAAGAGGAGTCCAAAGTCATCGAGGATATCTTGTGCGCCGGTCACAAGTTTGGCGCCCTGCTGAATCAGCCGGTTTGAACCGGCGGCGCCCGGCTGATCGATCCGACCCGGGACTGCGTAGAGGGAGCGGCCTTGTTCCGCAGCTTGGGCCGCGCTGATCAACGCGCCGCTTTTGGTTCCCGCCTCAATAACGAGCAGGCCGGCGGACAGACCGCTGATGATCCGATTGCGAATGGGGAAGGTTTGCCGGTCCGCCGCGGTCTTCATTGGAAACTCCGTCACTACAGCGCCGGAGGCGGCTATTCTTTCCGCGAGTTCGCGGTTTTCCGGAGGATAAAGCAGGTCCAGCCCGCTTCCCAGAACCGCGATGGTTCTGCCCTTCGCCGCGAGGGCCGCTTGATGAGCGGCAGTGTCAATTCCTCTGGCCAGACCACTGGCGACGGCAAGCCCCGCGTAGGCGAGCTGGTAGGCGAGTTTCTTGGCGCATTCGACGGCATAGTGAGACGGCTTTCTGGTGCCGACAACTCCGATGGCATGGCACTTTTCGAGGGCGCCCCAGACGTAGAGAAGAATCGGGGGATCGTGGATCTCGCGGAGCAGGGGCGGGTAAGAGGAGTCGCCTTGGGTAACAATCGTCGCGCCAAATTTCCTTGCTCGCTCGATTTCTTCCGCGGGGCAGCAATGCTCGTCCCGGGAGGTGATCGACTCGGCGACCTCCGGCCCGATCCCCTGAACCCCAAGCAAATCTTTTCTCCTGGCTCGCAGGATCTCCTGTGGCGAGCCAAATGTTTCCAGCAGCTTCTTCACCCGCACCGGACCCACACGCGGCAGCATGTTCAGCGCAACAAAGGCTTCGAGGTCCGTCATAGTGCGGCCAATACCCTCAACGCGGGCGGAGCGCAATAGCGGGTTTCCTTTTGAAGGGGAGAAGAAACCGGTTGCCTTCAGGTCTTTCTTACGAGCTTACCGTCCCCGAGAAAGTGGCACGAAGCATCCGGGACCGGCCCCAGTGAGCTGAGAGCCGTCGCGGTGACGAGCTTCTGAGCAGGGGCTGGCAGCGCGGCGAGGAGATTGCTCCGGCGCCGCGGGTCAAGCTCGCCAAAAACGTCATCAATCAGGTACAACGGGAACAGGCCCGTGGAGTTCCAAAGGTTATGCGCTTGGCCAAGTCTCATCGCCAGAGCAATGGAACGCTGTTGGCCTTCCGACGCGAAGGCCCCCGCAGGGTATCCATTCAGGAGGATTGCGATGTCGTCTCGGTGCGGCCCGATCACGGTTGTGCGCGCCCGGCTTTCTTCGGAGCGGCTCTCTCGAAGCGCCGCAGGAAAGTTGGCCGGACTTCCGGGCTGGTAGGAGATTTCCAGAGTTTCCGAGTTGCCTGAAATCAAGCCCAGGGCTTCGGCGACGGACGGCTCCAAGGCCCGGCAAAGCTCCGTTCTTGCAGAGAGGAGCGTTTCGCCGGCGTTAGTCAGCGGAACATCGAAAGCTTCAATTTCCCGGCGGGGTCGATTCTCCTTGAGAAGCGTGTTGCGCGACCGGAGCGCACGCTCGTAGGCGCGAAGCCGCTGGAGGTAGCCGGGAACGATCTGGGAGCCGAGAAAATCCAGGAAGCGACGACGGTGGGCGCCTGGGCCGCGGACGAGCCGCGTATCATCATTGGAAATCCACGAAACGCGCGCAATCGCCAGGTAGTCAGTGGAGGACGATTGAGGCTTGGAATCGAGGGCGAAGCCTTTGAGCCCGCCGGCGTATCTGACATGCAAATGCCGTTCGTTCCAGTGCCCGTCCAAACCAAAGCCAGGCTGGCCGAACCGTACGGCGTCGGCCAGCGAGGCGGAGCGCGGCGACTGCAAGCGAAGCAGGGCGCAAGCGGCTTCCAGGAGCGAGGTCTTCCCCTGAGCGTTCGGGCCAATGATCAAATTGAGGCCGGGAGAAGGCTCAAAAACGAGCTCTTCAAAGCGTCGGAAATCCCGCAGTAAAAGGTCGCGGAGCATCAGGTCTCAAATAGCTTCCGAGTTCCGCACCAACCATTCAAAATATTCCGCGCCAGGCGAGGACTTTGGATCTTGCTTAACGCAATCCAGGGCCGATCGCCATCAGTTCCAGAAAGCGGCAGCAGGCAATCTGCCAAAAAGCATCGGCGTGCCGGAGAACAGCACCACGCGGCGGGACCGGGATGGCCGGTTCCGAAAGTCAGGCTAGCTTCAGAAGTTCCGGGTTACGGGCGAATACGCGCCCCACGATCGCGGCGTCATCGGTCAGTCCGATTTCCGGCACCTGGTCGGGAATCAAGTCCATCCCTTTCAGAAGATATTCGGCAGCGACTCCCGCTTCGGCCAGTGGAGCTTTGAGAGGATCCACGCACGTTTTGACATGGTCTGACTTCAGAATGAGGATTAGTTTCGCCGCATGGAGTTTCAAATCTGCGTGGGGCGCGGCCTGTTCCGTGTCCATCTTCGCGGCGATTTGTCCGATTTGCTTCGCCAAGGCCCTCAATCGCGTTGCGGAGATCTGGCGGCTGCCCCGCTCAATGTACTCGTCGATCGAGATCGCGCTTTCCGATCCAGCGTTTGAAGTTTTCGAGGTCATCAGGAGCAAGATCACCCCCGAGGCGGATTTGTCTATGACGATGTTGCGATGCCCTCGTTCGCACAAACGGCCGGCGCCGCTATTGGCCGTAGTAGGCGTCCGGGCCGTGCTTCCGAAGGAAGTGCTTGTCCAGGAGGGAGTTGGAGATTGGGGTCGAAGCGGGATTGATTTGCAGCGTCTTCACGGCCATTTCGGCAATGATTTCGAGGGCCAGGGCGTTTTCCACCGCCTTGGCGCCGGAAGGCCCCCAGGCGAAAGGTCCGTGCCCGTGCACCAGGACAGCGCCGATCCGCTCGGGGTCTAGTTCGCGAAATCTCTCCAGAATAACGTTGCCGGTCTCCCACTCGTAAGCGGTTTGAATCTGCTCGGGTGTCATCGGCCGCGTAACCGGCACCGGACCGTAGAAGTAGTCGGCATGCGTCGTGCCGAAGCAGGGGAGGGCCGTCCCCGCCTGGGCGAACGACACCGCATTGCGCGAATGCGTGTGCACCACCGCACGAATACTCGGAAATCCCTGAAACAATCGCCGATGGGTGGGAGTGTCCGATGACGGCCGCATGGCTCCGCTGACTTGCCGGCCCTCGAGATCCACAAGAACAATTTGTTCCGGAGTGAGGGCCGCGTAGTCTACGCCGCTGGGCTTGATGGCGAAGACGCCGGCGCCGCGGTCCAGGACGCTCACATTGCCAAAAGTGAGATCTACTAATCCAAACTTGGGCAGCTGGATGTTTGCCTCGTAGCATTCCTCCTTAATGGATTGATGGCTCATACCGGCCAGGACGGGAAGAAGCCCGGTGCGTTGAAGTTTGCGTTTTCCGCCATGGCCCTCGGTCCGACTAATTCTCGGTCGCGAATCGCCATCATAACCGCCCCAGCCCGGGCGCGAGGTGGTAATAGATCTCGTTTTGCCGCAATTCGCGTGTGAACTCGCGGATTTTGGTCTGGTCGTCAATCACGACCATTTCGACGCCGGCAATCTCCGTCAGGTCCTCGATGTGTTCGGTGGTAACCGGATAGCTGAATCCGGTATGGTGCGCGCCTCCCGCGTAAATCCAGGCCGCGCAGGCAGTCTTAAAGTCAGGAAAGCACTCCCAAATCGCGCGAGCCACCGGGAGCTTGGGGAGCGGTTTCGGCGGCTTCACGACCTTTACTTCGTTGACGATAAACCGGAATCGGTTGCCGAGATCGACAACCGAGACGTTGATGGCGTTTCCAGGGTGTGCGTCGAAGACGAGCCGCACGGGATCTTCCTTGCCCCCGATGCCCAGAGGATGAATTTCGAGCTTCGGTTTCCCCGCCGTGATGGACTCGCAAACCTCGAGCATGTGCGAACCGAGGACCTGGTGCCCTTTGGGTGCCAGGTGGTAGGTGTAGTCCTCCATGAAAGAGGTGCCGCCCTTGAGGTCGGCGGCGATGACTTTCATCGCCCGGACGAGCGCGCAGGTCTTCCAGTCTCCTTCTCCCGCAAAGCCGTAACCGTCGGCCATAAGGCGCTGAACGGCCAGCCCGGGAAGTTGCTTGAGACCGTGCAGGTCCTGAAAGTTCGTCGTGAATCCCTTGAAATTCCCCTCTTCCAGGAAGGACCGGAGGCCGAGTTCTATCCTGGCTCCGTCTCGCAGAGATTCATGTCGTGGCCCACCCTTGCGGAGCGGCGCGGCGACGGAGTAGCGCTCTTCATATTCCGCGCACAAGGTGTCAACCCCGGCGTCGCTGACGGCTGTTACGTGCTGGACCAGATCGCCCACGGCGTAGTGATTCACCGAATAGCCAAAACGAGCTTCGGCGCTGACCTTATCTCCTTCGGTAACCGCCACGTAGCGCATGTTATCAGCAAAGCGGGCGAACTCCGCGCCCTGCCAGTCATTCCACGCCCGGGCCGCGCGCATCCAGGCAGCGATGCGGTCCTGAACCTCCGCGTCCGACCAGTGTCCGACCACCACCTTGCGATTGAGGCGCAGACGGGTATGGATAAACCCCGCCTCCCGATCACCGTGGGCGGCTTGGTTAAGATTCATGAAATCCATGTCGATCTCGTTCCATGGCAGGTCGCGGTTGAACTGCGTGTGGAGGTGGAGGAATGGCTTGCGCAACATGTTCAGGCCGCCGATCCACATCTTCGAAGGCGAAAACGTGTGCATCCAAAAAATGAGGCCGGCGCACGCCGAGTCGCTGCCCGCCTCCTGGCAAACGCGGCGAATCTCCTCCGGCCTCGTGACGACAGTTTTCAGGATGAGGGGCACCGCCATCTTCTTCGAACGATTTAGCGCGTCGACGATTTCTTGTGAGTTCGCAGCGACTTGCTTGAGCGGCTCTGGGCCGTACAAGTGCTGCGAGCCGGTAATGAACCATATTTGAGATGGGGCGATTTTCATGGGGGTAGACAAGGTTGACCGTTTTGGAGAGATTAACCGAGGCTTCACGGGGCGGCCTTTTGTCTGACAGCGATGAGATTTTTCATCACGCGGGAAAGGTCAGCGTTTTTGTGGACTCCGCCAAATGGACTCCTGCATCTCCCGGTGCAGCCGGCGATGCATTCGATGATTGCTCTGGCCCCGAATGCCGTCGCCTCGATGAGCCTTCGCCAATCGCGACCGGGATATTTGGCGGCAGCCGAGGGAGGATTGCATAGAGATTCCGAGTATCCGTGCGCATATAGCTCTGTAAAGAGACAAGTTGCCGGTCGCCCAAAACATGTCGTTTCGCGGCCGCCGTAAAATTCTTCCGGCTCGTCGAAGCTCCTTCCCGTCAGCGGGCGGGCGTTGTAACTTGGGATGAGAGATGACCCGGGATTCCTTGAGAGCATCCACCGGAACGGCGCCGGATTCGAGGGGGCCGGCATTTCTTTTCGACTTGGACGGGACTTTGATTGACAGCGTCTACCAGCATGTTCTGGCCTGGCGCGAGGCGCTGGAGAAGACTGGCATCCAGCTGTCCGTCTGGCGGATTCATCGGAGGATAGGCATGAGCGGCGGTCTGTTCGTCAACGCCCTGCTCCGAGAAACCGGTCATCAGTTGACCAAGCAAGAGACGGTTGATCTTCAGCGGTTGCACGCCGACGCCTATGCGCGCCTGGTAGCCCAAGTGCGGCCCCTGCCAGGCGCCCGCGAGCTTCTCGACTATCTATCGAAGAAGCGCGTGCGCTGGGCGGTGGCTACCAGCGGGCGCATGGAGAGCGCTGCTCCCGCTTTGAAGATTCTCGGTGTTGATCCAAACAAAGTCACGGTCATCACCAGAGACCAGGTTCGCTACGCGAAGCCAGATCCTGACCTTTTTCTGGCGGCGGCGAAGAAACTGGGAGTCGCCATGTCCGCGTCGGTAGTGGTCGGCGACAGCGTTTGGGACCTGCTGGCCGCTCGCCGCGCCAACGCTTTGAGCGTTGGCTTACTTTCGGGAGGCTACGGGAGAGAGGAACTGGAAAAAGCCGGCGCCTACCGCGTTTACAAGGACCCCGACGATATGCTGCGACATCTCGACGAAGTGGGGGTCCGGACAGCTGAGTAGCGGTCGCGCGCCGCCAAAAAAACTCAGATCGTCTGAGAGAGGAAGCCGCCGTCCACCCGAATATCCGCCCCCGTCACAAAGCTGCTCGCCGCCTCGCTGGCCAGGAACACGACCGCGCCCCCCAACTCTTGGGCCTGCCCGAATCGTTCCATCGGCGTGTGGCCGAGAATCGAGACAGCGCGCGGAGTGGGAGAGCCGTCCTCCTGGAAAAGCAGGCGCCGGTTTTGAACGGCCGGAAAAAATCCGGGGGTGATGGAATTTACCCGGACCCCGTAGCGTCCCCACTCGCGCGCCAGAAACATCGTCAGGTTCACCGCGGCCGCTTTTGCGGCGGAGTAGGCCACGACTCGTGACAGGGGCAAGTGCCCGGCGACGCTTGCGATATTGATGATGCTTCCCTTCCCGGCCGCGCACATGGCGGGCCCGAACTCCTGGCAGGGAAAAAGAACGCTCCCGGTGACGTTAAGCTCAAAGCATGACGACCAGCTTTCCAGCGAGATGCTCTCAAACGAGTTCTCCGACGTCACATTTGCGCGCGGGTCGTTGCCCCCCGCGGCGTTGACCAGCACGGACGCGGTTCCGAGGCTGGCTGTCACCTTTTCGCGCAGCGATCGAAGGCTCGCGCGCGAAGAGGCGTCGGCGCGGAAGAAGTCGGCCTTCAAACCGGCGCTGCGTATCCTGGTGCATCGCGCGTTTCCCCGTTCCTCGTTTCGGCCCGCGATCGCTACCGCCGCGCCGGCCGCGGCAAGGGCTTCCGCCAGAGCGCCGCCTAGAACCCCCGTTCCACCAATCACCAAGGCCACGACTCCGGAAAGGTCGAAAAGACTATTCGTCTTTTGCGGCGATTCGTCCATGCGGATCAGAGTCAATCGGGCAGCGCCGGGACTCGCGGAGCGCGCAGCCGATGGGCCTCGGGCACGCTCGATCCCAGAAGGGGACGGCAATAGTTGTGGAAAGCCACGGTGACTCCATCTCCATCGTCATTGATGAATTCATCCGGCATGACGCGTGTCTTGCCGGCCACGCTGGCCAATGAGACCAAGTCGTACGAAACGCTGTAGTTCAGCACGGGACGGTTGATCACCACCGAGCCGTCCACGTTGTCCCACATCGCGTATTGCACCGCAATTTCGCCAACCTCGCGGGCTTCGTGCGCATCCCGGTCCGAAACAACTCCCAGGAACGATCGTTGCAAATAGCCGAAGGTGTCGGCGCGGACGCGCTTGATCTTGAGCTTCGACTTGACCAGGTCTGCGAGGAGGTCGCCGACCACCCCGGTTCCCGAGAGTTGAACGTTGCCGTGCGCATCTCGCTCCGAGCTGCTCGAAAGAGCGAGGGCAATCGGGGTGCCGTCGCGGTCCTGGATGCCCTCGGAAACGGCCACCGTGCAGAGCCCATGCTTGCTGTAGACGCGATCCACGTCGGAGAGAAACCGGTCAGGTTGAAAGGGTCGTTCGGGCAGATAGATAAGATGGGGACCTTCATCGACGTATTTGCGCGCCAGGCTGGATGAGGCCGTAAGAAATCCCGCGTGGCGACCCATGACCACTCCGATCAACACCCCTGAAAGCGCGCGATTGTCCAGATTGAGACCGGTAAACGCCTGGGTGACAAATCGCGCCGCCGAGCCGAATCCGGGACAATGGTCGTTCAGGAGAAGATCGTTGTCGATGGTCTTGGGAATATGTATAGCCCGGAATTCGTAGTTGGCAGCCTCCGCTTGCTCATTCACGATTCGCACCGTGTCGGAAGAGTCGTTCCCTCCCACGTAGAAGAAATAGCGGATGTCGTGCTTTTGCATGACCTTGAACATGCGCGCGCAATACTCTTCGTTGGGTTTGTCGCGAGTGGAAAGAAGCGCCGAGGATGGCGTCTGGGCCACCCGCTCAAGGTTGTGCGTTGTTTCGCGTGTCAGATCCAGGAAGTCTTCCTTGACGATTCCCTGGACGCCATGAATGGCGCCGTAGACCGCCTTCACTTGGGTAAATTTCCTCGCTTCCAGGGTGACTCCGACCACGCTCTGATTGATGACCGCTGTTGGTCCGCCGCCTTGGGCGACGAGCACCTTGCCTTCCAATCTACTCATAGGGCGGGAGATGTGTAACGTAATTGGCGCCGCGTGCAAGACGGGGCTTCAACTTCGGAAAAAAAATGTGCTCCCTGCTCGTTCGGATCCAGAAAAAAGTTCAGAGCAGCCGGTCGTCCAAACCGCGTGAGCATATTGACACTTGCGCAGCGGCCCTCCCTTTGCTTAAGTAGCTTGGACTGCCACTTCCCCCCGATAGGACTATGGCTGCAAAACCGATTTTGCTGGAAAACTGGATGCTTCATCGCAGCGACGCCGGGCTTCGCTGTGTCGGAGCGATACGAAATCACCAAAAGTTTCCCGATGGGTCATTCGTGCGGACCTCCGTCGTTGTGGCGAGGTTTCCAGGAGGCATCCTCACCGAAAATGGTTCCTCCTACAATCTCGGGAGCAAGCATCCCCAAAATGGGGCCCAGTCGCATGCTCTGTACTTGTCTCTCCCCAATGCCCATGCCATGGCGGCGCCGCGCGGGCAGGCCCCTTTCCCGGCGGGTAGCCCGCTGACGTCGAACTGAGTTTGCGACCGAGTCCCGGTTGGTCTAGCCCTCCGGGAACTCGAGAATGAGCGGTTGGCCGCCGCATATCCCCATGACTTTTGTCCCGTCGACCGTGCAGCTGTAACGATGGCCGAGATGTCCGTGCAGCCAGAATCGAGGATGCGCCGAATGCAAATATTTGTCGAAGGCTTCAAACCCGCGGTGAATGTAATCGCTTGGCGAGATCCGCCCGCCTTCCAAGGCGGCGCTGGGAGGCGGCGCGTGCGATATGAATAAATCAACGGCAGGCATCTTGCGCAGAAACTTCGACACCTGCCTCTCCGTGTAATGATTCGGGCAATCTTTCTTATAGCGCGGCCCGCCTCCGCATCCGCCCAAGCGCACGCCGCGGAAAGCTATCGAGCGGGCATGCAGGCTCTCGAAGACCACGTGCTGTCGCGGATCGTGATTTCCGAGCACTCCGAGCAAAGGGATGCCGTGCGTCATGAAGGCAATGTAGTCCAGGGTGCCCTCATCGATGTCGCCCAGAGTGACCACAAGATCGTAGGACTCCGGGGAGAGTTGGCACATGTGAAAGCTGTCCGGCGAATGGATATCAGCGATCGCATAGATACGCAGTTGCCGTGAGTTCATTGCCTTATGGAGCATCCGTTCACGGCAAGGCAAATGCCAGAAGTTTTCTGTCGTTCGCGGTTTGGCGACCGCCGCGGAGATCGGAGAGATTCCAGTTGCCGGAGGGAAGGCGGCGCCTTAGCTTGAAAAAGGGTTCATCGCAGCGTGTCAAGCGGGCGACTGACAGTCCGGGCGCGCTTCACGAAGCAAAGTCGTCGTGAAGGGGAGATACGAAGAAATCGGGGCGTCAACTGCTCGCGTGACGGCCTCGGCTGAACTAAGAATATGCCACAAACAAAGGAATCAGCGAAAGACGATTTCGCGCGCGCGCGAAGGCGCGCCGATCTGGAAAAGGTGGTCGCATCCCTGACCGGAAAATCCGCAGACCTCCTCCCATTTGAGGAAGTTCGCAAGAAGGTGCGCGGGGTGCGCGGGAACCGGCGCGTCTTGCAGGATGTGCCTCTGGATTCCATCGTCGGAAGCGTGGGACGCTATGAGGATTTCACCCGCGATTTCCTGCCGCGGCGCGACAGCGACAAGGAGAGGTGGGCCAAAGTCGAGCTTCTCGCCAGCGAGGGCGCCGGTTTGCCGCCTATCGAGCTTTTCCAGATTGGGGACGTCTATTTCGTCCACGATGGAAACCACCGTGTGTCGGTCGCCCGGCAAAACGGTCATACGCATATCGAGGCTTACGTGACCCCGGTTCACACCAGGGTTCGGCTTTCCCCCGAAATCCAGCCAAAGGATCTCATTTTAAAGTCGGAGCTCGCCGATTTCCTCGAGGCGACCCGGCTGGATTTCTTGCGACCGGGAGCTGACGTCACGGTTACCTCTGCGGGGGCCTATGCCGATTTGTTGAAGCATATTGAGGTGCATCACTACTTCATGGGACTCGATGAAAAGCGCGAAGTGCCGTTCGAAGAGGCCGTAACCCATTGGTATGACACGGTATTTTCGCCCGTCATCGAGGTTATCCGAAAAGGGCACATCCTTGAGGAGTTCGCCGGGCGCACCGACGCGGACCTCTACCTATGGGTCCTGCGGCACCGGGCGGAGCTCGAAAAGGAGCTAAGCTGGGAAATTCGAATGGAAACAGCGGCGGAGGATCTTGCGGCCAAGCGTAGCCGGGCTCCAGACCGTGTTTTCTCACGCGTCGGAAAGAGATTCCTTGAGAAGGTGGTTCCTCCCGCTCTGGACGCGGGCCCTCTGGTGGGCGATTGGAGACGCGAGCGCCTCGCGACCCGGGACGGGGGGTCCATGTTTATCGACCTCCTGGTCGTCGTCAATCGATCCGCAAAAGACTTGCAGGGCCTGGAAATGGCGGTCCGCATCGCACAAGTTGAGGGTGCAATAATCCACGGTCTTCTCCTGGTTGACTCGCCGAGTGAAGTGGATTCGGAGGAGGTGAGCGCTCTGAGAGTTCTCTTCAACCGCACCTGCCATTCGGCGGGTATCGCCGGGCGACTGGCTGTCGATGTCGGAGAAGTCGCTGAAAGTGTTTGCGACCGCGCCTCCTGGAGCGACGTGATCGTGATCGACCGTTCGGAATCGAACGAAAACACCTTGCATGAGATTGTTCAGCACGCGTCGCGGCCTGTCCTTCTTGTTCCCGGACCGTGTCAAGGGCTGGAACGAGCGTTGCTCGTCTACGATGGAAGCCCGAAAGCAAAGGAAGCGCTCTACGTCGCGACATACCTGGCCAGCCGCCGCGGCATATCCCTGGTAATTTTTGCCACCCGCGAGGGCGATGAGAAAGCCATGCAAAAGACCATCGCAATTGCCAAGCGGCACCTGCGCAAGCATGGAGTCGACGCCGAGACCTTTGAGACCAGCGGGCCGATCGCGCGCGCCATACGCGATAGCGCAGTGGAAGCACGATGCGGTCTCGTTCTTATGGGAGGCTACAGCCAGCATCCACTGATTGCGCCGCGAACCTCGCTCGATGAACTCCTGCGGATAACCGGGACGCCCCTTCTGATTTGCCGCTGATAAGAGCGGCGCTGGAAGCGCGCGGCAACGCCTCTGTCGGCTTTTTTATGGAGCGGAAGGAGGCCACGCTTGCGGAAGCTTTGGTATCGACGCCAACATAGACACCGTTGGCGGTTGGGCCGTCGAATCGAGTGCCAACATTCCCATCGATGGCCTTTGCAAAGGTGTTTCCGTTGTTGTTCCATGCGCCCGGTGTGCCAAAACCAACTCCCCTTACTTTGAGGCCCTTCCGATAAAATTCGATCTCCGCTACGTTTCCGTAAGAGCCATCCGGCCCGCGATAACGCAAATAGCGGAAATTCTCCAAGTTTGCGCTAACCTCGGTCCATGCCAACGGCGGTTTAGTCTGGATCATGTAGATGCGGAAGTAGGTCCCTCGGATGGGGTCGCCATCGGTCCCTTCGAAAACGCCGCCCTGGGCGTATCCCTAGCGCGGATAGTAGCGAATCTTGTCATTTCCCGCGCACCGAGGCATATGTGGCCTCGATCGTTAAGTCCCTTGATAACATCAAAGCAGTTGTGGTCGGGATAAAAGGATTCGTCAGAATCTGCCAGTCGCGTGCCCAACCGTCAAACCGCTTGCCGGAAGCGGGCGGGTTGGCGCTGACTTGAATTTGTTTGCCTTGCGCATATCGGCCGCTTCCGGTTCCGTTGAGGACCACTAATGTGTGCGTGGGTAGCTGGATGCCTGGAGTATTGAGACTAGCGAAAAGGGACCAGTGAACCACTTCAGTCTTCGGTGACGAGAAAAACGTCGTGGGCATTGGTCCGTACGGATAAGCGTAGTATTTGGCCAAACCGGATCGGGTCTTGACCAAGGCCAAATTGTTATCGCTGGCCAGATAAGCGAGCCAGTATGGACCCTTGGGGAGGGAAATTGGGATGGTAACATTTGCGGTGTTCCAACCAACCTTAGGCGTGATCTCGGCGGTTTCTGCTTTCTTCTTGCCCGGACCTCCGTTACTTCCTGTCGCATCGAAGATGCCAAGGCGCAGCTTGCCTCTGGCCTTGGTTACGTAAAACGACAGGCTTCGAATGGTCGCGGCGTCCGTCAAGTTGGCTCGCTGCGCTATGAGTAGATTTCCGTTTCCAAAATCAGCCGTGCCAAGAACGTTGGTCTCGCCAATTAAGACATTGGAAGAACCGATCGACGTTGGAGTCTCCGTGGTGAAGGAAACCTCGTTCGACGGAGGGCTTTCGACCCCGCGACTATTGCGGGCGACGACCGTGAAGTAATACGTCGTGCCATCCGCAAGATCAGAGACTATCGCCGTGGTCTTCTTGCTTGCCTCGAGACTCCTGGTGGGTTTGCCGGCGAGAGTTCCATAGCGAAGGATGTAGTCGTCGGGTTGGGGATTCGAGTCCCAAGCCAGTCTTACAGGCTGGGCGGCTTCGCTGAATGACGGCGAAAAGATAAGCAATGAGGCGACACTGAGGACGGTCGCCCATGAGCACGAACGAAGACTCAATAGCCGAGCATATGCTACCAGCGTGTCAAAAACCGGACGATTCTTTAGGATCTCGTTCAATAAGAAGATCATTCGCAAGAGCTCAACACTCACGCGAACGCAGGGAAGGAACATTCTCGATCCAAAGAAAGACGACGATATTATGACCCGAATTCCTGACCCAAGTCTATGCTAAGCACTGGCCGATCAGAATATCCTGCCTCCTCCTTTCATCGGAACAACCAGTTGTTAGAACTGGTCACTCCATCTGCTGTTTTGGATGGATTATGTTGGCTCGTAACTATCAACCTCAATTCCAAAACTATCATCGTCTTACTGGAACTAACAAAGTATATGTGACGGGTGTTGCAAAATTGCGGAGGAGCGAGTCCCTGGGGCTATGGATGGTCCTTGCTAAGGTAGGCGTCGCTGGTTGGCCTCAGACTCGGCGCTCGCGCAAGGCGCGATTGAGGGTGAGTAGTGATGCTTGGCGAACGAGTCTGCCGCAGAAATTGCTCGTAGCTTTCACTCTGGAAAGCGCAACCATCGTCAAGCGATTGCCCAGACGGAGACTCGCTCGGTCGTCGTGCCGCCTCAGCTTCAAAGCTGTAGCGGACCGGCCTGTCACTTGGATCACCGAGCAAAGTCGCGGTGCACGGCTGCCAATTGAATGAGTTGGTCAGAGATTTCTCTGATTGCGACTCAAGAGGTTATAAAGTCTTATGGGCCAGTTGGCCTTCAGGCGATCGCTCCCCCCGTCGTGCGAGGGCTCCCGCAAAGGACTCGCGGTCGGGCGGTGGCCGAAGCCCACGCTCGTGCGCCAGCGACTTCCTCAGATGCGATCAATCAGAGTTTGCAGTCGAGCAATTCTTGCTGGACGAGAACTCCAGGCTGCTGCGCCCAAGCTAATTTTGGAACATGACGTCCACCCAGTAGTTGTTCGAATTAAAGGATTGGTTCGGGAAAACGGTGTCGTTGCCGTATGCAAAGACGCCGTTCCTGTTTGACGACGTGCTGGGTAGAGCGTGCAGAGGGGGGTTATCTGCTCCGGTGGTGGAGGAAAAGTAATTTGCATCCGCGCTATAGTGTCCGTTGTCGCAGTGATAGGAGGCGACATAGACCGTGTTCGCTGTGATTGATACGGGAGTTGGAAAGTTCACCGTCTGCCATCCCGATGCGGTTTCGCCCGTGAAAGTGGCTGTTGCCAGCAGCGTCCCTGTGCTTGTCCAAAGGCTCGCGACGTGGACGCCGGTGTTTGCAACAGCTTTATAGAAGCGAATGCCAGTGATTTTTCCGGGAACGTCCGAACGAAATTTTACTCCCAGCTCAACAGAGGCATCCGAGCCGCTATCCGCCACCGCTGGGACCGCATTGCTCGGCCAGATGCGCACCGTAGTCGCGGGTGTGGGAGAAGGAGTTGCGGTAGGCGCGCCGCTCCCCGTGTCTAGGCCAACGTAGCACCCGTTGGGCGTGGGACCGTCAAAGGCGGTACCGGTGTCCCCATCCAGAGCCTTCGCAAACGTATCCCCGCTATTGTTATATGAACCAGACGTTCCAAAGCCGCTCCCGCTTAATTTGGATCCGTTGCGATAGAATTCGATTTCTGCCACGTTCCCGTAAGATCCGTCCGGCGCCCGGTAACGCAGATAGCGGTAATTTCCCAAGCTCACGCCGGCTTCGTTCCAGTTCAACGTCGGCGTGCTTACGACAGTAAACAGAGTCGTATAGGGACCTGTCGCGGGATTGCCATTTGTCCCTTCGAAAATCCCGCCCACCATTCGGTTCATATAGTTTTCCCGTGGAAAAAAACGGATCTTTTCCGACGATGAGGTCCCGGTGTAAGTTGCGGTGATTGTCGCGTCCATCGAAGGCATGGTCGCGGTCGTAGACGAGCTGGTTCGGCTGGCCAGAATTTGCCAATCCCCTGTCCAGACAGAAAAGGTCTGGCCAGACCCTGGTGAATTGGCACTTACTGGCACTGTCGTGTTCGCGGCATAGGGCCCGTCACCAGTCCCGTTGACGACCGTCAAGTTGTAAGTTCCCCCCGTAGGCGTCGTGGGCGCTTTATACGAAACCTCATTTGAGGGCTGGCTCTCGACGTTAGTTGATGTATAGGCGACTACGGTAAAATAGTAGGTTACGCCATCGCTGAGGCCGGAAATCGTAGTGCCGGTGCTGGTGCCGGCGTCTTTCGTTTGGGCGGTGCTTCCGCTCGTCGTTCCATAGCGGACTCTATACCCGGCGACAGTGGTATCGGAACTGGCATTCCAGGCCAGAGTGCAGTTCTGAACCGCATGGCACAGGGATGACGAGAAGACAAGCAACGTCACGAGCGAAGCGAATACTCTCGTCCAAACGAACAACGGATTCGGAAGGCTGAGGGCGGTCGCAGCCACAACGGAAAAATGGGGGTTCTTCTTCATGATCAGGTCCTTGGGGAGGGAAGACCGTTGAACAGGAAATCAGCGAGCGCAACTGCAATGTGCCAAACGGCGGGAGGTGCCGTCGTGCGTGCGCACAGGGGTTTGGAAGGTCTGTCTGGTGCGCTTGATTGGTGGTCAGTCGAATGTTCGGCTGGCTGTTTGGCTCCGCTCGTGCCATGCTATCGACGTTGCCGGAAATTCCCCTGGGGTTCGGCAAGTCGATAGCACTCCTCCATGAAATTGTATCGTTTGAACCGCCTGTTCAACGCAAAATCCGGTCGCTGCTTTGATGTTGCCGTCGATCATGGATTTTTCAACGAGTATGGTTTTCTTTCGGGCATCGAAAACCTTGGCGCGGCTGTCGCAACGCTCACGGAAGCCGGACCCGACGCCATTCAGCTGACGGTCGGTCAATCCCGATTCCTGCAATCGTTGAAAGGTCGCCACAAGCCGTCCTTGGTGCTGCGCACAGATGTCGCCAATGTCTACGGCAAGGACCTGCCGCGCGCGCTCTTTAGCCGAATGATCGAGGATCCCGTTGGGCAGGCGCTTCGGCTGGATGCCGCCTGCGTCGTCGTAAACTTGTTTCGCATACCCAACGAGCCGGAGGTAAACGATCAATGCATCAGGAATATCCTGAGGCTCAAACCCGAGTGCGATCATTACGGTATGCCGCTGATGATCGAACCGCTCGTCTTCCAGCCGAATGCGACTGCGGGCGGCTACATGGTGGATGGCGATCCTTTCAAAATTCTTCCCCTCGTTCGCCAGGCGGTGGAGCTGGGCGCGGATATCATCAAGGCCGACCCTACCGACGATGCGAGCATCTACCATAAGGTTGTTGAAATCGCTGGCGGCATCCCCGTCCTGGTGCGAGGCGGCGGAAAAGCGCCGGACCAGGAAATTTTGGAGAGAACCGAAACCCTCATTCAGCAAGGGGCCGCGGGCATTGTGTATGGCCGCAACGTCATCCAGCACCAAAACCCGGCGGGCATGACTAAAGCCCTTATGGCCGTTGTGCATGATGGAGCGAGCGCGGCGGACGCCGCCAGATTCCTGAGGTAGGAGTGTCCATGGGCGCACGAGCCAATGTTGGTGTTATCGGTGGCGGCTTGATGGGGCGCGAGGTCGCCAGCGCTTTGGGGCGCTGGTTCGTTTTGGATGGCTTTCCGGTCGAAGCTCGGCTCATAGCGGTTTGCGATCTGGTCGAGGGACAACGCGAATGGTTCCGGCAAGTCCCGACGGTGGAGTTGATCACAGCGGATTACTACGAGTTGCTTGCCAGTCCCAAAGTGGATGTCGTTTACGTCGCTGTCCCGCACAATTTACACGAGACGATCTATCTCGAAGTCTTAAAGACAGGGAAGGATCTTCTCGCTGAAAAGCCCTTTGGTATCGATCTGCGCGCGGCGCGTGCCATCGCGGACGCGGCCAAACTCTCAGGGCGATTCGTTCGGTGCAGCTCCGAATTTCCTTTTTTTCCCGGAGCCCAGCGCGCTTACCAGATGGCGCACTCCGGACGGCTCGGTCAACTGCTTGAGATTCATTCTGGTTTCCACCACAGCAGCGATCTCGATCCGGCCAAACCGATCAATTGGAAGCGCCAGGTTAAAACATGTGGCGAAATCGGCGTGATGGGCGATTTGGGACTGCATACGGTCCATATTCCGTTCCGGCTCGGCTGGCAACCAGATCGGGTCTATGCGCAGTTGCAGAAAATCTATGATCAGCGCCCCGACGGAAAGGGAGGAATGGCTCCCTGCGACACGTGGGACAATGCACTTCTGCACGCGAACTTGGCGGTGAACGGGCGGGACATTCCGCTTCGCTTCGAAATGAAGCGGATGGCGCCCGGGGAGACGAACACCTGGTTTATCGAAATATATGGCACTGAGGGGGGAGTAAAATTCAGCACCAAAGCGCCCAAGACGCTCTGGACCTTTCAGGCCGGCAAGGAGCAGAGCTGGCAGCAGACAGACCTCGGCTTTCATGGGCCCTTTCCAACAATCACCGGAGGCATTTTCGAAGCCGGTTTTCCGGATTGCTTTCTTCAAATGTGGGCCGCGTTTCTGGCCGAGCGGGCCGGCGAGCTCGACGGAAGATTCGGTTGTGTCACCCCGGACGAAGCTGTGCGAAGCCACGAGCTCTTCGCGGCGGCGCTGCGGTCTCACGCCGAAGGCCGCGCAATCGAGTTGAATCTATCCGGAACTTGAACCCGATTCCTATGAAACGCAGCGAAATCAATTCTCTCATCAGGTCCGCCACGCGATGCTACGAGGCGCACGGCTGGACGTTGCCTCCCAATCCGCGTTGGGATATCACCGATTTTGGCCTCGGCAACTGGCGCGAGTATGGGCTCGTCCTGGTGAATCTCGCCGACGAGCCCGAGTATTGCGAAAAGCTCATGTATGCCCGGAAAGGCATGACCACTCCCGCGCATGCGCACGCAAAGAAAAAGGAGGATATCATCTGCCGCTGGGGCAGACTCGCCGTGCAAGTCTGGGAAGGCGAACCGGCGAAGAGCGCCAGTCTATCTTTCACCATTCCAGTCAACCATGAAAAGCGGACCGTCTCCTCGGGCGCGATCATCGAACTCGCGTCGGGTTCGCGAGTCACTCTCGTTCCCGGGGTCTATCATGAGTTTCGCCCTCTTTCTGAGGAATGCATTATTGGTGAAGTCTCGACTGCCAACGATGACCTGCACGATAATTTCTTCGTCGATTCCCGGGTGGGGCGCTATCCAGGGATCGATGAGGACGAAGCGCCTGTTTTGCGCCTGATCAGCGAACAACCCGTTTGAGGGACCGTCGGTGCGGCAAGCGGTTTCTTGCCGGAGGTGTGAAGAAGGCCGCTGCTCTTCCCCGGGGCGGCCGCTTGAGGGCAAAGGCCGGCAAACGGTTCGGAGCGGGGAAACAGCGCACAATCTCGACGTCAGGCGAGGGCGCCATCGTCCGCATCCGTATTTCAATAATTCGCGACTTCGCGGATTGGGTGCAGGCCAGCAGAATCGCCGCCGCGACGTCTTCAGGATCCAACATTTCCGAATGAGCTACGCTCTGTTCCGTCCGCCCCTTTCCGAGCGCAAATTCTGTCTTCACGCCCCCCCGGGCAAATCGCGCCGACCTTGATCCCGCTCGAGCGCAGTTCCTTATCCGGAGCCTGCGCGAAACCGACCTGGGCGAACTTGGTCATGCAATAAACGGCTTCTCCGCCAAAGCCGTTAACCCCGGCCATCGAGGAAATCATCAGGATGGTGCCGGAACGTTGCGACAACATCAAGGGCACCGCATGCCGCGTGAACAAGAATGTCGAGCGGACATTGGTATCCATCATTTCGTCATATTCCGCGGCGGAGGTATCCACGAGGTTCTTATAATTGCCGACTCCGGTATTGTTTATCAGGATGTCGAGCCCCCCAAACGAGTCCTTGGCGACCGCGGTTGCCTGGCGGGCAGTTTCCTCTTCCCGCGCGTCTCCTACGACGATTTTTGCCTCGCTCCCAGCGGCCTGAACTTCTGCCGCCAGGACGTCCAGTCGCTCCTGGCGACGCGCGGTGAGGACGAGCCGGGCTCCTTCGGCCGCAAGAGCTCGCGCGCAGGCCTGCCCGATACCCGCGCTCGCGCCAGTGATCAAGGTGCTCTTTCCACTTAGTCTTCGCTGAGTTTCGCTCATAAGGTTTCGGCCTTTTGTAAAATCGAGATTCGTCCCGGCGAAATCGAGTTCCACCACGAGGCGCTCGATCGCGGAAGGCGAAGACTCTGGGGGACCCGCTCCATCGCTTTCGCGAAAATCTCAACTCCAGCCGGGATGTCAATGAGTTTCGCGCCCCAAGAACAATCCGGAAAGGGGCAGGCTCTTCGGAGATCGAGGAGACCCGCGATTTCGGTGCCCAGGCCGCTTTCCCTGCCAGGAAAGAAACCTTCACCGACCATGAAGGAGGCTCTCCGCGGAGTCCTACGAAGGCAGCCCAAGAAGCTTGCACTTCCGGCAGCCTTTCCACTATATTGGAGGACTCGAAATACCCCCATGAAAGCTCTTGTTCTCGAAGAAAAACACAAATTGTCGCTTCGCGATTTCTCCATCGATGAGCCGCTCGGAACCCACGATGTCCGCGTCGCCCTGCGCACCGTGGGCGTTTGCGGAAGCGACGTGCACTACTATCAGCACGGGGCGATCGGGCCGTTCGTTGTCCGCGAGCCGATGATCCTCGGCCATGAGGCTGCGGGGGTCGTGGTCGAAGTGGGATCTGGCGTCACTAATCTCAAAGCGGGCGATCGCGTTTGCATGGAGCCTGGAATTCCGGATCCCAACAGCCGCGCGACGCGGCTGGGCATGTACAACCTCGATCCTGCGGTACGCTTTTGGGCGACGCCGCCAGTGCATGGAGTTCTGCGTCCAAGCGTTGTTCATCCTGCGGCTTTTACGTTCAAGCTGCCTGACAACGTCTCGTTTGCCGAAGGGGCGATGGTTGAGCCGCTCGCCGTTGGCATGCAGGGGGTGAACAAGGCTCGCGTGCGGGCCGGCGATGTGGCGGTGGTCGTTGGCGCGGGGCCGATCGGCATGGTAACAGCTCTCGCTGCGCTGGCCGGCGGATGCAGCAAGGTATTTGTAACGGATGTCCAGCCGCAGAAGCTCGACCTCGCGGGAAGCTATCCAGGAATCACACCCGTCAACGTGCGGGAACAAGACATTGTCAAAGTTCTACAGGATGAGACTGAAGGCTGGGGAGCTGACATTGTGTTTGAAGCCAGTGGCAATTCGCGGGCCGTGCAAGGAGTCTTTAGCCCGCTTTGTCCCGGTGGATGCGTGGTGTTTGTCGGAATTCCGCTCGAGCCGGTTCCGCTCGATATCGTTGCGGCGCAAGTGAAAGAGGCGCGGATCGAAAGCGTCTTTCGCTATGCCCATGTTTTCCCGCGGGCTCTGGCCCTGATGGGCGCGGGCAAGATAGACGTGAAACCGCTTATCACGGACCGTTTTGGCTTTGAGGAGTCCGTTGCCGCGTTTGATTTCGCCTCAAATATGCCGCCGCAAAGCGTCAAGGTGCAGATCGAGCTTCCTGCCTAAACGTCAAAAGACGCCGCGCGCCACATCCTCGCCGAGGCGGCGGCGAGGCATTCCTGCGTTGTCGCTCGATCGTATGGCGCGACGCGATGGAATGCCGGCGATCAGTGCGAGCCGGTCAACAGCTCTTTAGCCGTCGGCTCGTTTGCCGAGAATTTCGAGCGCCAAGGGAAGTGTCGTGATCAGGCCCACGGCGGCCAGTGCCCACCCGACCGCTCGCCGGGATTTCGGTTCCAGCTTATCCGCCAGCAGCAGGGCCACTCCGGCCCCGAGAATTGCCCGTGTTCCGGCGACCAAGGCGATTTCCGGCAAAGTCAATATCACTGTCTTCACGCCTCAATATACGAGAACTCCGTCAAATGCGAGATACCCGACAGAATTCGCGAGCAGTTCTGCAACCAAGCTTGCCAATTTCAAATTGGCAACCGCCGGGAAAAACGCGCGGAAAAACCAGGTCAAAATCGGGCATGGCGTCTGGTTGGATTTTGATCGACTTTCCGTCTCATGGTCTCTCGATCAAAATCGCCGTCAAAGAAACCGGTCCCTCCGTCATCAAAGAAACCGGTCCCCGAAAGTGACACGCCGGGTTGCGACTGCGCCTCCCCGCCTTTGAAGTTCCTGTCTCTCGACGACGCCCTTTATCGCTATGTGGTGATCCACCGCAGCAAGCCTCGCGATCCGGTCCTTGATGATTTGAGAGACGAAACCGAAAAGCTTGGCTCGATTAGCGGAATGCTCATCAGCCGCGAACAGGGATCGTTCCTGACCCTTCTGGCCGCCCTCATTGGAGCGCGTTCTGCCGTCGAGGTTGGAACGTTTACCGGCTACAGTGCGATTTGCATTGCCAGGGGACTTTTGCCGGAAGGCCGGCTTCTTTGCATCGACGTCAACGCCGACTGGACGGCGATTGCCGGACGCTATTGGAAGCGCGCCGGACTGGAGGGCAAGATTGAATTGCGCCTGGGAGGCGGGCGAGCAGAGCTCGAGGCGTTGCCCGCGGAGTGCATCCTCGACCTGGCTTTTATTGATGCGGACAAGCCAAACTATGACCTCTACTACGAGTTGGTTCTTCCGCGCGTACGGCCCAATGGTCTCATTCTGTTTGACAACATGCTGCAACATGGTCGGATCCTGGATCCGCAGGACGAGTCGGCGCGTGCCATCGACAACCTGAATAAGAAGCTCTGCACCGATCCGCGTGTGGAATGCGTGCTGTTGTCAATCGCCGACGGTCTGATGCTGTGTCGCAAGATGTAAAACGCCCTGGGGTCGATGAAATTAGTCTTGGAACCCTTCGGCCCACGTCGGGCGCCCAGTGTAAAAGGCATAACTCATCAATCGCTCTTTCAGTGCGCCGGTGTTGGTATCGAAAAGTTCCACCGCGGCAAGACCCTCGGGCTGTGCGCGCGACTTGACGACTATCGCGTTACCATTCTCGACAAGTTTCCACTGTTCGACTTTTGGCAGCTTGGGATGAACCACGCAAAGAGTTTTTCCGTTGCGCAGCACGCGAACACCGGACTCTTCAACCCAGACTTGGACAATTCCTTCGGGATTCGGAGGAGGCGACACGCATCCGGCTAGCTGCAACAGAGCCAGCCCCGCGAAGGCCGACTTTAAAACGAAAGCAAAACGAAAGTTCATGGAAGGTTTGCATCCTAGCCTACGCGCGGCAACTTTGCAGTGACTTTCGAAAAAGGGACAAACGGCCGTTGTTCTCAGGCTTTTCCCGGCTGGCGTTTCGATCGTCGAGCCTGTATGAAGCAGAGCGGCGACGACGTGGCTTGAGAATTACGCGACCACAAATCCGATTGCCTATTCAATACTCTTGATTTTCCATAGTGGCCGTCGCCGGCCTTGGCTTCGCCAGCATCAAGGTGCGCGGCGTGGGGCCGGGCGTGACCGGCGTTTTGTTCGCGGGACTGCTTTTTTGGCCACTTCGGCTTCGACATAGAATATCATACCCTGGAGTTTTTGCGAGAATTCGGGCTGATCCTTTTTGTCTTTACCATCGGTCTCCAGATTGGTCCCGGTTTCTTCGCCTCGCTGAGGGACCAGGGGCTGGCGTTAAATGGGCTCGCGGCCGCGATCGTCGTTGGCGGGGGACTCCTCACGCTGATCTTCGCCATGCTTTTTGGAATCGCTTTTGGAGCGGCGGCGGGTCTTTTCTCCGGGGCGACCACAAACACGCCTGCCCTGGGAGCCGCCCAGCAGGCTGGATTGAAGGCCGACGAAGCGCTGGCCGACACTCCGGCTCTTTCCTACGCCGTCGCTTATCCGCTGGGCATCGTGGGGATCATGGCCAGCATAATCATCGTGCGCCTTGTGTTTGGAATTGACGTAGAAAAGGAGGCGGCGCAATTCGAAGACCAGCAGCGCTCGGGCAGCGAGCCGATCGCGTGGCTCAACCTTCTTGTCGAGAACGCGAATCTCGACGGGTCTTCGGGTCGACGCAATTCCCGGCTTGCGAAACGGAGGTTACCGCCTCTCGTTTGAAGCGAGCGGGAGAATCCGAAGTGCAGGTGGCGACCGGCGCTTCGACGGTGCACACCGGCGACGTTCTCCTGTGCCATTGGTACCGCCGCTCACCTGGAAAGCTTTCAACGCGTGGTCGGACGCCCCAGCCACGAGGATCTCATGAGGACCCCGGGTCGGGTCGCTTTCAAACGAGTGATCGTCACAAACAGGCTTGCGCTCGGCCGGACTGTGCGGCAGCTGGGGCTCGAGGCGAAGTATAACGCGTCGGCGATACGGTTGTGCGAAAAGGTATCGAAATGATGGCCAGCACGGATGTCCGTCTGCAGTTCGGCGATGAGTTGATCGTCGTCGGCGATGCCCGTCACCGGAACGCGTCGCCGCCGAGCTTGGAAATTCCGCCCAGGAACTGGCGGTAACGAATTTCGCCCCCTGTGGCATCGTGCTCGGAATTGTTGTCGGTTCACTTCCCGCCGCCCTGGCTGGCTTGCCGGTCCCGGTGCGTCTTGGTCTCGCGGGAGGGCCGCTGGTTTGCGCCATCCTCCTTGCGCGCCTGGGCAACATCGGACCCCTCGTCTGGTACATGCCCAGTAACGTGAACTACGCGTTTCGGGAGCTTGGTATTGTCCTCTTCCTCGCATGCGTCGGCCTCAATCAGGCTCGCAGTTTGTCAACACGCTTCTTTTCGCCAAGCGGGTTGCTTTGGTTGTTTTGTGGCGCCATTATCACCATCGTGCCTGTCCTGGCGGCGAGAGTTTCGGTAGGGTCGTCCTGAAGCTCAATTGTATGTCCATTCTCGGCTTACAGGCGGGCCGCATGACCGATCCGCCCGCGCTCGCTTTCGCCAATCCCATCGCCGGCTCTTCCTACGCGTCTGTCTACCCGTTGACCATGCTGCTGCGCATTACTGTCGCCCAGGTTCTCGTCATCCTGCTCGCCAAATAACCAGCCCTTCAAATTGCAGGTGCTTGCGGTTTCGTCAGCTGGTTGCTGACGAGGAATGAGATTTCGGGGATGTATGCTGGTCAGGAGCCGGCAGACGGCACATTGCCAGGTTTGGCATGTCCGCGGCGATCCAATCGCGAACCGGACGACCCTGTTCGATGTGCTCTTTGAGAATGTGACAAAGCTTGCGCGCGTCAATCCGGTCGTACCAGATCCCGTCGGGATAAACGACCAGCCATGGCCCGGCCCTGCAAATTCGCAAGCAGGCCGCCTTGGTGCGAAGCACGGGCACTGAAAGCTTGCGCGTTTCCGCTTTAAGCAGATCCCATAGCCGTTCACCTGCCGCGGAATCGCAACAATCCGGCCCGGCGCAGAGAAAAATATGCCGTGTCGCGCGAGAAATTTCTTCGCGGGGAATTTTGGCGTCCGGCGGGAAGCGATCCGGGACGCTCATCGAGCGTCAGACGGGCACAGGGTGAACGCGTCAACCGCCAGATGGCCATGGACGTTCCGACTCTGGAGCATCATTCAATTGAATACCGCGGAGATCACTTCGCCGGTTCCGGCCCGCGAAACGGAAAGGGCTCTGAGACTGTTTCCGGATTTTGTATAGGCGACCAGCAGTGGGCCGGTTTGAATCTGCCGGGAGCCGTCCCTTACGCTGGCGGAGTCGCGATAGGCGGCCAAAAATGCGGCCCAGGACGCGAGGGCAGGCGGCGCATCGGCCGAAGGACCCGCCCAACCGCGTCCCAGCAGGCGACCCCTGGCTTCGAAATGATTCTCCGGTCCGAGCTCAAACTCGGCGAGCGAAACAGGAGATTGCTTGTAGATGCGAACGAGAACCGCTTGGCCGGAGGAGCGTGCGCACACCGCGTCGTAGACCAGAGAGACGCCTTTGTGATGCCAGCGAATGAGAGCCTTCTGGGAGGTGACAGCCTCAAAGGCGATCTGGGATTCCGGCCGCGTCTGGCATCCCACGAGAAGCAGCGCGAAGCAGAGCAACGACAGGGATTTCATAGTCCCTTCGGCACAAGGGGCAATTTTGGAAAAATGGGGACGATGCGCTGAGCTGCGACGATCATATGAAAGAGCCAGATTCTCCAACGCAGCGCAAACGAGCGGCCCGAGTTTCCGGCCAGGACCGCGTTGACCGCCGGCACGACCTGGAAAAATTCGCGCGGAGCGAGCACCGTTTCGACGAACTCCTGCCGATACCAGGAGTAGACGAATTTAAGATAGAGGCGCATCACCTTGGCGAGATGCCGCTCGTAGGCGGCGAACTGTTTTTGGGCCGCCTGGGGCGCGGCGAGCGCCTTGTTCAATGCTTCGGCTGCTCTCTCACCGCTGAGAATCGCCAAAAAGACGCCGCTGCTGAAAATCGGATCAATAAAGCCAGCCGCGTCGCCGGCCATGAGCCATCGATCGCCGTGAAGAGCGATATTGCGGTAGGAATAGTCGCCGCTGGCGTAGACCTTGCTCACCCGTTTCGCGCCGGCCAGCCGCTCACGCATGATCGGTTGCTCGTTGAGAAACGCATCCAGCACGTCTGCCGGAGGTCGTCCAAAAGAGCGATAGCGATTCGTGTCGAGCACCAACCCCACACTGATTTTTTCGCGGGAAAGAGGAATGATCCAGAACCAGTGATCGCGCGCGCGGACCATCCGGGTCAGCGTGCCGTCGATGCCGTCAGGTTGTTCGGCTCCCTCGTAATGGGCGTAGACGGCAAATTTTTGAAGCCCCGAATACTCCCGCTTGAGTCCAAGGCGTGTGCCGACCATAGAGTGGCGGCCGCTACAATCAAGGAGGTATTGCGCTTCGATTCGCTCGACGGATTTCGCCCCTTCCTTCACGAGCAACAGCGGGAGAGCCGCGGTGAGGTCAATGCTTTCAACGCCAACCCGCTCCCGCACGTGCGCGCCGCACTCCCGGGCATGCTCGAGCAGAATCGTGTCGAACTTCGAGCGTTCAACCTGAAAGGCCGTTTGACGCTTTGAGCGGTAGCCATCCTTGAAATAGAAGCGAATTTCGCCGGTGCCGCACCCCGAGGTGATTTCGGCGCCGTATTTTCGGATGAACCCAGCAGCGTCCAGCTTTGGCATGAGGCCCAGGCGTTCGAATGTCTCCATGCTGAAAGGCAGCAGGGACTCTCCGATGTGAAAGCGCGGAAATTTCTCGCGTTCGAAGACGACAACCTTACGGCCGGCCAGAGCCAACGAGGCCGCGGCGATGCTGCCAGCCGGGCCTCCTCCGATGATCGCCACGTCATAGACCGGATTGTTCATTGGCAGCAATTGGTCAGAGTGACCCGCCCGCGGGAAGGGTGCGTCAGCCGCCGGCTGCGCGTTCGACGTGACCACCAAACTGAAAGCGCATCGCAGAGCAGACCTTCTCTGCCATCGTATGATCTTTTCGCGACCGAAAGCGCGCGAAGAGGGCGGCGCTCAATACGTCGCATTCGACGGCCTCGTCGATCGCCGCCATGATGGTCCAGCGTCCTTCTCCGGAGTCGGAAACCCGGCCGGAAAAATTGGAAAGCGTCGGGTTCTCCGCAAAGGCGCCCGCGACGAGGTCCAGCAGCCAGGAACTGACGACGCTGCCGCGTCGCCAGACTTCGGCGACATCGGCGAGGTTAATATCATAGACGTAGTCGTCTCCGACAGGCGCGGTTTCGGCGTCGGTCTCGCCTTTCTTGAGACTCGCGTTGGCGCTGGCGAGAATATCAAACCCTTCGCCGAAGGCAGCCATGAGTCCGTACTCTATTCCGTTGTGCACCATTTTGACGAAATGTCCCGCGCCGGACGACCCGCAATGCAGGTAGCCCTCTTCGGCGGTTCCGCCGAGCTTTTCGCGCCCTGGAGTCCGCTCCACGGTGCCGCGACCCGGCGCGAGCGACTTGAAGATGGGGTCCATGCGATCCACCGCTTCCTTGTCGCCGCCGATCATCATACAGTATCCCCTTTCCAGCCCCCAGACGCCGCCGCTCGTACCAACATCGAGATAATGCACTCCGGCTTGCTTCAGGTGAGCGCTCCGGCGCCGGTCGTCGCGGAAATAGGAATTGCCGCCGTCAATGATCGTGTCC
Organism: uncultured Verrucomicrobiae bacterium; assembly: GCA_963816855.1. Lineage (GTDB taxonomy): Bacteria > Verrucomicrobiota > Verrucomicrobiia > Chthoniobacterales > Terrimicrobiaceae > DASTFP01. The sequence continues at coordinate 79,311 of CAWFMA010000037.1, read as the reverse complement.
TCCGCTTGCAGGTGGGAGGCGAGTTCGTCCACGACTTTGTCCGTAATGGCCGCCGGGACCATGATCCAGGCGTTGCGGGGCGCCGTCAGCTTCGCGGCGAAATCCTTGAGCGACGCGGCGCCAATCGCCCCTTCGCCGGCGAGTTGTTTCACGGCGTCGGGATTCGCGTCGTAGACAACACATTGGTGACCTTGTTTAATTAAGCGCCTGACCATATTGGCGCCCATCCTGCCGAGACCGATCATTCCGAGTTGCATGCTATGCGGTATTGATCGGCGAATCTTGGAGGCGGCTCACGCGCTGAGCAACAAGATTTAGCGGAAAGATTTGTCGGCGACGAGCCGGGCGATGCGATCAGCCTGGTGCAAGGCTTCGCTTTGCCTCCGCTTGCGAAGTCTTACGAGACCCCAGGCGAAAGCGCCCGCGGCGGCCAGAGGGGCCACCGTCCAAAATACCGGAAGTCGCCTGAGAGGCGCGCTCGCCAGCCGCAGCGTGGGAGAGGGCGCCGAGCGCAGACCGCGACCGTCCGCCGAGACAATCCGCAGGAGCCAGACGCGCCCGGGCTCGAGGTTCTCGAATCGGGCGACGGCCATCCCCTCCTGCTCGGAGAACTTGATGCCATGCAGATCTCTCCAGACGAGTCCCAACGAACCATCGTTTTCGAAATCGAATTGCAGCTGCTGGATAATCCAGGTCAGAGGACCGGCTGCAGGCTGTGGCCAGGCGAACTCGAAAATTTGATTGGTGGCCCGGAGCACCTTGATATCCGTCACAGGAGGAATTGCATTCCCTGGTTCCTCCGGTGCGGCGGCAGTCGGGGGGGGGTCCTGCAGAGCGGGATCGAGCATCGCGGTGGAAATTTTTGCCGTCCCGGAAGGGCGGAAGAGCACCCGGCCGCGCACTTGCACCTCGGTGGACTGGCCCGTGGTCGTCCCGAAAATGATCGGGGATCGGTAGGTGCCCAGCGACGCGGCTTCGAACTTTACCGCAAACGTCCGGACTTCGCCGGGTTGAAGCGTGGCGCCGTTGGGGTCTGGCGCCAGGCCTATGCCGTCCGGCATGGTCACCTGAAGCCGCGCGGGACTTCCTCCCCCGTTCTTGATTCGAAGAACCCCTTTATAACTCTTGTGAATCTCGACCTCGCCGAAATCCAAGCCTTCGTGCGGCTCGATTTTCAGCATCGGTTGCGCGGCGAAAATCCGAATTGGAATGTTCTGCCGGAAACCCTCGCTGGCAAAGCTGGCGTTTCCGAGCTTCGGGCCCAGGAATTCCAGTTTCGTCGCCAGGGGGATTTTCCTCTCTTCGCCGGCGGCAATCTTAACTTCCTGGGGTTTGATCACTTCGGCCGGCACAGAAATCTGCAGGGTGCGCTCTCGCGCAGTCTGATTCCGGACGAGAACGGCTCCCGAGCGGATCGCACCCGCGCCCTGAGCGATCAACGGGATTTCGTTGGTAGGCTCGAACGCGAGGGGCGGTGCGGCGTTCGCCAGAAGCTCGATGACTCGGGAGGCGTCATGGGAGAACGTCAGTTCGCCAGTATATTCCCGCTGCTCGGAGGGAGCGCAAACGATACGCACTTTCCTTTCCCCATGGCGGCCTATGCGATACTCGGCATCGTCAAGGATCTTCCACGGGTGAGGGACTTCCATCCGGCCTTCCAAAACGCCTCCGCCGCTGTTTCGCAGAATAATTTGCTCTTCGCACGGCTGCCCAATGAATACTGTGCCAAAGTCCAGGGCGTCGACTGCTGAAAGCCGCGGCGGTTCCTCGGAGATCGTGATATTGATTGGTGCCGGAGCGGAGACCGGACTGTCGATGGCCTGAACCGCGAACGTGAAAAGATCCATGCCCCCGCTCGAGCCGTCGTGCGTATATTTAACCACGGCCGCCTTTGGCCCTTTGACTCGGATTTCGCCCAGCACTCCGTTTTTCGGCAGAGAGCGTATGAGGAATTTCAGTTGTCCGGAAGCCCGCCCCAGAGCGCGCAAGGGAATTTCAATGTCGCCGCCACGCAAGATGGAAAGGCTTTGCGGTTGTGCCATTGGCGGCGGCAGAATGGGCAGTTCCTTGGGAGCAGCCAGCAAGGCCGGTCCCGCGAGCAGCGCAATAAGCACCAAGTATCGCCAATGTCCCATCAAATCTCGTTGCGAAAAATCATCTCAGCGATTAAGCGGATGTCCATTCGGGAAATAGCATGACCAGAGCTCCTTCCATTCGCGAAATTAAGCCCAGTTGGCTTGGGCGGCTCGTCGGCTTGACGATGGTTCTGCTGATTTCCGGGGTGTTTGCCCAGCAACCCTTCGCGCTCTTGCCACCCAAAAAGCAGCAGAAAAAGGCCACCGAGCTCATCAAGAAGCAAGAGCCTCCAAAAGTCATCCCCAGAGTGCTGGAGCGTGCCACGCCAGAGAACATCTCGATTTATATTTCGCTGGGCAAGCAGCGCGTCTATTTGCGGGTCGGCGAAGAAATTGCCGTGGATTCGCCAATCTCTTCTGGAAAACGCGCGGGAATGACGCCGCCCGGCAACTACAAGATCATGGAAAAGGATGCCGATCACCGCTCAAACGTATACGGGGATTTTGTGAACCCCCGGACGGGAAGAGTGGTCCGCTCCGGGGTAAGCACAAAAATTGATTCGGCGCCAAGCGGCACGGTCTATCGGGGGGCGCCGATGCGTTGGTTCATGAGGTTGACTGCCGAGGGCGTCGGAATGCACACCGGCATCCTGCCCGGCTATCCCGCGTCCCACGGTTGCGTGCGTTTGCCGGAGGAGATCGCCAAGCTTTTCTACAGCAAGGTTACCGCTGGCACACCGGTGTCGATCGGAGACTGAGATCCGCTGCCGGTCGATCGGGATCCCAGGCGTGGCGGATCTGTCGCGACACTTTGGAAGCGCGAAGCTCCAGATTTGACCTCAATTCTCGGTCCGAGCCGGAGAGCACCTTTGACGGTAATAACGATTCTCTCTATCGTTGTAGCAATGCAGCTGTCCATGCGCACCGACTACGCGTTGCGAGCGTTATTCACGTTGGTGGAACATTACGGAGGCCGGCCAATCCCGATTGTCGAACTGGCGAGGCGAAACGACATTCCGAAACGCTTTCTCGAGCACATCATGCTCGATCTGAAAGAGCGAGGCTGGGTGAGCAGCGTCGCCGGCAAGCTCGGGGGATACCGTCTTTCGAGAAGTCCCGACAGGATCACCATGGGAGAGGTCGTCCGTCACTTCGACGGATATCTCGCGCCCCTGGCGTGCGTTTCCGCGAGCGACTACCGCCGCTGCAGCCAGGAGCCGGTGTGCCGGTTCCGCCGGGTTATGCTCGAGGCTCGCAACATGGTGGCCCACTTGATGGACAAATCGACCCTGGCGGATGTAATGCGCGGAAAGCCCGTCAGCAACGCGGAGGTCGTCGCAATTCAGGGCGTTCACGGGGAAGGAATCTGACCAGGCTAGGGAATCTTGCCCTCGTGGCCAGAACCGCCACAATAGCCCCCGGATGAGAGCGCTCCTTTGTCTCGCGGTTCTTGCGGCTGCTTTCGGGGTTGCGCGCGCGCAGACTGTCGTCCGCGTGGGTCTTTTTCCGAACGTCACGCACGCCCAGGCCCTGGTGGCCAAAAATCTCAGTTCTGAGGGCCAGGGATGGTTCGAAAAGCGTCTGGGGCCAGGCACGAAGATCGAATGGTTCGTTTACAATGCGGGGCCGTCCGCAATGGAGGCGATTTTCGCGCGCTCGATTGATTTCACCTACGTCGGCCCCAGCCCGGCGGTGAACGCCTATGCCCGGGCAAACGGGCGCGACATCAGAATTGTCGCGGGAGCAATGCGCGGCGGCGACGCCCTGGTCGTCCGCGGCGAGGCCATCGCCAAAATCGAGGATTTTCGCGGCAAGGCGATCGCCACGCCGCAGTTGGGCAATACGCAAGACGTTGCGTGCCGGGCATGGCTGATAAAGAATGGGATCCGCGTCACCCTCGTAGGCGGCGACGCGCGTGTTCTGCCCACCGAGAACCCCGACATGCTGGCTCTTTTCGAGCAAGGAAAGCTCGACGCCGCCTGGACCGTCGAGCCCTGGGTGAGCCGGCTCTTGTCCGAAGCGAAGGGCCGAATCTTCTTTGAACCTGAGGATTCTGTGACCACGGTGCTCGCCGGCCGTGAAGAGTTTCTGAAAACCAACCCCGGGCTTGCACAGGCGTTTGTCGCGGCTCACCGGGAACTCACCCAATGGATTCGAGATCATCCCGAAGAGGCGCAACGGCGGGTGCGTAACGAGCTTTCTGCGCTCACGCGCAAGGAAATTCCGCTGGAGTTGATCCAGCGGGCCTGGACGCGACTCCGGTTCGACGATTCGATCTCGAGGGAACCGTTTGAAGCCTTCCTTGACCAAGCCCGCTTGGTTGGCTTTCTGCGCGCCAAAATTGACCTTTCAAATCTTATCTGGAATCCGCGATGAGCCTCGAACAGGAATTGGCCAACGTTGAACCTGACCGCATCGAGGTGATTGACGTATGCAAGAGTTTTGAAACGAACCGCGGGAGGTTGACGGCGCTTGACCACATCAGCCTGAAGTTCTCAGAGGGAGAGTTCGTCTGCCTGGTCGGTCAGAGCGGATGCGGCAAATCCACCCTGCTTAACATCATTGCCGGGCTCGAGAAACCTGATCGCGGCGAAGTCCTGGCGAGCGGGTCACCGATCCTCGAGCCGGGCCGGGATCGCATGATGATGTTTCAGGAGCATGCCCTGTTTCCATGGCTCGACGTCATGGGCAATGTTCTGTTTGGTCTTAGCCTCAAGCCGGGGCTCAACGCGAGCGAACGGCTCGAGGTCGCCCGCTACTACATCAATCTGGTCGGACTCGAGCGCTTTACCCACTCCAATATCCACGAGCTTTCCGGAGGCATGAAGCAACGGGTCGCGCTTGCCCGCGCTTTGGCTCCCAATCCGCGCGTCCTGCTCATGGATGAGCCTTTTGGCGCACTGGATGCGCTGACTCGCGAGCAACTCTATGGCGACATTCAGCGGATCTGGGAAGCCCGGCGAAAGACCATCATATTCGTCACCCACAATGTCCGGGAGGCCGCATGCCTCGGCGATCGCGTCGTGTTGTTTTCGCCCCACCCCGGACGCATCCGGCAGCAGTTTCCCGTTACTCTCAGTCGACCCAGAGACATCAACAGCGTCGAGCTGGCGCAATATTCCTCCGAAATCACGGCTGCCCTCAAGGGTTTCAGCCAAGGCGCGGAGGCATCCGAATGAAACGCGCCGTCGCTTCCACGGTTTTTTTCGTCGTCTTGCTTCTTCTTTGGGAGGCACTCGCCCGCACCGGATGGTACTCGCCCGTGCTCATGCCTTCTCCCCTTCAGGTGGGTGAGTATCTCTGGCAGTCCGCAAAAGATGGCACTTTATGGACGGCAACCTTCGTAACCATGCGCCGGCTTCTGTTCGGGTACACGATCGGAATCTTGTTCGGCGTTCCGCTTGGATTGCTCACGGCACGCTTGAAGATCTTCCAGGACACGATCGGATTGCTCGCGCTTGGCATCCAGACACTTCCCAGCGTTTGCTGGGTGCCCCTGGCCTTACTCTGGTTCGGCCAAACTGAATCCGCGATGCTGTTTATCGTCGTGATGGGCACCCTCTGGTCGGTCATCATCGCCACCGAGAACGGCGTGCGCACCATGCCGCCCATGTATCTGCGCGCTGCCCGGACCATGGGCTCCAAAGGGGTTCACACCTGGATCAAGGTCATCCTGCCGGCCTCCTTGCCTTACCTGGTCGGCGGAATGAAACAGGGATGGGCCTTCGCCTGGCGATCGCTCATGGCCGCGGAGATTTTCGTCACCATCCTCACCGGCTTCGGCCTTGGGCAGCTCTTGCACTACGGCAGGGAACTCCATGCGATGGACCAGGTCGTCGCCGTCATGCTCGTCATCGTGGTCATCGGCCTCGTGGCGGACCGGATTCTGTTTTCGCCCTGGGAAAATTTCCTGCGAAAACGCTGGGGCCTCGGGACCTTCAGCTGAACTGCCGCTCCCTATCTGAGTTGGGGAGCGAAAGAAGGTCCCTCGAGAATCCAATAAATCGCGGTGTTTTTGAGTTGACCGCTCTTAAAGACGACTTATATGGTCGTGTAATGAATCGTATTGTTTGGGCGATCTTGCCTCTATTAATCGGATCGGTGGCAGCCAAGGACGTCACTCTTCTCAACGTTTCCTACGATCCCACGCGGGAGCTGTATGCGGAGTATAACGAAGCTTTTGCCAAGCATTGGAAGGAGAAGACCGGGGATACAGTGAAGGTGGATCAGTCGCATGGCGGTTCCGGAAAGCAGGCCCGTGCGATCATTGATGGTTTGGAGGCTGATGTGGCGACACTGGCGCTCGCGGGTGATATCGATGCGCTGCAGGAAAAGGGGCATCTGGTGCCGGAGGACTGGCAGTCCAGGCTTCCGGACAACAGCGCCCCCTACACTTCGACGATCGTTTTTCTCGTTCGCAAAGGCAATCCGAAGGGCATCAAAGATTGGGAGGATCTTATAAAACCGGGCGTCGAAGTCATTACGCCCAATCCGAAGACCTCGGGCGGCGCCCGCTGGAATTTCCTTGCCGCGTGGGCATATGCGTTGAAGAAGCACAATGGCGACCAGGTGAAGGCGAAGGAGTTCGTAACGGAGCTTTACAAACATGTACCTGTGTTGGACTCCGGAGCGCGCGGATCGACGGTGACCTTCAGCCAGCGCAAACTGGGAGATGTGTTGCTTGCGTGGGAAAATGAAGCTTACCTTGCGCTGAAAGAATCCCCCGGCGAATTCGAAATCGTATCACCTTCGCTCAGCATCCTGGCCGAGCCTTCTGTGTCGGTTGTGGACAAGGTGGTTGACAAAAGGGGCACCCGCGAAGTGGCGAGCGAGTATTTGAAATATCTCTACAGCGATGAAGGCCAGCAGATCGCCGCGAAAAACTTCTATCGGCCTCGAAATGCGGAAATCGCAAAGAAATACGCGGATAAATTCGCCACGATCAATTTGGTCACGATCAACGGCGTGTTCGGAGGCTGGAAGAAAGTCGGCAAGACGTACTTCGATGACGGCGGCATTTTTGACCAGATCTATCAACCCACCGAGGCTCCTCGCTAAGAACCAAGAATTAAAACTCTGCCATGGCCTACTACGAAAACGTGGTTTCCTCGGTTGGGAGCATTCCGCTGATAAAGCTCAATCGCGTTACGGCAGGATTGCCGGCGACCATCGCTCTTAAAGGGGAGTTTAACAATCCGCTAGGGAGTGTGAAGGATAGGATCGACGCCGCGATGATTTCCGCGGCGGAGAAGGATGGGCGGCTCAGGCCCGAGACGACCATCATCGAACCGACCAGCGGGAACACGGGGATCGCACTGGCCTTCGTTGCCGCCTCGCGCAGCTACAAGCTCATCCTTACGATGCCCGAAAGCATGAGCCTTGAACGCCGGACGCTGCTTGCCTTGCTCGGAGCGCATCTGGTGCTAACGCCCGCTGCGGAGGGCATGAAAGGGGCCATCGCACGGGCTGAGCAGCTGCATCAGGAAGTCAAGGATTCATGGGTCCCGCAGCAATTCGACAATCCGGCCAATCCTGAAGTCCATCGCCGCACTACAGCTGAGGAAATCTGGAAAGATTCCGACGGAAAGGTAGACATCCTTGTGTCCGCCGTGGGCACTGGCGGCACGATCACGGGCGTTTCAGAGGTCATCAAGCTCCGCAGGGCGCACTTTCGCGCGATTGCCGTCGAGCCAAAAGATTCGCCGGTGATCACGCAGGCGCGCAAAGGCGAGCCCTTGAAACCGGGTCCTCACAAGATTCAGGGGACCGGCGCGGGCTTCATCCCCAAAAATCTCAATCTGGACGTCGTGGATGATGTCATCACGGTGACCAACGAGGACGCCATCGCCACGGCACGGCAGTTGGCGCTGCAGGAAGGTATTCTCGGGGGCATTTCGACCGGGGCGAACGTCTGGGCGGCGATCCAGGCTGCCAAGCGTCCTGAGAATGCGGGCAAGCTGATCGTGACCGTGGGCTGTAGCACCGGCGAACGATACCTGAGCACCGCGCTGGCTGAGGAGGCCCGCAAGGCGGTGTCGGCCTGATCTTCTGTGGCGGCGCTCTCTGAGCGTCGCAACCAGACCGGCGGCACAGGCCGCCGCGACATCAACAATACCTATGAGCACCTACACAAGTCCCGAAAGCCTCGTCGAAACCTCCTGGCTCGCCGAGCATCTCAATGACCCGAGCATCCGCATCGTCGAAAGCAATGAAGATATTCTTCTTTACGACACCGGCCATATCCCGAATGCCGTTCATATCGATTGGCGCGCGGACCTGAACGATCCCGTGCAGCGGGACTACATCGCTCCCGACGCGTTTGCCAAGCTTGCCGCGAGGAACGGCATTTCGCCCGACACGACGGTCATCTTTTATGGTGACAAGGCGAATTGGTGGGCGGCCTACGCGCTCTGGGTCTTCCGGCTTTTCGGTCATGACAAGGTCAAGCTGCTCAACGGCGGGCGTTCCAAATGGGAAGCTGAAAGCCGCGTTTACACCCGCGAAGTCCCAAAATTTCCGGCGGCAAACTATTTGATACCGGCCGAGAGGCTGGATGCAAAGATCCGTGCCTTCAAGGACGAAGCGTTCCACCAAAGCAATGCGCGCAAACCGCTGATTGATGTCCGCTCGCCGGGCGAATTCAGGGGTGAGATCACGCACATGCCCGAGTACCCACAGGAGGGCGTGCTCCGTGGCGGCCATATTCCAGGAGCGCGCAGCATCCCATGGAAAACCGCGGCGAACGACGACGGCACTTTCAAGTCCGCCGAGGACCTTCATAAAATTTACATTGAGAACCTCGGAGTAGACCCCGGGGACGAGACGATTGTCTATTGCCGGATCGGTGAGCGCTCGAGCCACACGTGGTTCGTGCTCACGTATCTTCTCGGATTCCCGGACGTCAAAAACTATGACGGCTCCTGGACGGAGTGGGGAAACTCCGTCCGTGTCCCAATTGAGAAAGGTGCATGAAACGCGGGCTTCTTTACCTCCTATTTGCGGGCTCGGCGCTTGCCGCCCCGTCGAATATCCTGAACGTCTCCTATGATGTGACCCGGGAGTTCTACCAGGAGTACAATCTTGCCTTTGCGCTGGCCTACAAGAAGAAGAATGGCCTGGCGCCCACGGTGGATCTTTCGAATGGCGGATCGAGCAAACAAGCTCGCGCCGTAATCGACGGGCTCGAGGCCGACGTCGTGACCATGAATCAGGAGACCGACATCGAAGCCATCGCCAAGGCGGGTCTAATAGCCAACAACTGGAAATCCCGCTTGCCGAACAATGCCGCCCCCTACACATCGACCATCGTGTTCCTCGTCCGCAAGGGTAATCCCAAGGGCATCAAGGATTGGGGAGATTTGGTAAGCCCTGGCGTCTCCGTCATCGTGCCGAATCCCAAGACGTCAGGCAACGGGCGTTACAGTTACCTTGCGGCGTGGGCCTACGCCAAGTCGCGTCCAGGGGGGAGCAATGCGGCTGCAGAGGAATTCGTCAAGGCGCTGTTCAAGAATGTGCCGGTGCTCGAGACAGGGGGGCGCGCCGCAACGAACACCTTCGTGCAAAAACAAATCGGCGACGTGCTGCTCACATTTGAAAGCGAAGTGCTGCAAATTACAAAGGTCTTCAGTCCCGAAAAATTCGACATCGTCTATCCGCCGTTGAGCATTCTCGCCGAGGCGCCGGTTAGCGTGGTGGATAAGGTCGTCGACAGGCGCGGCACACGCAAGCTTGCCACAGCCTATCTCGAATATCTTTGGTCGGACGATGGCCAAAAGCTTGCAGTGCAATCGTATTTCCGCCCACGTGCGGACAAGTTTCTTGCCGAGAACGCAGCTCTTTTTCCGCGGATCAAGCTGGTGAGCGTTGATGATGTTTTCGGAGGGTGGGATGCTGCGCAAAAGGTGCACTTTGCGGACGGCGGATACTTCGACCAAATTTATCAGGCGAAATAAAATGCCGATACGCGTGTCCACACCTCGCCGTCCATCCGTAAAAAAACGCAGATCGCTTCGGTCGCTCCTGCGTCCGCTCGACCAGTTGGCGCGCGGGTCAGACCATCTCTTCGCGGCGCATTTGGGATACAACGATTCCCTTGGCATTCCTCACGGCCTTCCCAGGTATCTTTTTGCCGGCCCCGGGGAAAAGGGAAGTTACCTCCGTGTCGGTCTGTTTGCCGGCGTTCACGGCGATGAAGAGAGCGGCGTGCTCGCTACCATCGAATTTCTTGAACGCCTGCATGCCGAACCGGAGCGCGCCCGGGGTTACGAGCTTTTTGTCTATCCGGTGATCAATCCCTGGGGGTATGTGGAAGGCTCTCGTTGGACTCGGAGTGGGCTGGATTTGAATCGCCAGTTTTGGAAAGGCTCCGAAGAGATTGAAGTTCAGCTTTTGGAGCGTCAGCTCCGCAAACTGAATTTCAATGGCATCATTGCCCTTCACAGCGACGACACAAGCGAGGGCCTGTATGGCTTTGTCAAGGGCCATGAACTCACACGCCACGTTCTGGAACCGGCGTTGGAGGAGGCCGGGCGCATCCTTCCGCGCAATTTCGACAGGAGCATCGACAATTTCGAGGCGAACAATGGGATCATCGAAAAAGGCTACGACGGCATTCTCACCACGCCGCCCGAACAGAAACCGCGGCCGTTCGAGATTGTTTTTGAAACCCCGCACCATGCGGGGCTCGATAAACAAATTGAAGCTCACATTGTGGCGGTGCAGACGATCCTGGACCGCTTTAGAGTGATGATCTCCGAAGGACAAAATATCTAATGGCGAATTCCCGTCGAATTCTTCCGGGCTTCGGCCTTTCGCTTGGCTACACCGTCGTGTATCTGAGCATTCTGGTGCTGATTCCCTTCAGCGGGCTGCTTCTGAAGACTTTTAGCGGCGGTTGGGAACATTTCTTCAAGACGATCACGGAGCCGCGCGTTGTCGCATCGTACTACGTCAGCTTCGGCATTTCGCTCGCTGCCGCGCTTGTCAACGGTGTCTTCGGCGTCATCGCCGCGTGGGTGCTTGCACGGTACGAGTTTCCTGGACGCAAGATCCTCGATGCCATCGTGGACCTTCCCTTCGCGTTGCCGACGGCGGTGGCAGGCATTGCGTTGACGACGATTTACGCCAGGAATGGCGCAATCGGCTCGCTGCTGGAGCCCTACGGGATCAAGGTCGCGTACACTCAGCTCGGCATTTTTGTCGCTCTGACTTTCATTGGCCTTCCCTTCGTGGTACGCACAGTGCAACCGGTCATTCAGGATCTTTCGGCAGACGTGGAGGAGGCTGCTGCGACGCTCGGCGCAAGCCGATGGCAGACCTTCAGGCGGGTGATCTTTCCCGCCCTGCTGCCCTCGGTCTTCACCGGTATCACCCTGGCGTATGGGCGCGCCGTGGGCGAATTCGGCTCGGTGGTTTTCATTTCCGGAAATCTTCCTTTCAAGACGGAAATTACACCCCTTCTCATCATCACGAAACTCGAGCAATATGACTACAGCGGCGCCGCAGCTCTCGGATTCGTCATGCTCGTGGCTGCTTTTGTGATCTTGCTGGTGAGCAACGGCCTCCAGGCTTGGGACAACAAAAGGAAAGGAGTGGCATAATGGCCGGTGCAGTCAGCACTTTTCCGACGAAAGTCGCCGCGCCTCGGCGTGCGACCGCGGAATCGCCTCTCGTCAAGACCCTCCTCGTGGGCATCCTCCTCGTGTTTTTCGGTCTCTTTCTCGTGCTTCCCTTGTTCGTGGTCTTTCACGAAGCCTTTTCCAAGGGCGTCGAGGTTTTCCTAAAAACGTTTGAAGACCGTGCGACCGCGCATGCTGTGAAACTGACTCTCATCACGGCAGCCATTGCCGTTCCATTGAACGCGATATTTGGCCTATTTGCCGCTTGGGCAGTGACACGCTTCAAATTCCGCGGTCGCTCGCTGCTCATTTCGCTCATCGATCTTCCGCTTTGGGTCTCTCCGGTCATCGGCGGCTTGATTTATGTTTTAATCTTTGGGCGGCAGGGCTGGCTAGGCCCACTTTTCTTCCCGAGTCCGGAAATGCTGGACAGCAACTTCGTCGCCCGATTCATCTACGAGCATAATATCAAAGTCATTTTTGCCGAACCAGGCATCATCCTCGCGACGATCTTTGTGACGTTTCCCTTTGTCGCCCGCGGCCTGATCCCGCTTATGCAGGCGCAGGGCCATAAGGAGGAGGAGGCCGCCATGACCCTCGGCGCCAACGGCTGGCAAATCTTTACGCGCGTCACCGTGCCGAAGATCAAGTGGGGTCTCATTTATGGCTTGATCCTGTGCAACGCGCGAGCCATGGGAGAGTTCGGTGCCGTCTCAGTCGTCTCCGGCCACATCCGCAACAAAACCAATACCATGCCGCTGCATATCGAAATTCTTTACAACGAATACCAATTCGCCGCGGCTTTTGCGGTCGCCTCCGTTTTGTCCGTTCTTGCCCTTATGACTTTAATCATCAAGACCTATGCTGAATGGCAAGCCGAGCGCCAGCTCCGGGCCGCTGCCGCAACTGGAGGATAACATGAGCATCCATATCCGGAACATCACAAAGAGCTTCGGCGAATACCCGGCGCTAAACAGCGTTGACTTCACCGTCGAGGGAGGCGAACTGGTGGCCCTGCTCGGCCCCAGCGGATCTGGCAAGACAACTCTCCTGCGTATCATTGCCGGGCTCGAATTCCCTGAGGAGGGACAGATTTTCTTCGGCGATAGGGACGTCACGCGGCAGAGTGCGTACCAACGCCGCGCGGGATTTGTTTTCCAGCACTACGCGCTCTTTCAACATCTCAGCGTCTTTGAGAACATCGCATTCGGTCTGCGCGTGCGAAAGAGAAGCCAGCGACCGCCAGAGCCCCAAATCCGGGCCCGTGTCGAGCAGCTCCTCCAGACCATCCAGCTCACGGAGTTCGCTAGACGCCTTCCCAGCCAGCTTTCCGGCGGACAGCGCCAGCGCGTGGCTTTCGCTCGTGCCCTGGCTATCGAGCCGGAGGTTCTCCTCCTGGACGAACCCTTCGGGGCGCTCGATGCCAAGGTGCGCAAGGAATTACGCCACTGGCTGCGCCGCTTTCACAATACCACGCGCCTGACCAGCCTCTTCGTCACCCATGACCAGGAGGAAGCTTTTGAAGTCGCCGACCGCGTCGTCATCATCGACAAAGGCGCCATCCAGCAAATCGGCACTCCAAACGAGGTCCGCGATCTGCCCGCCAATTCCTTCGTTGAAGAATTTCTCGATCTCGACGGCTCAATTCCCGCCTGATCCCCAGTCTTAGGAGAAGCGACGGAACCGTAACCCGTCACCGAACAGCCTTCCGAGCCCAGTGGGCAACAAGGCCAAGCATCCTCCGAGGACAACGATTCGTAATATACGACCTTGACACTCGTTATTTTGCGGTTATTCCTGTTGCCGCAATGGACAAGGAGACGCATCCCTTCGTGTTGGAGTTGCTGGACTCCTACAGAAAGGTGGGCGGCCTTAACAATCAGGACGCGCACAACACGCCATCCAAACGGGCTGTCGGCCAGATTTGCGAAGACTTGCTGCGGTTGCTGTTTCCCGGTTTTCACGATGACGACGCAGTGGAGCATGATTCGCTTCTGGAGATTACCAGCGAGCGGATGGAGGTGGTGGTCTCACGTTTGGAGGATCAAGTACGAAAGAGCGTGCGGATCGGCGATCCGAAGCGGCCCACGGGCCGCACGCCGCCGATCATGAAACAATTTTGCAGGTCCCTTCCCGGTGTGCGCGAGGCGCTGCGGACGGATATTGAGGCGGCTTTCGATGGGGATCCTGCGGCGCTGGGTCACGAAGAAATTATCCTTTCCTACCCGTTCATCGAAGCGATCGCCATTCAGCGTTTGGCCCACCGTCTCTATCTATCCGGCGCGCCGGTCATTCCGCGGATGATGACCGAGTGGGCGCACGGTCGCACCGGCATTGATATTCATCCCGGCGCCTCGATCGGCAATCATTTCTTCATCGATCATGGCACGGGCGTGGTGGTGGGGGAAACTTGCCGCATCGGCCACCACGTGAAGCTCTACCACGGGGTGACCTTAGGCGCTCGCAGCTTCGTCAAGGATGAGGAAGGGCACATCATCAAAGGCGGAAAGCGGCATCCCGATGTGGAGGACAAGGTGACCATTTATCCGAACTCGACGATCCTGGGTGGAAAAACGGTCATCGGAAAGAATAGCACGATTGGGGCCAACGTCTTTCTCATGCGCAGCGTGCCGGCGAACTCCCTGGTATTTTATGAGGCGACTCAGCTCACAATTCTCGACAAGAGGGGCGGGAACAAAGCGCCCGCGCTGGAATGGTCGATTTAGGGGATTTTCGATGGCTAAGATCCGCGAGAACGATCGTGCTTCGCGTCGCGTGGTTCGCGCCTGCCCCGGACAAACAATGCGTTTGACACGGACACCGTTTTCCAGATAGTGAACCGCTGGCCTTCACTCCAGGTCGTTCGTGAATGGCCGTGTTTTGACGAATATCGTCTCTGACAAAAATTAAAGAATCTGGCTGACCGGACCACCGGAGGCTCATGAAGACAACGCTCTATTCATGCCTGCCTCAAACCTGGTTTCTGCAAAAGGTCCGAACTCCTTCTGGCTCCTGATTGCGGCCGCGCGTGTTTCCCTGGCCAGGTGGTTCCTGCCGGACGCCCCGTGGAACTCGTCCGTTAAGAGGGCGCGCTGCTGGGCGAGGGTTGCCGTAAAGCGAAAATCTCAAAACTAATGAAATAACTTATGAGCGAATCTCAACTAAGCCTAAGCGCACCCGCGGCGCGCAATTTAGCTACCGCCACCGTCACGGTCCCACAGTGGGACGAGATCACTCCCCGCTGGCTGCACAAATTGCTTCCCTGGGTGGATGTGGACGGAGGCGTGTATCGTGTGAACCGGGTCATCCGGAAGGATCCAACCGTGAGCCTGTTGACGGTTGACGGCGGGGAACCGCCGCTTCCGACGACCTTTGTCGACTACGAAGTGAATCCGCGGGAGTATCATCTCAGCACCATTCAAACTGTGCTCAACACCCATACCCGCGTGACTGACCTTTACAGCAACCGCATTGACCAGCTTCGGGAACAGGTTCGCCTAACGGTTGATGCCGTCAAAGAGCGCGAGGAATGGGAGCTTATTAATCACCCGCAGTTCGGCTTGCTCAACGAAGTTGCCTCTCGTCAACGTCTCACCACCCGCGAGGGCACGCCGACTCCCGATGATCTCGATGATCTTCTGGCGCTCGTGTGGAAGAGGCCAGCGTTTTTCCTTGCGCATCCGAAGGCGATCGCCGCCTTCGGACGAGAGGCGACCCGCCGGGGTGTGCCGCCGGCGACGATCAACATGTTCGGCTCCTCGTTCCTCACTTGGCGCGGGATCCCGATGGTTCCGACCGACAAACTGCAGGTCGGTGGAGATGGCCGGACCAGCATGCTGCTTCTGCGCGTGGGAGAGGCGCAACAGGGAGTCGTTGGACTTCAAAAGATTGGTGTAACCGGCGAGATCGAGCCTGGCCTTTCTGTTCGTTATATGGGGACAAACGAACACTCGATCGCCTCGCATCTGGTAACGCGTTACTTCTCGGCGGCGATCCTGACCGAAGATGCCATTGCCCGACTGGATAATGTCTCGGTGAACTTCTACCACTCTTATGTCTATCCCAGTGCCTGAGCGGAACGTTCCGTTCGGATCAGGCGCCGCTGGCGGAGGAGATGCCGTTGAAACGGCCCTGATGGCGCGACTGGCAAAGGAGATCTATTCTGAAGGGCGATCCGACTCGCCGATCTCTGCCGTGGCGTCCGATCTTCCTGAGGGGCTTGCCGCTAAATCTCTCCCCGCGCCGAGCGTTCCGGTTCGTGTCGCCGGGCTTCCAAGTGAGGCGATTGGAATTCCCGCGCCGCCGGGGATCTCCGCGAGCTCAACGAGTCTTAACCCATCGGCTTACCATCCGGCCGGTCCGCCGCTGAAACCCGACGCGCCCGGAACGGCGCTCGCGGCCAAGAACGCCTCGGTGGGCTCCAGCGAGCGCGGTCTGACAGGCGGTTTTCCATCGATATCGCCGGCGGCACCCGTGCATCCGGTTTTGGAATCGGCCACCACGGAGCCTCTCGAACCTGTCGCCGAGCCGAAATCGGGAGCGCACGATCCTTGTTGCAAGGATTCGTATCCGTTTGGAGAACCCCGGTGCAACGGGACGCTTCTCCGCGGCTCAACCGGCGAGGATTCGGCCCGGCAGTCGAAAATCTCTTCGATGCCGTTTGTGGGTTACGAAGTTGTGTCCGAGCCGGGCCTTTATTTCTTGGGTCGGCCGGAAAGCGAGATCGGCCGCGCTACCGGCTCTCCGGCATTTGCGGACTTTGACGTGGAAGGAGTGCGGGGCGATTTTCCCGCGCTCCACCAAAAAGTGCACGGTAGACCGCTCATCTGGTTCGACAACGCGGCAACCACGCAAAAGCCCCGGAGCGTCATTGAAGCGACTTCTTCGTTTTACAGCCGCGACTATTCGAACATTCATCGCGCCGCGCATACCCTTGCGGCGCGCTCGACCGAGCTGTTCGAAGCTGGGCGCGAGAAAGTGCGGCAATTTCTCGGCGCTGCCGACGCGAAGGAGATCGTTTTTCTGCGCGGTACCACCGAGGCGGTGAATCTCGTCGCCCAAAGCTATGGCCGGAAGAACGTCGGGGCAGGTGACGAGATTATCCTTACCGAAATGGAGCACCATGCGAATATCGTGCCCTGGCAATTGCTCGCTGAGCAAGTGGGCGCGGCGATCCGTGTGGCGCCGATGAACGATCGCGGCGAACTGATACCCGAAAAGTTCGCGGAAATGTTCGGACCTCGCACAAAGTTCGTCGCCTTGGCGCATCTTTCGAATTCGCTTGGGACGATCAACCCGGTTGAGCAGGTTATCGCGCTTGCGCACTCCTGGGGCGTGCCTGTTCTTATCGACGGGGCGCAGTCGATTCCGCACCTTCCGGTCAATGTCACAGCGCTCGACGCCGACTTCTTCGTCTTCTCCGGGCACAAGGTTTTTGGTCCTACCGGTATCGGCGCGTTATATGGAAAAGCCCACCTGCTTGAGCAAATGCCGCCCTGGCAGGGCGGCGGGCACATGATCAAGGATGTTACATTTTCCAAGACGACTTTTCAGCATGCGCCGGAAAAGTTTGAAGCGGGCACGCCGGATATCGCGGGAGTCGTGGGTCTCGCGGCGGCGCTCGACTATGTGACCCGGGTAGGCATTCCTGCGATTGCGGCCTATGAACACGAACTCCTCGAATATGCCACGAGCGCGCTGAACACTGTTCCCGGCTTGCGTCCGATCGGCACGGCTTTGAGCAAGGCCAGCGTGCTCTCGTTTGTGGTGCCCGGCGTCTCGATCGAGAGCATCGCCAGATACCTTGACAAACAGGGCATCGCCGTTCGAGCGGGCCATCATTGCGCGATGCCCGCGCAACGCCATTTTGGTCTCGAAGGAACGGTACGTCCTTCCCTGGCTTTCTACAATACCCGTGCAGAGGTGGACGCCATGGTGGATGCTCTGCACCGGCTCCCTAAAAAATGATTTCCCTGGAGATAGCGCCGTGAAAACGATCGAACCCGCTGAACTTCATCAACTCCTTGCCCAGCGTCCCGACTTGGCGTTGCTGGATGTGCGCACTCTCGTTGAATTCGCCGAAGCCCACGTTCCCCAGGCCAGCAATATTCCTCTCAACAGTCTGGTGCCGCAGAGACTGGTCGAATCCGGCCGTCTTTCGAAGAATCAACCGGTTTTTGTGCTCTGCCGTACCGGGGTGCGTGCCAAAAAGGCGGCGGAGATACTCACAAGGGAAGGTTTCTCCGAGGCGACCGTCGTGGAAGGCGGTACACTGGCCTGGGGCGATGCCGGCTTGCCCCTTGAACGGGGCAGGATCTCAATGATCAGTTTGGAGCGGCAGGTGCGAATTGCGGCCGGTTCGCTTGTTTTGATCGGCCTGATACTGGGGTATTTCGTCACTCCCTGGTTTATTGCTCTTTCTGCCTTTGTGGGCGCCGGGCTTGTCTTTGCCGGGATCACCGATTACTGCGGCATGGGCCTGCTTCTCGCGAAGCTGCCTTGGAACACACGCCAATCTGCATAGCCTACCGACTCTTAACTTCCTGGCGCCCGCATGATCGGCCAACCTAGAGTTCAGCGCTATCAGGGAGTTGAGGGTCATGTCGGCAGAACTCCTCTGATCCGAATCAGGAAGATTTCCGAACTGACCGGCTGCGAAATTCTCGGCAAAGCCGAATTCATGAATCCCGGAGGCTCGGTGAAGGACCGCGCCGCACTTGGCATCATCCTCGATGCCGAGGAGACAGGACGGCTTCGACCTGGGGAGACCATCGTCGAAGGAACGGCGGGTAACACGGGAATTGGCCTCACCGTGATTGGCCATGCCAAGGGATATCGCACGGTCATCGTAATCCCGGAAACACAATCCCAGGAAAAGATTGCGCTGCTTCGCGCGCTCGGAGCCGAAGTGATGAGGGTGCCGGAGAAGCCCTACGACGACCCCGGCAACTATAATCGTGTCGCTCAGCGTCTTGCCGAGGAAAAAGGCTGGTTTTGGGCGAACCAGTTCGACAACACCGCCAATCGCCTCGCGCACTACCGGACCACTGGTCCGGAAATCTGGGAACAGACTGAGGGCGAGGTCACGGCGTTCGTTTCGTCAGTCGGTACCTGGAGGAACTCTGGCGGGCACGGCGCTGTATCTGAAGGAACGGCGACAGAGCGTGGCCGTGGTTTGCGCCGACCCGTTTGGCGCGGCAATGTGGTCCTGGTTTCGTCAGGGGAATACCGATAACAAGGAGGGCGAGTCTTTTGCGGAAGGCATCGGGCAGACGAGAGTCACAAAAAACCTGGAAGACATCGTCGTGGATCAGGCTTATCGCATTTCGGATCAAGCCGCCCTAACCATCGTCTACCAGCTTCTCAGGGATGAAGGCTTGTTCCTGGGCCTTTCCTCAGGCATCAATCTCGCCGGCGCCGCAAAATTCGCCCAGGAAGGTGGACCGGGTCGGACGATCGTCACCATTCTCTGCGACTCAGGCCACAAATACCAGTCGAAGCTCTACAATCCCGAGTGGCTGGCGGCGCACGGCCTGGAGCCGAACCAGGAGCTCGCCTCGATTTTGACCTAAGGCAAGGACAGCGCTCTTATCAAAACCGATGCCTGCTTCGCTTCGCGGGAACGCCGCGCTGCGTCGGCAAGAAGGGTTCCCGACCGTTTGCAGAAGCGAAAAGCTCGCCGCTGAGGATTCTTTTTCGGTTTTTTTCACTCCATTGGCCAAAACTTTCCTTGGAAAACGCAAAAAGACGACTCATTTTATCGTATATGGCTTGGGGGTTCACTTTTTGGGGCGACGAATGGTTTCTTTTTGCCGCGGGAGTGGTGCGGCTGCCGTCCGTTTTCTGGCACCAATCATCAACGTGGCTCTGACGCAGGTGGCTTCTCAAAAATTGGCGGAAATGGCAGACGGGCGACCCAACGGGAGACCGGTGACGGAGCCGAATGGCGGTCAGGATGGCGAGTTGTGGGTGAGAATCGTTGAGGGACAGGTTCGCGCCCTGAAATTTGGTTCGGTTCAGATTACGGTGCATGAGGGGCGTGTGGTGCAGGTCGAAACGAATTCGAAAATCCGGATCGACAGGCCATGAGCCTTCCCTCTGGATTTGCCTGACGGCGCACCTCTTTGCTTGAGCCGCGAATATTAAGTCAAACTTCTCTCTTCGAGGCTGCGGTTCGGGCGAAGCCGCCTCCAGATTACTGGCCCGATCGAACTCGAACATTGCGGACAAAAATCCCAGGACGTATCCTCCCTGCGTGTTCCAGGCTTGCTGGCCCTCGTGTTGCCGAGTAAGGGCGGCTGATGGCGATAGTCTTGCGCGACACTCTGGAGAGGGCCCGGAAATCACGTTTAATCGATCTGCTTTCCGAGAGCTAACAGGTCTCCGCTCTTTTGTCATGGCCCCAGCTCGATCCGGGTTTTCGGCAGTGTTCGGCCTCCGCGATCGAGGGATGCGGACGAGCTGATCCTGATCTCGAAGCCGGACGGCGCGCGGAGCCTGGGAAAACCAATCTCAGGCTTGCGATGGAGACGCTGACGGCTCTCGGAACAATCCAGGAAGGCCTCACGGGCCTTGTCGAGGCCGAGCTTTCCGCCACGGGCGGATTGCTCCGTCTTGCCCCGTGGGTTCCCCTCCGGCCGGGCGGGCGTCTCAAACTTCATCCCGATGACCTCTATGCCTATGGGCTGGATCGCGGCGGCATCGACGAGCGCTGGTTTGCCTCCACGACTCCGACCGCCAGCGCCAGTCGAAGTCCCGATGAGGGACTCAGCTACGTTGTTGTGGGCAAGAACCGCTTCACGCTTCGGCGGGCGGTAGAGGAGTGCGGAAGCCTCCTCGTCGGCGAGTCCATCTGGTCGAAATACAAGAAATGGCCGGTTTACGCGAAGTTCTTCGACAACGCGGGGCCGATCCCGCACCACATGCATCAGAGCTCCGCACAGGCGGCGCTGGTCGGCGAGGAGGGAAAGCCGGAGGCCTATTACTTCCTGGCGCAGCTGAACCGGGTCAAAAATGCCTTTCCGTATACCTTCATGGGCCTCGAGCCGGGCACGTCAAAGCGGGAGGTTCGCAAATGCCTCGAGGATTGGAACAAGGGAGACAACCGCATTCTGGAACTCTCGCGTGCCTATCGTCTCAAGATCGGTTCGGGCTGGCTCATTGACCCGTGTATTCTTCACGCCCCCGGTTCGCTGTGCACCTACGAGCCACAATGGGGTTCGGACTCAGAACCCGGGGAAGGACGGCAATATCCCTGGAGCTTCCTCGTGCATGACATGCCAAGGGAGCACCATCAGGACCTTGATTTTATCGTCGACCAGCTCAATTGGGAGAAAAACGTGGATCCTAATTTCAAGGATAATCACTACCTTGAGCCGGTGCTGGTCGCTGATACCCAGGCCGAGGGCTACGACGACCGTTGGATCACCTATGGCCAGATAGACGGAGAACAGCTGTTCACGCCAAGGAACTCACGATTGACCCAGGCGTAAAAGCAACCATCAGGGACGCGGGCGCTTACGCCCTCGTGTGCATTCAAGGCCTCGGCAAGATCAACCGCATGGCGCTGAACAGTCCGACAATGATCCGTTTCGATCAGCTCACCGAAGACGAATACTTCGTTTGCGAAGAGGGCGCGAAGGCGGGAATCGTTTATGAGAATTGCAGCGAAAACGAACCACTCGTTATTTTGCGCTACTTCGGTCCCGAAGCGAATCCCGACGCTCCCTCAATAGGCGCCCACAAGGCGGTGTGAAGGGCCCGAGCGATCTGATCCGCATGCACCGCCTCAGGGAGTGGCTGACAAAAGATACACGACCTTGACTATCGTAATTGATCGCCTGATAGTCTTCCCTCTTTCGATGGACAACAATTTCGGACCACCAGAAGACCGAGATCGCGGTATCTCGAGCAGCAGGAGCGTGTTCTTGCCGATTCGCGAATTCGGCGGGGCATTCTTTCAACGAACATGTGCGGCTGGTGCCGCTTTCCGCTTGATTGACCTATGAGTTCCGATCTTTCTTCCGCCAAGCCACCCAGCGCCAACGAGGGGATCAAAGGCGCCTCGAATTTTTTACGGGGGACAATCGCTCAGGATGTTGCTGACGAGTCAACCGGGGCGATCTCCGAGAAGAATAGCCAACTGACAAAGTTTCATGGACTCTATTTGCAGGATGATCGGGATCGGCGTGCAGCGCTGAAGAAGGAGGGGAAAGAAAAGGCCTTCGGTTTCATGCTCCGCGTTCGCCTGCCCGGCGGCAGAGCGACGCCGGAGCAGTGGCTCACCCTGGACCGGCTCTCCGAGGAACTCGCTTCGCCGTCCCTTCGCTTGACGACGCGGCAGACATTTCAATTTCATGGAGTTCTGAAGGGGAACGTGAAGCCGCTGATCCAGGGAATGCACAAAGTCCTGCTGGATTCCATTGCAGCCTGCGGCGACGTGAATCGTAACGTGATGGCTCCGCCGAATCCGGAGCGCAACCCGATATTCCGGCGGGTGTATGAGGACGCAAAGGCGTGGAGTGAATTCGCGCTGCCGAAGACGCGCGCCTACCATGAGATCTGGCTCGACGAAGAACTTGTCGCCGGCGGTGAACCCGAGTTCGAGCCAATGTATGGACCCACCTATTTGCCCCGCAAATTCAAGACGGCCTTCGCGATTCCTCCCTCGAATGACGTCGATATCTTTTCCCAGGATCTGGGGTTCATAGCCATCGTCGAGAACGGCCAGGTGGTTGGCTACAACGTCACCGCCGGCGGGGGTCTCGGCATGAATCACGGGAACACGGATACGTTTCCCCGGCTCGCGGACATGCTCGGTTACGTCGCAGCGGACAAGGTCAATCTGGTGGGAAGGGCCGTTTTGACCACGCAGCGAGACCATGGAGACCGCACGAATCGCCGACACGCCCGGCTGAAATATACCATCGCGGACCGGGGACTACACTGGTTCAGGTCCGAAGTCGAAAAGGTGTCCGGTGTCAGTTTCGAACCCGCGCACCCGTATCAGTTTTCCACGATTTCCGACCCGCTTGGCTGGCACGAATGCGCCGACGGCACCTGGTTTTACGGACTGCATATTCTCAGCGGACGAATCAAGGATCTTCCGGGCTGGCCGATGAAGACCGCCCTGCGTGAAATTGCCACCGTACATACGGGAGATTTTCGCCTCACCCCCTCTCAGAACTTGAGCATCTCCGGCGTAACGGACGATCGTAAGATTCTAATCGATAGCATCTTCGCCAGACACAATCTAAGCGGTGAAAACAACCGTTCGGGAATGCGGCTCCATGCGCTTTCCTGTGTGGCGTTGCCGACCTGCGGTTTGGCTCTGGCGGAAAGCGAACGCGCCTTGCCGCAGATTCTCAGCAAATTCGAAACCGTTCTCGAGGAGGCCGGATTGAGAGAAGACGCGATCAGTATCCGCATCACCGGCTGCCCCAACGGCTGTGCGCGGCCGTTTTTGGGAGAGATCGGCTTGGTTGGCCGGGCTCCGAACAAATATGCCCTTTACCTTGGCGCAAGCCACAATGGGACGCGTCTAAACCGGCTCGTTTCGCCAAGCATTTCCATCGATGACGCCCTGAAACTTCTGGCGCCGGTTGTCAGGCGCTATGCCGCGGAACGGGCCGACGGAGAAAGCTTCGGGGACTTTTGCAACCGCGCGGTCCTGCCCGCCGATGCCACGATACATAGTGTCGGCACGCCCGTAGACACCCACGAATTGGTTCCGGCCTGAGATGGCTTCCGAGCAAGTCGCAAAATGGAACGCCGAGCTGCGGCACGCCTCGCCGCTCGACATTACGCGCTGGGCGATTTCGCAGGCCAACGGGCGGGCCATGGTCTCCACAAATTTTCGACCATACGAGGCCGTGATCCTGCACCTGGCGGTGCAGGTGCAACCGCGAATTCCGGTTCTTTGGGTGGATCACGGCTACAATCGCCCGGCGACCTACGGGCACGCCGAAGAACTCCGCCAGCTTCTTGGACTCGACATTCGCAGTTATCTCCCGCGAATGAGTGCCGCGCACCGGGACGCGATTTACGGGCCGATTCCCTCGACGGAAGACGAAGAGGGACTCAAAAGATTTAGCGCCCTGATGAAGCTTGAACCTTTCCAGCGAGGCATGAGGGAACTGGCGCCAAAGGTTTGGATTACTGCCTTGCGCAAGGTCCAGAATCCAAGTCGCGCCGAACTCGATATCGTCTCGGACGACCCGAACTTCGGGACCCTTAAGGTGAGTCCGCTCTTTTATCTGAGCGATGCGGAACTTGAAAAGTACCTGGCGGAAAATGATCTTCCGAATGAATGGGACTACTTTGATCCGGCCAAGGCCGACGAAAAGCGTGAATGCGGGTTGCATGCAACCTGGGGCGGAGAGGCGCTGAAAAGTTGAGCTTTTCTCTCTTGCCCCGGTAAAGGGGGAGGTTGAGGATCCTCGGCTCTTTCGATGAGCAGCTACTATCTTGACCACCTCCAGTATCTTGAGACGGAGGCAATTCATGTCATGCGCGAGGTGGTCGCGGAATTTGAGCGGCCTGTTCTGCTTTTTTCCGGCGGGAAGGACTCGATCTGCCTTTTGCGCCTCGCCGAAAAGGCTTTTCGCCCGTCCGAGCTTCCATTCCCGTTCCTCAACATCGATACCGGGCATCATTTCCCCGAATTGAATGAATTTCGCGACCGGCGGGCCGCTGATCTCGGCGCGAGGCTCATCGTGCGGACGGTGGACGAAGCGATCGCCAAGGGAATCGCGGTTCTCGCGCCGGATCAGATCAGCCGAAACCATCTGCAAATTCCCGCGCTCCTCGCGGCCATTGAGGAATTCCGCTTCGACTGCTGCATCGGCGGAGCGCGCCGGGACGAAGAAAAGGCCCGCGCGAAAGAGCGCTTTTTCAGCTTTCGAGATTCTTTTGGTCAATGGGATCCAAAGAATCAGCGACCCGAGATTTGGAACCTCTACAATGCCAGACTTAATCCCGGCGAAAACATGAGGATATTTCCTCTCAGCAACTGGACGGAAATGGATGTTTGGGAATACGTCCGCAGGGAGAGGCTCGAAGTTCCAAGGATTTATTTCAGTCACCAGCGCCGTTGCGTGCGCCGTCATGGCCAATGGTTGCCCGTCAACGACCTCGTCCCTCCCAAACCCGGCGAGGAGGTCCAGGATCTTGTCGTTAGGGTGCGCACGATCGGCGATATCATCAGCACGGGCTGCGTGGTGTCTCCGGCCGACAATGTGGATGACATTATCGCCGAGATTGCTGTGGCCCGCGTTACCGAGCGCGGTTCCCGCGCGGACGACATCGCCTCCGAGGCGGCAATGGAAGACCGGAAAAAGGCCGGCTATTTCTAGACCGGATTGGCATGACCGTCCCGCTACACCACCACGTCGATCTCCTCCGCTTTAACACCTGCGGTTCTGTGGACGATGGAAAGTCCACCCTGATTGGCAGGCTGCTCTATGATTCCAAGTCGGTGATGGAGGATCAGCTCGCAGCCCTGGAACGTTCCGCGGACATTACCGGCGGCGGCCAGATCAATCTGGCAAACCTGACCGATGGCCTGAGAGCCGAACGGGAGCAGGGCATCACCATAGACGTGGCCTATCGATATTTCGCCACGCCGCATCGCAAGTTCATTATCGCGGACACTCCTGGTCACGTTCAGTACACCCGCAACATGGTGACGGGCGCCTCTTCGGCGAACCTCTCGGTTATTCTCGTCGACGCCCGCCTTGGAGTCATCGAGCAAAGCCGCCGTCACGCGTGCATTGCCTCGCTGCTGCGAATCCCGCATCTCGTGGTAGTCGTAAACAAAATGGACCTTGCGGGCTGGAGCGAGGAGCGGTTTGTCGAAATTCGCGGTCAGTTTGAGGAATTTCTGCCGCGCCTCGACATGAAGGACGTCAAATTCATTCCTGCGAGCGCGCTGCACGGTGACAACGTTGTCAACTCGTCCAAGAACACGCCGTGGTATCCGGGTCCCACTCTTTTGGGACATCTCGAAGGCGTGCATATCGGCAGTGATTGGAATCTGAGCGAGTTCCGACTGCCGGTGCAGTGGGTAAATCGCCCCCGGAACCCCAAAGATGGCGCTTTGCACGATTTTCGCGGATTCAGCGGACAGATCGCCGGGGGAATCGTTCGCCTGGGCCAACCCGTGATGGTGTTGCCCAGCGGGCTGACCAGCAGCGTCAAAGAAATCTGGACCCTCGATGGTCCGTTGCAGGAAGCTTTTAGCCCCCAATCGGT
Source organism: uncultured Verrucomicrobiae bacterium (assembly GCA_963816855.1). Lineage (GTDB taxonomy): Bacteria > Verrucomicrobiota > Verrucomicrobiia > Chthoniobacterales > Terrimicrobiaceae > DASTFP01. The sequence continues at coordinate 53,369 of CAWFMA010000037.1, read as the reverse complement.
GACCCTGGTGCTCGAGCACGATATCGATGTTAGCCGGGGAGACCTTTTCGTGGACCCGCAGCGCCTGCCGGGCGCAAGTTCCGATCTGCACGCGAAGATCTGCTGGATGCACCCTCGCCCGCTTCAGCCAGGCAAAAAGTATTTTCTCAAGCACACGACGCAGACGGTACAGGCGGTGGTCAACACCATTGAGCATCGTATCAACGTGTCCACTCTCGAACCGGAGCCCGAGACGCCGGAGCTGGCAATGAACGACATCGGGGAAATCCGGCTAAGAACCTCCAAGCCGTTGGTGTTTGATGCCTACGCGACCAATCGGCTCACCGGCTCTTTTATTCTCATCGAGCAGGGCACGAATGCGACAGTCGGCGCCGGCATGCTTTTTTCTCCCACCGAGGTGGCGAGGCCGGAATACAAGGATTTCGCGATCTAGGTTGCTTTCCATCAGCGGCCCGATGCTTGCCAATCTTCCGGGCTCTCGAACAGTGTCCGCAATGAGTTTTGATCCCAAGCAACCATACAACGAGCTGCCGTTGCTTCCCCCCGGGTGCGAACTGGAGACCAAGCGAGTCTTGAAGAAGTGTGTCTCGGCCAATAGAGCCCTGGCTGAGCTCAAAGGCGCCGGCGACCTGATTCCCAACCAGGCCATCTTGATCAATGCAATTCCCCTTCAGGAGGCCAAACTAAGCTCCGAGATCGAAAACATTGTCACGACGCAAGACGCGCTTTTTCAGGCGGCTCTCGACGAAAACCGGAATGCCGACTTTGCGACCAAGGAAGTCTTGCGCTATCGGACCGCCCTGCGCCGGGGAAGCGAAGCGCTGCAAACCACGCCGATCCGGCTCGATTTGCTCGAAGATCTTTGCGGCATCCTGCGCGATGAAAAGGTAAGCTTTCGCTCCGAGGAAAGCGTTTACATAGGGAACCTCTCGCAACGCAGCGTGACCTATACCCCGCCGACCGGAGGAGCGGTCATGCGAGAAAAACTTTGCAACCTCGAGGAATATCTACTGGCCGACGATGAACTGGATCCCTTAGTGCGAATGGCGGTAGTCCATTATCAGTTCGAGGCGATTCACCCCTTTACCGATGGCAACGGCCGCACCGGCCGCATCCTCAATATCCTGTTCCTCCTGCACGCCGGGCTCCTTCGAATTCCCGTGCTCTACCTGAGCCGGCACCTCATCCAGCATAAAGTGGAGTACTACCGTCTGCTTCGAGCTGTTACCGAGAGCGCGCAGTGGGAGGAATGGCTGAACTTCTTGCTGACCGGCGTTGAGGAGACTGCCGCCTGGACAACGGGCCGTATTGTCGCCATCCGCGATCTTTTTGACGCGACGCTGGCGCGCTGTCGAGCCAGGCTGCCCAGCAAGGTCTATTCCAAGGAGCTCATCGAGCTCATCTTTATGCAGCCCTATTGCAAGATCCAATTTCTGGTGGAGTTTGGAATCGCGAAGCGGCAGACGGCTTCCGAGTATCTCCAGGAACTGGAAAAAATCGGCGTCCTTGTCGCCGAGAGGCAGGGGCGGGAGATGCTCTACAAGCATCCGGCGCTACTAGAGGTGTTGGCCGCCTGAAGAAGTTAGGGTCTCTCTAAAAGGTCGAGATATCGCAATATTTTCGACATGTTCTGCAAACATGTCGATATTTTCGACGATTGGTGACGAAGGCCGAACCGCGCTTGGGCTACATCACGCCCTCGGCGTGAGCCTGGCGCATCGCGTGCGATAGACTCAGAATCAATGCCATGCTTTCCTGAGCCTGCTGTTCCGGTGTCAGCGCCGCCGGAAGGCCGATAATGATCTCGGCGGGCTGGCGCTCCCAATTGGGGATCGGGGTGAAAGTGCGGCTGTAGGTCGGACGGACCGGGTTCGCCCTCCATCGGAAGAGAGGGCTCGCGGAAGCATAGCGCTTCAGCGCATCGGAGAGAACAATCTTTTGAGCTTCTTCGGCAAGCCAGGCTTCAACGTCCGCGTCCAAAGCCCGCGGGTTTTGCCGCAAGAGGAAAATTGCGTCGTAAGCGTAGCGCTCGAGTTCCCGCTCAAGCACCCGAACATGGCTGCATTGTGAATTTTCCCAGCAGCGCATGCCATCGATTTGCTGCGTCTGGGTAAGAAACACAGTTTCGCGATGCGCCTCCAGGTTGGCCACCGGATAGGCGGTGATTTCTATGCCTGCGGCGAGGCGTAACCGGGACTCCAGAGCGACCAGCAAGCAGGCGATCGCATAGGGCGTGACGATTTCAGTGCCCACCCATCCTCCTATCACCAGCACACGGAGCGGCTCATTTTCGGTCGGGGTGCCGCAGACATGAAAATAGGGGATCATCTCGCTCCGCACTCCAGCCTGGGGCGCTCCATATCCCACCACCAGCGACGAGGATTTCTGCGTAAGCTCGATCAATGGGGCGATCAGATCGTGGACATCCTGTCGTCCGGATTTGAAACGATCGGTGATTTCGCGCTCTACAAAATTGTCCATCACGAACCTCCAGTTGAAGTGTCCGGCAAACAAACATTGGATGGCAGCAAGTTGCAATCGCGAATGAGAAAAAATGATGTGAAAATTTTCCTCCCGCGAATCCGGCCGGACGGCCCGTTGCTACCACTCGTCGTCGCTTTCTGCCGCAAACCTAACGGCCTTGCGCGCTGCGGTTCCTTCGTATGCGGCGGATTTCCGAGCTTTAAAAAATTACGCCGAGTTGGAACCCGATCACCGTCGCATTGCCGACCAACCCGGTTCCATTGGGGCGAAAGATATACTGGACGACGGGCTGGGCGTAGGACCAGTTGTTGACCTGGATCCGATAGTCCCATTCGAGGACCCCTTCGTAGGTTTGATGAACGCCGAGGCCGCGCGAGTAGTCGGCTTGAATCTTGTCGAAGCTGTAGTTGCCGTAAGCGATCGCGAACCCAAGTTGGTCCTTGTCGCGCGTTGGAATCAACCCCTTATAAATCAAGCCGGCATGAAAGTAGAAGGGCAGGGGATTGTTGAACTCCGGAGCATACTCAAACAGGCTGAAAAAATACAGACCTTTGTCACTCAGCTTTGGTTTCAACTTGAGGACCGGAGCCTCTTTTCCGTCGGACACCGATTTCCCGTCGCCAGGAACTGGGTCCAGAGACGTTTGCTGCTCCCGAGAAGGCGCGCGATAAAGCATTTGATCAGCCTGCCAATAGAACGCCCATCTGCCGTCGTTGGTGTCTCCATTGAAGGATTTGTTCTCTACTCCAAAGTAGATGGCGCCCGCTGCGTAGCGCCCAGGCAACTTCGACGCGCCGATTTTCGGAGTAAAGCCGGTTTCTGCGAGGAAATACACCCCGTTTAAGCTGGGATCCGGATGGAACCCCTGGAAGTCAAGACCATGGTTCGCCGAGACGTTTCCCTGCGGGATTGCCATATACAAGCCAGCTTGGGCGTAATACCAATCAATGGGCTTGACCTTGATGTAGCCGCCCCATGCAGAATAACTGCCGCCCCATTGAAATCCGTTGGCAGAGAGTCCGCGGCCGGAATTGAAGGTGTTGTTGATAAAGAACTTGTTCTCTGGCTGGTAGATGAAGAAATCGGCGGGATTTTGCCAGCCGCCTGATAGAGTCAGGAACTCCTTGACGCCAAAGAGCTCGGGAGTCGTGTAGGTAAGATAGACCCACTGGAATCGCCAGAGGCGGCCGCCTTGAAAGGTGCTTGGCGCGAAGTTGCTGCTTGTTCCGACCCACTTGTTGACTCCAGCGCCGCCGCGATAGCGAACCCCCGCAGTCGCAGTGAGTCCCTGAAGCGGATCCCATCCCGTGAGCTTGGCGAAATCCAGGTTGCCCGAGAATTTCCACTCGTCGTCATAGCCAAAGCGTTGTTGGAGACCACCATCAACGTTCCAAAGGACATTGGCCTTCCATTCGATCTTTAAATTCAACCCGTGGTCCTCAAGGGTGTCGCGAAGACCCAACCAGTTGCCCGACGCATATTTGCCATTCCACCAGTCCACGAAGGGAGAGGAGGTGTGTTCGCGCGCCGGTTCCGTTGATTGCGATTGTCCCGCCCGAACTCCCTGCGGAACACTCCCAGCCACCCCAAAAGCGGCGAGGATCGAGATAATTTTCCTTGTTTGCATGTTCTTGGTAGGGCGGCACCAGGACGATGTCTCCCAATATGTTTGAATTCCCTATAATAGTAATAACGACTATTACCGTCGTATTTAATGGCGCGTTTGTAATTCCTCTGATCTGGGTGTCAACGGAAATTTTGCTCTCCCGCCCGATATTTATTCGGGCATATACAGGATGCGGCCGCACTGCGGACAGTGGATGATTTGTCTTGCCGCGCGGACTTGGACGATCGTTTGGGCCGTGACTTTCATATGGCAACCCATGCAGACCTCGTGTTCGAGGGTGGCAAGGGCGGTGCCGTGCTTGGTCTTGAAGAGATGCTCGTAGAGGGAGAGAACTTCATCGTCGATCCCTTCCGCGTGTCGCTGGCGATCGCTTTTGAGTTCGCTGACGCGCGCTTCCAGGTTGTTTTTTTTACTTTCGAGTGAGTCGAGGATGTTTTGCAGTTTGCTTCGCTCGTCGGCATGAAGCTTTTCTGCTGTGGCCAGCTGGGGAGTAAGTTTCTCGAGTTCCTCCATCAGGTCGAGCTCGCGATCTTCGACGCTGGCGATTATTTTTTCGGCCGCTTCGATTTCGTGGGCGAGGGCCGCATATTCTTCATTCTTGCGGGTTTGGAGCTGCTGCTGGCGGTAGCGGGCGATGAGATCCCGCTTGGCCTGAGCTTCCACTTCGAAATTTCTCTTCTCGACCTCGATTCCTTTTGCGCGAAGCTTGCCCTGATCGAGCCGGGCAGCCGAGTCGGCGATCTGTTTTTCTCGCGCTTTGCGCTCTTCGGGAAGGTGGTTGAGCTCCGATTGAAAGCTCCTGAGGCGTTGGTCGCGGTCCTGCAGTGTAAGCAGCTTTTCGATCACGTCGAGCATCGCCCAATGATGATCGGAGGGCGCGAAATAATCCAGCGAGCAGTTTTGCCTCGATGGCTTTAGAAAAATTCCTTCCAGAACATCACGAGCGAAATTGCCAGGCCGATGGCGGTCACCAACTGGCGCACGCGCTCGCGGGAAATTCGCTGGGTCAAGCGGGCGCCGGCAAAATAGCCGAGGACGGATGCCGCGATCATCACGCAAGCCCGGGGCCAGTCGACCAGACCGGAGAATGCGAAGTAAATGCTGGCCACCAGATTGATCAGCGCAGACAGGACGGTTTTGAGGGTGTTCATCTCGTGGATATCCTGCAGTCCCATCAACCCAAAGACTGCAAGCATCAGGATCCCGATGCCCGCTCCGAAGTAGCCGCCGTAGAGCGCGACAAGGAACTGAAGCGTTATGGAAGTCAGGCGGTGACGGGAGTGAGCGGCGGCTTCGACCTGGGCAAACCTGCTGAAGACGCTCTGCGTCATGAAGAGCGCTGTGGCAAACAAGAGAAGAAAGGGAACGAGCCTTTCGAAGGTATCCGCCGGAGTCCTCGTGAGAAGCAGCGCACCGAGAAAGCCGCCGGCTATGCTGACCAGCCCGAATCGCCGGATCCAAAGACTCGCGGCGGGAAGATGTTCCCGATAGCCATACGCGCTTCCGATCGCGCCGACCAGGAGCGCGACAGTGCTTGTCGCATTGGCCTGGACCGCCGGCATGCCAAAGGCGAGAAGGGCCGGAAACGTCAGGATCGTGCCGCCTCCCGCGATGGCGTTCATCGCGCCGGCGAGAACGGCCGCAGCGGAGAGAAGGAGGACCTCGGCAGGGGATGCCATGGTGACTGTCAGCGCGAATTGCCGGATGCCCTCCGGACTTCCGCGCGTTTCGGCCGGCAGATTCTTACTCCCGCCATCGGCAAGCGTTGGGAGCATCCAGGCCCAGCTGATCGAGAATTCGCCAGACCACGGTATCCGCCAGTTCGGCCAGCGTGGCGGGACGGCTGTAGAACGATGGGGAAGCTGGCAAGAGGATGGCGCCGGCTTCGATCGCGGCGACGGCATTTCGGGCATGAACGAGGCTCCAGGGCGTCTCGCGCGGCACCAGGATCAGCTTGCGCCTCTCTTTCAGGAAAACATCCGCCGCCCGAAGGATCAGGCTTTCGCTCGCCCCATGGGCGATGCGGCTCAGTGTGCCCATGGAGCAGGGAACGACGACCATTCCGTCGAACTTTGCGCTGCCGCTGGCGAAAGGCGCGTTCATGCTCTTGTCCGAGTGTTCTGCGGCCTGAGCGGGAATCTGCAATTCTCCGATTTCCTCGTGGATAACCTGCTTGGCGTAGGCGCTGAACACGAGGTGCAATTCGTGGCCGCTCCCGTCCAGATAGTGCAGCAGGCGTTGAAGATAAATGGCACCGCTGGCCCCCGTGACGGCAACAACAATGCGCATTTTAGGTCTCTCCGTCTTCCTTCCAATCGCCGACCGCGGGCCTTGAAAATCTCAAATCAGCTTGGACGCCGCGAGGGCATTGCGAATCAAGCCGGTTCTCCGCAGGGCGTCCGAATAGACTTTGTTGGCCTCGGCCTCGGGTTGGCTGCGCGAGTTTTCGTCCACCTGCACGAGCCTGTCGCAGATCTCCGCCAGAGTGGCATCGGATCCCTGTTCCTTGTTCCAGACCCATCCGGCCTGAATGGCTCCGCCCAGGCCGGCTCCTTCGCCGCTTTGCAGGCAAACGATGGGCACGCCGAAGACGTCCGCGCACATCTGACGCCACATGCGACTGTTGCTTCCGCCGCCGGTCAGGCGGATCTCCGCGGGGTGCATTCCCAGCTCGCGAAAACGCGCGAGCCCGTAACCAAGTCCCAGCGTGACAGACTCAAACGCGGCGCGCGCGATGTGCGGAACGGTAAAATTCGCCAGGGTGAGCCCATGAAAAACGCCCGTGCCATTGGGCAGATCCGGTGTGCGTTCTCCCGTGAGGTAGGGCAACAGCAGAAGACCGTCGCAGCCGGATGGGACGCTGCGGACCTGTTCTTCAAGCTTGGCATAGTCCCAGCCAAAAAGCTTGCGAACGTGCTCGGTCACCAGGGTCAGGTTGAGGGTGCAAATGAGCGGCAACCAATTGTCGGTGCTGTCGCAGAAAGCGGCCACCTCGCCTTGAGGATCCACGATTGGAACCGTGGAGCAGGCAAAGAGCGTCCCCGACGTCCCAAGGCTGGCGGTGACCACCCCCGCCCGAACGTTCCCGGTTCCGATGGCCGCCATCATGTTGTCCCCGCCGCCCGCGCTGATTGTTGGAGCCTTGGCCAGGCCCCATTTTTTGCAAAGCTCCGCGCGCAAGCTTCCGTGAGAAACGTTCGAAGAGTGCAGCGGAGGGAGCTTTTCGGAAAGATCGCTCCCGATATACTCGACGATTTTCGGTGACCACTCACGCGCCTTGACATCTAAGAGGGCCGTGCCGGAAGCGTCGCCAAACTCCATCCCCCTGACGCCGGTGAGCCAGAAATTGAGATAGTCGTGAGGAAGCAGGATGCTCCGCGTCTTTTTCCAATTCTCCGGCTCGTTCTGACGCAGCCAGAGGATCTTCGGAGCCGTGTAACCGGTGCGGATCGTATTCCCGACCAGGGCAATGACGTTTTCGGGGCCGCCGAAGTGATTCGTGATCTGGTCGCATTGGGCGCCAGTCGACGTGTCGTTCCACAGCTTCGCCGGGCGAATGACCTGGTCGTCCTGGTCAAGGACCACCAGCCCGTGCTGCTGGCCGCTGACTCCAATGCCCCGGATCTCGGTTTTGCGCGCACCGAGGCGGGCAACAACTTCGCCGATGGACTGTTCGGCGGCGTCGATCCAGTCATTCGGGTTCTGTTCCATTGCGCCGGGCGGGAGGTCCGGGACGAAGCCGTAGCTCTTTTGCGCGGAAGCAAGGATTTCCCCGCTTTCCCAATCCAGGGCGATGGTTTTTGTGCTTTGTGTGCCGCAGTCGATGCCGAGAAAAATCATGGAGGAGGGGTGGTTGAAGGAGAAGACTACGCTCTCCTTCCAAGCCCGATAAAGAAATTTTGAGCGCCTTCCGGAGACTTTCCGGAAAGGTGGGTCTCCCTGTGCGGCGTGTTCGTAAATGCGCTGCTCCCCTGTTCCCAGGAAACTCGGTAACCGTTGACCCGCCCGATGCCACCAGTTGCCGGCTCGGGGCTTTGGCCATCAAATAATCGGCCGCACCCCGGCTGACCGGGGTCTTTTCGACGACCTTCTAGACCATTCCAAGCTTCTGCTTGCCTTCTTCGCTGATGCGGTCCGGAATCCAGGGCGGATCCCAAACCAGCTCGACGTTTGCATCTCTTACGCCGTCGATCGTCAAGATCTTCTGGCGAGCTTCGCTGGCGAGGATGGGCCCCATTCCGCAGCCAGGCGCCGTCAAGGTCATGTGCACTGTCACGTCGCAGCCGCCTTCGTCGCGAGGGTCTATAGCGAGTGAATAGACGAGACCAAGATCAACGATATTGACAGGAATTTCGGGATCGTAGCAGCTCTTGAGCTGGTTCCAGACGGCCTCTTCCAGGTTCCCATCGACCGGCTTGTCCACTCCGGGCGGAGGTTGCTCTCCGATGGCGTCTGCATCCTGGCCTTCGATGCGGTAGAGGCCGGCCTGGCTTGGGACAAGGATTGTGAACGAGCCTCCCAACGCCTGGGTTATGACGACCTGGGTTTGTGCGGGAAGAGTAATTTTTTCGCCGCTCGGAATTCGCGTCACCTCGATGTCGCGGGTCGTGGTGGCTGAGGATTGGTGAGTCATGGGAAATTGCTATTGGCGATCAGCGGCCGGCGGAGGTGTTAGGAATTGTAAAATCGCGCTTGGGTTCTCTGTTTGGACCGGGCCTTTCCGTTACCTGCTAACCGTTTTTCTCCGCGATGTCCCCGGCGCCTTTATATCCTGAAAGGTATTGCTCAACGAGAAGTAGGCGCCCTTCGCCGGCCCGTTGCACGATCTTCAGGAGCTGGTCCATGGAACTCACTTCTTCCAGCTGTTCCGTGACGAACCACTGGAGAAACGTGAAGGCAATATGGTTGTTCTCCTTTAGCGCGACATCCATCAACGTGTTGATAAGGTCGGTGACCCTGATCTCCTGGTCCAGCGAGAGCTTTACCGCGTCCTCAGCGAACGGGAAACGAGCGACCGGTTTCGTGATTTCCGGAATTTCGACGCGCGCCCCCGCATCAATGAGAAACTTGATGAACTTCATGGCGTGCTCATGCTCCTCCTGGGCCTGCTTGTAGAAGTGGCGCGCCAGGTAGGGCAGAGATTCGGCATCGAAGTGCGACGCGATGGCCGTATATTGAATGCTCGCCGCAAACTCGTATCCGATCTGCTCGTTGATCTTGTCGTTCAGGAGCTGGGAGATAAGCATTGCTTCAGGTTCTGCCCGGGGTCTTCAAAGGTCAAGCCCGGCTCGGGACAAGCCGCCGCAAATTTTTGGCAACGCATCGTCAGACCCGGGAGCCTGATTTGGGGATGCTGGCTTCATGTTGAATCGAATGTCGCGAGAAGCGTGCCCGCGGGTGGAAGACACCGCTTTCGCCGCAAGCCCGTTGTTGGCGTCCGCCGTGCGCGAAAATGTCCGGATCGTGGGCGGGCGCCTGTTGATTCCGCTTCTTCCCCGTTGGCCGGTGCTCATTCGTGGTCTGCGCACATTTGGACCCGTGATTTCCTTCTGCGGGAACCCGTGGGCTCTTCTAGGCACCGCCGGCCGCTACCCGGAAGTCTGGTCCACCCCCTGCGGTCGCAATGCCCGCGGAGGCGACCTCGAGTTTTTCTTTCCACCCTGGAGCCGCGCATTTGCAACGATCGAAAAGGAGTCGGGCTCTTGGATCTACGCGGCAGAGTTTCTCGACAGCCTCCGGAATGTGTTGCACAAAATCCATCTCACCGCGGAATCCGATTGGGAAGCATTTCGCTGGTGGGTGGAAATCAATCGCGCGCCAAGTCCGGTGGCTGAAACGACGCCATATATCCGCGTTCGGTCCGGGGTCGGAGTCGGGCTGGCTTCGTGCGAGGACGAGATCCTGCCGGTCTCGGAAACGGTCTTTCGCGCCATGCTCCGTCAAATCGTGCAAGAGGAGTTTTCCGTTCAGGTTTGTCTGAGCAACGAGGGATTGGCCCAGCGGGCGGAGGTCTCCGCGAAATTCCTTCGGGAAAAGAGAGACTCGCTTCTCCTTGCCGCCGTGAATTGTGGGTTGCAGACACGTCCGGGAGACCTTGGCGAAATTTGCTTTCAGAGGTCGCGGACCTCTCCAGGCTGGGCATTGAAGGCCTACGAGCCCGGCGGACGCCTCGTCTTTAGCGTGATGGCGCCCGCCGATTGCTGCGTGCAACGAGCCGAGGAGATGCTGGCGGCGTTGTTGCGCAAAGTTCGCGAAGGGTAACCCGGATTCAAGAAGGCGAGTCCTGCAAGCACCGTTCCCGGGCCGGCATTTCGGCTCCAAATTCTTACTGGAGGCGTGATCGAACGAGACAAGCTGCCGAGCCGAATTTTGCATTAGGACGGCGGGCCCTTTCAAAAAACGTGCAACCTCCATTGATTCGCGTTGTTGCATGGCATGAACTCAAGAATTCCTATCAATGAAACGCATATCACTTCTTTCACTGGGCGGTACCATCAGCGCAGCGGTTCTCGCCATTTCGCATCCCGCCGTCGCCGAGCCCAACCCCGGTTCTCCGGCGCAAGAATCGCAGAACGAAAAGGGAGTCACCCCGTCCGGCTCCGAGAAATGCTGCGCGGGCGAGCAAAGCGGCGGAAGGCAGGACAAATCCCATGGGTTCCACCGGCGGTGGGAACGTCACCGCGGTCACGAATTCGAAGGCCGTATGCTAAGCCGTTTGTTAAATCTAACCGACGAGCAGAAAGCGAAGGTGAAGGAAATCATGGAGGCCAGCAGACCGAAGATTAAGGCGATTCGCGAAGAAGAGAGGGCGAAGATCCGGTCCGTGGTCGATGAAACGCGCCAGCAGATCCGGCCGCTTCTCACTGCCGCCCAACAGAAGGTTTTCGACGATGCCGCGCAACTCCGCGAAAACGCCCGAAAACTTAGGGAGGAGTCCAATGCCCTTCGCCAGGAAAAGGGCGAGGACGAAACCAACTAGGCTTTCTTTTTCTTGGCGCGACGGGTGCCGCCGGTGGCGGCCCCCGGGGCCCGGCGGGTCGCATGTCAGCCAGGAGACTGTTGAGAAACCTGCGTATGCCACGTTGCAGTCAATTTTGGGAAGATCGCAAGGAGCCAAGCGCAGGCTTGATGGGGGTTGCGGGTCCCCATCTCCCCGCAAGCCGTGATGCTACGGACAAGCTTGGCGAGACCGCGAGGGCCGAAAATTGGCGCAACCCGAAGGGCGCGGCATGCAGGGGTTTTTCAACAGTCTCCTAAGGGCAGTGGGGAGCGAAAGATTACGGCAGTTTCACATCCGATTGGCGGGCCGCCAACGTACCGCTCTTCGATGGAGCGGAAAAACGCATGGGCAGACGCCGAACATCGCGGCAAACGCCTTGGAAAAGTGGCTAAGGCTCGAGTAGCCTACGGCCATGGCCGCCTCCGTAACGTTCACCCGGCCGCTTCTAAGCAATTCCGCTGCACGCTCGAGCCGCAGATTGCGAAGATAGCGCGAGATGGTCGTTCCCGTATGCTCGGAGAAGCTCCGGCTGAGATAGAAAGGACTGCATCCCACTTCGCGCCCCAACTGAGAGAGGGAAGGAGGGTTCTCCAGGTCCGTGGCCAACACTTCCTTGACACGTTCGATTCGCTCCAGGGCCATCCGCTTGTGCCTTTCGCAGAAAAACTCCTCGCTGGGCTCGATCAAAGTCAGGGCCGCAATTTCCATGATTTTTGCGCGGAACCAGAATCCTCCCCCGGATCCGGTGAGTGGAGGTTTCAGCATCTCGTCGGCGCCTCGTCTGACGCGTGGATTCAGCGGTTGCTCGCGTGCCGTGCGCAGCCGCGCCTCGCCTTTCAGAAAACCTCTTGCTTCGCGGTTTAAGACGGTTTCGTGGCCGCGTATGGCCTCTTGCAGCCAGCTTCGCGACATTTCCAAAGTCAGAAAGCGATGCCGCTGGCCAGCGTGCCTGTCGGCTCGCAAGCGCTCGGCGTCCGCCGTGTAGTGGGCCACCCGTTGAGGATTGACGACCGTGGTCTGTGACGGGCGCTCGTGGATGACGCCGCATCCCTCGAAGTTGATACAAATTTCCAGGCTGTCGGGGTGGAAACTGCGCGACCAATCGAGCGTTCCCGCACATTCGAAATCGTGCCACTCGACGCTGACGCCCTCCTCGAAAAAGTTCCCGAAGAGCGGACGCCACTCTCCCGCAACCGTGGCCCAAACCGGCTCCTCGCAAAAACTCACCTTCCGCATAAAAGGCACTTATTGAGAGTAAGTCTCACTAACAAGCAAAAAAACGGAAAGAAAGTTTTGCTTGGACAATTCCGGCCGGCTTGCGCCTTCTCATGATGGGGTTATTCTTAGGTCAGATGGAGACAGCGGGCGTGCAAGGCAACTACAGGATTGGCAACGAGAAGTTGATCCGTGTCCGGGACGCCGCGAGTGCGAAATTGCGTTCATTGCTTGAGCGGCAAGGTCGCGCGCAAGGGGCCTTGCGAGTGTCCGTCATCGGAGGGGGATGCTCGGGCTTGCAGTACAAGATGGACTTGGTCGACGGACCCGCGAATCGTGATATCCTTGTGCACTCGAATCAAGTGCGCGTGGTGATCGATCCCAAGAGCGCGCTCTTTGTTGGCGGCTCGGAATTGGATTTCAGCGATGACCTCCAGAAAGGCGGCTTCAAGGTGACCAATCCCAACGCTGTCGCTCATTGTTCCTGCGGGGAAAGCTTTTCGGCGTAAGCCGGCTTTCGGAGTCTGCCCGGGATGGATGCGTTTTCCTTCTTTGGCTTTGAGCGAAGACCGCTAGTCGATGAGGTGTCGCTCAAGGAAAGATACCTGCAGCTTGCGGCTTTGCGACATCCGGATGTTTCGGGCGGCGATGACGAGCGATTCCACCAATTGCAAGAGGCCTACGGCATTCTCCGGGATCCGGCGGCGCGATTGCGGCATCTTAGGGACTTGCAGTTTTCGGTTCATGGGGGGCAGGACGGCACGGTGCCGGACGCGGAACTTTTTCTGAAGGCCAGCCGCGCCGTTCAAGCCGCGAAAGCCGTTGCGCTGCGCTCGAAGAGCGCGACAAGCGCAGTCGTTCGCGCCGTGGGCGCCTCAGAAGCCGCCACGATCCTTCTGCAGGTGCGCGAGGCATTGAAAGCGATTGAAGAGCCCCGCGCTCGCCTGGGGGCGAATCTTCAAGCTCTCGATAAGCAATGGCCGGAAGTGACCTCCCGGGAATTGACCGATTTGGCCTCATCCTTCATGTTTCTCTCAAAATGGACGTCCGAGTTGTCGGAATGGGAATTTCGTCTCACCCACGATTGATCTGGCAGCGGATCGAACGGCGGATTGTCTCCGCGCACGAAAGCACTTTTAGCGGCGACCCTTTTCCGCGGCTCACCGATCTATGATTGTCGGTATTGACCTTGGCACCACGAACTCGCTGATCGGTGCTATGGACTCGGGACTTCCGATTCTCTTTCCCGATTCGTGCGGGCGCAGACTGACACCCTCGGTGGTCTATTTTCCCGACGGCGAGGAGCCATTGGTCGGACACGATGCCTTGCGCTACGGGGAACAGGCGATTTTTTCCGTAAAGAGGTTGATGGGTCGTCGAGTTGGCGAATGTGGGATGGATCGCGGGATTGTCGGCAGTCCGGCCGAACCGGCCCGGCTGCGGTTGAATGGTGGAAGCGTCTCACCCGAGGAGGTTTCGGCGTTGATTCTGAAGAAACTCAAGGCGGACGCCGAGCGCGCCCTGGGATACGCTATCGATCGGGCCGTGATCACGGTCCCTGCCTATTTCAATGACGCGCAGCGTGCGGCGACCAAGCGGGCCGGTGAGCTCGCGGGTTTCGTTGTCGAACGGCTCTTGGCCGAACCTACCGCGGCTGCGTTGGCCTATGGACTCGATCGTCTTGCGGATAGGGCGAGGGTGGCCGTTTACGATCTTGGAGGGGGCACCTTCGACGTTTCTTTGCTGGAACTAAGCGGAGGCGTATTTCAGGTGTTGTCGACAAACGGCGACACTCAACTCGGCGGGGATGATATGGACGCCGCCATCGCGAAAAGCTTTGGCTTGACGCGGGCGGAAGCCGAGACGGTCAAGCGGAGTCTCTCGGACCTCGCGAAGAGTGGCTCGCCAGTTGCAAGCTCCGATCTCGAATCCATCTGTCGTCCGATCGTTGAGCGAACGCGCAAGCTTTGCCTTCGATCGTTGAAGGACGCCGGCTTGCGACCCGAGGATCTTGACGAGGTAGTGCTCGCTGGGGGTGCGACTCGGATGCTATTGGTGCGGAATTTCGTGCGTGAGGTTTTTGGGCGGGAACCAAACGCGAGCCAGCATCCGGACGAGGTTGTCGCTCTTGGGGCGGTTATCCAGTCCGGGATTCTCGACGGAACGCTGCAAAATGTCGCGTTGCTGGATGTGACCCCTCTTTCGCTGGGAATTGAGACGTTCGGCGGACTCATGAATGTGTTGATTCCCCGCAATACCACGATCCCTTGCCGGGCCGGCGAAATGTTTACCAACGTTGCGGCGAACCAGACCTCGATGCGAATCGCCATTTTGCAGGGCGAACGGGAGATGGCAAAAGACAATTGGAAGCTCGGGGAGTTTACCATTCCTTTTGTTCCTGCAGCCCGGGGCCAGGCGCGGGTGGGAGTGCAGTTTGAAATCGACGCGGACGGCCTTCTGAGAGTGCTCGGGCGAGACATCGCGACGGGGCGTGATGTGACCGTGAAGGTAGAAAGCGCTGTCGAGGTGAGCGATGAAGCCGTCGAAAAAATGCTTTCCGATTCTTTGGAACACGCTTTTGAGGACATGGACGAGCGCGCTTTCGCCGAGGCTTGCCTCAAGGCGGACGAAATGCTGCCCGCCGTTGAAACGGCGCTTCGACGGCTCGGTGCCGGAGTCGCCCCGGATGAGCGACAAAAGATTTCCGAACTGGTCTCCCGCGTTCTGGAGGCAAAGGCGAATCATTCGCTCGTCGGTCTGAAGTCCGCGCTGGAGGCACTCGATACGGCGACCGAGACGGTCGCGGCACGGCTCGTCGAAGGGGTCCTGCAGGGCGAGCTCTAGAGCCGGGGCTTGGGAAACGTTGGCCGACCGGGCGTCAGTCGGCTTCCTCTCCCAGGCGCTTTCCCCTTTTCAAATAGTTCAGCGCATAGTCCGTTACCGCGTCCTCCAGCGGAGTCGTGGGCGTCTGGTAGTGGGCGGCGCGCAGTTTCGAAATGTCCGCGCATGTGTAGTACTGGTACTGATTTCTGATACTTTCCGGCATTTCGATGAACTCAATATTTGCCGGCATGCCGAGCGAGCCAAAGAGGGCATTTGCAAGATCGTTCCAGGTCCGGGCTGTTCCTGCTCCTATGTTGTAGAGGCCGCCGGCACCTGGCGTGTTCGCCAAATGGAGGGTCATGGCAACCGCATCCTTCACATAGATGAAATCGCGCATTTGCGCGCCGTCGGCGTATTCAGGCTTGTAACTTTTGAAGAGGCGGATTTTTCCGGTGCCAACGATCTGATCGTAGGCTTTGCAGACCAGGCTCCGCATGTCCCCCTTATGGTACTCGTTCGGCCCAAAGACGTTGAAATATTTTAAACCGACGATCTTAGGCAACAGTTGGTGATTCTTTGCGTAAAGGTCGAACAGGTGCTTCGAATAACCGTAAAGATTGAGAGGGCGAAAGGCGCGAAGGTCGTCGTTCTTATCGTCCATGCCTGCCGATCCGTTACCATATGTTGCTGCTGAGGAAGCGTATATGAATCTCACACCGCTGGAGATCGCCCACCGGCAGAGATTTTTGGTATATTCGAAATTGTTTTCGAACACGTAGGCTGCGTCGGTGACCGTTGTTGAGGAACAGGCCCCGAGGTGAAAACAAGCCAGAAACTTGCCGTGGAACGCAGCGTCCTGCCTGAGATCCGCAAGGAGCTTGTTGGCGGGAATGAAATCTTCGAAAGTGAGCGGGGCGAGATTTCTCCACTTTTCGTCGCTGCCGAGGTGATCACTGACGACAATCCTGGCAATGCCCCGTGCATTGAGTTCGTGGACGATTGCGCTGCCAATGAATCCCGCCGCGCCGGTGACCAGCACCCGGCCCTTTGAATTCAAGAGGTTTTCCTTTCTTCCGGGTTCGAGCCCGGCGGCATGACTATCGGATTGACCAACCGGGGTTTTTAGAAATTTCGTCATAAACGGGAAAAGTCTGACTTTTGACAGATGAGGTTTCCGAGCGCGAGGAAACTCGCGACTCTCTCGCTCTTGCGCGCCATACTATCGGAGGCTCGCTGCGCGGTCGGGAAAATTCGTCAACGCGGGCGAGTTTTGCCGCCTCGGTGAACCGCGCAGACGCAGAACAATCCGCGCCGCCCAGATCGGCGCGAAGATCACCGCGAGCCCAAAGCAAATCATCTTGTCCGAATCCTTAAGGCGTGGATAAGCTTTGGCATGGTGACCAAGTCTTCGGGTTCACTGGCTCTCCTCCTGCACGCGCACCTCCCGTTCGTCCGGCATCCGGAACACGAGGAGTTTCACGAGGAGGATTGGCTCTTTGAGGCCGTCGCCGAGACCTACATCCCCCTGTTGCGCATTTTTCGACGGCTCGCCTACGATCGCGCTCCGGTGCGATTGGCTTTGACGATGACCCCTACGCTTTGCGCCATGTTGCGGGATCCGCTTCTCCAACAACGCACCGAGCGCTATCTCGATCGTGGAGTGGAGTTGTCGCGGCGCGAAATTGAACGGACCGCCGGCGACGCGCACCTCAACGGGCTCGCGCATTTCTATAGTGAGCGCTTCGTCTCGGCTCGCGACTTCTATTTGAACGAGGTCAACCGCGACCTCGTCGGCGCCTTTGCGCAGCTCCAGGATGAGGGCCTTCTCGAGATCATCACTTGCGCGGCGACGCACGGCTTTCTTCCTCTCATGGAGCACTGCCCCGAAGCGATGAGGGCGCAAATCCTGATCGGCCGCGACCAGTATCGCGAATGTTTCGGGCAAGATCCCACGGGGATTTGGTTGCCTGAGTGCGGCTACATCCCCGCTGTCGGCAAGTTGTTGCAGGAGGCAGACTTGCGTTGGTTTGTCATTGACGCGCACGGCCTTATGTTCGGAGAACCCCGGCCGCGCTTCGCAATTTTTTCGCCTTATTATATCCCGGCCGGCCCCGCTGTGTTCGCCAGGGACAGAGAATCAAGCAAGCAAGTTTGGAGCGCCCGGGAAGGCTATCCGGGCGATCCGGCTTATCGGGAATTTTACAAGGATATTGGCAAGGAACTTCCGGAAGAATATTTGGCGGGCGTCTATCCGGATCTGGGATACCGCCGCTATTCGGGGATCAAGTACCATCGCATCACGGGGCGGGAGGACAAAGAATACTACCATCGCGACTGGGCGATGGGGGCAGCGGAGGCGCATGCTGGTCATTTTCTGCAAAGTCGGATCCAGCAGGTTGCGCAATTGCGCGAGATGCTGCCCGTCGATCCGATTGTCTTAAGCCCCTTCGATGCCGAGCTTTTTGGTCATTGGTGGTTTGAAGGGCCGGAGTTCCTCGACCTTTTCCTGCGTAAAGCGGCCTACGACCAAAAGACGTTCGAGTTGACGACTCCCTCTCGCTATCTTGCCAACCATCCCACGCTCCAGGTGGTCAGCCCATCGCCGTCGAGCTGGGGCAACAAGGGCTATTGGGAGGTTTGGCTGGATCCCTGCAATTCCTGGATTTATCCCCATCTTCACGCGGGAGCCGCCAGGATGACGGAGATGGCCCGCAAATTTGCGAATACCCGCTCAAAGTATTACGATCGGGTCTTGAAGCAAATGGCGCGGGAACTGCTTCTCGCCCAGTCCAGCGATTGGGCGTTTCTGATGAAGACTGGGACGGCGCGCGAATACGCGGAAAAGCGCACCCGCGATCACCTGTTGCGTTTTCTCAAGTTGTATGAGCTGGCCAAGGAAAAGCGGCGCGACGAAGCCTTGCTGGCCGCCTGTGAGCAGAGGGACAATTTATTCCCGAATTTGAACTGGCATTACTACGCTTGAGGAAGGTCCTGCTCGCATTTTTCGCGGGATTGCTCACAAGCTGGTCGTCCGAGCGCGAACAGCGCTTTGCGTTCGCTCTGCCGGAAATCGAGGGCCGAATCAGCCTGGGCGTCTTCGACACTTCGGGAAAGCTGGTGCGCACCCTCTTCGTGGGAGCCGCCGAATCCGAGTTTACCATAGGGCTCAATGGCTTGATCACCTCCTGGGACGGAAAGGACGACGCCGGAAAGCCGTTGCCGCGAGGAAACTATCGGGTCCGGGGCTATCTGGTTGGAAACGAGGTAAAGACCGAGGGCGTTGCCTATCACTTCAACGATTGGATCGAGGACGAGAAATCGCCTCGGATCACGCATATTGAGGATTTCCGCAGGAGCTCGGGAGGGTTCGTTGTTCTTGGAAAAGTCTCGGACAGCAATCGGCCGGTCGTCTTTCGCTTCGATCAACTGCGCGGATTTCTGTGGTCGAGTCCGCTGAACGCTTTGGCTCCAGTTGCGAGTTTCGCCGCCAAAGAGCCGTTTCTGCCTGTCCAGGAGTCCGGCTTGCCGCCCGCTTCGTTCTCGGATTCCGAAAATCTCTCGGCCGCCGTTGACGGTATGCTCGCGGCGACAGATCAATACGCGGCGGCATTCTTTTCAGGAACCCTTCACGTGCTGAGAATTAACGATGGGACTGTCATCAAGACCCGCCCGGAGAGCGGTGCGCTTCCTGTTTGCTTGGACGCGACCGGTGAGATGCTCTTCGTCGGGCTCGGAGAAAGTGTGGCCAAGATGACCTTGCCCGACCTCGATCCAATTGGCGAAGAAAAGGCGCCGATCACCTTCGACCGGCTGGCCGTCGATGCCGAGAAGAAATTGATCGCTTCCTCGCAGCGCGCCGAGGTGTGGGAGTTCACGACCGCCTGGACGAAGCTTCCTCTCGACGCCGCCGGCTCCAGTATCTCTCTCGGATTGGCGGGAACCTTCTGGATGACAATTCGCGATCCGGAGGCCGGGACATCCTTTACGGGGCAGTTTGACAAATCGGGAGAACTCCTGCGTGCCTATCGCAACGAGTTTTCACCCCTTAGGGTGTGCGCTTCCGCCACGGTGGAGGAAATCGCGGTGCTGGAAAAGAGCGGTCCCACACAGCGCCTCCGCGTGCTTTCTTTGGTGGAGAAAGGTTTGGACAGCTCTCGCGACTGGACCATCGCCTTTGAAAAAACGATCACGGATTGCCGGAGGTTCGGAATCGTGAATGGCAGACTTCAGCCCGACGCGGGGTCTGCTCCCCAAAATGATCAGGTTGAGATTGCGCTCGCCACCGGGGGGCTCACGGAGTCCTCTTCCGATCTCGCAGTACGCGTGACGGCCGATCAACTGGGCCTTTGGCTGGAGACGGTCTCCGGCCTGCGGCTGAGCTTTCTCGCCAGCCAGCACGACGTCCGTCGGATCGTCTTGCTCTCCGGTCCGGGAAAGGGATCGCTGACGGTCTATGCGGGGGATGGTGCCGCGGTAGCCGAGTATACTGTTCAGGGCCTGGAAAACATTGTCCAGCTTGACGCGGGAGAGGTGGAGCTCCCTTAGAATATCGCTGAAAAGGCGCAGCCATGCCACGTTCGTCGACGTCGTTCTAACCGGACTTGCAGAAGTGAGCGGGGCGGCGCGGGACGGACGATTGAAACGATCGCACCCATCGTGAGAAGCGGCCGCCGCTCCCAAGGCGTTGACCCGTTTCCGGGATAATTTATCAGAAGAGAGTGACCATGGACAAATTGCTGCTTCGGATGGCTATCGCCTGCATGCTTTTGGCGGCGGGCAGATGCGCGGCCGAGGAGATCAAAGTCCCGTTCAATTTCCAATGGGGAGAAGCGTCGCAGCGACTGGAGGACAGCCTGAAGAGAGTTCAGGCGCGCGTTGTTGAGCGCAGGCAGTCCCGCAACCGCCAGTGCCTTGTCGTCGAGGGAATTCCGCAACGCCTTTTGCAACGGGCGCTGTTCTATTTTGAGAACGACTCCCTCAATGAAATCGAGCTGCATTACGGGGACCCGTCTTGGGATGCCGAGCGCTATGCAAACTTCTTCGATCAGACCCGACGCAATATCGAAGGCAAATATGGAACCGGCCGGGTCGTCGCCAGGCAGAAAACACGGGATGGCGACGTGCTGGAGACGCTCATCGGTTATCAGTGGACCCAGGATACAACGACCCTGGTCTTGTATTATTATACCGCGGAGAACGGCGCAAACAGCTACCGGCTTCTGAGCCTCCATTACCGGGGCTACTGATTTTAACCCGCGAAGAGATCTCTGGACTTCCGGCTCGGTCCGCCGCGGCCGAACCTCACAGCATTCGATTCACGAAAGTGTCCCGGTCAAAAACCGAGAAGTCGTCGAGCTTTTCCCCTGTTCCGACGAATCTCGTCGGGATTTCGAGTTCCCGTTGAATAGCCACGGCGACACCTCCCTTGCCGCTCCCGTCCAGTTTCGTCAAAATGATTCCGGTGAGTCCGATCGCTTCGTGAAACTCCTTGGCCTGAACCAGGGCGTTGGAACCGGTTGTCGCGTCGACGACGAGCAGGGATTCGTGCGGAGCTTCCGGGTCGTGTTTCGAAAGCGTGCGTTTCACCTTGGCGAGCTCCTGCATCAGGTTTCCCTTGGTGTGCAAGCGGCCCGCCGTATCACAGATCAGGAACTCGGTGTTCCGTCGATAAGCGCTCGACCAAGCGTCGTAGCAAAGGGCTGCCGGATCGCCCCCGTATTGGCCGCTCACGACCTCCACGCCGATCCGTTGCCCCCAGGCCTGCAGCTGCTCAATAGCTGCGGCTCGAAACGTGTCCGCGGCGACAAGCAGGCTGGTATAGCGATTCGTCTTGAACCAGTGCGCCATTTTCGCGGCCGAAGTCGTCTTTCCGGTGCCATTGACTCCAACGATGAGAATGGCTTTCGGCTTCGCCGGCAAAGGTCCGATCGGCGGCACGGCAAAAGGAAATACCTCCAAAATTTCCTGCCTGCAGACGTCGGCGGCCGTTTCGGCATCGACCTGGCTCCCGCGCTCCTTGAGTGCGTCGAGGATGCGCATGGTCATGGGGACGCCGAGATCCGCACGAAGAAGGGTTTCTTCCAGCTCATCCCAATCGACAGCTCGCCCGCCGAACTTGGCGACGAGGTTCTTAAGAAAGCCGAGCGGCATAAGCAGCGAGGAGTATTGCGGGAGCCGGCCCGGATCCGGCCCGGCGAGCAGGACCCCTAGCCATCTTTGGTTATTTTCAGGCTTCGCGCCGGCCGGCTCAAACCTGCGCGAATCTGGTCGAGGACACCATTGACAAAGCGGCCCGATTCCTCCGTGCTGTATTTCTTGGCGATCTCAATGGCCTCGTTGATGGAAACGACGGGCGGGATCTCCGCGCAATGGAGCATCTCGTAAATGGCCACTCGCAAAACGTTGCGATCAACGGCGGAGATCCTCGTCAGTTCGTAGTTCTGCGTGTTCTCGCGAATCGCAGCGTCGATCGTCCTTTGATTTCCGATCGCGCCTTCAACGAGGGCGTCGCAAAATCGACGCGCGCTCGGACTGAGACCGCGGAATCTATAGAATGCCGGCAAGTCGCTATCGCCGTTCAGGTCCCGCAAGTAAAGATATTGAACCGCTGCCTCGCGGCCCTCTCGTCGAACACCCATGGCCTCAGCTCGTTCTTCGGGACAGCTTCCTTACCGCGCGGGTCATCGTCACCGCCGCTCGCGCTGCCTCCGTACCGCGGTTGAATTTCGTTCCCAGACAGCGTGCCGCGGCCTGCTCTGCGTTATCGAGAAGCAGGACTTCATGGATGACCGGGACGCCGAGTTCCAGTGCCAGATTCATGAGGGCCGTGGTCACGCTCCTTCCGATCAGTTCGGCATGGGCCGTTTCGCCCCGCAAGACGACCCCGAGGGCCAGAATCGCGTCGAATTTCCGCTGATCTCCAACCAGCTTGACGGCAAGCGGGATCTCGAAGGAGCCCGGAACCCGGAATGTCGAAACACGCGCTCCCGGTTCCAGTTCACCGATTTCCTTGATCGCAAAGTCCACCATTGGCTGCACGAAGGAATTATTGTAGCGGCTGGCGACAATGGCGAAGGAAAGGCCGGCCGTGCCCGCGGCACGGGGGCGGATGAGCGTCGTCTTGGACATCTGACGAGATGTTCGCGCAAAAGCTTCGAGTCTCAAGCCCAATGTCCCTATTCTTGACGGCTACGGTCCTGGCGGCCTATGCCGTTGCTCCCGAGAAGGTTCCCGTCTTTTCAACTAGAGCAGATGCCCCATCTTGGTCTTCTTCGTGGCAAGATATTTGACGTTATGGGGGTTGGCAGGAGAACGGATGGGTATCTGCTCAACGATTTCGAGTTCGTAGCCCTCCAGGCCCACGACCTTGCGGGGATTGTTCGTGAGAAGCCGGATCTTGCGCACCCCGAGGTCGACGAGAATTTGGGCTCCGAGACCGTAGTCACGCAGGTCAACGGGAAAGCCGAGTTTCTCGTTTGCTTGCACGGTATCGAGCCCTTCCTCCTGAAGCTTGTAGGCGTGAATCTTGGGCCCAAGGCCGATGCCGCGGCCCTCTTGTCGCATGTAGACGAGAACTCCCGCCCCGGCATGCTCGATTTGCGCCAGGGCCTGGTGCAATTGCGCCCCGCAATCGCAGCGTTTCGAGGCAAAGACGTCGCCGGTCAGGCATTCGCTATGGACGCGGACCAGGGTGGGCTGGTTCGGATCGATATCGCCTTTGACGAGGGCAAGATGGTGACGATCGTCCACCGTCGAGCGAAACAGATGGAGCTCGAAATTCCCATAGTCGGTTGGCAAGGTAACGGTCTGCTCGCGCTCGACGAGCTTCTCCCGCTTTCGCCTGTAGGCAATCAGATCCTGGATGCAGCAAATCTTGAGGCCGTGCTTCTTCTTGAATTTGAGCAATTGAGGCAATCGCGCCATCGAGCCGTCTTCATTGAGAATTTCGCAGACGACCGCCGAAGGATCGAGACCGGCCAGCCGGGCGAGGTCGATGGAGGCCTCCGTGTGACCGGCCCGCCGCAGGACCCCTCCCGGACGGCCTTGCAGCGGAAACACGTGACCCGGTTGCACCAGGTGCGACGACACGGAATCCGAAGCCGCGAGCAATCTAATGGTCAAGGCCCGGTCTCTGGCACTTATGCCGGTGGTGATTCCGCTGGCGGCGTCGACGGAGACGGTAAAGTCAGTCTTATGCATCTCGCGGTTGTGGGCGACCATTCTTTGCAGGCCGAGTTGGCGCGCTCGCTCCGCCGTGATCGGCGCGCAAATCAGCCCGCGCCCGTGCTTCGCCATGAAATTGACGGAGGCATTGGTGACCTTGGAGGCGGCCATGACCAGATCGCCTTCGTTTTCACGGTCAGCGTCGTCCGTCACGATAACGATGCGCCCCTTCCGGATATCGGCGATAGCGTCAGGGATCGAGTCAAAGCACGTTCTCATGAAGCTTTCCATGAGAGCACAAATCGGCCGTGGTGCGAAGGATCGAATCGATCGCCCTTGAGATCAGGGCGAGGCGCGATTCAAGCGTGGCGATTTGTTACTGGCACACTTCGCATTCGACGCCGTTGCGCATGGCCTCGATCGAACAGGCAAGCCGCGCCTCCGAGGAGTATTCCCGTTTACCGCCAGCAATGCCACTGACTTCCTTTTTTATCGAAACCGTGGCCTTCTCGATATTGGAAGCCTGAAGTGTCCGGAGATAATACGTCGTTTTAAGGCCCACGTGCCACGCGCGGCGATACATGTGACTGAGGGCTTTCATGTCGGGATGCGCCAGAAACAGGTTGACCGATTGGGACTGATCGATCCACTTTTGGCGGCGAGCCGCCGCGTCGATGATGGCGTTGTAGCCCACCGAAAACACCGTGGAGTGTTTCTGCTTGAGGCGCTCGGGAATGGCGTCGATGTCCGTCAGGTCACCGTCGAAGTATTTGAGCTGGCTCACCATTTCCTCGTTCCAGAGCCCCTCCTTTTTCAAATCAAGAACCAGGGCCCGGTTGAGCACGACAAAGTCCCCGGACAGGTTCGATTTTGCATAAAGATTCTTGTAGTTCGGCTCGATGCAGGGCGTGGTGCCCATAATGTTGGAAATCGTCGCGGTCGGCGCTATGGCCAGCACGTTCGAGTTGCGCATGCCTTGTCGGGCAATCTTGTCCCGGACCGGATTCCAGTTCATGCGGCCGCCGCGCGGCACGTCAATCTTGATTCCGCGTTCCTTTTCGAGGAGATCGATGGTATCCTGCGGAAGGAGTCCGCGATCCCACTTGGAACCGCGATAGGTTGAATAAGCCCCGCGCTCGGCGGCGAGATCGCTTGAGGCGGCGTAGGCGCAGTAAGCCACCGCCTCCATGAACTCGTCGTTGAATTCCACGGCTTCCTCCCCGGCGAAACTGATCCCCTTTTTGAAGAGGGCATTCTGAAGGCCCATCACGCCGAGACCGACCGGACGGTGGCGCATATTCGCGCGCTTGGCCGCCTCCGTTGGATAGAAATTAATATCTATGACGTTATCAAGGGCGCGAACGGCCACGGTGACCGTCTCCCGAAGCGTCTCAAAATCAAGCGACCCGTCGTCAAGCAGATGGGTGTCGAGGACCAGCGAGCCGAGATTGCAAACCGCGGTCTCCTGCTCGCTGCTGTTGAGAGTAATTTCCGTGCAAAGATTCGAGGAGTGGATGACGCCCGCATGGTCCTGCGGAGAGCGCAGGTTGCAAGGATCCTTGAAAGTCAGCCAGGGATGACCGGTTTCAAAGAGCGCCTTGAGCATTTCCTTCCAAAGATCGATCGCCGGAATCGAGCGCCCGTAGATCTTGCCTTCTTTCGCCAGCCGCTCGTAGTGGGTGTAACGCTCTTCGAACTTGCGTCCATAGGCGTCGTGCAGATCCGGAACTTCGCTCGATCGGAACAGCGTCCAGTCTTCCCGGGCTTCCATCCGCTTCATGAAAAGGTCGGGAACCCAATTGGCGGTATTCAGATCGTGAGTGCGCCGGCGCTCGTCGCCGGTGTTGATGCGCAGTTTCAGAAAGTCCTCGATGTCGTTGTGCCAGGTTTCCAGGTAAGCACAGCCGGAACCCCTGCGCTTTCCGCCCTGGTTGACGGCCACGAGTTGGTCGTTGTGAAGCTTGAGAAAAGGAATGACTCCCTGGCTCTCGCCATTTGTGCCCTTGATATAGCTTCCCGTGCCGCGGACCGCGGTCCACGAGCCGCCCAGCCCGCCGGCCCACTTGGAAAGAAAGGCATTTTCCGCAATCCCACGGAGCATGATGCTCTCGATATTGTCATCGACCTTGTAAAGGTAGCAGCTCGAGAGCTGGCTGTGGGGCGTCCCCGAGTTGAAGAGGGTGGGGGTGCTGGAGCAGAAGCGCCGGGATTTGTAGAGATTGTAAAGGCGGATGACCCACGCTTCCCGGTCCTTCGGCTCCTGCACAAAAAGACCCATGGCCACGCGTATCCAGAAAAATTGCGGCGTTTCGATCCGGCGGGCTTTTTGGCGGGTCTTGTCGACGATGAGGTAACGGTCGTACAAGGTTTGAATGCCCAGGTATTCGAAGTCGAGATCGGCCGAAGGATCGAGCGCTTCGGCGAGCTTCTCGATATCGTACTGGAGCAGCTTGGGGCTGAGGCGTTCTATCGCCACCCCGTGCCGAAGATAACTCTTGAATGCCCGGCGATGCGCTTCCTTAAGGCCCTCGAGGCCGTCCCGCATGATGCTCCAGTCGAGCACCTCTTCGTAGATATAGGAGAGAAGAATCCGTCCGGCAAACTTGGCGAAGTCTGCGTCCTTCTCGAGGAGCGACCTGGCATTCAGAATAATGGTGCTGCGGAGGCCCTCCTCGCTGATTTCCGCGCCGATGGAACGCCGAAGCTCCCGCTCGATGCGGTGCTCATCCAGGCAAAGATCCAGCCCGATGACCGCGAACTGAATGCGGCGTTTTAGTTCGCTCCCGTCCCAAAAGACACTTTCCCCATTTTTGCCGCGGACGACCACCAAGGACTCCTGTTCGGCATCCGGCACCGGCTGGGCCGCTTCCTCGCGCTGGCGGGCACGCTGCGCCCGGTAGAGGATGTAGCTCTCGGCAACCTTGAAAAACCCCTGCCGCATCAACTCCTCCTGAACCATATCTTGCACGTCCTCAATATGAACGAAGGCGCGATCCCCGCGTCGCACGCGGGCCGTCACCGCGCGCGCGATCTTGATGGCGCTCTCGGCATCCTCTTTGGTGGTCAGAAACGCCTTCCGGCACGCGATTTCGATTTTGCTTTCATTCCAAGGCACGACCGCACCGTTGCGGCGGATCAGGCGAACGAGCAAAGGGGGCGAAATTTCCGGGCCGCCCGGGGTTTCTGGGGACTGGCCGGAAACCTTGACGGACCGTTTGAAAACGAGGCTTTTGGCAACGTCGTGCGCGTCATTTTCAATGAGAGCTTTTTCAATCAGCAGCGAGAGATCGTATTCAGACAATTTGAGGCCATGGCCCTCCCGGATGTGGTCGAGAAGCCTGGTGGCAACGGAGTGAGCCACGTTCGCCACGAACGCGCGATTCTCTTCGTTGAAAATGTTTTTCTCCTCGCGTGAGAGGAGGAGGTCGGTCAGGGCGGCGCCGATTTCGTCCGCCACGTCGGCGAGATTAAACTGCCGCTCGTCCCCTTTGCCACGCATGACGATGATCCCGGGAAGCGAAGTCTCCAGCGACGAATCGCCGAGCGCCTCCCTCCAAGCGAAGCCCGGTTTTTGGTCAAGCGGCGTAGTGGCCAGGCGCTTCAGCGCGAGGTCTTCCTCGAGTGAGATGTGACGGAGCATGGGAGTTTTTTTGAAGTTTCGATGTTCGTCTGAAAAGCGCTAGAGCTCATCGTCGGACACCGGGATGAGAGAGGATTTTTTCTGGTATTCGGTGACTTTGGATTCGAAGAAATTCGCTTCCTTCATCATGTCCATCAATTCGGCGAGCCAAGGCAGCGGATTCGCACCGGGGCCGTTGAGCGGCCGCAGTCCCACGCCTTCGAGCCTCCGGTCGCCGATGTAGTCGATGTAGGCAAGGAATTCGTCTGCCGTCAGGCCGACTGCGTGCACCGGCAGACAATCCTTGATGAATCGCTTTTCCAGGCGCACCGCCTCGGCCATGGTGGCCCGCAAATCCTCGCGGAATCTCTCTGTCCAAACATCCGGATTTTCATCAACCAACTCGATGAACAGCTTGCGAAAGAGTTCGATGTGATTTGATTCATCCCGCAAGGTATAGCGAAACATCTGGCCGATACCCGGGAATTTGTTCTGCCGGTAGAGCGCCAGCACCATGCCGAAAAGGCCGTAGAATTGCGTACCTTCCATGCATTGCCCGAAAAGAAAGATGTTCTTCGCCAGGGCCTGCTTGTTCTCGGTCCGCGTGAGATCGATGTCGCGGCGCAGCCGGCGGCTGTTATTCACCACGAAATCGGTTTTCTCCTTGATTGTCGCAATGTCTTCAAACATCGCTTCGCACTCGTGCGGATTGATTCCCAGCGAACTGATCATATAAACGAGGCTGTCCGCATGAATGTTCTCTTCGTGAGCGTGCCGGCCCAGGACAAGTTTGAGCTCCGGAGCGGTGACCACCTCCCGCACCACGTGAAGGATATTATCCCCGACGATCCCTTCCGCGGCTGAAAAGTAGCCGATGCCCATCTTGATGATCCAGCGCTCGATATCCGCAATGCCGGTATGACCGCGCCATTGCTCACAATCCTTCTGCATCTGGATATCCTCCGGCTCCCAGTGATTCGCCTTCATCGTTTTGTAAAGGCTGTAGGCCCACTGGTACCTGAGGGGCAGAATGTTGAAGAACATTGTTTGTCTCCCGTTGATGACTCGTTTCGCGGCGTAGGCCGCTTCGGCCTTGTCCCGATCGAGGTCAAATTGGCGATCTCCAAGCGTAATCCTTGTTGTCGGCATCTTCGGTGATTTTTCTCTGTTGCGGGGGCGCTCTAATGGTGCCAAACCTTTTCCCTTGTTGCCTTCCTGTCAGCGATGCTTCAACTCTCCAAGATCAGGAGAGGAACGTCAATAAAAGAATCTATATATTGTAGGTTATTTTTCAGATAACACAATATGTTGTGGTAGATATCCTCTTCGGCAAATTCGCCGTAACCTGATTTGACTAGGCGACTTAGCTTAAAAACGGGGCAATTTCCCGTTCGCAAGCGGCCGGTTTCCGGATCGATCCGTGACTCAGGGCGGGCGCAAAATGCCAGCTTTTGCACACTCCTATTTTGGGCGGGGATGCCCCTTTGCGCGACATTTCTGTCGACTTCCTCAAGAGGCTTCTGGAAACGCCGCCGGGAAAGTTTGGCGATCAGATCGAGAGAGCGACGCCTACGGAAATGGGTCGCGACACTCAATGCGGGGGCTCGCCGAAGATCCTTTTGGCGGGGTGAAATCCGAAGACGTCTTCGCGGTGAACATCACCTGAACGCAGTTCCCGGCGGCGGATTGGGCATCGCGGACAGAAATCCTTTTCTCGGGCGATCAGTTCCCGCCGTTGAACTTAAACTGGAACGTCCGCATCCCTTCGAACCAATTTGCCAAGTTTGGAAGCGAAGAGGGGACCGCGTTGTAGCGACGGTAGGTGAGATTGCCGAGGACTCCGAAGAGCGCAAAGTCGCTGTAGATTGGACGATCGCCGAAAAGAAACGGTTTCGCTGCGAGCGCGAGATCGAACGGTTTGAGGAGTCGCTCCGCTTCGGCCTCCAGAGAAGGCCGCTCCTTTTCCCATCGTTCCTCACACCCCTGGCCGAACTTCCTTTCCTTATGGCGCCGGATCATGGCGCGCTCCGTGGCATCGCTGATATCGCGAAGGTATGAGGGATCAACGAGCCGGAAGGTAACGCTTTCGACATTGTCCTCGATATGCGGGACGACGATGCCCTGCAGACCCTCCCACTCGGAGGGAAACAGACGCCCGCCGGCCCACCTGGTGTCCACATACCGCGCGACGTCGAGCGAGGATGGTGACGATTCAAAAATAACTTGGCCATCGTGGGAGATCACCGGCACCTGGTAGTAGGAACCGCCGGTAATTTCGATAACTTCGCGCCGGTCCGCGTTGGAAACATTCCTGGTGGCAAACGTTACGCCCAGAGCCGCAAGGGCGCGGGTGATCGGAATGCAGTAGGGGCTGTGTTCGAGTTGATAGACGGTAACACTCATGATCAGGGTAAAACATTACTCTAACGTCGGAGAATTTTCGTGCGGATCGTACGTAAACCGAATACCAGACGCCATTCGTCAATCCAATTGGTCATGCTACGCCGACGCGCCTTCGAAATCGGAACGAGCAATCTAAAGCTTCAGCTGATTGCTTCTCCGGATGAGCCGGTAAGTCTTCTCACCGAGAAAGCCAGCCTTCCGCGATCGCAAACGCGGTGGGCGCGATTGGCGGAGATTCAGGCCACTGGTTTCAACCAGGACGACCACCATGGCAACAAGTACACGGGAACCAATCCCGCTGGCTCGCTTCGCTACTTGGATCACTCGCGTTTCCAAAACGCCCTGGGTCCTATTTGGGTGGTCTGGCAGGGCGGGGCGGGATTGATCGTCAGCTCGCATTTTCAATTCTTGAGAGCGCTTCCCGTCTGCCGCACCTGGACATCGGTCGAATACGAGGGAGACGAAGAGATCTGCCTCGAGTTCGTCAGTTCGCTGGCATTATTTGGCCTTTCGCTGGGCGGAGTCGGCTCGTGGCAAGACAAAATGCGTCTCCACGTCGCCGACAATTCCTGGTGCGCCGAATGTCAGTGGCGTTCCGGAAAATTGCGTGATTTCGGGCTGAGTGCCGCCTATGGCCCCGCAGAGGGAAGCGGTTTTTCGCTTAATCGCGTCTCCGTCTCCAATCAGGGAGGCTGGTCGACACTCGAACACCTCCCCATGGGCGCGCTGGAAAACACGGAGACGCGGACGACATTTTGCTGGCAGATTGAGCACAACGGCTCCTGGCACTGGGAGGTTAGCGATATAGGGCATGAGCTGATCTTACGTGTCTCAGGACCAACCTATCGGGAAGGTCATTGGAGCAAGAGACTGACCAAGGGCGAAAAATTTGTATCAGTGCCGGTGACTTTCGCGAGGGTCGGCGGCAGCTTTCAGCAGGCCTTGGCAGCCTTGACTGCTGCCAGAAGGCGAATGCGGCGACCGCATACGGACATGGAGCGCCTCCCGGTGATCTTCAACGACTACATGAATTGCCTTTGGGGCAATCCCACCGCGAAATCTCTACTCCCGCTCATAGAGAGCGCGGCTGAGGCGGGAGCGGAATATTTTGTTATCGATGCGGGCTGGTACGCGGAAATTGGCGAAACATGGTGGGAATCGGTCGGTTTGTGGCAGGCTTCGGTGACGAGATTTCCGTCGGGTCTCGCGGAGGTTCTTCAACGGATCCGTGCAAAAGGGATGATTCCCGGACTTTGGCTCGAGATCGAGGTGATCGGGATCAGTTGCCCTTTGGGGAAAGAACTGCCGGACAGTTGGTTCTTCTTGCGCAATGGAACGAGAGTCATAGACCACGGGCGCTATCAGCTCGATTTTCGAAATCCGGAAGTCCGCGCGCATGCCGACCAGGTCATTGAGCGCCTTGTTCAAGAGTTTGGCGTCGGATATCTGAAAATCGACTACAATATCAACCCTGGACCGGGAACGGATTTCCAGGCCGATGCCCCTGGCGACGGCCTGTTGGGACACAATCGCGCTTATCTGCGCTGGATTCAGGAAGTCTTTGACCGCCATCCTGATCTTGTCATCGAGAACTGTTCCAGCGGTGGTCTCAGGATGGACTACGCCCAGTTATCGGTTCATAGTATTCAATCGGTCTCGGACCAAACCGACTTTCGCCTCAATGCGGTCATCGCCGCCGCCTGCGCGTCCGCGGTCACGCCGGAACAGGCCGCGGTGTGGAGTTACCCCGTGAAGAATTCGAGCGAAGAGGAAACGATTTTCAACATGGTGAGCGGCATGCTTCTCCGCATTCACCAGAGCGGACGGCTCGATGAGATTTCCGACCGCTGCCTGGATCTCGTGAGGGAAGGCATCTCGCTCTACAAGGCCATTCGCTCGGACATTCCCGCAGGGATTCCCTTCTGGCCGCTCGGTTTGCCGCGTTTTGGCGATGAATGGGCTGCGTTCGGGCTCGTTTGCGGCTCCAGAGGCTACCTTGCGGTCTGGCGGTTTCACGGTGGCAAACCGAAATTAACCCTCGGCCTGCCGCCGGGAACAAAAGAGCAGACACTCGAATGCATCTATCCACGAGCTCGGCCTCCGAGATTCGGCTGCTCAAATAGGAAGGCGGTCATCACGCTGCCGGAAGAATATTCCGCGCGGCTCTTTAAATTCGAGAAGGCGAAGCGGCGGGAATAGAGTCGATCAAAGCTGCTTTGTCAGGACGGAAGCGGCCGTGACCGGCACTCGCTTTCGAATGGCCGACCATCCGGCCGATCAGTTGCTGGCCGGCGGATTGGTCGTGCTCAGGAGGTTGTTCCTGGCTGCGGATTGCGCTATTCTCTGCGTCTCCCGGTCCTGGCTTGCTCGCAGCCTGAGGTGCAATCCCAGCGTGCCTATTGAACTCGCAGGATGGTGGTCCGAACGCATTGCACCGGATACCCCGTTGATTTGGCGCACATCCATGGTATATTGGCACTGTTAAGGGCAATGGTAGCCCGCTTGTCAGCGTGAAGAACGTTAGATAAAACGGGCTACTGCCCTCCCTCGGCCGGACCGCTTCGATACCTGCCTTCGATCCAATTGAGGTGAGCAGAAGAGTTCCCTTTAACGTTGCGCGACCGCATCTTCCAACACGATATCCAGCTCTTTCGTCGAAATGGGCTTGATCAAGTGACGTTGGAATCAGTCTCCGCGCTTCTGTCCCGATCGGTTGGGCATTCCGTACCCGCTCATGGCGATCACCCAAGATGGGCGCGGCGACTTTCTCATTTCCTCGATCAGTTCCCACCCGTTGCCGTCCGGAAGACTGATAGCCGGAGCACGTCACTCCGCGGCAGAGATCTTTTCAGACCTTCCTGCTTCTTTCGGGCGATCAAGACGGTGTGTCCCATCACCTCTAGATCCTGGACCGCAGGTCCCTTGGGATCCCACATCGGATCCCAAGGAAATTTGGCAGGTCACCTTGCTGAGAGGCGCGCGTTTTCGAGGAAAAAGGCACGCCGCGAGGCGTCCCTCGTCTCTTACCTGCCGCGCGGTGACGCAGTTGCGGCTTCCGCGTTTACTTCGCCTTCTGCAATGGCGGTCAGTTTTTGATCCGCTTCCCCTTCCTCGTTGAGGGTCGCCTGGAGTTTTTCGGCGGCTTCGCTTTCACCCAATCGCTCCGCGAGGGTGCGGGTGGTGCCGTAGCCGGCCATTTCATAATGCTCCACGCGTTGCGCGGCCCCTATAAGCCCCGCGTCCCTCACATCCCTTTCGCCGCTGGCCTTCACATAGTCCTCGCCCTCAGCGATCAATCCTTGCATTGCTTTGCATGTCTCCCCGCTTGGTTCCTCGCCTAAGGCTTCAAAGATCTCCTCCAGCCTTCTAACGTGTCCCTCGGTCTGCTTGAGGTGGCCCGTGAAAGCTTCCTTAAGTTTCGAGGAAGCGGCTGCTTCTGCCATTTTTGGCAGAGCGTCTAACAATTGCGTCTCCGCGCTGTAAAGATCCCGGAGCTCGTTGAGGTAGAGGTCATGCAAGGTTTCAAATGTTGGTGAAACCATAGTAAGTAATGAATTCACAGGCGTTTCGCGTTTCGCTCAGCGGTCGGCTTCAGGATTTATCCTGACGCCGGCGTCGGGATAAGGGAAATCGTCACGGCTCTAGCTGTCCGCCAGGCTTTGACCGGCTCTGCGCCGGGTTCGTTGGTATTCCGCCTGAGCCTTCAATCAGGCGCTTTCCAATTGATAACGCTGAAAAAGAAGGGATCATGAAATCAAAAGGGGTGAGGCGATTGCCAGTTCTTAATGCCATTTTCAGTGTTGTGCCGAGCTTTGACATTTTCGCCCTATTAGTTCTTGCTCTTTGCTGGGCGATCTGGCGGCTTCCATAGACTTTAGGTTACTCGCGCACCATTTCGGGAACCTCCTGCCAAGCGAAGGATTGGCTCATGTCGTTTCGCCTTCAGGTCGCATAGCTATTCTCATCCAGGTGGCCCGATCATTTTTTCCGCGTGTCGAACGAGGTGATGCTGGACGTAAAGTCGATTGAGGATTTTAGCCCTCTGGCCATTGGGTCCGAGGACAACGAACCCGACGAGTTTCGTCCCTTTCCCACGGCGGAGGCTGGCAGCAGCGGAGAATGAACCTCCGGGGGCATCTTCCCTCGCAGATCTGCTGAATTTCCAGTTGAAGCGTGCTTTCATCAAAGTTCATCGCGACACCCCATCTCCTGAAGCCTATACTTTCGCGGAAGCATCGAAACGGCCTCTCCAAATCCCCTGACCAATATTCCCGTGAACAAAGAAACCCGAATAATCGTGGACCCTGATTTCTGCATTTCCCAGCTCGACCGGCGCCTCTTTGGCTCCTTTGTCGAACATCTTGGACGCTGTGTCTATACCGGCATTTTCGAACCGGGCCACCCGACCGCGGATGCTCAAGGATTTGCGGACGTCCTCGAACTGGTTCGAGAGATGGGACCACGCGGGGACGTCCTCGAACTGGTTCAAGAGATGGGACCGACCATCATCCGCTACCCCGGGGGGAATTATATGTCGGGCTGCAACTGGGAAGACGGCGTCGGCCCGTTAGCGCAACGGCCGAGTCGCCTGGATCTCGCCTGGATGAGGACTGAAACCAACGCGTTTGGAACGAACGAATTCATCGACTGGTGCAGGCTCGCGAAGACCGAGCCGATGCTGGGCGTTAATCTCGGCACGCGCGGCCCTCATGAAGCCCGAGAATACCTCGAATACTGCAATCATCGGGAGGGAACGCGACTCAGCGAGCTTCGAGCCGCTCATGGATACAAGGAACCGCACGGCGTGAAATTTTGGTGCCTGGGAAACGAAATGGACGGCCCCTGGCAGACCTGTCAAAAAACTGCTACCGAATATGGCCGCATCGCCGCGGAGGCCGGCAAGGTCATGAAGTGGGTGGATCCCACGATCGAGGTCTCGTCGTGCGGGAATTCCTCAGGGGATCACCTTGGAGAGGCCGTTTCGATGCTTCCGCCATACCATGGGCTTCAGCGACTTCGTTTCGCTATGTACTTTGATGAAAGCACCCTCACGGGAAGTGCAGCAGATCTGCGCGCAAACATGCCCCGGAGATTCATGGACCGCTTCATCAAGGAAACATACGGTTTCGGATCTGCGATGCCGTCGCGGCAAGCGCAAATCCTAAAGCGCCTATGTTTCGTTCGACGAATGGACATGTCTCCATGGTACAAAGCACGGTCCGAGCACATGCAAACCGGGTTGGCCGGTGGCGCCGCGATTGATCGAGGAAGTCTATGACTTGCAGGACGCGCTGATGGTTGGCGGGGCTCTCATCACCCTTCTGAATAACGCCGACCGCGTGAAGGTGGCCTGCCAGGCTCAGCTGGTTAACGTGATCGGTGCAATTTTCACGGAACCGGGCGGCGCGGCCTGGCGGCAATTGGGACTTCTTCGGTGGTGGCGATGGCGTCCGGATGAAGCAGATCGTGGAAGAGTTCAACAAGAGTCAGCAGGACGTCCAGGTAACCCAGACGACTCTTGCGTGGGGCGAACCGTTCTATACCAAGGTCCACACCGCGGTCGTCTCGGGCCAAACCCCCGACGTGATGAGTTACCACCTCTCGCATTTTCCGGCCGGAATCGCCTCCAAGGATTTGAGGCCGTTTACCGCGGAGGAACTCTCCCAGGCGGGCCTCAAAGCATCAGATTTCCAGAAATCGGTGGTCGAAAGGTCGCTGGAGGCCAGCAAGAAATACGGGCAAAGCGATGACCTCTTTGGGGTTCCCCTCGATATTCATACGCTCGTCCTCTACTACAATAAAAACATCCTTCAGAAAGCGGGCGTGCTCGATGCCGAAGGAAAACCGGCGGGTCTCGAAAATATCGAGTCGTTCAAGAAGATGTTGAACGAAGTCAAGGAGAAGGCTCGCCTGACGCCGATCGCGTTCTCCAGCAGTTCCGCGGATCCAGCCTCCACTTGGCGTGCATGGTACACGTTTTTCAAACAGCAAAAGGGAGACTTCCTGAAGGGAGGCCAGCTCTCGTTTGAAGATCTGCCAAATCAAGGCAAGAAATCGCTCCAAACCATAGCGGAATTGGCCGAAGGCGGATTGCTCACGAAAAACACCGCCTATCCTGCGATGGTCGCCCTGTTCAGTTCGGGCCGAAGCGCGTTCATGATTAACGGAAACTGGGAGGTCCCGACCCTGGTTGACCTCCAGAAGCAGGGCAAACTCCCCTTCGATTACGGAATTGTCCCTTTCCCGAAACTATTCGACAATCCGGATACCTGGGGAGATTCCCATCAGCTGGCGATTCCCAACAACGCCAAGACCCCGCCGGCCCCGGAAAAGGTCGCCGCGGCACTGAAATTCATCGCCTACGTCATCAAGCAGCCAGCTTGGGCGGGCGGTGGCCACATTCCCGCGTATCTTCCCCTTCAGAAAAGCGACGCTTACAAGCAAATGTCGCCAAACAGCCAATATAGCGCCGGGGCTGCAGAGCACGTTGTGCTGGAACCCGTCCTGCCGATTTTTGGCGTCGGCAGCCCGAGTTTTGGCGCGGTGAGCAATTTCCTGGTCCCCGCCGTCAACGGGCAGATGCCCGTCGATAAAGGAATCGGCCAATTCAAAGCGGAGCTGGAGAAATTCGCCCAGAAGCAGCAATAGAATCAACCGCCGACCTCCGGCCATGAAAGCGGAGTCCGACGCTTGGCGGAAGACGTCTGCGCCCAGACAGCGGAGGCGTTTTCCGGTCGCTTGGATGCTGGTCGCGCCGTTTCTTTTCTTTTACGCGGCCTTCCTTATTTACCCGGCCATCGAGGTGGCTTATCTGAGTTTAACCGACTCGGATATCACCGGCCAAGGCGCCTTTGTCGGGTTAAGGAACTATCGCGAGCTGATAGGCGACGCAGACTTCTGGGCATCTCTCTGGCACACCCTCTACTTTATTGCGCTGACCGTCGTACCGAATACAGTCGCCGGCTTCCTGCTGGCGCTCCTGGTCGTGCGCCTGAAACGACTCCGGTTGCCGGTTCTGTCCGCGTTTTTTCTTCCGTTTGTCCTGCCCGTGAGTGTGGTGACGACCGGCGCCCTTTGGCTTCTGGACACCAACTTTGGGATTATCAACTATCTCGTCGGCAGCTCGATTTCATGGTTTCAGGATCCGAACTGGGCCATGCCTGCGGTCGCCGTGGTGACGATCTGGTGGACGGTCGGATTCAACATGCTTCTCTTCATCGCGGGGTTGCAAAACATATCTCCGGAAGTCTATGAAGCCTCGGCGATCGACGGGGCAAGCTCCTTTCAGCAGTTTGTCTATATCACGTGTCCGCTGGTTTGGCCGGTGACCAGCCTGGTCCTGCTTCTCCAGCTGATAGCGCAATTCAAGATTTTCGATCAGGTCTATTTGTTGACGCAGGGAGGGCCCTATAACTCCACGACGGTGGTCCTGCTCTACATGTACCGGCAGGCCTTTCAACAAAACCGCGGCGGTTACGCCGCGGCCGTGGCGGTCGCTCTGGTTGTGGTCATGCTGATCATTTCTGGGATTCAGTTTCGGGCGATGCAAGGGAGGCGCTCGAGATGAAAGAGAAGCGTTCTACCCTTTTGCGCTCGGTGTGCACCGGTTTGACCGTCGTTACGGCCCTGGCTTGGCTGTTTCCCCTTTATTGGATCGTGGCGACCTCCTTCACCGCCGAAACCGCGACCATCGCGTTGCCGCCTTCTTATGTGCCCATTCCGCCGGATTTTGAAGCCTTCGCCTATGTAGTTCAGAATAGTCCGATTTTCCGATGGTACTTCAATACCGTGGTGGTTGCGCTGATCATTACCGCGGTTTCAATTCTCGTTTCGCTGATGTGCGCCTACGCGCTCTCGATTTTGGAGTTCAGAGGCAAACGGCTTATCAACGTGTGGCTCCTCCTTGGTTTCATGATCCCCTTCGGAGCAATGGTGATACCGCTTTTCATGCTGATGAACGAATTGCGTTTGGTGAACTCCTACGCAGGAATCATTCTTCCACAAATCGCGACCCCGCTTTCGGTGATCGTTTTCAAACGCTTCTTTGACCAGGTCCCCAAGGATTTTCGCGATGCGGCGGTCATCGATGGAGCAAACGAGTTCAGGGTTTTGTTCAATATCTATATCCCGCTCAACTGGAGTATTATTTGGGCCATGGCCATCATCACCTTTATCGGGGCCTGGAACAACTTCCTCTGGCCTTTCATTGTCACGAATTCCACCCCGATGCTCACGGTGCCCGTCGGCATGACACAAGTGCAGTCCGCGTATGGCGTCGCTTTTGCCAAGACTTCGGCCGTGGCGGTCATGGCCTCGATTCCAACCGCCCTGGCCTACCTGATCTTC
This sequence comes from uncultured Verrucomicrobiae bacterium, assembly GCA_963816855.1. Taxonomy (GTDB): domain Bacteria; phylum Verrucomicrobiota; class Verrucomicrobiia; order Chthoniobacterales; family Terrimicrobiaceae; genus DASTFP01. Next base: position 15,689 of record CAWFMA010000037.1, on the reverse strand, counting down.
CAGAAGAGGGTCACCCAAGGAGTGGTGGCAGCCGCTGGCATCAAATGATTCAAACAAGCCCCGCTCGCGGCGGACTTGCGCGATTCCGTTTTAATTTGACGGCCCCCGGCGCGAAATCAGTAGCGGCTGATCGCAGTTTTTTGGCTATTGTTCCGTGGGCGTCGCATAGCTATCGCCGGGCAAGTTCCTAGCATTGTTGCTCGTGACTTTGCCAAAAAAGGAGCCAAATGCCTATCTACATGACCGCCATTACATCGAGGGGGCAACCCGCCATGCGCTTGCCAACGCGCATGAAAAGGATTTGCAGGCCCAGAGCAAATACGGCGTAAGCTTCCTGACCGATTGGTTCGACGAGGCACGGTCCACGGCCTTCTGCCTGGTCGAAGCCCCCAGCCGAGAAGCCATTCAAAGGACCCATGAAGAGGCTCATGGGGCTGTGCCGAACGAGATCATCGAGGTGGATCCCACCGTGGTCGAGGCGTTTCTGGGCCGCCTCACGGACCCGTTGCCTTCAGAGAGCGGCGCCGGGAAGGTCAGCGTCGAGCTTAAAAGATCATGCCGGTCGCGAGGTGAAACACTTGGGAGACGGAATAATGGCCTCCTTCGCCTCTATCGCCCAGGCCCTGGATTGCGCAATATCCATTCAAAAGGCTCTCGCTTCGTTTAACGTGAGCAACGCCGAGACTCCGTTGCATTTGCGGATCGGTCTCAGCGCAGGTGAACCGGTTCAAAACGATAACGATTTGTTTGGAGCGACAGTGCAATTGGCGGCCCGTCTGTGTGCCCAGGCTAAACCGGATCAAATTCTGGCGGCCGAAGACTTCATCAGGCACCATGCGGGCGATAGGTCGCTATTTTCCGAATTGGGCCTGATTACGCCCAAGGGTTTTGATCAGCCAATCCGGGTTTATGAAGTCCGTTGGCGGGACCAGACGACTGGGCGCCCTTCGGATTCAGAGTAAGCGCGTCTTTGCCCGGGAGGCGGAATGAGGTGGAGTTCCGCCGGTTTCGGCGAATCTACGGTGTAGGGTTTCGCCCTGCACAATAATTATCCCTCGCCCTACAGACGCGCTCAGGGCTCCTCTTACACTGCCAACTCCCGGGCCTTTACGAACAGCATGACCGATACTCCGAGGTTCAGCAAACCTAGGCGTGACTTCAATAACCCGGTCTCACCTCCGGCTCGAAGCCCCGCATTTATCCCGCCGCCGACCACCAACAACGTTAACCTCGCCCTGCCGCTCGACATCGTGCTCCCGGAGGCAAACGAGAAAATCGCCCGAGCAAAGGCCCTGGTTTTTCACGCGGTTGGCGACACCGGAGGCGTACAAGGCACCGAAACGCAGGAGGCTCTCGCTGCGCTGATGGTGAAGCAAATCGAAGAGAGCAGGGCAAACCATTCCCCGGCGGAGGAACCGCTCTTCTTTTATCATTTGGGAGACGTCGTCTATTTCAATGGAATGAGCGCCGACTATCCGGCGCAATTCTACGAGCCTTATCAATGCTACGACGCTCCCATCCTGGCCATCCCGGGAAACCACGACGGCGACACTCGCACGCGCAGCGGAGACGTTCCCGACGACGAAACCACTCTCTTTGGTTTCATGCAAAACTTTTGCGCCCCGAGTCCGCAGTTCCTTTTCAAACACCGCCAAACGATGACGCAGCCCTACGTCTACTGGACGCTTGAGACGCCGTTGGCCACGATCATCGGGCTCTACTCGAACGTCGACGGGAGCCTGGACGGTTCCGGAACCTTCGAGCAGCAGCGTTGGTTTGCGCAAGAACTTAAGAGCGCGCCCGCCGACCGGGCGCTTATCGTGGCGGTCCATCATGCGCCTTATTCGTTGGATCTTTCACACGGCGGCTACGGGGATGTCGGAGCCGCCATGGACAGGGCATTCAAAACAGCAAACCGCACGGCCGATCTCGTTCTGTCAGGCCATGTGCACAACTATCAGCGGTTCATGCGCAAAGTAGGCAGGAAGCTCGTCCCCTACATTGTCGCTGGCGCGGGAGGCTACGCGGACAGCGAACGCGCCATGCACAAGATCGCCAAAGACCCATCAACCAGTCAAAAGATCTCCGCGCCATTCCAAACCTCGCTGCCGGACGTGGTGCTCGCGGCATTCAACGATGCTGAGCCTGGTTTCCTTCGGTTAAAGGTTACTCGAGACGAGATTGCCGGTGAGTATTTCACCATCGATTTCCAAGACAATCCTCAAGGAATCAAGGACCGCTTTTCCGTTTCGCTATCATAGTCCCGGGGCGGCTTCTCCATCTTGCGCAATAGGAGACGGAATTTTCATCGGCTCCCCCGGGCAAAAACGAATCGGGGTCTGCGGAGATGCGGAAGCTATATGACAAGATCGTAACATTACTAAGGGTTGCGAAACGCGTCTTCTTCCTTCAAGCTCCAGAAATTCGCGGCCGAATCAATCCCGTCAAATCTTCTGCGCGCTATTCTGAATCCTTTGCCCACTGTTCGCCTCAACAAGTCGCCGGGTGAACAAAGAATCCTGCTGATACTAACCAATTTTGCGAGATGAGCAAAAGGGTCTTCGGAAAAACTCGAACGACGTGAATATCATTGAGTCCAGCCGATCCTATGAGGCGTGGTTGTCGGAGCGCACCGATCTGCAAGGCCGAGGACTCGAGAGAAAGCATGGCCAGATGGCTCGCGGGGCATTTCCTTTTCTTCGCGCGACGTTCTATCGGTGGTTGCAGCGATGGCGCAAAGAGTGTGCGGAGCTTTGCGAGCGAGAGCACGATGTGTTGCTGGTGGTTGGAGATCTGCACGTCGAAAATTTTGGCATCTGGCGTGATTCTCGGGAACGGTTGGTCTGGGGGGTGAACGACTTTGATGAAGCGTGTCAAATGCCCTTTACAAATGACCTGGTTCGGCTCGCGACGAGCATCATTCTGGCCGCCGAGGCCGCGGAGATCGAAGCGCCATTGGAGAAGATCGCCGAGTTCCTGATAGCGGGCTACGAGAATGGCGTGGAGAGCGGAGGTTCGCCGATTCTTCTCGAAAGCGAGGAGCACCACCAGTTGATGGCGCTGGTTTGCGTCGTCAAGGAGGATCCGGCATCTTTCTGGACGCGGGCGCTCAGAGAGAACGAAGCCCCCGAAATAAGCGCCAAAGAGCTGCCCGATTGGCTTGAGGACATTTTTCGCTCGGCGTTTCCACACCCTTGCAAACCGGAATACCGAAGAGAGAGAAGACCGGGAGGACTTGGAAGCCTTGGGCGTCGCCGCTATCTCGCGGTCTATAGAAAGTCGCCGAACAGGTACATCGCCCGGGAGGCAAAAGCTCTCGTTCCGTCCGCCAGTTGCTGGTTGGAGAAGCGGCGCGCGGCGAAGTCGCTCACGGCAACGCTCTTGCAGCGGGCCGTGCGGATTCCTGATCCGTGGCTGCAAGTTCACGATCAATGGATCGTTCGCCAATTTGCGCCCGATGCCTTCAAGGTTGAACTTCCCAACTCGCAAGAGGACCTCCGGCTGGTCTTTGCGCCGGCTTTGATTCACGCCATGGGACTTGAAACGGCAAATATTCACCTGGGAAGCAGGAGCCCCCGCGGCTTGAAGATGGCAATGGAACACCTGCGCCAGGACTTGGGCGCCGATTGGCTCACGGTGGCTACAGGACGCATGGCCAAAGTCATGCGCCAGGACCATCTGGAATGGAAAAAGTATCTCCATGGCCGTTCCGGCGTCCGAAAATAGCGCGTCTTGGGATGACACCGGTGGCAAGCAGAGCGGCCCTTCAAGATTCTGTGTGTTGCAGAGGCATCTGATCAAAGCGGGCGCTGCCAGATGCTTTGCAGCAATAGAAAGAAAAACGCCGTTGAACATCCAAAGGTGAGCAGGCCATTGATCGCGCAGATGGGACCCAGGCTCCTCCACGGTTTCTGAAGCACCACGTTCCGTAGCCGAGCGTCGTGTGCGAAGCACCGGCGAAATACCATCCGTCGCCAAACGACCCCAATTGACCCGATTTCCAGAAAAAGACCGCCCAGATCGCCGTTTCCGCGATGTGGGCGGCAAAAAGGGCGGAAATGGCCGTGATAACGACGAGAATGTCCGCCGGCCTCGGCTCGAGGGCAGTTTTTGCCCACTCTTTGAATAGTGTGAAGAAATCTGCAAGCCCGAAGAGGATGCAGGCGTGCAACGCGGAGATGGCCGTGGCAAGCAGTAGGGCCAACGCATAGACTCGTATCTGGGCACTCAGTCGGTCGACGTGAGCCACTGTTTCCTGCTTCAGGGGACGGGGTGCGCGGAAGGGAATTTCATCCATGGAAATTGGCGCATCGCATTCATATCATTTCGTCACAGATCGCCGGCTCATTTGGGAGCGGTAAGCTGCTCCCGCATCATCGCAAGGGCGGCTGGCTACGTTTCCGAGAACGCGAGGATGAAAGCCATCCTTTTGCTCCCAAAGTCTGCGGCCCGGGAGATTGTGAATCATGTTGTCGCCGAGGGCCGCATGCGAGATTCTCAGTTGGTTTTCGTATTGGTCGCGATATTTTTATTGGTTTCTTCTCGTCCCTGATTGCTTAGGGTAATAGCCTCTTTTCGAATCCCCATCATATGCCCGAGCAAGGTCGGGATTCTCTGTTTCAACTTCGCAGATGGCTACATATATTTTCCCATGCCTGCACCAGAGAGAGATTGGGAAAGGTGGTCGGCGCGATGGACTGGTCTCCGCACAATCAAAACCGGGTCAGTCTCTCGGTTCCAAGGAAATTTTCGCCGCTCCCCCAATCTCAGCGAGTTCCTACAGGGCCGAGTCGCGCTCGGTGGTCGTGCTGTTGCCAAATGTTTCCAGCAAGCTGCTCAATGAAAATAGGGGAGTGATCCTGGACATTTCGAAAATAGAAAGTTCGACCGCGTAATCAAAGCGTCCTCTCATCAGTTTCAAGGAAGGAACCGGACCGTCTGCTTGCAGTGAGAGCGAAATACTTCTTCCATTTTGTTCCAATTCATCAATGAACCACCTTGCTGCCCCCACCCGATATGATTCGATGGACTACGCCCGTTGTGGGCGTAGCGGTTTGCTGCTGCCTCGAATTTCACTGGGCCTTTGGCAGAACTTCGGCGGCGTCGATGGCAGCGCGGTTGGGTGGGATATCGTGCGGCGGGCGTTCGATCTCGGGATTACCCATTTCGATTTGGCGAATAACTATGGTCCCCCGCCAGGCTCGGCCGAAGAGAACCTTGGACGCATGCTTCGCGGGGATCTCGCTCGATATCGTGATGAAATTGTCCTTTCGACCAAGGCAGGCTATCTGATGTGGCCGGGTCCCTATGGGGATTGGGCTTCGCGCAAAAGCCTTCTCGCCAGTCTTGATCAAAGCTTGCGCCGCCTGGGGTTGGACTATGTGGATATCTTCTATTCTCACCGCCCCGATACCAATACTCCTCTCGAAGAGACGATGAGTGCGCTGGATCAGGCAGTGCGCTCCGGGAAGGCCCTTTACGCGGGAATATCGAACTATAAGCCGGACGCCACACGCCGAGCTGCGGCGATCCTTCGCCGCCTGGGCACGCCTTGCCTGATCCATCAGGCCTCCTACAGTTTGTTGAATCGCTGGATCGAAGATGGGCTCACGACAATTCTCGAAGAGGAAGGGATCGGAGGCATCGTCTTTTCGCCGCTTGCCCAAGGACAGCTCTCCAGCCGCTACCTAAGAGAGATTCCAGCCGACTCCCGCGCGGCCCGAGAGGGCTTCTTGAAGGCCGATCAAGTCCGCAGCAATCTCCCAAAAGTTCTCGCCATCGGGAAAATTGCGCAAAGACGGGGCCAGTCCATGGCGCAAATGGCTATCGCGTGGGTCTTGCGCCTGCCTGCCGTTACCTCCGCGCTGCTCGGTGTCAGTTCCGTCGCTCAACTCGAAGAAAATCTCAAAGCCCTCGAACAGGTGGCGTTTTCCGGCGAAGAACTCTCGGAAATCGAAGCGATCCTGGCCGCAGCTTGACGGCGATTTTGTGCGTTCACGGAATGACCTTCAGGCGAGAGCCAAGGCTTCCTTTAGACGTAGTGCGGCCTTGGGCGCATAGAGGGAGTAGTTGTTGTTGAAGGCGACGTGAACTTCCTCCGCCTCGTCGGCGAGGGCTCGTACCCGCTCCGCTATGTCAGCGATCTCATCAGCCGAATAGTCATACTGGAACCGCTCGGCCACGGTCTTGCCGGCGATGTAGCCGCGTTCATTTCGTCCGTGCAGGCGCAGATAGGTAAGCTTCGCGTTTGTGACGATATTCTCGCTCGGCATCACCGTGAAGTGCTCGCTCTCCGGGGCGTCGACGAGGATCAACGGCAGATGCCTGGTTCGAAAGAAGGCCAGAGTTTCATCCCGTTTTGCACCCGTAAGCCAGTTCCGATTCCGCAACTCGATGCCAAGCCGGTTATTGCCAAACAAAGAGACGAGCTGGTCGAGTTCCTCGAGGTTTTGCATCCGCGGCGAAAAGGAAGGACTGAGCTGGAGCAAAAAAGCTCCCAGCTTTCCCGCCTCGCGCAATGGTTCGAGCTCGGTGAGAATCCTCCCGGCGACGAGGCGTTCCAGCTCGGGTGTGAGTATCAGATTCCCGCGCGGGTTACTTTCTGCAGAGCGCCGGATGTCGGGCGGAAGCGATGCGACTTTGACGGCATGCCGTGAGAGGAGCCCGTGAAGCTTGACGTCAAAGAGAAAGTTTGCAGGCGTCTCCGACTCCCAGCGTTGCACCACTTTTCGGGCCGGAATCGCATAAAAGGTCGAATTGACTTCAACGTAGTCGAAATGCTCGGCATACCAGCTCAGGCGAGCGGCAGCCGGAAGCCTCGGCGGATACCAATCGCGGACAAATCCGGGATCCGCCCAACTTGATGTACCGATACGAATCATTCGAGATCCGCCAATCTACGACTTCTGCGGTCTCCGGTAAATCCGAGCGGCTGGCAGCCGACACTTCCGCCGGTTTGGTTTGCTCGTGACGCCAGGCTGGCGGAAGCGATTTACTTCTTCGTGGCCAACGCTAAACGTTGCTAAAGTGAATGCCAGTTGTCGGTGCGCCGCGATTCTCGTGATTGTGGCTCTCGGATTTGCGGCGTGCACGACGGCGCCCGTCCGTGCGCGCTCGTCGCTGGCCCCTGCGGAAGCGAAGATTGACGCCGCCCTTGGGTCCCAGCCGTTCTCGATTAGCACCTACAATGCTGCGCTGCGCGAGCTTTGCTTGGACCTTGCTAGTCGCGATCCAAAGGAGCTCCTTCTTCAGCTAAAGAACCTCGGTTTTTTGTTCGTTGTGCCGAAGATTGCACTGCCTTTGAAGCATATTGAAATCTCTGCTCCGCAGCGGTCGGCGCAAGGGGAGGCAGCTGGTATTCCGGTCGTATTGGATACGATACGAAAGACGCCCCCCTCTATCCGTCGGAAGGGCTTTTTGTCGATGCATGCCTTCTTTACGAGCGCCCCTCCGGCCAAGCGAGACTCGAGCTTCGAACCGGATCCGGCGCGGTCGTTCTTGGTGGTCATCGGTTTCAGCTTGCGAGCAATCCAATCAGCGCTGGGGATCGGCTGAAAGAGCGCGCCACGCGCCTTGCAAAGTCGGGCTTCGTGAGCATGCTCCGGCCGGCCGCAATGCGGCGCAAACCGCAGATTTACCTTCTCGATCCTTACGATCCCGACAAGACGCCGCTGCTCATGGTTCACGGACTTCAATCCACACCGGTAGCCTTCGCGACGCTCGTCAATGCGCTGCGGAGCGACCCGCGAATCCGAGCAAACTATCAAATTTCGCAGTTCTACTATGCCACTGGTACTCCGGTGCTGGCGAACGCACTCGCCTTGCGAGAAAGCCTCGATAAGACTGTCATGACGCTCGATCCCGAGGACCGCGACGCCGCCAACAAACGCATCGTCGTGCTCGGACATAGCATGGGAGGAGTGATCTCTCACACCTTGGTTAGCTCGAGCGGAGATCGTGTCTGGAGGAGCGTCTTTCGCGTTCCTTCCGATCAGCTAAAAGGAGATCCGCAAGCTATTCGCGAGTTGAAGCGAATCCTTTACTTTGAGCGGAATCCTCGCGTGACAAGGGTGATTTTCATGGCGGCGCCCCATCGGGGCAGTTCAATGGCCGACTCGCTTGTCGGTCGTTTGGGAAATGCGCTCTCGCGTTTGCCGCCCATGGAAGAACGGGGATTTAGCGGACTCGCCAAGGCCAATCCGGAGGCGATGATGCCCGGAGCGGCACAATTCTACGCTGGCGGTCGATTTTCCGCGGTGCGAACCCTCTCTCCCAAAAGCACCGCGCTCATTGCGCTTGCCGAGTTGCCGATTGAAGTCCCCTTTTATAGCATCATTGGGCAGAAGCATCATGGAACAATGGCACGCGGATCAGATGGGGTGGTTCCGTATTGGAGCAGTCATCTCGACGGCGCCGCTTCAGAACGCGTTGTCCGTGGCGGTCATGGAGTGATTGGTAACGCCCAGGCTATCGACGAGGTGATCCAAATACTTCATAAGAGTGGTCGCTGAAGTGTCCATGAAAACGGTGGGGACGAGCCCCGGCCGCACGGCTTGCGACAGAGTGGCCTTCTTCGAACGGGAAACCATGAGCACCTACTGAGCAGTCCGGACACCATGATTGTCGCGACATTTGCTGCTGCTAACCAGGGATGGCTGTCCGCCGTATTCCACCTGGCTCTCCTGACCCTTCTCCAGCTTCTGGCGGTTTGGGCGAGCCGCCGGTGGGCGGCCTCTCCAGCATCACGAGCTCAAAACGATCCGGCGAAACTCGTCGAGCAAGGCCAATATAAGCCCTGTCCGAAAGGGCGGAAATTGATGTCGTTGGTCCTCCGAATCCTACTGTGGAGGGTTTGTATTTGGATGTGGCTCATCGGCCTATACACCATAATCGTGTGGGACCTTCACTATGTTCCACCGTTTGATGCGGATTTGCCGCCTGCCGCCTGGCATTGGCGATTTCCATTCGTCGTTACTCTTCTTCTGGCGCTAAATCTCGTGATGTCAATCATCCACCTGACGAACAACCGGCTGCGCGAATTTGCCACCGCAAGGTCTGTTCACGGGCTCGGTGTGGCCGTCATCGCGGCGGTCGAAGTCTTGCAAATCCTTCTGCCCCTGTTGGTCGCTTATTTTGCCCTCCCATTGCTAACGCTTTCCCCGGAAGCAGATATTCTCGGGAGAAAGTTTATCTTGATGTTGCTGATCGGGTCCATCGGGTTTGCAATTGTGAGAACAGCGAGACTCTTAGCCATGAAATTAGCGCGGCAGCATGAAGTGACCTACTCTGCTTACACAGAGCATGTGCGGGCGCTGCAGACTGAATACTCGCTGTTGTACCGGGTGGCGCTGGTAGTTGTTTCTATCATAACCATCGCTTGCATGCTAATGGTCTTTGAAACGGTTCGGAAGGTCGGTACTAGCCTCCTCGCCTCCGCGGGCCTCATTGGGATAGTCGCGGGCATCGCGGCCCAGCGTTCTCTGGCCAATCTCTTCGCGGGTGTTCAGCTCGCGCTGACCCAACCGATTCTGCTGGGGGACGTCATTGAGGTGGAGGGAGATCACGGCGTCGTGGAACAGATCACGATTAGCTATGTTGTAATTCGGCAGGGAGACCTGCGTCGCCTCGTTCTGCCCATCAGCTACTTTCTTGAAAAGCCCTTTCGCAATTGGACTAAGCTATCTTCAGAAGTGGTGGGCTCAATAAAGCTATTCTTGGATTTTCGTACTCCGCTACAACCACTCCGTGATCGACTCGATAGCGTCCTACGGGCGGGAGCCGCTTTGGAACGGTAAATTGAAATCCGTGGAGATCACCGATCTCCGGGAATCGCACATGGTCGTCGAAGTATCGGTGAGCGCCAACACGCCGGACGAATTGAGGAGCCTTTGCGTGAAATTAAGAGAGGATTTGATCCAATATCTAGCCGCTAGCAAGAGTTTCGGGCTGCCGGATATTCCCCGTTGATTAACCCGGCCGCACAGGGATCTTTGGTTCGGTATCGACGCATCGCTCTTTCCCCAGATGGCATGGTCTTGGATTTCGAACGCCTGGAGGATACGGTGCGCCAACCAGAAGTTCAGTTATGAACCGTCCTACAACGCAGTCACCTCGAAGTCATGCCGGGTCAGCACGACAGGTCAACCAGCCAGGCTGCTGCAAGCCATTGCACATGTTTCCACATCGAGTTGGCGGAGATCAGCTTCAGCGGCTTGCAGCGCCTTCTGCAGCGGGAGGCTGAGTTCCAGGTAGACGACCGTCAGTGCCTCAAGCCTCTCTTCATACGAAGACTGGCGAACCGGCAGCGGGGGGGCTATAATGTCGAAACGGTCCGAGTATCGTGAATACTTGATGAATCGCAGCATGGAATGATTGTGAGGGTGAAAATCGAGCATCTATTGATGATTGTAAATGGAACTAAAGATCCAATCCGGGCGCGAGCGGTGCCACCTGTCAAATTTCCGTTGCGGCGTCCTGAACCCGCGCGGGAGACAGCGGGATTGCTGTCTGATCGAAACCAACCTGCCTGACCTGTTTGTCGTCGGCGGTGCAGGGCGCGGTCCGATCAAACGCGGTGCCCTGTGGCAGGCCGGGGCTCTCTGGCCATCGAACTTGCGCATCAATACCTGAACCGATTTTGACTGCCAGCACACAAATCACGGAATGCGAATCGGTCATGACCCTGCTTCGCAAGGTCCCCCTCTTTGCGAACCTGAAGGATGAAGACAAGGTTTGCATCGAGGGGACCGAAGAGTGGCGGCTTCCCGCGGGCGAAATGCTCATCAAGGAAGGGGAGCCCGCGCGGCATTTTTTTGCCCTGCTCGAGGGCGAAATCAGCGTCTGGAAGAAGCATGCTGGCCAGGATATCGTTGTCGTTCGCAACAGGCCCGGTGCATTTTTCGGCGAGATTCCGCTCTTACTGGGCACGCCTTACATGCTGTCCGCGCTCGCCGAGTCTGATTGTCGGCTGATCGTCTTTCCGGAACACGAACTGGAAATTGTTGCGGCTCTGCCCGGCGATTTCTACCGAGATTTTCGCGCGGTGTTGACCCGCCTTCGCAACATCGAGGGTTCGGCGCAACAGCAAGAAAAGCTCGAAGCGCTCGGAACGATGTCTGCCGGTCTGGCCCATGAATTGAGTAATCCTTCCTCCGCCGCGCAGCGCACTGCGGTGCATCTGGCGGAGGTGATGCAGGCCGATCGAGTTCGGTGGCCCACAGGTTGCAGCATTCGCTTGAGCGTGAGCACTGGGACCGGTTGATTGCTCTGCTGACCGAGGCCTTGTTGGAGAGCCCTTCCCTCCGGCTGGCGAGCGGTATCATTCCATCGAGCAGAGCGATTCCGAGGATGCGCTCGCCGCCTGGCTGCGGGGAAAAGGAGTGCCTGATGCTTGGAAGAATTGCTCCGGTTTTCGTTGGCGCAGGATTGGAAACGAGGGCCCTGGATGATCTGCGCGACTTTTCTGCCAAGGGACGCCTTTGGCGACGCGGTGCGATGGATCGCTTTGCAGATGAAGCTTAAAACGCTGCTTCACGACGCGGAACAATCCACCGGGCGAATCGCGAATTGGTCGAAGCCGTGCGTTCCATTGCGCAGCAGGAGCGAGCGGAGGCCGCGGATATCGACGTGCATGAGCACTCCGAAGCGCCTCGGCGTGCTGGATCAGCAAGCTCAAGAACACGCGCGTTCTCCAGAGCTTTTCGGGCGAATGCGGTTCCGTCCGCGGCTATCCGAGCGAACTCGCCCAGGCGTGGGTCAACCTGCTCGACAACGCGGCGGATGCGGTAGGCGACGGTGGTGAAATAACAATTCAAACCCGACACGCGACGACAATCAGACGGTCGTGGAAATTATCGACAATGGCCCCGGCATCCTCCCGGAAATCGCTCGCACATCTTTGAACCGTTTTTTACCACGAAAGCCGCGTTGAGGCTTCGGGAAAAGGTCTCGGGCCTGACCATCAGCCAAAGCATTGTGGGAGACAGGCACGGCGGCGAGATCAAGTCGAATCGAGGCTCGCCAAACGCGGTTCATCGTCCGATTGCCGGTGCGGCGGATTGAAAGAAACGAAGCCGTCGAGGCAATCGCCGCGATCGCGCCTATATCGCGGAGTCACGGAGCAGCTCGCGGAAATGGAATCTCGTCCCTCATCTCAAACGCCCACGTTTCTGGAGGGTTTGCCACGATTTTCGATGTGCCGCTTTTCGCTCAACTTCACGGCTCTCAGCGGACGTGTTTTGGCGACCGGAACCGAGATCCATTTCAGCGCCGGGGAAACGCTCCTTCGCGACGGCGATCCGGCGGACGCCTTTTACGTCATGCTGGAAGGCGAACTGCGGGCGACAAAATACTACGGCGACCAGGAGATCTCGCTTGGGGAAGTCATCCCCGGGGAGTTTTTTGGTGAAATTGAAATCTTGCTCGGGATTCCGAATTGGGTGCTCATTTGGGGGGTGGCGGATAGCCGGCGTCTTTCGTCTGCCGTGCGCCGTCGTAATTCTGGGACTTGCTACGGTGCTCGCCTTCGGTGGCCAGGGAAACATCCACGCCAAACGCTCGCCACGCGGTTGCGGAATTTGGAAGGCTTTGCGCAGGAACGCGAGAAGCTCGTGCAACTGATGCGATGGCGGCCGGGCTGGCCCACGAACTCAACAATCCCGCACGGCCGCGCGACGCGCCGCCGCCGATCTGCGCCAAAGCGTAGTAAAGGTTCCGGCACGGACGCACGCGCTCAGCGAAACGCTCGGAATCGATCAGTGGCGTTTACGGCGACCGGCTCCCCAAGAGGCCGGGCATTGCGCCACATGACGGCGAAACTCATCCCCCTCGAACAAAGCGACCGCGAGGAAGCGATCGAATCCTGGCTCGATTCGAGCGGTATTGCGGATTCTTGGGACCTCGCGCCCGCGCTGGTGAACGCCCGCATCGATCAAGAGACGCTGGAAGCTTTGAAAAGGATCGTGCCGGCGCAGGATCTTGCCCATGCGATACGCTGGCTCGCCGCAAACGCCACTACAGGCGACCTCCTTAAAGTCGATCACCCACAGCACGGAGCGCATCTCGGAATTGGTGCGCGCCGTGAAGTCGTACATCCTTTTTGGACCGCGCGCCATGGCAGGAGATCGATGTGCACGAGGGCATCGAAAACACTTTGATCATCCTCGGGCATAAGGCTTCAGGAACGTCACCGTCACGCGCGACTACGATCGCACCCTTCCGCGCCTGTGCGCTTACGGCGGCGAGCTGAACCAGAATGTGGACAACCTCATCGACAATGCAATCTACGCCGTGAATGGGACCGGCCGGCGTCGATATTCCGCACGCGCGGCAGCGGCGAGTTTTTTCTCGTGGAGATCACCGACGATGGCGGCGGAATTCCGCCCGAGGCCCGGCCGCTTTCGCCCGTCTTTGCCGTTCCTTCGTCACCACCGACCATGGCGCGGCTGGGACTCGTTATCACCACCGGGTCGTCGTCGAACAGCATCACGGAAAAATTGACTTCAGCACCGGTCCGGGCGGCACGCAATTTAACGTGCGGCTGCCATTTTGAAACGCTGCGCCCATTTAGCCTTCCGGAGTGGCGCCGGAGAAGCCGGCAATCGTCGCGTTTTCCTTGTTCTGAGTTCCAGGATTCCGGAATGACAAACTTTTTCTGCCGGTGTCACGACTTGGAAGAGCTGAGCTTGCACTTTGACCACAATCCCCTCGCGCAATGAGCCGATGGGATTCGCCACGGCGCCGGCTTTCTTCTCATCGAATTCCTTGCGCGGAGACGACTTTTCTTTGCAGCAAGTAGTCCCAGCTTTCAAGGTGGCTCGCGCCAGTTCGAGATTCTCCGCGGCCCGCTGCACGGCCTGGTTCAACTTCTGATCGATCTCCGGCGTCTCGATTTCGGCGAGCAGCCGGCCGGCGGTGCGTACTCCGAAACTGCTGACTGGCAGCCCCACGTTGTGGGCAACTTGATCACCGGCCAGAATCCCGCGTCGTCAGAGGCAGCGGCCAAAGCGGTTTTGGAACAGCTGAAAGCTCATGCCAGTGCTCATTGAAGCGATCGCACCGGCCATTGCTGCGGCGCGGGAAAGCTGTTCCAACCGATTCGCTAGGGTGTTGGACTTCCTCGCATCGGGTAGTGGCGCCGGCTGCGTTCATCGTCACCGAGGCAACCCAGGTTTCCATGCAGGGGCAGGGGTACGCTTGGACGTCGGATATCCACAGCAGTGCCTTTCATGATGTCCCTTCGAGTTTGATTTTGTAACGGATCGAAATTATCGCCACCGGCCGGAAAGAGGAAAGTTTTGAGCGCCCGCTGTGCCCACAGTTTTTCGCGGCTGCCTCATGCTCAAGGCGAGCCACCGGTCCGGTAGACGACCAGCTCAGGGTCCGCGTTACCGTTTCCCCTTCTCGGGTAAGCATGGGCACTTTTCCAAAGCGCATCACCCCCAGCTTTGTTAGGCAGCCTTTTGCTTTTCGTCTTCCTCGAGAGCGCTCACGAGCTTGTCGACTCTCGGTGAGGACCACGTCCATCTTTGTCCGTGCATACACCGCTGTGTCTTGACAGCTACGGCGGCATCGCGAAGCGCCCGTTTCATGGTCGCGAGGAGCGCGTCATAGGCGTGATCATCGGCAAGAATCCCGTGTGCTGTTTACAGAAGATCCGTCGTTTGCTGGAGAAGTTCCTCAGCATGCAGAAGATCCCCCTGTTTGGCCGCGACGCCCGCAGTCTTTTTTCATAGAGAAACCAGTGGAAAAATGGAAGGTATCAACCGAAAATTCGCGGCTTGCTCGCCACCGCATGGCCCGACGCAACGACTGCCGCAACAAAGATCACTACGCTCAGAGCAACTTCAAGCATCAGAGCATTTCCAGCGGCCGCGTGCGCGTAGGCGGAGGAAACGATCAACTCTGCAAGCTGAGTCATCGTCAGCCGATGATCGAGCGCGCCAAGATTCTCTTTCAGTCGCTCGCGGCGACTGGTTTTAGGAATAACGATGACGTCATCATTGGCCAGAAGCCAGGTAAGGGCTGCCTGCGCCGGAGTGGCATGCCGTACTTGCGTGCGAAATTGGCAAGCTTCCGGTGGAAAGCGAGTTCGGCCTGTTCAATCGGTGAATACGCCATTACCGGAACGTGCCGCTCGCGAAGCCATGGCAGGAGGTCCCATTCGATGCCGCGGCGCGCCAGATTGTAGAGCAGTTGGTCGGTCGCCACCTCAGAACCTCCCGAAACGGCCCACAATTCCTGCATGTCCTTGATGTCAAGATTGCTGACACCGTAATAACGAATTTTGCCGCTGGCTTCGAGAGCATGAACACTTCCATTGTCTCGGAAAGCCGAACGCTGCCACGCCGATGGAGCAGATAAAGGTCAATCCGGTCAGTCCTAAGCCGTCGCAGGCTTCGATCGCAGGCGGCCGCCGCTTCCCTCGCGTGATGCAGCATTATGGGGATAAACTTTTGTGTCAGGAACGCCTCATTGCGCCGACCTGCAATCGCTTCGCCGATCAATTCCTCAGCCCGGCCTTCGCCGTACAGTCTCAGCGGTATCAATGAGGGTCGCACCAAGGTCGAGACCGAGCCGTAGCGTTTCGATTTCTTCAGCGCGGGTCGCACAGTGGTGCGCCCATATGCCAAGTCCCTTGACCGGTACGGTACACGCTCACCGGATGGCAGTGCGACTGTTGTCATGCAGAC
>CAWFMA010000036.1:0-66359 GCA_963816855.1 uncultured Verrucomicrobiae bacterium | reverse complement strand
GGATGCGCTTGACTTCGTGGAAGAATGGCGCCGGCTAGCCTTCCAGAACACTCGGCGCTTGCGCCGAGCGTTTGGATGCCTGAGCGACTACTCGATGATCCGGTGGTAATCGCCGGGAAGATGAGTAGCAGCGACGGGGATCGAGGCAGAGTCATCCTTGAGCCGGGCGTTTTCCGCGTGAGATCTTGCGAGTGGCGGCGGCTCCCCTTCGACCTTCTGCTTAGATTGTTTGACAAAGGCCGTGGAGGGCGTTTCATAACGCTGGAAAAAAGGCTACAGATATGCCTTGTAGCGGCGATCAGGTGTTTCCTGAAGAGTTCATAGGGCCATGGTTGCGAGGTTATTCTCCGAATTTGCAACCAGCCGCGATTCCCTTAAACGTTGACGCAGATAACCTGTAACTGAGTTTCACCGAGTGTTTTTTTGAGCTTGGAGAGGCGGCGGCCCCTGCTTCACTGACCACAAGATGCCAGAGAATTTCCACATCGGACAGAAAGCGAAGATGTTGGCAGGCGAGCCGTATATTGCTACCGATCCTGAGCTGTCCGCTGCTCACCTAGGCGCCCAAGCGATCCTTGCAAAGTTCAACACAAGTTCAGCGGAAGCCGAAGAAGAGCGGCGCGCCTTATTGAAGGAGCTATTCGGACGGATTGGCGAGGGGACGGTTGTGAAGCCGACTCTTCGCTGCGACTATGGCTTCAACATTTCCATCGGCCATCGAACCTTCATCAACTATGATTGTCTGCTTCTTGACTGCAACCGCATCGCGATCGGCGATGAAGTGCAAATCGCGCCCGGTGTCCATATCTACACGGCGACGCATCCGATCGAGGCCGACGTGCGGCGCTCAGGTATCGAGTATGCCCTGCCCGTCTCAATCGCAGACGGCGTTTGGCTCGGCGGCCGCGCCGTCGTATGTCCGGGCGTCAACATCGGGGCAAATACGGTGGTGGGCGCAGGAAGCATTGTCACGCGAGATTTGCCCGAGAATGCTGTCGCGGTCGGCAATCCTTGCCGCGTCATCCGGCAGTTATGAAGGCAAATTCCGTGCACATTCGGCGATTCGAACGAAGCGAGAGATACCGTTTTCCTTCTGTTTCAATGAAGGCCGGAAAGCAATCCCCGCTCAGCGGAAAAGACGCTTCCGGTCTGGGCGGAAATTTGCACCACCCCAAGATAACCATCTCGCTTTCCGTAAGCCCATACCTCCCAAAGCGGATCCGCGCCGGGCCCCGTTTGGGTCAACTGATAGCTGGCGCTGCGCATCCTTTGGCCGGCGCCACCCAACGCGCTTCTGGCGATCTCGAAGGCCTCGTTCGAATCAACGCGGACTCGCGAAAGGTTTATAAAATTTCGTCGATTGAGGATCTGTCGGGCGTCCAGGGAGGGCCTAACACTGGTAACTTGTCCCCGCGCGATCACGATGCTGTGAACCAGGACATCCCTGGAATTGCGAGCCAGAACGTACCAACGCGCCGGGTTCGGCCGACCGTTGTCCGCAGAGAGCCTGACAACTCGATTTGCAAATTGTGGCGGCAGAACCCGCAGAGCGGCGAGCGCGTCGCTTTGTGGAACTTGGGCTTCTGCCACGGAGAGCATCACCGCGAGAGCCAGCGAACACGTGGAAAAGATGGAGATCTTCATTTCGATTTGGCCGATAGCACGTTCAATCGCAAAAGGGAAGTGCTTCGCCAAGGGAATTGACAGGAAAAACTAGCCGCATTCGCTCCCGCAGCGCGCCAAATGCGCTCGGCTTGACTTCCCATCCGGCCAAGATGCCTGGCTGCGCGGCCAAAATTTCGGCCGTTGTGGCCATTTGGCTGAAGGAAGGTATAATGTGGGCTTCGAAAGCTATGAAGGTCGGAATCATCGGGTCTGGCGAAGTCGGGAGAACGTTGGCTGGCGGTTTTCTCGAGCATGGCCATTCCGTGATGCTAGGCACTCGAAATCCGGCTCAGCTCGGGGAGTGGCTGGCGGAAAATCCGGCGGGGCGAGGTGGCGGTTTCGCGCAAGCGTCGGCGTTCGCGGAGGTGATTGTTCTCGCCGTGAAAGGAACGGTTGCTGCAGAGGCCCTCCGGCTCGCGATGGCTGAGAACCTCGCCGGGAAACCGATCGTCGATGCAACGAATCCAATCGCCGATTTGCCGCCAGCGAACGGCGTATTGAGGTTCTTTACAAACTTCGACGAGTCTCTCATGGAACGGCTTCAGCGCGAATTTCCCGCGGCTCGATTTGTGAAGGCCTTCAATTCGGTCGGCAGCAGTCGCATGATCAATCCACACTTTCGGGGTGGGAAACCGACGATGTTCATTTGTGGAAACGATGATGGTGCCAAGGAAATCGTAAGCGACATCCTTGAGCAATTCGGTTGGGAAACAGCGGATATGGGAAAAGCGGAAGCAGCCCGCGCCATCGAGCCGCTTTGCATGCTCTGGTGCATTCCCGGCTTCATTCGCGGCGAGTGGACGCACGCTTTCAAGCTCTTAAAGTAGCTGATCTTGAAGTGGCGCGGTTTCACGAGGACCGGTGAAGCAGGTGGATGATCCAGGGACGGGAAATATTCTTTTGAGCGGAGCCGATGAGGTGTGGCAAAAAGGGGAATGCCACCACAGGAGAGAATCATTGAAATTCTGTCCGGAATTTTTCCCTCGGAGGCGCTTTTGACGCTTCGCGAGGATCTCATTCCTTATTCCTTCGACGGAACTGCCGTGCTGCAACAGATGCCCGCTGCCGTGGTTTTTGCGCAGACAGTCGAGGAGGTCTCGCGATTGTTGAAAGTCGCCAACGCGGAAAAGCTGGCGATTGTCCCCAGGGGGTCGGGAACTGGGTTGAGCGGAGGCAGCGTCCCCGTTGAAGGGAGCGTTGTGCTCTGTCTGGCGCAGATGAACCGGATCCTGGAAGTGGATCCCAAGAATCTTACGCTTCTTGCGGAGAGCGGAGCGACTACCGTGTCGATTGCGGAAGCGGCAGAACAGGCCGGCCTGTTCTACCCTCCGGATCCGGGATCCATGAAGATCTCGACCATCGGCGGCAACGTGGCCGAGAACTCCGGCGGCCTGCGCGGACTGAAGTATGGAGTCACACGCGATTACGTGATGGGCTTGGAGGTCGTTCTCCCGGACGGTGAGGTGATGTTTACCGGAAACAAATGTGTCAAGGATGTCGCAGGCTATTCGCTCCGGGACTTGTTCATCGGTTCCGAGGGCACCCTGGGCGTCGTCACCAAGGTTCTTCTCAGCTTGATCCCCAAGCCGATGGCCGGAAAGACTCTGCTGGCCGTTTTTGACCGGATGGAGGACGCAGCGAGGACGGTATCGGCCATCATTGCGGCCAAGATCATTCCCTGCACCCTGGAGTTTCTTGATCGGGTGACCATCAACTGCGTCGAAGATTTTGCGGCCATCGGCTTGCCGCGCGACGCGGCGGCCGTCCTGTTGATGGAGACAGATGGCCATCCGGCGGCCGTCGAGCAGGAAGCGGAGGAAATGGCGAAAATCGCCCGGGCTTCGAAGGCCCGGGACGTGAAGGTTGCGCAGACCACGGAGGAAGCACTGCGTTTGGCCACCGCTCGGCGGGCGGCATTTTCTTCCCTGGCGCGCATCGCCCCCACCACGATCCTCGAGGATGCCACTGTGCCTCGCAGCGAGCTTTCACGGATGGTCGAAGAGATTCAGCGCGTTGCCGAACGTCACAACCTGAAGATCGGAACGTTCGGTCACATGGGCGATGGAAATTTGCATCCGACGTTTTTGACAAATGAAAAGGATCTGGATGAGATGCACCGGGTGGAAATTGCCATGAAGGAGATCTTTGATCACGCTTTGGCGCTCGGGGGAACGATTACCGGCGAGCATGGGGTCGGACTGGCGAAAAAGGCGTTTCTGAAGAAAGCCGTAGGCGAGCTCAACTTCGCAGTTATGAAACGCATCAAAGATTGTTTCGATCCCAATGGGATACTGAATCCGGGGAAAATTCTTTGATGGAACGAACCATGGCGACCTCCTTGTTGCGCCCGGCATTCAAGCCGGGCGGAGAAGCATTGAAGGGACCCGCTTGAGCACCGGGCATTCAAAAGTGGGCGTCGATCGCTCTGGGAAAACGCATAGTCCGCTTCGGGATCTGGACTATTCGCTTTTGCAGCAATGTATCCATTGCGGAATGTGTCTTCCGACCTGCCCGACTTATGATGCGACGAAAGTCGAACGGAACAGCCCCCGCGGCCGCATATCCCTTATGCGCGCCATTGCCGACGGCCGAATGGGCACGACTTCGGTGTTCGGCGAAGAGATGTACTTTTGCCTGGGTTGTCTGGCCTGCGAGACCGCCTGTCCGGCGGGGGTCCAGTATTCCCGGCTCTTCGAAGCGGCGCGCGAAGAGGCGGAAGAGGCCGGTGTGCTCAGCAACCCGGCACGGGATCTTATTCGTTCCTTGACCCTCAAGGAAATCTTCACCCGGCCAAAACTGCTAAGATTTCTTGGGCGCCTCCTTTGGCTTTATCGGGTGTGCGGCGCGCAGGCGTTGCTGCGCCTTCTGCGGCTCAACAGGGTCCTTCCCTATCGACTTAGGGAATTGGAAAGGATGACCCCTGCGGCGCAATCAAGATTTTCCGGGCAGCTCATCAAACCTGTGGAGCGTCCGCAAGGAGAGCCTCGCTACCGCGTGGGCATGCTGACCGGATGCGTGCAGGACATCGTCCTTTCCGACGTCAATCGGGACACGGTCGATGCTCTTCTTGCCAACCAGTGTGAGGTCTACACGCCAGGCACGCAGGATTGCTGCGGTTCGCTGCATGCCCACAATGGAGAAATTGAGACCGCTAAGCTTCTCGCCCGCAGGCAGATTGACGCGTTTGACGTCGACGCGCTGGACGCAATCATCACAAATGCGGCGGGATGTGGCTCTCATCTCAAGAGCTACGGGATTCTCCTGGCAGAGGATGCCAGGTATTCGCGCCGGGCCCGCGCATGGTCTGAAAAAGTCCGGGATATTCACGAGTGGCTTTGCCAGATCGATTTTAAAAAGCCGAAATGTCCGGGAACACCGGACAAGGTTTCTGTGACCTATCATGAAGCCTGCCATCTTTGTCATGGGCAGAAGATAACGAGACAGCCCAGGGAAATTCTGCGGGCTATTCCCGGCGTGGAACTGACCGAATTGCCTGAATCGGCCTGGTGCTGCGGAAGTGCCGGGATCTACAACATCACCCAGCCGGAGATGGCGGCAAAGCTTCAGGAACGAAAGCTCCAGAATATCTTGCGGACCGGCGCCTCCGTTGTCGCGACGGCAAATCCCGGATGTATCTTGCAACTGCGGACTGCTGTCCGAACGTCCGCGAGGCGGATCCCTGTGCGGCATCCGATCAGCCTTCTGGCAGAGGCTTACCGATCGGAACAATAGCCGTCATGTTTACAGAGATCTTCTTTGTCTTGGCATTTCTGTTGGGAATCACGTTCCACGCGGCGGGCGTCTACTTCGGAATCCAGGCGGTGCTTATTTCGCGCACGCCCCAAGCGGCGATCGGTTGGGGCCTGGCCCTCGCCTTTCTCCCCTACCTCGCGATCCCGCTTTTTCTTGTGTTCGGCGAGTCGCGGTTCTCCGGCTATATGCTTGCTGGGGTCGATGGACAGCCTGAGCTTGACGCTGTGCTCAAGCAGGCGCAGCGGGTTTTGGCCCCGTTCCGGGCAAGCTTTCTCGACAAATATTCCGATGCCGAGCAGTTGGCTTTCGGCT
The DNA here is from genome assembly GCA_963816855.1 of uncultured Verrucomicrobiae bacterium. Taxonomy (GTDB): domain Bacteria; phylum Verrucomicrobiota; class Verrucomicrobiia; order Chthoniobacterales; family Terrimicrobiaceae; genus DASTFP01. The sequence goes on along the minus strand of CAWFMA010000036.1, from coordinate 60,629 downwards.
TGCGGGGGCTGCCTCCGACGAAGGGAAATTCCTGCCGTCTTCTCATCGACGGCAAGGAGACCTTTCGCACGATTTTTGAGGCCATCGACAATGCCAGAAACTACATCATCGTGCAGTTCTTCATCATCCGCGACGACGGCCTGGGGGGTGCACTTAAGGAGAAGCTTCTTGCCGCTTCCCGTCGCGGAGTGCGCTGCTGGTTGCTTTACGACCGGGTGGGTTCCAAAAACCTTCCAAGGTCATACCTCAACGAGTTGCTCGATTTGGGCGTTTCTGTTCAGGCCTTTGTGACCAACCGCCAATTTGGGAGGCAATTTCAGATGAATTTTCGAAATCACCGAAAATTGGTTGTCGTCGACGGGGAGGTTGCGTTTTTCGGAGGGCTCAATGCCGCTGATGAGTACTTGGGGTTGGGCGTTCTTGGTTCCTGGCGGGACACCCATCTCCAACTTGAAGGCCCGGCCATCGTGGCCCTCCAGCTTTCATTTTTGGAGGACTGGTACTATGCCTGCAGGGAAGTGCCGAATATTCCCTTCGAGCCACGCTCGGTCGGCCGGCAAACCGTGCTGGCATGCGCCTCCGGCCCGGCGCAATCGTGGAACGTCACGGGAGTCACTTTCGGCGAAATCATTCACGACGTTCGCGAGAGACTCTGGATTGCGAGTCCCTATTTCGTGCCGGATCCGATGCTTCAGGCGGCGCTCGGTCACGCGGCGCTCCGAGGCGTTGATGTGAGAATTATTCTGCCGCAAAGACCTGACCATCTGCTGCCCTGGCTTTCCTCCTACACGTTCTATCCCACGATGCGCCAAGCCGGCGTCAAGATCTGGCGCTACCAGCGTGGCTTTATGCACCAAAAAGCTCTCCTGGCAGATGACGACTTGTCGATCATCGGTTCCGTAAACATGGACTTTCGCTCGTTCATGCTGAATTTCGAGCTTTCAGGCATCGTTCAGGACTCAGGGTTCGCCAAGACGGTGGAGAAAATGTTCGAGAAGGACTTCGCGCGCAGCGAAGCGGAAAACCTCAACAAATTCGAAAAGGGAAAATTCTCCTTTCGGCTTAAATGCAGGCTGGCGGCTCTGATGAGTCCTTTGCAGTGACAAGCTTGCCGAAGATTCGAGCCAAGCCTTTCGCAAAGCCCTAAGATCCTAATGGGTTTGGCCGCGGGTCCGCAGCCGATCAAGGAGCACGGCCAGGATGATCACCGCGCCTTTGACGACCAACTGCCAGTAGAAGGACACGTTCATCAATGTCAGGCCGTTGTTGAGCACGGCGACAATAAGAGCGCCGATCAACGTGCCGAAAACCGTTCCGATACCTCCGGAGAAGCTCGTGCCGCCAAGAATAACTGCGGCGATCGCATCCAATTCGTAGCCTTCTCCCAGTCGTCCTTGAGCGCTGTAAAGCCGACTGGCGGTCATTACCCCTCCCAGCCCGGAAAGGAAGCCGCTGATACCATAAACAAATAGCAGAATAGTTGCCACCGGGATGCCCGTGAGGCGAGCGGCGAGTGGATTGCCGCCGACCGCGTAAATATGCACCCCGAGCACGGTTCGGTGGAGAATAAAAGCGCTGATCAAAATTACGATAAATGCTATCACGACCAACCAGGGGACAGGTCCCAGATAACTATTGCCTATCCAAGCAAAGGAGAGATCGTTGTTGATAAGCGTGGTGCCCCCCGCGAAGAGGTACGCGGCGCCGCGAAGCGCCGTGTAGGTGCCCAGTGTCACAATAAACGGCGGCAGGCCGAAATAGTGAACCGTCGCACCTGTCATCACACCAACGAGGGTGCCGCTCAGCAGGGCGATCGGTATGGCAGCCCAACTCAAAGAGGGGTTCAGTGAAAATAACAGCGAGAGGACCGCGGTCATTCCGAGAACTGAACCCACCGCAAGGTCGATGCCACCGGTGAGGATGACAAATGTCATGCCCGCCGCGAGGACGATGTTAATCGACGCCTGCCTGACGACATTGATCAAGTTATTGGTCGTAAGAAAGGTTCCTGTAAGAAATGAAAAGAGGATGCAAATAACGATCAGGACCGGCAGCATCCCGGCAACTTGAATCAGGCCGCGCATCACTTCCTTGCGCGCGACGGTGCTTACAGTGGTGTTCTGAGAAGAAGGATTAGCCATGATAAATAGGGTGCTTAAGCTTAGACGCCCGTTGCGAACTTCATGATATTCTCCTGGGTGACTTCTATTCCCGAATTGCCGCCGACCTCTCCGGTGATCACCCCTTCACGCATCACAAGAACGCGTTTACAAACGCCTATGATTTCGGGCAGTTCGCTCGAGATAAAGATGACTGCCATGCCCTTGCTGGCGAGTTGCTGAATTACCGCGTAAATTTCCGCCTTTGCGCCAATATCGACGCCGCGGGTGGGTTCATCGAGAATCATCACCTTGGGGTTGATCTCCAACCACCTCGCAAGGAGCAGTTTTTGCTGGTTGCCCCCGGAAAGCCCGCCCGCGCGAACCCAGAGGGACGCAGCGCGCAAACGGAGCGCCCGCGCCTGAGACTTCGAGCGGTCATTAATATCCGTGAAGTTAATGATCCCTGCCTTTGCGCTGCGGCCAAGGATGTTCATGGCGATGTTGTCGCGGCATGACATCTGCAAAAAAACGCCGGCGAGCTTGCGGTCTTCCGGCACATAACCGATTCCGCACTGTACCGCGTCGATAGGATGCCGAATGTTGACGAGCTTGCCGTCGAGGTAGACTTCGCCGGTCCGTTTGGGATCGGCGCCAAAAATCAGCCGGGCCAGCTCCGTCCGGCCGGCGCCAACAAGTCCGGAAAGTCCTAGGACCTCGCCGGCCCGAAGTTCAAAGCTGGCGTCCTTCACCAGCTCCTGGTCGGACATGTTTTTCACTTGGAGGACCGCTTTTCCGGGAGCGGCCGTCTTCTCCGGAAAAAGATCCTCCAGTTTTCGACCGACCATCATTCCGATGATGCGGTCCGAAGAAAATTCCGGCCGAGTCAGTTCTCCCACGTATTCGCCGTCCCTGAAGACGGAAAGACGATCCGAGAGTTCATAAATCTCGGCCATTCGATGGCTGATATAAATGATGGCCATCCCCTCCGAGCGCAGCTGCTTTACGACGGCGAACAGGCGCTCGGTTTCGCGATCGGAAAGCGCCGTCGTTGGCTCATCCATGACAAGAATGCGGCTCTTGTAAAAGAGCGCCCGGGCGATTTCCACCTGCTGTTGCTCGGCAATGGACAAATGGGCGGCGCGCTGAGCAGCTTTGAACCTGGCTCCCAGTCGATCCAGAACCTGCTGGGTATGCCCAATCATCGCTGAAGTGTCCGTCAGGAAACCGAATTTGCGCTGTTCGGATCCCAGGAACACGTTTCCTGCAACTGTCAGGTTCGGGGCAATGGTTAATTCCTGGTAAATAATCCCGATGCCTGCCGCCCGCGCCTGGTGCGGCGTATGAAAATGAACGGGCTTTCCGTCGAGAGTTATTTCGCCTCCATCCGGACGCTGAGCGCCCACCAGGATTTTCATTAAGGTGCTCTTTCCGGCACCATTTTCGCCGACCAAAGCGTGGACCTCTCCGGGGTATATCGTGAGATCCACGCCCTTCAAGGCGCGCACGCCGGGAAAACTCTTGGTCACCCCGCGTACGGTCAGGATCGGCTGCCCGTTAGTTTTACTTGGTCCAGCCTTGGTAGTCGTTGACATTGTCCCGAGTGATCAATTTTACAGGAATGAGGATCATGTCGCTTTCGGGTTTCTTACCCTGCATGATGTCGGCGCCGACTTCCACGGCCTTCTGGGCCATCGCGTAAGGATCCTGAGCGGGCGTGGCCTCGAACAGACTTCCTTTTGCTTTGAGAGCAGATACCCCGTCGGGAGAGCCGTCCACGCCAACGATGAAGAAGTCGTTGCGTTGCGCCTGCTTGGCCGCCAAGTCGCAGCCGATGCCCGTCGGATCGTTGATTGCGAAGACCGCATCCAGCTTCGGAAAAGCGGTCAGAAGATCGGTCATCACGCGAAGCCCGCCGTCGCGGCTGCCGCCCGCGTTTTGATCCTGAGACAAAATCTTGATATCCGGATTCTTCTTGAAGACATCGAGCGCACCAGCGACCCGGTCCTGAACAGACGTAACAGGAGGGCCGTTAACAATTACGATCTGGCCCTTGCCTTTCAGCTTGTCCACGATGTATTGGGCAGCCTGCTGGCCGGCTTGGCGATTGTCCGACATGACCGTGGCATCCACTCCGCCTTCGGCGCCGACGTCGACCGCGACGACGAGAGAGCCGGCGGCTTTGGCGCGCTTCACGGCCGGGGCGATGCCTTTGCTGTCGGCGGCTCCGAGCAGGATGAGATTAACTCCGGAGGAAACCAGGTTGTCCATTTGATTGGTTTGATTGTTCACGTCGTAGTTGCTCGAGAGCGAATTGAACTTGACGTTAGGATTGATCTCCTTGGCCTTATGCTCGGCGCCGTGGGCAATCTGCACAAAGAAGGGATTGCCGAGATCTCCGACCGTTACGCCGACGGACTTCAGCTCTTTATCGGCGGCCTGCAAGGGGCCAAGGAAGGCTACTCCCAGGGCAAGGCAAAGGGGTTTTCTTAGAGTGTGGGGGATTTTCATTGAGCGATTTGGTGGTACTTAATTGTTCTGGTTCAGATGCCAATTCCGATCGGAAGTAGCACGGTTACAAGCCGCCTTAGTTGTTTCCGGTTCAGCATCTCGGGCCGTGAGGATGAACGGCACGCCATTTCAGGTCAACGCAAAATTGGACGGAAACCAGCAAAAACCGGGAGGCGAAGCTAACGAATCGCCAAAGGAACATTATCGCGGTAACGACAATTTTCGCCCGCGAATTAGCCCGTGTCGCCAACCCTCTCGGGCTCGTCTTGCGGACCTTTCTTGTAGGTCAATCCCCGAAGTTTGCCTTCGATGAAATTGTCGATCGCGCCGTCCATCACTCCTTGGATATCGCTGGTTTGAACCCCGGTCCGAAGATCTTTGACCATTTGGTAAGGTTGGAACACATACGAGCGGATCTGGTTTCCCCAAGCGATGTCGCCCTTTTCGCCATATTGCCGTTCCACCTCGGCTCGCTTCTTGTCCGCCTCGATTTGATAAAGCTTGGCTTTGAGCATCTTCATCGCCAAATCGCGGTTGCGGCCCTGACTGCGCTCCGCCTGGCAGGCGACCACGATCCCGGTGGGTAGGTGAGTAATGCGGACGGCGGTCTCGACCTTATTGACGTTTTGGCCGCCTTTTCCGCCGGACCGGTAGGTATCGAGCTTTAGATCGGCTTCGTTGATCGAGATTGGAGCGTCTTCGATCTCGGGCACGACATCCACGCTGGCGAAGGAGGTGTGACGCCGCTTGTTTGAGTCGAAAGGCGAGATCCTGACGAGCCGATGAACACCAATTTCATTCTTCAGGTAACCGTAGGCGTGGTCGCCGGAAACGCGCAAGGTGGCCGACTTGATTCCCGCCTCGTCGCCGACCTGAACATCAACCGTTTCGGATTGGAGCTCGCCGCTGCGCTCGATCCAGCGTGAGTACATGCGCAAGAGCATATCCGCCCAATCGCAGGATTCCGTTCCGCCGGCGCCCGCATGGATCGTCACGAAGGCGGGATTGCGGTCAAATTCGCCGGAGAGCAATTGCTGAAGCTCAAATCTCTCGAGCTCGCCGAGCAGGGATTGGTATTCCGCCTGCACCTCCGTGATCGCGCCGGCTTGATGCTGACCAGGGGGCTCCTCGGCGGCAAGTTCCTTGAGCACTTCAAGATCGGCCGCCCGGGATTCGAGCGCCAGAAACGGCTGGATCTTGCCGCGCAAGTCGGAAACCTCTTCGACGTCTTTTTGAGCGGCTTCCTTATTGCTCCAAAAGTCCGGCGAAGCCATCCGCTTCTCAACGGCGGCGAGCCGCCGGATCAGGGTGGGAACGTCAAAGAAACCTCCGCAGCTCGGCGATGCGCGCGGAGATTGCGGAGGTATCGATGGTTTCGAGTTGTTCGATCATGGCGTTTTCTGGGCGGAGGGCACGGGTTTCGCCACCTTCGCGGGATCGAGCCGGAAAATAGTTTCGCCTTCCTTCATCATGTCGAGCTTGTCGCGAGCGATTGTCTCGATGTATTCCTTGTCGTTCTCCAGGAGATAAACCTCCCGTTCCCGCTGCTTTCGGAGCGATTGCTGAGCCTGCAACTCTTCATGATGCTCGGCAAGCTTGCGGGCCATCTGGTCACGGCGCTCGAGTTCAGGATAGAACCAAAGAACAATTCCCGCGAGCCCTCCGGCGATAACCAACGTCAGCAAAACGCGATTGAGCGCGTTCCAGAAGGACGGATCGCCGGTTCGTCGCGCTTCTCCCAAGGACCTCATTCGCCAATATTAGCACGAAGACCGCCGCCGGCACGGAATAATTCATCGGATCTGGCTTAGACCAAAACCGGAGCGGCGGAGAATTTTGGCCGACTGATCTTAGAACTTCAGCGCATTTTGCCGCCGTAGACGGCGTCCGCGCCTAGAGACTCCTCGATGCGCAGCAATTGGTTGTACTTGGCAACGCGATCGGTCCGGCACAGCGAACCCGTCTTGATCTGGCCCGCGTTCGTGGCCACGGCAATGTCCGAGATCGTGGTGTCTTCGGTCTCGCCGGAGCGATGGCTGATCACCGCCGTGTATTTGTTCTCCTTGGCAAGTTCGATCGCGTCGAGCGTTTCCGTGAGGGAGCCGATCTGGTTGACTTTGACCAGGATCGAGTTGCCGACGCCTTTTTCGATTCCCTTGCGAAGGAAGGAGACGTTGGTCACGAAGAGATCATCCCCGACGAGTTGCACCTTCTCGCCTAAGGCATCGGTCAGAAGCTTCCAACCTTCCCAATCGTTCTCCGAACAGCCATCCTCGATCGAGACAATCGGGTAGGACGCGCAAAGCTTCTTGTAAAATTCCACGATTTCTTCGGCGGAGCGTTTCGACCCATCCGATTTCTTGAACACGTAGCTCTTCTTGGCCGCGTCGTAGAACTCGCTCGCAGCGGAGTCCAGCGCGATGAAGACTTGCTTGCCGAGTTTGTAGCCGGCCGCTTTGACGGCGTTTGCGATCGAGTCGAGGGCATCCTCCGCGGAAGAGAACGCCGGCGCAAAGCCGCCCTCGTCGCCAATGGCCGTCGAAAGGCCGCGTTTTTTCAGTTCTCCCTTGAGCGCGTGGAAAATTTCGACTCCGGCGCGAAGCGCCTCGGAGAACGTGGGAAAGTCCTTGGGCATGATCATGAACTCCTGAAAATCGATCGGTGCGTCGCTGTGGGCGCCGCCGTTCACGATATTCATCATCGGAACAGGAAGGACTTTGGCATTCGGGCCGCCGAGGTATTTGTAGAGCGGTACTCCGACCTGCTGCGCCGCGGCCTTCGCCGTGGCCAGGGAAACAGCCAGGATCGCGTTGGCGCCCACTTTTTTCTTATTCTCCGTCCCATCAAGTGCGATCATCGCCTTGTCGACCGCGACTTGGTCGAGCGCGTCCATGCCCACGAGTTCCGGGGCCAGGATCTTCTGAACGTTGGCGACGGCTTTCGTCACCCCCTTTCCGAGATAGACGGTCTTGGCGCCGTCGCGAAGCTCCCAGGCTTCGTGAGCCCCGGTCGAAGCTCCGCTGGGAACGGCGGCACGGCCCAGCGCGCCGCCCGCGAGTTCGACGTCAGTTTCGACGGTGGGGTTGCCGCGGGAGTCAATGATCTGGCGAGCGGTGATGGCAGTGATAAGCGTATCGGACATGGCAGTAAAATGTGTTCAGGTGCGGGTTCCAGAAACCCTTTCGCTTGCCGCGTGGCAAGCAGATTCTCGCTAGGACACCGTCAGGCTTCCCGCCGGCTCCGAAAGCAGATGAACTTTTTGGGAGAGAATTTCCAAATCTCTGAAGGGTTCGATTTTCCTGATGGTGACGCTGCGCGAGCCCGTCTCCGTCGGCAGTTCCGCCTTTTCGCCGGGAGATTTTCCAAGCAACGCCTGGCCGATGACGGCTTTGTAGGAAATGATGCCCAGCTCGGGCGCGCTGTCCCATGCGCCAAGCAGGGTGTAGGTTTCCTCGACGCCCGCCGAATCCTGGAAAGTCACGACCGTCCCGATGGAAACCTGAGTGGAGTCGGGATTTTCGAAATTCGTGCCGCGCGCCCGGAAAAGGTCGCGCTCGGCCTCTGCACGGCGGCGCATGAGAACCCTCTGCTGCTCCTTGGCGGATTTGAATTCGAAGTTCTCGCGGAGGTCGCCGTACGAGCGGGCGATGGCGATATCCTTGGTGTTTTGGGGAATCTGCCGGTTGACGAGATCCTCGAACTCTGCCTTCCGCCTCTCGAGACTGGCCCAGGAAACGGTAAGGGTCTCTTCGCGTTCTTCGGCCTGGCCGCTGATCATGCTTTGCATCTCGGGGTAGAGCTTGACGATCCGGGCCAGGAGTGAGCGCTTGTTGAGGTCGTCGAAGACCGGGGTGAGCAGGAGGCGTCGCATGGCGTCCCTCACCCGGTCGGGTTCCGCGGATTCAAGGAGATCGCCAACCAGGCTGCGATCCTCGAGAAGGAGGTCGTGGAGGCGAGCGCCACGTTTCTCGGCCAGTTGATCTCGTTCGAGGGCACTCAAGACCGCGCCAAAAAGGTCCGCGCCAAATAGGTCAGGGAAGGGGCCGCCCCGTTCCTTGCAGAGCCACGCAAGAATTTCCGACGAGGCCGAGCGCTCGCTGATCGATCGCGCCAAGGCGGCGCCGAGTTCCTCGCTCCGGCCCTCTTTTTCCAAAAGGCGGGCGATTTCGACCACGAGTCGGGCGGGCACGTTTTGGGTGAGGCGGAGCGCGGTTTCAACCCAGCGTTCCCCGAACGCTTCAGGAAGTTGCTCGATACAGCGGCGTTGCTTGGCCGCGGGAAGGGCCGCGAGCAACTCCGCCAACCGAGATTGTTCGCCGCGGAGAATGTCGCCGACCTGCGGAGCATCCTTGCCGGGCTTGAGCGCTTGATGGCGCGCGAGGATTTCGTCGCGGGCGAGGAGCAATTCAACCGCTTGAGCCGATTGCAGTTTGCGGCCTTTATGCGCGGCATCCTCGATTTGCGCCGCGAGGGCCTGAAGCTCCTCGACCTCGTGAGCCAGATCGTCGAGCGCGCGGGTAATTTGGTCCAGAGCGGCCACCTGGTCCTTGAGATGGCGTGCTCCACGAAACTTTTCGATCAGCCCCTTGCCGGGGACCAACCGTGCGGCGAGCAGCACGACGGGCTCCGTCCGTTTGGAGGGAAGCTGGAAGTGGCCATCCGCCTTGAGTTTCTTTTTCGCGCCATCCCACCACTTCTTGAAGGTCGCGGAATCGAAGATCTGAGGAGCCAGAGATGCTGAGATCTGGTCGATCGTTGCCTTTCCGCCGTGGTCCCGGAGGATATCGCGAAGCAGCGAGGCGGGATCCTGCTGCGCGAGCGTCTTGATGGCTTCCGGTTCGGAAATCTTCCTGGCGAGAATGTGACTTGACGGGATCGGCTGGAGCGTGTCCGCGGCATATTGGGCCTGCATGACGTGACCCTTCTTGGATTCGAAATCGACCACGATCTGACCGGTCAAGAGACTCCACTCCGCCACCCGCCCAAAGCCCCAACTCTTGTGAAGGCAGGAAGCGCCCGGCTCCAGGAGGGAGAGGGTCTCGGCGGCGGCGCTCGTCAGTTTTCCAGCATCGACGGCTTGTTGGAGATCTTCGTTCATGGGATTGTTTTCGGCTGAATTGCTCCTCGCTGCAAGGCCAAGAGTATTTGCGCCCGCCGGGGAGGCGTGATTACGTGCCGCTGTATGCATGACCTCGCCGACCCAGGCATCACCCCCGAACGGATCTCGGCGGCCTTGCGGCGCCTTTTGGTTGAAGCGGCCGGTCGTCCGCTCACCATCCGTGAAATCGTGAAGATTCTTCGCGGCCGAGGGTTGCAACTCGTGGTGATCGTGCTCTGTCTCCCTTTCTTAACGCCTGTGACCTTGCCCGGCATTTCCATCCCTTTCGGCCTGGCGATTGCTCTCTGCGGGCTTCGCATCGCGTTCGGGCGCGAGCCCTGGCTGCCTGGCTTCATCATGGATCGCCGCATTTCCTACTCCGCCCTGGAAAAAATGACGCATTTTGGCGGCAGGATTTGCGAGAAGGTCGAGCGGGTGATCCGGCCGCGGCTCACATTTCTTCTCGTGGGCCCGGGAATGTGCATGGTCACCGGCACGGCGATCGCCGTCGCGGGAGTGGTTCTAAGCTTGCCGATCCCGCCTCCCTTTCCCCTAACCAACACGATTCCCGGCTTCGCGATTATCTTCCTCTCCTTGGGACTGATGGAACGAGACGGGGTGCTGCTCTTGTGCGGCTATGCCCTGACGGTTGTGGCGGCGATTTACGCCGCGCTCATTGGCCTGATTGGGAAGGCGGGGGTTGATCATCTTTGGCGGATTCTTGAGAGTTGATCGCCTGGAGGGACCAAGCGGCGAGAAATGCGGCCAGCTCGGTCTTGTCAATCGAATGACGCAGGTGCACGCGCCCGCGCGCCAGAAATCCGAACCCCTCGCCGTAGGCGCTGCCGTTGACGACGCACCCGTCGGTTTCCGAGTTTTCCATTTGCTGCCGGGCGAGGGAGATCAGGTCCGACCGCGTTCCGTCGAGTTCGTATTTCCAGCCTACGATCAGCGCCCGCGGGAAAACCGTTCGCAGGCGGGGCAGGATTTTCTCCGCCGGCCGCAGGGTGATCTGGAGTTCCCGGATCCCGCTGCGAATCTTGCGCCTTTCCTCAGTCCCCTGAATCTTACGCACGCTGAAATCGGATAGCGCCGCCGCATGGAAAAATGCGGCAGGCTGACTGGGTAGTTTTTCCAGGATCTTCATGAGCGAACCATTCGTCGAAAACGAAACGACCCGGGCGTTTTTTGGAGCGGGATGCCGGGACATTTCGCCGCGAAGGCAAAGAACCTCGAAACCGAACGCCGACAAGCTTTCCGAAAGGATCGTCCCGATTTCGCCCGTGGACTCGTTGGTGATGCGCCGGACCCCGTCGATCGGTTCGTAAGCCGGTCCGCAAGTAACGAGAGCGAGGGCCATCAACCGAGCCTCCACTTTCGCGAAAGCGCTCTCAACTCTGAAGTGACAGAAATCCCCCGGCGTGGTATCGAGACTCCATGAAAATTCTTGTTGCCTCCAGCGAGATGACACCCTTTGCCCGAACCGGGGGACTGGCCGATGCCGTCTCGGAATTGACGACCGAGCTCCAGCGTCTGGGGCACGAGGTCAGTGTCGCGCTTCCCTACTACCGCGCGATTCGAGAGGGCAAGCCTCCCAAGACGAAAAAGGCCCGCATTCGCTTCAACGTCCAGATTGGCAACGCCGGGATTCCCGCCGACGTTTTCGAAACGAAGACGCCGGAGGGCGTGCAGGTCTTTCTTGTTGCCCGGGACGAGTATTTCGACCGGTCGGGATTCTACGGGGTGGACGGCCGCGACTACCAGGATAACGCCGCGCGTTTCATCTATTTCACGAAATGCGTCGTCGAATTGGCCACCAACATGAATCCGGCTCCGGAAATCCTGCATGCGAATGGCTGGCAAACCGCTTTGCTGCCGGTGTTCGTCTCCGAGCGCCGGCTGCCGTTTCGCACCGTGCTGACGCCGCACACGTTGGCCTATCAAGGAAACTTTTGGAGCTATGATTTCGGTCTCACCAATTTGCCCGGCGATTATTTCTCAGCGCACGGCGTGGAATATTACGGGAGCATGAATTGTCTCAAAGGCGGCATCCTTTTCGCAGACGCGTTGATACTTCCGAGCGAGCGGTACGTGTGCGAAGCGCAAACGCCCGAGTACGGGTGCGGGTTGGAGAGCGTCCTCCGCGAGCACCAGCACAAACTTCACGGCATTCCGTTCAACGCGGATCTGAGAGAGTGGAAGTCGGCTGCCGGCGAAAATTTCGAGAAGAATCGATCGGCGCTTCTTGCGACGGTCGGGATGGGGGAAGGGTCGCCGCGGGCTGTCTTTGTCACGTTCCCCGAGAGCAGCAATGGGAAGGGGCTCGATCTTCTCTTCCAGGCGTTGGATCGCCTCCTCGCGGATGACGTGCGCGTCATTCTGGCAGGCGCTGTCGGAGCCGAGCATGTGACGGCGCTGGAAATTGCGGAACGCAAGCACCGGAAACGGTTCGTCCACGTTCCTGAGCTCGACGACACGTTTGCGCGCAAAGCCCTGGCGGGCGCCGACGTCTTTTTGATTCCAGGGCCTGTCGAACCGCACGCGACCAGGTTGCTTCAGGCGATGGCCTTGGGAGCGATTCCTTTGACGGCCCAATGTCCAGGTCTCTTTCAGTTTGTCCGCGACTGGGAGCAGGGGGGCTCGGGCAACGGTTTTGTCTTTTCTTCCCGGACGACGGACGGTCTGCTTGACGGATGCCGGAAGGCCTTGCGGGCCATCGGCGATGCCTCGCATCGCGAGACCGTGCGCAAAAGATCCCGCAGCGCGGATTTTTCCCTGGAGGGCGCGGCGCGCGCGCATATCGAGCTCTTTGAGCGCCTCCTTGGCATTAGGAAAACGCCCGTAGCGGCTTGAGCGCCCGGGGGAAGTTCTCGAACCCGCCGCTTTCCGTCCGGAAGCAGACGTTTGGCCTCAGCGCCCGCCCGATCGCGAGGCGAGTTGCCTGTTCGGGTCGCGTTTCGCCCGGCGATTATCCTTTTTCCGGAACCCGATGCTGCCCGAAATCGTAACGCGGATTCCTGGCCCACGATCCCGGGACTGCGCGGAGAAGCTTTCGCGATTCGAGGCTCGTGAAGTGACCTGGCTGTCCGAGGATTTCCCGATCTTTTGGGAGCGCGCAGCTGGCGTGAACGTCTGGGATGTCGATGGCAATCGCTTTCTGGATTTCACGACGGCCTTTGGGGTGACGGGTCTCGGGCATGGAGCTGCGCCGATTCGCGCGGCGCTCCAAGGCCAGGCGGACAAACTCCTGCACGCGATGGGAGACGTGCATCCAGCCTCGGCCAAAGCGGATCTCTGCGAAGAGCTCAGCCGGATTACCTTTGAAAGATGGGGCCTCGGCAGAGGGAAGACGATCCTCTGCAACTCGGGGTCTGAGGCGGTCGAGGCGGCGTTGAAAACCGCACTTCTCCATAGTGGAAAGCCAGGGGTCATTTCGTTCACGGGAGGGTATCACGGCCTCGGTTTTGGGGCCTTGGAGACCATCGGCATGCCCGCGTTTCGAGAGCCATTTCAAAGCCAGCTCGGGCGGTTTTCGGTCAAGCTCCCTTATCCAAGTTGCTTCCGTTGCCCCTTTGGAAGAAAAGAGGGATTCCGCCTGGAGGGGACGCCGTTTCCCAATTGTTCGACCGCCTGTCTCCGGGAGTTGCAAACGCAGCTGGTTTCGACCCTCAGACAAAGAGAGATTGGGTGTGTCCTGGTGGAGCCGATTCAGGGACGGGGGGGCGAAGTCGTGCCGCCGCGGGATTTTCTGCGGCTGCTGAGGCGGATTTGCGACGAGGAGAAGCTTCTCCTGGTGCTGGACGAGATTTACACGGGCTTCAACCGCACGGGAAAGCTTTTTGCGTGCGAACACTCCGACATAGCTCCCGATTTGATCTGCCTGGGAAAGGCGCTGACCGGCGGGTTTCCTCTCTCGGCGTGTGTGGGGCGGGCGGACGTCATGGATGCCTGGCCGGCTTCCCGGGGAGAGGCGCTTCACACAAGTACCACCCTCGGAAATCCTCTCGGCTGCGCAATGGCATTGGCGTCGATCGCGGAGCACCTGAAGGAATCCACCCGGTCAGCCGCCCGCAAGACGGGCCGGAGACTCAAGGATTCCCTGAAGGCGCTGAGCTCGCCCTGGATTGGCGATGTGCGCGGCGTGGGTGCACTGGTCGGGGTCGAACTCGTGGGACCGCGCGGCGAACCGTATGGCGCGCTGGCCTCGGAAATCATGCGCCGCGGGTTGCAGGACGGCCTGATCCTGCTTGGCGGCGGCGAACCTGGCAACGTGCTCTCCTTCACCCCGTCGTTTGAGACTTCCGATGCGGAAATCGACTATCTGAAGCAAAAGCTCAAAGGCTATCTCGCCTTGGTGCCGGGTTCCATCGCATAATCGAGGGCCAGACGCTCTGCGATGTTGGGCTTGATGACTTCCTCGACGAACTTCACGTGATGCGGATCCTCCCGGTAAAGTGGAAGCTTTTCGATCGAGTCCAATTCGACGGAAAGGAAGAAGGGCCATTCCGCCCCGGCATCCACCCGTTTGCCGCATCGAATGCTTAGCACTTCGGGAATCCTAAGGAGCTGAATGCGAGTTTCCCGCATCATCCACTCGATTTTGGCCTCATCCGCCTCGGGCTTGAGCTTGAAAAGAACGAGATGATAAATCATGGTCGGAACGGGTCAGCTCCAATCAAGGCCGCCCTTCTTGATCGCATAGAGGTATCCGAACAGCAGAATGATAATAAAGCTGAACATGCTCCAAAGAATCATGGAGCCGAATTCCGCGACAAACGCCCTGAACACCACCGCCCACGGATACATGAAGACGATCTCGATATCGAACAGGATGAAAAGCATCGCCACAAGATAAAACTTCACGCTAAAGCGCGGCTGGGGGCCCGGTTCGGGGACCACGCCGCACTCGTAAGCAGTGTCCTTGATCGCTGTCCTTTTGCCCGCCCGACCGAGAAGGAGGTTCAGCAAAAGTACGACCGTGGCGAAGCCCACCGCGACGATCACATGAAGAAGGACCGGAATGTAATCTTTAAGCATCCCGTCTACTTGTATCCGGAGCTGCCCGATTCCGGCAATCCCGAAAATCAGTCCGAAAGCGGATAACCGGAAATCGACCCGTGCTTGTATTTCCTGACAAACGTGGTCAGCGTCGGGTCGAAACCCTGGATCTCCGCAGTCTTTTCGAACAACCGATCGTCTTCGATCATGGCGAAGAGCTTCGGCGCGGCCGCGGCCAGGCTCCAGGCGTTGGCAAAGTTCACATAAAGCGTTCGGCCATCCCTATCGACGCCCTGCAAATGCTGCACGAGTTGCTCCACGCTCGAGATAACGAAAATGTTCGGGTCGTAGGACCATGGAACCCCCGTGGCCGAGAGGGTGACGACGGCCTTTTGACGAGGGTCAAAAGGATCGAGGGTCGGACGCGTCACCAGAACCGCTTCGCGCATCGGCTGAAGCGAGTGGGCGACGAGCCATTTTCGCTGCGGTTCTGTCGCGACGAAGAAGACGGCTATTACCAACGCCGCCAGCCCCGCGGGCGCGAGGCGGCTAACGCGTCGAGCCGGCGCTATCGCCCAGTCCAGACCCAAAGCCGCAAATCCGACGACACCGGACAGCGAAAAAAACAGATACCATTCGTAAAGATAGTAACCTTTCGAGCGCGAGACGAGGTAAACGAGCGGTCCGGGGAGCAGCCACGCCGCCAAGACGATCCAGCCCGCGGGTTGAGACCGCGCCATGCGCAGAACGCCGGCCAGAAGACATCCAAGAGCGGCAAGGCGGAGCAAGGAGAAAATCACCGGGTGTGTCTGGGCGGTCCACTGGAGTTCCTGATAGCCAGCGGTTGGGTCGTCTGAATTGTTCCAGGGTATCCCGGCCAAGAAATGGGCAGCGACATTCCGATGCCAGCGCAGGCCGACCTCGCCCAAGGCACGTTCCGTCTTGAAATAGTTCATGAGCTGCGGAACGCATGGCAGCATCAACTGCAAATAGATCATGCCAGCGACCCCGCTGGCCACCAGCAGGCGGAGGAGATGTTGCAAACGCGCTTCTCCAGTCTGATGCCTGAGGAGCAAAGCGACGATACCGCAGAGGTTCGCGATCGCCGCCATGTAAAGGCATCCGGGGTAGGCGTAAAGCAGCGCCAGCTCCGAAGCGGCAAAGCAAATCCACCAGCGCCAGCGTCCGGAGTCAACCGCCTGGATCAGAAAGTAGATCAACAACGGCCCGAACAGCAGCGTGAAAATATAGCCGCGAAGTTCGGTCGCATAGCGCACGTGCCAGGGATGCATCGACAGGATGAACCCCGCGATCACGCCCGCCCGTTCGAAGCCAAGACGCTTCAACAACAGCGCCAGAGCCGCAACCGAGAGGATTCCCGAAACCAGACAGGGCAGGCGCAGCACCGCTTCGCTAAATTGCAATCCAGTCGGCCGCGTTGTCGCTCGCCACGCTTGCAGACACGCTTTCGAAAGGACCGTTTCGAGCTGGTGGTTGGCAGGTTTCCAGTAGTTCCAGAGCGCGGTTTCCCAGGTCGTCTCCCGCAATACCGGTTCACCATTTTTATCGCGTCGATATTGGCCGAGAATAGCCCGGTGCAAGCTGGAGTCTTCGTCGTCCCATAAGCTTTGTGGCAGGCGCTGAAATCCCCAAGACGCCGTCACGGCCATTGCGACAATGACCAACGGCCAGAACCACCGATGGGTTGCAGGCTTGGGAAGCCAGGGGGTCCGAGGGGGCGGGGCGAGCCTAAGCCACCAGCCCGCGGTCGCGCCGAGCATCCCTACAAGGAGGAGATTGATCGCCGCGGCCCACCATTCGTAAACCACAGCGAAATCGTGAACCTTGAAGGCCTTGCCCTGCGGAAGATGAACACTCCACGGTTTTGCGGCAAGAAGCAGGAAAATGCCGATCGCGGCGGCGCCTAACCCGCACAAGAGGCGCGCCCCGGCAATCGGAGAAAACCTGGGCATCTTCAGAACGCGTAGGAAACCTTCTCGAATGGCGCGTTCTGCAACAGGGAAACGACCCGGGCGCTCAGGAGAATACAAATCGCCAGATGTCCGGCCAAAAATAGTATGTCCGCCAGTTGCGAGCGGGCCGCCGCCCGAAATTGTTCCCCGCCTTGCGCCAGAATCCAAAGCGTTGGCAAGTACAGCGTCATGATAAAGCGATGTCCCGGGCCTATTGGCGCGTACCAAGCCGTCGCCAAAAGGTAGGCGATAAATGTCGCAAACCCCAGCAGGACCGGAAGTGTAACTGGCCCGATCTCTCTCAATCGGCCTGCGTGGATCGCAAATGCGCCCATGACCATGCCTAGCAGAGAAACGGCCACCAAGTAAAAGCCGCGATGCGGTAGGACGATACGTTTCGGTTTTCCCTTTTTCTCGCTGGAGAGCTTCCACTTGCCTTCGGGATGGAAGAATTGGCCAAGTCGAACCGCGATTCCTTTTGTCAGACGCTGGAGAGCATCTCCGGCGTCGTGGCGGCGAAAATAGCCGCTCAGAGTCGGTTGCTCGTCCGGCGGAAGCTCGGCCAATCGAACCTTTCTGCAGTCGGCGTATTTGCGGACGCAGGCTTCCCAGTCATCCGCCCAGAACCAAAAGCTTGGGAGGCTGTAAAACGCGCTGTCCCAACTTCTTTTGGCGTGAGCCAAGCGGGGAGAGATGACGGCGAAGTATGCCAGCAGACAAAGCATCAGGCCGATCCCAAAGTGGCGGAAGCTCCAGCTGGGGGCGCGGAGATGCCAGGGGAGATTGGCTCCAAGCAGGTTGAGGATCCAGCGGCCGAAACTAAAAAGAATGAACAGACCGAAAAAAAGAGTCGTCGAAGACTTCGCCAGCCAGGCGATCGCCAACAATAGGCCAAAGAAAACGTAGAACCGCACCGGATTGTCGTTCAGGAGGCGCGCACCGCAGACGCAGACGAAAAAAAACAATACGAGAAAGGCCGCCTCAGCTCCGAAAAACGTCGAGATGGGCAAAAGGGCGGCGAGCGATGCGAGCGCGGTGGCGCTGAGCGCGGCGAGCGGCCCCAGCCGGCGCGAAAAGAAAATCCCGAGGCACGCGGTCCCACAAATCGCCGAGATGATGTTGAGCTTCTTTCCCTTTTCGAAGAAAGCCGGGTCGCCGGAATCGAGAAATACGGCCGCGAGCCATGGGAAGAGAGGATTGCGCGTTCCGTCCGAATACCAGGGATACCAGGAACCTTCCATTTTTTGCGACATGCCCACGTAGGCACCCTGATCGAAAAGGTCCACGTCGTGGTTTGTCTGATCGGCAACGCGGAAACCGATGACGCCCAGGCTGACACAAAGCAACGCTATCGAGGTGGCGTAGCAGATCCCGGATAAAAAGTCCCAGGGACCCAGCAGAAACCGCATCACGCGACTAGTGGGCATGAGGAACCTGAGCAGGGCTTTGCCGTTGGCGAGAGCACATCATGCGGGTCACGGTAACCACGCAGAAAAAGGCGAAGGCGGCCAGGGCGAAGAGAAGGAGAGGTCCATAGCTCCCGCGGTATCGCGAATTGTCAAGGGCGTGCACCAGCGCGACGGTGATTGCGTTGCCGCCCGGAGCCAGAAAGAAGACGAGGGCGAGAAAGCCGGGAAGCCGGCACGGGGCAAGGGATCTGAACAGCAGGCAGGAAACCCAAGAAATCAGGAACGCAATCTCAATCCAAATCGCGCTCGCTTTCACTGCTGTGAGGACTGGGCGGAGCGGACGGAAAGCGTCCAGATTCACATCGCGCCCAGTCTGCTCGCTGACGCCGCGGCGATAATCTTCGTACAAATGTTTCACCGGTTCGCTGATCGCCTGGTCGAGGTTTGCCGGCAGCGTTTCAAGCGCATACTCGTAAAGCTTTCCCAACTTGATACGCGGGCGGAAGAACGTTCCTTGGTCAGGAAAAACGAAGTAGGCGAGCTGGGTGGCGACTTTTCTGCCGTAAGCCAAGGGTCGATTCAAGGCCGCGGACAGAAAACTTTCGCGGCAAAACGCCGCAATCTCCTGGCGTGACATCGCACAGGTCCCCTCCAAGTAGGGAAATATCGACGAGCGATACATGAGGTAATCGGGATCAAACCCCAATCGCGGATAGAATTTGGCGAGCCCTTTGGCGGTTTCCATCTCGCGATCGAAGATCGGAAGAAACCCTTCTAAAAAGCGCCGCCGCTCATCGGGCGTGCCAGGAGTCGCCAGTTCCTGGCGCATATTGTCGTAAATCACGTTCGCGTGAATCGTGAAAAGGGTCATCGGCAGGACGACACGAGTTTCCGCCGTGCGGATGAAGAATGCCTTTTCCGGGAGTATCAGCGTGAGAATGACCAGCAAAACCCCCAGGATCGGCGTCAGGATTCTGATCAGCAGGGGGAACGATGCTCCGAACAGGCCCGCAACGACTGGCAGGGTTGTTCCCGCCACGGCCAGAAGCCAGTTCGGCTTGAGCACAAAAAGAGCAAAAGCCAGGAGGATCGCCAACGCGCCGGACACTAGGGCCGCGGCATGTCTTGGTTTACGCCATCGAAATTTGCAATAGGCCGTGATGCAAAGGAGTTGGAGAAAGGCAAGGCAGGCCATGATGCCCTCCGGCCTGATTGAAAGCTCGAGCGCGAGGACGGTAGGGCTAAAGAAGTAAGCTGCGGCGATAAGCAGCCCCACCACCACCGAGAGCGCTTCACAAAGAAGATCGCGGGGGAAGAGTTCCGTCCATGTTCTCCAGGTCAGCCACATGAAGACGCCCGCCAAGAGGCCAAGAACTTGCTGGATGACAACGAACCCCGAAAATGAACCCGTCGCCCGAAGGCACGCCGCCAGGAATGCTCCGTAGAGCCATTCCCGCTCGAATTCCTCGCGAAAGCCGGTTCCTCCGAGCCAACTCAGAGCCGGATGCAACCATCCCCAGCTGTCCCACTCCGAGAGGGCCACGGGAGTCAGTCGGAATCTCGTGACGGCCGCCGCGGCGACCAGAAAGACAAAGACGATCCACCCGGATAATCCCAGGCAGGTGAACGTCCATCTTTTCGAGACCAAGGGACGCGAGGGACAAGCGGCGGTCAAGAACAGCTGCTAGTTTGGCATCAAGGAAAGTCCCTTTAGCGTGTTTTCATCGAACCGGCCACTTTGCCGAAACCCTGCGTCTCCCTGCCACGCCTTGAGAGATGCCGCAAGCCAGGGGCTTGGCGTCCCGTCAAGCGGCCCCTTGTAGTAGCCAAGCAGACGAAGGTTTCGCTGCGCCTGACGGATGACAGCTATTTGCATTTCCGGTCCCACCGAAATAAACGGTCCGCCTTTGAACATGTCCGCGAGGGCGACGTACTGGGGAACCGGATACTTCTGAACGGGAGGGACCGTCTTTACGGGGGCGGGGGCGCGCGGGACTGAGATTCCAAGATGGCGCAAAGTTTGGGCATTCATCTCTCCGGTCACCTTCAACTTCTCGGCCACCTGGTAGCGTCGAATCGCCGCTGCCGTCTGGCTGCCCATCTGGCCATCGACCACACCGTCATAGTAACCCAGTTGCTTAAGCTCTCTCTGAACGCTCAACACCACTCCGTCGGCGAGAGCAATGGAGACCGAACCGATTGCCAGACAAAGAAAAATATGGGCGAGCAGCTTCATGGAGTGGTTTTAGCCGCAGCTTGGTGGCGGCGCAAGCCGGGGGGACGTGCCGGCGCGTGTTCGGGGACTCTGCTTTGAGCGAAGAATGAGCACCCCCGGAGTGACAACTAACAGGGACGCCAAAAGGCACCAACCGACTCCGATTGCGCAGATCGTGCCCAGTCCAGAAAGCGCGGGATTTTGCGCCAGCATGAGAGAGCCAAAGCCTGTCGCGGTGGTGAGCCCGCTGAGGGCGATCGGCTTCAACACCCCGGCGACATCGCTCAGGGTGCCCTCCTCCTTGGCGGCAAGAATGATGTGCGTGCCGTAGTCGACGCCCACACCGAGAATGAGCGGGAAGGCAAGCACGTTGAGCAGATTGATCGGGACCTCGAAAAACTTGAGGGTCGCGATGGTTCCCGCGGCCGACGCGAGCAGCGAAATTGCATGAAGCAACCAAAAGCGCGCGTTTCGATAGACGATTCCAAGAACGAGAAGGATGACCACGGATACCGCCCCGCCAAATAGAACGAGTTCTCTGGATGCCCATGCTGTCAGGCTGGCGAGGGCTTGGCTCCAGCCCGTGACCAGCGTCTCGGGCAACGCGGTCGTCACGATGGCCTCGATCCTGTCACGTTCGGAGCCCGTGATTTTGTCGGAGGTTCGCGCGTAGGCGATCACCGCGCCGGAGGTCGGCGAGATCATCCGGTCGAATAGGAACCACCAGGGAGAACTGGTCGAAAGAAACGACGACCAGTTTATGTCGTCCGGTAGACGGCGCTGGAGACCGTCGAGGACGTTGAACGTCTCTTTGAAGGGTTCCCGGCTGACATCCGCGGCCGCGAGCGCTTGCTCCAGCGCCGCGCGCGAGGCCGCCAAGTCGCGTTGGTGCGCGATTTCTCCATTCGCGCGCATGCGCGGCCCATCGAGCACGAGGGCCGACGGCGAAGAACTGGTTTCGATCAGCCGCTGGCTTTTCAAATCTTTAAGAACATCGTCCAGCGTCGCGAGTTGTTGTGCATCAGGATGCGGCAGGACAATCATGACAGGCTCGAAAGTGGCCGGAAATTTCTTCATCATCAGCGCGAGGGTCTTTGCCGCAGGGATGTTGCGAGGCTCCAGCGAGGCGGGGGAAATATCGAAATGAATGCTCCGCCAAGGCAGGAGGCTGAGGATAACTGGAATCATGAAGAAGAGAGTCGCTCCGGCGAGCATCCGCCCGGGCGATTGAACGCACATCCGAACGAAGGCGTGCATGGGGCCTTCCGATGCCGTCGCGGACGGCGCTTTTCCGACAAACAGGAAAAGAAAAACGGGCATCAACACGGCGCATAACCAAACTCCCAAAGCCACCAGGACCCCCAATTGGGCGAAACCGCTGGAACCGCTGAAGCAAAGCGCAAGGAAGCCAATGCCGGTCGTGAACGCGACCCAGAGGAATCCGGGGGCGCAATGATCGATCGAATTCGCAATGGAAGTTTCGCGATCGTTCCCGGCATTCCGGCATTGAAAAAAGCGCTGAAGGAGAAGCAGGCTGAAGTCGTCGCCGAGGCCGAAGAGGATCGAGCAGAAGCTTACGGCAATGATGTTTAGTTTGTTGAAATAGAGGGCTCCAGCCGCCATGGCCGCGACGGCCATTAGCCCGAGGAGCACGGCGATGCCGATCAGGGGAAACAGCCGACGGAATCCCAGCCAGAACAAACCCGTCACGCAGAGCAGAGAGACCAGCGAGGTCAAGGCGATGTCGCGCTGCATGCTCTGCTCGATCTCCTCCACGTAAGCCGACCGGCCGGTGACCCCGATTCGCGGCCCGCCGGGGCCAAACTCGCTAGCGCTGTCCTGGATGAAATGCCGCACCTCATTCATTATCGCAACGCATGCCGGCGCGGAAAGATCCGGTTGATTGGTAATGACCGGGATGATCATGGCCGTGCCGTCCGGCGAGGTGAGATTGAAGGTTTCGGAGATTGAAACGCTCTCCCAGACAGGCTTTGCGGCTCGCGCCGCGAGGCCCAGGGGATCGTTTTCAAGTTGAAAACGGGCCTTTGGAGATCCGGCCGACGTTTGCGCTGCCAGCCGGGCAATGCGCGTGTGAATCGCCTGGGGCGATAAATCTTCCAATGCGGCCGCGAATTGATCGGGCGGTAGGTTCAGCAAAAGAGGAACAAGAATCTCGTGAATGGTTTCGCGCCCGCCGATCGTTTCCAACGGGGGAGCGTCAAGGACTCGTTGCATCCAAGGCTGACCGCGGAGTCGCGCGAGAAAGGCATCCCGGTACGGTTCCAAGTCGGAAGGCGGCACCGGCCAATCAAGAAGAAAGGCCAGCTCGCGGGTCTGGGTAAACTCGCTGTTAAAAATCTTCAGCCCCTGAACGGCCGGATCATCGGAGGGGAGCAAGTTGAGGATGTCGGAATCGAAGGAGCTTCTCGAAAAGATGATCCATGTGGAGACGAGGCCCAGGAGGAGCCCGGCCGCTGCGATCGCGAAGGGTTTTCTGACGATCCAGCCGGCGAGGACGGTGGAGATGCGATGCATGAGCGAACCGGCCTGACCAACGGCTTTAAACCGGCGGTCTCTATTCAGACGTTGAAACGGAACTCCATGACGTCGCCATCCTGCACGACATAGTCCTTGCCTTCGACGCGGAGCTTTCCCGCTTCGCGCGCTTTGCTTTCCGAGCCCAAGGCGACCAAGTCTTCAAAAGCGATGGTTTGGGCGGCGATGAATCCGCGTTCGAAATCGCTGTGGATCACTCCGGCAGCGGCTGGGGCCTTGTCGCCAGCCCGGACTGTCCACGCCCGGGTTTCCTTCGGCCCGGTTGTCAGATAAGTTCGAAGCCCGAGGAGGTGATACACGGCCCGGATGAGCTGGCTTACCCCGCTGTCAGACACGCCGAGATCGGAAAGGAATTCCCGGGCCTCGTCCGGCGACAGTTCGGAAAGTTCGCTCTCGATTTGCGCGCTGATCACCACCGACTCGACCCGCAGAGTGTCCGACCCGGTATTCTGGGCTGCTGCGAATTCACGAACCGCGCGGACCATTGGATTCTCCGGCCGAGCCAGTTCGTCTTCGCCAACGTTGCAAGCAATGATGACCGGTTTCGAGGTGAGGAGAAAGAGGCCCCGAAGGAGCGTCCTTTCCTCGTCGGAGAGCCTCGCCGCCAGGGCGGGCTTTCCGGAATTAAGAACGGGTTGCAGCTTTTCGCATAGCGCGAGTTCATCTTTGGCGAGCTTATCTCCCGATCGAGCGCCTTTCTGGAGTCGCTCGGCGCGCTTTCCAATGGTGGCCAGATCCGCCAGAATAAGCTCGGTGTTAATCACTTCGATGTCGCGCAGAGGATCAATCGAGCCCGTTACGTGATGGATATCCGCGTTTTCGAAACAACGAACGACCTGGACGACGGCGTCCACCTCGCGGATATGGCTGAGAAATTGGTTCCCGAGGCCTTCGCCCTTGCTTGCTCCTTTGACGAGACCCGCAATATCAACGAACTCGATGGCCGCGGGGATAATTCTTTGAGACTTGGAGAGGGCCGCAAGCCTGTTCAAGCGCTCGTCAGGGACGTTAACGATGCCCAGGTTCGGCTCGATCGTACAGAAGGGGAAGTTTGCAGCATGGGCCTTGCGGCTCCGAGTAATCGCATTGAAAAGCGTGGATTTGCCGACGTTTGGCAACCCGACGATACCGGCTTTGAGCATAAGGCGGGCTAAGCTAACTCATCGCGTCGCAGAGGCAAGAGCGGCGGATGTGGCCAATGCACCGGAAAATGTGGGATAGTCCGCCCATGAAGCTTGAAGAAGTCGTGGATTATCAGAATGCCCTGCTCCGCATCGCGGACTATCACGACTATCCTAATGCATTGAATGGCTTGCAGATAGAAAATTCTGGGACGGTGACGAAGGTGGCCGCGGCGGTGGACGCCTGCGAGGCGGTCCTTCAAATGGCCGTCTCGCAGGGTGCGGATCTGTTGATCGTGCATCACGGCCTGTTTTGGGCAGGCTTGCGGACGGTCACCGGAGCGCACTATCGCAAATTGAAAATGGCTCTTGAGAATAATTTGGCCATCTACAGCGCCCATTTGCCATTGGATGCACATCCCGAAATCGGAAACAATGCCCTGCTATGCAATGCGCTGGGTCTCCCCCAGCCGAGGCGGCCTTTCCTTGAAATCGGATGGCAGGTCGAAGCGCAGCGGGATCGGCAAGACTTGCACCGGCAAATCCAGGAAGCCGTGGGAGGGAAAGTCCATTTCTGCTTTGGCGGACCAGCGACAACCCGCAGAATCGGCGTGGCGACAGGGGGAGCCGGCAGCGAAGTCTTCAAAGCGGCCGCCGAAGGCGTTGATACCTTCATCACCGGAGAAGGGCCTCATTGGTCTTTTACCGAGGCCGAAGAACTCGGGCTGAACGTCTTCTACGCCGGGCACTACGCGACCGAAGTCTTCGGCGTTAAGGAAATGGCCAAATCTCTCCAGAGAACCTTCGGCCTCCCTTGGACGTTCCTGGATCATCCCACTGGCCTCTAGGAGACTGTTGAAAACCCCCGCATGTCACGCGCCCTCCGGGTTGCGCCAATTTTCGGCCCTCGCGGTGTCGCCAAGCTCGTCCGTAGGGCCACGGCTACGGCCTGCGTTTGGCTCCTTGCGATCTTCCGAAAATTGACAGCAACGTGGCATACGCGGGTTTCTCAACAGTCTCCTAGGCGGACCGGGACAGATTTCCAAGCGACGGGGGCGATTCCTTTCGAAACCGCCCCCGCTTTCCGACGGCTGTAAGCCGGGTTTTGTCCTCCCGTGTCGCGGCGCGATTCGGGGAGCGATGGCCATTTATCTTACCGCGATATTTCGAGGTAGCTTTTCGGCTGCGACTATCACCCGGAGGTTTGATCTCGTTGGGAGACCGGGCAGGCGACCCTTGCCTCCTGTTTTGTCTTGCACCGCACGGGGTTTGTCATGCCCCCTTGCTCTCGCTCGGGGCGGTGGGCTCTTACCCCACCTTTTCACCCTTGCTCCCCACCCGCCGGAACCTTGCGGACGATGGGCGGGAGCGGTTTGTTTTCTGTGACACTTTCCGTTACCGGGAACTTCTATTCACGGCGCCCCCTCTTTCGCGGGGCGTGCTGCCTTGTGGTGCCCGGACTTTCCTCTTCGAACGTCCTTGCGGAGTCGAAGCGGCCATCCGCCGTCGTGGATGAACCTTACTCGGGCGATGGCAGGGTTCAAGGAATCTCTTCAAGGGGCGCAGCGAGGGTGCACGCCCTCGAACGGGTCGATGCCGGCTAGCGCGCGCTCCGCGCAAGAAGGGATTGACTCGCGAGGCGCGCACGAAGAGCGTGCGGATTCAATTTCCCGCCCCATTTTGGAAAACCTGGAAATCCATCGGCCCCGAAATCTCGATTGGCAGCGCGCTTCAGCGCTGCTCTACGGGGACTGGGGTACGAGCAAAGCCTACGTCATCGGCCTGGCCTTTGTCGCGGCCGGCTATTCGTCGCTGCCGATCATCCTTGCGGTGTGCGTGTTGACGGCTCTTGTCGGCTTGAACTACATGGTGATTTGCCGGGCTTTTCCCGAGGGAGGGGGCGTGTATTCGGCGGCCAAGTCCCAAGGTCGCCTTCTCGCGGTGGTCGGCGCGCTGCTCCTGGTCGCGGATCTTACCGTTACCGCGGCGCTGAGTGGATGGGCCGCACTAAGTTATCTTGGCGCGCCCCGAGGTTCCGTAATGGCAGCCACGATCATCTGTGTGTTGTTGATTGGCGTGCTGAATTATTTCGGGCCGCGCCACAGTGGAAGCTTTGCCATAGGCCTGGCCCTGCCAACGCTTCTCGTCGTCCTGATGATTATCCTGCTTTCCGTGCCGCATCTGACTTTCGCGCATCTGGAGCCGCTTCATGAAGATCTTCGCCATGTCTGGGTCTCTTTTGTGGGGGTGATTTTGGCGCTGAGCGGCGTTGAAGCCATCGCCAACTTGACGGGCACGCTCAAACCGGATGCGGGTTCGGTCTTTGGGAGACCAATGGTGGGGAAGTCCGCCTTCAAGGCAATTCTGCCCGTCGCGATCGAAGTCAGCCTCGGCACGGCCCTCCTCGGCTGGGCGATGCTCTCGTTGCCGAAGGACTTCGCCCCCGAAATGATCCAACGCAAGGAAGATATGCTGCGCTTCCTGGCCGAGCAGTACGGAACCATGGATTTCGGCGTGGCCTTCGGACATATTTTCGGGTTCGCCGTCGGGGTCGTTTTTGCGCTGCTACTCTTGAGCGCCGTCAACACGGCAGTGGCGGCGCTCATCGGCTTGCTTTTCATGATGTCGCGGGAAGGCGACATGCCGCGTTCGTTTGCCAAGCTGGGCGCGCACGGGGTGCCACTGATACCTCTGAGCATTTCCGTCGCCTTGCCGGTGGTCGTCTTGTTGCTCACCGATAATTTCGAAGCTTTAGCCGGCCTGTACGCGATCGGAGTGGTTGGCGCCATCTGTGTAAATCTCGGCTCCTGCTCGTTCAATCCGAAGATTGAAATGCGTTGGATCGAACGCGTGATGATGGTCACGACGTTTTTGATTCTTGTCGCGGTGGAATTGACTTTGGCGAAGACCAAGCATGAGGCGCTCTTCTTCGTGACTTGCGTGCTGGTAGTCGGACTCTTTCTTTGGGCCTATTCCCAGCGAATCAGCGGCACACGGACGTTGATGGTGACGAAAGAATTCGCGGATATCGTAAAGCCGGAGGTCGTCGCCGAGATGTCCCAGCTCTCGAGCGAGGCGCAAAAAATCCTCGTCTGCGTCCGAGGGTTGAACCCGGTTCTCCGGTTTGCGTTTGACGAGGCGAAATTGCGAGGGGCGGCTCTCTACGTGCTGTATATTCGCGAGATCGCGGTATTTTACTCCGGAGAGGCGGTGCGGAACGCGAACTGGAAGGAAGATCCTCAAGCGAGCGCGATTCTTGGCACGGCCCTCCAGATCGGCAAGCATCGCGGGGTTCCCACGGTGCCGCTCTTCGTGAGCGCACCGCACGCCGCTTCGATTATCGTGGACATGGCGGCGACTCTCGGCACGGACTTCCTCATGGTCGGCGCTACGCACCGGGGCGCGATGACCAAGTTGCTTCGGGGGAGCGTTGTTTCGGAAGTGGCCGCGAGCCTCCCCGACAACATTCAGCTCGTCATCTACGGATGAGCGGACCGGCCGGTTCCGGTTCCCCCTGTTCCTCCCCCGAGGAGAGACCCTCGATCCGTTGCAGGAAAATTTCTGCCAGGACCTGACCAGTGCTTTCGATACCCGCCGCCCGGCCGCCTTCCGTCTCGATGGAAGTCATTTTTACATCTGCGATGCCGCACGGGGTGATGTGTTGAAATGGCGCCAGCGAGCACTGCAGGACATTCAGTGCGAGTCCGTGCATGGAGATCCAGCGCCGCACGCCAATTCCGATCGACGCGATCTTCCCGGTGCCGACCCAGACCCCGGTAAGTCCCTCGCGGCGGCAGCTCTCCACGCCGAGCCTTCCGCAGACGAGGATGATCACGTTTTCCAGAAAGCGCAGATAGCGATGGAGGTCTCGTCCGCGGCGTTCCAGATCGAGGATGGGATAGGCGACTAGTTGGCCTGGCCCATGCCATGTGGCCTGCCCTCCCCGATTGATCTCGAAAACGGGATGAGGAAGGGCACCGGGCGTGCGGAGGCTGGATTGATCACGGGTCCGGCCAATCGTGTAAACGGGATCGTGTTCGAGAAGCAGTAGCGTTTCGCGTCCCGCGCCGGAGAGGTACTCGCCTACGAGACGATCCTGCAGGTTCAACGCTTCCTGATACCCAACGCGGCCAAGCCATTGAACGCTGATCCCTTTCTTTTCGCGGCCCATTTTTCAGCTGTTCCTTTCGATTGCGTCGGGGCTCTGGCCTCCGGTTGGGGCGTTGCGATCTTCTGGAAATCGATGGCAGAACCGCATGGCTTTTTACCGATTCCTAGATCGAGGGCAGCGTTGCCTGTTTTGCTCGCGCGGCGTCGAGAGCCTGAAAGTGGGCTATTCCGATGGCCATGGCGTCCGCGGCGTCGGCCGGGGGCGTTTGACGCATCCTCAGCAGTACTCTCACCATAAAAGCGACCTGGCGTTTGTCCGCCGCCCCACGGCCGACAACCGCCTGCTTCACGCGACGGGGCGCGTATTCATGCACCGGCAAGCCGCGTCTGACCGCTGCCAGAATCACGGCGCCGCGCGCCGCTCCGAGTGTGATGGCCGTCTGATAGCTCTGGACGAAGATGACTCCCTCTACGGCCATCGCCTGAGGTTCATGCCTCTGGATGATATCGGTAAGGCCCTCGTGAAGCGCGAGCAGGCAGCCGGAGGCCCGCATCTTCGCGCCATTTCGAAGAACCCCGAAGGCGACGCAATGAAGATCCTGATTTTCCCTGCGGAGCACTGCGTAGCCGGCGGCGCGCAGCGCCGGGTCAACGGACACAATCGTTTCGGCTGACATCGTTGAGCGTTTCGTTCATTCTGCCAAGAACAAGTTCGGTTTCCAAACTCGAGATTTGCGCATCGTTCGCCCGCAGCACCTCCACGGCGTCGTTTGCGGGTGCCCAGACGTCCGGATTCGTGGGACCAAAAATGAGCAGGCAACGAGCGCCCGCCGCCGCCGCCAGATGAGATACCCCGCTGTCGTGGCCGATAAACAACGAACACCGGGAAAGCACCGACCCAAGCAAGGGCAGCGGAAGATTGGTCAATACCGTTTGGCGCGAAGAAGCTGCGCGTCTCATTCGCGAGAGTTGCGGGAAATCACTCTCCCCGCCAACAACAAGGAGATGCCCGACCTTTCGATTCCTAAGAATTTCGGCTTGTACTTGCAGCCATCTCTCCAAGGGCCAGTTCTTCGACTTGCTTCCGCTGCCCGGATGAATCGCCACGAGCGGTCTTGCCAAGCCCGAAAGGAGAACCTGCGCTTCTGACAAATCCGCGGCTGAGGGAAAAATTCGCGCGGCCGGATCTTCGAGCCGCATTGAGAATTCTTCAAGCGGGCGGGCGAGTTGGCGCGCCGCGTGGCCATCCTGGCCGATCTTCGGTGACACGGAAATCAGGTTCTGTGCTCCCGCCATGCGGAGGCGGCTCTGGAAAACTTTGTCGTGATCGTAGATGTAGCTGAGAATCTGATGAAAGCCGGCGAAATAACGGCAGAGTTCCGGGTCGAGAGGCGCGTCCGGATGGAAAAAGGCGGAGAGGCGGCTGGATTCGATCGACCGGATCGAGCTAGCGTAGTAGCGGCCTTCCGCAAGGGTGGCGATATGCAAATGGCCGAGGACCTCAAGCGGCGAATCCGGGAATTTTTCGCGAAGCAACCGGATCGCCGGCAAGGTGAGAATGAAATCTCCCAGGGCCCCGCCGCGAATCACGAGAATGCGGCCCGCCATCAGCGAAAGGAAAATCAGCGGGTGCCCTGAATCTGGGTGCCGTATATCGTGCTGCCTTCCCAGCTGGCCGGCCTGTTCCAGGGAAGAGTTCCTCCGGCCTCGAGCTCTGAGCGCCTCGTCTCATCGTGAGATGTGCAGGCTCCCAGCAAGAACGCGAGAAGACAACAGGTCGCAAAAGCGATTCGACGCATGACACAACTATTCCTTGACAGCCTGATAGATAACGTCGTCGCCCGGGGCGATGGAAGCGCCTTGCGGCACGCTGTTGGCGACGATATCCGCAATGGAAGTGGACGGTTCAACCGAGGTCACGCGAACCTTCCCAATCAGCTGCGTTCCCCGCTTGACGAGCAACTCGGCGTTGTTCACGACACCGTTTTTGTCTCCAAGACTTAGAACAACGAAATTCCAGGCGGGATTCACAGCGAGAATGCGCCCTTCCAGCCTGTTCCGCATTCTTTGATGAATCCGGTCCTGCTTCTCTTTCGTTAAAGCAGAGAGTTGGGAGCGCGCGGAGTCGAGATCGGCCTGCAGCTTCGTGATGAGCGTTCCCTGTTCGGCAAGTTGAGCCTGCTGATCGGAAGTCGGCTCGGAAGGCGCCGCCGAGCCTGCGACGCCCTTCTGTTCCAATTCCTGGGTCTTTTGTTGAAGATCTTTCGTTAGCTGGGCGACTTGGGATTCAAGGGAGGTTTTGTCGTTGCCGAGCGCCGCCACCTGCCCCTTGGCCCTTTCAAGCTCCCCTTGCGCGGCCGAGAGCTTCGAACCCGTCTGATCCCGTTCCGAAACGGCCGTATCGCGTTCCTGGGAGACCGTCTTCAAATCGCCTTGTGCCTTGGCCAATTGGGTCTTGGCTTGGTTGCCGGCGGTCTCCGAGTCGATCAAGCTCTTCCTGGCTTCGTCGAGCTTGCTCCGGTTCAGGTAGCCGAGAACCGCCGACGCAGCCGTCAGAATGATGGAAAGAATGACAAGGAATTTTCCCATAACCGGAGGTCAATGCTAGAAGGCCGAAGAGCGCAGAAGGGGACGAGTATCAGATCGCTTTAGCTACCGCAAGAGGCAAAATCAAACAAGTTATCTTTGAGTTTGCCAGGCATACGAAGCACGTTAGTCTTATGTTGCCAGGGACTATGGACTGCAGACGGAAGAACCCCGCCAGGGCAGGAATGCAGCAACGGTATTTCGCTTTGCTTTGCCGTAGTTCTCTGGCGCTCTCTTGACTCCTTCGCCGGGGGAACTAGTCTTAATTCAGATGGATTCCAACGTTTTGGATCGCGTGCGTGAAAGCTTGCAAGCTTTCCTGAGCAGTAAAGGATTGCGCCGCACGGTTCAACGCGAGGCGATCATCGACGCGGCCTTCGGGACCAACGAGCATTTCACCGCGGAGGAATTGCTAACCATGGCTCGGCGCTTGGAAAGGTCCGTTTCCCGCGCGACCGTTTACCGCACCCTCCCGTTGCTTGTGAAGAGCGGGCTGCTGCACGAACTCGATCTCGGTTCGGATACCAAGATCTATGATCCGAATTTTGTCGAGCGGCCCACGCACAATCACTTGATCTGCGTCGACTGCGACAGAATCATCGAGTTCGAAGACGTCAACATGGAGTTGCTGGAGAACTGCATTACCAGGCGTCTGGGCTTTTCTCCCGCGAACAAAGCGGTCAAGATCGAGGGGCATTGTGACGAATTGAAACTGAAGGGATCTTGTCGCAATCAGCGGCCCAAGGCTTGAACCTCATGCGGAAGGGACGCTTCCAGCAGGCGCCCTCCAGCCTGCTCAAGACCTACAGCGAATCGATCTCTTTCGATTGGCGGCTCTACCGGCATGATATTCGCGGGAGCATCGCGCATGCCCGGGCATTGATGAATGCGGGGATCCTTACTGCCAGCGAATTCGAGAAGATCGAGGCGGGACTGCGGGAGATCGAAGCGGAGATTGCCTCCGCGACCTTCCCTTTCGATGTCGAGCTGGAAGATGTGCATATGAACATAGAAGCGGAGTTGACTCGCCGCATCGGCGATGCGGGCGCCAAACTGCACACCGCCCGCAGCCGCAACGACCAGGTCGCGCTCGACCTTCGCCTCTATTTGCGCGACGAAATCCGCGCGCTTGGCGATCTGATCGCCGCCTTCCAAAGGGCGCTCGTCGGGATGGCGGAGCGCTACTCCGACTCGCTCATGCCCGGATATACCCATTTGCAGCGAGCTCAGCCCGTGTTCGCCTCCCATCATTTGCTGGCCTACGTGGAAATGGCCTCCCGCGATTGCGACCGCCTGAAAGATTGCGAAAAGCGGCTGGATCAAATGCCCCTTGGATCTGGCGCCATCGCCGGATCCACCATTGTTCTGGACCGGGAGGCGATGGCTCGGGAGTTGGGTTTTTCAGCGGTGACCCAAAATAGCATGGACGCGGTGTCGGACCGGGACTTCGCGTGCGAGTTCCTGGCCACGCTCGCGATTCTTGGCATGCACCTTTCCCGGCTTGGCGAGGACTTCATTCTCTGGTCCTCCACCGAGTTCGGCTTCGTGGAGCTTAGCGATAGGCATACCACCGGCTCGAGCCTGATGCCGCAAAAGAAGAACCCAGATATCGCGGAGCTCACCCGCGGAAAGACGGGTCGGCTCTACGGGAACCTGGTAGCGCTCCTGACCGTCATGAAGGGCTTGCCGCTCGCTTACAACCGGGATATGCAAGAGGACAAAGAGGCGATCTTCGATTCCGTGGATACGGCCAAGGCCGCGCTTCAAGTTTTCACCGAAATGATCGACGGCGCCACTTTCCTGGAAGATCGGGCCGCGCAAGCAACCGCGGATCCCGTTCTTTTGGCCACCGATCTCGCCGAGCGCTTGGTTCTGGGAGGCGTTCCATTCCGAAAGTCGCACGAGATCGTGGGCCGATTGGTCTCGACCGCGAGCCGGCGGGGAGTTCCGCTCAACGAACTCGACCCATCGGAATTTGTGGCCGCCGCGCCGATGTTGACAGAAGAGGTCCTTCGGGACACGTTCAATGCGCGCAAGGCCTTATCGGCCAGGAAGGCTCCGGGTGCGCCATCCCCCGGGAACGTCTCGCAGAGGCTTGCGCATTGGAGAAAAGTTCTAAAGTGAAACCGGAGCACGATGGGGCTTGGCGTGTCCTCAAGAGCGAGACGCTCTGCGACACGCCGTATCTGAAAGTTCGACGCGAGCACATCGCGACTCCCTCGCGCCCGGACGGTGTCACTTGGATGGTGGCGCGACGCCATACCGCGGCGGTGGTCGCCCCGCGCAGGACGGATGGCAAGTTCATTCTCATCCGGCAGGAGCGCGTGGCCGTTCGAAGAGTGCTTTGGGAGTTTCCGGCCGGCCAGGTCGATGGGGAGGTCAACGAAAAGAGCATCTACGAAACGGCGCTCCGGGAGCTTGGCGAGGAGGCGGGGGTATCGTGTTCCAGTGAACTGGTTCCGCTCGGTTATTTCTTTTCCTCCGTGGGATTTACCGACGAGTGTTGTCATCTTTTTCTGGCCCGGGACGTCGTTCCGAGAGAGGAAGGTTTCGATCACGATGAGCACGAAGCCATCCTGGAAGTCGGACAATTTTCCGAGGAAGAGCTCGCCGGCTTGATTGGGAGAGGGGAGATCGTCGACTCGAACACCCTGGCGACCTATGCGAGGTTGAAGGCATTGAGGTTGATCAAGTGAATTGGCGCCGCTTTTTTGATTTTCGGGAGGTGCGGGACGATCCGAAGCCGTTTCTCGATCATATTGAGGACCTTCGGTTGATGCTCATCAAGATGCTCGTTGTGTTGACCCTGATGATGGGTGCGGCCTTTGCGTTTCAAAAGACCATCGTGGAAATCATCGAGCGGCCTTTGCTGGCGATTGATCCGAACCGGACGAGTCTTACAAATTTTGGCGTGGCCGATCCGCTCACGATCGTGATCGAGCTGTCTTTTTATGCCGGGCTGGTGATGGCCTTTCCGCTCCTGGTTTTGTTTTTGGCCGAATTTGTGCTGCCTGCTTTGACGCAGAAAGAGAAACGCATGCTTTACCCGGCAGCGGGGGTCTCATTCGGCCTTTTCCTGACCGGAGTCCTTTTCGCCTACTACTGTGTGTTGCCGCCCACCCTTGATTATTTCTTCAACTATTCGCAATCCCTGAACTGGAGGCCGCAATGGAGCGTCCGGGAGTATTTTTCGTTCACCACCCAATTTATCATTTCGTTTGGCCTCGCCTTCGAGTTGCCGTTGGCGGTGTTGGTGCTCGTGAGGCTGGAAATCCTGAGTCATGAGGTTCTTCAGAAAACCCGCGCGTTCGCGGTGATCATCATTCTCTTCCTGGCCGCCATCATCACTCCCACTACGGATATCGTAACCATGATCCTTATGGCGGGACCGATGTATTTGCTTTACGAGGGGTGTATTCTGATCGCGTGGTTCATGGAAAGGAAGGCGCGGCGTCAATCCCTGGTGGTGAATTCGACCCGCGGGTAGGTTTTGAGATAGTCGGCGATTGCCGAGGCGAAGAGCGCTCCGAACTCCCGCAGCTTGCGATCCCCGACGCCGAAGACCGCGCGCATGGCTTCCTGCGTGACGGGGTATTTCCGGGCCATGTCCCGCAGCGTTGCATCGCCAAAAATCACGTAGGCAGGAACGGCACGCTCGTCGGCGATTTCCTTTCGAAGGTCCCTCAGTCGGCCAAAAAGCGCCTCGTCACATTCGATTTCCCCGGCGCGCCGGGTCCGCTTGCTCTTCGGTTGGGCGAAAGGCTTTGTCAGGGAGATGGTTCTGCGCGAGCGTAAAGCCTCCAAGCCGGACGCCGAAACTTCGACCGTTGGATATCCGTCGCCGGACTGGATGAGATAGCCCGATCGAAGCAATTCCCGGCCGACAGCAGCCCATTCGGGCCGCGTCAATTCGGCTCCGATCCGATACGTCGAGAGTTCGTGGTGCTTCCACCGGCGAATTTTTTCGGATTCCGCGCCCCTAAGCACCTCAATGACATGGTTTAACCCGGTGGCAAACCCGCTCGCCTGTCGGATCCGGTAAACGCATGAGAGAAGCTTTTGGGCGACGGTGGTGGCGTCGTAGCTGGCGCGGGGCTCAAGGCAGTTGTCGCACGCGCCGCAGTTGCCCGCGATGTCCTCCCCGAAATAGGCGAGCAGTTCGCGCCTCCGGCAAGCCGAACACTCGGCGTAATGGATCATTTGGCGAAGTTGTCCGCGAGCGGCTTGCTGCGCCTGGGCATCGGACATCTCCTGGATAAAATGCGTCTGCTTGGCGGCGTCCGCCGCGCTGAAGAGAAGAACGCAATCGGCCGGAAGACCATCGCGTCCCGCGCGCCCGGTTTCCTGATAGTAGCCCTCAATATTCTTTGGAAGGTCATGGTGGAGGACCCATCGAACGTTGGGCTTGTTTATGCCCATGCCGAAGGCGATGGTCGCGCAGATGATTCGCGTCTCGTCCCGGAGAAAGAGTTCCTGGTTTTCGGCGCGCGTGCGGCTGTCCAATCCCGCATGGTAGGCGCGCGCCGCCAGGCCCCGCTTCACGAGCGATTCAGCTAATTGCTCGGCGCTCGACCGGGTTGCGCAGTAGGCAATGCCGCTTTCGTTCGGGCGCTTGGCGACAAAGCTCAAAATCTGCCGGAGCGGCTGGTCTTTGGCCACCACCCGATACGAAAGATTTGGGCGGTTAAAGCTGCCAACGAAGATCGCCGGATCGGACAGATCCAGGTGGGCAACGATGTCGTTCCTTACCCGGGCGGTGGCGGTCGCTGTCAAGGCCATTACCGGCACTCCGGGAAGGAGTTTCCGAAGGTCCGCGAGTTGGCGATACTCGGGTCGAAAATCATGTCCCCATTCGGAAATGCAGTGCGCTTCGTCAATCGCCAGCGCCGTGACATTCCACGAACGAAGATTGCTCTTCCAGTCTTCCAGCATGAGCCGTTCGGGCGCGGCGTAGAGCAAGCGAAATTCGCCATTGTGGAGGCGACGGAGGCGAGCCCTCGCTTCAGAGGCTCCGAGGGTTGAATTGAGGAAGGTCGCCGCGATGCCGGTCTCCTGGAGCTGATCGACCTGGTCCTTCATCAACGCGATCAGCGGCGAGACGACCACGGTCAAGCCGTCGCGAAGCAGGGCGGGCAGCTGAAAGCAGAGGGATTTTCCGCCTCCGGTGGGAAGAAGGGCAAAAACGTCGCGACCGTCGAGGCTTGCTTGGATGATCTCCCTTTGCAGGGGTCGGAATTCGCCGTATCCAAAAACATTCTTCAGCGTGTTGAGCAGGCGGGACATCGAGCCGGGGAATGATAGGAAAAACTCACTCTCCCAAAAATCAAAAAAGCGGCGCCAATGCACCTGCCTCCGAAAACGAAAAACCCCGACGCCATGAGCGTCGGGGCTTTCTTCGCGGGAGGGAAATTCCTGCCGGTTCTAGAGTTTCATCTTTACCATTGCTTCATGTTGCTCGTCGGTGCAGGGCGCGTTAAGCGGAACGTCGGTGGTTTTATCGTTGGAACCAACATAGCCACGTTCCAGAAGATAGCCCTCCAGGTCTTCGCCGCTGACGTCCGCCAGCATTTCGCCGTTCACCACGACGCACGGGGAGAGTGGCTGGCCGCTCAGTTGTTCCATTTCGAACCGGAATTCCGGGTTCTTAATGATGTCTTTCTCCTTGTAGGGAATGTCATACTTCGCAAGAACGGCGCGCACGCCGTTGCTCCATCCGCAATACGTTTTGAGGTAGGCCGTAACTTCTATTTTCTCCATGGTAGTATCAAACTTTACTCTAAATTGCGCAGGAGCTCATTTCTTTTTCTTTGAATCTCCGGGACGGTATTCCTCCTCGGCAACTTCAAATGCCTGGGCCAGGCCGACCATGTCCTCGCCAGGACGCAAGGTGTCGAGAGTTTCCGCCTCCCGGCGCAGCGCATCGTGGTCATAGTGTGCCGCCTTGATGGAAAGACCGATGCGCCGCTCCGCCTTGTCCACTTTGATAACCCGCGCCTCGACTTCCTGCCCGACTTTCAACGCATCCTTGACCTTCTCGACGCGATCCTCGCTGATCTGTGAAATGTGAACGAGACCGTCGATGTCATCCTGAAGCTGAACAAAGGCGCCGAAATTGGTGATCTTGGTCACCGTGCCGGTAACGAGATCGCCGATTTTGAACCGGGTGTCGATTTCTTTCCAAGGATCGTCCTCGAGCTGCTTCGTGCCAAGACTAATCCGCTGGTTCACCTTGTCGATATCGATGACCACCGCTTCCACTTCGTCGCCTTTCTTGAGCACCTCGCTCGGGTGATTGATCTTTCGCGTCCAGGAAAGGTCGGACACATGGATCATGCCGTCGATGCCCTCCTCGAGCTCCACAAACGCCCCGTAGGCCGTCATGTTTCGCACCGTTCCCTTGACTTGCTTTCCGATCATGTAGCGGACTTCGATCTCGTCCCAGGGATTCGGTTCCAATTGGCGCACGCCAAGGGAAATTTTTTGTTCGTCCTTATTGACTCCCAGAACCACCGCTTCGATTTCCTGTCCGAGAGTGAGAACGTCGGACGGGCGCGCAACTCGCTTGGTCCAAGAAAGTTCCGAAACGTGAATCAGGCCCTCGACCCCTTCTTCGATCTGGACGAAGGCGCCGTAAGGCATGAGACTTATCACCTTTCCTTTGACCTTCTGTCCGACCGGGAAGCGCTCTTCGATGCGGTCCCAAGGGTTGGACTGCATCTGCTTGACGCCCAGCGAAACGCGTTC
Source organism: uncultured Verrucomicrobiae bacterium (assembly GCA_963816855.1). Classification (GTDB taxonomy): domain Bacteria; phylum Verrucomicrobiota; class Verrucomicrobiia; order Chthoniobacterales; family Terrimicrobiaceae; genus DASTFP01. The sequence goes on along the minus strand of CAWFMA010000036.1, from coordinate 23,209 downwards.
CTTTTCTTTGTTGATATCCAGCACCTGCACCTCAACGTGCTGGCCGACCTTGAGAAGTTCACCCGGATGACTCAACCGGGCCCACGACATGTCCGTAACATGCAGGAGGCCATCGATTCCATCCAAGTCGATGAAGGCGCCAAAATCGGTGATATTTTTGACCGTCCCCGCGACCTTGTCGCCGATCTTGGCATTGCTCAAAAATCTGTGCCGCTTCTCCGCGCGCTCCTGCTCGATGATTTCCCGGCGGCTAAGGACCACGTTTTTGCGGTCCTCGTTGATCTTGACGATTTTGAAATCGTAGGTGTTTCCGACAAATCCCTGCAAGTCTTTGGGGGGCACGATGTCGATCTGCGAAGCGGGAAGAAAGGCCTCAACGCCGACATTGACCGTGAGGCCGCCTTTTACGACCGCTTTGACCTTTCCTTTGATCAGACCCTCGCCCTTGAAAACGGAAACGATTTTCTCCCAATTCTGGCGCGCGGCGGCCTTTTCCTTGGAAAGCACGACCATCCCCTCGTCATTTTCAAGCCGTTCCAAGAGGACCTCGATCTCGTCGCCAACCTCAACGTCCGAGGGGTCCTCGAATTCGCTTGCAGGAATCACCCCCTCGCTCTTGTAACCGATGTCCACGAGAAATTCGCGGGGTCGGACTTCGAGAATATGCCCTTTGACGATGCTCCCCTCGCGGTAGTTCTTTACCGAGTTGGTGATCAGTTCCTGCAGTTCTGCCATAATGGCCATGATGTTGTTTTTAATTGATGTTCCGTCCCCCGATCCGCCCTTTGAACGAAAAAATCGCGTCGACAGGACTCCGCATCCGGTCACTAACGGGTTTGCTAGGATAGGAAGTTGTCGATGGAAAGCAACTAAAATAAGCGTGCCATGCGGTGCCTATTTCCAACGCCGCAGGGATTCCTCGTGCAGGTGCCGCCGGTGCAACCATCGCGAAGCTACCCCATATTTCGGGCCGAACAGGAAAGCCGCGGAAAACAAGGTTCCCAGGACCATGACAATGGCGGGACCCGAGGGGATATTCGTCCAGAAAGAGATCAGCAAGCCCGCAACGGCGCCCACGACTCCGATGACCCCGCCACCCCAAGACATGGCGCTGCAGGAGTCCCAAAGAAGGTAGATGGTGGCGGCGGGCAAAACGAGAAGGCCCAGCGAGAGCAGCACCCCGACCGCCTGCAACGAGGAAACCATGGCCAGCACGATGAGAACGACCAGGAGGCCAAGCAACAGTCCGACACGGATCCCTTGAGTCCGCGCAATCGAGGCTTCGAAAAGCGTCAACAGCAAGGGACGCTGAAGGGCGACGAGGCAGAGAAGCGTGAAAACAGTAACGGTATAGCTCGTCCATAGATCGGCGTTGGCCAGCCCGAGGATGTTGCCGAAAAGAAAGTGTTCCAGACTGACCTTGACCCGGGCGTACTTGATCAGGGCTATTCCCAGGGCGAACGCGATGATATAGAGGGCTGCCACTGCGGTTTCATCTTTCACGCGCGAGCTGCTGGCGATCAGATGTCCGCCCAGCGCCACGAAAACGGCGGCGAACATGCCGCCCAGCAGGAGCCCGCCCGGATTTAGTCCGAGCAGCATTGCCGCCAAGGCAAGACCCGGAAGCATCGAATGAGAGAGAGCGTCCGCCACCAGCGAGAGGCGTCGGAGAACGACATAGGCGCCCAGGAAGCCGTTGGTGAATCCAATAAGCACACAGGCGAGCAGAGCCCTTTGCATGAATTCGTACTGAAACGGCTCTAAAAACCAGTTCATCTCCCTTTGCCGCTGAAAATCTCGGTGGAATAAGCGCGCCCGATATTTTCCTTGGTCAACGTTTGTGAGGTTTCTCCAAATGCCACGAGCTCGCCGTTAAGGATAAGGGCGTGGTCGAAGAGATCGCCGGCATCGGCCAGATTGTGGTGCGAAACGAGAAGGAGCTTGCCGGAATCCCGAAGACGGTGAACGGCCGCGGCGAGAGCTTTGGCCGCGTTCTTGTCCAACCCGCCAAAGGGTTCGTCAAGAAGGTAGATTTCCGCCTCCTGAGCCCAGGCTCGAGAGAGGAAGGCCCGTTGCTGCTGTCCGCCCGAGAGCGCTTTAATCTGCCTGTCGGCAAACGCGCCCAGATCTGCAATAAGAATCGCCTCTTCGACGATCGCATCGTCCTGAGCGCCGAACGATTTCCATGGGCCGAGCACCGAGTAGCGGCCCATTTCGACCAGACCGCGCACGGTGATCGGGAAGTCCCAGTCGACCGTCTCTCTTTGAGGCACGTAGTTGATGAGACGTTCGTTCGTCAGGTCCCGGCCTCCGAAGCGAACTTGCCCGGTTTCGACCGGCAGGAGGCCGGCGAGCGCCTTCAGAAACGTCGTCTTGCCCGCGCCGTTGGGCCCCAGCAATCCCACGCACGAGCCGCTTCGGAATTGCGCATTCAGATGATGCACCGCCGGAATCCGGTTGTAACAAACCGTCAAATCCTCGATCGTTAGAACGCCATCCACTACTGGGTTTCCGGAATGGTTACGACCTCCTCGACCCTTTCCCGTCCCCAGAATGACGCGTCGGCCAGCGGTCCGCTTTCGTCCGAAGCGCTTACGCGCACGGCGGCCGGTTCTCGACCGGGCCATTCCGCCGTTACCACAAGGTCTGCGGGACCGGCCGGAAGGCTGATCGTTCCCGAAAAGGTCCCGCCGGCTGTGGAGGGCGAAATCAGTTCGCGGCCGAGATAAGTCGCACCGATGGATCGTGCCGCAGGAGCGGTGATGATCGAGAGGGTCAATTGTCGCGCGGTCGGCGCTGGCCGGGTCGGGGGAGCAGGCCCGTCAGCAGGCTTCTGGGCCCCGGTTGTCAAAAAGACTGGAACGCCCGCTATCGCCAGGGCGGCGGCCGTCAACAACAAACGGAGCCAGGGCGTGCCGCGCATGGCGCATTTATTTCCGACCGGAGAGCAATCCGGAAATGCGTCGTCCCGGGATCCCCGCGGGTTTCGACGACCGAAAGCAAATAACGGAAACTGCCGCGGCAAACCTCATGTGCCCAGAATCTGCTCGGGTGACAGACAAACTGCAAGTCTATTGCATTAAAGTTTCCTCGGCAGGAACTTCCTTTCTGGATTTACCCTTGATCCGCTTTCTGCCAGAAAAATTGGTCCCCCTGTCTTCAAGCGCAAGCGACGAGAGAAGCCGACCGACCGAACGGCTTGCGACCGCAATTGTTGGAAAAAACGGACCAACGCGACAGTTCTTGCCTTGCGGGGAATAACCGGCAGAATCCCCCCAAAATTTTCCAAGAGGCTCCCCTATGAAAAAAATTATTGCTGTCACCTCGTGTCCCACCGGCATTGCGCACACTCTCATGGCGGCGGAAGCGCTGAAGAAAGTGGCAACTTCCTTGGGCCATCAAATCAAAGTGGAGACACAGGGTTCGGCGGGCAAGAAGGGGGTATTCACAGACGAAGACATTCAAACGGCCGATGTTGTGATTCTGGCCACGGATATTCGGATCGAGCCGGCACGCTTCGCGGGAAAGCCAATCTTTGAGACCTCGACGAGCGAGGCGATTCGCAATACCAGGGGGGTAATTGGTTCGGCGTTATCGTTGCTGCCCCCGGAGCCGGTTTCTCAAGCGCCGGCGCCGGAGAAGGTTGCGCCCGAGGCGGCCAAACCGGCGCCAGCGGCAGCCAGCGGCGGCAAGCGGTTCGTGGGGATCACTTCTTGTCCGACGGGAATAGCCCACACATTCATGGCCGCGGCGGCCCTGGAGAAAGCCGCCAAGGCGCTTGGTCACTCGATCAAGGTTGAGACGCAAGGGTCGGTTGGGGCAAAAAATCAGCTCACGCCGGAAGACATTGCGGCGGCCGATGCGGTCGTCATCGCCGCGGAGACAAATGTCGATACCTCCCGCTTTGGAGGCAAGCGTCTCTACATGACCGGCACCAAGCAAGCCATGCATGCCGGCCAGGACGTCTTAAGGAAGGCTCTTGAAGCGCCGGTAGGAGGCGACGCCGGAGGCGGAGGGTTGGCCGGAGCGGTCGACAAGGCCAAAGCCGAACGAGCGAAGTCGCGAACCGGCCCCTACAAGCATTTGATGACCGGTGTTTCGTATATGCTGCCGCTGGTGGTCGCCGGTGGACTTTCCATTGCTCTCGCGTTTGCTATCGGAGGTATCCAGCAAGGAGCATATCCTGAAGGGACGCTGGCGGCCGCGCTGATGAAAATCGGAGGGGATACGGCGTTTCGCCTGTTTATCGCAGTATTTTCTGGATTCATTGCCTATTCGATTGCCGATCGCCCGGGCATCGCTCCCGGAATGGTAGGAGGGTTCCTGGCACAGAGTCTGGGCGCCGGTTTCATTGGCGGAATATTCTCCGGTTTTCTGGCTGGCTACCTCACAAAGTTCCTCGCCGATAAGATTCGCCTGCCGGCAACTCTCGAAGGACTAAAGCCCGTGCTGATCCTGCCGTTTTTGTCGACTCTCGGGATTGGTCTCCTGATGATCTATGTGATCGCGCCGCCCGTGTCCTGGTTGAACAACACGATGAATGCCTGGCTTCTTGGCATGCAGGGCGCCAACGCCGTGGTGCTGGGTATCATCCTCGGAGCGATGATGGCCTTTGATATGGGCGGACCGATCAACAAGGCAGCCTATGCTTTCGCGGTCGGATTGCTTGCGAGCAAGATCTACGCTCCGATGGCCGCGGTCATGGCCGCCGGAATGACGCCGCCGCTCGGCCTGGCATTGGCGTGCTTTCTCTTCAAGGACAAATTCGATCTCGAAGAACGCGAGGCGGCCGGACCGGCGCTGGTGCTTGGGCTTTCCTTTATCACCGAAGGAGCGATTCCCTTTGCGGCGAAGGACCCCATCCGCGTCATTCCGGCGCTCATCGCTGGCTCGGCAATCACGGGCGCAATCTCGATGGTTAGCGGAGTGAAACTTCTGGTTCCGCACGGCGGAATTTTCGCTGCTATCATTCCCGGGGCGGTAACAAACCTTATGGCTTACGGGATTGCCATTCTTGCGGGAACCATCGTCACCGCGGGAACCCTGTTTTTCCTCAAACGCCCGATAACCGAACCGGCGCCCGCTCTGGCTTGATCAATAAATCCAAAGAACCCGTACGAATTCGACCATGATTCAACTCACCCCTCAAAACATTCGGATCGGTGCGCGCGCCGCGAACAAGAACGAAGCCATTCGAGCTGCCGGACAGGTTCTCGTAGAATCGGGCTATATCGAGCCGGGCTACATCGAGAGCATGATCGGTCGCGAAGGGCAGGCCAATACCTACCTCGGTAACGGAATCTCGATTCCGCACGGCATGGCCAAGGACCGCGAGTTGATCCGCGCAACGGGAATTTCCGTGGTTCAGCTTCCGGAGGGAGTCGAGTGGGGGCCAGGCAAGGTTGCGCACATCATTGTGGGAATCGCGGCCAAATCCGACGAGCACCTCGGCGTTCTGGCAGCACTCACCGATGTCCTCGACGATCCGGCGAGAGCCGAACAACTGGCCAAGACCAAGAACCCGGAAGACATCATTTCCGGGTTAAGCCGCGAAGCTTCCACCCCGGGAGCAGAATCCGCCGATACCGCCGAACTGCCGCAGGGGGCACATCACGTGGATGCCAAGATTGTGGGCAGCGCAGGCATGCACGCGCGTCCAGCCACCATGTTTGTCGAGGTTGCCAGCCAATTCCAATCGGATGTCCGCGTCCAGTATGGCACCAAGATCGCGAACGGAAAGTCGATGGCTGCGCTTTTGAAACTAGGCACTCCCGGGGGCGAGACAATTCGCATCATCGCTTCGGGGGCCGATGCCGAGGCGGCGTTGAAGGCTCTGAAGGAAGCGGTCGATAGCGGGCTCGGGGATGTGGAGGAGGTCAGGGAAACGATCTCGGAGGAGGATAAGTGGGTTCCCGAATCGGCCGGACATGCCCTGGCGGGCGTCTCCGCGTCGCCGGGAATCGCGATTGGTCCGTTGTATCAGTTCCAAACAACGCATATCCTTGTAGAAGATAATCCAAAAGATGTTGCCTCGGAGGAACTTGCGCTGAAACGGGCCATCGCGACGGCCAACGAACAGATCTCGGAGATTTACGAGCAGGTCAAAAGCCAGTCCGGAAAAGGGGAAGCGGCGATTTTTCGGGCCCATCTGGCGCTTTTGAACGACGCCGAGATTTTTCTGGAAGTCTGCACCCAGATTGAAAACGGCCACAGCGCGTCATGGTCCTGGCAGCAGGCGATCGAGCGCCGATCGGTCGAGCTCAAGCAGATTGAGAACGAGCGCCTCGCGGAGCGGGCGGCGGATTTGCACGATATCGGACAACGCGTTCTTCGTTTGCTAGCTGGAGCGGAACATGGCGCGCCTCGCCTGCCAGATGAACCGGTGATCCTTTCCGCGGACGATCTGACGCCTTCGGACACGGCGCAGCTTGATCCGAAGCGCATCTTGGGCCTGTGCACCGCGTCGGGCGGTCCAACCGCCCATACCGCGATTATCGCCCGCTCGCTCGACATTCCCTGCGTTGTGGGCGCGGGCGCGGCAGCTCTCGAGGTGAAAACCGGGACTTTATGTATTTTGGATGGCTCGGCCGGAAGGTTGTACATTGAGCCAAGCGCGGAAGATATCGAGTCTGCCAAGCGCTTTCAGGTCGACATGGCGAACCGCCGCGACCAGGAATATGCGACCCGGTATGAGCCGGCCGTCCTTTCCGACGGCCATCGCGTCGAGGTCGTCGCCAACATCGGCAAAGCGGCCGAGGCGGCTGCAGCCGTGGAAGCAGGCGCGGAGGGAATCGGCCTGATGCGAACGGAGTTTCTGTTCCTCGATCGGGACACGCCTCCCTCGGAAGACGAACAATTCGAAGCCTACAGCGAAATGACCCGCGCGCTGAACGGTCTCCCGCTGATTCTTCGAACCTTGGACATCGGGGGCGACAAGATAGCGTCGTACATCTCGCTTCCCGAAGAGGAGAACCCGTTTCTCGGTGTTCGGGGGATCCGCCTTTGCTTGCGGCAGCCGGGGATTTTCTTGCCCCAACTGAGGGCGATCTATCGCGCTTCCAAAACTGGCCCGATCAAGATCATGTTCCCGATGATCAGCACCTTGGAGGATCTGATCGCCGCAAAGGACGTCGCCGAGCAGGTCCGCAAAGAGTTGGATGTGCCGCCGGTTGAAATCGGCATTATGGTCGAGGTGCCTTCGACCGTGCTCATGGCGCCGGAGTTTGCCAAGCAGGTCGACTTCTTCTCGATTGGCACCAACGATCTCACTCAATATACCTTGGCCATGGACCGAATGCATGCGGCGCTGGCAAAGAACGTCGATGGACTTCACCCGGCGGTGCTGCGCATGATCGATATGACCGTCCGCGCGGCCAAGGGAGCGGGAAAGTGGGTCGGAGTCTGCGGCGGCGTCGCGGGCGATCCGATCGGGGCCGCGATCCTTACCGGGCTTGGCGTCGCTGAACTGAGCATGAGTTTGCCGAGTATCGCTGCGGTCAAGGCCTCGCTGCGGAAAATCAAGCTGGCCGATGCCCAAAACCTGGCGCGCAAAGCTCTCGCTTGCTCGACCGCGCCCGAAGTGAGGCAACTTACCCACTGAGTTTATGCCCGCCAAGAATTACGATTGTTTAGCCATCACGCTGAATCCTGCCATTGATCGTACGATTACGATTCCGAATTTCGAGGCAGGGAAGGTCAACCGGGTTCAAGGGGAATATCTCAACGCCGGGGGGAAGGGTGTGAACGTGGCCTCGTCGCTAGCCGATGTCGGTCACACGGTGGCGGTGACCGGTTTCCTGGGGCGTGAGAACTCCGCCGTCTTTGAGCGGCTCTTCGCGCGCAAGCGGATCGCTGACCACTTCGTGCGCCTGGAAGGAGAGACTCGAGTCGGAATCAAGATCACCGATCCTGTCCGCAAGGAGACGACCGACATCAATTTCGCCGGTGCGGAGCCTTTGCCGAGCGACATCGTAACGCTCCGCGCAGCCATCGATCAAATCAGCGCGGAATGGTTTGTCATCGCCGGAAGCTTGCCCCCGGGCGTAGAAACGACCATTTACCGCGAGCTGGCGCAATCGTTGAAGGCGCGCCAAAAGAAAGTCGCCTTGGATACGAGCGGGGAGACATTGAATCACGCGATCGAGGCTTTGCCCACGCTCATCAAACCCAACATCCACGAGTTGGAGGCCTTGGTAAAGCGGCCTCTGCCGTCGCGCGAAGCGGTGATCGAGGCTGCTCGCGAATTGGTCGCGCAAGGGATCGGAACAGTAGTTGTGTCGATGGGACACGAAGGCGCTTGTTTTGTCGGGAGCGAAGGAGTTTTTTTTGCCACGCCTCCCGAGATCGAAGTGCGCAGCACGGTCGGGGCGGGCGACGCGATGGTGGCCGGGATGGTTTCAGCCAAGCTTCGCGGATTGAGCCTTCCTCAAGCCGCGCGCCTGTCGACCGCGTTTTCCGTGCGCGCGATCGGCAAGCTTGACCCAGAGTTAACGGTCGAGGCTTTGTCCGAGAAAGTCGCTATCACGAGCTGAGGGTGACAGGTTGCTTGCATGAAAGGGCCGGCCGTTTAGCGGCGGCTGCTCCTATCATTCGGAGACGATGGCGGTTTTGAACTGGACGCGTCTTGCAACGAAACGCCTGAGCCGGCTGCCCACGAGCCATTGGGGCGGAGATTCTGCCGAACGCTCTAGAGGCCATGGATTTGAAGCGCTGTTCGGGCGCAAAACGGCGCAGAGACGCGCGTTCCTGCTGGTGGCCTTGATTTTCGCCGGATGCGCCGCCGAGGAGCCTCCCTCAGCGCCCGTCAGACGCGCAGAGCTCTGGCGTTCTCCCGTCGGCGACTCGCCGCCCGGGGCGAGTTCGCTCTGGCCGGCGGCTGCTCCCAGCCTTCACGCTCGCAGCGCAATCATGATTGACGCGCGAAGCGGTCTGACACTGTATCAGAAGAACGCCGACGAACGCACGCAAGTTGCGAGCACTCAAAAGCTTTTGACTGCGCTGGTTATTCTGAGGAAAGGAAGTCTCGAGAATCGCGTCGTCATCTCGCCCGACGATACTCGGGTCGAACCAAGCAAGCTCGGGGTCCGTCCCGGTCAATGGTACACGCGGCGCATGTTGCTCTCCGCCATGCTGGTCAAGAGCGAAAATGACGCTGCCGCCGCGCTGGCCCGGGACTGCTTCGGAAATCTGGCGACTTTTGCCGCCGCGATGAATACGACGGCCTGGGAGTTGGGCGCTCATGACTCGCACTTTGTCAATCCGCACGGGCTCCCCGCGTATCAGTACTCCACGGCGCGCGACATGGCTCGCATCGCCTTCCGGGCCTACAGGGAGCCATTCCTGCGCCGGCTCGTCGGCAGCCGCTATTTCGTTTTCGTATATGCCACGGGCAGAAGCAAGGTCCTGGAAAACACCAACAAGTTGCTCAAGCGCTCGTCGATCTTCAATGGAATGAAGACCGGCTACACGAACGCTGCCGGACGATGCTTGATTTCGAGCGCGTCGATGGGAGGCCGCGAAGTGATTCTGGCTCAGTTTGGCAGCAAGACACAGTACATCTTTGACGATGCCGAACGAATGATGCGTTGGGGGCTCGCGCAAAACGGCCTATTTCGACTCGCCTACTGAAGCAGGACTCCGTCTCTTGCTTCGAGCGATTGGCGACCTCGCTTAACCCACAGAATTCTCGATCGCGCGAGCCGCGGCGGCCGCTACCTGGTCGAGAATTACCTCGGCAAGCATCGGTTCAGTGCCGATTGCGCTCGCGTAGAAAAGCTTTTTCCCACGCAGGTGATACGGATTTCGCCGGAAAATTTGAGCTTCGCTGGCCGCAGGCCCCGCGACGGCCTCAAGGCCGATCAATACGGGAATGTCCTGATAGCTGTGCAATCCGTCAGCAATGAAAAAGGGGACAATCACCACGTTCGGGTATTCCGAAAGCTTGTCCCATTCACAAATCCGTGGCGGCTCTTCCATGTAGGCTGAGAGGACCTGAGCATAGCTGCCCAGCGCCCTGATCTTCGCTGCCTGGTCCTTTGCCGCCTTGGCGGAGTTATCATTGAGTTCTGTGCCATGTCCCACGATGAAAAGGCTCGTCGCTTCCGGTGGCACGTTCGGAGCAACGTTCCGGGCTCGCCGAAGGAGCGCGTCGGTCATTCGGGGGTGATTTCCGACCGGTTCGCAATAGAGAATTGTCCGCCCGTCGCGAGAGGTACTGCGTCCCGTCAGCTCCAATTCACGCGGGATGACGACGCGCGTAAAATACCCCTCGCTGATGAAGACAGGAACAGCGTAGACCGTCTCGCTCTCCACCATTCTCAGTACTTCGCGCAGGGAGGGTTCTTCCTTCCAGAAGCAACTGTGCACTTCATGGAAAATTCCCCGCTCCCGGATTACCCGGGCATGGGCCTGGGTCGGCGCGCTCGAATCCGGATTCAATGTCGAACCGTGCCCGATCAAGACCAGAGCCGAATCGGAAAATCCGCGGTTCACTCGAGCAACTCCGCGCAAATTCGCATGGCGTCGAAATGGGCTTTGGCGTAGTCGCGAGCGGCTTGGCAGTGGTGAGCATAGTTGCCCGAGACCGTTTCGATTGCGCCGACTGCTTCTGCAAGGGTGGAAAAGCAAAGCACCCCGTCACCCGATGGCAAATGCTCGCTCCATCCGGTATCTTGAACTACCACCGGCTTGCCGGCGGCTAGATAGCACGCAGTGCGGCAACTGAACCAGCCGCTGCGTGATTTCACGTATCCATTCTTCGCGATGCTCCACTCCGCTTTGGAACGTGAAAGAAAATCGTGGTAGGTGGCGTAATCGGGCAAATAGGAGTCCGGTTCGATGATTTTCCAGCCTAAGGATTCGAGATATGGCGTCGGGCGGCTCTTCCCGGGTCCCTGTCCCATGGCGAGAACAAATTTTTCGCCGACGCGGCCCGGTAGCTCGGCGAAGCGCATAAACTCGACGTCTTTCTGTCCGTAGCTTTCCCCTTCAAATTCCTCGGGCTTGTAGCTGGCCCAGTTCATGACCGTGGTCCATGCCCCGTTAGCGATATGGCCTTCTTCGGGCGTGCTCAGAGCCCTTGTCCACCATTCGAGGGCAATCGGTTGCACTGTCGGACGCCAATCGAGTCCCGCCGTCGGCACCTTGCATCCGGCTTTTCCGACGTTCAGTCCAAAAGTGAAATGACGTTCGTGGGCGCGAACACGATCCACGTATGCTCGCTCTCCGCGGGTCAGTTTGATGTGGGTAAACATGGGATCCCCGTCGAGAAAGAGCTTTTTGCCGATTTTGGCCGTTAGGGGTCGCAGCCAGCAGGCACCCGAAACGTTCGCGAGGACGTCTGCCCCGACGATGATCTTTTCCGCCATCCCGGCATCGGTGACGCCGTGATAGGCGCCGTCCGGTTCGTTGCGATAAATCCAGCGGTCTCCCATGTCGAACTCACGCATGATGCGATCCAGATAGTTTACGTTATGGGAGCAATCCGCACTCGGCTCCTGTTTTTTGGGATCGTAGGCCCAATTGGCCGAATCCTCGAGATACCAGACATCATGGCCCAGACTGCGGAACCCGAGAACGTACTGCATGTAGTCCCAAGTTACGCCGCCAAAAGCATACTGGCCGATCAGTCCGCTTACCAGGATACGCATCGAATCTCTCGTCCTTATTTGAATATTTGGGCGCCGGCGATACCCGGAAACTCCGCTTCAGGCTGTTCCAGACCAAGAATTGGAGGTCTGCCGACGCGTCATCCGAACGGGGCGTCAAAAGTGAGGTAGGTTACGGCAAACTCAACCGAGAACTCAAGCGCCGCGACATTGCCGCAGCTTTGCTTTCAACCCGGCCTGCAAAAATCATTTCTTGCACTCCCCGAAAATGGAGATCCGCTTCCGGTCCGCCATATCGTAACTCATTTACACCATGAATCTTAAGAGGGATCGGTCTGAGCGGATTTTTTTTCATATTTTTTGAACAAGACGTGACACATAGTGTCTAAGAGGTTAACCTCATTAAATAACTATAATTTAGGCATCCTGAGGCTTGATCAAGAACGTAACAAATAGAGGACCCCGAAACGATGGCTTTGGAAGACAACGAGACAGGCTTTCAGCTGTATCTGAGAGAGATTGCACAGTTTCCGCTTTTGACACCCGAGCAGGAAGTAAAGCTTGCGCGCAAGATTAAACGTGGTGATCAAAAGGCGCGCTCGGAAATGGTGCGGTCGAATCTGCGGCTGGTGGTAAAGATCTCGAGGGACTATGCGAATCTCGGGTTGCCGCTGCTTGATTTGATTTCTGAAGGCAACATTGGCTTGATGAAAGCCGTGGAGAGGTTCGATCCGAAAAAAGGCGGAAAGCTGAGCACCTATGCTGCCTGGTGGATCAAGCAATCTATCAAGAGGGCGTTGGCGAATCAAAGCAAGACGATCCGCTTACCGGTCCACTTGGTCGACAAAATCTCGAAGATGCGTCGGGTCGCGATGCAGATGACCGAAGAGTTGGGCCGCGAACCCACCGACGACGAACTCGCGGAGGAGATTGGACTTTCCTCCTCGAAGGTGACTCAGCTGAAAAGCGCCGCCGTCCGCCCCGCCTCGCTCGACCAACCGATCGGGGACGACGATTCGACCGAGTTTGGGGAGATCGTGGGCGATGAGGAGGCCGACGATCCTTTCGAGACCCTGCGGGACAAGGACCTCCGTGAAGAAGTCGGAGAGTTACTTGACGTGCTCGACGAGCGCGAGCGGAGGATCATCAACTCTCGGTTTGGCCTCGATGGGCAGAAGCCCAAGACGCTGGAGGAAGTGGGCGAGAAGTTCGGGGTCACGCGGGAGCGGATCCGGCAGTTGCAGAATATTGCGCTTCACAAGCTTCGCAAGGCTCTCAGCAAGAAGGAACGGCCGAAGGTCGAAGCCGTGATTTAACGGCGGGATTCTGCCGACCGGGGCTGCCTCGCCAAGCGAGACTTTTGGAGCGGGTGGATACGGCGATCCTTTGGTTTCGCCGCGACCTTCGGACTGCGGATAACCGGGCGCTTGCGTCGGTCGCGACGCAGGCTGCCAAGGTTGTTCCTGTCTATGTCCTCAGCAATTGGTGCGGGAGTCACGGCTGGACGGGCGCCCATCGTCAGCAGTTTCTGTGCGGCTGCCTGGAGTCCCTAAGGGACAGTTTAGCGGAAATAGGGGGACGACTGGTCATTCGCAGAGGGGCGCCTGTCAAAGAGCTTGAAAGACTGGCGCTGGAGACAAAGGCCAAGGCTATCTTTTTCAATCGGGACCCCGATCCCTACGGTCGAAAGGTCGAGGGGGAACTCACTTCTCTCGGCCGGCGGATGGGGATCAAGATCGTCGGCTGCAACGACGTCTCTATTCACGACGGAAATGAGCTTCTAACGGTCGCGGGAGAACCGTTCAGGGTCTTTACTCCTTACGCGAAGGCGTGGGCGAGACTGAAGAAACCGTCGACCACCAATCGAGTCCGCAGGATTGAACCGGCAGAAGGCGTCTTCTCTTTGCCGCTCCCGGATTTGGGGACGTGGGGACTCGCTTCCGAGACCCATGTCCCGGAAGCTGGTGAGAAGGCTGCGAGGCGCCGGATGAAGATGTTTTTGGAGAAAGGCCTAGCCGACTATCAGGTCGGCAGAAACCTTCTTGGCAAGCCAACTTCCCGGCTCTCGCAGGATCTGCGGTTTGGCCTGCTCTCGATTCGAGAGCTGCTCCAGAAATGCGAGGAGCATTCCAGCGGGCTATCCGCGGCCGGCCGGAGGAGCGCCGGGAAATTTATCAACGAGCTTGTCTGGCGGGAGTTTTATCTGAGCATTCTTTGGCACTTTCCGGAGGTGCTCGAAGTCGAATTCGAGCCGAAGTTGCGTGGAATGAAATGGCCCGGAAACCAGGATCACTTCAGGAAGTGGTGTGCCGGGGAAACCGGGGTGCCCCTCGTTGATGCCGCGATCCGCCAACTTAATGAAACTGGTTATATGCCGAATCGCGCGCGCATGATCGTTGCCATGTTTCTCACCAAAGACCTCCTACTCGACTGGAGACTGGGCGAAAGGTATTTCATGCAGAAGCTGACGGATGGTGAAATAGCCAGCAACAATGGCGGCTGGCAGTGGAGCGCCGGAACCGGCGCCGACGCGGCGCCCTATTTTCGAATCATGAATCCATGGACGCAGGCGGCCCGGTTCGATCCGCGGGGGGAATACATCAAGAATTGGGTGCCTGAGCTGCGCAATGTTCCGGCGAAGAAATTCGGCGAACCGCCCGCGCACGGTGAGCGCCTGGCAAGCAACTATCCTGCGCCGCTGGTCGATCATACAACGGTCCGGAGGAGGGCGCTGGAACTCTATGAGCGCTACAAGCTGGAGACAGCCTGAGCCCGCTAGGAGACTGTTGAGAAACCCGCCTATGCCACGCAACCCGGAGGGCGCTCGCGCGTGACATGCGTGGGTTTTTCAACAGTCTCCTAGCCTGGACCACTTTCGAGGAAAAGATTCCCGGCACGCCGGCGGGCGTGCCAATTGCCCCGAAGGTTTACCTTTGCAGGACCGTTTGAAGTGTCCAAAAGAGACAACACACGGTTCGTTTCGGCGAATCCGGGCTCCGGGACCTTCCAATTTCTAAGCCATTGGAGCGCGACGCGCCGACGCAGCGCGAGCGGCATCTTGCGCAATGTTTCACAACTGAGCGTTTCCTTGAACTCGGGAACCATTGACGTCATCCAAGATTCTTCAGCATCGAGAATTTCCGCGGCTCGGAGAATAGCCGGACGGAAGGAAGGCCCGAACGCGCGCTCGATGGCGGGGATTACCTGACTTCGAAGGCGGTTGCGCGTGTGGTCGTCGCTGGCGTTCGTCGAATCTTCCCGATACGGAATTTCACGCGTGGCGACGAAGGCGGCGATATCCGCGCGGCTGATTCCGAGCATCGGGCGAATGATTTCCAGGCCGTGCGCCTTCGAGAACAGCTTCATGCCCGCCAACCCAGCGGCGCCCGTTCCCCGGAAGAAATTGAATAGACAGGTCTCGACTTGGTCGTCCGCATGGTGGGCGAGAAAAATTCTCTTGCAGCTATGCCTTTTGGCGCAGGCCCGAAAGAACTCGTAGCGCAGGTCTCGGGCAGCCGTCTCGATCGAGAGCTTTTCCGTTGCGGCATGCTTCCGAACGTCCAGTTTCCCAGCGTCAATGGGGCATGCCAATCGAATGGCGGTCTCCGCAACAAGCGACCGATCGCTATTCGCCGAGGTGCCACGCAGCGCATGGTTTAAATGACAAATGACCAGCTTGTGATAACCAAGGGAGTGCAGGCCCGCCAAGAGCGCCATGGAATCGCGACCACCGGAGATGCCGATCAGGTACCGTCTTCTCGGCGGGTGAGCGCCAAGAGCTTGCCGAAGCTTGTCGAGAAAATCAGTCAACAAATTCGCCGCCGAAGTAGGCATGAAGGGCGCCCGGCAGGCCGACCGTCCCGTCGCCGCGCAAGCCCGTCTCAAGAAGCGCGACATAGAGCCTTGCCAGGGCCGTGCCAGAACCATTCAAGGTGTGGCAAAGTCGATTCTTTCCATCTTGTCCCTTGAAACGCAAATTCATCCGCCGAGCTTGATAGTCTTCAAAGTTCGAGCAGCTCGATACCTCGAGGAAAGCGTCCTGTCCAGGGCACCAAACCTCAAGATCATAGGTTCTTGCCGCCCCGAAACCAAGATCGCCGGTGCAGAGTTCGATAACCCGGTAATAGAGCCCGAGTTTTCGCAGAACTGTTTCCGCATCGGCGGTCAGAGCCTCCAACTCGTTGGCTGAATTCTCAGGCGTGCTGATCCGCACCAATTCGACTTTGTCAAACTGGTGCATGCGGATCAGGCCGCGCGTTCCGATTCCGGCGGCGCCGGCTTCCCTGCGAAAGCACGGCGTGTAGGCCGCGTACTTCAGAGGAAGGGTCGAGAAATGCAGGACCTCGTCGCGGTGAAGATTGGTCAGCGGCACCTCTGCGGTGGGGGTAAGATACAGTGGATCCCGTTCGACGCGATACTGTTGATCCTCGAATTTGGGCAATTGTGAAGTGCCCACGAGGGATTCGGAGTTGATCAGGAAGGGCGGGCTGACTTCCGTGTAACCGTGATCGTTTGTATGGAGGTCGAGAAGAAAGTTGATCAGGGCACGCTCGAGTCGAGCGCCCTTTCCTTTAAAACAAGTAAATCCACGGCCACTGATCTTTGCGGCGCGCGCAAAATCGAAAAGATCGAGGCGTTCCGCAATGGAAAGGTGGTCCTCTTTTCGTTCCAAATGCGGTCTCTCGCCCCATGTTCGGATAATGGGATTGCTCTGGGAATCGCTGCCAACCGGCACGCTCTCCTGGGGCAAATTGGGAAGGTTCAGAAGAAGTTCCCGTTGTTGCTCTTCCAGAGTTGCTCCCTGTGCGGAGAGATTCTGCATCTCCGCAGCCTGGGATTTGACCTCCGCTTCCTGGGGAGCCGTATCGGAACCTTTGGACCGCAGGGCGCCGATTTCTCTGCTGAGACGGTTTCGTTCAGCCTGCAAGACCTGGAGCCGCGTCTCAACAGCGCGCCGCCTTGAGTCTATTCCCAAGACCGCATCCACCGCACCCTCCATTCCGGGACCCCGCGTGGCCAGACGAGCCTTCACGAGACCTGGCCGATCGCGGAGGAGGCGGATATCAAGCATGCTCTTTTGGGCGAATCTGGAGACGATTAGCAGGATTTAGATGATGAACAAGGGCGCCGAGGCCGTAAATTATCACTCTCGATTTCCGCCGATCCTTCTATAATTCGTCACTAGTCATATGCCCGTTCAATTTCGCGACTACTATGAAACCTTGGGCGTCTCCAAAAACGCAACGCCCGAGGAAATCAAGAGCGCCTTCAGAAAGCTTGCGCGCAAGTACCACCCCGACACCGCGAAAGACAAGAAGTCGGCGGAAGAAAAGTTTAAGGAAATCAACGAGGCCTACGAGGTTTTAAGCGATTCGGAGAAGAGAAAGAGATATGACGAATACGGAGCCAACTGGCAGCAGGGCGGATTTCAACCCCCGCGGGGCGGCGCCGGCTTCGAAGGGTCTCAGGGGAATTTTGGCGACGGCGGCGTGGAGTTCCATTTTGGCGGGACGGGATTCAGCGATTTTTTCGAGCAGCTTTTTGGGGCCAGGAGAGGAGGCCATCGAGGATTCGAAAGACACGATTTCGAGGAGTCTTTTGCCCACCGGCAGGACATTGAGGCGGACATTCTGGTGACCCTCGAGGAGGCTTTGCGCGGTTCGACCCGACAGATTTCGTTTCGCCGCGGCCCTTCCGGAAAGGTGCAGACTTACACGGTGAAGATCCCGAAAGGCGTTCGAGAGGGGCAACGCATTCGGCTTGCTGGGCTCGGCGAAACCGCTGGTGGCCGGGGCCAGGCCGGCGATTTGTTCTTGAGGATCAAATTTGAGAAGCATCCGGATTTCGAGGTCCAAGGTAGCGATGTCTACTTCGATCTCGAAATTCCTGTTTCCCAAGCGGTGCTCGGCGGTGACGTCGAGATTCCCACGCTTGATGGCCGTGCAAAATTGCACGTGCGCCGCAACTCCCAGAACGGCCAGAAATTCAGGCTGCAAGGCCGGGGCCTTCCGAGGAAAGAGGGGGGACGCGGGGATTTTTACGCGGTGGTTCGGCCCCGGCTTCCGCGGGAACTTAGCGTCCGCGAAAGAGAGCTCTGGGAGGAATTGGCCGCGCTGGAATCAGCGCGTTCCTGAGGTCAAAGGGTTTGATATCGCTTCGGGAAAAGCCGTCTTTCCGGAAGTAGACGCTGGGGGCCGCCCGCGTCTCCAAGGCGGTTTCAACCTCTCCGTTGCCTTCCCTCGTCGTTGCGAAGGGAAAATTGTCACGCGCATCTCATGACTTGGTCATATCCTTCGTGCGCAGGATGCCTTTGTCATCGACTTCGAGCAGGAAAATGAATCGTTGCCCTTTTTGGATGTTAATATGGCTAAAGTCGGTGGTGACTAAGACGGGAACGACTTCGTTGTTGTCAACTTCCACCGCTATCAGGCGTCCTTTGCTCGGGGACCATCCCAGAGAATTTACCACCTCGCCTTCGATCTTGTAAACGTTTCCGCGCAGGCTGTTTGCGTTTTCAAGATAGGTTTTCACGTCCAATAGGGAAATGGTCCGGAAAGGTTGGGAGCTCGAGGACACGAAGAGCCGGGATCCAATAAACGCGGCAACGATAAGCAGAACGGCAGCTATAATTCCGACCGTCAGTCCTGTCCTTCTACTACGCCGCGCCACGATCCTGCATACCGCCGTCCCAGTCCGACATCAATCGCAAAACTCCCGATTCTGGCCCATAGAAACTGGTTGGAGGCCTCACCTTTTCAAATCTCCGCTTTCGCCTGGATTCAAGGCCCTGCAATTTCGTAGCCTCGCTCCTCGAAATAGCGCCTGACTCGTTCCGGCTGGTCGCCTTGGATTTCAATCTCCCGGGGCCTTTCTGAGCCGCCGCATCCGAGCGACCTTCGAAGATCGCGCGCGAGATTGTTAATGTCCTCCGGGGTAAGGTGAGTGGGAAACTGGGTAACGACAACGACCGTTTTTCCGCCCCGCCGTGCTTTTTCTCGCCGGAGGACTAAGCGGAATTTTTTTTTTGCAGCCGGTGACGGCTCAGCGATTGAGCCCTCCGGCAGGCCATCTTTGCTGAGCTCGGAAAAAGGGGATTGCCAAGGACGCTGCGGAACTGAGAGCGGAATCTTCTTTCTCATGGCAAGGAGTGAACAGCCGCCCGCCGGCGTGGCAAGTGATGATCGGATTCAGGCCGCTTTCGCTGCGGCTCGCTTGCGCGCGGTGGCATCGAGAATTTTCTTGCGCAACCGGAGCGATTTGGGCGTGGCTTCGACATATTCGTCCGCCGCGATGAATTCGAGCGAACGCTCCAGACTCATGACCAGGGGAGGAGCCAGCGAAATCCCCTTGCCCTCGCCCTGACTGCGCATGTTCGTGAGCCTTTTCGCCTTGCACGGATTCACGGGCATGTCGTCCGGACGGGCATTCTCACCGACGATCATTCCCTCGTAGATTTCTTCTTGCGGACCGATAAAAAGGCGTCCCCGTTCCTGAATCGAGTCCAGCGCATAAGCCATGCTCAGTCCGTTCTCCATCGAAACGAGAACTCCCTTGCCCCGACTCGGAATTGGTCCCTTGTGCGGGCCGTAGCTCTTAAACAGGTGGCTAGCGATGCCGAGCCCTTTCGTGACGTTGGTCAGGTCGGTTTCGAAACCGATAAGCCCCCGGGTCGGAATGGTTGCCTGAATAAGAACATTGCGCGGATTGTGCTGCATGTTTTCGATTTCAACTTTGCGTCCCGCGAGCGACTGAAGGATATCCCCGAGATTCTCGGTCGGGATATCCACGTAGAGTGTCTCCATGGGTTCGAGAAGCGAGCCATCTCCTGCCCGTTCGAAAATGACCTGCGGTCGCGAGACCAGAATCTCGAAGCCTTCCCGGCGCATTTGCTCTACCAGAATGGCAATCTGCATTTCGCCCCGGGCCCTGACTTCGAAATGTCCGGCACTTTCGGTTTCGGAGACTTGCAGAGATACGTTGGTCCGGGTTTCACGAACAAGGCGATCCTTTATCTGGCGCGCGGTAAGCAACTTGCCTTCCCGGCCGGCAAGCGGGGAATCGTTAACGCAGATTTTCATCGTGATTGTCGGCGGATCAATGTGCACGAACGGAAGCGCTTCGCGTTCTTCGCTGTCCGTGATTGTTTCGCCAATAAACACGTCCTCGAATCCGGCGATACCGACGATATCGCCTTCACCAGCGCTTTCGACCTGGATTTTCTCCAGGCCCTCGTGGCTGAAGATTGCGGTGATGTTTGAGCGCGTTTTCTTGCCCCCTGTATGGCAGCAGACCGCGCTCTGTCCCACTTTGACATTCCCGCTGACGATTCGGCCGTAGGCGATGCGGCCCAGATAATCGCTGTAGTCGAGATTGGAAACGAGGAACTGAAGATAGTCAACGCCTGAGGGCTGAGGTCCAGGGATGTGCCAGGCTATCGCTTCGTAAAGCGGAAGCATCGTCTGGCTGGGGTCAACCAGTTCTCGCTTGGCGAAACCTTGCTTGGCGCTGGCATAGATGTGAGGGAAATCAAGCTGCTCGTCCGTCGCGTTAAGCTCGAGAAACAGCTCGAAGACCATGTCCAGAACCTCGTGGGGCCTGGCGTTTTCCCGATCGATCTTGTTGATTACCACCACGGGCTTAAGCCCATTTTCCATTGCCTTGCGCAGGACGAACTTTGTCTGTGCCTGCGGCCCGTCGTGGGCGTCCACGACCAACAACACTCCATCAACCATTTTCATGATCCGCTCGACTTCTCCCCCAAAGTCCGCGTGGCCGGGTGTGTCTACGATATTGACGTGGTAGCCGTTCCAGCGAAAGGCGGCATTTTTGGCACGGATGGTGATTCCCTTTTCTTTTTCGAGATCCATCGAGTCCATTACCCGCTCGTCCACCTTCTGGTTTGGGCGAAAGGTGCCTGACTGCTTCAGAAGTTGATCGACAAGCGTGGTCTTGCCGTGATCAACGTGAGCGATGATGGCTACATTGCGGATCTTTTGCATAAATGACTCTCTCGAAGGGCCGAGGACTATGAATCCGGCGGTGCCCGGTGTCAATACGACCACGCCGCCGATCCCCTTCCGCCTCCGCCTCAGACTCTCCGCGAATCACCGCGCCGCCAAGACCACCTAACCAACGATTACGGCCAAGCGCAAAACGCCGGAAGCGCGGGCGAGGTGGGCTGCGGCGGCGGTCAGATGAGGGGAACTGGCGTCCCGTCAAGGCGCTTCAACGAGAACCCATGAAGGCGACAGAGCCTCGACCAGAGCGCGCGTGCACGGGCCAAAATTCCTGCTTTGGCCGGCGGCGAGCACAATATCTTCGCCGCCCCCGTCCAAAGTGATCCACACGTTTCCCGCGTGGCAGGAAATCCGGCCGCCGCCGGCTAAATTCATTCTTTGCAGCGCGCCTTTTGACATTTTTTGACCCTGATTCCTCGCCTCCGGGCTTTGGACGCCCATTTCTGGCGTCCGACCAATAACGCGTGCCAGTCCAGGAATCCACGTTTCAGCCGGATGGACCCGTGCCGCCCATCCGTCGGCCTGAATCTCCCGGGCGCGGTCGTGGGCAGCCCTAAAACGGCTCTCGCTGCGGGGCGGGAACGAATTCCCAGCCCCCGCCTCATGGAAAAAAGTCCCCTGCATGAAACCACTGTCGCACGAGGGCCGCGAAATAACAGATGCACAGGTGCATGTTTTTGACCTGTACAGATCGCGGGGGACCTAAAACTGTTCATATCAGGACGGTCACGAACTGTGTATAGCACGCGTTGAATATCATGCTATTCTGTGCAGGTGAGAATAGACGAGAAACCGCTTTACCTCCAGGTCGCGGATACGGTTGCGGACCTCATTTCGACCGGCAGTCTCAGGGCCGGGGATCGGGTTCCTTCGGTGCGGCGGCTCAGTGGGCAGCAAAAGGTGAGCATTCCCACCGTGCTGCAGGCTTATATGGTCCTGGAAAACCGGCGGATCATCGAAGCGAGGCCGAAGTCGGGTTTCTTCGTCAAGCCGCGTCTCTCGGAGTTTTTGCCCGAGCCGGCCGTCTCGGGCAAGACGTCAACGGTTCCGTTTGCCGATTTTCATCCTTCGGCTCCGGTCGTTACAGATCTGGTCGACCCCGCCTTGGTGCCACTTGGCGGCGCGATTCCAAGCCCGGACCTTCTGCCGGGCGTCAAGCTGGCAAGAATCGTCGGCAATCTGGCTAGAGAGCGAACTGCTCTCGCGGTCAGCTACGACCCGGTTCCGGGTTCGCTGACGCTTCGGCGCGAGATCAGCCGGCGGTCCCTGGATTGGGGCTGCCACCTCAGCAACGACGAATTCGTCGTCGTCAACGGAGCTACGGAAGCTCTTTACCTCGCTCTGCGCGCGGTGACGAAGCCGGGGGATACGGTCCTTACCGAGTCCCCCACCTACTATGGTCTTTTGCACATTCTCAATCAGATTGGGCTCAAAGTTGTGGCTGTCCCAGCCTCGGCGCGCGAAGGGCTGAGTATCGAAGAAGCCGAACGCGCCTTGCGCCGGCACAAGATCGCCGCCATCGCCACGATCGCCAACTTCAACAATCCTTTGGGCAGTGCTATGCCGGAAGAAAATCGTGTGGCGTTGCTGCAGTTGGCTCTCAAGCGACGTATTCCCGTCATTGAAGACGATATTTATGGCGACCTGCAACACGAAGGATCACGGCCCCGATGCCTCAAGGCGCTTGATAAGGAGGGCCTTGTCCTCCTGTGTGGCTCTTTCTCGAAGACGCTCGCCCCGGGCTATCGCGTGGGCTACATTTCGGCCGGACTCTTTCACGATAAGATCGTCCATCTGAAAACCGCCGCGAATTTGGGAGGCGCGACGCTGCCGGCGCTGGCGATCGCGGAATTCCTTCGCAACGGCGGCTACGATCATCATCTGAGAAAGATTCGACGTACCTACCGCGATCAGGTTCAGAGGATGCGGGAGGCCGTCGCCACGGAATTCCCCGAACCGGTTAAGATCAGCAATCCCCGGGGAGGCTTTGTTCTCTGGGTTGAGCTGTCTCCACAGGTCGAGGCCATGCGGTTGTTCGATGAAGCGCGAAAAGCGGGGATCAGCATCGCGCCCGGTCCGATCTTTTCGCCGGTGGGGGCGTTTTCAAACTACATCCGCCTGAGCTGCGGGTTCCCGTGGAGCGCAAAGATCGAACGGGCCATTGGGGTCCTCGGCCGCCTCATCGCGCGCCAGACTTGATACCTCGGCATCCTCGACCCAGCGCTTCTGGTCCGGGATCGTCCTCGTGATGTCACGCGGAGGTTTCCCCGGTTGCCCTGAAAAAGGGCGCTGCGGCGTGTTGCGCTTCCTGACGAGTGTTGAATGCGACCCCGCTCTGGACGGATAGAATCATGGTTCAAATATCGCCAGTTCCGAGTTGCAGATGCGCTGCGAACAAAGAGCATGAACAGCCTTCATACTTTGTTTAGCGGACAACCTGGAAATCTCCAACTGACTGGATTTGCTCACGGCTGTCGAAGTGTGTCCAATTGGACATGAGAAGAGATCGGAGAGTGATGGACGGAACGTCATGGGAAAGACTGTTAGCCGCGAACAATTGCGGGTACACGGCGCATTGTCATGAAT
>CAWFMA010000035.1:0-243877 GCA_963816855.1 uncultured Verrucomicrobiae bacterium | reverse complement strand
TCAGGT
This sequence comes from uncultured Verrucomicrobiae bacterium, assembly GCA_963816855.1. GTDB lineage: Bacteria > Verrucomicrobiota > Verrucomicrobiia > Chthoniobacterales > Terrimicrobiaceae > DASTFP01. The sequence goes on along the minus strand of CAWFMA010000035.1, from coordinate 243,871 downwards.
GCAGTTCTTCCTAAAGTGCTTGTCCATCACGTCAATCATCCCGTTGCAAAATCCCCAAAGGGCAAACAAGAAAACGAGCAAAACAAAGGTGAAGAGGACATTCTTGCCGTCATCGGTGACGAACATGCTCTGACACCGTGGCGGCACAATGATGGCAAGCTGCGGGAGAAGGACGAGGTTCTTGCGGAGATGGTCCGGTTAAAATGCCCTGATTTCAAGAAGCCACATTTCAACTTCCGGTGATCGACGACCAGCTAAAGCTTTTCGTGCTGAACAGCAGCCGCGCCTTTGGAGAGCAAGGCCCAGTAAAAACATTCGTGTCACCAGGGGCAAAGTAGAAGTGAGGAGTTTGGAACGCTCAAACTCATGATCACGTTGAGGTGCCAGGGTTTCAGCGCGTTGGAATGCTTCTGCTTTAAATGGTCCTGCGGCGGCGGTGTCATTGCTGACAACGACCACCTTACCTCCTATGAGATCGGAGCGATCGATCGCATGAAAGACGAGTGGACCGACTTGGAGTTCGCAGACTGGACCCTTCTGCCTTCCGAGGCAGCGCTGTTGGCCAATAAGACCGGCCCCACTCGTCTCGGCTTCGCCGTGTTGCTGAAATTCTTTCAGTACCGCCGCCCGATTTCCACTCTCGATGCAGGAAGTGCCGACGACCGCCGTCGCCTACATTGCCAGGCAGGTAGGCGTCCCGGCAGAGGAGTTCTCACGTTATGACTGGGAAGGGCGCGCCGTAAAGACACCGCGCACAGATCCGTGCCTTTCGGCTTTCGCGAGCCAACGGTGCAAGATGCCGAGGAGTTGGCCCTCTGGTGATCTGAGCACGTGCTGCCGCAAGGCCATCCGGATGAACATGTCAACGCGACGCCCTATCAACGCTTGCATGATCTGGGAATCGAGCCACCGACACCAGAGCGCTTAGACCGCGTTCTCGCGTCGGCATCCAGCGCGTTCGAGGAACGTCCTTTGCACCGAGACAGTAGGCCGGTTGTCACCGGTGATATTAGGACGGCTGGAAGCCTTGCTCAGTGCGGCGACAGAGGGTAGCGAAACAGCGGAGATCGGAGCGCTCGCCGCGAGCCACCGAATCCGGCAGCGCCGATCATGAACTTGGGTATCAGTGCCAAGCCTCCGGCGGCGATGTAGCCGAATTGTCTGTACGCTGCACTAGGGCCAGGGTCGCCGAGTATAACATGGAGACTATAGTCTCTGAGTTTCTTCTTCGAGAAGAAGGGCTGCCGCCAGAAGACATTTTTGTTCCAGATGAGTTCTGGAACCATCTCATCCATCGCGGCATTGGCGAACCAATTCAGGCCTGCAACTATGCATCACGTGTCGGCTTGAGCAAACGCGCATCGATTCGATCCCCACGAATCGCATGCCTCCTCGATAGCCTTCAGTCGAGGCAGCCTCCGGGAGATACCACTTGTTTCCTACTGGTGTCCTGTCCCTTATAGTGGACCGAGCTTGAGTTATTGCTGTGAAACTGCCCCGCTGTAATGGGGTCTTCACCCCACGATTATAAAAGCCGCCAATCGCCTTGTAGTGGCATTGTTTGATTTAGCTAGAAACACGTCCGGCGAGAAACGTTTTTGTGAGCGGTTGAGCCGAGAATTAGGCAGTCCGCCAAATGGGGTCGTGCGACCTATGAGGCGGGCTGCGATTGACGCAAGCGCTGTATCTTCATTGGGCATCGCGGCGGACGGAACCAAGGACGTGCTGGGCATTTGGATCGAGCAGAACAAGGGAGCCAAGTTCTAGCTAAAGGTCATGAACGAACTGCGCAACCGCGGAGTGGAGAACATTCTGATCGCGGTGGTCGACGGGCTAAAGGACTTTCCGGAGGCCATCACCACGGTCTTCCCGCTGGCCAGCGTGCAGACCTGCATCGTGCATTTAAGCCGCTATTGCCTCTCCTTTTGCGGTTGGAAAGAGCGCCAGGCCCTGGCTCGCGAACTCAAAGCCATCTATCGGGCTGAAACCGCGGAGGCGGCCGCGAAACGGCTCAGCGAGTTCGAAGCCGGTCCCTGGGGCAAAAAATATCCGAGGATCGCCGAGAGTTGGCGCCGAAATTGGCAACAGATCATTTCTTTTTTACGGATATCCGCCGGAGGTGCGAAAGATCATCTACACCACCAATGCGATTGAAAGTTTGCATATGCAGCTGCGCAAGGTGCTTAAGAACCGAGGGCACTTCCCGAGCGACGAGGCGGCCACTAAGCTCATTTTTCTGGCCTTGCGAAACATCACCAAGTCGTGAAAAAACCCACCGTTGACTTGGAGGATGGCCGCCAACCAATTCGCCATTCAATGCGGGGAGAGATTTAATAAGTGAGGCTTACGTTTTTAGAATGGGGGCTTCGCGCCCCCATAACCCCGCGGCTCGGTGGGAACCACTGGGCGCTACCGCGCCCTGGCGAAATCGGAGCCGAACGAAGAAAAACAAACCGACTCAAAACACAAAACTTCGGATACTTCCGCCCCAAATGCCCCGAGAGCGGAGTCGTCACCGCCGCTGCCGGAGACCCAAGATCGTGGAAAAGGACAAGCTCGCTGAGGCGGTAGTCGTCGATGTGCTCATCAAGAAATACCTTTCCGGAGATCAAGACGCTCTACATCAAGCCGGGGAGCCCTTGGGAAAACGGGCACATCGAGAGCTTTCATGACAAGCTGCGCGATGAATGCCTGAACCGCGAACTCTTCGACACCGATGGAATTGCCACTCCAATATCAAATAAGTTGCCGTATGCGTCGACAAGATTCGCCGGAACTTCGGCTACAATCGGCCTCAACGACACGATCAGAAACACCGTCGTGCAAAAAGAAAAATACTTGAGCAATCCTCGATGCGCGTTTTTCGACAAGATGCTTGTCAAGGAGAGCAATGCCCTTGGCTTGAAGTCGTCTTGGATGGCCCGCCGTTCCTGCTCGCTCTTCAGATCGCTAAAAAGAAAAGACATCGCCGAGCTTTCTTAAGTTTTCAAGTTTACACAACTGCTTTTAGCGGTTGCGGTTCACCGCTCACGAAGCAGTGCGGCAGCGCGACGCCTGTCGTATTGTGCTTGTTGGCGTCAATCAAAAAAGTTGAGCGACGGTTAATGAGCAGGTGCCGTTTGAAGCCATTGAGGCGAAGGACCCCGTCCGGCGTATATTCCGTTGACGCTTCCAGGCGATCGTCCCGCTCGGGGCGCGGGTGGAAGTAAGCCCGGTGTTGTCAAGCCGCTAGCATTAAGGGACATCCCCACCCTCTTCGCTCGCGAGCCATCCGCTGATGAAAAGACGATGTCGCTGGGCCAGATACGTGGCCCAAGTTTTTTTCTTTCCGCGCGCCCGTCGCCGCTAACTCGTCTTTGGCGTGGCGCGCGTAAAGACACGAGTCGGTTTCGAAGCCCAAAAAGTTGGTTGTTTCTGGCTTCTAGCCGTTTATCGTGGTGGTTTACGTCCACAAGGCTTCCTCTTCATCCTTCCGATTTCACACGATCAATAAATCGCGCGGCGCGAACCGGCGGCGCGTCCCTTTCCGAGACGAACAGAGATGCCCACATTGGCAGAAAATCGCTTTTGGGACAGCTACAGCTGGCCCTCTGATGGAGACGAATGGACCGATCAGGCGGAGTTTTCCGCCGTTCCGTATCAGACATGGAAGCAGGACATCGTCGAAACATTCATATTTCCAAACATTCGCGATACCTCGACGGTCCTTGAATTGGCCGTCGGTCATGGAAGGTGGACGCCTTATCTCGCCAGTCGCGCAAAATTGTATATCGGCGTGGATTTTAGTCCCACCTGCATAAGCTATTGCCGCAAGCGCTTCTCAGGTTTGGCGCACGCGGGGTTTTATCTCACTGACGGCCGCATTCTCTCGTTTCTTTCGGATAGCTCGGTGCATTTTGTGTGGTCATACGACTCTTTTGTGCACATCGAACCTGACTTGACCGAATCATACCTGGCCGAAATCGCCCGCATTCTCGCGCCGGGAGGCCGGTGTTCGATCCACCATCCGGGAACGCCTACTCGCACGCAGCGAACCAACGGCGGACGCTCAGATGTGAGCCGCCCGCTTTTCGCTCGCCTGGCGAGCGCCCAAGGCCTCCGGGTTCTCTCCCAAGTAGACAAGTGGGGACCAAGTGATCGTTCGAATACCAAGCTTTTTGCCGATTGCGTCTCGACAATCACCAAGCCAATCGACAGCTTGGCGGGAGATTTTCCGGAGACTGTCCGGGTGAATGGAGCCTCTCAAGGAGGCAAAATTGAGATGTTTTGATTTCGTGGCACGAACAGCGCTTCTTCTCGACGATTGGTTCATGAAGCACCGTACCGAACCCGGGCACCCCGAATGCCCGGAGAGGCTGGAGGTCATCGCCAAAGCCCTCGAGTTTCTGGAGGTCACCCCTCTTTCGTCGCGAAGAGCAAAGCTCGACGACCTGGCGCTCTGTCACGATCCGCGCTATGTGGAGAATGTTCTCGAGCTTATCGAGTCCGGCGCGACCAATCTGGCGGCCGGCGACGTCAGCGTCTCAAAAGAATCTGGAGAAGTCGCTTTGCGGGCGGTGGGTGGCGTCATCGACACAGTGGACGCCGTTCTGACGGGCCGAGTGCAAAATGCTTTCTGTGCGGTAAGGCCGCCCGGCCATCATGCCCGCCCGGCGGCGCCCATGGGATTTTGCATATTCAACAACGTTGCGATCGCCGCCCGCCATGCCCAGAAGCGGCATGGCGTCGAACGTGTGGCCATCGTCGATTGGGACGTCCATCACGGCAACGGGACGGAGGAGATCTTTTATTCGGACGATTCGGTTCTTTTTTTCTCGACCCATCAATGGCCCTGGTATCCGGGGACCGGGCTAGCGAGTGAGACGGGGCAAGGCGCGGGCGCGGGCTTGACGATCAATTGCCCGCTTCCGGCGGGCTCCGGCCGCGAGGAAGTTCTTGACGCCTACCAACGGAGGCTTATTCCGGCCTTGAGGAGCTACCGTCCTCAACTGCTCCTGATCTCGGCGGGTTTTGATTCTCGCGCGGGCGATCCGTTGGGGCAGTTTCGGCTTACAGACCAAGATTTTGCCGACCTTACACGAATCCTTCTGGATTTTGCGGCGGATTCCTGCGGCGGCAAGGTGCTGTCGCTTTTGGAAGGAGGTTATAACCTTGCGGGGCTCGGCAAGGCGGTCAAATCTCATGTTTCACAGCTAATGGATTAGCGGGCTTTTTTCTTGCCTGCTGAGGAAGTTCTCCGGTAAGAGAATTGCTTATGCTGAAAGCTGCTGCGTTTTTTCTTGCCGCTGCTGTGGTTGCCGCAACGGCCTTTGCGGACATTCAACAGCCACCCGGCTCCGACTATGGTCCCACGCGAAAGCTGGGACGGGGCTTAGGCAACGTGCTGTGGGGTCCTTCGGAGCTGTTCGATTCGATGGCGGCGGTCAATTATGACGAGGGAAATGCTGCGGCGTGGAGTTACGGCATCGTCCGGGGAATTGGGCGCTCCTTTGCCCGATTGGGTTATGGGATCTACGAGATCGCCACCTTTCCGTTCCCGACGGTCAAAGGCTCCTATCGTCCGCCGTATCGCAGCGACATCCCGTGGATCAACTCGGGATATCAGGAATTTCCGCCGGAGCTCGGATTCGAAACTCGCTTCAACTACGTGCGCGAGTATCAGCGCGATCCCTGGTGAAGAGTCCCCAGGGACTTCGCCGTCGGTAGGTCCTGCGGAACGGCTGCTTCAAGCCCCGTTCGACCGGTAGTTGGCGACGAATTGTTCGCGGAATTCCGCAAAGCGCCCCTGCAGGATCGCAGTTCTCGCGACACGCATCAGCCGCAAATAAAAGTGCAGGTTGTGCAGGGTCACCAGCCGGAGACCAAGAATCTCCTCCGCTTTGATCAAGTGCCGGAGGTAGGCACGAGAAAAGTTCCTACAGCAATAACATTCGCAATTTTCTTCGATCGGCTCCGAGTCTTCGATAAAGGCGGCGTTCTTTAGCGGGAGGGTGCCGTATCGGGTGAAGGCCGTCCCATTGCGCGCAATGCGCGTCGGCAGCACGCAATCAAACATATCCACCCCGCGGGCGATCATCTCGATCATTTGGGGCGGTGTGCCCAGCCCCATGGCGTAGCGTGCGCGGTCCGGCGGAAGAAATGTTTCTGCGTTTTCGACGGCCTTCATCATTTCGAGTTCCGGTTCTCCCACGCTCACACCGCCGATGGCGTAGCCATCGAAACTAATCTGCACCAACCCGCGGGCGCTGCGTTCGCGGAGATCGGGATAGGAGGAGCCCTGAACGATCCCAAACAGCAGCGGCCGTTCGTCGTTGTCCTTGCGCTGCCACCAGGCTTTGCATCGCGCCGCCCAGCGTGAGGTGAGTTCCAGGCTACGGCAGGCATCCTCGCGGGAACATGGATACGGAGGACACTCGTCAAAAGTCATGACGATATCCGAACCCAACGCCTGTTGAATTTCCATCGAGCGCTCCGGCCCAATAAAGGTGGAAGTTCCATCCAGATGATTCTGGAAGTGCGCCCCCTCTTCAGTGATTTTTCGCAGCTTGGCCAGGGAGAAGACCTGAAATCCTCCGCTGTCAGTGAGAATCGGAAGGCGCAATCCCATGAATTTGTGCAGCCCACCTTGCCGGGCGATCACTTTCTCTCCCGGCCGGACATGGAGATGGTAGGTATTTCCGAGGACAATTTGAGCTCCAAGTTCGTAAAGCTCCGCGGGCGACACAGCCTTGACGGAGCCTTGCGTGCCAACGGGCATGAACACGGGCGTCTCAATAAGACCGCGACGCGTCCGCAGGGTTCCCGCTCTCGCTTTGGAGGACGGGTCCGTGGCCAGGAGTGTGTACGGGGCGGTCAAACCTCGAGAGCCCAGACCGTTTTCCCGGTGACAATCGTTCGCACGACGCGCCCCTTGAGCTCCGTACCGTGAAACGGGGTATTTCGCGAAAGCGATTCGGATTTTTCCTTGTCGAATCTCCATTCCAAATTGGGATCAATCAGGGCCACGTCCGCCGGCGCACCGGCTGAGAGAGTTCCGCGATCCAGAGACAGCAAGCGGGCAGGATTTACCGTCAACATCTCGATGAGACGATCAAGAGGAACCGCTTTCTTCTTGTGGACGAGGATATCGCAGAAAAGACCGAACTCCGTTTCGAGCCCCGCGATTCCGAAGGGCGCCTGATCCAGCTCGACTTCCTTTTCATATAAGGCATGCGGCGCGTGGTCGCTGCAGAGGATGTCGAGCGTGCCGTCCGCAAGGCCTTCAACGATTTCCTCGATATCGCTCGCGGAGCGCAGGGGCGGGTTGACCTTGTAGTTGCTGTCAAACCTCCGAAGGCATTCATCCGTCAGCGCGATGTGATGTGGGCAAACTTCGCCCGAAACCTTCATTCCTCGCGACTTCGCCTCCCTGAGCAAGCGCACACTGCCGCCGGAGCTGATATGTTGGCAATGAATCGGCGAATCGCAGAGCTCGGAAAGCAGGATATTCCTCGCGACAATGATTTCCTCACCGATCCTAGGCCACCCCGGCAGACCGAGCCGGAGGCTCCACTCTCCCTCATGCATTACCCCGTTGCCAACGAGCGAGTAGTCCTGGCAATGGTCAAGCACGGGGATTCCAAACATCCGGGCATATTCGACCGCGCGACGCATGACCTCGTGATTCTGCACGCAATGGCCATCGTCCGTTATGGCGACTATCCCGGCCGCAAACATCGACCCGTACGGCGCCAACTCCTCGCCGGCGAGACCTTTCGTAATGGCGCCCGCGGTGAAGATATTGATCTCTGCGTTGCACTGCGCTTTCTCCCGGATAAGGGCAATGGTTCCGGCATTGTCTGCCACCGGATTGGTATTGGGCATGCACACAACACTCGAGAAGCCGCCAGCGGCGGCGGCGCGAGACCCAGTCGCAATGGTCTCTTTCTGCGACTGGCCGGGATCTCGAAAGTGGACGTGCATATCAATCAAACCCGGGGCCACGATGAGACCCGTGGCGTCTATGCTCTCCACCTCCGATTCCTCGCCCCGCGGCTGGTTGGTGAAAACTCCGTCCGCGATCCAAAGATCCGCCACTTCGTCTCGCTTGTTCGCGGGATCGATAATCCTTCCGTTGGCGATTCGAAGCGCTTTCATGAATCGAGGCCGACGCCGCCCGCGCACAGATAAAGCACGGCCATACGCACCGCGAGACCATTGGTGACTTGTTCAAGAATGACGCTGCGCGTTCCATCGGCCACGTCGCTGTCGATCTCCACCCCCCGGTTGATGGGCCCAGGGTGCATGACCAGACAATCCGGCTTGAGGCGAGCCGCTCGCGCTTTTGTCAGGCCGAAAAGCGAGATATATTCGCCCAGCCCCGGAAAATACTCCTTGCGCTGGCGTTCGTGTTGAATCCGGAGGAGATTGATCACGTCGCACGACTCCAGGACGTCGTCGAGTCTGTGAATCACCCGCACACCGAGCTTCTCGAAGGCCCGGGGAACAAGCGTTGAAGGCCCCACGACGGTCACCTTCGCACCCAGTTTTGTCAGCGCGCAAATGTTCGACCTGGCCACCCGGCTAAAGAGAATGTCTCCGACTATCGCCACGTCGAGGCCTTCGATCTTGCCGCGTCTCTCCAAAATGGTAAAAGTGTCCAGCAAACCCTGGGTGGGATGTTCGTGGGCGCCATCGCCGGCGTTAATGATGCTCGCCCGAAGGCGCTCCGCGAGAAAACGGGAGGATCCCGCCGAACCGTGGCGCAGCACGATGATGTCCGCGCGCAACGCTTGGAGATTGAGCGCGGTATCCTTGAGACTCTCGCCTTTTTGAAGGCTGGATGCCCCGGCGGAAATGTTCACGACGTCCGCACTCAGTCGCATCGCCGCCAGCTCGAACGAGGTGCGCGTGCGCGTGCTCGGCTCGACAAAAAAGTTTATCAACGTCCGGCCGCGAAGAGCGGGAACCTTTTTAAGGCTTCGTTCGCCGACGCCCTTGAAGGCGCGAGCCGTTTCCAGGACGTTCCAAATTTCGTCCTTGCTGAGCTCGTCGAGCCCGAGCAGGTCTTTGCGTATCCAGCGGCTCATGAGGGTTTCACCACGGTGACGCTGTCGGGGGTTCCATCCAGTTTCTCAAATCTCACCCGGATTCGCTCCTGGCGAGCCGTGGGCAGATTTTTCCCGACGTAGTCAGCGCGAATCGGCAACTCGCGATGCCCGCGATCCACAAGAACCGCATACTGAATCCTGGCGGGCCGCCCAAACGAAAGAATGGCGTCCAGCGCCGCGCGACAACTGCGTCCGGTGAAAAGCACGTCGTCAACCAGCACGATCGTCCTTCCATCGAGTTCAAGAGGAAGTTGGGTCGGGACGACCAGAGTTGGTCTTCCTCGCGTGGAGATGTCATCGCGGTGCATGGAAACATCGACCACGCCAAACTCCGGCCGGACTCCTTCGGTCGCTTCGATATGTTCGATAATTCGACGGGCGATCTCGACGCCGCGGGTCGGAATGCCGGCCACGACAAGGCGCGACAAGTCAGAGTTGTGCTCGATGATCTCGTGCGCGATCCGGAGAATGGCCTTGCGGATGGCCCCCGCGTCCATCACGAGCTGCGTTTCCTCCGTTCCATTCATCTCCTTCGCGACCTCTCGGGGCCGCCTTAAAGGCTGGAGGTTCTACGCGGCTTTCTGTTGCTTCGACCGCTCGTCCCTCCACGCCGAACGATACTTCACAATCCAATCCAAAAGCGCTCTCTCAAATCCGATGTCATGGCCCGCTTTCTCGCTTTCAATCCATTTGTGTCGCAGAATTTCCTCTCTTTCAGCGAGAAATTCCTTGTACAGAACGGAGTTCTTGACGAGTTCCGAGCCCTCATTCCTCTGGGGATTCATCGTTTCGTAATAAAGGAACCATTTCGGTACCCTGTCAAACGCATTTTCCGCCTCGGGCGAAAATTCGAATTCGACAAGCCACTTATTACACATTACTTACGATTAAAATACGAGCCTGATCCGCCGGCCGCGGGCCCTTCGACGATGCGGTAGGCAATCTCCTTGAAAACTTTGCCGATCACTCCGTTGGGATCACTGGCCGTCAAGGGCCGGCCCACGTCGCCCGATTCGCGCAACGCGATGTCGATGGGAACCTGCCCCAGGAGCGGGACACGCAGCCTAGCCGCCTCGCGCTGTCCGCCCCCTGCCCCGAAAATCTCGTAGCGCCTCCCATCGCTTGGACAAAGGAAGTAACTCAAGTTTTCCACGATCCCGAGGACCGGGACGTTGGTCTTCTGAAACATCGAAACCGCCTTGCGGGCGTCGATAAGGGCAACCTCCTGAGGAGTCGTGACGATAACGGCCCCATGCAAGGCGACAGCCTGGACGATGGTAAGTTGGATGTCGCCGGTGCCGGGCGGCAGATCGAGAACGAGATAGTCGAGAGGAGCCCATGCCACCTGATGCAGAAATTGCTGGGTATAACGGGTCACCATCGGGCCGCGCAGAACGGCAGGCGAGGCATCATCGAGCAAAAAACCCATGGACATGAGTTTCAATCCTTCGCGCTCGATGGGAAGAATGCGATCTTGATCATCAGCCATTGGCCGCTCGTTGCTCCCAAACATTAGGGCGATGCTTGGGCCGTAGAGGTCGCAATCGCAAAGACCCACAGCGGCGCCGGTTGACGCCAGCGCAACGGCGAGATTTGCCGCCACCGTGGACTTTCCGACACCTCCTTTGCCGCTGGCCACGGCGATTACGTGCTCCACGCCCTCAAGATTTGCCGGACCAGGACTTCCAGACTTCGCGGCCGGCGACTGAATATCGACCTTGACATCGACGTGCCGCACGCCCTCCAGCGCGCCCAGAGTCGCGCGCACCTCGTCGCGAATCTGCCTGGCGATCGCCGGCTCGGAGGTGGTCAAAACAAGCTGGACGACAACATGCGTCTCATCCTGGACGAGGATTTCCTTGACCAGGCCAAACGAGACAATGTCGCGCGAAAAACCGGGATACTTGACCGCTCGAAGAGCGTTACGAAGGGTCTGTTCGTCAAGAGGCAGCATGATGACATCAATATCGTTCCCGCGATGCGGAGGACAAGCGCGCGGATTCGGACGGCCGTCCTAGAAGGCCTTGCGGAAGTGGCTGGGCAATATTCCGAGTTGCTCCCGGTACTTCGCGACAGTCCGACGCGCGATGGGAAGCCCCCGTTCGGACAGCATCTCGACGACCCCCTGGTCGCTCAGGGGATGCCGGGAGTCTTCCCCGCGCACGATCTCCGCGATGGCCTGGCGCACGCTCTCGTTGCTCACCGACTCGCCATCGTTTGTCGTGTAGCCGGAGGTGAAGAAATACTTCAGCTCAAAGAGCCCCCGCGGCGTGACCATATACTTTCCCGAGACCGCCCGGCTCACCGTCGTCTCGTGCACGCCGACGGCTTGGGCCACTTTGCTCATCGTCATCGGCCTCAAATGGGCCGGGCCAAGATCGAAGAAATCCCGCTGTCGCTCGACAATCTCGCGCGCGATGTTCAAAAGCGTGTGTTGCCGCTGCTGGACACACCGGATGAAAAACCTGCCGCCGCGAATCTTTTCGCGAAGGTAGTCGCGAACCTCGCGATCGCTCGCCGATTGAGAAAGCATGTCCTTGTATCTATCGCCAATACGCAGGGAGGGAATCTCGTCGTCGTTCAGCGAAACCGTGTAGCTGTCGCCGTCCCGCTCCACGAGAACGTCGGGAAGAATCGCTTGCTCGTCCTCCGTCGAAAATGGCCGTCCCGGACGCGGCTCCAGACGAGCGATGGCTTCCGCCGCCTCCTGAACGTCGGGAAGCGAGACGTGGAACTGCCGCGCGATCTCGGGGAGCTTCCTCCGGCTCAGTTCCTCAAGATGGTGCTGCACGATCCTACTTTCCAGGCTGTACTGCCTGCCGTTGCGGCGCAATTGAATGAGAAGGCACTCCGAAAGATCCCGGGCGGCCACACCCGCCGGGTCAAAACCCTGAACTTGTTCAATCACTTCTTCAGCCTCTCCTTCAAGGCAACCCGCTTGAGAGGCAATCTCCGCGGCCGTCTCGCGCAAATAGCCCTGTTCGTCGATATTTCCAACGACTACCAGCGCGATGCCCCGTTGGCGACTGGTCATATCCGATCCGTTGACTTGATCCAGCAAATGCTGTTGCAACGTCGGGGACTTCGTCTGCGAATCAAAAAAATGCTGACGCCGCGCCTGGGCGTCCGCGGTCCACGGCTCCGAGGTCGCCCGTTGCGCGTAATACTCGTTCCATTGATCAGCCAGGTCAGCCTTCTGCAGTTCGCGCACCTCGGTGTCCCCGACTGTTTCCCGCAGTTCCTCCTCCAGGGCCGGATTTGCCTCCAACTCCGCCGTGACCAGCTGCCGAAGTTCCATCAACGGAGCCTGCAAAATATGCAAACTCTGCTGCATCTGAGGCGACAGCGTCTGCTGCAAAGAAAGCCCCTGAATTTGCTCCATTCCCGCCATTACGAGAGCAAAATCAGGGACCGGAGTTGCTTCTGCAAGCAATTTCCGAGCCAGGGAAGAACAAAAATGTCGCCGTCTTCCCGATTTCGAGAACCGGTTAGAGCAATTCGCCCTGCTGGATGGTCAGGGACCGGTTGGCTTCGGCTTCGATTTCTTTCAACAAGCTGTTGAATTCGCAGGCTTTGAGAGCCTTGAGGAGCGGGTCGTATTGGGGGGAGATCCGCAACTCCTCCAAAGGCACAGGCAGCGAAAGGTCATCATCGAGAGCCACCATTCGCCGATTCGCTTCAATGAGGTCTTTGGCGGCCTGAAGCTTTTGTCTCAACTTCTCCGGTTGCACGGTTTCGAGCCGCGCCAGGAGATTTTCCACGGTTTCGTAGGAACGAATCAGCTGCGCGGCGGTTTTTTCGCCCACTCCGGGGACTCCGGGGATATTGTCGGAACTGTCGCCAGTCAGCGCAAGAATCTCGGCGATTCTCCGCGGTTCGACCCCCCATTTTTCTTCAATTTTTTTCGGGCCGAGCAAGGCAAAGCCGTTGGAGCCTGTGTCGGCCTTGGCTGTCGAATAGATCGAGACTCGTTCACTGGTCAACTGGAGGAGATCCTTGTCGTTTGTGGCGATGACGACGTCGCGGCCATCCTCGACAGCCTTGCGGGCATAGGAAGCAATGAGATCGTCCGCTTCCGTATTTGGCAGGCTCAGACTCGCGAATCCGATCAGGGGCACATTGGTCTGCAGCCATATCTCCTGCGAGCGCATTTCCAGAGGCATTTCAGGTCGCTGCTGCTTGTAGGCGGCCTGCAATGTCGTGCGGCGAACCGCAAGGCCCCTGTCCCAGATCACGGCGCCCAGGTCGGGTTTCAGGTCAGCCACCATCTTTCGCACCGCTTTGAGGAAGCCGTAGATGGCATTCGTAGGGTCGCCACTCGAGTTGGTGAGCCCACGAATGGCAAAGAACGATCGATACAAATAGTAGTGGCCGTCGATGAGAAGAAGGCTCATGGATTTCAGGCTACGCCGGTTGGCCCCACGACGCCAGCGCGTTCCGGGAGTATGCGGCTTGACGCAGGGCACCATGTTACCTAGGTTTCGCCCCCTGAATGTATTTTCGATTCTTTGCGCCCCAGATTTTCCTGATGACTTTAGTGTGCTCTCTCGTGGCGCAATATCCGAGAGAGGTTCGGGAAACCAGCGGCGAGGTCGTTCGCGAAATTCACTACAGCGATGACCAGAGCGCATTTCGGGCCGCTGAAAGGCTCTATGCCGCAAAGGACTATGATGGCGCTCTCGTCGCATACAGGAGGTTTTTGAAAAACTTTTCGGGCTCCAAATTCGCCTCGAAAGCTCAGCTCCAAATTGCCGATTTACTTTTGATTCAAGGCAGATGGAGCTCCGCTTTCGACGCGTATCAGAAGTTGATTACGCGCTATCCAAACACACCGGAATTCGAGGGGGCTGTCGCTCGGCAGGTTCTTATTGCAAACTCGTATCTGGACCTGAGCAGAGTGCGGGTCCTCGGCTACACTGTCCCGATTCCCGGCTTTACGGGCGCGGAACGCGCGCAGAAAATGTATGAGGCCATTCTTAAGAACGCGCCCTACAGCATTTATGCTCCCATTACGCAGTTCAATCTGGGCCTCGCCTTCGAACGCCAGAAGGCTATCAAACAAGCTCGCGACGCCTACCAGACGGTGCTGGATAAGTATCCAAATAGCGACGTCTGTGATGATGCGCTCTACCAGATTGCCTATATTTACATGCGGCTTGGGCTTACGTCGAGTTCGCAGGATCTCTCGGCCCTGGTCCTTTCCAAGGAGACTTTTGAAGACTTCTTGCTCCAGTATCCGAAGAGCGAGAAAGCGCCACAGGCTCGCGATAACCTGGCCACGATTGGCCGCACCGAGGCGGGAAACCTCTTGGAAATTGCCAAGTACTACGACTGGTCAAAGAACTACAAGGCGGCGATCATTTACTACAACGACATTGTCCGCAAGCAGCCGAAATCCGCGGATGCCGAAACGGCCAAGAACCGCATCGAGGAGCTTCGCAGCCAATATGGTGACGACATTCTCCGCGTCGGATCGGAGCGGGCAGAATCCGGAGAGAAGCTCGCCCTTCGCCGACGTTTGCAAGCGCAGGTCGAAACGTCCGCGTTGTCCAACTACAGCGGGCCGCCCAAGCGAGATATCGTGCCCGACGAGCTTCCTGTTGTGAAGCAACCGCGCGTCCGGACGAACGTTCGGGATATTCAGCCGATCGAACCCCTTCTTCCGACGGAATGATTCGCCCGGTCGCAGCCGTGGTTGCTTTCGCACTGCTCGGCGGGTGCGGGTATAAACTTGGAGAAATCCGGCCGACGCCGATGCGTTCAGTTCGCACGCTCGCCGTTCCGACCTTCAAGAACAGGACCTATGAGCCGCGCGTCGAGGTTCTTCTGGCGGACACGCTGATCAAAACCCTGCAGGAGGATGGCACCTACACGATTGTTTCCGACGACACCGCCGACGCGATTCTGCACTGCACCGTGACCAAGATCGAGCGCCGATCGATTCGATCAGTGCAAAACAACGTTTTGGCCACCGCGGAGTTCGGCCTTCATCTCGATATTGCCTACGAGGTCGCGGATCGCGTGACCGGAAGCCTTCTCAAGAAAGGAAAGGTCCGCGGAGACACCTCTTTCTTTAGCAGCAGCGACATCCAGACCACCGAGCGGCAGGCGATCCCTGTTGCGGCCAGAGACGCCGCCATCGAGTTGACGACGGAGATCGCCGAGGGCTGGTAAAAAACTTTGCTCAACGTTATCCCGACGCCGATTGGGAATTTACGGGACATTACCCTGCGGGGGCTCGAAGTCCTGCAGGAAGCTGATCTGGTCGCGGCCGAGGACACTCGCCATTCGGCCGCGCTTCTGCTGCACCATGGCCTCAGAAAGCCGATTCTCAGCCTGCATGAGCATAACGAAGCCTCGCGCTCGCTCGAACTGGTCGAAGAGATCGCCCGGGGAAAATCCGTGGCTCTGGTCACCGACGCCGGGACGCCGGGAATATCCGACCCCGGCTTTCGCTTGATCCGGCTTTGCCGGGAACGGGGGCTTCCCGTAAGCGTCTTGCCGGGCCCCAGCGCCGTACTCACCGCTCTGGTCGGCTCAGGGCTGCCCACGGACGCGTTTTTTTTTGGGGGATTCCTGCCGGTCAAAGCCGGTCGGCGCCGAGCGGAACTGCAGCGTTGCGTTGCACGCCGCGAAACAAGCGTCTACTTTGAATCCCCCCATCGCCTGCTGAAAACGCTCGACGTCCTGCTGGAAATTGCCCCTCTGGCGAAAGTGTGTGTCGCCCGTGAGCTGACCAAGAAATTTGAAGAATATCGCGGCGGCAGCCCAGCGGAGCTTCTGACGCACTTTCAGAGACGCCGACCGAAAGGCGAGCTGACCTTGGTGATTTCGCCGGGACATCCGGGGACCTCGGACGAACAAAATGCGCCAGACGAATAGCCCCCCGCTTCGGCCCGACCAACGCCGGCTTCGCGCGTTCGCGGCCCTGGCTATTGTCGCTCTGCTCGCGGTCGCGACGGTGGCGCCTTTGGCGCCGCCTTCCATCCTGCCCGGTTGGCCGAAGTGTCTTTTGAGAAACGCGACGGGCCTTCCCTGCCCCTTTTGCGGCGGAACGCGAGCGGCGCAGTCGCTGCTGCAAGGCGATTTTTCCCGGGCTCTCTATCTTAATGCGATCGCGTTCCCCGTCGTCTTTGCGGTCATCGCAGTCGCTGCTGTGCTTGCGGGGGAGGCGTGGCGGGCACGACCATTCTGCGACTGGGAGGCCCTGCTTCGCAGAGTTCGTCCGTTCCTTCCGGCCGTATGCATGCTGATTTGCATCTATTGGATGATTCACCTTGGGGATGCTTTGCGCGGCCGGAAGCCCGAACTGGTTGATCTGCGCAACCCTGTCGCCCGCCGCGTCTATGAAAGCTTTTTTCTTCCGCGCTGACTGAGCAGGATCGGGAGCCCCGGAAAATCTAACCTTTCTCGCAACCGTGACCGCAAAAAAGTCAGGTAGCTCTTGCGGAGCAGCTGCGGATCATTGACGAAGAGCAGAAATTCAGGAGGTTCAAAGGGACGGGGATCTGCCGCGGCCAGTTGCGTGGCGTAGAGCAATTTGAATTGTCTGTTGCCATGGTAGGGAGGCGGCTGCCGCTCGATAATTGAACGCAAAAGCCGGTTAAGCTCGCCGGTAGTGATCCGGCGTCTCGCATGCTGGCGGACCCTTTCGATGACCGCGAAAAGGCGTGATACATTCGCCCCGGTGCGGGCTGAAAGGGCGGTGACCGGGGCGTGATCCAGAAAGAACATTCTCTCGCGAAGGCCCGCCACGTGCCTGGCCAGCAACTCGGAATCGGAGCCGCCCGAAGGGCCCTGGAGATCCCATTTGTTTAGGGCGATGACGACCGCCTTGTGCGCTTTTTGAATGAGGGCCGCGATTTTCTTGTCCTGCATGGTCACGCCGTTTGTTGCATCGATGACCAGAACGCAAAGGTCCGCGCTTCGGATGGCTGCCTCCGCCCTCATGACGCTGAACACTTCGGCGGAAGCATCGTGCTTTGACCGGTGGCGGATTCCCGCCGTATCGCAAAGAATATAGCGTCGGCCCTGCCGCTCATAGTCAATATCGAGCGCATCGCGCGTCGTCCCGGGAATCTCGCTCACAATCGCCCGGCGATCCTTCAAGATACTGTTGATCAAGGAGGATTTTCCGACGTTCGGTCGCCCGACGAAAGCGATTCTCGGCGCGCTTGATTCCGGATCTATGCCATCATCGGGAGCGAAGAAGCCTTCGAGCACCTCAATCAGCTCGCCAATGCCGCGCCCGTGCGCGGCACTGACCGCTACGGTTTGCGAAAACCCCAACCGCGCAAAGTCCAAGGGAAAATGCTCGTGTTCGGGCGCGTCCACTTTGTTGACGACCAGGACGACCGGCCGGCCCGAACGTCGGAGATCGTCGGCAAGCTGAAAGTCCAGCGGCGTGGCGCCATCCTGCCCGTCAACCACGAAAAGCAAGACATTCGAGCCCTGTATGGCGGTGGCGGCGGCCTCCTGCGTCGCTTGTGCAAAATCGGGATCGGGATCGGCGCCCAGGCCTCCCGTGTCCGTGATCTCGAAAGGGACTGCTGCCAATCGGCAGATTGCCGTGATACGATCCCGCGTTATGCCCGGTTGATCGTGAACGATCGAAATCCTGCGGCCCGCGAGCCGATTGAACAGCGCGGATTTGCCGACGTTCGGCCTCCCCACGATTGCGACGCTACGCACCGGGGCTATCGTGGTGCCGAAGTTGACCCAAGCCGTTGGCTACGTAGCCGATCCCGCTTACCAGCGTGAAGACGCCGGCCAAATAGACCGAATAGATATGGAAAGGCAGTTGAAGCATCATCCAGGAGACGGCGACCATTTGCAGCGCCGAGGCGGCCTTTCCCCAGCCGCTCGGCCGCACTTCGAGGTGGCCATTGAGATGCTTCAAGATCACACATCCTATAACGATGACCGCATCACGCGCGATGACAAGAACCGGGAACCAAAGGGGAAATGCGTAGGTCCACTTGCTCAAGCTCAAGGTGATGATTGCCGTCAGCAGGAGCCCTTTGTCCGCGATGGGATCGAGCACAGCGCCGAGCGGGCTCCGCTGTCCCCACCGCCGGGCCACCCACCCGTCCAAACCGTCTGTGATCGACGCGACAAGAAATACGGCCACTGCCGCCCAACGCTGCCACTCGTCGCCTTCTCCCTGTTCCACCCCTTTTCCATAGTAAACGGCGAACAACACGAAGACCGGGATGAGCAAAATCCGGGCAATCGTGATTTTGTTGGCCAACGTCATGAAGCGAAGAATCTCCGCCGGGGCAAGTCTCGTTCCCAGCGAAATCTTTTGACCAGTTGTTCGCTGTGAGTCCTGAAATCAAATGGCTTGCTGTTTCAGTCGCTTCCGTTTGGTTGCTGGCGCTCTGCGTGCCGGGAGTTCGAAATTCCTACGCCAACGGCTGGAGATGCCTGCTGCGGCACGCGTCGCTTTGGAAGGTTCCCGCGGGGTTTGCGCTGGCCTACGGCTCCTTCCAGCTGGCGGGCTTCTTTTTATTGTCCTGGAGAATTGGACGCTTTCCGGAGACCAATCCGCTTGTGTCCGGGATCGCTTCCGACGCCAGGCAATCCGCGCTCGCTGCGATCCTGCCTGCATCCGAATCACTTGCGGGAGCACTGAATTGCCTCGTGGCCACGTTTCCCATATCGATCCTCTGCGCGCTTTTGTTTTTCGCAAATTACCGGGGACTCGCCGCTGAACTGGTCCGCTCGCTCCTGCGGAGATTTCGGTTTTGGGGCTGGGTCATGATCCTCGGGCTTGCTGCCACCGCGCTGGCGTCGATGGCCAAACCTCTAACGCTTCTGGCGCTCCCCGAAATCGCGCAAATCCTCTCACTGCAGGAATTGCTGGTCGTCACAGGAACGGTCAACGCCCTATCTTTCGTTTTCGAATACCTGCTGGGAACCTGCGTTCAAGTTTACCTCCTCCTGATTGCCTATGGATGGGTGCGGGGCTTGAATTTCCAGCGGGCTCGCGTTCTGCATTTTGCCGTGCGCCGGATGGGATTCGTGCTCAAATGGTCCCTGGCAATGATTGCGGCCACCCTTTTCTTGATTCACGCTCCCCTTTTCATCGAGGCGTGGATCACCGGAGATCCCGCAAGTCCGAGAACTTTCGGTCTGTCTGGCACGGTCTCACAGCCCCTGCTGGCAGTGGTGATGATCGGTTTGGCGACCGTCCAGATCCGGCTGGCATTCCACAATGACTCCCTGCGTGGCGCCATCGTCGCTCATTTTCAGTTTCTCAGGCGTCACGGGCTCACTTGCCTGCTTTTTCTTCTCGCCGCTTTCAGCATCTTTTTCCTGCAGCAAATGGCCTTGCGGGCGGGCGACACATGGCTGGGCGTCCCGCTGTGGAGACACGCCTGGGCGCTCGTGGTAGAACTTGTCAGCGCGATGTCGGGCGGATGGATTCTTGCCGCCTGGGTTTGCTTTTACAAACAATGCGAGGAGGGTTCGCAAAGCATTGCCTTCTGAAATGTCTCCCCGTCTTTCTTGCGAAGCCCTGTGTTGCCATCGTCGCAATTGGAAAGAATCCGCCGACGCGTCGATTGAGCAAGTTACCGCTTTCTTTGATTCGGGAAAGGTTTGTGAATTTGACGGCCCGGATTTCCTGGGCAGGGGGCTTCTGCTCAGCGTGCTCGGATTTCTCGAGTCCGCCGACTCGGGAAAGATTTGGGTGGATGGACAAGACGTGACAAATTTGGCCGAGGAGGAGCTCCGACGCTTTCGTGACCGGGCCTTCGGCTTTCTCTTTCAGAACCCATACCTGCTCCCGTCCTTTTCCGTGGCCCAGAACGTGGCCATCCCTCTGTTCCGCATTCGCCGGTCGAATGCGATCGCCGCTCGCGAACGCACGATTCAGGTGCTCGATTTTTGCGGAATTGCGGATCTTGAGAACCAGCGCGCCGGGTCTCTGGTCCTATCCGCTCAGCGGCGCGTGGCCTTCGCGCGGGCTCTGGTGCATGATCCGCGCGTCCTCGTCTCCTTGTCGCCACATGCCGGGGACGACCTTTTCGAACTCGCATTCCGGGCGGCGGAAGAGCTAAAGCTCTGCGTACTCTGGGCGGGAGCCGAGGCCGGAGTTCCGGAAAGGCCACGCCGGCTCATCAGGATCCGTGACGGACGCATCAGCGCGGACCAATGGCTGTAAGCGCTCAGAGCTTGCAACTTGCCTCCCGCGCTGGCGCGCGAAAGTCCAATCTCGCGCCCGCTTTGGCCTGCCTGCCCGCGGATCGAAGACGGGATGCTTTGGTATTTTATGATTTTTGCCGAGCTGTCGATGACATAGCGGACGAACCGGGCCGCTCGCTGGCAGAGAAGCGCGGTCTGCTCGATCTTTGGAAGACAAGCCTGCGCACTGGGAATTCAGTTCCGCCGGAGCTCGAAGAAATCCTCGAGCGCTATCAAATCGATCGCCAGCTCCTTGTGGAGATCGTGCTTGGAGTGGAAATGGACCTCGAGCCGATGCGCTACTCAACCTATGAGGAATTGCGCGCCTACTGCTGGCGGGTGGCGAGCGCCGTGGGCCTGGTGAGCATCGAAATCTTTGGCTGTAAGAACCCAAAGAGCAAAATCTATGCGGAGGCTCTCGGGCATGCGCTGCAAATGACCAACATTCTGCGGGACGTTGGGGAAGATGCCGCCGCAGGCCGCATCTACCTTCCGCTGGAAGACCTTCGAAGGTTCGGTGTCGGCGAGGCCGAGCTTTTGAGCGCAAGACCGGGGAAAAACTTCCTGAGTCTGATGCAGTTCGAAGGCGCGCGCACCCGCTCCCTGTTTGAGGAAGCCCGTCGAGCTCTGCAACCGGACGATGCCCAGGCCCTGAGACCGGCGGAATTAATGCGCGTCATCTATCGGAGAATCCTTTCGAGAATGGAAGCTGACGGTTTTCAAGTCTTCCAAAAGCGCTATCGGCCCTCGAAGGCGGAAAAGATCTTCGGCCTGCTCTATTTTGGATTTTGCCGCGCGTTCTTTGCGACGAGCAAACGGGTGGGAATGACCTGATAGAGCCAGTCCATCTGCTGCGGAAGAGCTCCTCCCCTCTCCTCGGGCAGGGCCTTCACTACAAGCAGATCCGCCTCGATCCCTTCGATAACATCGCAAAGCGTGTACCCGGTATTCGAGGTCACGAGTCGCGTGTCGATTTCAGCCTCTTCGTCGGAAAGAAGGTCGCAGGTTTGTTCGAGCCAGGCTTCCACATCCTGCGGTTCTTCGCCGCGCGAGGCGGCGATGGCAGCAGCAAACGGCGTCTGTGCGACGGCGATCGTCACCTGCTCAGGGCGTAAAACCGCAAGGCAACTCCTGACGAACGCGGCGTCATTCCCGCCCGGCTCCAGGGCAAAGACGACGCGGCGCAACGCGTCCGGCGATTCAAGCGGCCTCGGAACGAGAAGCAAGTCACATGGGGCATCGCGCATGAGTTCCCGGGCGACGCTGCTGGTAAACGGTCGGTCAGCGTCCTCGATGTGCAGCGCACCCGCGATCAGAAGCTCATAGCGATAGTGGGCCGCCGCGGCGATAATCGCTTGAGCGGGCGATTCCTTTTCGACCCACCGAATGGATGCCTCCTTGCCCATTTTTTCGATGAACCGTCTCTCTTTTTCCGCGTCAAACGCCGCCGCGTGAACGATTTCCAGCTCGGCGCCGCAGTGCCTGGCGAAAGCGACGGCTTCGGCAAGAACGGCGGAAAATGTCGGAGAGAAATTCGAAGCCACTCCGGCGCGCCGATATTTGATCATCCAAAAGGTTCGTCGCTGTTTTGAACGCGCGCCAGTGGAAATCAGCGCGCGGACAGTTTCACAATCGCCGCGAATTCCTCAGGCGAGACGGGTGAGACGCTCAGGCGCCCGCTGCGCAGAAGCGCCATCCCGGCCAGCTCTTTCTCGGTCTTGATCCGTTCGAGCGGCACCGGTTGGGCGAAGGCCCTGACGGGCTTCAAATCAACGCAGGCCCAGTCTCCTTCTTCGGCTGTCGGGTCGGGATACCACTCGCGAACGACCTCCGCCTCCCCGACGACGGATTTGTCCGTCACGCTGTGATAAAAGAGAACCCGGTCTTTCAACTTCATGGAACGCAGATTGTTTCGCGCCTGAAAATTCCGCACACCTGTCCAGGCAGTCCCGCCGTCTTTGACAAAATCATCCCACGAGTAGGCTGACGGTTCTTGTTTGACGAGCCAGTAGTTCATGTGCAGCAATTCGCCAGCGGACGATTTTCGAGGTATCGCTGGATATTCTCCACGGTGATTGTGTTGAGGCGTTCGAGCGCCTCGTAACTGTTGAAGGCCACATGGGGAGTCAGAACGACATCCGGTCGGCCCAGGAGCCGGCTGTGCGCAACGAGCTTCGAGAATTCCGCGACCCGTTGAGAAGAGGTCTCCCTGGGAACCGGCGCGTCGGCGCTGCGCACGCGCTCCGCTATCTTCTCGCCGAGAATCCGGGTCGCTCCTCCGCGGAATACCCGCTCGTCTTCAAGGACGTCAAGGCCCAGGCCGGCCAGTTTCCCCTCGTCCAGCGCTTCGATCACCGCGCCGGTGTCGATCAGTCCACCCCGCGCGGTATTGATGAGCAGGGCCCCGCGGGGGCAGAGGCCGAGCGTCTCGCGATTAATCATGTGCCGGGTCTTGGAATTTAGCCGAACATGCAAGCTGATCACGTGGGACTCCCGCATCAACTCATTGAAAGGAACGTAACGAAAGTCGAGCAACTCGCTGTAAAACGGATGCGGTTGTTCATCATAGGCAATCACTCGCATGCCAAAACCAATCCCAATCCGGACGACGTGGAGTCCAACCCGGCCAGCTCCGACGACCCCGAGCGTCTTGCCTCGCAAGTCAAATCCTCGCAGACGCTCGCGGGTGAAACGCCCGGTCCGCACGGCCTGCTCCGAATCTCTCAGGCACCTCGAAAGCGCAAGGATCAAGGCGAATGCATGTTCGGCCACGGTGTTCTCCCCGTAGTTGTCGACGTTGGCGACGATGACCTTCCGGCTGGCGCACGCTTCGAGGTCTATGTGATCGCACCCGGTCGAGCGCGTGGCGATCAGCCGGAACTCCGGATGCTCGTCGAGAAAAGCCGCCGTCGATTCTTTCGCCGATAAATACTGACAGGACTTCGGTTTCCTCCGGGACGGCCTCGAGGCGCTGAACGAAGGAAACGTCGTGCTGCGCAAACGCTTCCTCAAAGAACGGCCTCGTCTCCTCGTCAACTTCGACGAAACACATTTTCCTGCTTTGCATGGAAGTCTTGCTCATCAACATTCATGTTTCCCGGCATTTTCCACATGAGTCAAACAGGTTTCTTTATCAGCTTTGAAGGTTCTGAAGGAACTGGCAAAAGCACCCAGATCCGCCTGCTCGCAGAATCACTTTCGGAAGCCGGTAGCGCGCCCGTTTTGGTTCGCGAACCGGGCGGCACGCCTGTCGGGGAAAGCATCCGCCATCTTCTGCAGCATTCTGCGGAGTCGGACTCGATCGAACCGGAAACTGAGCTTCTCCTTTTCGCCGCGAGTCGCGCCCAACTCGTTCGTGAAAAGATCCTCCCCGCTCTTGCCGCCGGACGCGTCGTCATATCCGATCGTTTTTTGGACTCCACTAGCGTCTACCAGGGCGTGGCGAGGAAAATCCCCGCGGCAGCCGTGGAGCAAATCAACCTATTCGCCGCGGGACCGAGGCTGCCGGACGTTACCTTCGTTCTCGACATGGACTCCGGTCAAGCCCATGCGAGGCTGGTCCGGCGTCGCGCCGGGAAACGTGACCGCATGGAGGAGCAGCCACCTGCTTTCTACGAGGCCGTCCGTCGGGGTTATCTGGAACTGGCGGCCGCCGATCCGGGCCGCATCCGCCTTCTCGACGCGGCCAGGCCGGAAAAAGAAATCGCCAGGAAAGTCCTGTCGCTGCTGCAATCCTATGCCATTTTCGAAGGAATCGTTGCTTGAACGCCTAAGCGCGGCGCGCGGCGCCGGCCGCCTTGCGCATGCCTACCTTTTTACCGGTCCCTCCGGCAGCGGGAAATTCTGGCTGGCGATCCGGCTTGGCGCGCTGGAGTTGGGATGCCGCTTGGAAAATGCCCCCACCCACCCTGACATGCATATCGTTCAGCCGGAGTCGAAGTCGCGCCGCATCGTCACGGAACAGATTCGGATCCTTAGCCACTCGATTTACCGGAAGCCCCTTCTAGGCCGAAGCCGGGTCGCACTGATTCAGGATGCCGACCGCATGCAGATCCAGGCCGCCAACGTGTTCCTGAAAACCTTGGAGGAGCCGCCGTCGGGTTCACTCATCCTTCTCTTGAGCGCTCGCCCCAGAGCGGTCTTGCCAACCATCCGTTCGCGATGCCTGGAAACCGCCCTTCTCGGCGCCACGCCGGCGCAAAGCGAGGAGCAACTGAGCGTCCTTGGAGCATTGGAGGAGTGTCTTTCCGGGGATCGAGTGCCTGGCATCACCGAGGCCTTTCTCTTCACGCGCGTGTTTCAGGGCGTTCTGTCGCGGCTGCGCGACAGGATCTCCTCCAAGTATGAAAACGCACTAAACAAGGAGATCGCGCATTACAAGAAAGCGAGCGAAGATTCATCGTGGTTCGAGGAGCGCATCGCGCAAACCAAGGCCCTTATCGAAGCGGAGGCCCTTCGTGAACGCGATCGCATGGTGGAGACGGTCCTTGCCGCGCTCGGAGAGGCGCTCAGAATCCAGCACGGCTTCTCGTCAGAAGATCTTGTGGCCAAGGCGATTGCCACGAGAATAGAGACCAGGCAGTTGCTACGGCAACTCGACTCGCTGGAGTCTTTGCGCCACCGTCTTGCCCTCGGCGTTCAGGAATCCCTCGCCTTGGAAAGCGGGTTTCTGGAAATGGTCAAAAACAGCCGGGCCGACACCGGGAACTCTCCTTCCAGGCCTAAATCTCCAGGCCGGACAATGGTCCCGCGACCTTTCGCTCCGGGCGCCGAGCGCCTGCCATCCTGATTCGCTCATGCCTCGCATCGTCATCAAGTTTGGGACCGGTACTCTCTCTCGATCCGCGGGTCGCGCGCTCGATGCGTCCCGATTCCGGCGAATTGCCGAGGAGATTTCGCTTTTGATCAAGGCGCGGCATTCGTGCGTGATCGTGAGCAGCGCGGCCATCGCTGCGGGAGTGCACAAGCTTGGGCTGGCGAGCCGCCCGGAAGATCTGCCCGGCAAACAGGCTTGCGCGGCAGCTGGCCAGCCCGAACTCATGCACATGTATGCCGAGGCGTTTAAACGTCACCGCTTGGTCGTTGCACAACTGCTGCTCACCCACGATGACATCGACAGCCGGATGCGCCGCCAGAACGCCTTCAACACCATTGAACGTATTCTGGAGGCCCGCAACATCGTGCCGATTGTCAACGAGAACGACACCGTCGCGGTGGAGGAACTCCGTTTTGGAGATAACGACCGTCTGTCGGCTGAGGTCGCCCATCTCGTCAAAGCGGATCTTTTGCTGCTCCTCACCTCTTCCGATGGCCTGATGGACTCTTCAGGGCGCCGTATTGCGGTCGCGGAACAAATCTCGGAGGTGTTTCAATATGTGCGCCCTGAAAAGGGCAAAATGTCCGTCGGCGGGATGCGCGCCAAGCTTCAAGCCGTCGACTTTGCCCTCGCGCACGGCATCCCGACCTGGATCCTCGACGGGCGCAAAGCCGGCCAGATTTCGGCCGCGCTGGAAGGCAAGAGGGTTGGGACGCACTTTCTGCGCCGCGCCGAAGCAGGCGCAAAAGTCGATTCGAGGATGAAAACGCCGCCATGATTGCTCAGCTCGCGGCCCTGACTCGAATTACGTTTACCGAACTCGTCCGGCAGAAGATCTTTTCCTTCATCCTTGTCTTTGCGCTCCTGGCCGTTGGCAGCTCGGCATTCCTGGCCCAGCTGACGTTCCAGGAGGAGTTCCAGATGCTTAAGGATGTCTGCCTCGGCGCGATGTCGATCTTCACTTCGTTGCTGGCCATTCTCGCCACGGCGAATTTCTTGCCCAGGGATCTCGAGGAACGGACCATTTACAACCTCCTTTCAAAGCCCGTTCCGAGATTCGTCTATCTGCTGGGTAAGCTGGCAGGGATTATTTTGCTGCTTTTTTTTCTCACCGTTTTAATGAGCGCGGTCTTCTGCCTCGTGCTTTGGTTGCGGGAGCAATCGGTGCTTGCGGAAACCCGGTCACAGTTCCCTGAAGGGCCTTCTGAAGAACTGACAGCCGCCCTTCGCGCTGTCAGTCAAGCAACGTTCAATGCCAACCTGATCCCGGGAATCCTGGTGATTTTCATAAAGTCCGCGCTGCTCGCTTCCCTGACACTCCTGATTTCCACCTTCGCGACTTCTTCGCTGTTCACGGTGATGGTCGCCATGGGGGTTTATTTCATTGGCCACTTGCAAGCCACGGCGCGCGACTACTGGCTGCAGGGCGTGGAGATCAGTTGGTGGACGCGAGTCGCCGTTGGCTTCATCGCGCTGATGTTTCCCGATCTCCAATCCTTCAACCTCGCCGACGACGTGATCGCTGGAGCCGCCGTTCCACTCGGCATTTTTATCAAAATCTTCGCGCTGGGCTGGCTGTATGTCACAATTTACACGGCGGTTGCGGCCTTCATCTTCGCAGGAAGAGAACTATGATTCGCGCCGTAGTGGCCCTCGCATTGATCGGAGCATTTGGCGTCGCCAGGATGCCGCTGGAGAGGTCCCTGGAGTCCGCTGAAGTCCGGGACGGGCTGCGGAGTTCCCCGCCCTTCCTCGAACTGCGCGCGCGGATCGGCCAATTGGGCTTCCTGGCCGCTCTGAGCGGCTTCCGATCTCCCTTGGCGGCGTATCTCTGGATCGAGGCGCACGCGGCGTGGCAACGGACGGAATGGGGTCGAATGGCAGGCTTGTTCGAGACAGTGACTGCCCTTCAACCCCGGTCGCCCTTCTATTGGGATATGGCCGCATGGCACATGGCGTGGAACGCGAGCGCCGCCGCACTCCAGGACCCCTCGCAGCCCAGCGAGACATTGCGTATTCGCAGCCAGCGCCAATATTTCAGGCTCGGGCGGGATTTTCTTTACCGCGGCATCAAGAACAATCCGGAAAGCTCCATGCTTTACCGGAGCCTCGGCATTCTCTTGCGCGACAAGCTTCATGACCATTGCGGAGCCGGCGAGGCGTTTCTCAAAGCCTCCCAGCTTCCGGACGCGGCGCCCTACCTCGAACGGTTCGCGGGATACGAACTGGCTCAGTGCCCGGGACGTGAGCAGGTGGCCTACGAAATCCTGAGAAGAATTTATGACCAGGGCGAGAGTGCCCGGAAGCCCGCGCTCACTGCGACATTGCGCGAACTTGAAAAGAAACTGGATGTTCCCGAGGCGCAGCGCGTAAATTCCACGGATTAACCCCATGCGCTTCGCAATTTTTGGCGACATCCATGCGAACTATCACGCCTTGGAAGTCATCCTTGCCGACGCAAAAGCGCACAGGTGTTCGCATCATGTTTGCATGGGAGACATCGTCGGATACAACGCCTTCCCAAAACAATGCATCGACGCGGTGCGCCGGCTGGAGTGTCCGGTCGTCAAGGGCAATCACGATGAGCAAGCCTCAATGGTGGGCGACCAGGAAGGCTTCAACCCTCTGGCGGAAGAAGCGATGAACTGGACCCGCGAACAGCTTTCCGAGGAGGACAAGGAGTGGCTTCGCTCGCTCCGCTTTCAGCGCCAAGTGCGCGATTTCACCATCGTCCATGCCACGCTGGACACTCCCCACAAGTGGGGCTACGTGTTCAATCAACTCGACGCGGCGGCAAGCTTCAATTACCAGCACACGGCACTGTGCTTTATCGGCCACACGCATTCCCCAAAAGCCTACGTGCGCGACGGAAGCGTCAGAATCCTTCCGCTGGACGTCCTCGCTCTGCAACCGGGGAAAAAATACCTGGTGAACGTGGGTAGCGTCGGGCAACCGCGCGACGGCGACTGGCGCGCGGCCTATTGCATCTACGACACGGACAGCAACGAGGTGCAACTTCGCCGCCTTGAGTACGACTTGGCCGGCGCCCAGCAGGCGATCATCGAAGCAGGCCTGCCCCGAAGGCTCGCGGAGCGCCTGGCGGTGGGACGCTGACGCTGCTTGCGCGCTTTCGAGCAACTGAAGACGCTCCTATTGATAAAGCCGGGCTCGCTGGGGGACATTGTTCACGCGCTCCCGTGCGCTGCCGCGCTAAAGACTCACCTGCCGGAGGCCAGACTTTTATGGCTTGTCGACGAAAGGTGGAAGGCTGTTCTAACCGACAATCCGGCGATTGATGGCACCATCGTCTTTCCACGCCAACGTTTTGCTGGGTTGGCTGGATTTTTCCGGGCAATCCCCTGGGCGCTCGGATTGAAATCACTGCAACCCGATATTGCGCTGGACCTGCAAGGCTTGTTGCGTAGTGCCCTGATGGCTCGCCTGAGCCGGGCGCGGAGAATCGTCGGCTTGTCCGATGCGCGCGAAGGAGCCACCTGGTTTTACCAGGATACGGCCGAGGTGCGTAACAGCGAGCATGCCGTCCTCAGGTATCTCCGCGCCCTCGAGGTCCTTGGCGTGCCAAGGGTCACCAAACCGGTCTTTCCGCTTCCAGCCGGAGTGCCGCCGGACACGAGTCTTCGAAGCGACAAATTCATTTTGCTCCACCCGTTCGCTCGTGGCGAAGGGAAGTCCCTCTCCCAGGCCCAGGTCACCCAGTTCTGCCGGGCCGTGCAACCGGCGCCCGTCGTGCTAGCCGGTTTCGGCGAGATGCAGACTGAAACTCCTGGCAACACAACGAACTTGCTCAATCAAACAAACATCCGTCAAATGATCTGGCTGGTGAGGGCCGCGGCCTGCGTCGTCAGCGTGGACAGCGGGCCGATGCACATCGCGGCAGCCGCCAATCCCCGAATCCTCTCCATTCATACGTGGAGCGATCCACGGCTCGTTGGACCATTCAACGAGCAAGCGTGGATCTGGCAAGGTGGCGAAATTCGGCGCCAGGATCTTCAAGCCTCGAGCATTCGACCAGCCCGGTCACCGGAAAGCGCCGACGTTCTCAATATGGCCGAATTTGCAGTCCAAATCGCCGAGAACCGTGCGGCGCTGCTTTAACTGGTTCCGGCTCGACTAAGAGAGTGCGGTTCCAGTCGCTATTTCGGAAGCAGATCAGCAACCATGTCCCTTTCCTCCTTCAGCTCGTTGACCGTTGCGTCGATCTTCGCCTTGGAGAAATCATTGATGGGAACACCCTGCACGATCGTGACTTGGGAGCCGTCTGACCGCGTAGGAAACGAGCAGATCAGACCCTTTTCGATGCCATAGCTGCCGTCCGAGCATAGGGCGACGCTGTGCCAATCTTCGCCCGGGGTCGGGTTGACGATCGCCGCCACAGTCCCGATCGCTCCGTGTGCCGCGGACTTCGCCGAAGAGACCCCGCGCGCCTGGATTACCGCCGCGCCCCGCTGCTGCACCGCTTTGATGAAGTCGGTCTCGAGCCAGCGCCGGTCTTCGATGCATTCGGTGGCCGGCTTCCCGTTGATTCGTGCGTTGAAAAAGTCCGGGTAGAGCGTGCTCGAGTGATTTCCCCAGATGGCCATGTTGCTGACGTCTCGCCAATGCGCGCCGGCGGCGAGGGCAAGCTGTGTCTTGGCCCGGTTTTCATCGAGCCGGGTCATCGCAAACCAGCGATCCTGGGGAATGTCTTTTCCGTTGCTCATCGCGATCAAACAGTTGGTATTGCAAGGATTGCCTACCACCAGAATGCGAACGTCGGAGGCGGCATTCTCCGCGATGGCCCGGCCCTGTTCCACGAAGATTTTCCCATTGATTCCGAGCAAATCCTTGCGTTCCATTCCTGCCCTCCGCGGCACACTCCCGACGAGGAGCGCCCAGTTAACGTCCCGGAACCCTTCAGGCGGATCGACCGTCGCCACGACGTTCTCCAACAGTGGAAAGGCGCAGTCGTGCAGTTCCATGACGACACCTTCCAGGGGTTTGAGAGCCGGCGGGATTTCAATGAGGCGCAGCTCGACTGGCTGATCCGGGCCAAACAGGCTTCCAGAGGCGATTCGGGGAAGCAAGGAGTATCCGATCTGGCCAGCCGCGCCGGTGACCGCGATTTTTATGGGAGATTTCATAAGGATTTGAATGCTTCAATGGTTATCGGAACTCCGTGGTCACGAAAGCTTAAAATGAGAAAACCCGTTTTGCCTTGCAGCGAAACGGGTTTCCTCGGTGCGGGGGGAAATCCCTACACGAGCTCCTTAAAGGATTTGCCAGTGATGAACTTTACCGTCTTCGAGGCCTTGATCTTGATCTTCTCGCCAGTCTTGGGATTGACCCCGGTGCGAGCCTTGCGGGAAGCGACCTTGAACGTTCCAAAACCAATAAGTTGAACCGTCTTGGATTTCTTGACACCCGCTTTGATGCCGTCGATGACTGCATTAACGGCGCGCTCGGCGTCGGCTTTACTGGTTCCGAGGTTTTTTTGGACAGAAGAGACAAGTTCGACTTTGTTCATTTGAATGAAAGGGGAGTGAGGGGGCTTGATCTGAAGTGGACCGCATAATGCCCTGAATTGCTTTTGACTGTCAACAACTCAAGACGACGAAATCGCTGGCTTCATCACCTGCCGAAGCTGACTCCACCTGAGGTTGCAGGCGGAGGTGGATCCGGATATATAGGCGCGATGACCTTCGACGAACAGATTGCGACGTTCCTAGGCCGCACTCCACAGTTGGCTCCCTCGGTGTTCATCGCTCCCAGCGCGTTTGTGGTTGGAGATGTGACCATTGGTGAAGAGGCGAGCATCTGGCCGGCGTGTTCCTTGCGCGGCGATATTGCGCCAATCAGGATCGGCGCGCATTCGAACATTCAGGATGGCTCCGTGATTCATGTCGCCGATGGGCTTCCTGCGATCGTCGGAGAATGGGTCACCGTGGGACACAAAGCGATCGTTCATGCCTGCCAAATTGAAGACGAAGTTCTCGTGGGCATGGGAGCGATCATCCTCGACGGCGCAAAAATCGGACCGCGTTGCATTATCGGGGCCAACGCAACCGTAACGATGGGCACAGAGATCCCGGCCGGTTCCTTGGTCCTCGGCTCCCCGGCGACGGTCAGGAAAGCGCTTAGCCACGAGGAGCAATCAGGAATTCGCAGATGGGCAGAGCGCTACGTAACACTTTCGCGTGTTTACCTCGCGAACGTCCGGGAGTGAGCCAGTTGCTCCGCGAATCATTCGCTGATACGGTCTCCGCTGAGACAAGTTTATGAGCAAGGACGTGGTTCAGGTGCAGATCAAGGCGCTGATTCCAACGAATGCGGGCGTCGCCGTCTTCCTTGGCAATACGGAGAAGATTTTTGTCATTTACGTCGATCCAAGCGTTGGCAGCGCAATAAACATGTTCGTGAGCGGAGCGTCGAAGGAACGCCCGCTCACGCACGACCTCATGGCGCTCATTCTTGCGGCCGTCGGCGCAAAAGTTGACCGGGTCATTGTCAATGATCTCAAGAGCGGAACATACTTCGGCCGGCTGATCATCACGGCGGAGAACGAACTCCAGCAGCGAAAAATCATCGAACTGGACTCACGGCCCAGCGACTGCTTGGCCATGGCGACTCAGCAAAAAGCCCCAATCTTCGTTAGCCGGGAAGTCTGGGACGAAGTCGAAGACATGTCCGACGTGTTGGAAAGCATGCAACAACAGGGAGAAAAAGGAGAGGCCGAAGAGGATTCCTGAGGCGCAGAAAAACTCTTCTGCGCCTGGAAGACTGTTGAAAAACCCACGCATGTCACGCGCCCCCAAGGGTTGCGCCAATTCTCGGCCCTCGCGGCGTCGCCAAGCTTGTCCATAGCGCCACGGCTACGGCCTGCGCTTGGCTCCTTGCGATCTTCCGAAAATTGACCGCAACGTGGCACACGCGGGTTTCTCAACAGTCACCTAATCTCTTGACGCCGGGGAAGGCCGGCCTCTCAATCAAAGAAGAGCGCTCCGGTCGCGCTGTAGCTGTGAATGTAGTTCCGACCGCCAAGCGGGCCGATCTCTCCGTTGCAGAGAAAACCGGCGCTGGCGTGTGAACCAAGGATTTCCTCCAGCAAACCCGCATCGTGGCTTCGGCTGCCAAAGAGACGGGAACCCCTTCCAGAACATGCAAACAACAGGGAAGCGATAGGGGGCCGGCCCGATTCCGTAGCCACCGCGCGCAGCACTGCGCGCCACCCGGCATCGGCAGCGTTTCTGTCACGAAGTTGATACTGCAGGGTCTGCCCGACTCGCGGAAACCCACCGATGGCCACCGCGCCCGAATTCGGATCCGCGCCGAGAATGTTTCGAATCAGGAAATCGCCCGGCTTGAAATCCTCAACGTACTCGGTTCCGGCCAGCCCGGCGAAGAGATTTCCTTTGGCTTCCGCCTTTTCCCCTTCGCTCAGGCCTTCAAAGGCGGATTCCAAGGCCTCATAGGCGGGGCGGGCTCCTAGCGAGTAAACGACGTTGCTTTCGGCCCGCGTAACGGTGAGGGGCTCGCCGATCGGGCGGCATCCCTGGCTGACAACCGGCATCACGCGCATCCCCGTGGCGCCAACAAGCACCGCATCAAAGAGCTTTCCGTTGTGAAAAACTCCGACATCCTGCTCCTGACTCGGACCGGACGCGAGTCCTCCGATACAGGGGACTTCCGGCCATGCTTCGTTCCACTCGGCGAGCCAGCGTTCCGCGTCAAAATTGAAGGGATTGGCGAGGGCGATCCAGGCGTTGGGGTTTTCCACCCCGCAAAGCTTGCGCCAGAAAGAGGGTTCCGATGATTCTTCCACCCGCTCCTGGTCGAACGCTCGCACCTCAAAGGTGCCGCACGTTGCCCCAAGAGCCAATAGGGCAAAGCCGCCGCCCTCCTCGTTCTCTTCTCCGTTCACCGTGAAGCCGACTCCGGTCGCACCAACAAGCTCAATGACGTGGCCGTCGACGCGGATAATCTCCGTGAATTCCTCGATGTGCGGTAGGTAGTCCGGTGTCACAAACGCGAAGCCCAGCGCAGTGGGCCCTCCTGCCGCTTCTCTGAGCTCAAGCGCCGCCGACGCGACCTCCGGAAGCGAGTATTTTCCTCTGCGCTGGGTGGTGACGCACCTTCTGCTCATATCGTGATTCTCCTGCGAAGGACGCCAATGTCAATTGCAGGAGGGTCACGACGATCGAAAGCTTTCTCGAAACGCCCGAACCATTGCAAAATGGTGGGCAGGGAGGGGATCGAACCCCCGACCAACAGTGTGTAAGACTGCCGCTCTACCGCTGAGCTACCTGCCCATAAGTCATTTACTTAGTGACTTTTATGCACTTCGAAAAATTTGGCTTCTACATGTGTTTTCTGCGCCATATTGCGTGAACGAGTGAGAGGAGATTGGAGAATATTAGTTCACAAGAGAAGCGGTTCGTTCGCGTTGCCGAAGGCGTTTACCGGTATCGCAATGGTGGGTTCTACGCAAGAGGTTCAATCAATGGGAAGCCTACTTGGCAAAAACTCAAAGCCACCGATTTGAAGACAGCGAAACGGGAGGCGGGAGACACAATGCGGAGTCTTGAGCGGCTCGATAAAGAGCCGCTGCGCAAGACGCTTGCCAATTTTGCTGACGCCGCGCTCAAAGCGTCCCGCGGCATCGCCCCGGCGGGCA
This sequence comes from uncultured Verrucomicrobiae bacterium, assembly GCA_963816855.1. Lineage (GTDB taxonomy): Bacteria > Verrucomicrobiota > Verrucomicrobiia > Chthoniobacterales > Terrimicrobiaceae > DASTFP01. The sequence continues at coordinate 210,108 of CAWFMA010000035.1, read as the reverse complement.
TTCAAGAACAAGGAACGCGTCGTTTGGCCTCATTAAAGACCGCTGGGCAAATGGCGCGGATATTCAGATCAGCAAGGTGAAACCGTCAGACGTCCGCACTTTCGTCACCGAGGTTACTGCTGGTGCCGGCTCAAGTTATCATAGGGCTATTTGCTTCACTCAACCGACCGCAACGGATTGTGGTGGCTGAATCTCGCGGGACCGTTTGAGGCACATCGTGAAGTGGCAAGTTGAGTCAAGTGAATAGCCATAAGTTATCATAACTTCGTCCTTGGACTGGTGAAAAACTGTTTCCAGTTGGCGCTAGAAGACCGGGCCATTTTGGAAATCCCTGACGTGCGCGAAAAGAAGGATTCTGTCTGGAAACGCAAGAGGCTGACGAGACCGCTTCGCATTGTGCCAATGAGAGCATAGAGGCTGCCTGGAAATGGGTGGAAGAGATGGGATTTGAGGCAGAACAGGCCCATCAAAACAACGGCGCGCTTTCAAGATTTCAAGATGAAAATTGAACATCACTCGAACGCACTTCTCCAGGGTTGATTTCCTGTGGGGTACCTGGGGTCTCGTGGATATAGATCATCTCGAATCGTGCCCGCGCAGGGCGTCCCAAGGGTAGAAGGTGCCCCCATGGGGCCAACTTCACCAATGGGACTGTCACCCCTTATCCATTGCTCCTGACGTTTCCTTTGTTCGGATTCGGGGGTCTTGGTCGTTTATACTACGGGCGAGGCGCATCCGAGGACCATCAAATAGGCTATCCCTACGAGTCCAGCCGAGCGAAGGCTGATCGAATAACATACAACGGCTGCCCCATAATAAAAGCGAAAACGCCCGACTGGGCGAACCATATCGGGCGATGTGTTCACGATCGATGATAACCTCGTCGTGTTCCTCAAGGACAACGAAGTCGTCATGACCTGCTTTCTCGCGAACATGCTCTTCTTTGAACCGGCGCCGGCGGAAACTTCGCGCCAGGATAGAAATCGAAACTTGGGACCGCTGCCCGTAATTACCCTCGGCCAAAAATCACAATTCCAACGGCGGTTTAAGCGGCGGTTGCGCGTTCTCCAGGGCGACAATGAGGACACGCGCTCCCATCACGATCGTGTAGCAGCCAAGTAGAAATAGCCACGCGGGGGGAAGTAGGCGTTTCATCAATCATTTGGGGACGCGGAATAATGGCACGACCCGGCCTGATTTTCGCGAAAAAAGGGACGAACCGCTATTTCCGCGTGATATCGGCCAAAAGTTTGCGCCAGGATGACCGCCACGGGCTTTTCGTCAACGGTGAACACTTCCGCGCCCTACGGCCGGCCCCTCATAACCAATATAGCCAATTCGACCGAATTGACGGCCTGCTTCCTGCTGGCGTGCCAATTGTGCACGCCACTGCGCGTCGCTTACGGAGTGTTTTGTGGCGCATCCTACGACCATCAAACAGACTATCCCTACAAGTCCAGTTACGCGAAGGCTCATCGAATAACATACAACGACTGCCGCATAAAAGCGAAAACACCCGCCTGGGCGAACCATAGCGGGCGCACACCGCGGACGGCAACTAAAAGCCACGCCTAGTACCGGACACGTCACGGTCACTCGTTTTGATCATCGCTTGGTAGAAGTTATTTTTAAACGAGTAAGGATTGCCATGTGGCTGATATCCTTCCGCAAGTGGTTCCCTTACCTGTTGATCCAAACACCCTATACGTTCCCCTTCGAGGGTTTTGTAATCGATGACGTAATTCATCCCCATTGACTATCAGTTTGGGCGGAATTGGGCATCTCAAAAACGATCCTCCCTGGCAACCGTTTCCAGAAGCGACCGGGTTTCAATTTGAGGGCGGCCCCTCGTTGCCAATATAACCGATACGACCGGCTTCACGTGCTCCTTGCTGTTGGCGCTCCAGTTGTGCACGCCACTGAGCCTCGCTTAACGATGGTTGTGTGGCGCATCCTAGGACCATCAAACAGACTACGCCTACGAGTCCAATCGAGCGAAAGCTCATCGAATATCATACAACGCCCTACTCACGCCACAAAGCAAAAGCCCCACCGGATTAACCTGTAAGGGGGGAACTTGAGGAAAGGGTCAAGAAGACCAAGATGCTTGAGAAGGCACTTCGTGAGTCCGAAAGAAGGGCCCCATTGATCAACGCAAGCCTTGACGCCCAATTGGTTCGCTGTTGAGTCAGCGAACCTGGCGAGAGTGGTCAGAAACTTCTCCGTTCTATAGGCTTTTCTACAAACCCCCCTGCGAAAATGGGCACTTCGAGCCTATCTGAGAGTGGCGCCGGATCCCCCTCTCCAGAGAAAACGCAAGTGAGCGTAAGTGAAACAACATGTGCAAGTTATTGATGCTAACCGTGTAAGACTGCCGCTCTACGGCTGAGCTACCTGCCCTCCCTCTTTGCAAGATTATCCCGACGCGGCCGCTTTCCAAGACGAACTGCGCTGATCAGCGGGACGCCTGCCAGACCCCTTCGAAGCGTTCTCCGCGCCATGGGTTTTCGTCCTGAACCTTGCGTAGATCCAATCCGGCGGCCGTGCGAAGGAACAGATAACTTCCCTCGCCGGTTTGCAGTTGCTGCGGATCCTTTGACGAGAAATCGGCGAACATCATCCGGTTGCCTTCCAAACGATAGCGCCCGCGGAATGCGGGCTCGGAACTGTCATCCGCCAGAAAGACGAGATAATTCCCATCGGGAAGCAGGCGCAGTTCGATAGAGCCCTCTTGTTTCAGACCCGCTCGGCGCCAGGTCCCGACAATCGGCGACCAGTCCGAAAAGACAATTTTCGAAATGCGCCAATAACCGTCCTCCACGCGCCAATCTACGGTGACGCGCTCTCTCAAGTTGAACCGCCCTGGGGCAACCGCCGTAACCTCGCTGCGGGTGGCCGCTCGCCGCGGCAAGGAATAGACCACCTGCGTCTTGCTGAAATCGATTTGGTACGGCTCGGCGGCGAGGGTTTGAAGATATTTCTCGACGCTCGCGGGACGCGGTGTCAGCGGCGACTGAACCATCGCCCCCTTGGTGAAATAGGCGCGCAACTCCTGGGTTCGGGAGCTATTGTGGAGGGACTGGAATTGCCCCAAGCGTTGGTCGAACGGAATGCGATCGTCGAGCGGCGGACTCTCCCGGTGAGCGCACGCGAAAAGGATCAAGCTTGACAAGATAAGAGGGGTATATCGCACGATACAGTAGGAAATTTGGATGCTGCGATGCCGGTTCGCGGCCAAAGAGACGTCTCGGGGAGAAAGTGGGCTTACGGTCCCTGTGGACGCTCCGCGGCAGGCGGAACGGGACGGAAGACCGGCCCGCTGGTCAGCGGCGGCTGAACAAGACTCTGCGCGATGAACTCAGGATTTATCGGAGCAATCACGCTGTAACCCGCCTTGCCGTCGGGCAGCATCGGAGTTCCCCATCGATTGCGGCAAACCACTTCCTTCGCGGGAATCCTTTCACCGCGAAGCGTGTGATTGTAAAGCTCCGGCTCGGGTTGCGTGACCACCCCGAGGAAGGCGCCGCCGGCGAGAAATAGGGGGAGCATGCCGAAAATTAAGGGAGGTTTCCTCTCGCAAGGCAAGTCTAAATCTTCTGACTACGCCCTCTCGACCTGCCAATATTCGAGGTCCACGGGCGTTTCCCGGCCGAAGATGGTTACCGAAACACGCAGCTTTCCGCGCTCCGGGTCGATTTCTTCCACGACGCCGTTTTGATTCTGGAACGGGCCGTCCGCCACCTTGACCTTGTCTCCCACTTCGAAACTGATCTTCGGCTTGACCGAGTCCTCGCGTTCCCTGACTTGGGCCAGGAGACTTTCCACCTCCTTCTTCCTCATGGGAATCGGCCGATCCTTGGTTCCCGCGAACCCAATGACGCCATCGGTTTCCTTGATGAAATACCAGGTCTTCTCCACCAGCTGATTGTTCTCATCCAGCAGGTTCATGTTCACGATGAGATAACCGGGGAAAAACTTCCGCGTGGTTTCGGTCTTCTTTCCGCGTTTGATTTCCTGGACCCGCTCCGTCGGGATGAGGACCTCATAAACGTAGTCCGACATCTCTTCCAGCTTGATGCGGCGATTGAGATTCTCCTGCACCTTTTGTTCCAAGCCGGAAAGGACGTGCACGACATACCACTGGTCTTGAGGAGCGATTGCCATTGCTTACGACCTCGTGAGGAAGGTGACGACGTTAATCAAAATGAAGTCAAAAAAGGCGATGTATCCACCGAGAATCAGCATGGCGATCAGCACCACCATGGTGGAATCCGCGAGCTCCTTGTAACGCTTGAAGCCCTTCTCATTGGGATCCCATGGCCATTGAGCCTTGCTGAGCTCGGCGCGCACCTCGCCGATGAACCTGCGGATCTTTTTGATCATGACTTCGATAGACTATTGCGTGTTCCAGGACAGGAGGGACTCGAACCCCCAACCGGCGGTTTTGGAGACCGCTGCTCTACCAATTGAGCTACTGTCCTTAAAGGAGAATCGCTCGCTCAATCCAGAATCTCGGAAACGCGCCCGGCTCCCACCGTGCGGCCTCCTTCCCGGATCGCGAACCGGATAGTCTTCTCCATCGCAATCGGGGTAATCAGCTCCACTTCAATGGAAACGTTGTCGCCGGGCATGACCATCTCGACGCCATCGGGAAGCTTGATGGTGCCGGTCACGTCGGTTGTGCGAAAATAGAACTGCGGGCGATAGTTTGAGAAAAACGGGGTATGGCGCCCGCCTTCGTCTTTGCTAAGGACGTAGACCTCGGCCTTGAACTTCTTGTGGGGCTTGATGGTCCCGGGCTTCGCAATGACCTGACCGCGCTCGATGTCCTCCTTTTTCACCCCGCGCAGGAGAACCCCGACGTTGTCGCCGGCCTCCGCTGAGTCCAGGAGCTTTCGAAACATCTCAATATCCGTGACCGTCGTCTTTGCCGTCGGCCGGATGCCGACAATCTCCACTTCCTCCATTTTCTTTAGAACGCCCCGCTCCACGCGGCCAGTGGCCACCGTTCCGCGGCCCTCTATGTTGAAGACGTCCTCGATCGGCATCAGAAAAGGTTGATCCTTTGGGCGCTCAGGTGTCGGAATGTACTCGTCCACGGCGGCCATAAGGTCGGTAATCGCCTTCTCGTGCTCCGCACTGCCTTCGAGCGCCTTCAGGGCGCTGCCTTTCACGATGGGAATCGTGTCGCCCGGAAACTCGTATTTGCTTAGCAGTTCGCGAACCTCCATTTCCACGAGATCCAGCAAGTCCTTGTCGTCGACCATATCGACCTTGTTCATGAAGACAACGATCGAGGGCACCCCGACCTGGCGGGCCAGCAGAATATGCTCGCGGGTTTGTGGCATCGGGCCGTCTGCCGAACTCACCACCAGGATTGCCCCATCCATCTGCGCCGCACCGGTGATCATGTTCTTCACATAGTCGGCGTGACCTGGACAATCGACGTGCGCATAGTGGCGCTTGTCGGTCTCGTATTCGACGTGTGCCGTATTGATGGTGATGCCGCGCTCCTTTTCTTCGGGGGCGGCGTCGATTTCATCGTATTTTTTAGCCTGGGCTTTGCCGGATTTGGCCAACACGGTTGTGATCGCGGCCGTTAGCGTCGTCTTGCCATGGTCAACATGGCCGATCGTGCCGATGTTGACGTGCGGTTTGGTTCTCTGGAACTGTTCTTTAGCCATCTTTATGGGTGCGTTAGATTTGGGTAGGCGCCTGTCCTACGGGTGGAGCCCATGACCGGGATTGAACCGGTGACCTCGTCCTTACCAAGGACGTGCTCTACCAACTGAGCTACATGGGCGTTGGCGGCAAAACCGAGTGCAAGAGCTTGGCGCATATGCGTTGATTCCCTCCTGCAAAAGAGTGCAAGACCCCAGCCGTCCCGTTGATTGCGGAAACGGTTAGCGTCTTCTGTCCCTGAAATAGAAGGGACGCCAAACCTAACAAAGCGTCTCGGGCTGTCAAAATGAAAAAAGAAGCCCTGGAGGACTTAATTCGACCTCGGGCACCCAAAGGCGCGCCTTAACGCGGTCACGCGACCGCACGGCCCGCCAAGCCCCTCGCCTGCAGGAACACACCGACGACGAAAAATACCGCGGTGGCGATCAACCGCGCGGCATGGTCGATGGGAAGCGCGTCACCGATCAGACTCGCGCCGCTGAGCGCCGAGAGAACGATGAGAGCCCAGTCAAAGACAAGCAACAGCAGGATCGCGGCCAGCACGGCGCCGATCCCAAAGAAAATCCAGCGGCTCGCTGCGCCGGTTACGCCAAGCGCCGAAGCAATTTGAATTGCTGCCAGACCTCCCGCCACGCCCCCGGCCAACGCAACCGCTACTTTCTGAAGAACAATAGCGAGGAGGGCCGCCAGGATACCGATGCCCACGGCGATCAGGAGCACGACCAGTTCGGGCTTTCCCTGAAATGCTTCCGTCCCCAGGCGCATCCCGGCGATGAAACCCACCACTCCGACGAACAACCAGAAAAGCCTCCGGCCGAAAAGCAACAGGGCGGAGCCCGCCAGGATCTGCACAAGTGGAGTCATTTGGAAGGACTCGAGGTTCATCGGAAAGTCGGAACAGCCGTTATTTTCCTTTCTGGCGACCGGCAAGCGCCAAGGCCGTGCCTCCGTAGCAGAGCCCGACCCAAAGGCCCAGCACGAGACACGAAGAACCAGTTGGCCCGAGATTGAGAAACACCCGGCCTTTGGAGTAGCGCACGTCGTCCCGCGACTCAGTCGTTTCGTTAAATATTCGTCTCGTTGAGCCGCCGGCGGTGTGCACTTCGGTATATTCGTGCCGGTGGCGGCCCACGGCAAAAGGAAACACGGTGAGATTCTGCCAGGACGTGTTATCGGGGGAGAGTTCGTCGTAGGACTCGGTGTAGTCCCGCCCGACAATGCGCCAGCGAACGGTCTCCTTTTCTCCCGGGGTAAGAAAAAGCGGCAGCTTGGTCCGGTTGCTCAAAAGCGGAAGGGCTTGTCCATAGACGTTCGAGACGTCCATAAGCCGCTCGCATGAAAAACTGGGGATTACCATGCACACCGCCCTCGCTCCCGCCGACAATTCCGGAAGACTGAGCACCACGCCTCCAAAAAGGATTTGGGGAATGAGCAGCAAGGGGACCCACATAACCGCCTGGGCGCTATTTTGCACCAGCGCCGAAATCGCCAAGCCGATGGCCACGCCGACGACCGCGGTCGCCGCAAGCGCGAGAAATTTCAAGCCAATTGTCGTGGCGAGCACCCCGCCCGGGGATTTAGAGGCCATCTCTACAGCGTCGCGCAGATTCCAACGCAGCTCGAAAAACCATCCAATCCGGGCCACCGACCAAAGAGCGGCTCGCGAACCGAAGCCGGGCCGGCTCGCGACGACTGCTGGCGGCTCGGATTTTTGAACGTCCGGACCTGCGTCGATCGCTTCGAAGCCGGCTTCCTCGCCGGTCGCCTGTGAAACCGGAATCCTAGACCTGGTGGCGGTTTGCAGCTCGGCGTAGAACTCGCCGGCCGTTACTTTTGCCGGCCTCACAAGGTGCGAGGTAGTCTGGGCGATGATCAACAGAAGCAAGGCCTGAAAACCGGTGATCACCCCCAGAAAGAGATACTTGCTGCACAGGTAGCCGTTGAGGCCCAGGCCGCAAATGCGCTCGCGACGAAAGACCGCCAACTCCCTGATGATTTGCTGCGCTCCGTTGCTACACCCAAACCACAAGGTGGCGACGACGCAAAGAAACATCCGCAGGACGTAATCCTCGGCCACCCAGCCGACAAGCATCGCAATGAAGATGGGTTGAGCAAGCAGGAAGAGGAGATTCAGCTTGTCCGCCGCGAGAATACACCATTGCCGCTGGATCAAAATCGCGAGCGAATGAAAAAAACCGGGGCGGCGCCTTCCGACCGGGCTCGTCTCTTCGAAGGAAGAAAGGTCGGGCTCGCGAAGCAGGGGACGCCCGGCCGCTGCCGGCTTGAAACTCTCCGCCCATTGGCCGGCGTTACGCTCCTCCTCGGCGAGCCGAATGTATACCTGATCGAGACTGTCGACCTGAAAATGGTCGTAAGCCTTGTCGGGCGAATCGTCGAAAACCACCCGTCCGCCATGAATGAAAATGATCTTGTCGAACAAATAGGCGCGCCCGAGCACGTGCGTGGTGCAAATGACCGTGCAGTCATGCGCGGCGAGGCCCCGCAATATTTTCATCAGGGCAAACTCCGTGGCCGGATCCAAGCCGGAGGAGGGCTCGTCCAAAAAGAGCACCGCCGGTTTGTCGAGAAACTCGGTCGCGATGCTTACGCGTTTCCGTTGTCCCCCGGAAAGCTGGAAGATTCGCTGGTGCCGGTGCTCGCCGAGGCCGAGTCTCTGGATCGTCTCGCCGACGAGCAGACGCAGCGGATAAGCGGGAATCCGAGGGTCCAGCCGCAGCCGAGCGCTGAAGAGCACCGCATCCTCGACGCGCAATTCCGGATGAACAATGTCATCCTGTGGAACAAAGCCGATGCCCAACGTGTCCCTCCCGGCGGCGGCTGATCGGCCCTGGATGAGGACCGCGCCGCTGGTCGGAGGGTTCAGGCCGCAAAGCGCATTGAGTAGGGTGGACTTTCCCTGTCCGCTCCCGCCCAGAATACCTGAAAAAGTGCATTGGTCGATATGAAGATTGATCCCGCTGAGGATCGTGCGGCCCGCGGCGCGAAACCCCACGTCGGTCGCCTCGACCTTGGCGCCGATTCTCGGACGCGTGCGCCGCAAGGAAATTCCGGTGAACTCGAAGCTGTATCCGCCCAGTTGAAAACGGTCCCCAACCACCAATCTGTGGCTTTCAAAGCGCTGTCCGTTCAGAAATGTCCCCGTCGGACTCTCGTCGCGCAAAAGAAAATCCCGGTCCTGGCGCCAAAGCGTCAAATGGCGCCGGGAGATCCGCCGGTCTTGCGAATCGAGAAACACGACCTCCTCGTCCGGAGATGCAGCTTCCGCCACGCGGCCGAAGCACAACCGGGAGACCCGGTCCAAGGGAAGCTCCGCGCACGGCTTTCCACGAAAGACCGGCGGAGCTGGAAACCTCCGGAACAGCGCGATCGATGATCCAATGGTCAGGATATCGCCATCGTTGAGCAGCAAGTTCGCCGGTAGCGCCCCTCCGTTCTCGAATTTGATCGCGGGGACGGTCCCGCTTGTCGACGACATCAGCCAGGTCCCCTGTGCTTCGTTCCACGCGACGGCCGCGAGCGGATTGGAAACGCACCCCGGATGTTGGAGGATCAGGCGGTTCTCCTGATCCCAGGCAAGGTGCAGGGTGTCTTTTGGCAGCTCCTCCGTGCGGCCTTCGCCTTTCTCGAAAATAACCAGGAGGCCGCGCATCGAATGGGAGCTTGCGAAAACTTAGTTCCTCAAGCGCCGCGAAAGCGCCGCCACCTCAATTGCTGTAGGTTGTCGGCTTGGTAACCGCGTCGAAAGAATCCGGATTGTCCACCCGCGGCCTGGGTCTGGGCGTTGCTCGTGAGACCGGCTTCGGCCTGGGAGTCGGCTCCACGTAGACGGGGCGATCAACGTAGTAGGTCTTCGTGCACGACGTGCCGGCGCACATCCCGGCGGCAACTATTGGCAAAAGGATCAAGGGGAATTTCATGGCTAAGGATAGGCAAAGTGTCTCAGGGCACCACGGCGGCGGAATTGCCCGGACCCGCTTCGGTCGGCCCCCCAGGGCCGTTGGCGGTGGGTTGGGTCGTTTCCGCCTTGACCGACCCGCGACGGCCAACGAGGACGTACCATGAGGCCAGGCCAATCGAACTTGCCATGTGCATGTAGACCTTCGTCGTGCCGTTGTAACTCGAGCGAAATTGGACCCCGGCCAGCCTCCCGGGTCGGCGGTCGTCGAGAATAAGCCCTCCCACGTCGTCATACACATAGATATCCACGTCCCGCGCCGCCAAATCCGTGCCGACCAGAAACACATAGTCGAGTCCCTTGTTCACCGGGACCAGGAATTCTATGGCTGTGCCGCCGCCGCAAACGCCCGAATGATCAGTCGGGGCCATGGCAAATCCCTTGTCCGTGTATTTTTTTGCCATTCGATAGGCGGTGTCCTCCGCTTCGGCGGGATCGGCACACGCGAAATCCGCGCGCAACCAAACGACCACGATCAAACATAAGACGCGCGAAATCCTCCTATTCATCGTCTGCTCTTTCCCATTTGTTTAAGCGGATATCGCTCACTGGTCGAGCGCGGATTTCACTGCCGCGTCGGCAATGGCCTTTAACTTTGCAACGTTTTGTTTGGAAACCGGCTGATCCTTTTCTACCGATACCAGAGCCAGGGCCTGCTCGAAAGCGGAAGGCAAAGCCTTGACGCGCGGGTGGGTCAGGCTCTGCGCAGGCAACCCTTGGATTTCCTTTTCCAACTCCCCAACGAGCAGCGGTTCCCTCAGGACATTGGAAATCTCCGGGTCATAGTTCTCGTTCAGATAGTAGGTAATATGGCGCGCGCCTTGCATCCATCCCGAAGCGATAATTAGCTTTCGCTCGTTAGCATTTTCCTCACGATTGAGAATTTTCATAATGTCCGCTTGCAGAAATCCCAGCTCGAGAAAGACGTCCAGCCACCTCCCCTTGTTGGCATTTTCACGAACCAAGCGCGCCCGTTTGAGTTCGTCGTCGCCGGCACCAAGTTTTTTCGCGATCGACTCGATCTGCGTCGCGCAGGAGTTCAATTTTTCGATGTCCTGTGATTTCACGGCGACGAGCCCGTCCGCGATCTTGACTCCCAAGGCCAGGGCGGCGGACGTCCTGTCCGGACAGGAATTGGCGTCCAGATCGATGGCCACGGCGTCATAGACTTTCTTCCATTGAATTTTTTTCCCCTGGGCCGCCACCTCGATTGCCAACATCTTGTCGTAGGGACTCGGAAGCGGGAGCCGCGAACCGTGAGCTTGGCTTGGGTCAAAGGGCGCCTTTGGCGGCGCATCTTCGGGCTTGCCTTTATCCTCAGCGTTCAGGCGGCCCGTCAGGCTGGTCGAGAAAAGCAGAAGGGAGAAGAGGAAAAGCGAAAAAGATGGCGCTTGCATCGAAGTGAGAATGGGAACAGCTCATTGTGTTTGTAAGGCCTTTTTCTCCCATGAAAACAAAAAACTCGCCGCGCTGCCGGCTTCGGCTGGCCCGCATGGCCCTTGCGTTCCTGCTGCCGGGATTGCTGCTGTCTTGCGAAGGAGGAGATGTGAGTCTTCAGAAGGAGCTGGCTGAGCTTCGGGAGAGAATCCGTCGGGCGGAACAAGAGCGGGACCAGGCAATACGGCAGAAGAACGACGAGGCGGACCATCGCTTAGGTCTCGAGATCCATCCTGTCGCGGTCCTTCAAGCAAAGTTTGAGGAAGCCGCCAAGCGTCTCGAGGAGGACGTTATTGCCAGCTTCCCCGGATACCGTCCCGCAGCGTTGCGCCGCGGAAAATTCATCTATGTCTTTGACGAAGAGGAGCCTTATCGCATTTCGCTGGAGCTGAGCCTCCGGCCGAACGCCACTTCCGCCCAGACGCCCGAGGTTCCCCCAATTTCCTTCGAAGCGCGCGGGACGGCTGATGGAGAATGGAAGATGCCCGGACAGCCCGCGCTGCGGGAAATGCAGGCGGCTGCTTCGGCAAGGGCTGCTAGCCAATCGAGCCTGGGAAGACGCGCTCAAGAACAACCCTCACCTTTTCAGTCTCCGGGCGACGGCCAATCATCGAAGGGGTACGGCGCGCGGGTCATCAACTGGGATGAGCGGGGCGCTCCTCCGTCGCAGCCGTCGCGCCCTACGGATTCCCGGTCGGAGCCCGCCCCGCCGGGCTCAAAGACTCCTCGCGCAAGCGAGAGCTATGAAATCCGTTTCCGAGATTAGAATCGTTCTGGCCCTGCCTTGGCAGGCCGAATTGCCGGATCCTTCGGGCGCGGCCAACTTTTCATCACGAGAGGGATGACCAAGCACCTCCGATATCAGCATTTCGAGATCATTTTTCACCCGGACGGGACCCCTCACGTTTTGGGACGCGGGTCGATGGGCGTAACTTATAAAGCATTTGATACGAACCTGCATCGCCATGTGGCTCTCAAGATCATCGCACCGGACCTTCTCGGAGACGATCTGACACGAGAGCGCTTTCAACGCGAAGCCCGCGTCGCTGCCGCGATCCGTCATCCCCAGGTGGCCGCCGTCTCCTATCTGGGCGAGGAAGATGAAGAAATCTTCTACGCCATGGAGTTCATCGAGGGGATTACCCTCGACCAAAAGATTCGCGAGCAGAGCCAGCTTGCTCCGGCGATGGCGCTCGAAATCGCCGGGCAAGTCTGTCAGGCGTTGGCTGCCCTGCATCGCCAAGGCCTCGTGCACCGCGACATAAAACCTTCGAACATCATGCTCATGCAAGGGGGCGAAGATGAGCTTAGGGTCAAGCTCGTCGATTTCGGACTCGCGAAGTTCCTCGCGGGAAACTTTACCAGCCCGGCCCTGGCGCAAGCTTCTGCGGCCGGATTTCATGGAACTCCCTACTATGCCAGCCCGGAGCAAATCAACGGGCAGGAGGTGGATATTCGATCAGATATCTATTCGCTGGGAGTCACTGTTTTTACGATGCTTTCCGGGCACGTGCCGTTCTCCGGCTCCTTCGCGCAGGTGCTCTCCCAACACCTCACCAGGCCGCCGCCGTTGGAAACGCTGCAGGATTTGCCGGCGGACGTTCGAAGACTGGTCGGGCGAATGCTGGCCAAAGATCCGGCCGACCGGTATCGGACTCCCGCCGAATTGCGCGCCGGCCTGGAGGCGGCATTGCAAACCGTGGTTGGCCCGCGAGACTCCCTGCCAGCCGCTGACGCGCGGGTTCCTGCGAACGAAAAGCCCTCGCCGGCCGGCCTGAACGCGCCTCGCCGGTTGACCCTTCTGGAGCTCATGAAGACCCGGCGAGCGCTCCCGCTGCAGGAAGCATTGATCCTGTTGCATCCGATCGCCGCGAGACTTGACACCTCGACGAGGGTTCCTGGGCTGACCCTCGCGGACATAACGATTCCGTCCGCGGACCTCGTTGGCGGACATCTCACCGAATCGATGCCGCCAAGCGTTGCTTTCTCGGACGACTCTGTCATGCCCGCGAATTCCAGCCCGGACGCCACGGTAGTTCCCGCCTTGAATCTTGCGCAGGACTTCCAAACCGCCCCGCGCGTATTGGCGTTCCTTGCCTACGAACTTCTGGGGGGCATGCGCGCCCAGACCGCGGGACGGTGGATGCCGCTGACCAGCCTTTCGGCTGAGGCCAACGCCGCGCTGCGCGACGCAATCGAACGGCTCGATGCCTATGAGACTGCGGCGGCACTTGTCACCGCGCTCGGTTCCGCCAAACCGTTGCGTCGAAAAGCGCCCGATCCTATCGCGCGGACTCCGCTCCCCACTTCGCAAGGGATGCGAAACGCTTCGCAACCCGTGGCGCCAGGCGCGGTAAAAGCTCGCCTCGCGCCTCTCGGCGCTGTGCTTAGCGCAAGCGTGATCTTTGGCGTTGCCTTGGTTGCAACCGGTGTTTGGTTCTTCCTCCACAGGGAACCGCCGAAAGATGCCAGGCCAAATCGCGCGGTTCCCCTTGGAGCAGCAACTTCCAGTCTTGAGAAGCCGCCCGCAGAGACACGGCCTCCCGAAGAGCAGAACGTTGCCGGAAAACAGACGCGGAGCGAAGACCCCTCCGCGCCGTTTTTGCAGGCTGCCGAAAGAGCCAAGGAAACGGACAACGACGCCGAAGCGTTCAAGAATTTCTCTCGAGCCCTCGACGCGTCTCCCGACAAGAAAGGACCCCGGGAGGAAATGGAAATGATCGCGGCCCGCCTGCGGTCGAATGCGGGGCAGCTAACACCCGAGAAATTTGCCCTGCTGCGAGCGCCGCTCGAACAGGCCGCCAGCCACAACGTGGTCTCCGCGCAAATGCTGCTCGGCGAATGGCTGCGAAAAAGCGATCCGCGGGTGGCGCTGAAATGGTTCGCCGCCGCCGCCGCCCAGGGACAGACCGAAGCGATGACTCAAGCCGGCTTGATGATGGCGAACGGCCTTGGAAACGATTCGCCGGACTTTTCGGCGGCGGTGGCCTGGTTCCAGCAAGGCGCGGCCGGAGGCGACACTGACGCAATGGTTTCGCTCGCCGACTGTCTGCTTCATGGCAAGGGGATCGCGAAAAATGAGGCGCAAGCCGTCGAATTGCTGCGGACCGCTTCCGCCCTCGAGCATCCCAGCGCCATGAACATGCTCGGGGACCTGTTGAAAAAAGGCGTGCCGGGCACCCTGGATCCGAATCCAAGCGAAGCTTTCGGTCTTTTCGCCCGGGCGAAGGACATGGGCTTTCTCGATGCGCAAGCGAACCTGGGGGTAATGTACGTCAACGGTTTCGGTGTGCCGATGGACCGTGATCATGCAGTCAAGCTCTGGAAAGATGGAGCCGCCCGGGGCAATGCCTTGAACATGTACTTCTATGCGATGGCGCTCGAGGGAGGACTGACCGGCGCTCCGCAACCGGTTGCAGCCCGGCAATGGTACGAAGAGTCCGCGAAACGAGGAAACCAAGCGGCGGCAACCTGGTGTCGCAAACACGCAACGGGCAGGGAGGTTAACCCCGGCCCTTGACAATACGGAGGTTTGTGCTTGTCAACCTCCGATCGAATCCGTTAGCGCTTGCGCCGTATGAATCCGAGAGTGCTTTCGGCTACTGCGGCAACGGTCTGTCTGGCGATGATTTCTTCGGCCTGTGAGAATCTAACTCCTGGAGAAAACGCCGGGGTCTTTGGAACGGCTGCCGGATTGGCTGCCGGAATTCCTCTCGCGGCGGCCGGTGTCGATTCGCGCATCGCCATTCCCGCAGCGCTGGGAGCTGCCGCGCTTGCCGCGGGAGTCTCGTATGTGATCGCGAAACACCAGGCCACCGAGCGCCAGAGACAGATCGCCGAGCAGCGCGCGAGGCTCTACATGGCGCAACGAGCTGCCGAGGAGCAGCGCGTCGCGCGAAAGGCTCCTTCGAGCACATCCACCGCGAAGAAAGCCAAATCACCCAAGGAAACCCGCTACATTGCGGTAAAAACCCAGAACGAGTCCTTCAACAAGGGCCAGTCGGCGGTGATGATCTATGACACCCAAAGCAATCAGATCGTCGGCAACAATGTCTACGACTTGAAATCCACTCCGAAGGTTGGTCAGACGTCGAAGTTTGACACTTACACCGCGGAGTACGTCGGCACCGGTTCCTAAGAGACTGTTGAAATACCCGCGTATGGCCACGTTGTAGTCAATTTTCGGAAGATCGCAAGGAACCGAACGCAGAGCGTAGCCGCAGTGCTACGCCCAAGCTTGGCGCCATAGCGAGGGCTGAAAATTGGCGCAGCCCGGAGGGCGTGAGCGTGACATGCGAGGTATTTCAACAGTCTTCTAAGCGATCAGTCCCTTATTCCCCGGCCTTTTCAAGCCCTTCGAGATAGCTCAACAGGCGCGGTTTGGCATTGGAACGAGACGCGTCCGACGGCGGCGCGCCTTCGGCCAAGACAATCCTCAAGCCTTTGCCTGGGAGGCCGGAATTCGTTTGCTCCTATGAAGCTCATTTCATTTGATGAACGAGAAGGAGCACCGGACGGCGTGATGATCGGAAGCGGCAGTCGGAATCACCCTGCAAGACTCAAGCCGCAAGCCCCGATTGTAAAAAATGTGATCGATGACAAACGGCATCCTGCGCCAGGTGACCTCCGCGTTCTGCGCCGCGTGAAAGCCGGCCCGTCTGAACTGCTCGATCAGCGTTTCGCCTGGCGCGCAGTTGAAATCGCCTCCGAGCAGCGTCGGGCTGGTGCGTTTTCTCAACTCCATCTCCACCCGGTCGCGTTGGGTGTGGTGGTCGTTGCTGGAGGCGTTGATCATGAAGAACGCTTGCAAATGGGTGTTGATCAGATGGAGAGAATAACCGTCGACGTCTGTCTCTGCACTGATCATCAGACGGTGGGACGGCTTGCGCATCACCCCTCCAAACTCGAAGGCAATTTCTGCGGGCGGGAGGTCCCTGCGCGAAAAATTTTTTAGGGGAGTTCTCGAGAATATGGCCAGGCCAAGGCCGAACGGAATCTCCATCTTGTTCGGCCGCGGATAGCCGAAAACAGAATCGTAACCCACGAGCTCTTTTTTTAGGCGCTCGTAATGCGGGGGCGGCTCGATCTGCCGTCCTCCGTCATAGCCGCGCTCGACCTCCTGGAGGAGGATGATATCGGCATTCTGATCGCGCAAAAACGAGATCGCCCGGGAAAGACTGACATCTGCTTCGTCCGGGCTTTCTTCATCCCAGACCTGCCCGTTCTGCATGTTAAAGGTCAGCGCGCTGAACATCGGTTTTGCAGTGCCTTGCCAGCGCGCGCTGAGGAATTGCGACACTTCCCCGCGGCGCAGCAAGGCAATTACCATGCACAAACTCCGGTTGATTCGTCACGGCCAAAGCGTTCTGACCATAAAAAACGCCTTGCCGAATGCCTCTCTAAACCGGGCCTGTTTCGCCTTTCGGGGCGCTTCGGGCTGGTCTCCTCCGACGCAGGATGCTGCGGAAAAACCTCCCTGCAGTCCATGACGCTACGGCACAAACGATCGTTTTTGAGCTTCCCGCGCCGCTGCCAGTCCCGCCGTTCTAGCCCTCCTCGATCTCTTCGGCGTCACTCACGACCGGCGCAATATCTTGAAGAACCTCGCCTTCGCGGAGGTCGATAAGCTTCACCCCTTGAGCATTGCGACCGGTCTCCCGAATTTCCGCCACCCTGGTCCTGACCATCTTGCCCTTGTTGGTGATGAGCATGATTTCATCAGCATCCCGCACCGTGAGCGCGCCGGCGACCCCTCCGGTCTTCTCGTTTGTCTTCATCGTGATGATGCCTTTGCCCCCGCGGCTTTGGATCCGGTACTCTTCAAAACTCGTGCGTTTGCCGAGACCGTTCTCACCGGCGACAAGGAGCTGGGAGTCTTTGTTTACTATCGCGGCGCCGACCACGTAATCGTCCCTTTCGAGACGGATCCCCCAAACACCCACCGTGTCGCGGCCTTGATCCCGCATCTCCTCTTCATGAAAGCGAATGCTCATTCCGTTGTGAGTGATGAGCACGATCTCATCCTGGCCGTTGCTCAACCGGCAGTCGATCAACCGATCGCCTTCCTCGATCTTGATGGCAATGATCCCCCCTTTTCGGATGTTTTTGAAATCATTGAGGTTGGATTTCTTTACGATGCCGCTTCTCGTGCAGAAGACGACGTGCAGCTCATTGCTCCAGGTTTCCTCGTCCGTCTTTTGCCCCTGAATCCGGATGGTTGCCGCGATCTTCTCATCGCTGCGAAGCTCAAGCAGGTTGGCGATCGAGCGTCCCTTGCTGGCGCGCGAACCCTCGGGAATCTCGAAGACTCTCTCGACATAGCAACGGCCGCTCCGGGTGAAAAACATCAGGTAGTCGTGCGTTGTCGCCGTGAAAAGATGCTCGACGAAATCGCTCTCTTCGATGTTCTCGGCTTCGCGAGCGGTCATGCCGATCACGCCCTTGCCACCACGCTTTTGCGCCCGATAGGCGCTGACGAGCGTGCGCTTGATAAAGCCGTTATGGGTGAGCGTGACGATCACCCCTTCGTTCGCGATCAAATCTTCGATGGCCATCTCGCCTTCGGCCGCCACGATCTGGCTGCGGCGCGCGGTTCCGTGCTTCGCCTGCACCTCCCGCAACTCGGATTTGATGATTTTCAAGACCCGGCTCTCCTTGGCGATGATGTCGAGAAGGTCTTTGATCGTCTCAAGCAAGGCATCGTATTCTCCCTTGATGCCCTCCCGTTCCAGCCCGGTAAGTTGATAGAGACGCAAGTCGAGGATATGGCCCACCTGCTTCTCGCTGAATTTGTATCTTCCCTCCTCGATCCGGGCATCGTCGCGGATCAAGATTCCCAAGCGCTCGACGGCTGCGCGTGTCCATGAGAGGGCCATCAGTTTCGCCTTCGCGTCGTCCCGATCGCGGGAATCCCGGATGATCCTGATGAAATTGTCCAAATCTGCCAGGGCGATGAGGTAGCCTTCCAGCTTCTCGGCTTCGATCTCCGCCTGTCTCAGCAGAAAGCGCGCGCGCCGCAGGACAACCTCGCG
Source organism: uncultured Verrucomicrobiae bacterium (assembly GCA_963816855.1). Classification (GTDB taxonomy): domain Bacteria; phylum Verrucomicrobiota; class Verrucomicrobiia; order Chthoniobacterales; family Terrimicrobiaceae; genus DASTFP01. The sequence goes on along the minus strand of CAWFMA010000035.1, from coordinate 191,982 downwards.
CCGGTGCTCGATGAAGCACGAGATCGCCTCCTTGAGGGAAAGCAGCTTGGGCTTTCCATGATCGATGGCCAGCATGTTGACGGCGAAAGAAGACTCGAGCGCCGTATGCTTGTAGAGGTTGTTGATTAGGACCTTTGGATTGCCATCACGCTTGAGTTCGATGACCACCCGGGTGCTTTCGTCCGACTCATCGCGCACGTCATTGATCCCGGAAAGAACCTTCTCGTTGACCAGTTCGGCGATTCGCCTAACAAGTTCAGCCCGGTTCACCCCGAAAGGAATTTCGGTCACGACGATGTTCTCGCGTCCTCCTTTCGCCTCTTCGGTCCCCACTCGGGCGCGTAGCCGGACGGAGCCGCGGCCCGTCTCAAAGTACGACCTGATGCCCGCGCTCCCCTGAATAAGGCAACCGGTTGGAAAGTCAGGTCCCTTGATGTGCTGGATCAGGCCTTCGATGGAGATCTCCGGGTCGTCAATCTGGGCGCAGACGGCGTCGATCGTCTCGCTAAGATTGTGTGGGGGGATGTTCGTCGCCATGCCGACGGCAATCCCGGTGCCCCCGTTGACCAGGAGGTTTGGGAAGGATGCTGGGAAAACGGTCGGCTCGGTGAGCCTCTCGTCGTAATTGGGGATGAAATCAACGGTATCCTTCTCGAGATCGTCAAGAAGAGTTCCGCCAAGCGGCGTGAACCGCGCCTCGGTGTAGCGCATCGCGGCGGGCGGATCCCCCTCCACCGACCCATAGTTTCCCTGGGGATCCACCAGCCTCTCGCGCATCGCCCAATGCTGCGCCATGTGGACAAGCGTCGGATAAATTACTGCTTCTCCATGAGGATGGTAGTTGCCCGACGTATCGCCGCAAATCTTCGCGCACTTCATCGGCTTTCGCGGCGGATACAGGTTGAGCTCGTGCATCGCATACAAGATGCGGCGCTGGGAGGGCTTCAGACCATCGCGCGCGTCCGGCAGCGCGCGAGAAATGATGACCGACATCGAGTAGTCCAGGAAGGACTTCGACATCTCGTCGGCGACGTCGACCTTCTCGATGCGTTCGTTGTAGGCGTACATGCGAACCGGCTAAATGTTGGTTATCGCCCGCCCGAAACAGCGGGCGCGCGGTCACCGCGGCTCTCGGGAAAAACATCGACGAAGTTCAAGCGCAGGGATTCAAATTAAACATCAAGGCGCGCATTGAGCGCGTTGTCCTCAATGAATTGACGGCGCGGCTCAACCACGTCCCCCATCAGAATGGTGAACATCCGGTCGGCCTCGACGGCATTGTCCTCGTTGAGATCGACCTTGATGAGCTTGCGTTTCTCCGGGTTCATCGTGGTCTCGAAAAGCTGCTTGGGATTCATTTCTCCCAAGCCCTTGAAACGCTGGATTTGCATGCCTTTTTTCCCGATTTCGAGAACTCTGGCGAGAATCTCCGGCACGGAGAACACCGCATGCACGGTGGTTCTTTCCCCCTCGCCCTCCGTCAGCTCGAAGATCGGACGGTCGCTGTCGGAAAAGTGCTCCACCCGCAGTCCCTTCCTCGCCAATTCCGAGATGAGCTTTTGCACGGCATGAGATTCGTGAAGTTCGACCAGGCTTGCCCTGCGGCGCAGCCCCGGCTCTTGCCTCTTGGGCCGGTCCGCGGGCTCCGCGTCGCCATTCGGGCCCGCCTCGGCCGGCGCGTCGTCCTCGAAGAGATTCAGATCGCGATTCTCCTCGTGAAAGGCACGCATCTCCGCTTCTCCGGGAAAGTAGGTGACCCATTCGGAATTGCCTTCCCGAATTTTAACCAGATAAGTAGGCAAGGCGCCCGTCTTTGGATCACGCTCCCGGAGGTACTCTTCAAAATCTCCGCCGTGGCGCCGAATGACGTCGCTAAACTTGGCAAGCCTCTCCAAGAGCTCAAGGATATCCTTCAGCTGCGACGCGGTGAGCACCTTCTCGTCCGCGAGATTTTTAAGCTTCACCTCTTCCGCGCCAAGCGAGATCAGGATGCGATTCAGCTGGGCGTCGTCATCCACGTATTCTTCGCGCTTTTTGCGTTTGATCAGGTAAAGCGGGGGACAGGCAATATAAATCTTCCCCTGCTTTACCAGTTCAGGCATTTGGCGATAAAAGAAGGTCAGCAGCAGAGTGCGAATATGGGAGCCGTCCACGTCGGCATCGGTCATGATGATAATCCGGCCGTAACGGAGTTTCAGAATGTTGAAGGCGCCTTCCTGATCGCCGCTGCCAATGCCGGTGCCCACCGCGGTGATCATCGTTTGGATCTCATTGTTCTGAAGAACCTTGTCCAGGCGCGCCTTCTCCACGTTGATCAGTTTGCCACGAATCGGAAGAATTGCCTGGTAGCGGCGATCGCGGCCTTGTTTGGCCGAACCGCCAGCCGAGTCCCCTTCGACGATATACAGCTCCGTCAGGCTGGGATCACGTTCCGAACAATCGGCGAGTTTTCCCGGCAGCCCGCCCCCGGTTAGCGCCCCCTTGCGAACGGTCTCGCGAGCCTTCCGTGCGGCCTCCCGGGCCCGAGCTGCCGTCAAGCCTTTGTCGACGACCTTCTTGGCAATCGCCGGCGTCTGGTCGAGAAAGGTCATCAGTCCCTCGTAGGTGATCGAGGACACGATTCCCTCCACCTCGGGCGTAACGAGCTTGACCTTGGTCTGGGATTCAAAGCTTGGCCAAGGATGCTTGATGGAAAGTACGGCGATGAGTCCCTCGCGCACATCGTCCCCGGAGATGGGTGGATCCTTCTCTTTCACCAGACTGTTTTGTTTGGCGTATTGATTGATCGCGCGCGTTAGCGCCGTCCGAAAACCAGTTGCGTGAGTGCCCCCGTCGGGGTTGGGGATTGCGTTGGTGAAGCAGAGGATCTGGTCGTTGTAGCTTTCGTTGTACTGCATCACCAAATCGACAAACATGTCGTCTTCCACTTCCTGCTGATCCTTATTGCGAAACTTCACGCGCCGCCTCCCCTCGAGGACGATCGGCTTGGGGTGCAATAGCTGCTTGTTTTCACCAAGCTGGCGAACGAATTCCTCAATCCCAAGCTTATACAGGTATTGTTCGTGCTTCGGCGGATCGGCCCGTTCGTCGGTCAGGTTGATCTCCAACCCAGGATTCAGAAAGGCAAGCTCGCGAAGGCGAACCGCCAGTTTCGCAAACTGGAATTCGGTAGTGATGTTAAAGATCGTTGCATCCGGCAGGAAGGTGATCAGCGTGCCGGTATGCTTCCGGTTCTTAAGATCACCGATCACCATCAGCTTTTGGGTCGTCACGCCCCGCTCGAACGCCATGTGGTAGACCTGGCCGTCGCGCGACACCTCCACCTTGAACCAGTCCGAGAGGGCATTGACGCACTTCGCGCCGACGCCATGCAGGCCACCGGAGAATTTGTAGGCGCCCTGCCCAAACTTTCCTCCGGCATGAAGGTTCGTCAGCACCAACTCGATCGCAGGAACCTTGAACTTTGGATGAATATCAACTGGAATACCGCGCCCGTTATCCTTGATCGAACACGATCCGTCCGCATGCAACGTCACGTCGACCCGGGAACAATAGCCCGCGAGATGCTCGTCAATCGAATTGTCAAGCACTTCGAAAACACAGTGGTGCAGCCCCCGCTCGTCGGTCGGGCCGATGTACATGCCAGGCCGCTGGCGGACACCGGCGAGACCCTCCAGCTTGTCAATTTTGGAAGCGTCGTATTTCTCAGACTTCGGCGAAGCGGTCGGTACCTCGGGCATCAATTCAGGAATTTTCGAAGGAATCTTGGTGCCATTGAGCCTAGGCGCAACCGCCCGCCTCCACAACCGTTTTTTCAATAAAATCCGGTCTGGACACACAGGATATAGGGACTGCTGCGCACGGAATACACAACATATTGGGCCCACCCGCTTTCATAAACATTTCCCGCAGGGTCTCGTCATGGATCGGATTGGCGGTATGGCTGGCCCTGACGCTGGCGGCATCCTGCTGGGATTGGAAGCAGGTTTTTGTAAGAGGAGAGGTCTACTTCGTCGATCCGGACTGCTACTCCCGCATGACCCGTGTCCAGCGCGTGATTGCCGCCCCATGGAAAGCGGTGACGTTCCACGACTTCGAAAACGCTCCGCAAGGAATCACGCCTCACACCACTGCTCCAACGGACCTCCTGCTGGCCGCCCTCGAGGGAACGATCCGGCTCGCGCTCGGCATTACGGGAATTCAGCCTGGCGTAGGGTCGATTGATCTTGCGGGCGTGTTTCTTTCACCGCTTCTAGGTCTGGCTCTGGTGGCCTTTCTTTGGTGGTGGGGACGCAAGCTCAAGCTTCCATATCGCCAGGCGGTCCTTGCGATCGCGGCGATCTCGCCGATTCTCGCGCATGGGTTCCAGCTCGGACGTCCTGACCATCAGTCGGTTCTCATTCTGCTTGTGGGAGCGGCTCTTGCTGCAGAAATCGGGATTTGGAGGCAGATGCCATCCGGATGGGAAGTAGCGGCCGCGGCGCTGTGGGCGCTTGCCCTCTGGACCTCGCTCTTTGAACCGCTGCTTTTGCTGCTTGCCACGGCGTGTCTGCGGCTGGCAGTGCTCGGGAGGAAAGCGCTCCCTGGCAAGGCCGCGGTGATCGTTTTCGTGTCCTTGCTGCTGGCGGTTTTTCTGTTTGAGGGTTGGCGGGTGCGGGTCCCCTCCGAGGAGGAGCGGGCGTTTTTTTTTCGCTGGGCGCTGGATATCGGAGAACTGCGCCGAGCGACACTGTTGACGCTATGCTATTGGACCGGGTGGCTTCTGATCGCGTCACCGATTCTGCTGTTGGCAAGCTATCTGCGAACCAAGGAACGCACGCCCATGGCATTGTCGGCGCTGTTGATACTATTGAGCGGCTTGTCCATGGGGCACGTGCGGTGGGGATACTTTCTGGCAATCGCCTTCGCTCTTGCCCTCCCGTGGATACTCTCCTCCATACCGGGTAAATCGGTGGCCTGGCTGGCCTTTTTGATTTCTCTGTGGCCCCTGGCCGCGGAGTGGGATCGGCAACTCTTTCCCGAGGTGAGCGAAAGAGCGTCGCGCGAAGAAGATCGCGAGGAGGCTTTTCTGCTGCGCGAGACAGCTCAGGCCCTGGTTTCGCCGCACCGCACGATCATCCTGGCGCCCTGGTGGCTGAGCCCCGCGCTTGCCTATTGGTCCGGGCAGCGCTGCGTCGGAGGAAGCTCGCACGAGAGCTTGCCGGGGATCGTCGACAGCTCGCGATTCTATTCGGCTACCGTTCCGGATGAAGCGTACGAAATTCTGAAAAGGCGCTCGGTCAACTATGTCATCGCCTACGAGCCCTCGCGTATCGTTTCAAATTCTTCGCAAATTCTTGACCGAATGCCGGCCAACAACCCGCTCGGGAAAATCCTTTTCGAGCATCCCGATCGTGCTCCGGCGTTCCTTCACCTTGTCTACGCAAATCGATTTTTCAAGGTCTTCGAGTTCCTTGACAGGCCGGACCCTGTCCGATCTGCAGTGCCTTGACCCGCTCGGGAGGGGGCGATAACTTGCGCGGTATTATGACCTTGCTTAGGCCGGACCCGACGTTTTACCCCTCCCCGCGTTTGGCAATGCAGGCCCCCGCGGAAAGGCTCGCATACGTCGCCAGCCTCAATCCTCCGCGCAGCACGTTGAACGATGCAATCCTGGTGATCGATATTGATCCCCCGTCGCCTCGTTACGGCCAGCGCGTCGGACAGGTTGTCCTTCCATACGCCGGAGACGAATTGCACCATTTTGGCTGGAACGCGTGCAGTTCCGCGTTGTGTCCCTATGCGCCACATCCTCACATCGAGAGACGTTATTTGGTGGTTCCCGGCATTCGGTCCTCGAGGATCTACATCCTGGATATCAAGCCGGATCCCCTGAACCCGTCCATTGTCAAGATCGTGGAACCGGACGAACTGTTTGCGCGCACGGGCTACTCGCGACCGCATACCGTCCATTGTGGACCGGAAGGCATTTATGTCAGCGCTTTGGGGGCCCCCCGGTGGCGACGGGCCCGGTGGTATTTTCTTGCTGGATCATTTCACCTTCGAGGTACTGGGAAAATGGGAGATCGATCGAGGTCCCCAATACCTGGGCTACGACTTCTGGTGGCACCTTACCCAGGATACACTGCTGAGCAGCGAATGGGGCACACCCCGGCAAATCGAGAACGGCCTCGTCCCCGAAGAGCTCTTGCAGGGCCGCTACGGCCATCAGTTGCATGTGTGGGATCTTCGAAGGAGGCGCCACGTTCGGGCCCTCGACCTCGGCAAAGAGTATCAAATGGTCCTGGAGATGCGGCCCGCGCACGATCCGACGAAAAGCTACGGATTCGTGGGAGTGGTTGTCTCGCTCAAGGATCTCAGCGCTTCAGTTTGGCTGTGGCACAGACAAAGCGGAGAATGAGATTGAGAAGGTTATCGAGATTCCCGCCGAACCTGCCGATCCGGAGCTTCTTCCGCCGCTCCTTCAAGGTTTCAAGGCGGTTCCCCCGTTGGTTACCGACATCAATCTCTCCCTCGACGATCGCTTTCTTTACGTCTCCTGCTGGGGCACGGGCGAATTGCAGCAATACGATGTCTCGGATCCCTTCCATCCCAAGAAGGCGAGTTCGGTGAGGATTGGAGGCATTGTGCGGCAGGCGGCTCACCCCTCCAAACCGGATAAACCGCTCCATGGCGGACCGCAAATGGTGGAGGTCAGTCGGGATGGCAAACGGGTCTATTTCACGAACTCTCTCTACGCGGCGTGGGATGAACAGTTCTACCCGGCTGGAGTCGGAAGCTGGATGGCGAAGCTCGACGTCACCGAGCTGGGGGGAATCAGCTTTGACAAGGGATTTTTCGTGGAACCCGATGACTACAGAGTTCATCAGGTACGGCTTGAAGGCGGCGACTCGTCCTCTGATTCGTTCTGCTATCCGTGAAGGAAGCGTGGCCGTGGCTGGCGCTGGCCGGACTGGGTGCTTTCCACGGCATTAATCCCGGCATGGGATGGCTTTTCGCGGTTGCGCTCGGGCTGCAGGAACAGAAGCGGGCCGCCGTCTGGAAGGCGTTGCCGCCGATCGCCGTTGGCCATGCCCTTTCCGTAGGCTCGGTGGTGGCCTTCATCGGCCTCATTCACTCGCGGGTCCCGGATCGCGTTTTGGGCTGGCTTGCCGCGATTTCGCTCATCGGGTTCGGAACTTATCGCCTTGTTCGCGCGAGGCATCCTCGCTGGGTGGGAATGCGCGTCGGATTTGGTGACCTTACCCTCTGGTCGTTTTTGATGGCCTCCGCGCACGGCGCAGGACTAATGGTCGTCCCTGTATTCCTAGGGACGGCTCTTCGGGAAGGTTTGCACAATGGCCGGGCAGGACATGGGCTGCACTCCAATCACGCGACCGGCCTTGATCTTTTGAATCATCCATGGCTTGCCGCCGGCGCCGTGGTGGTCCACACGTTGGGCCACCTCTTCGTGGCTGGGTTCGTCGCCATGCTGGTCTACGAAAAACTCGGCGTTCGTATCCTGCAGCGCGCGTGGTTCAATTTCGATTTCGCCTGGGCGGTGGCCCTGATTGCCACAGGACTCGTGACCATTCCCGCTCTGGCACTCTTTTTATGAGCAACCGCCGAGGCTCCGGCGATCGACCCATGACGAATAAACTGGAAAACCTTGCTCCGAATCTCTGGCTGCTTTCGTACCCGCTAAGGATGCTTGGGGTCGACCTACGGCGAAATGTCACCGTGATGCGCCTCTCTTCGGGAAAGGTGATCGTTCATTCCACGGCGCCCTTCACGGCGAGCGATGCTGGCTCAATCAGCGCCCTGGGGGAACCCGCCTGGATCGTTGAAGCCTTGCTGCGCCACGACACCTTTGCCAAAGAAGGGCGGCGGGCTTTTCCTGCCGCAAAATACCTGGTTCCGGACGGCTTTGCCGCGGGAATTTCAGCACAGCCTTTGATCCCTGCTCCGTCCGAGTGGGAGGCCGAAATTGCCGTGGTCAGCATCGCCGGAGCTCCCGAATTTGGGGAGATCGCCATGCTGCACCGACCAAGCAACACGCTTATTGTCGCCGACCTGGTAGTGAATTTCGCTGGCCCCCAAAGCGTCTGGGAGCGGTGCCTGCTTCGCCTCGCCACGGTGCGAGGGAGGCATGATCCCGGGGTGACACGCGCCTTTAAGAAGGCAATCAACGATAGAGATGCCTATGCGGCATCGGTTCGAACCGTCCTGGCGTGGGACTTCGACCGGATCATAGTGGGCCACGGAACCCCCATACTTAGAAATGGAAAAGAGAAGCTTCGCGCCGCCCTGGCGGCCGCGGAAGTGGTAAATTTTTAGTCAGGCCTGGGCCATTTGGACCGGTCAAGGTCTTCCAGCTTGGAACGGACCATGGCGACAAGATGTTTGGTCAGATGCCCGGCCGAAAGTTCTGTGCAGAGCGGAGCAGCCTGGCCGGACCAAAGGGGAAGAAAGTCGCCGAGTCCCCTCGCCGCCGAGGCCTGCCGCAGGGGCATGACCGCCGCAGCGGCAAGGGGAAACTCCGGGACGTCTGGCGACATCGGCCCGATCTCGCGCATCAGCCGGTTGATGACACCCCGTGCGGGCCGACCGGTAAACACATTTGTGAGCGCGGTCTGGTCGTCCCGAGAGGAACGTAGCGCCTCCCGGTGAACCTGAGAAATCCGCGCCTCCGGGCAAAAGAGATATGCGGTGCCCAATTGGGCGGCAGAAGCACCCAAAGCGAAGGCGGCGACAATCCCCCGGGCGTCTGCGATGCCCCCGGCGGCGATCACCGGAATCTTGACCGCATCGACGACTTGGGGAACCAAGGACATGGTGCCTACCTGCGCGGACACATTCTTGGTCAGAAACATGCCGCGATGTCCTCCCGCTTCAAACCCTTGTGCGACGATGGCGTCGCATCCGCGATCCTCCAGCCACCGCGCTTCTTCCACGGTGGTGGCGCAAGCCAGAACCCTGGCTCCGGTTGACTTTACCCGGTCAAGCAATGCTTTCTCTGGAAGCCCGAAGTGAAAACTTACGACCTCGGGAGCAAATTCTTCGACCATCTCGCAAAAGGGAGCGTCAAAAGTTCCCCGGTTGCTTGAAGGGAAACGTTCATCCGCGCCGATACCCAACTCCCGGTAATATCCTTCCAGGCATTTCCTCCAGTGAGTTTCACGCTTTTCATCATCGCGCGGCAACTGATGGCAGAAAAAGTTGAGGTTGATCGGACGCGACGTCTGTTTGCGAACGAGCGCAATCTCCTTGCGCGCTTGCTCGGGAGTAAGCATCGCGCAGGCGAGCGAACCCAATCCGCCTGCCTCCGAGACGGCGGCCACCATGTCAGCGAACGCGACTCCTGCCATCGGTGCCTGAATGATCGGAAGCTCAATTCCCAGGAGGTCTTGAAGTCGGCGGTCGGGCCATCCAGTCATAGATTTCTTAATTTTCGTTGCGTGTGCTGTCGTTTGCAAACCGTCCCGCTCCAAGAATTGCGGAAACCAAAAGCGTCACCTATACTTACTGGCGGAGCGATTCCTTCGGCTATCTCAACAAAAGCAATCGGCTCTCAATCGATCTATTCCTTAGACGCCGCCCCGCCAGATCCTTTGGGTGCCTTGACGTGAACGAGGTCGCCATCACCAAGACTGTCTGACGGATTGACAATTAGCTGATCGCTTTCGGAAAGGCCCTGAACCTGTAGAGTGCTTCCCAGGTCGCGTTGGATCTTAATGTTTCGGATAGAAACCTTGCCTTCGGGGCTCACGACACCCACCGCGGGGCCTTCGGATCGGAAGAGGAGCACATTCGCAGGCACGAGCAGCGATTGCGAATCGCTCTGCAGTTCAAAATGAACCGTAGTGTATGCGCCAGGGAAAAGTTTTTCATCCGTATTGGGAATCTTCAATTGCGTGAGAAGCGTGCGTGTGGTGGGGTCGATGGCGCCCGCCGTCGCAACGACTTCTGCTGGGAACTGGGCCCCAGGAAAAGCATCGAACGTTAGATTTGCCTTAACGCCTGCCTTGATGGAGGCAGCCAGGCTTTCGGGCACGTTCACATAGACACGAAGAGGAGCTACCTGCGCGACTATAAAGAGCGGGCTGCCCGAACTCGCGTTGACAAGCGCGCCAATGTCAATGTTCCTCGCGGTGACAATGCCGTCAAAGGGCGCGTGCAGTATCTTGAAGGCTTCCAGGGCCTGGAGTTGCCCAACATTGGCTTCTTCCGCGCCCACCGTGGCCTGCTTAACGTGTAGGTCACCCGCCTGAACATCAAAGTCCTGTTGGGAAATGACCTTCTTGCTTACAAGGTCTACTCCCCGATTGTATGTTGCTTGGGACAGCCACAGGGCGGCCTGCGACTCTTGAAGAGCTGCCTTGGTCTGCGCAAGTTGCTGGTCGAGCGCGGGGGTGTCAATTTCGGCGAGGATATCACCCATCTTGACCTTTGCTCCGATATCGCTGTACCACTTTTTCAAATAGCCGTTGACCTGAGCAAAGATTGGAGCCTGGGTGTAGGCCTGGGTCTGCCCGGGTAGATTCAGCGTCACCTTTGCTGGCACCTTCTCGGGTCGGACGATTGCGACGAATTGCTCGGACAGAGCGCTGGTTGTTTGCTGCAGTTTCTTGAATTGAACCTGCCTGGAAACGAGGCCGATCAAAGCCGCCGCCACAAGACAGGCGGCAGCTAGCAGCAGCCACAAGCCGATGCGCCGTGGCTTCGCTTGCGCTCGAGCCTCTCCCACAACCGCGCCGCGATCGGAACGCCCCTGATCCGCCTGCTTGTCCGCTTCCATGGAAGTCGAATCGTCATCCATCGGACTTCAGGATTTTGCGGCTTCCGGCATTCTGGCCGCGGAAGGCTTGTGTCTTCTAAGAAGTCTAAACACGGTAGGGACAAAGAAAAGCGTGGCTCCTGTTGCAAAGATCAATCCTCCGATTACCGCGCGTCCGAGTGGCGCATTCTGCTCTCCTCCCTCTCCCAAGCCCAGTGCCATGGGAAACATACCGATGATCATCGCTCCCGCCGTCATCAGAACCGGACGAATACGAGTATATCCAGCTTCCAAGGCTGCAAGATAGGAATCTTTGGTTTCTTCGAACCGCTCGTTGGCAAAGGTTATCACCAGAACGCTGTTCGCCGTCGCGACGCCCATGCACATGATTGCGCCCATCAACGCCGGCACGCTCAAAGTTGTTTCCGTTATGAAAAGCATCCAAATGATGCCGACGAGCGCGACCGGAAGCGCTGTGATGATGATAAAGGGCTCGCTCCACGACTGGAAGTTCACTACTATTAGGAGGTAAATTAGTACCATCGAGAAGACAAGCCCCGCGTACAGACCGAAAAACGAATCTTGCATGGTCGAGACCTGGCCGCGAAGGGTAATGACGCTCCCGCGGGGCAGATCCTTCCTCGAAGCATCTATCGCTTTTTGCACATCGCTTGCGACGGCGCCAAGATCTCTGCCATCCACTCCGGCGAATATGTTAATGGCAGGCCGAATATTGAACCTATCCATCACAGGTGACGTTTGGCTCCGCGAAATGCTTGCGACATTTGCGAGAATCTGATTCTGGCCAGTCGTGCTTCCCAAGACTGGAAGGTTCGTGAGCGCGTCCGGGGAGCTGATATCGTACTGAGGCACCATTGCATTGAGCTGATACGTGATTCCGTTCGTGGGATCTACCCAGTAATTGAGGGTGAGTTGCTGAGAGCCTGACAGGGCATTCAGCACGCTGCTTGCGACGCTCTGTTCGGTCAGACCCAGAATGGAAGCCTTAGTTCGGTCCACGGTTATGTCGAGTCGCGGAGTGTCGTTCGGTTCCTGGATCCTAAGGTCCACCAAGCCTGGGATCTTGCCTAAACTCCCCAGTAACTTGCCCGCGAAGCGGAAGATTTCATCTCGGTCGGAGCCTACGATTTGAACATTCATGGGCGCCGACAGTCCGAAATTGAGGATCTGAGCCACGATGTCGGCGGGAGGAAACCAAACCGTAACGTCTGGGAATTGTCTGCGCATCTCCAATCGAATCTTGCGGACGAAATCGTTGGTGGGACCATGCCCTTCCTTGAGAGATACAAGGATGTCACCGTCCGCAGGGCTCACCGTACCGGTGTTGTTATACGAAGTATTGATGCCGCTGTAGGGCAGTCCCAGATTGTCGATGACCTCACCCAGTTGATCGGCGGGAATGATCTTTCGAATCATTTGCTCGATCTCGTCTACGGTTCGGGCCGTTTCCTCAATGCGCGTGCCGGACTTCATCCGTACGTGCATGTCAAATCGCCCAGCATCCACGGAGGGGAAGAAATCCTGTCCGAGAAAGGGGAACAAGAGACACGAGGCTAGGACGAACCCAACTACAAGCAAGATGACTTTCCTGCCATTGTTTAAACAGAGACTTAGCAGGTCGCGATAGCTTTCCCGAAATCGCTCGAAGCGGTTCTCGAATCCTCGCTGAAAGGCGGAAGCCCATGAGAGAAGGAAAAATCTGCGTTCTGCTTTCTTCGGCTCTTCGGAATGCCCCTTGATCCAGTACATGGCCAGCGTCGGCACGAGTGTTCGGGAGAGAATATAAGAAGCGAGCATCGCGAATATCACCGCTTCGGCAAGCGGAATGAAAAGGTACTTCGCGACGCCAGAGAGAAAGAAAATCGGCACGAAAACAATGCAGATGCAAAGGGTCGAAACGAAAGCGGGAATAGCGATCTGAGCCGCGCCATCTCGTATGCCGTCAATCACCGATTTGCCCTCGGCAAGATGTCTGTCAATATTCTCAATAGTAACTGTTGCGTCATCAACGAGAATGCCGACGGCGAGCGCAAGACCGCCAAGGGTCATGATGTTGATCGTCTGCCCGATCGCGCTTAGGAGGGAGAGCGATGCAAGAATGGAGAGCGGTATCGAAATCGCGATGATTAGCGTGCTCTTCCAGTCCCCAAGGAAGAGCAGAATCATGATCGCTGTCAGACAGGCCGCGATAACGCCCTCACGAACCACTCCTGAAATCGCTCCGGTCACGAAGACTGATTGATCCGCGAGCAACGAGATCTCTGCCGCATCGGGCAAGAGCTGACGAAGCAGCGGCAGCCTGTCCTTAACTGCCTTGACAATGTCCAGGGTCGACGCCGTGCCCGTCTTTTGCACGGCGAGCATCGTTCCACGCGCGCCATTGAATCGAACTATGTTTGTCTGGGGAATATTTCCGCTGTGGACGTTGGCCACGTCCCGCACATAAAGCGTCGTGCCGTTCGGCAGCGTCTTGATGGGAAGCGAATTGAGTTGAGACAACTCGGGCGGGCTGGCATTCAGACCCACCTGATATTCGTAGAGTCCGCTCTTAACGGTGCCAGAGGGCAAGATGACGTTCTGAGCACTGATCGCGTTCACCACGTCGGAAGGAACCAATCCGTGCGCCTGAAGGGCCTGATAGTTCAGATCTACCGATACATATTTCATTTTCCCGCCATACGGGTAAGGGATCGCGGCTCCCGGAATCGTGATCAATTGAATGCGCACGACATTAAGCGCCAAGTCGTTTAGCGCCTGCTCAGATAAGCTCCCCCCGAGGCCGACGAGTATCACGGGCACGTTCGACGCCGTGTAGCTAATAATCAGCGGAGGCGTCGTCCCTATTGGCAATTGCCTCAGAATCGTTTGGGAAACCGCCGTGATTTGCGCGACGGCCTTCGGCAAGGTTGCCGTCGGCTGCATAAAGATTTTAATAACGACAATCCCATACAGGGATTGCGACTCGATGTGCTGGATGTCCTCAACCGTCGTGGTGAGGACGCGTTCATACGGTGAAGTGATGTGCGCCTCCACCTGATCGGGCGACATTCCCGCAAAGTTAAAAATCACCGAAACGACCGGGATGTCGATATTCGGAAAAATATCCTTTGGCGTGCTTATAATGCAGAGAACGCCGCTGATCAGGATAAATATCGCCAGAACGACGAAGGTCAGCGGTCTTCTTAGAGCGAGATCGACGATCCACATTGGAAATGGTTTCTACGAGACCTTTCTTTTCGCCGGTGCCATTGCATTGCAGATCACCAAGCTAGATTTGTAGTAAACCACGTACCCAACTGCTGGAGAAATATATTTTTTGTTCCTCTTCTATATATCTTTCGTATAGTTAAACTGTGGACCTGCGTCGATTGCGATATTTTCTGACTGTCGCCGAAGAGCGAAACTTCAGCAGGGCCGCACAAAGGTTGCGTATGGCGCAGCCCCCCCTCAGCATGCAGATCAAAAGCCTGGAAGCGGAGTTGGGAGTGCAGCTTTTCGAACGGCGGTCACGGCCGCTACGACTCACGCCTGCGGGAAACTCCCTCCTCAAGGACGCACGGAAGATTCTCGACGACGTCAAGGAAGCGGAACTTCGCGCCCAAAAAGTCGGTCGAGGAATACTCGGGCATTTGAAAGTCGGCTACATTGCTCCCTTGGCGCATGACCTGTTCGCTTCCATTTTGCGCGAATTCCGAAGTCGATTCCCGATGGTCGAGATAGGTCTTTCGGAAATGAACTCTGCTGTTCAGATCGATGCGTTGCTCAGAGAACAGCTCGATATTGGATTGCTGCGCCCGATTTTTTCTAAGGACGAGTTGCACTTCGAGAATCTGTTTGTGGATCGAATGGTTCTCGCGGTGCCGTCCAAACACGCTTTTTGCACCAAGAAATTCGGCTGGAGCGAGCTGAGGGATGTTCCTCTGATCCTTTTGCATCCGCACACGGCAGCAGGACTTTACAACGATTTTCTCTCCAAATGCCAAAGAAGCGTAGCGATGCTCGGTGAGCACCAAATGACCACCGATATTCACACCGCGCTATGGCTCGTCTCCGCGGGCTTCGGGGTCTCGCCGACGATGTCTTTTTTGCAGCGTGTCGCTCGTTTCAATCTTTCGTTCGTCAACCTGCCGCCTGACGCGCCCTCGATCCAAACGGTTATTGCCCGCCGCGCAACCAACACCTCCCCTGCAGTCCTGAACTTTTTTGAAACGGCGAGAGATCTTCTGAAGAGCAGAAAGTTGGTGTCAGGAACCTAACGCTTGCTTCAAGGCTTTAAGGAAAGCGGTCTGCTCTGCGGCCGATCCTGCGTCTCAACGGCGAGAGATTATCCGTCTCCCTCCGCCGCGCTAACGGACCACGGCGGCGGCGGCGTTGGAATATCCGCGGGAAGGCGGCGAGCAATCTCCTCGGAGATGCCAAACGATTCGACGAGGAGGCGCAGTCGCTCCTCGTGCCCGATCGGTTCCCGCGAAACGCTTCCATCGCCATGCAGAGACACGAGATGTCCAAAAGCCGTTCCTATCACGGCGTTCCCGCGATTGATTCGCGCGCACAATTCGTAATTGTTGATATACCGTAATCGCTCTTGTAGCGCTTACGTTCTCTCTTGTGCCGTGAAATCCCTTGCAAACCGCATGAATACAGGTGATAGAGGGCGATTCCAACCAGAACATGAGCGGACAAGAGCGGACCCCAGACTACGGAAAGAATGGCGCACATGTGGCGCATATCCCCGCCCGAAGCGTCGGCAAGAATGACAGCCGATATTGGCGTTCGAAGATTTTCCGGCGCATCGATCCTCGCGGATTCAAGGCGGTTCACTACACGGCGCGCATTCAGTGGCGCGGTCGGAGGCACTATTTTGCGCTTGGCACCGCCAACAAGGAAGTGGCAGCGGCCAAGGCTGCGTTAATCTGGCGCGATTTGACGGCGCACGGCCTTGAGGCAACGCTAGCTCCGAGACGTGCGGTCGTTGCCCATGGGGCTCGATCAGAACAAGCCCATTCCGAGTGCCAACCGGGCGCCTTTCGACCAAACGATGTGCGACGCCGTGATGGAATTCCATCCAGAGGTCGTCAGCTTTCATTTTGGTCTTCCGGAAGAAAAACTCGTTCAAAAGATCCGAGATATGGGAGCGAAGATCGTTTCGTCAGCCACTTCGGTGGATGAGGCGCGCTGGCTGGAAGATCGAGGATGCGACGCCATCGTCGCCCAAGGCTACGAAGCTGGTGGGCACAGAGGGACTTTTCTCACCGACGATGTCTCGACGCAGGCCGGTACGATAGCACTCGTGCCGCAGGTCGTCGATGCTGTGAAAGTACCGGTCATCGCCGCTGGCGGTATTGCCGACGCGCGTGGCATTTTGGCGGCTTTTGCCCTTGGAGCAGCGGCGGTGCAGATCGGAACGGCCTACTTGCTGTGCCCGGAGACCAAGATCAGCCCGGTGTACCGTGAGGCACTGAAAAATGCCACGGACAATCAGACGACACTCACCAATATTTTCACTGGCCGTCCCGCCCGAGGAATGGTGAATCGCGCTATTAGGGAACTGGGACCGATGTCCGATAGCGTGCCGGACTTCCCGCTTGCTGCCGCGGCTTTGGGACCGCTTCGCTCAAAAGCCGAGGCGGCAGGGTCGGGCGACTTCACTCCCTTGTGGTCGGGCCAAGCGGCGCGCTTTGCTCGCGAACTTCCCGCAGCCGAACTGACCAAGCGATTAGCAGCAGAAGCAATCGAGACACTCAGAACGCTGTAGAATAAATCTCTCGTGACTGTTGATTTGAACCAACGAACTCGTTTGCGCTCGGCGCGGCTCCCGAACCTGCGAGGCTAAGCTTCGTCGCGCTGATGTTGTCGCCTTTTTACCGTTGGCGTTCCAAGTCCCGAAACTAATTGAGGTCGTAGTTCGAACTAAAGGTGAACCATTCGTTCGGTGAACTGAGGAGACGACAATGTCGAAAGTCTGGTTGATTACGGGTGCATCACGGGGTTTGGGACGAGCGCTGGCCGACGCGGTAGTTGCTAAAGGGCACCAACTCATCGCCACGGCACGGAACCCGTCGCAGCTTGCTGACTTGGAACAGCGCGCGCCGGAACGTGTTCGTGTGCTGCCGCTGGACGTGACGGATGCAACGGCTGCGGAACGTGCGGTTCGGGCGACGGTGGACACCTTTGGCAGAATCGATGTGCTCGTGAATAACGCTGGCTACGGCAACATCGGCTCGATCGAGGATACAAGTCTTGAAGAGTTCCGTGCTCAGATTGAGACAAATCTGTTTGGTGTAATCAACGTGACCAAGGCCGCGATTTCGCAGATGCGCGAGCGGCGGTCGGGGCACATCATCCAGATTTCCTCGGTCGGCGGGCGCGTGGGTGCAATAGGAAGAGCGCCCTATTCCGCCGCGAAATGGGGGGTGGAGGGTTTTTCGGAAGTTTTAGCCAAGGAGACGGCGCCGCTGGGCATCAAGGTGACGATTATCGAACCGGGCGGGTTCCGAACGGATTTCGCCGGTTCATCAACGAAGATCAACCAAGGACGGTCGGAATATGATTTCACCGTCGGCGCGGCGGCAAGATTCCAGCGTGATTACAACGGCAAACAACCCGGCGATCCCGCCAAGGCTGCGGCTGTCATCCTCCAAGTGGCGGAGATGACGGAACCTCCAATCCGCCTGCTATTGGGAAGCGACGCAGCGCGCATCGCCGAGCAGTACGAACAGGCCCGTATCGAAAACGACATGAAGTGGCGGTACCTGAGCATCTCGACGGATTTCCAAACACCCGATTGACACTGAGGATCTAAACCTTCCCTTGCCGCACGCCAGCGGTATACGGCCGCTTGAGCACATTCTCCATCGCGCAGAGCAGCTCCGCATCCTGCTCCGGCGGGATGCACCACATCTTCCTCAGGTGCGGCCGGGGGGAGACAGACGGAATCGTGGAACTATGGTTCGACAATATCGAGGGGTTCAACGCGTTCGCCAATTCACCAGCCTATCTTAAGTCATCAAGCAGGATGAAGAGAGATTTACCGATCCGAAGAAGTGCGAGTACTTCTTTTCGGAGGAACGTACGATCATAAAATAAGCTCCGGAATAAAGGAGGGACCGAACATGAAAGAAAAACAGATTAGGCTTCCAGGTCCAGATCATCCGATTTCCATCCGGCGGAATCTTGCTCGCATCGTCGTATCAGTCGCGGGTCATACGATTGCCGATACTCGCAACGCCCGAACGCTTCGGGAAGCGGGCTATTCCCCCGTTCAGTACATTCCCCGTGAAGATGTCGATCTTTCGCAGTTGAAAAGGACCGATCACACGACTTACTGCCCGTACAAAGGCGATTGCAATTACTACAGTGTTCCCGCGGGTGGAAAGAAGTCCGTCAATGCCGTGTGGACGTATGAGAACCCGTATCCTGCTGTTGCGCAGATCAAAGGACACGTCGCGTTCTATCCCGACCGAGTCGATGAGATCGCAGAACAACTTCCAACGACGCGTGAATCGTCAAAGAGCAGTCACACTAAGAAAGGATGAGGAATTATTATGAGCCAAACGATACAGGAGAAAAACAAAGCGCTGGTGCTCATCACCGACGGCGAGGAGACCTCGTCCAGCCACTACACCCTTCCACATGTAAGGGAGATGATCACCCGCCGCCAGAAGGCCTGTGGCTCGTCCTTCATCGTCATCGCCCCCAATGCTGCCTCCCTGGCCTTCAAATTGGGTATCCCGGTCACTCATGCGCGTAACTGGAAATCAGACCCCGCCGCAATAAACGGCCTCCTGGAACGGGTCAGCAAGACGATCAGCGCTTACCAATTGGGGGACAAGAAGGCGATGCTGCGACTATCCGAGTATCCGAGTATCCGAGTAGCAATCCGGCCGTCACATCTTAATTGTCAATTCCATTATTGCAGGCGGCATGCAACATACACCGGGTCGCGTCATCTTGGCGCATGGCCGCTAAAGCACCCCCAAAAGTCCGCCAAGTCCGCCCGCAACCTTACAATCTGCCCTGGCAAAAACCAAGAAGGGCGCAAAAAGCCGTAAATACTGATGCCGGAGGCTCCGATTGAGTGCGAGTGGTAATCGTCGAGCCGCAGCCGCTAAAAAAATCGCTTCAAGGCACCGGGCCGGGTGCTCCGCGCTGTTTTCCTCTATGGACCCGCGGACCCATCGAAGCGCGTCGTCCGCCTTAGTTTTGCCTATGGACCCATGTTCGCAAGGCGTCGCGAGGAAAGCTCTTCTACCGGATCGCACAGCAGGCCGCCCAGATCGCTCCGACGCTCCGACTACCTACGAGAAACTGGTCCGGCCACAAGATCTTGTGAATGGTTGAGTCAAGTAAATAGCCCTATGAACGATTGACTAAATGAACCACTTTCTCGTCAAACGACGCTAAAAGTTGGATATGGTCCCACATGAGCAATCGGCTTCCTTGCCACATGAATGCTCGGACTGGTCCATCGCTTGAAATGACAAATCCCACAGCCGATCGATCGATTGAACAATACCTGGCCATCGATCGATGACGCTGTCCAAATGTCGTAATGTCGATCGGTTCGTAAACGGGGCGACCTGCAGATCCGGGATTGCTTCGAACACGGACTATTTGGCAGGCAGCATCTGAAGTAATGCGAATTTCGCCACCAAAACCAAGAACGGTCAATGATTTATCTAATACTACGACGCCATCAACTCTCGATAATGTTGCGACGAAGAAAATGGAACTTGCAAGGGCTCGTTCCGCGTCTTCTCCCCAGGAGCTGTAAAAGCGACGCTCTACGGCTCGACCGCGAAACTCTAGAGCCGGGATAGAGTCATCTGTGATCGATCGTCCACTAGCGTGTTCAAGGCAGCCATTATAGATCATGTGCTCGAAGTGCTCGGAAAGCATGCTATAGGACAAGTTGTACTTGCAGTTAATTGCCGCTACTCTCCTTCGATTTGTCAGGATGAACGCTGCACCATGTCGAAATTCCTTAGCTCGATACAGGTACTCGTCGAAGCACGTCGCGCCATTGATAATAGACCCTTTCACGACGCAGTACGGCCTGCGGGTAGGCGCTTTGCAAGAGTGAATTACGGATGCTCTCATACCGCTTTTGCAAGCTCGCAGTAAACTTCGCTGCGAGAGGGCCACGTCGGAGCGCGTCGATCTGAAGGTTGGTTACCTCTCCGTCCAATTCTCCAATAAGTTCTAAATCACAATGAACTACAAGACGACCTACTCCGACGATCTGCACTTGAAATAGCCCGGTGGTTACCGGCGCATGTGACTTCTCATAAGTAAGTATCGATTGGAGTCCTTCCTGCTGATCGAGAAAGCCCCATATGACAAGTCGATCGGCTTGCACGCATATACCAATAGAGGAATGCAAAGGATCGCTCGCTCGACAGAGCTTGGCAACGTTGTGAATAGTAAAGTCGATTGGTTGTTCAAAAGGGACGCAAGATGGCTGGTCGCGATAGTACTTTTTGACCATCGCGAAGTCGCTCGGTGAACCAAAAGTGACCGAGCAGGTTAGCGACGCATGCTCTTCCGTCTTCAGGCTAACCCAAAAGAGCGTGCGAAGAATGCTCTCAATCGCTTGAAGTGAGAGGGCACTGCTGACTCGCGGCTGACTAGAGTCCTTGAACCGACGAAGTCGGTGTATTTGAGTCAAGTTTTTCAGGCTGCCTTTTGGATAATATAAGCATCGATTTCTGATTGGAGTTTATGGAAGGCGCGAACGATTGGCAGGTCCTGGCGGCAGGAGGTGCTGGGGATAACGGAGAGGCCCGGGCGGATGATTCTGGCATAGGTGCGTTGATAGAAGACCACCGTGCCCAGGCCCTCGGGAGTCAAGCGGTATCGATGAGTGCCTTCGATGCGCTCAATGAGCCCGTGCAGACGCAGGCGGCGCAGTTCGTAACTCACGCGGCCCGGCACTGATGTTGCTTTCTTCCAACCCGAGGATCTGCGCAAGTAATGGCCGCAGTTGCCGGTTGCGGAAGCCTTCGAGCTGGAGGCAAAGCAGCAGGAGCACGGCGAAGAGGCACTGCACGCGCGCGTCGCCAAAACGCAGAGCGCTGGCGCGCTGGCCCTCAACGGTAGTAGCCGGGCTTTGCAGAGCTTCGAAAGTCTGCGCGCCGATCCGGCAGTCGTGGCTGGCTTTCTCGAGCTCGAGCATGCGACGGTTGGCCGCAAAGCCGATCTCGCGCAACTTGGGCAGGTTGCCCAGAAGGCGCCCTACGCCGAAGTCGTAGCTATTGTTAATGGTGGTTTCGGTACGCAGGCCCGCACCGCGCCCGCCCGTCTTGTGATACTGCTTGAGGTGCGTGTTTTTGTAATAGACGTGCAGCGAGGGGATGACCCCCTCGGTAACTATGCGCGTCCTGCATCGGCCGCCGGCGACAGTCGACCTGCGCATTTTGCGCGCGAAGATCAACTGCACCGTTTCTGGTCGGCCCAAATCGATGTTCTCCCGGATGACTTCCTCGAAAAACTCCCTCCCGTGCCGCGGGCGATCCCAAATCTGCGTGAGGGAAAACTCCGCCTGCAACACCGAAAGCCGGTAGCGAAAGCCGGCCTTTCGGTCTGCCGCTGGATAGGGGTGCGGCAATACTGAGAGCCACTTGCGGAAAAATCTCTCGATCTTCTTTTCATCGAAAGCCTCCGCGATGCGCTGCGCCGCCGTCGGGTCCGCACAACGCAAGAGCCCGTTGTCGAGCGCTTCGAATTCGATCCCGCGCCGGGCCAGTTGCCCGTTGAGATACTCGTGCCCGTTGATGCAGAGCTTGCCCGTGTAGGGAAAGTAGGAACAGAACTTGATGAAGAAGGCTCCGAAGTCTTCGTCCACGCAGTAAAAATAATAGTGCTTAACCATGGCCGTGGTGTAGTCAATCCACGGGATGGTGCTCTCGCCCTCCCCGAAGCCTTTGCGGATGGTGCGCGGCACGCGAGCCTTCTCCTGGGCGATGCCGATAAAGACGACACCCTCCCGCGCTTTGAACTTCCGCAGCCGCTTGTGCATGACATCGTCTTTGCGCATCCCTTTCTCAAACCGGATAATCGGGGTTGCCTTTCGCTCGGCAAAATCGAGCACCTGCCGGCGAAACCCTTCGCTCATGGCCACCGCTTCCTTGGTCGAAGCAAACCTAGTCCCGCAGCTAATTTGGAGATTTCGTCACCCGGCATAATCGTGCTCTCAAAAATGAAGCGTACCGCAGGTCATTGTGAGCCAGATTCGGCGACTGTCAAAGCTACTCGGGACTCATTCCAGGAGCTATGTATGTCTGATGATCTGGTGCCGCAGGAGTCGTCGAAGACTCGGCGTCAGCGTGGCCCGATGGCTCACACGCCGGAGGAGATCCTCGTGCTCTGCGACTCGATGCGATGACTGGCGATGCCTTCAAAGTAGCCCACCGAGATCATCCGAAAGTACACACCCGGCGGAATCGAAGGGCGACCCAGCGTGGCGGCATAATACGGCTGGCACATCGCTTCGAGCCAAGGGTCGAAGTCGGCCTCGATCAAGAGCTCGCGGAGGCCCGAAGCCTGCCGCGAGCTCAGATCGCATTGGCATGGCTGCTCCACAAGCCGGTTGTGATTTCGCCCATCGTAGGCGGAACGAAATCTCATCACCTGGAGGATGCCGTGGGCGCCCTCTCGGTCAAATTGTCAGACGAGGAGATCAAGTCGTTGGGAAAGCCCTACATTCCTCATCCACTGGCTGGGGTTTGAATAACATAGGTTAACAAAAGCCCGGGCGGGTTAAATTTGTGATACTACCCCAATCAGACTAGCGAGCCGCCCGATGCCTGTGGATTTATTTATGAGTCTTTTAGGACTGAAGTGCGCAAGATTCCCTTCTATCCAATGGCTACATGTTGCAGGGCTCCACTACATCGAATCCGACGGCGATAAGATCGAAAGATCGAAACGACCTTCTGGGAACTACAACGAGTTCTCAAGCGGGAAGGCTTGGTCTGCTGAGGATGTATCGTGGGTCTACTCCGCTCAAACCCTGAAGTCGGGCGTCACAGGCCGCGCCGAATTGGACTCCGTTGCCGAAAGAACAGCTCGCACGCTATGCAACCTGCTGTTGCAGCCAGGCGCGGCTAAGGTCTTGATAGACCAAGCCCCTTTCGGTGACCGTGTATCCGCCGCAAGTCGTGGCCATTTGCAGACACATCTGAGGCGGTTGCTTGGTAAGCCAGCCGTATAAGTAGCCCACAAAGAAGGCGTCTCCGGCTCCGTCGCTGTCAACCACATGGAGACCAGGGACGGCTGCCCGTTCGAGCCGCACGCCGTCAGCGGTCATCAGACTTGCGCCCCGTTTGCCATCGGTACAAAGTGCGACCGCCTTGCCCTGAGCAATGAATCGTGACATCAGGGACTGAGGGTTTGCCGTTGCTTCCGCGCTGAACTGGATATGCGTGGCAACTTCGATGAAGGGCTCGTGGTACGGGTTTCGGCCATCGTAGTCGTGCAGGTCCACCCATACCGGCTTGCCGGCGGCTCCGACGTCATCAATCCACGCTTGGCAATACGCTCCGATGTTGAGTACAACTACGTCTGCGGCCTCCAGACGGGCACGCAGCAGTGCTCTGTCGCACGCCACGGTGGCAGACGCACGATGGATGAAAATCGAGATGCGTCCGCCGTCCTCGTCGAGCAGGTTGAGATGACGCTCTGTCCCTGCCGAATCCCAAATCGGCTCGACGCTTACGCCCTGATCTCGCAGGTCTGCCAGAACCTGCTCACCGTACGAATCCTGGCCCACCGCGGCCAATAGGTGGTGTCGCACCCTAAGCTTGGCGAGCGCTAAAGCCTTACCGGCGCCGGTCGAGCCGACGCCTTCACGGAACTCGGCGCCCAGGATGGTATGCGGCTGGGGTCGCGGGAGCGTCGGCAGATAGACAACGCTGTTGAAGGAAACGCCCCCCAACACCAGCACGAGGTGGTCCGGAGACTGCAGGAGCAAATGGTCCATCGCAGAACATTCCTTGTCGGGGAGGCATGCGGCAACAAGGAAGCGCGTGGTGATCCAGGCGTCCGTGCTTCCCGTGTATCGACTGGCTCACCGCGTTTAGATCGCCGGGGCAGGACGAGCCATAGACGCGCCGCCGCTCGAGCGCAAAACCGGCCCATCAAGTCGGCGCGCGGAGGAGAGCGTCTATCAGTGTCAAACCGGCGTCCGGATCGTGGCGCATCGCTATATGGACATTGCCGTGCGTCAGGCACATGCCGCTCAACCCGACTGGCAGGCAGGGTCAAGGCCTTGGGCCAGTGGTGTCACTGTTGAGCAGCGCCAGGAAATCGCCCGAAGCAATCGCGCGTGAAATGGGCATACCTGACGAGGTGCTAAATAGAGAGCGTTAAGAAGTCGCGGGTCGCGGTGAGTGAATTGTGCGAAAGCCGGCGTTCTTCAGCGGCCGCAGTGACCCGCTCAAGAAGCGAATCTTTCGGCGAGGACCTGCTCATAATGCGTGGTGAGGCGCTCTCCGGATAATGTCGCCGGCGGATCGACAGTGATAGGGCGCGAGATGTAGAGGACGAGCCGCTCCCTCCTCAGCTTGCCATCAAGCATCGCCTGGAAATATCGGTTGTAACGCTCCGTGCGAACGTGTCGCGACCATTCATTCCAGATCGAGCCGGTAGTGTGATGATACGCGGCTAGCGCGTCCTTGTAGTCCCGGGCTGACAGCGAGCATGATGGGGATCCGAAATTGTGATTCTCGGCCTGCCGTCGCAGGGGGCGCCTTTCTGTGCAGGAACGTGCTACGCCTAGCTGTGGTTTATATTGATTTGAGGCGGGGCATGTCGAGCGTCCAGCTCGTGGCGCCATCGGAATGTGTCGCGAGGATCTCGCCCGACACGATTATCATCTCCCAGCTCTGACCAAATCAGCGGGGCAAGCTCAGTTCCACGCTGTGGTTCGACTCTGTCTGGATCAGGCCTCCTCTCCCCATACCAGATTTCCAGCCCTTGTCGCTGACTGACGGATAAGCTCCTGCTGGCTCCCCATCATGCGATTGCAATGTTCTCGCTCTTTAAGGTGTTATTGATGGCGACGGATAGATCGCTTCGCAGCTGAGCCCATTCCTGATGTCGATCGGTCCAAGCTCGAAGTTGAAAGGTTACCGCATCGGCACTGAAGTTCATTACGTAGACTTGCGGCGACGGTTCTTTTGTTACACCAGGATGAGCAGCGGCAGTGACTTTTCAACAATTCAACCACGCGCTGGGGATCGGAGCCTCCGACCACGTTGACGGAGACTTCGACCGCGCGCTGTCGATCCGAAAAGGTCCAGTTAGTCACCTGAGTCGAGATGAGCGATCCGTTCGGCACGATGACTTCCGACCCGTCCGCGGTGCGAATAACGCTGGCCCGGATGCCGATGCGGCTGACCTCTCCCACCTTGCCACCTACCTCGATGACGTCGCCGACTTTGATCGGACGTTCAAAAAGCAGAATCAGACCGCACACAAAGTTATTGATCACGTTTTGTAATCCAAATCCGATCCCGACACTGAATGCGCCTGCCAGGATTGTAACCTTTGTCAGATCGATCCCCAGCGCCCCCAAGGCGACGAAGAAGCCTACGAGCAGGATCACATAGTGAAGCATCGTTGAGATCGCGTACGGAATGCCACGTGCGAGATGCAAATGATGATAGACGTCTTCTTCCAGCAGAAACCGCAAGAATTTCGAGACCAGAAAAGAAGCCCAAACCGTGATCAGGAATGCCAGGATACGGCCCGGAGTAATGCTGAAGGAGCCGATCGCGAGGTTCGCGTTCAACGCCGGTTCAGTCGTCGCGATCAACGGAGTTAGTAGACCGAAAAAGCTCAGTAGTAGGCTCAACCAAAACAAAAAAGCCAAAAACTCGAGTCCGCGGCACGTCCGCCGTTGCAGCATCGGGCGATGCAGACTAATGACTCGCAAGGAGCCAAGTGGTCGGACCTGCAGGGCAATAGTAATCAATCCTTCGATGATCCGAATGACGGTGTAGAGCATGGCCGCGATGTAAACGCTCCTGAGAAAAACGATTCCCAAAAGGTTCCCCAAGTTGACGTATCCGAAAATATTTGCGAGGAACGCCGCCGGCAAAAAAATAAGCCCGACTTTGGCTATCGCTCGGATTGTTCGCCAAATGCGGCCGTGGGTTTCAGTAGCCTCCGCCGGTAGGCGCCAACTCCGAAGCACCCAGACAAGAAAGACAGCCGCGCCGAGCACTTGGGCGAGAAATATGAACCTGGCCAACACCGGTAGAGACGCCTCGAGTATTCGGAGTTGACCAACGAAATACATGATGACGATCGCGTTGAGGATTGGATACGAATGACGTTCCAACAATCGTCGGAGAATCACTGCGGCTGGGATAAGCGTTACGGCTCCCATGATTGCATGAATCAAGCGGGGAGCTTGCGCGTAGATTAAGGGTACGAGGAGCATTGAAAGCGCGAAGGCAGTTGAAACGGGGAGATCAAGTATCGGCAGCGCGCGCTGCAGATCCGGTTTTTCCTCCGCAAATTTTCGTATTCTGCGCCGCATCCAGTGAAGCGCGGAAGCCATCAGCACAATGCAAAGAGCGTGGATCAGGAAGGCAAAAGGGAATCGTTTAGTGAACGCGGTGGATGTTTCCAGTTGCGAAGAAAACGACTCGCCACTGTCCTTCTCCCACTCTGTGCCCAGACTGGTCTCAAGGCTCCAGATGGGTGGGCTATCTCTGACAAAAATATTTTTCAATGCCCGAGTTTCTACCTGCTCGATTGAAGACAGAGTTCTTCGTACACGGGCTTCCTCCTCGGAAAGCAGGCTCTGCAACGTCAAAACGTGGTCTCGTCCGGATTCGGCCGGCTGTCGCGTCCGCTCAATGGAGTCGACAATACTCTGGACCCGCTGCAAGACTGACGGGGGCGTTTCCTGCTCTTTTGCCGATTGCAGCGTTGCCTGCCAGGTCTTGTTCAACTGATCCAGATGCGCGAGTTGCTCTTCCAAACTTGTGGCGCGCTGTCTCAGCTCGCGAGCTGATACCGACAAACGAACGCCAAAATTTTGCCAGGTGCGCTTGAGCCGGTAAAGCATGTCGAGGGACGGACTAGTCGTCAGGAGCCTCGTGTCGTCAGCGACTCTTTCATCGATTTCATTTGTTAGGTCCGAGAGAGTGTGGGCGATGCCGTCAGCGCTTGACTGATCCTTCGACACACTCGCGTCGATCTCCTGGAGAGAGGCAAGCGTGGGCTGCGCTTCCAAAGGTACTTTGGCTAGCGCGATGGGTGTGGGCGCCGGAGTCGGTTTCGCCGGTAAGGCAGAAGCTTGCTGGCCTGGTGCCCAGGCGCCGCTTGAAACCAAAGCCAGGACAATGAGGAAAAGGATTCGGATTACCCGGTGCATTACGAGTTTATAGAAGTAGATGTTTCCGCTCGCTCCCCAAACACAATCAACCGGACCATAGTAGGCAGTTCAAATGGAAATTGATCCTCTATCGCCCATTCGAGTCTTTGGTTCTAAAGCTCGCGATGCGGTTGACCGGGCCGCGAACCACCAGATACGGAAGAACGGCTAGGACGGTCGCGACCAACAGCGCTTCGCTAGGATAGAGCCAGCAAAAAACGATGAACTGACAGATCGCGTCCAGGGCCACGGGCGACGACGAAAACCTTGCCCACATTCTTCCAGCCTTCGCGCAAGAGGTCTTTTCGATGATCCAGATCCATGAGAACCGCCCAGAAATAGGAGCGCCGACCCGCCCGCGCGTCTCTCAATCCGGCGCGGATCGCAAGGATTACGGCCACGCCGGGTTGAAGGATCAGTCGAAACGACAGCGGTCGGTGCAACTGACCGACGAGAGCTTTCCACAAGTGGGTGAAAATTTCTTCAATGGTCCCAGACGCGATCACGGCCCAAGCGATACTGATCCAATTCATTGAACTCTAACTCCGAGCAAGGCGACACGCCAGCTACGCGCGCGTAGCAAAATTCCCGTATGCACCGGCAGAGCGGGACGCCATTTACAAGCGCGGTGAAAGAGAAACATGACTGATCGCCAATTTCACTGCTTACCAGAATGTCAATGGTCGCAAACTTTTCGATCACGAAGCGAATCACGGCGAGCTTGGCTTGGTCGCCGCTCCTTCTTTGTTTCCCGTTTCCGGCAGCGGCCAGATTTTGGACATTAGCCAGGTAACGAGCAACCCCATCACGCATCCCAACATGACCTCGCCAACTCTTCTGAGGCCGATCTCAACGCCGCTTAACTTCGAGTGATGCGTCAATCCTGCAGCGATGATGATGGCGGCGGTGATGGGCGCTTGCCGCCACATTGCCGGTATGTGGACCACATACGAGGAGAGCAGAACGGTTGCCGACAATGCGAGCGGAAGCTTCCATTCACTCGTTCCGCCGACGAGTAGGAATAAAAGTCCGGTGACGCAGCCGAGAAGCGCGTTGAAAATGCGGCCCCGGAAGTTGGTCACAGCCTGCTTCATCTGCGGATCGAGCGCGGGGATCATTGCGCTGATTGCCCAGATGGGACTGGTGTCGGCGCCCAGCCGAAGCAGCAACCAAAGCACGGTTGTTGCGATAAAAATGTTCACCGCGAGATGAACGCCGAGCAAATCGTCTTTCAGGAAACTCTTCAACTCCTTCATTGATTTTAAACAATCACTCGTCCTGACGCTTAGCCGACGAGCCGGCCTGCTGCGCTGACGTTTCTCCCGTCTTTGATGAGGCACCGAGGACCAGGCTGATGACCGCCAGGATTCCTCCCACGCACTCTCATCAATGAGGTGACGTAGAGCGGGTGACCTGAGGGATCATTCACGAATTCGACTCCCGCTGAAGGCTTATTCGTGGGCCTGCGGAGGATTGCCTTTGAGACGATAGACTGCTCCGGTCTTGGTCGTGCTGAGGGAAACCCAATCCTGCGCGGCGAGCTGCAGCGAGCAAAAGAATTGCTCGCAACGCTTCAGCGCCACGGCTTGGAGTTCGTCCCGACGCTTGAATTTGCACTGGTAGGCAAATTCGCCCACAAGCTGTTTCTCGTCGCCGCGCGTTCGCCACACGGCCACATTGGCCTTGGCGGTGACCCCCTTGCCAAAGTCCAACATGCCAATATCGAGGAGCACTTCCGCGACAGCCGTATGGTGAACAAAGTCGACCTTTTCGCCCTCGGACATCTGCAGAGCCTGCAGAGGCGGAAACACGCGCAAGAGCGTCGCCATCGAGGCGCGATCCGCTTCATGCACCTGGCTCAGAGGAAACTGAACGTTATGTGAATAGAGCATGCGCAACCCGCCGATTTCATCTTTCAGCGGCAGCATCTCCGCCTTGAACTTGATGCGGTAGTCGCTGATCAGCTTTGGCCTCACGTCCAGGTCCGCGGTCTTCTGCATGTCCGGGTGGCGAAACTTAAAAACAATCTCCGGGTCGCCCGCAAGAAAACCGTGATGGTAAGGGATGCGCCTGCGCAGGATGAACGCGTTGTTGTAGAGCTTGTAATCCTCAGTATCCACGAAGAGCACTTCCCTGATTTGCGGCAGTAAGCCCTTAAAGCCTTTGGTGGAAAAACCAACGTCGGAGTTCTCCGCGGCCCGCTTCACGATCTTGGCGAAGTCGTAAAAGCTCTCGACCGAGGTAAACCTGTCGCCCTTTAAAATGATCTTGCATTCAAGGTATTGAACGTCATCGAGGGGATGACCGTCGCTGTAGGTTCCTTCTTTAATATCAGCAATCCGTTTGGGCTGGGTGTCTTCTTTCGTGATTCTTCGACTTTCTTTCTTGTCTTTTTTCATGTTCGTTAGTTCTGGCTCCCTTCAGGGCCTTTTGTGATTTCGACTTCGGACGGAGGCTGACTTCTTTCGTCGGTCGCCCGTTTGAAAATGCTCTCCCATTAACACTCTTAGTTACAGCAGGTGTTGCCAGACCTTTTGCAGTACCAGGAAGAGAGTGGCCGTCGAACATCCGAAGGTAAGCAGGCCGTTGATTGCACAGATCGGGCCGAGGCTCCTCCACGGTTTCTGGAGCACGATATCACCATAACCGAGCGACGTATGCGAAACACCCGCGAAATACCAACCGTCGCTGAACGAGCTCAAGTGGCCCGACTTCCAGAAAAAGGCTGCCCACATTGAGGCTTCCGCGATGTGTGCCACGAAAAGAGTGGAAATGGCTGCGAGGAGGACGAGAATATCCGCGGGCCGGACGCCGAGGCTGGACCTTGCCCAACGCTCAAGCAACGTCAAGAAGTCGCCGAGGCTGAAGAGAATTCCGGCGTGGATGGTAGAGATAAAGGTGGCGAGCAGGAGCGCCAGCGCATAGGCCAGCAGCAGGATACTCAGGCGGTGGTCAGGAGTGGCTGTTTGCGGCTTCATAGCCGAGATGGAATCAACTTCATGGACTATTCGGGCCTTTTCTGCCAGGTGGGCCCACTTGGCGGGTCTACTTTGCCAATATGCTCGAGGGCGTTTCGCAGAGGGGCACTGGAGACTTTAATCATTCCCTCCAGAGGATTGTTCATCTCGAGAATGAGAAAAATCGCACCGGCCAGGGACAGCGCGCAGACGAACATTATCGAAATCACCGTGAGATTGCGCGGTGCCAACAGGCCATAGGTGAGGTTTAGTATGCTGAGCCAGAAGATCAGAATCACTAGAAACGGCGTCGGCAGCGCATTGTGCTCCTGCTCGATCAAAAGCCAGCGGAATTGCAGCAGATCAACGCTCATTTGCAGGGCCTGCGATCGAATCGAGCGTTGAGACTCTGTTTGGGGCGAGAGTTGCTGGACCTTCTCGGCCACCCGCTCCGGTCCGGCGCTCCTCTCAACGGCCTTGCTGGATTCGATGAAGTTGCATTTCACGGATTTCGTTTTTTTGATTCGTTCGTTGGTGAAGTCACGGGCCTGCCCTCCAGGAGGATCTCCTACCTAGAATTTGAAGCTCACGCCAAGCTCCGGCCCGTGAAGCCAGCCGCGCACGGCGATGTGGTGCGGGGAGCCAAGGTTCTGCCACTGGTCCGCGGGCACGATAGGCGAGGTCGAGGTAGGTGTTTCTATGGAACTGCCAGGCGATCCCGGCCTCGAGGACGCAATCCACGTTCTCGTCGACCACCAGCCCAAAGCCGCCGACATCGCCCCGGATCTCAGCAACAAAATTCTTGTACAGCGTCCAGGTGGTCCGGAGCCCGATCATCGGCTCGATGTAGGCGCGACCGGCGCTGCTATTGAAAGCCGCCTCGCGACTCCGGCGCTGCGGTGATGATCAATGGCTGCATGTTTTTCGGATACAGCGAGTCGTCGATGTAATACATAACTACTGTCCTTTCTGTTTGGTTTGTTTTTGGTTTGTTTTCGTATTCAGGTCCACGCCGGCTCCCTGCAGCTGACAAGGGAAATTCGTTGTTTGTTCCATAAGCGCGCCTGGCGTCGTGTTCGGCTCTCATATTTCCGGCTCGGGTTGCGGCATCGCACTACGGATCGGCCTCCCAGATCGCGAAGACGTTCCCCTCCGGATCAGTGACCACCGCATACCATGCCGTCTTCGGCACGGCGGTCTTCGGCCGCACTACCGCCGCCGAGTTTCAAGAGTTGCTCTAGTGTCTGCTCGAGCGACTGAACGTGCAGATAATGCACCCAACTGCGCGGACCCGGTATCGGCCGGAACGTGAGCCCGTCATTGATGCTCACAGCACCCGCGGGCGCAGTTTGAATGCGCCAGTAGTCAACGCCCGGCGCCTTTTCGATTTGCCACCCGAGCAGGTTTCGATAAAACTCGACTAGCTTAGCCGGTTCCTCCGCGAAGATTTCAAAGTGAGTTACTGAGTTTATCACTTGCTTCTGCGAGTGCTCTTGAACCTATGTTCCTCCCAAGTGACGGGAATGGAACTGAGTTCCTCTCTCGCTTTGGCTAACAACATTTGCACCCGTTTCGCCTGTTACGCTGCACTAGTTTGAAGCTGAACTTCCAATCAGCAACAGGTCATTGCGGTTTCCTATTTAGCGACTCAAACTCAGTCGCCCCTTTTCGGTCGCGGTAATATACTCGATTCAATTCAAGAGTCTGTAAGGCGAGGGATAGATTTTCTGTAGGGCCAGATCCTACAGACCCCGGGGACTCGGTATCGGTGCCCGACTCCAAAGACAAGCAGACCCCCGTTGCTACTGCGGGTGTGGCCGCCGCTCAGGCCAAGCTGTCCGCCGCACAGTCGGCTGTGCCTAACTTAGCCGCCCCCGAGACCTGGATTGCCCGTCGTGCCGAGGGAACTCGACTGGGTTAGACTGGAGCAGAGATTCCCGGTGAGGATCAAACTTTCAAAGAATGTTCCCGCTGGGTTCCTCCGGATCGGCTCCAGCATGGAAAGCAACGACCTTAATCCCCTTGAACGCTTCATTGCGAAGCGCGAACTCGAACTCAGACACAAGGCAGTGGCTCCACTGGCGAGGCCAGCGCCTCTATTTGTATCTGCCCCTGTGCCCGCCGCCGTGAAATATCCGGGCATCGGCCGGTTCGCTTATGCCGGCGGACACCTGGGCAGGGTCGCCCTCTCTTACGTGCTTGCCTTCCTCGCCGCCCTTTACGAGATGTCCCGCGAGACGCTGATGTCCGCGGTTACTTTCATGGCCTCCGGCACAGCCTTTGCGCTCACCTTTGGACGCCTCCAAAACCTCGGGAAAAGCCTTTGGTGCCTGGGCATATGGCTGAACCTCCCGGCGCCGGCATTGACACATCACCGACGCCAAAACCACACGCGGTGGCGAAAGAGCGGGCCAACCGCCCCGGCGCCGCGCCTGGCTGGCCCGCCATGGGCGTGCTGATCGGTTCCGAGACACGGACCGCGAAAACGACATTTGCAGGTCAAATTCGGGCGTTCAGGACGTGGAAACGGTTCATCCTGATATCGACATGGACGCGGCAGCCCGCCGCATTGCCGACGAGTTGGTCAAGCTTCACGAGGCCGGCGCGATCAAAAGCGAGCAAGACGCTTCATTCTACGCGAACCTGATCCATCTCTTCGGAGCCAGTTTTACTATTCGCGCGGGATCGTATGCGCCAAGGCCAGGATCGTCTAGCCCGGAACCGGGCAAACCCTACACGCTTACCGCCGCGCAGCGGGTCAAAATCCCGAAGGAGCTGAGCCGAAAACAAGAGGCGGAATTCCTCCTGCGTGACCTGGAAGAGGTGCTGGCCTACGAGTCGACGACGGAGGAACTCGGCGAGAGTGTAATCGATCTGACCGGCGACGTCAGGTCGCAATCAGCACGGACCGTCTTGGAGCCTTCACCGATCGCCCCCCGTTCAAGTCACAAGCGCCTCCGAACGACCCGGTCAACAGCGGGTCGAAGCGGAGTAGTCGCCATTGATTTGCGCGTGACTTAGCGCGGCGGCAGGAACGGGCGATGCGGGCTCCGATTGAATGCGAGTGGTGATCGTCGAAGTTCAGGAAGATGTCATAAGACATCATGACGCTCCCCTCCCGAGGAAGCAGGCCGGGTCACGCCGTTCGGCGGCCCGCCAAACGCTACCACCGGGCACGTTAAATGGGAAGGACCGACGGGAAAGTGATCCGGTAGCTAATCGGAGGATAGCGGTGTCAGACCATATAGACGGTCCGCGGCAGATCGGTGACCCAGCGAGCGATCTAACCGATCTGTTCGCTTTCACCAGCCCGGAAAACCCCGCCCATACCGTGCTGGCCGCGAATGTCTTTCCCTCGGCCGGGATAACCGCGATGTTCTCCAACGCGATCAATCACTCGATCGTGGTTCGCCGGGTGACCGTGGCCGGCACTGGCAATGATGCGAAGTTCAAGCCGGGCGATCAGGAGTATCGCTTCAGCTGCCGGTTTGATGCCCTCCAACGTGAAGGTGAGAAGACGGTCCAGCGCGGCACCTTGACGTGTCCTGACGGCCAGACGCTGAGTTTTGTCGTGAATGACGAAAACGGGGCATCGACGCCGGATGGGGTATTCCGCGTGTTTGCGGGCCTGCGCTCCGATCCATTCTTACTTGCCTGGGTTGGTGGGATGAGAAAAGTTCCCAACCTGTTGCAGCATGACAATGTGCTGGCGATCGTCATCGAATTCGACACTCGCCGTGTGCTCAACCCCAGCGAAGGCTCACTATTCGGCGCGATTGCTGAAACCATCCCTTTGGCTGCGGGCATTAATCCAGTTGAACATCCGCCGGTGCGTTACGATTGGGTCGGCCGGCCGGAACAGACCAACATGCGCCTTAACAATGGGGGTTTGAAAGGCGTGGACGACGTGCGCGACTTGTGGAATCAGCAGACTCCATTTGCGATTGCGGAAGAATTTCAGCCCGTGTTCCGCAAGCGCCTGGTCGATAGTCTGACCGAGTGGGACATGCGCGATGGCAAGGCGGACTGGACGCCTGCAGAGATAGCCGCCGCCGCCAACGTCTACCTGGACGACTTTATGTTGTTCGACGTGTCCAAGCCGATCAGCGACGACAGCTATCTCGAAATCGAGAAAAGCACGCTCCGTGGCAAGGCCTATCAGACGGGCGGAGGCCGTACCGTCGACGCGAACGTCGTCGACATCATGGTTACCTGGATGGTGAACAACGACCGGGAATTCCTGCAAGGCGGCTCAGCGAGTGCGACAAAGCCAGGCACCAAGACGTTTCCCTACGAGGCTTCGCCGAATACGCAGTTGCAGACCGTCGCCGACAGTGTCGACCTAGCGGCATCTCCGGATCAGGTCTGGGCTGTCATCGGGCAGTTTGGCGGCATGTGGCATCCACTGATTGCCAGCATTAAGCTGACCGGAGAGGGCGTCGGTCAGCTGCGCACAATCGAATCGATCGACGGCAAGCAGATCATCGAACGCCTTGAATTCATGGACAATTCGCAAAGGCTCTATCGCTACACGAAGGTCAGCGGAATTCCAGCCGTGGATTACACGGGAACGCTGGACGTCAAGCCCAAGGGGAGCGGCAGCTCAGTCGAGTGGCGCGTGCAGTTTCTGGCCGATAACCAACCGACCATTATCGTGAAGACCATCGTTTCCACTCTGATGAAAGCGGGCCTCGAAGGCCTA
The DNA here is from genome assembly GCA_963816855.1 of uncultured Verrucomicrobiae bacterium. Classification (GTDB taxonomy): domain Bacteria; phylum Verrucomicrobiota; class Verrucomicrobiia; order Chthoniobacterales; family Terrimicrobiaceae; genus DASTFP01. The sequence continues at coordinate 157,159 of CAWFMA010000035.1, read as the reverse complement.
AAAAAACGCTTTGGAGCCGTGAAATGATCGAAGCGCCGGAAATCGATCTGGTTTATCCGCTCACGGATGGAGACATTGCCGTCAACAACCTGGAGAGCGCGCGCCAACGGTCCTGGAGCCGGTTCTGGCGTGAGCCGTCACGGCCAGGCATCGCAGAGTACATCGTCGAGCAGGAGCAATTGACGGCGCAGTTTCTCGGGGATCTGAGTGCGCTCGACCGCTTGGAGACCCTGGTCAATCACCTCGATCGCGTGGACGCGGAATCGCCGCGAACCGCGCTCATCCATGCGCAGGTCGCATCGATGGCTCATCGCTTCGCCGACGCGAGAGGTTATCTTGCCAAAGCCGCGACTGCGGGGAGTCGTCTGATGCTGCAAATCGCCTGTCATTGAGCATCGATCAGGCCTGCGGAACCAGACTCGACGCCGTTCTCGAAGCACGGAAGCGAATGGCCGCGGAGTCAGGACGTTTAGAGGATCTGGTCCCGCTCGGTGCATTGCACGCCGATCTGCGCGACTTCGACGAGGCGGACCGGATCTATCAGCGTGCCCTGAGGGAATACCGGGATACCTCCCCGTTCGCGGTGGCATGGGTTTGCTTTCAACTGGGCGTTTTGTGGGGAGAACTCGTCCCCGAAACGCAATTGAGTCGGGCCGCGCGCTGGTATCGGAAAGCCATCGAGTATTTGCCCTGTTATGTGAAAGCACGCGTGCATCTGGCGGAGATCTATTTGCGGGTGTGGCCGCACGGGAGACGCGGAAGCCCTGCTGATCCCGGCCGTTTCAAGCGGCGATCCTGAAGTACGTTGGCGTCTGGCCGACGTGATGGTCGCGATGGGGAGATTCGCGGAAGCGGAAGTGCAGATGCAAGCCGCGCGATCCGGTTTCGAGGGCCTTCTGGGAAAACACTTGCTCGCGTTCGCGGACCACGGTGCGGAGTTCTATTCCGGCAGTGGCAACGACGCTAAGAGGGCCTTTGAACTTGCGAGCGTCAACTTGGCGAACCGTCCGACGCTGCGGGCTTTCGAGCAGGCGTATGAGACCGCTGTAGCTGCCGGCCTACCGGAACGGGCGGCAGAAATTCTTGCTGCCGCCAAAAATCGTTGGGGAACGACGAACGCTTTCGGGTTCTCGCCGATGGCCGAATGGCGCGATGAATTTGTCAAGAATGCATGCGGAACAGTGACATGATGATCGATCGAAGAACCTTCATTCAAAGGGCGGTATTCGTTGCCGCGACACCAGCCATTGCAGCCCTGTTTTCACCCCCCTCGTCAGCTCAGTCGCATTTATCAACGGTTTCGAACCGGTTGCCACAAACGGCTGAGACGAGAATGGATGCGAATTCTATCGTGTTTAAGATCGACGGATGGAATTGTGGGGGCGATATTGCTTTGGATCGATTGTCGGCAAATACAGTGTTGATCAGGATCAATCAATCATGGCAGACGGTCTGGCGATGAGTTAATCAGCCGATCGCGGGTAGTAGCCAGAGTGGCCTGAAGGCACGACCATGGCCAGGAGCAGCGAGAGACGAAGGAATGACGACTGCATCGCCCCTCAATTTATTATTGAGGCTTAAATGATACGACCATCGTCATTTTCCACCGAATTGTCGATGATCACATTTGTTAATCCTCAATAGTTGGACCTTACTCCTGAGTCGTGGTGGTTGCTTCTCGGCGATCTCAGCAACCGGACAAGCAGGCAAGTCGGGTGGGCACCGCCCGGAGCGATGAAATATCTCGTAGAGCGAGGAACCGACGACCGGGTCGCACCGCCAGAAAATGGAGGACTGTTAAAGCAAGGGGTTGGAGCACGAGTTACGCTGGTTTCATTTCCCGGTGCAGGGCACCTGTTCATCGTGACAGAGCATGAGAAAGCGGCGGCCGACGTAGTCTCATTTCTTCATAGACTCCGCACCTAACTTTCGATCCACCTGGATGCAGAGGAATGTTCGACGGCGCTATATCCCAAGAAAAGGACCCAAAAAAGCAGGAAACCGACGGGCGGATCGCTGCTATTTGTTGCCCGGCGACTCGGCACGTCCCATCTATTTCGTGCGTGCAGGCGGACACGCGCCGGACGATGGCAAAAAGCCGACGCCCGTCCCACTCGGAGATCGGCAATGGTCCGGGCACCGTCAGACGTTGCGCCTAAAGCCCCCAAAGGGCGCCATGTACGCGGGGCTGAACGGGGCAAGCGCATCCTTCACCTGCGCGCTCGGTACGCCATAGACAACGCAGCGGGTGAGTTTCAGCATGTCCATGAATCGGGCCCCAAAGTTGGTGCCGAAAGACTGTAAGTGGGTCATAGCGGCGGCGGAATCCTGGTAGCGCTCATGCAGGTGGCAGACTTGTCGATCATTACTGATCGCCCACTCATAATTTAATGCCCCCGGTTCTTCTCTCTGCGTGGCTTCAACCATCTCCGCCATTAGAGACTTCAAATCCTCAAACCGACCGGGATTGATAGCAAGCTCAAGAACCCAATACACATTCTCGCTCATAACAGTTGATCGAACCTTTCTTATGGATGAATCGCACCCAGAGCGTGCGGCGGCAATACCGCGATCTCTCTGAACCGCTTTGAGCGGTGTGAATATTCGCATCGTAGTAGAACGAGAAGCGGCCGAGAAAGAGCAGGTTGTGAAAGACGCCGATCAAATCACGGAACACCACTGCTCCGAAGCCGGCAACTAAACCGACGGCCAGGGACAAGAGCGCCAACACCCACCCTACGATGGGCTTCGGCTCACCGGATTGCGCCGCGTTTTTCATATGGGGATTGGGATCAAAAGGTCTGTTTCATGGAAGAGCTTATTGATCGAATTAACCAGGTGGCAGTCCCCCGCAACAATCCCAAAACCGTCGAACAGCTAAGAAGCATTCTTCCCGCGTGTGGGGATGGCGCAAAAAAAACCTTGCCAGCCTCCCGCGAGGTCAGCAACGTCGCCTAGTAAAGAAACCGCCGCTCCCTCTCAACTCAATGAAGCTCAACTCCATTCTCGGGGCCTTCGCGGCCGCTTTCGTATCGATCGGGCTTAGTGGCTGCGCCTCGTCTCTGACAAGTGCTTCCACGCCGGGCGCCACACATCCTTTCGGGTAAGGCTGTGAAGAAAGTGGACTTCCTCTTCGTGCAGACGGCAGAGGGGTTCTCCCATGAAAACGGTAGGATCACCTTGCGGGGCGTAAATCCACTCACCATCAGCTTTTCCGACCGACCCGACCGCATCGCAGGGCACATGCCCACTAGCAAGTTCGTCCCGATGTGGAGTCAGGGAGCCGATAGCTTCTTTTCAAACCCGCCGAACGCCACGCTCTCGGTCTTCCGCGGCGACGCTGTTTCCAGCACGGTTGTGGTGCTGCGCAACCCGCGCCGTGTCGGCGAGGACCTTTCCTACGAAGTAAAAGTATTGGAAGGCACACTCCCGGCGCAGTCCGGTCCTTGCTCGTTGTTTATTGATATCATCGGCATGCCCTTGACGCCGTTTTCCTATGCGGGCGCGGCGCGCCGGGGCGAGCTTTTTGCCTTCCGAAATGCCTTCGCTCTGTGCTAGCACCGAAGCATGCCTATCTGGACTTGGCTTACGCCTGTGTTGGCGGTCGCTGCGCTCGTTGCTGCGCTCGTGGCAGGCGTGGGAATGTTACTCGCCATATTGTGTGGCGTCGCTCTGATGGGAACGGTCATCGCGGCCGTCCACCACGCCGAAGTCGTGGCACATCGCGTGGGCGAGCCCTTTGGCACCCTTGTCCTTGCGGTGGCCGTGACCGCAATTGAGACCGCGCTTATTCTCTCGATGGTGATAGCAGGCGGCGATCACATGGCGGTCCTGGCTCGTGACTCTATCTACGCTGCTGTGATGATCATCTGCACCGGTGTCGTAGGCATCTGCCTTCTGCTCGGCGGTATTGCGCACGGTGAGCAGACCTTCCGGATCGAGGGCGCGGGAGCAGGACTTGCCGCGCTGATCGTGATGTCGACGCTTACGCTCGTCCTGCCAGTGTTTACGACAAGCACGCCTGGCGGCACTTACAGCGGCTCACAACTCGCGTTCGTGGCGGTAACTTCGGCCGCACTCTGGGCGATCTTCATCTTCGTTCAGACCGTACGCCATCGCGACTATTTCATTCCGGTAGCCGATGCGGCCAACCTAGAGGTGCATGCCGAGCCGCCGACGACCCGTGCGACATGGGCAAGCTTCGGGTGGCTCCTAGTTTCGCTCGTGGCAGTCGTGGGCCTGGCCAAGATGCTCTCGCCCACAATCGAGCGCGCGGTGGAGGCGGCCAATGCCCCCAGAGCCGTGGTCGGAATCGTGATCGCTGCGCTGGTTTTGCTGCCGGAAACTTGGGCCGCGGTGCGAGCTGCCCGGGCAAATCGACTGCAGAGCAGCATGAATCTTGCGATCGGCTCCGCGTTAGCCTGCATCGGTCTCACTGTTCCCGTGGTGGTACTGGCGTCGGCCGTCTTCGGCCTGCCCTTAGTATTGAGGCTGGAGCCCAAGGACATCGCTATGCTCATGATAACGTTCCTGGTGAGCGCCGTCACTCTTGGCGCAGGTCGCACTTACCTGATGCAGGGGGCGGTCCATCTGGTCCTTTTTGCGGCATACCTTTTTGTCGCCTTCGTGCCCTGAATTCATGCAGGGCGCCAGTGCGCGGCGCAGGAATCCAACTTGGGAGAAACTTGCTCACTCAGCACTTATTCTTTAAGATTAATATCAATGCTCTCAGGAATGGTTTGAGGCGCATGTCAAAAAAGATGCGCTTAGGAATGCTACTGTTGAGATTGCGGTAGCCATATCCAACATATCCGCCTGAAAAGAACTTGGTCTGCGTATAACGAGGCGTCCGAGGATGGACGCATCATCAACCTCCAGGTGCGGCCCGGCATGGTGTCGGGGGAGTATCGCATTGGCGCATCGCCTCCTTCATCTGCGAGGCGGACCGTTACCTGCTCGCCAACTACAACCAGGAGAGCTTGAAATATGTGGCCAACGGGCAGCCAGTGGAAGTCGCGCTCAACCTGTATCCCGGCCAGATCTTCAAAGCAAGGGTTGCGGCCATCTGGAAAGCCAGTGGCACGGGCCAGTTGCTCCCCAGCGGCACGCTGCCGACCTTCCAACCAGCGGCGCCGGAAACGCCATAGAGCCAATACGCCGTGAAGATTGTGTTCGACGCCGCGGACCAGTCAAAGTTTCCGCCGATCGGTGCGCAGGGCGCCCGACTGGTGGGCAACGCTGAGGTTGCCTAAGGGCCGCTCGGTTGGGTTGTGCTTTACCACTCTTTCCCACGCTATTTTTCGCCCCAGTTTGCGCACACCTTCGGCGGAAAATACCAAGGGTCTGAAGCCTCCCTCAGCAGCGCCCAGGCAGAGGCCGATAAGGCGGCGCTCGAGGCCACTGCGACCATCGAGGGAGTGAACACCGATGTCGCGCGCCTCCAGGCGGACCTGGCTACCGCGGAGTTCAACCTTTCAGAAACAATCGTGCGAGCTCCCACCGATGGAACCGTGCTCCAACTCTTTCTGCGCAACGGAATGATGGCCGTTCCGCTGCCACTGCGTCCAGTTATGGTCTTCCAGCATGACGAGCTCTCGGTCCTTGTGGCATCGTTCCTGCAGAACAGCACCCAGCGCGTTGAGGAAGGTTCCGAGGCCGAGGTCATCCTTCCCGCCGTGCCCCGCCGTCGGAGCCTTCATTCCCGAAGGCCAGCTCCAGCCCTCTGGCACATTGGTTTCTCCCGAAAGCATTAAATCTGAAGGACGCGTGATGGTCAGGGTTAAGTTTGAGGAAGACGTGAGCCGGTTCCATATCGTGCCGGGGAGTACCGGCAATGTCGCGATCTACAGCCACCACATGCGCCACCTCGGGGTTATGCGCAAGGTCCTCATCCGCATGAAGTCCTGGATGAACTACATATTCAGCGACGGGCATTAAGGTGTGCGGGGGCTGTGCCGTCGTGACGGGTTCTTTCGAGTGTAACAGGTGTGTTGCCCGCCCCGTTTTTCTTGACGTAGGCCGGCATCAAGGCACCGTCAACCGATGATTCCAGGACGCACCGTCTCCATAGCTGCGCTCGCCGCCGCCATCACCCTCGCCGGCTGCGCGCAATACGCCACCGTCTCGCAAAAAAGCCCGCAGTTTCGCCCCGTGAGCGCCACGGTCGGTGCGCTCGTGTCGGTGGAACAAGGCATCACCAGCGCCCTCCGCCAGGAGAAGCACGATCCGCTCGTCGCGATGGGTGAACTCCTCACCGCCGCCGAAGTGGCGGCGAAGCAACTCGCGCGCAACCCTTCCGACACCGCCGCGCGTGACGCCTACAATTTCGCCGTCGCACGCGTCCTCGGCATCATTCAAAAGGCGAAGCTTGATCCGTGGACGCAGCCGCTGCGTGTGCCGGCGGCGGGCGGGGACTTCGTCCTCACGCACAAGCCGGACCCGCGCCCGGCGTGGAATCCAGCGCTTTACGACTTCACGCCCGCGGATCAATTCGACATCGGCGGCAGCTACGTCACGGAGCACTCGCGCAAGGAAGGCGTTGGCGCGCCGACCGTGGCTACCGGGCGCGGGAAGAATGAGAACGCCGAGAAAGACTTCACCATTCCGAAAATCTTCTACGGCATCACCGCGCTCATCCGTTTCGAGGGGCGGCGCGCCGTGTTCGCGTTTGAAGACCCGCTCGCCACCGAGCGCGTAAGCATGGCCGATCGCAGTTTCCCGCTCGCCGCCGATTACACGGTGCCACTGGCCGTGATGCTCGCGAGCACGAACCCGAAGCGGCTGGAACTCACCCGCCTGCTGCGCCCGGAGAAATACGCCGAGACCGCCCGCATCTCGCGGCTCCAGCCCTACGACCCAAACAAGACCGTCGTGCTCGTCGTCCACGGCCTCATGGATTCGCCCGCGACGTGGACGCCGATGATCAATGGCCTGCGTGGCGACGAGCAGATTCGGCGCAACTACCAAATCTGGTTCTACAGCTATCCGAGCGGCTACCCGTATCCGCACTCCGCCGCGATCCTGCGGCGCGAACTCGACGCCATCCAAAAGAAATTCCCGCTGCACAAAAAGATGGTTGTCATCGGCCACAGCATGGGTGGCTGCATCAGCCGGCTGCTCATCACTGATACGGGCGATAAAATCTGGATGGGGGCTTTCAAAAAACCACCGGAGCAGGTGGCGATGTCAGCCGAGACGAAGAAACTTTTCACCGACTCGGTGATTTTCCAACACCGCCCGGAAGTTGGGCGCGTCATTTTCATCTCCGCGCCCCTGCGCGGCAGCGACCTCGCGAGCAACCGGATCGGACGCATCGGCACGAGCCTCGTGAAATCGCCCGCCACGCTGCTCAAGGCGGGGGGCGACGCGCTGAAGTTCGTGACGTTCCAGGCGGGCGATCTCAAGCTCAAACGCATCCCTAACAGCGTCGATACGCTCGCACCCAACAATCTCTTCGTGCGGGCGATCAACACCATCCCGGTCACGCCAGGCATCCCGTATCACGTCATCAGCGGCGACCGTGGCAAAGGCGGCAACAAGGACCACACCAAGCCCGTGATGTCCGACGGCATCGTGCCGTATTGGAGCAGCCACATGGACGGCGCCGTGAGCGAACTCGTCGTCCCCTCAGACCACAGCGCGCACCAGAACTCGCAGGCCATCGCCGAGGTGCGGCGCATTCTCAAACTACACATCGCCCGCGGCGACAGCTCGAAGCTGCGTGTGGCGGCAACCCAGTAAGCGCATGTCCACGACACCCGATATGGGAAATCCTCGCCACAGCGTGATGAATGCCTGTCCGCACCGCTCACCTTTGGTCTTTCGCATGGTGCGCGGTGCGAGCTGGACCATCGCGTGGCTCCTCGCGCTCGGCTGTGCCGCGTGGGCCTTCGGCGCGCTGCACTACGATTTCCCGATGCTGCACAACGCGGCCGCGTGGGCCTTCGCGCTCGCGCTACTGGCAGCGATCGTCTTCATGCGCGGCGCGTGGCGAAAACTCGGGGCGACGTTTTTCGGCTGCGCGCTCGTGCTCGCATGGTGGCTCACCTTGAAACCCAGCAACACCCGCGCGTGGCAACCCGACGTGGCGCAAGAACCGTGGGCTGAAGTCAAAGGCGACGAGGTGACGCTGCACAACGTCCGCAACTTCGATTACCGCACCGAAACTGATTACACGCCGCGCTGGGAGACGCGCACGGTGCGGCTCTCGCAACTCACCGGGATCGACCTCGCGATCAATTACTGGGGCTCGCCGTGGATGGCGCATCCCATCGCGAGCTTCCAGTTCGCAAACGCACCGCCGCTCTGCTTTTCCATCGAGACGCGGAAAGAAATCGGCGAGAGCTATTCCGCGATCGGCGGCTTCTTCCGGCAGTTCGAGCTGATTTACGTCGCCGCCGACGAGCGCGACGTGATCCGCGTGCGGACAAACTTTCGCAACAGCGAAGACGTCTATCTCTACCGCACCATGGCACCGCCGGAGAAAGCGCGCGAGCGGTTCATGGACTACATCGCCGCGCTGAATGAACTCCATGCGCACCCGCGCTGGTACAACGCCGCGACGACCAACTGCACGACGAGCATCCGCACGCAGCAAGCCGCCACGCAGCGCGCCCCGTGGGACTGGCGCATCCTGCTCAATGGCAAAGGCGACGAACTGATGTTCGAGCGCGGCGCGCTGGCCACCGGCGGCCTGCCGTTTGCCGAGTTGAAAACCCGCGCGCTCATCAACGCCGCTGCGAAAGCCGCCGCCGACACACCCGATTTTTCCCGGATCATCCGCACCGGATTGCCAGGCTTCTGAACCACGAAAACCAAAGTCGGACTAAGGTAATGGGTCATCGCAGAATCTGTTCTAAATCGTAATCTAAGGGCTCAGGCATGATCCCGCACTTGATCTCGCGATAGAGTGATGAGCGTCGAGCCCGGTTTGGCGGGGCCGCCTTTGGGCGACATGCCGCCCTTGAACAAGTAACAGAGCGGCTTTGCTCCTCAGAAAAAGATGAGAGGACGGCCTAAAATGCGACACCCAAGTGCGACCGGAGGATTCCAGATTGCGGCAAGCATGGGCTTCAAGGGCGAGTTTCGGAAATGACAGCATCTACTGCTGATCGAAGATTGATCGCGGTTATCCCTCACGATCCCAATCTCCATCGCAAAAATCGGGCCGCCCGAAAATGAACCCCGAACGCCTCCCGACAACCGGCGCCGGCGAGTCGGCGAAAGGTGGTGCCTAGGAATCCGCAGCAATTCCTTACGCGCGCGGATGGCCTCCCAGTTTCCAGCATCTCGATGAGGCGGGGATAGACAAGCTCAACGCGCTGGTTGGGCTGGTTCGGGTCAATGAAATCGTGGGGCACGTCGTCTTTTTTCGGGAATTGGTATGTCGCGACGGCCTCGGGGCGGCGTTCCTGCCAGTTTGCGGCGAGACGGGCCGCGAGAGTGTTGTTTGCAGCGAAGTCGGAGGCGCTTGTCACGAGCAGGATGGAGCCGCAAGCGGGCGCGGATCGCCTGGAGGCGCGCAGAACGTCCAGACCCAGCAGCATCGTTTCTCCGATGCTGCGCGTGGAAAAACGGGGGTAAGCGTAGGGAGGCCGCGCTAACTTGTCTTTCTTAGTGGGATCCCACCAAAAGAAGGCATTAGGGAGCCGGACAAGGAGGTTGCCGAGCGGCGAAATGGCCCATTGAGGGAGGCCAAAGGGGGCGATGAACGGAGCGAGCAGAACGACGCGATCCGCATCGGCGCGGTTCTGCGCAATCCAAGCAGCGGTTGTGCCATTGATGGAAAGCCCGACGACTGTGACGCGGCGCCCCAAACCGTGCGCAAGGGTGACGGCTTCGTTGGCGGAATCGAGCATGGCCTGCGCCGTAAACGCCCCGAGCTTCTCAGTCATCAAGTCGGCCTCTCCATGTCCGGGCGTCAGTGGAAGGACAACATTATGGCCGCGCTCGAAAAGGATTCGCCCGAGCTTGTCGAATTGCTCGGGGGCATTGGTCAGCCCTTGGAGGAGGACGAAGACGTCTTCGGCGGGCTGATGGTGGAGGAAGGCCCTCGGGCGGCCGGCCTGGGAGAGGGTCTGCGGCGCGCTGGCGAACAATTTTTTGAGCGCGATTTTCGCTGTGTCGTAATTGGCGGGCGGCGGGCTTGCGGGAATGGAGAAACTGCCCTCCCGCACCTGTGGCGCGGCGGGGATCTGTGAGAGTGGCGCGCAACCCGAAACGCTTGCGAGCACGACCCCTGCGAGCCAGCAAAACAGCGGATTCTTCATAATGGGCTGTTCGTCTATCAGCGTCTCTGGCACAAGGCCAAGCCCTAGTTTGACTAGGGATGTGGCCGACGCTCGCAAACGTGATGAACAAACTGGTAAAAAGCCAGTAGACGCGGCTGTAGCAATGCCGCCGCCCTGGGCTGTCGCTACGGTGATTGAGTCTTTATGGACATCGAGCCCGATATAGAGTTCCTTCTTCAGTTCGCATTTCACATTAGATGAATCAGAACGCTTCCCCGCCAAAAACGAGGACCGTTCTTGCGGCTCTATCCTTACCGACAACCCGCGATCACACGAACGGCAGACACACCGCCCTTTTCAAGACTGCGCATCCGCGTCCAAAGCGGCTTCCGCAGCCATAAGGTCTAGGCCATAGAGGACCCACGATGGCGGACAAGAAGCTCCTATCCCTGCTGAAACATTCTGGAGTCGATGCGTGGAACAGAGCCCGCGTCAGTCATCCAGACTACCCGAATTGCGACCTCTATGAAGAGGCGATATGGGGCGCCGATCTCACTCGAGCAGATCTCTCGGGCGCAAACTTGTGCTCTGCGCTTCTTCTTGGAGCGGACCTCAAAGCTGCCGATCTTCGCTCCGCCGATCTTTCCGGCGCGTGGCTTCACCGAGCCGACCTGACGGGCGCCAATCTCACAGGAGCTAAACTGGACGGTGCGCTCCTCATGGACACTACGCTCCAAAATGCCAGTCTCAGGAGAGCAAGTCTTCGGCGGGCCAGAATTGAAGGTGACAAGCGGTTTTCGTACCCCTCGCATATCGTGGCTGGTGCTGATCTAACAGGCGCCAATCTCACAGGAGCCGACCTCACCGGCGTAGAGATCTGGGATTCGTGCATTATAGGCGCAAACCTGAATGAGGCAAATGTTACAGACGCTACAATTGTAAACACAAGGGTTCACGGGGTGTCGGTGTGGGATCTTATCGGAACCCCACGCCGTCAAAGCGGACTCATTGTCATGACACCGGCTGGCCGGTTAGAGTTCAGTGATCTCCGCGCTGCTGTATTCTTCAATCTACTGCGCAATGGTTTGAGTCTCGGCGATGTTATCAGCATATCCGGCAAGATGAGCGTCCTCGTCTTAGGACGCTTTACGGATGACGACGAAACAGGTAAGCGTAAGAAAGTCATATCTGCTCTGCGCGTAAAACTAGTCTCTCTAGGGTTCAATCCTGTCGTCTTTGATTTCGAAAGGCCCGACGCTCGCGATTTGACAGAGATTATTGTTAGTCTTGCAGGGATGAGCCTATTCGTTATTGCCGATCTCACAAGCCCTCGATCAGTTCCACTAGAGCTTCAGGCAACGATTCCGAATCTGATGATTCCATTCATTCCAATCATTCAGAGGGGTGAGCAGCCCTTTTCGATGTTCAGAGATCTTCTCGGGAAATACGATTGGGTGCTCGACATTTTGGAATATGACCAGCTTGACAAGCTAATGATGGGATTCGAACGAGCTGTTGTAACCCCTGCACTAAAGAAACACGACGAGTTGCAAGTGAGGAAGGCAAATTTCCGAGTCACGCGAAGCATCGATGATTTTGCATAGTGACGATTCGACGATTTCCCGCTGATCCGAGTGGCCTAACACCTATGAAAGGTGTCAAGTGAGCTTTGGAAGATTTATCGTTGATTACATAGGATGGGACGGCTTTCTCCTCAATGACCGGCTACGATCCTACGCCGGACGAGGTCTGGAAATATGTCCTGAAACGGGCGAACCAGGTTGGGAAGGCATTTCGAGTCGCGAGTGGGGGTTAGAGGCGCGTGCCTTCTACCCAGTTCCTGTTGGCCAAGTATCCGCAAGTAGATTGCAATAAATACCTTAATACAGCAAGTAATTGCAACCTGCTTGCAGTATGCGACGGATCACGTCATCTTTACACTCATGGCTTCCCTCAAGAATGTCCGGCATGAGAAGTTTGTCCAATGCGTTGCAAGCGGGTTAACCGGAGGACGCATATCGCCAAGTAATGAACTATACAGGCAAGGAGGCTGATGGTAATGCGGCCAACTGGATGAATCGCCCAGGCGTCCGTGAGCGCGTCAACGAGCTGAAGGAAGCCAACTCCCGCAAGGCAACGCTAAGCAGGGAGCAAACAATAGAGTTCCTGTGCAATGTCATCAACACCTCCGCCGCAAAAGTTGACGCGGATTCCCCGCTCGTGCAGTCAGCGGAGTTCGTGGATGGCAAGCCCGTGAAACTTAGAATTCCCGACAAGATCGCGGCGGTTAAGGAACTGGTACGGATATGCGCCTGGGCGCAGCCGGCGCGCCTGGAGTTGTCGGCACGCGATACGCTGGGGGACTTTATCAACTCAATTCGCGAGGCAGGCGGACCGAGACAGCTTGCAGAGATGGAGAGTAGGGGGTGAGACGGCCTTACACCGAAGATAACGGGGAGAGCGCGCACGCCCCGCTTCAGGCAACACAAAGCGTGGTGCTTTAGCCGGGACCGCGTTCGCGCCAGAATTTACTGTTGAGAGGCGGCGCCGGACCCTTCAGGCCACCCAGTTCCGCCTGGGTCTTTAGGAACGCGTCATAAGCGACGCGGAATTCTTCCTCGTTCAGGCCGGCAAATTCCAGGGGCGCCGAAACATCGAGTTCAGTCCCGTCCTGGAACGTGAGTCGTAATGTCGATACCGGCATCTCCTTCAAATGCACATGAGGGCGGATCACCGCCTTGCCACCCTCGAAGAGGACGTCTTGCGGCGCGACTTTGGGTTGTGCGGGTGGGGCGGGGTCTTGCTTGGCTTCCTGTCGCCTCTCTCTTGCGGCAATTTCCGCAGCGATCTCCGCCTCTTCCTGATCCAGTTCGCTCTCGGCCGGGTCCAATTGCAGCACGTCCCTATGCGTGGCGCGGCCTTTCATGATTTGCCGCAGCCGCCAAGTCCCAATGCGCTCGCGTTGCTTTATGGAAACAGGCGGAACCCCGCAAAGCCAGTCCCTGATCCGATTATACAGAATCACGAAGCCGATGATTGCCACGATATACACTCCCGCTGCGATTTGGATAACGTTGCTCATGGCCTTGCTACAAGTATCACCATGATGTAGCATCCTTTGATTCGCAAATGGAGTCCACACAACCGGTAGAAAACCACCTCAGCGAGCGCATCAAGGCGGCTCGCAAGGCGCTTGGCCTCTCGCGAGTTAAGGCCGCGAAGACGTGGAGCATCTCGGCCGCAACGATTCGTGCTTGGGAAGAGAGGACCCGCAATCCCAGCGGTCTCTACCTTGCGCGGATTATCCGGATACTGGGCCGGCTGGAACGGAGTTAGCCGTGAAGTGGTCGGTCAGGCTATAGCCCTAAAAACAGGACCGGACTATGACGAACAAGGAATTATTGAAAACAGCGTTGGAAAGCACATCGCGGAGGCATGGAGAGAACGCCTTTTCAACGCGAATGCTAAGGCAACAACTGGCGTCCCTCCAGTGGGCGAAGAACATCCCCCCGCTGGGAACGCACCAGTTCCACATAGGGGCAAGGGGCGAGGCAAGCGAGGACCTCCAGCCAGGGGAATACCGGGAAGACATGTATGGGAACCCGGTCCTGAGTCCGGAGGAAAGGGCGGAGGCGGAGGAGTAAAAGAGGCAACAGGAGGAGTGTGCTAATCGAGGCTGTCCGTCGAGCACGCTCAAGGGATACCCACAGTCTTCGGATATCGCGACACCTTCACCGCTCGCACGATGCCGGCGGCGCCACCGCCTGAAAAGCCAAGTGCCTGGGCGACCTTGCCGCGGGGGTTGGTGAGAATCCTCGCGCCGAGTTCCTCGCGCATCTGGATGAAGGTGGTGCGATCTAACACCTCTCCGTCCTCGTCGGCAAGCCTGCCGTCTTCGGTTAGGTAGAGTGGATGGCGCCCGTCAAGCCAGGATGGCAATCCCGCTTGCTTGGGTAGTTCCAGGAAGGTCCGCATGGGGACAATTCGATTCCGATCTTTCGCTTGGCAAGCTCCAAGGCGCGAGAGCGGTTAAAACACCACCTTCCGCCGCAAAAGTGGCGCACAAATGGCGCACGGCTTATTACGCCGGATAGCGTCGAGCGTAGTAAGTGGCTGATTATCAACCACGACAGCGACGGAATGCAAACCCGTGACCTAACAATTCGTAATTGAAAGGGCTCCACGATCGGGTCGTTTCGTACCATGCAGCAAAGTCCTCAGCGCTTGCGGCGACACTCTCCAGCCTGCAGACGAGGCCTTCCACCTTGTTGAGTGGCCGCCAGGAAATATGCCATCGATCGTCGCGGCGGCTGCAACCCACTCCCCACGCGCGATGGGTGACGGCAGAGTTTTCCGTCAACTGGAGCGGTTCGCCGTGTAACATCGAACAATCGACAAGATAAAGCTCACGCGCAAACGCGACGACCACCGTGCCATGATTCGGGGGCAGGCTCGGGACAATCAGCATCGTTCCCACACCGCGTCCTGCGTCAAAGCCCAACGAAGTCAGCAGAGCGTGGCAGGCGCCCGCGCCGGACCAGCAAGTGCCGCCGGTCCCATATTTGAGCCAGCTTTCAAAGAAGTCCTCGGCACCGCTCCCTGGCAGCATACGCAGGCCGGCGAACCTCAATTCGATCAACTTTCGCACGTTGTCGAAAGGAATCCGCCGGCACCAGGCGGAGTAGAGCACCCGGAGACCCTCCAGGGTCGGATCGGGCCTCCTCGCCTGTCCCAATCGTTCGAGGACTCGATCTACGAGGTTTTCGGGAAGCCGCGGCATTTTCTTGCTTTGGCGACAGCTCGCAAAACGGCTGACGTCAAGAGGAAAAGTCTTTGCCGCCTTCCGCCAGTGCCGCCTCCGCAGGTTTCACCGGGGCTTACTGCCTCCGGGCAGTTCTCCCATCGAGTTAGAGGTGGTCGCTTTCCTGGGCAGTTCCCGGGGGGCACTAGTCGGCGAAACGAAGCCCAGCCTTCTGCAGTTCCTGATAGGGCAAAAGCCAGACCAGGGATTCGTCGTGCAGGTCAACCACCTGGATGCGGTTGCCCCAGGGATCGCGGAAATCGCAGCGGAACGGCGGGATGAGCTTGATCCCATATTTGTTGACCAGCTTCTCTCTCACCTCCGCGAGCTCCTTCTCGTCGCGAACCAGGATTCCAAAATGCCGCCCTCGATCGGCCCCGGTTTCTTCCACCTCGAACATGGCGAGAAATTGATGTTCGCCCAGCTTGAAAAACGCGTCGCCCTCGCCTTCATCGAGCTTTTCGAGATTGAATACGTCTTGGTAGAAGGCCACCGCCTCCTCGACGTTTCCCACCTCGATGGCGATGTGATTGCATCCGTAGACATGCACACTCATTCGGACTTCTCTCTCTATTCTGTCGCGATTCGTCGCCAGTAATCCGGCGCCTTCGCAATCTATTCAAGGCGGATTCTGGATTCAAAGAGATTCCGTCCATCTGCCCGACTGTCACTGCGCGTCCGGCAAGCAACGATGCCTGGGAAACGGATTTTACCTGGAGTTTTGAATACTCGTCCGATACAATTCCCAAATGACCAGAAAAGAGGCACTTCTAACAGGCGTAGCTGGGCTTTCTGCTCTGGCTCTTTCCGGCTCAGGCGCGCAGGCCGCAGACCTGCAGAAAGACAATCCGGAGGTCGCAAGAATCCGCGCCCTTCTGAAAGCGCATGACGAGGCCATGACCAATCACGATCTCAAAGGCGTCATGGCTTGCCTTGCCGAAAGGGCTGCGATCATGGGCACAGGCCCCGGTGAAGTCTGGGTGGGCCCAGGCGAAATCAGGACGGCCTACAAGCATTTCTTCGCAGGCTTCGACAAAGGGGAACAGAAGTTCGAGTATCAGTTCGAGATTGGCGGCGTCCGCTCCGATATGGGATGGCTGATGGCCTCCGGTAATGTCGCGGGAAAGAAGGACGGAAAGGAGTTTTCGTTCCCGTTGAATCTTTCACTGACGGTCGGAAAAAATGGCGGCGAGTGGCGGATTGTCGCGATGCATTTTTCGACGTTGACCGGAAAAGAGGGAGTCTGATCCGTAAGGCGCCTTGGCCAATGCAAAAAGAGCTTCCAAACGATGATGCCCCGTCCTCCGAAGGAGTGAATCGGCGCTTGTTTCTGAAAAGTATCGGCAAATGGTCAGGTGCCGCGATACTCGCGACGCTCTCCGGGACCGCCTGGTTGGCGTCTTCGCCTGAAGCCAACGCCGGCGCATGGGTCAATCGCCGCGGGATCGTCCGGGGCGGAGGCTGGATTAACGGCGGAGGCTGGGTCAACCGAGCGGGCGGTTGGATCAATGGTCGCGGCGGCGGCAGGAGGCTGGATCAATCGCCGCGGCGGCGGCGGCTGGGTCAACCGCTGGTAGCCGAGTCTTTACCGATCTGCCGCGTGCTCGAGGAAGCCGACAAATCTCTGGTCTTCCTAGGGGCCGACGTAAGAGGAATTATCCGGACGAAACGCCATTCGTGGTGATCGTCAGGAGTCACGACCATTTGAACCGATGGTTGCGCGCTTCCTCCCCGTTTCTCCAATGGATCCAGGTCGAGCAACTTCTAGACGGAAAGGATGTCTGGGCCGAAGCCGCACAAGTTCCCGGAGACATTCCGCTGGATATCATTCTCAGCGAGCCGTGCCGCGAGTTCTCTGATCTTTACAGGCTGGCAGACGTGGCCGCCGTCCGCGACGTGAGGATCAGCATGCCTCCTGCGACGGGCTTTTTCAAGGCGGTCAGGCTTGGGGCTTCGCTCGGCCTGCCGATTCGATTGTTGCCGCTCCAACCGTCGCCGGAAACGCTCAGGGAGCTTTCAGAAACCCTGGATTTCTACCTGCACGATCCGATGGTCGAAGCGCCGATCGAATTCTTTCATTCGACACTCGCCTGGATGCGAGGCGCCCAAGTCGGATCATTGTGGACGATTTTTGAGGACGATCCAGACGTTTTCGTGCTGCTTGGAGTCAATGAGCTGCACGGGCCTCCGAACGCAGAGGATTTTCCACGCGGTTTTGTCTCAGGGTGGCTGGAGAAGCTTCTGCACAACGGCGCGGAATGCGCGAACTGTCCGTGGCAAACGCTGTGTCAAGGTCATTTCAAATGGCCCGATCCCGCTTACTCGTGCGAGGGCGTCAAGCGATTATTCGCCGTACTGCGCTCGGCCGACGACGACATCGGGCTGGACCTCTCCGCCTTTGAAGCGCAAACTCCATTGCTCGGGAGCCAGGTACCGTGAGCGGCCGCGTTTTCAGCGTCATTCTTCTTCCGACGTCCGACTGCAACGTCGCTTGTGAGTATTGCTTTGAAAGAAAAGAGCCCCACCGGCTTTCGCTAACGCTTCTCCCTTTGCTTACCCGCCGGTTGCTGGATCATCTCGAACAGCAAAGGATCGAGGAGTGCGAGGTCTATTGGCAGGGCGGTGAAGCGATGATCATGGGTCCCGCATGGTTCCGATCCGCGGGCGAAATCATGGATAGCGCGGCGGCGCGCAAGGGCCGCAAATTCACGCATTATCTGCAGACGAATCTTATCGGCTACACCGAGGCATGGAATGAAGTCCTCCGGACGATGTTTCAAGGCTCGCTGGGAACTTCGATGGACTATCCCAACAGGCATCGCCGGTTGTTCAACGGCGGGCCTGAGGCATATACACGTTTGTGGACACGAAAGCTTCACGAGGCGCGATCATCGGGCATTCGCGTAGGGGTCATTGCGGTCTTGAACCAGGGAAGCATCGAGGAAGGGGCCGACAGGTTCTACCGGTACTTTACGGAAGAGCTGGGCCTGGACGATTTCCAGGTCAACACGCCGTTTCCCGGAGGGCCCGCGTCGGAAATGGAAAACGCGTTTCAGTTGGAATCCGGGGCGTTGGCAGAGTTTCTCGGTTCGCTTTTCGATATTTGGATGGAGCGAGGATACGGGACCGGCGTCTCCCTTGGCCCCTTCGACGCGTTGATCGACCACTTCACGGGCCGGCCTGCGCGCCTGCCTTGCATCTGGAAGGAGAATTGCTCGAATCAGTTTATTTCAGTCGACGCGAAAGGCACGGTCGCCCAATGCGATTGTTGGGTGACCAGCTATCCGGAAAGCTTCTTCGGAAATATTTTTCGGGAACCCGACCTGACCAGGATGTTGAGCCTCAGTCCGGCACGGCGCAAATTCGTCGAACGGCCGAAGAGGCTGGTCGAGGATGAAGATTGCCTTTCCTGCCGCTATCTTTCGATCTGCCACGGCGGCTGTCCCGTCCGGGCCTATAGCGCTCTTGGCTCAATGACTGCCAAGGACCCCTATTGCGAGGTTTACAAGGTGGTTTTTGCCCGGGCCGAAACCCACGGTCGAACACTCATCCGGCGCCAGCTTTTCGACCGGTCCGGCGCATCCGCCGGACCGACCAGGCAAATTTCGCCGTCCGCTCCCTTCTAGGAAATCCGCGTATGCCACGTTGCTGGCAATTTTGGGAAGATCGCAGGGAGCCAAGCGCAGGCTTACGGGGTTGCGGGGTCCCCATCTCCCCGCAAGCCGTGGCGCTACGGACAAGAGTTGGCGACACCGCGAGGGCCGAAAATTGGCGCAACCCGGAGGCGCGACATGCGGGGGATTTTCAACAGTCTCCTCAAGCGAGACTAAGGCTCCGGATTCGCTTTGATGAATTTGCTAAACCAGCTGCCCGTGGGGCCCATGATGAGCTTTTTGTTTTTCGAATCCAAGCTTGTGAGGCCGAAGTTCGCGGCATAGCCTTCCGCCCACTCGTAATTGTCCACCAGAGTCCAGGCAAAGTAGCCTCGCACATCGACTCCATCCGCCATCGCCCGGCGCATCTGGTTCACATGTTCGCGGAAGTAGCGGATCTTCTTTTGCTCGCTCTGCGTCCCAATCCCGTTTTCTGAGACGACAATCGGCTTGCCATATCGCTGATTGACCGTCCGCAGGACCTCGTAGAAGCCTTCGGGATTAATTTCCCAGCCGTTTTGGGTGTAGCTCGAACTCTGCTCGCCCTTACCGCGGAAGAGAAACTTCATCGGCGTAGCGTCCTGCGAATAGTAATAGTTGACCCCGATCATATCCATCGTGTCGACAACCCGATCCAAGTGATCCCAATTTTGATGCATCATCATGTTGTAGACCAGCGCGGCTGGATCAACGAAATGCTTGCGGCGCCAATTGGGGATTGAGTAGATCCCCATGACGATGGCATCGGGGCGATGGCTCCGGATGATGCCGGCAGCATCCCGAAACATTCGCACCGCCACGTCCGTGGCACGCTTTAGCGCCCCCGGCGTCAACAGCAAGCCGGGCGGCCAATGTCCGCCAAAGTATGAGATGTAGAGGTCCCCGTTTGGCTCATTCTGGGGAACAAAGATCCGCACATAGGGCGCAAGCGCGCCCACCATTTTTTCGACGTAGCCGCGCCACGCCGTCTCGACGTCCGGGTGGAGGAAATCGGAGCGGTTCTTCTTGTGAGTGTCATAAAGCCACGCGGGAAATGTGAAGTGCCACAGCGTGACGATGGGTTCGATGCCGGCGGCTCTCAGCTTGCGCGCCATCTGCACGTAGCCGCGAATGGCAGCCTCGTTGAACACCCCGGGCTTCGGCTCGACGCGGCCCCACTCGATCCCGAAGCGATAATGGTTCACGCCGAGCATCTTGAGAGCGGCGAGATCCTTGTCGAAATACGTCCACGAGAAGGTCGCGTCATCTCCCCGCGGGGGGATGTGGCCTTCCTCGGCGAAAATGTCCCAGTCGGTCTTGAAGTAATACGGAGAATCCGGTGCCACGGCGCGGTCTTCGTTCTGAAAGCTCGCCGTTGACGTGCCCCACCAGAACTTTCCGGTCTCCGGCGGCTTGCTCGCGGTCTGGTGAAAGGCTTTTGGGGGCAGGATGCACCCTTCGAACGAACAGACCAGGAGCGCGATACTAAGGGCAAGCCATTTGGAAATATTCATGTTGAAGTGGTCTTCGGGAGATGGTTCGCTTACAAGGCAATGGCTATTTGTTCAATAACGGATTCTGCACGAAGGCTGGCCGCGGCAGTCTTTCTCTTGTCTTGCATCGGCGGCCCGCTCCGCGCGGCTGACGATTCATTTCACGCGCCGGATATGCTCATCCTCAAGGACGGAACCGTGGTTCGGGGGCTGATCATCAAGAATACCTGGGATTCCGTGCTGATCCAGGAGAAATTCAAGGAGGGCAATTACCCCAAGAGCCGTATTGTCCGCATAGTTGACAACGCCGATACGGAGTCTCTTTACACCGACATCAACCGCCAGGGCAGGCTTCCTTCCTGGCGCGTCATCGCCAACGACCTGCGAACCCACGATGCCATCAAGTCGCTCGTTGAGATTCCCGCGACGGTGATCGACAACGGGGATTTTAAGAATGTGCCCTACAAATCTTTCCGGGTGAACAATGACATCGAACTCAACATCTATGGCGATCCCGAAAACCCCGCCGGCGTGGAACTTGGGATCTACGGCCCGCGATCGTCCGATTTGCAACTACGAAAGATTCTGCGCGGCTACCTGGCGGGATTTCTTACCACGCGCCAGGAAATCGGGACGCTCTATTCCCTGAATCTGGACAAAGGCATTGCGCAGGCGGGTGATCTTACGCTGGAGATCACCCCCAAAGATGCTCCGGATGCCTACGGCGCATGGTGGGTCTCGCTTTACAATCGCAAGCATCTGGCGCGCGTCCGGCTGAAAGACCCCGACTATGCAAAACTTGTGAGGCCGGTGAACGAGGTCATCGACAGGCACGGGCGCGTGATCTCGGGAGGGTGGAGCAGGAAGGAAGCCCAAAAATCAAAAAAAATCAACAAGCTCGGAGATTCGGCGAAGGTTCTCCTCCGCGGCTTTTACCGAGACGACGATGGCGTGTTCCGCTTAATCACAGCTTCCGCCGCCAACTGACCATTTTTGCGGGGCTACATTTTCACAGCGGCGCGTGACCTCAGGACGACCGCGCTTCCTCACGGCCGACATCCCGGGCGTCCTTGTCTTCACGAATACCGACAAACACCGGATGGCGGAGCTTGCCGTCACGCGTCCATTCAGAAAATTCAACCTCGCACACCAAAACGGGCTTAACCCAGCAGCAGCGCCTCATTTCCGCGGCGGTAATCGACTGACCGTAGCGCGACCCGCGTGTCTCGGGAAGATTGGAAAATGGGCAGGTATCGCAGCGAATTTTTTCAAGCTTCGAATGGAGGCTCTGTAGCAATCCCGAGTCGAAGCCGGTGCCGACCTTTCCAACAAAGACAAGCGATGGGCCCTTGTAGACGCCTGCAAGAAGCGCGCCAAAATGTTTCCGCGTGCCGCCGGGAGGCGTATACCCGCCGATTACGAATTCTTGCTTGCTCCGGAACTTTATCTTTATCCACGCTCCGCTGCGGCGTCCGGGCTCGTAGGCGGAGTTCTTGCGCTTGCCGATGAGGCCTTCCAGGCCGATTTTTCGCGCCTCTCGCAGAAGCTCACTTTGATTTTCCCCCAAGGAGGCCGAAAAGCGAAAAACCCCAGGGGGGTTCTTGAGCAGCCTTTCAAGCCGCGCCTTTCTTCCGCTTAGCGGACGGTCGCAAAGATCTGCTCCATCAAGGCGCAGGAGGTCGAAAGCGTAGAAGAAGATCGGTGGTCTCTTTTCCCCCATTTCAATCGCCTGGAGCAGCTGAAATGAAGAAAGGCCTTGCTCGTTCAGGGCGACGACCTCGCCGTCGACAATAGCGTCTTTCGCCTTGAGTTCGGAAATTGCTTCGAGCACTTCGGGAAACTTGCCTCCCAGGTCCTTTTCATTGCGCGAAAGCAACCGCGTTTCGTGGCTGCCTTTAAGAGCTATCGCTCTGAAGCCGTCGAACTTGATCTCGTAAACCCACTCGCCTCGCGGGGCCGAATCCACGAGGACCGCCATCATCGGTCTGACAAACGGCGGCAAGGGGATCGTTGCGCCGGATCTTCGTGCCGAAGGCGTCGCCTTGAGGGAGCCTGAATGCCATACCCTGTCGCCCTTGGCCAGTTCCGCCATGGTTTTGCCAGAGAGCGAAGAGGTGTCGTCGAGCCTTTTCGAGACCGGCGGCATGTCCTCCCCGCCGCGGATTAACAACCATTGGTTTTCCTCCCTAAGGCGGACCAGATACCACTCTCCCTGAAGCTTTGTGCCGTTGAGCAGAAAATGCAGTTTTCCACTTCCAAGCTCTTTCTCTGGCGCCTCGGACAACGGCTCAAACGTGCCGGAATCCCAAACCATTACCGTTCCTCCGCCATATTCGCCCTTCGGGATGGTGCCTTCAAAATTCAAATAAGCGACCGGATGATCTTCGACATGCACGGCCAGCCGTTTTTCTCCTTTTTTGAAAGGAATGCCCTTGGGGACGGCCCAGGACTTTAGGGTTCCTCCAAGCTCGAGCCTGAAGTCGTAATGCATGCGGGTGGCATCATGTTTCTGGACGACGAAACGATTTCCGGATTCGGCTGATCGCCCGCCCCTTGGCTCGCTGGTCTTGGTGAAATCACGCTTTTTGGCGTAGTCCTTAAGAGACATCATCGAAACATGCCGCACCGTCGCGGGATTATCCAGCACGCGTCACGGCGCTTGGCCTTCGCATCAGCTCTTCGCCAGCAACGCCGGAGGCTTCGACTGATCCGGAAAAGAGATTCTTCGCCTGATTTCTGCGACCGCCTCCCGGGCGGTGGCCACCACGGGAACCGAGGTGATCGCTTGCAGGCGCGCGATTCGCTCGTCGCTTGCTCCCCAGAGCGCAGTCAGAAGTGTTGCCGCAGGCACCGCGGTCGTCAGGCGCTTGATCATATACCGGGCGTGCTTTTGAGCCAGCGGCGGCGTGGCCGAGATGCAAACTTCAACGGAAGGATTATCCGTGACGCTTGCCACCACCTCCGCCGCCAAACTTCGGGAAGAAACCGTCTCGCAGCGGATCCCCTCGGCTTCCAGGACGGCCACGATCATGTGGGCGACGGCTTCGTCCGCGGCGTCGCTCGCCGGAACAAAAATGACCGCGCACGGCCGGTTGCCGGTTTCCGACCCGGAAGCCGCCTGAAGGTCGGCCACCAGTTCTTCAATTGTATCGCACGCGAACACAAAATGCCGCTCTTCGAGGAATCCCTCGTGCCATCCTGTCTTGATGTGGACAAGTCCGGGAATCATCACCACGTCACAGAGCTCAACGAAACTACGCGTCTTGAGAAACTCCCTGGCCACCTTGCCGGCTTCGTCTTCGCGAAATGCCAGCAAGCGCTGATAAAACTGATCCGATGGCGTCATCGCCGATCGGGAGCCGAGAAGGACGTCCAGGAAGCTTAGTTGGGGCAAATATTTTCCGAGCACGGCCAAGCAGACCGTTAGCGGGGTCGCCAGCAGAAGGCCGATACCTCCCCAAAGCCAAGCCCAAAAGATTGCCGAGACGACGATGGCCGTTTTCGAGAGGCCCGTGCTCGAAGCGTAAAGCCATGGCTCGACCAGATTGTTAATCACCAACTCGACCGCCAGAAACAGCCCGACCGTAAGCAGCGGCTGAGTCCAGCCTTCGAAGACCGCGAAAGAAATCGCGATCGGCAATGAGGCGCCCAAGATCGGTCCGAGATATGGGACAAAACGCAGGATGGCGCAAAGGAGACCCCAAAAAGCGGCATTCGGAACGCCAATGACGAAAAGGCCCGCGGCTATCGGGACGCCGTAGGCGACGTTCACCATCAATTGCATCAGCAGGTAACTGCTTACTCGCCGGCTGGCATCGCTGAGAGCCTGAGTCGTGGTGTGATAACGATCCCGGCCGGTCAAAGCGATGAGCCTGTCGCTGATGTCCTCGCGCTCGAGAAGGAAAAAGAGCACGCACACGAAAACAATGGCGCCGGTGCCCAGGGTCGAAATCACTTGGCCGAGCAAACTCCTGACGAAATCAAAGGTGTTCGCCGGCTTCTCAACCACCGTCGGTTTGGAAGCGACCGGAGACGAAGCGGATGGATCTCGTGAATCGCTCATCTCGTCGAGCAATCCGGAAATGGTTTCCATCGCTCGCGAGAAAGGGCCGACCTCGGGATGCCTTATCGCTTCGAGCTTTTTCGAAATCGTCGCCCGGTATTGCGGAAGCTTGCCGGCCAAATCCGCCAATTGGCCGGTGAACGTGTAGCCGATGGCCCCGACCGCCAAGCCCGCCAAGAGGACAGAAAAGATGACCGCCGGCGCCCGGCTTAGCCCCCAGCGCTCGAGACGCCGCACCACCGGAGCGAGAAGAAAGCTCAGAAGAAGCGCAAGCGCCAGGGGAATGAAAACTTCACGAAGCCACGAAAGAGCCCAAATGATTAGAAAGAGCGAAATCAGCCCGCAGGTCCTGGCCACGATTGATGAGGGAGCCGAAATCTGCATGAAACCAGAATATATCGCGCGCCCCCCGAACGAAACGCGCACTTTTCACCAGTTGAAGGCGGATTCAGTTCCGGTAGCGTCTAGCAAAACCCGACTGCCACCATGCGCAAGATCATCCATCTCGATATGGACTGCTTCTACGCGGCCATTGAATTGCGGGAAAATCCCGCCTTGCGCGGCCGTCCGGTGGCCGTGGGAGGCGCGAACAGGCGCGGCGTAGTCACGACCTGCAACTATGAGGCGCGACGATTCGGCGTTCGGTCAGCCATGCCTGGATTCGAGGCCAGTAAACGCTGTCCGGGCTTGATTTTTCTCCCGGTAAGATTCGGCCTTTACCGGGAGGAATCCGCGAAGATTCGGAGCATTCTGCTGGGTTACACATCCTTGGTAGAACCCGTTTCTCTTGACGAAGCCTATCTCGATGTGACCGGTCTGGGACGCTTCGCCTGGGATATCGCCAAAGAACTTCGCGCCCGCATCCGTGCGGCGACCAGCCTGACGTCTTCAGCGGGGATAGCCCCCAACAAGATGCTCGCCAAGATCGCCAGTGAATGGCGCAAGCCGGATGGCCAATTTGCCATCTTGCCAGACGAGATAGAAGAATTCATGAAGGCGTTGCCGATCAATAAAATATCTGGTGTAGGTCCGAAGAATGCGGAGAAATTGATCAACATGGGGTTCCGCACTTGCGGAGATCTTCAGCGGCATCGATTGGGCGAGATGATCCAGCGCTTCGGTCGATGGGGAAAGGAACTTTACTATCTCTGCCGAGGTCAGGATGATCGGCCCGTTCAGCCCAATCGAACTCGAAAATCCATGAGCACTGAACGCACCTACTCCGAAAATCTGACCTCTCCGGAAGCGTGTAGGATCGCGATCGACGCCTTAATCGCCGAACTGGAATCCGACCTGAAACACAAGGCCTCGCAACGGCAGATCCGCAAGGCTTTCGTAAAGCTGAGATTCTCCGATTTCAGGCGTACCACCAGGGAATGTGTGACCCCCCATCCCTCTAAGGAGCTGTTTCACGAGCTTTTGGGGGAAGCCTACGCACGGAGAACCGGCCACGTTCGCTTGCTGGGAGTCGGCGTGCGCTTCAACGAGCAGATCGAACCATCTCCCCAGAATCTGATGTTATTGTGACCCGGGAGACTCGCGCCCAGGGTCAATGACTTGAGAAAATCCTCAATATTGCTTTCTCCCGGAACGCGAAGATCTTCTGAAGCTTGGAGCAGACGAGCGGGAAAGCCACCTCGCCGAGCGGCGCAAACGGCAGCGCATAGCAAACGCGATCTGCCATGATCGTGCCGGAAAGCGCTTCTTCAAAGGTATGTTGGTGAACCCATTTGCGATAGGGACCCTTGATTTGCTCGTCGATGAACCCGGATGGCGGATCCCAATTGCAGATTCGCGTCCGTCAGCGCATCGAGATTCCGTGAAGACGAATGGCGTAGTCGATGAGCGTCCCCACCGCCATGGGAATCGGAGGCCGTGTGAGGATCCGAAAACCAAGCGACGGTGGCGTCAACCGCTCCAGGTTTGCAGCGTCCGAAAAGAGCGCGAAAACGACCTCTCGGGGTGCCGGGATCGCGGTTTTCCATTCAAGGATATGCTCGGACATGGATTCAAATCGCCTGCCGTTAACCGTCGGCTCCGACTGAATCCTAGCTCAGCGGCTTGAGCGCCCGCTCGATTTCCCGCCTTCGGTGTTCAAGGAATGGAGGCAGTGAGAGCCGTTCGCCCAAGGTCTCGAGAGATTCGTCGGCCGTGAAGCCGGGGCCGTCGGTGGCAATCTCGAACAGAATCCCGTTGGGCTCGCGAAAATAGAGGCTGCGAAAATAGTAGCGGTCGACGGGACCGCTCGATGGCACATGAGCTTCCGCCAGGCGGTTCACCCATCCTTCGTAGTCGCCAAGAGTCGTGCGAAAGGCAATATGATGCACTCCGCCAGCGCCCTGCCGGGCAGACGGCAGCTCCGACTCGACCGCGACGTGCAACTCCGCGGAAGGACCTCCCGCGTTCATTTCGTAGACATGCGTTTCAGGCCCCCCGGTGCCCTGATACCGGCGGGTGTGGCGCATATTCAACAAGTCTCGAAGGACACGGTCGGTCCGGTCCACTTTCCGCACGCTGATCACTATCGGCCCAAGGCCACGGATCTGCTGTTCGACAGGCACCGGGCTCGATGGCCAGGGATGCGCTTCTCCGACTCCTCCGTCATCGACAAGGAGAAACCGCTGGCCCTCGGGGTCTTCGAAAGCGAGCGTCTGCCGCCCGTCTTCGACGACGATGCCGCGGTGGGGCAGCCCCTGGTCTGCCAAACGCTTCGCCCACCACTCCAATGCCGCGGTTCCACTGACCCGAAGTCCGGTCCGAACGATGCTTTGTGTGCCGCGCAATTCGGGAGCAGCAGGCCAGTCAAAAAAGGTCAGATCAGTGCCGGGGCTCCCTTTCCCATCTGCGTAAAAGAGATGATACGCGGAAACATCGTCCTGATTCACCGTCTTCTTTACAAGGCGCATTCCGAGCACATTCGTGTAAAATGCGCGGTTGGCCCGGGCATTCGCCGTGATCGCCGTCAAATGATGGATGCCTTGAAGTTGCACCCTTCCAAGCTACATCATCCACTGAATATTGCTCGCGCCTTCGACACGGCGAATTCTCTCCCAGGCGCATCTGCCGAAGGACGACAACGACACAGTGTGCGTCGACTTGGCGCGAACTTCAGGCCGGATTGTAGACTTCCCTTACGATCTCGTACGAGCGTCGTCTATCCTCGTGGTCGAAAATCATCGAATGGACCATCACCTCATCTGCGCCCGTCACTTCAACCAGTGAGCGCAGCCTGCTCCCCACCGCTCGGGGTCCCCCAATTATCGAACCTCTCAGGAAAGGATGATCTATCGGCAGTTCGTCAAAAACATCGTTAAAGTGCTTGACTGGAGGAGGCAACTCTATTGGAACTCCACTTGCGAGCCGAAGCTGCGCCCGCAAATGTGAGGAAGCGAGGCTTTCGGCCTTTTCATCGCTATCGGCGGCAAAAATATTAATGCCTATCATCACGTAAGGTCTTTCGAGGTCCCTCGAAGGACGAAAGCTCTGGCGATAAAGTTCTATTCCCGGAATCATATTGTCGGGCGAGAAATGGCCCGCCGACGCGAAGGGTAGCCCCAGTTCCCCGGCGAGGTGCGCGCTGAATCCCCCCGACCCCAAAAGCCAGAGCGGTATCTTTAGTCCGCTACCCGGCACTGCCCGGACACGTTGCCCGACGGCAGGACCGTTTAGATAACCTCGAAGCTCTTCCAATTTTTGGGGGAAGTCGTCGCCACCGACGTCCGAATATCCGCGCAGTACTCGCATGGTCGTCTGATCGGTTCCCGGCGCCCGGCCGAGACCGAGATCGATCCGCCCGGGGTAGAGGGACTCCAAAGTTCCGAATTGTTCGGCGATTGCCAGAGGGGAGTGGTTAAGGAGCATTATTCCCCCCGAGCCAACTCGAATCCGAGAAGTGCCTCCGGCGATGTGGCCGATCACCACCGACGTCGCCGCGCTCGCGATGCCAGGCATGTTGTGGTGCTCCGCAACCCAGTAACGACGATAGCCGAGGGTCTCGGTATGTCCCGCTAGATCGAGAGACCGTTGAAATGCCTGAGCGGCGTTTCCCCCGGCGAGGATGGGGCATAAATCGAGTACGGACAGCGGAAATCTGCTCCCTTTCGCGGCCAAAGAATCACTGCCTAGAGCCATTGTTTCGATATATTGTAATCGCGTAAATTAAAATATAACATATTCTTTATATGCCTCTTATATTACAGTATCTATGTTAGGATTACATAGCTGTTCACGATCACATCACGGACGGCCGTTGCGAAGGTCGGGCAATCGGCTTTTTCGGTTCGGAGGGCCTCTGCCCGGGCGACGGAACTCATGCTAGGCGACGCCGTTGGGATGGAGAAGCGTTCCATTGGCCACAAGGCCGAGATGGAAGGCCGCAAGGTCTTCGAGTTCGGTCAAGCTTTCCACGCGGGCGAGTCGGTCCCGAAGGCGCGGGCCGCCTGGCATTCCGCGGGTGTAAGCCATGAATCGGGACCGCATCGCCGTTACGGCGGTTCGCTCGTCCCCTCTCCATCGGATCTCTTGAGAACAGTGATCGCAGATCAAACGCCATTTATCCTCAAGGGTTGGCAGCGGTAATGGGCAACTCGCATCCATTGCGGATCGAATCTCAGAAAACAGCCAGGGCGAACCCATTGCCGCGCGACCTATCATCATTCCGCTGACACCCGTTTCACGCCGCCGCGCAAGGGCATCGCTGGCGGAGGCAATGTCACCGTTTCCGATCACCGGGATCGCGACGCCGGCAGCGACCTCGCCAATGACTGTCCAGTCCGCGCGACCGGAATAGCCCTGCTCCTTCGTGCGGCCGTGGACAGTGATCCGGCCAATCCCGCTTTGTTCGAGGATCCTGGCGGTTTCCAGGGCATTGATCGAACGATGGTCCCAGCCGATGCGGATCTTTGCCGTCACGGGCACCGGATGCGCCGCCTGCACGACGGCGTTCGCTATCCGCTCCAGCAGGGGGCAATTTTTTAGAAGCGACGAACCGCCATTCTTGCAGACGACTTTATTGGCAGGACATCCGAAATTAAGATCGATAAAGTCCGGACGCACCCAATCGATGACCTCTCGGGCGGCAGCCGCCAGACGGTCTGGCTCCGCGCCGAATAGCTGGACTCCGAGAGGACGCTCCTCTTGGTGAAATTCCAGATAGTATTTCGTGCGCCTGTTTCTGTGGAGGACACCCTCCGCGGATACAAATTCGGTCGTCACGACGTCCGCGCCCTTGGCTTTGCAAATTCGCCGGAAGACGGTGTTCGTGACACCTGCCATGGGGGCCAGAAACAGCGGGAAACTTGCGGACATGGTTTGAAAATGGCTCGGATCAGGATTTTTGTCTTGCAAGCTTTTTTGGCGGGGCCGAATCGGCTGGACGCCCGGGCGAACACGCTGTTACGGCAGTCGAGATGCCAGTTCCTGCTCTGCGCGCCCTTCTTCCTGTGGTTGGCAAGCTGCTCTTGCGGATTCCTTTTCGCGAGGTGCTTTTCTTTGTGGTCCTGTTGGTGATCGCAGGGGAGAACTATCCCTTCTCGAATTTCCCGATGTATTCAAGTTTGGACGACGAATCGTTCTATTTCGTCGTCAAGACCGGCCAGGGCGAGACGCTCCCCTTCGCCACGAGCTTTCGCTCGCGGGCCTCCTATGTTCCCAAGGCGCTGAAAACCGAACGGAGAAAGCTCGAAAAAGAGGGGTTGAGCTCCGAGGCCGCTCTCAACCAGGCGGGTCACAACGTTCTCAATCATCTGCTCGAAAAGGCCGAGCCCCAAAGCAGGGACGAACTTGTGCGCAGCGGCCTGAAACTGGTCGAGGTGCGAATCTGGGTTGCCAACGCCCGTCTCGAGCAATCGGAAAACATCGTGGCCGAGATGCCGCCCAGATGAAATTCGATAGCCAGGTCGTTCGCCATGCCAGCTGGGAGATGGCGCTCATGCGTGCAGCCTTCGCGCTGATGGTCTGGTCCAGCGTTCCCTTTTTCTACTATCAAACCACACTCTCCCACCCCAGCGGCCTCGCTCATTTCGTGAATCTGGGCTTCCTGATGAATCCCGAAATCCTCGGCATTCTCCGTGGATTGCTCGCGGTGGCGCTTCTGTTCTACGTGACCGGATTGTTCACCTTCTCATCCCTTAGCGTCGTGACCTTCCTGCTGGCGGCCTGCGGTTCGCTGGAGAATTCCCAGGGAGCAATCAACCACACTTTCCAGCCCCTTGGCTTGGCTGCGCTGGCGCAGTGGGCCGTTTCAGGCTACTGGGCAGTCCGCCGGCGCCTGCAGCGCGGCGTCCCGTTCTTCCCGCTGGCCAGCGTGGATACCCAGCGGCGGCTCACGCACGCCGCGAAAGTCGCTCTGGTTTCCTGTTATGTAACTTCCGCCGTCACAAAGTTGGAACGGAGCGACGGGCAGTGGATCCAAAGGACTCCCAATCTCGCCATCGCCATTGTGAAGACCAACGCCAAGTCGTATTTAAACGCTTTCGAACCTACCAGCCGCCTGGCCGAAACAGCCCCGCAATTCATCGTCACCCATCCGCGGCTCACGCAGATTTTCTTCGGATTCGGCTTCGCGCTCGAATTCTTTTCGTTTCTGGCGCTATTGGGACGCTGGCCGGCGGTCCTGATCGGTGGCGCCTTGATCGTAATGCATCACACCATTTCCCTGGTGATGGGATTGCACTTCGCGATTTTCGAGCAACTGGCCTTCATATTCCTGGTAAACTCCCCTTGGCTGGTCGCCCTCATGATCGGAAAAATCTGGCGTCTGGCGCGCCGGCGCCTCCAGGTCGCGGCCTCCTAAGCTTTTTCAAGCGGGAGCGCCAGCATGGCATAGACTTCGCCCTGAATAGCGGGCAAACTCTCCAGGGAGAGCCCCGGGTCGGGGAGGATGAAGGTCTCCCCGCTCTCGACGTGCTCGTAGACGAGCAACCCGGGATGGCGCGATTCGACCGGTCGCAGGATTTTCCTTCTTTCGAGCATTAGCGCGAGGATGTAGCGGGCGTTCGCCGAGGCGTCGGTCTTCTCGGCGATAAGGCGCCGCAGCAAATTCTCGACATCGTCCGTCGGAAGAGGCTCGGTCGCCGCCGGCGCCGGTGCTTCGTACTTGGAGCGCCAGAAGGAAAACGGCTCGATATTTTCGTTGCGATTCGCCCAGGCTTCCTCGCTGATGTCCTCGCGCCGGAACCCCCCGCCATCGCGAAAGAGAAGCGTGTAGAAATATTCGCCGTCCGCAAACGGCTTGCCAGTACGCGCGCAGAAATGTCCGCGGGATTTGATTTCCCATTCGGTTTCCATTGTCAATTGGTCCAGGGAAGCTTGATCTTCGGAAGATCCCGGTTGGTTGAGCGAAACCACAACAACCCCAGGCCGATCATGAAATAGAAGGCCATCGGTCCCCATATCGCCAGGCCCGGCGAGATCCGGTTGCCCTTCCCGAGGGCGACAAAAAGGCTGCTAAAAAACACGAGCGAGAAAAAGAGGCCAATGGCGGTGGCGACGCCCGCGAGAATTCCTCTTCGCGAATAGACGATGCCGAGGGGCGCCGCAATAAAGACCACCAACAGACAGACCCAAGGCAGCGCCCACCGATACTGGAGTTGGGTCCGATACGGCGCAAGGCGCACCTCCGGAAAGTCCTTGTTGAATTCCAGGTAGTCCTTGAGCTCCGGAACGGAGAGATAATCCGGATTCATCACGGAACTCGCGATTCGCCACGGCGTTTCCCGCCAACCCGAGATTGTCAGCTCGTCTTGAAGCTCGGACTTGGAGATTTTTCCTTCCGCGTCGATTTCCACGTACTTCGCGCGCTGAAGGCTCCAACTCTTCGAGACTTCGTCGTAATACGCATCCCGCGCATACCACTCCTTGATGATGTTTCCGTTCGGATCCTGTTCAATAATCTGAACGTCGATGAGTCTTTGGCTATCCGCGTAGACCTTTCGGCTGAACCAGGTGCGGAGGTCCTCGCGATTTCGATAGAGATGTCCCGTCAGCCCGACTTCCTTCACCTGTCCGCGTTTGATGTCCCGGAGCATGCGTTTCTTAATCATCTCGGCGTGCGGCGCATATTCGTAGTTAAAATAGGCGGTAATCGCCGTCAGCAACAGACCGACGCCCATCAGAGGCACCAGGACCCGCGTGACACTAACCCCGGCTCCGAGCATGGAAATGATCTCGTTGGAGCGCGACATGGCGGTTAGTGAATACAAAAGGGCCAGCAGCGCTCCAATGGGGAGCGAGATGACCACGATGGCGGGAATCTGCGATCGATAATATTCAAGCAGCATGTCAAAACCCGCCTTGCCTTGAAGGAAATCCTGGAGATTGTCGCTGAGGTCAAAGATGAACCAGATCGCGACAAACCCGATGAAGCAGTAGAGAAACGGCAGCACAAACTTTTGCAGCACGTAACGGTCGAGTATTCTCATCAGTCGCAAACCTTGAATCAGTAATGGGGCGCTTCAACTCCGTCAACCCGCGGCCATGATTTCCCTAAGGGATTTTGGAGACGCCTCGCCCAGCCCGTTCGAACTTGAGATCGAGAGGATATTCTCTCCGGACGGCCCCCTTTCCGTTGCTTCCAACTACGAGTATCGTTCCGAACAACAGCAAATGGCTTGCGAGGTGGCGCGGACACTTCACGGAAGCGAACGCCTGGTTATCGAGGCGGGAACGGGAGTTGGGAAATCTCTCGCTTATCTCATTCCCGCCGTTCTCCAGGCGGTGCGCTCGAAGTGCAAGGCGGTTATCTCGACTCACACGATCGCCCTTCAGGAGCAGCTCATCTACAAAGACATCCCGCTTGTTCAAAAGCTGCTGCCCATCGAATTCGAGGCCGTTCTCTTGAAAGGACGGCATAATTTTCTTTGCGGTCTGCGGTTGGACCGCGCGTTGAGCCAGGCCAGCGATCTGTTCAATGCCGAGCAGCGCGGCGAGCTCGAGAGAATTCGCGAGTGGAGCTTCGTGACCAGGAACGGCTCGCTCAGCGATTTCGCGGTGCAGCCAAACCCTGATGTTTGGGAAGAGGTGCGCAGCGAGCCACACGTTTGCACGGCGAAGGGCTGCGCGAGGAATCCCCGCTGTTTTTACCAGGCGATGCGCCGCAGGGTCCTCGCCGCCGATCTCGTCGTCTTGAATCACGCGCTTTTCTTCACTTTTCTTCGAAGCGTCGGCGACGAACGCGACGAAGGGCTACTTTTCGCTAAAGATTTCGTGATCTTCGATGAGGCGCACACCATCGAAGAGGTGGCCTCCCATCACATCGGAATGCAGATCTCCCAGCTTGGGCTTCGCCGCGCCCTGCAGCGTCTCTACAATCCCCGATCGAAGAAAGGGCTTTTTCAGGCCATCAAGAATGGGCCTGGATGCGCGGCGGTCGCCGAGGTGATTCCAAAATCGGATACCTTCTTCGAACGCGTCGCCAACCGCTGCGCCTTCAAGCGTGGCCGGGTCCATCGTGTCCGGGAAGCGGGTCTTGCGGATGCTTCCGAGCTGTGCGCCGGGCTTGCCAGGTTGGCCGAAATTCTAAAAATCCAGGCGGGAAAGGAAAGTGACGCCGATCGAACCAGCGAACTGCGCGAAGCGGCGAGCCGTCTCACTGAAGCGCGGGTGGGGATTTCCGAGTTCCTAAACCTCGAACATCCCGACTTCGTCTACTGGGTGGAACAACGCGGAAGCCGCGAGCCGCTGTGCGCTCTGCATGCCGCGCCTGTCAATCTCGCCGAGATCCTGGAGCGCCTTCTTTTTCGGGAGTCCGCATGCACGGTGCTCACGAGCGCCACCCTTTCCGTGGGAGGCGATGGCCTCGCCTACTTTCTGAATCGCGTCGGCGCGACGGCGTGTCGCCCGGTCCAAATCGGAAGCCCTTTCGACTACGGCAGGCAAATGACCCTTCATCTTGTCAGGAAAATGCCCGAACCGCGCGATCCGGGCTATGACTCGGCTCTCCAAAAGTGGATCGCGCACTTCGCCGATCGGAGCCGCGCGCGCGCCTTCGTTTTATTCACCAGCTATCAGGCGATGAGGGCCGCGGCGCAGGCGCTGGAAACCCACTTCGCGCTCAGGGGTTGGAGCATGCTCGTCCAGGGAACGGGCATCCCCGCCCATCGCATGGTGCAGGAGTTCCGCGAAAATCCTCACAGTGTTCTGTTCGGGGTGGATAGTTTCTGGAGCGGGGTCGATGTTCCGGGCGAGGCGCTCTCCAGCGTGATCATCACCAGGCTTCCTTTCGCGACACCGGACCATCCCCTCACCGAAGCCCGGCTCGAAGGCATCGAAGCCGCGGGGGGCCGCCCCTTCGAGCAATATTCGCTGCCCGAAGCGATCCTCAGGCTTCGCCAAGGCGTCGGGCGCCTGATTCGAACGAAGTCCGACACGGGCACGATTGTCATCCTCGACAGCCGAATCCTTAGCAAGCCTTACGGACGCGCCTTTCTCCGTGCCCTGCCGGAATGTCCGATCGAAATTCATTAACCCGACCGCCGCCGGAAAAGTTCGGCTGCCTTCGGGTTGCCGGCTGGGTCGCCCTCGCCGCGACCCTGAGCACCGGCCTCAGCCTGCTGATGTTCTGGAGAATGACCCTGGAGATTACGCAGGAGTCGCGCCGCATCGCGGAATCGATTGCCGCCGGCTTCGAGAAAGCGCTGAATTTCACCCCCCAGATCAGCGTGGACTCGCTGGTGGTCGTCGCCGCCAATTCTCCGGTGCTCGAGCTGGTCACCATACAAAAACAAGCTCTCGTGCGCAGTCGGTGGACTCACACCTGGCTCTACAGCACCAAGAACGTCGAGCTCGAGGCGGTCTTCACCGCAAAAGCCGGCTTCGACCTGAGCGATCCCATTCGCATCAATATCGATCCCCGGACGCGCTTTGTCGCCGCAGATCTTCCCGCTCCGAAGCTCCTTGCCCTGGGCATGGGCGATGTTCGTGTGCTTCAAGACGAAGACGGCCTGTGGAACAAACTCACTGCCAAGGATCGGGAAGAGGCGTTCCGCAGTCTCGAGGAAAAAGCGAAGGAGCTGTTCGCCAAATCGAATCTACTGCCCGAGGCGCAGATCGAAGGCGAAAAGCGTATTCGCCAGCTTATCAACGAGACGGCGTGGTCGGCGGCTCCGCCGATCAGTCCAAGCGAGAAATCTACCCCTTAAAAACCAATTGGTTACCGGTGCCAGGGCATGATCCGAGGCGGGCTACTGCTCTTAAGGTTCCCTTGCGTCATCGTGCGCGCTTGGCTTAGATTAAGCTAATACTTTGCTTGTGAATTCAAAAAAAAGAGAATGGCCTGCTTCCGAGGAAGCAGGCCAAGTCATCTTATTGCCCCGCAAATGCCGTTTCGACGCATATCCCGTTCCCTCATTAAGAGTGGATGACCGCCATGAGGCGCGCTGACCTCCAGTGAAGGCCCGTCATTGCGCCTCTTGGCCAAGCCTCCGGGATTATTGACTATCGGTTCGGGAGCTTGCGCCGTTCAATCGCGAACACCACAGGGCAAAGCCGTTCGATCCAAAATTTCGAGAGAACTATTCCCGGAAATCCACCGCCAGCTTCGCTTTCAACCGCCTTTTCAAACGCTCGCAGGCAGCGCTGACTTCCTCGCTGTTGAGCGTCCGTTGCGGCGAGCGAAATGTCAAGGAGATAGCAATCGATTTGCGATCTGCAGGCAGCTTTTCTCCGGTCGCATCGGTGTAAATGTCAAACGGCTCGATTCCTTCCAACAGCTCCTCGCCCGCGCTCCAAAGCTCGTTTTCGATCTCCCCGTATGGGAGGATGGCAGGACAGACGATCGCCAGGTCGCGCACGACCGCGGGAAACTTCGGAATTCCGCGGAAGACAGGAAGGCGCCTGGCAGCCTGGAGCGCTTGGAGAGAGATTTCTGCGACAAGCACTGGCTTAGCCGCATCGAGAGTGCGAGCGAGGTCGAGGGATAGTTGGCCCAGAAATCCGATGCGCTTCTTCAGCGCAAACACATCGACTGCCAGCGCCAGCTCGGAGCCCGCTTCGATGCGAGCGCAGGTCACGGGCGTCCCGGCCAGCGCCTCGAGAAGACCCTTGGCGTCATGCCAGTCGAATTCCCTTGCGGTTCCTGCACGCCAGCTCTTGGAAGACACCTCTCCCTGGAGCACAAATGCCAGCAGCTCGTTCTCCGCATTACCCGCATGGAACGCTCTGCCGATTTCGAACAATCGGATCGACCTCGCGCCATACCGGATGTTGCGAGCCAGTGCCGCGATGAGCCCCGGAAGGAGGCTGGTGCGAAGAAAAGCCTGCTCTTCTCCCAAGGGATTTCGCAAACGAAGAGCTGGTTCGCCAAACCAGGCCATTTTTTCGGAAACGAGCGTGCTGAGACGGGCTTCGCTCAAGCCCAAAGCGCAGATTTGCTGACGGACGTTGGTCTGCAAATCGTAGAATTCGTCCGCCTTGCCGGGAGGTGCCGGCGCCGCCGTGGCCCGACCGCGAATTCTTTCGATTCCCAGAACCCGCACGACCTCCTCGATCAAATCCACCTCGCGTCCCAGGTCGCGCCGATAACTGGGAATGCTCCAGCTCATAGCCTCCTCGTCTGCGGTCTCCGCTTTGAGGCCCAACCGGGAAAGTGAATCGCGAATCTCGCCCGGGGAGAGATCAGTGCCGATCAGCGACCGGCAGCGCGACATCCGCATGGTGATCGGAGCCGGTGCTGCGGGCAACTCCCCGGCGGTGAGCAGCTCCAAGTCGCCATGAGCGCCGGCGAGCTCCTCGATCAAGCGCATGGCGCGCGCGGATGCTCCAAGCACCGCCGCCGGATCAACGCCCCGCTCAAATCGATAACTCGACTCGCTTTGCAGGTTGTGGGATCGAGCCGAACGCCGCACCCGGCCGGGTTCAAAAAGAGCGCTTTCGAGAAAAATCTCGGTCGTCGCGTCGGTCACGCTGGACTCTTCCCCGCCCATGATTCCCGCAAGGGCCACCGGACCGTCGGAATCCGCAATCGCGAGATCGCCGCCTGACAACAAATATTCGCGCCCGTCCAGCGCGCGAAACTTTTCGCCCGCCCGCGCTGACCGCACAAGGATCCCTCCCCGTATTTTCGCGGCGTCGAAGGCGTGGAGAGGCTGGCCCATCTCCAGCATCACATAATTCGTGACGTCCACCACATTGTTGATCGGTCTCACGCCGACGGCGGACAGCCGTTCGCTAAGCCACTTGGGACTTGGCGCAACCTTCACGTCGCGAATCCGGCGCAGGGAGTAAAACGGACACGCATCCGGTGCCCGAATCGCCACCTCGTGCTCCAGGGCAGCCCTGCTGGCTTCCGGTTCAACCGCGGCACAAAGGAATCTCGTTCCGGAAAACGCGGCCACTTCGCGAGCCACGCCAACGTGGCTTAAACAATCGGAACGGTTTGGAGTGATCTCCAATTCAAAGACCGTGTCCGCGGGGTACAACTCGGAAAGTGGTCTTCCGACCGGCGCGTCGTCAGGAAGGATGAGAAGGCCTTGGGCATCGTCGGCGAGTTCGAGTTCATTGGCGCTGCAAAGCATTCCCTCGCTGTCGACTCCGCGGAGCCGGCCGGCCCGGATCTCCATGCCCCCGGGAAGAACCGCGCCGGGAAGCGCCAACGGCACCTTGTCGCCGACTTTGTAGTTTTTCGCGCCGCAGACAATCTGGCGCGGCTGGCCCGAACCGTCATCGACCCGGCAGACACTGAGACGCTCGGCATTGGAATGCGGGAGGGACTCAATAATTTGCGCGATGACGATTTTCGGAAACTCCGGGCGAGTCTTTCTGAAATTTTCCACCTTCATTCCCGCACGCGTGAGCAGATCGTCCAACTCGGCGTCGGAGCCCAGCTGGTCGACAAACTCGCTGAGCCAGTTAAGTGAAATATTCATCGTCCAGACCTCTCAAAGCCTCAGTTGGTCAACCTTGGTCAAAATTGCTTGAGGAACCTGAGATCGTTTTCGGTCAGCATCCGGATATCCGGAATCCGCGCGAGACTCATCGCCAGCCGGTCGAGCCCGAAACCAAAAGCGAATCCCGTGATTTCCTCCGGATCATAGGCGCGGTCTCCGCGCTTGGCGCAGATTTGATCGAAAACCGCGGGGTCGACCATCCCGCAGCCGGCCAACTCCATCCAGTCTCCGCCCAGGGCTTCAGCGCGAATGTCGATCTCGTAGCTCGGTTCGGTAAATGGAAAGAAGTGCGGACGGAAGCGGATCTTCGTCTCTGGGCCGAACAACTCGCGAAAGAGGAACTCGAGCGTTCCCTTGAGATCGGCCAGCGAGACATTTCGATCAACGAAGAGCCCTTCCATTTGGGTGAACTGCGAAAGATGAGTGGCGTCCACCTCGTCACGCCGATAGGCAGCTCCCGGAGCGATCACGCGCACGGGCGGGCCCTGCGATTCCATGACGCGAATCTGGACTGTCGACGTGTGAGTCCTCAAGAGCCGGCCGTCCGGCAGATAGAAGGTATCCAATTCATTGCGGGCGGGGTGATCAGGCGGAGTATTGAGCGCATCGAAGCAATGCCATTCGGTTTCAATGTCGGGCCCATCCGCGAGCGCGAACCCGAGTCTGCGAAAGACCCGCACGGCCTTGTCGAGCAACTGCGTGAGCGGGTGAATGGACCCGAGCTCACGGCGCGTTCCCGGCAGTGTGATATCAATTTGGGAAAGCTCGCGGGCATCCTCCGCGGCTTTCAATTGACTCTCCCTTTCCGCCAGGGAATCCGAGACGTCTTGCCGCAGTTGATTCAGCAGCTTGCCAACACGGGGGCGATCGTCCTTGGCGACATCCCGCATTTTCTCGCTGATCAGGCTAATTTGGCCGCTTCTACCGAGATAGTGCACGCGAACGCCCTCGAGCGACTTCAGATCGCTGGCGGCCCTGATGGCAGCCACCGCCTCGGCTCGCAGCATTTCGATCCGTGTGTCCATCGAAAAAATGTGACGCGCCGGCTCGGCCCGACTACCCGAACAATGCGCGGAAACGTCCTCGCCGGCCTCGGGCGCTCAGGCCGCCGCCGCGGCGCGCGCGGCTTTCGCCTTCTCAACGATCTGCTTGAAGGCGTTTCCGTCTTGCACGGCGAGATCCGCCAATACCTTCCGGTCCAGCGCGATGCCGGCTGCCTTCAGGCCCTCCATAAAGCGGCTGTAGGTGATGCCTTCCGCGCGGACCGCGGCGCCAAGGCGCGTGATCCAGAGGGAACGCAAAGTGCGCTTGCGGGTCTTGCGATCGCGATAGGCCCAGTATTTCGCCTTCATCTGGGCGTCCTTCGCATAGCGGAACAGCTTGGATCGCCGGCCTCGGTATCCTTTTGAAGCTTTGATCACCCTTTTGCGGCGAGCGCGGCTCGCGGGCGAATTCGTTGCTCGTGGCATTTCATGTCCGCCGATCTCTCAGCGGGCTCCGTGGAACTGACTGTTGGTTTCTTTGATCCGGCGGACTCACCAGTCCCGTAAGCTCCGAAATCTCGAAGCAGTCCCCGGATCGGCTTCGCTAAGCGAAGGGCAAATTGGCCTTGATCCGCGCCGCGTCTGAATCGTGGACGAGAATCGATTTGGCAAGCTTGCGCTTGCGCTTCGCCGATTTGCATTGAAGTAAATGCCGCCGGCCGCCGCGCGTCCGCAAGAGTTTTCCCCGGGCGGTGACCTTGAAGCGCTTGGCAACCGATTTGCGTGTCTTGCTGCGTGTGGTGGACTTAGGCATCGGAAAAGGGCCGGAAACGTAACCCATGGACGAATTTTGGCAATCAAAAGTTTCGCCCGGAAGCAAGCGCCCCATCCAGGATCAAGTTCTTGCTCCCGGATGAAAGATGTTTGCCTTGCCCGCAACGCTTAACAGCGATTTCATAAAGAGCTACCCTGATGAAGAAGGCCATCGTGATTCCCTCCTACCGGGCAGAGAAAACCTTGCCGGCCGTCCTGGAGCGGATTCCGAAAAGCTTCTGGGAAAACGGGGTCGCCATCATTGTCAACGACAAGAGCCCGGACAAGACCGGCGAAGTCGCGGAGTCTCTCAAGGAGCGATGGACCGGGATCGACGTCGTCCACCACGAGGTCAACAAAGGCTATGGCGGGGCCCAAAAGACCGGACTCAAGCGCGGCCTTGATCTGGAAGCCGACGTCTTCGCCGTCGTTCACTCCGACGGCCAATACGCACCGGAACTTGTGCTTGACCTCATGAAACCGATCCTCGAGAGAAAGGCGGAAATCGTCCAGGGTTCCCGCATGGCGGGCGGCGGAGCTCTCAGGGGCGGCATGCCCTATGCCCGCTACATCCCCAACCGCATTCTCACCTATCTCGAAAATATCGTCTTCGGAACGCACCTGGCCGAGTTCCACAGCGGCTATATGCTCTACTCCCGCAATTTGTTGGAGCGGATCCCCTTCGAACGGCTCCAAGACAACTACAATTTTGACGCGGAAATGATTGTCGTTGCACATTTGCTCGGGATGGAATGCGCGGAAATCCCCATCCCGACCCGCTATGACGAGGAGGTCTCAAGCCTTGATCCGATTCCCTACGGGATCAATGTTTGCAAGATGATGGGACGTCACCTCGTCGGCCATTACCGGAGGCTGGTAATGAACAACGGGAAATCCGGGCCACCCTCCAAGGAAAACGGTTGACGCTGGAGGCGATACAATCGTAAATGGGAATTTTTTCATGAAGATCCTTCTCCTGGGCGCCGGTGGATTCATTGGCGCAAATCTTGCCGAGCGTCTCGTAAGCGACGGCAAGCATGAGATCACCGCGCTTGATATCGAGCGCGACAAGCTTGATGAGACGGTCAAGAGCGGCGAGATCACCTACATTCATTTCGACATTCGCGCCAACGAGCGGGAACTTGAAAGGCTGACAGCCGATCATGACGTGGTTGTTGACCTCGTCGCCATGGCCAATCCCAGCCTCTACGTCAGCAATCCTGTCGACGTTTTCAAGTTGAACTTCGTCGAGAACCTCAAGATCGCGGAATTTTGCGTGAAGCACAAAAAGAGGATCGTTCAATTCTCGACTTGCGAGGTCTACGGGATCACCTCGGCCCGGGCTTTTGGAAAGGATTCCTCCAAACATCCAATAGCCTTTGCGGAGGATGAGACGCCTTTGATCATGGGTCCGGTAAAAAACCATCGCTGGATCTACGCATGCGCCAAGCAGCTTCTTGAACGGGTGCTCCACGCTTACGGGCTCGAGGAGGGGCTCAACTACTCCATCATTCGCCCTTTCAACTTTATCGGTCCCCGGATCGATTACCTGCCCAGCGAACAGACCGGGAATCCGCGCGTCTTCAGCCATTTTATGAATGCGCTTCTTTACGGAACGCCGATCAAGCTGGTCGATGGCGGCCGGAACTATCGCGCCTACACGTATATCGACGACGCGGTGGAGTGCATCTCGCGGATCATCGACAATCAAGGAGGAGTCTGCGACCGCCAGATTTTCAACATCGGCACGCCGGAAAACGAGGTAACGATCAAGGAACTTGCCGACAAGATGCAGGCGATTTTCGACCAGCATTTCCGTCAGCCGGGAGATCCGTATCCCGAAGTCGTTTCCGTGCCCAGCGAAGAATTTTACGGAAAAGGATATGAAGACTGCGACCGCCGCATTCCGGAAGTCAGCAAGGTTCGCAAGCTCGTGGGCTGGCGATCAAAACACGACCTTGAATCGGTCCTCTACCACACGATGAAATACTTCGTCGAGAAGCATCGCGCGAAGCAACCGCTCGCCGCCTAAGAACCTGAGCGGGAGAGCTCGCGGGAACCTTTATTTCCAGAAGAGCGCGGCGCAAACGACCAGGGAGGCGGAGTAGAGCAAACCGAGCCAGGCCATGGCGCGATAGCGTGACGCCTTCGCGGTCAACCAGGCGATTTGATCGCGCATGAGCCAGGGCATTCCCACCCAGCACAGCCCGTTAATAATCCAGACGTAGGCAATCGCCACGAGGAGAAGGCGCGTCGCCTCGTGACGCATGAAGGCCGCCTCGAGCAGCGGCTCCGCGGCGAGTAGCGCGAGCATTCCCACGGCCCGGACGGCCAGAAATTCCTCGACATAAATGCAGGCCAGCACGGCGCCGGCAGCAATCGCCACCAGCATCACGTTGCGCAGCCGCGCGAACTCACCGAGATCCATTCCCCAGATGAGCAAAAAGCTCCAGAGCGCGGCGAGTGCCATCAGAGCAATCCCCGTCCCGCGCGATCTCGGAAACCCCCTCAGCCACCTCTGCGATTGCCCTTCGCGCACCAGGGCCACCCCATGCACGATCAGCAGGGCGACGCCGACAAACAAGCCCGCGGTTTGAAGCGAGAAAGGATAAATCATTTTGCGGCATTCGCGGGATGCCGCTGCCTGGCACTCTCCCAAGACTCCCGGGTCAGCGCGTCGCTGGCCGCGGCGACTTGCGCCTGCTTCTTGCTAAGTCCCTCGCCGCGCCCCAACTCCGCTCGATTCCAGATAACGCGAGCGACAAACCGCTTCGAATGGTCCGGCCCGCTCTGTTCGAGCACCTCATAGATGGGAGCGCACGGTTCGATCGCTTGCAGAATCTCCTGCAAAGCGCCCTTGGGATTCACCTCCTCGGGATCCCGCGCGATTCGCTCGAAATCATCCTCGGTCGCGCGGAGGACGAAATTTCTCGCCGCGTCGAATCCGCCGTCGAGGTAAACCGCACCCACGACGCTTTCAAAGGCATCGGCGAGGGTCGACGCCCGTTCGCGTCCGCCGCTGGCCTCCTCCCCTCGCCCCATCATCAGGTAGCGCCCCAGGTCAAGCTCCTGTGCCCGGGTCTTCAGCGCGGCGCGCGAAACGATCCGCGTGCGCAATTTGGTCATGGTCCCCTCGCTGAAATCCGGATAGAGCCGGTAAAGATGCTCGGTGACAACCAACTGGATCACCGCGTCGCCCAAAAATTCGAGACGCTGGTTGTCGAAGGGGTAGTTCTTGCGTTCTAGAGAGATGCTCGGATGGGTCATCGCCTCCGCCAGGAGCAAACCGTTCCGGAACTTGTATCCTAGTCGTCCCTCGATCGGATTCATGATCGAGGCCGCGTGGCGGCTGGGATCGCTGTGGTTCATGGGACTATGGATGCCTTTATCACTTGATCAAATCCTATCAACGCGCTGCCTTCTAACCCTGAAGATGACAGGTAATTCGCCGTTATTCAAGACTCGGGAGCCACGTGAAATCAATCTTCCAGCGTGTCGTCAAGCGCTTCGAGGAGCTCGCGCATGCTCGCTTCCGTTTCGTCTCCCATGTTGGAAATTCGAAA
Organism: uncultured Verrucomicrobiae bacterium; assembly: GCA_963816855.1. GTDB lineage: Bacteria > Verrucomicrobiota > Verrucomicrobiia > Chthoniobacterales > Terrimicrobiaceae > DASTFP01. The sequence goes on along the minus strand of CAWFMA010000035.1, from coordinate 113,699 downwards.
CGTTTTGCCTTTGAGCTTGCCATAGCCGCCGTCGATGACCATGCGGTGTTTGTCGCGCAACCGCTCGATCCACGCGGCGACATCCACTTCTCTGGTGTTCTTCACGCAGGTGAGAGACAGTGACCGGAAACCGTCGGCCGCGAAAAAGCCGAAACCGCGTTTCCTCACCCAGTCGTGGACCATCCTGTTAAGCGTGAAATGCCGCCGGTAGCGATTTTCCGCACCTTCGGCTCCAATTTCATCGAGCTTCGAGTTCAGAGCGTAGATTAGCGGAATCGCCGGGGTGCTGGGCGTCATGTGCTGTTCGTGATTCTTCGCGAATTCGACAAAATCGAAATAGTAGCCTCGATCGGAAATAGTCTCTGCTCGCCGCAGGGCGCGTTCGGAAACCGAAAACAATGCCAATCCGGGAGGCAACGCCAGCGCTTTTTGACTGCCGGCGAGAAGCACGTCGATTCCCAAAGCGTCCATCGAAATCCTCTCCGTTGAAAAGGAGGAGACGATATCGACAATGAACATCACCTCAGAAAACTTTCCAACAACGCCGGCGATCTCCGGAAGCGGGTTCCGCACGCCGCAAGAGGTTTCGTTGTGAATGAGCGTGAGTGCATCGAAGCCGCCGCTCGAAAGCCTCTCCTCGATGATTTCCGGCAAGATGGGGGCGCCCCATTCAACCTGCAGGGCCTCCGCCTGCTTTCCGCATCTTTTGCTCACGTCAAACCACTTGTCTGAGAATGCGCCGCACATGCAGTTGAGAACCCGCCGCTTCGCAAGATTGCGGATCGCTCCTTCCATCACGCCCCACGCGGAAGATGTGGAAAGGAACACCGGCCGCGTCGTTCCGAAGAGCTCCATGAGCTTGGGCTGGATGCCGCCGTAAAGCGCTTTGAAGCTGGAGCTGCGATGGCCGATCATCGGCTGGCACATGGCGCGCTGTGTCTTTTCCGAGACCTCGACGGGCCCGGGAATGAAAAGCTTAACGTGCGGCGACTGCATGGTCAGCGGTTCGCCGGTTGCCGGGGGCTGAGAAGCAGTCTTGCGACTTTCGGTTGGTTTCCGCAGCGCCGGGACACGGTCTCTACGAGCTGAGTTCTGATCATAGCCGGGTCTGTTGTTACTGGGTATCCCAGATAAAGTTTTCGAGGCGCAATCGGCTGACGCGTGCGCGGGCCTCCTCGGCCCTGGGTCCCTCAATGCTACCGATCTTTTCGTAGACGGCGATTGCTTCTTTCCACAATTTTTGGGACTCGAGCAGCCGGCCGGCGTCAAAGCCGGCCTTGTAGAACCAGAAATATTCCGGGCCGCCTTTCTGATTTTGCGAGAAGGCACCATAGTATGAATCGAGCGCGGCATCGTAGTTGCCAAGTTTTTCCCAGGCCACACCCATTTTCGCGAGCGCCTGATGGCTCCAGACTTTCGGGGCCGAGGCGTCGTCGGACACTTGCTTCCATGCGGCAATGGCCGACTTGTAGTTCTCCGCATCCTGAGATCCCTGCGAAAAGAGCGTGTCTCCCTTTTCAATCAGAACCGCGTAGCGAAGCTCCGGATCGGGTTTTGATCCAAGGATCCCATCGAGCACTCCAAGCGCCTCTTTGGGCCGCTTAAGGGCGTTGAGAAGCCCTGCCTGGCTAAGCCTGGCGCGCAAGGCAAGCGAACCGCCCGACTTGGCCACCTGCTCGAAAATTCCGATGGCCTCCTCCATCTCCGACGGTTCGAGCGATCGCGACATCGCCTCCGCGGTGAGAAAGAGGGCCTCCTCCGCCAGCGGCGAGTCTGAAAACCTGTCTACAATGATTCCGAACTGCCCCCGGGCGCCGAGATAGTCGCCCCGCCGATAAAGGATTTCCCCGAGCTTCATTCGCACCTGGGGTTCGAATTGTGAGGTAGGGTATTGGTTTAGAAAACTCTCCGCGAGCTTCGCCGCCTGGGCATCCGATTCTGGGTCCGTCGCGTCAGCAAGGAAAATCGCCAGGTAATCCGCCCTCTCTTGGGTCTGGGGGTCCTGGGTGGAAATACGGCGCATTCCCGCCTCGCCGTCTGGCGCGGAGCCTTGCAAATAGCTCGACTCGGCGAGGGCCAGCCTCGCCTTTTGAGCGTAGGCTGATTGGCCGTCGGCTATCTTTCGAAGAAGGCCCGGCGCGGTCGGGGATCGCTTCGCCGCCTGCCGCATGGCCTCGAGGAATCGAATTCTACCGACACTCGCCGCCAGATCGGGACGTTTCGCCAATCGACGCAGGGCCTCGTTCTCCGCTTCGGGAACGCCTCCCAGCAAAGCGCAGATAGCGGAATTCTCAAGCGCCGCGGTCTCCAATTCGGCGCCTCCGGAGCTTTGCAAAAACGCGGAGGCCGCCTCCTTGTATTGTCCAAGGGCGGCTTGCGCCTCTCCGCGCGCAAAGCTGTTGCGGAATCCCCGGCTCCCTCCCTGGGCTGTCTGCAATGCTTCTTCCGGACGCTTGGCGAGAATCTGCGACGCGGAAAGCTCTGCGCGGGCCTCATCGGCGAGGAAGTGGTTGGGATATTGGGACAGGAAATCTCCGAACAATTGGCGGCTTTTTTCGGCCTTGCTCGACCGCGCCTCGTTGCGGGCGAGATAAAACAAGGCCAGGGCGGAGCGCACGCCGTTCCTGGAGTCCGCCGTCCACCGGCGCAGTTCGGTGCTCGAAGCCGCGCCTTCGTAAGCATAGATGCGGTCGAGCATGGCAAAAGCCTCCGGCAATCCCGGAAGACGAGAATTTTCCTCAATATATGCCTCCTGGATCTTCTCTGCCTCGCCGGCGTCATCCTGCCGCAAGTGGCATTCCGCGAGGCCGACCGCCACGCTCGCGGCCAGGCGGGCCGGCGGGTCTTTGATCGACTTGAAGCTTTCCTCGGCTTTCGCGGCATCGCCGGATGCAAGCAACGCCCGGCCTTTGAGGAAAGCGGCGTCCTGCTGCTGTTCCGGTGAAAAGCCCGCAGCCGAGGAGAGGGCCTCTACCGTCCCCGAGCTATCTCCAACCTTCAGGCGGATCTTGGCGAGTTCCAGGGCGGCTTCGGCCGCGGAAGGGTTTTCTTTCAGAAAGGCCGAGAGCGTCTCCGCCGCTTCCGGCGTTCGATCCAAGGCATCAAGCATTCTTGCGGAGCCGACCGAGGCTTTGCCCGCCAAGCTTTCATCCTGGTTCAAGCTCTGATAGAGTGGGAGCGCTTTGGCGGGCTTGTTGAGAGCCGCATACGTTTCAGCCAGCAAAAATTTCGCCTCATGGCTCGAGGCGCCCGATTTTTCCAGCACCGTGGCGGTTTCATCGAAGCGGCCCGCAGCGAACAAGGCCTGTGCCAGAAGCAGCTCGGCGACGGCTTGATCCTCTTTGGCGAGTTTGCGGCCGGAAATCTGTCGCAACTTATAAATTGCCACCTGGGGCAGGCCATCCTGCAAAGCCTGGCGCGCTTCATCCAGGCGGGGATCGCCGGCAAGAGCGGAGGCGGCAATGAGAACCGACAGGAAAAACGATCTCACGGCCGAAGTGCCCGGGACAAATAGCGGCCGGTGTGGCTTGACGGCTCTTGGGCAATTCGCTCAGGGGGACCGTCGCACACCACGCGGCCACCGCCCTCCCCGCCTTCGGGACCAAGATCGATGACCCAGTCCGCACACTTGATCACCTCGAGATTGTGCTCGATCACGATCAGGGTGTTGTGCGCATCGCGCAACTTGATGAGCACTTCCAATAATTTGTGAATGTCGGCGAAATGCAATCCCGTCGTGGGTTCATCAAGAAGATAAATCGTCCGACCTGTCGCGCGGCGGGCAAGCTCCGAAGCGAGCTTGAGCCGCTGGGCCTCTCCGCCGGAAAGCGTCGTGGCCGACTGACCGAGTCGCAAATAACCAAGCCCAACGTCTTGCAGGGTTTCAAGCTTCGCGGAGAGCGCGGGTATGTTTCGAAAGAAGCGGGCGGATTCGTCAACCGTCATGTCCAGGACGTCCGCGATATTCTTGCCCTTGTAAGTGATCTCAAGAGTTTCCCGATTGTAGCGGCGCCCGCGGCAAACCTCGCACTCGACGTAAACGTCGGCGAGAAAGTGCATCTCGATCTTGATGAATCCATCGCCCTGACAATGCTCGCAGCGGCCCCCTTTTGCGTTAAAGGAGAAGCGGCTTGCGTCGTATCCTCGCACTCGCGCGGCGGGCAATTCGCTGAACAGGTCGCGGATCGGTCCCAGAGCACCGGAATAGGTCGCCGGATTCGAACGCGGTGTGCGGCCCACCGGGGTCTGATCTATGACCACCACCTTGTCAAACTGCTCGATGCCGACGATCCGATCGAAGGCCCCCGGACGTTCCTTGGCGCCGTTGAGATCGTGCGCCAGCGCGGCGCGCAGGATGTCGTTCACCAACGTCGACTTGCCGCTTCCGGAGACGCCGGTGACGCACGTCAGGCACCCCACGGGTATTGCGGCGGTGATGTTTTTTAGATTGTTTTCGCTCGCGCCAAACACGCTTAGCCAGCCGTCACCCGCTTCGCCCGCGAGTTTTCGATCTTTGCGCGGAGCAACGCGGTATTTCGGCACGGAGATCTTCAGGCTCTTCTTCAGATATTGCGCCGTCAGCGAGTCGTCGCTTTGCAAAATCGCATCCAGGCCGCCTTGGGCGACGATGCGCCCGCCGCGCGGGCCCGCTCCGGGACCAAGATCAAGGATGTGATCCGCGGCTCGAATCGTATCCTCGTCATGCTCGACAACGATGACCGAATTTCCCAAGTCGCGCAGCGCGCGAAGCGTTTCGATGAGACGATCGTTGTCCCGCTGATGAAGACCGATGCTGGGCTCGTCAAGGACATACAACACTCCCGCCAGGCCCGAGCCGATCTGTGTCGCAAGCCGAATGCGCTGGGCTTCCCCGCCGCTGAGCGTCCCGCTTTCACGATTGAGCTGGAGATATCCAAGACCGACTTCGTTGAGGAATTCCAGTCTCTGGCGGATCTCGCGAAGCACATCGCGAACGATCTCTTCTTCCGGACCAGACAGCGCGATTTCCGAAAGAACCTTGCCAGCTTCGGAGATCGGGAACGCGCAGAATTCATTAATGTTGTACTGGCGTCCGCCAACGCTGGAAATCGTCACCGCGAGAATTTCCGGCCGCAGGCGCGCGCCCCGGCAGACAGCGCAAACTCTCCGCCCTTGAAAGGCGCGCAGGCGCTTTCTTGTGAACTCGCTTTGACTGGTCTCAAAGAGGCGCTGCATCTGTGCGACCAGGCCTTCGAAGGGCTTGGAGACCTTCCGTTCCGGCGAAACCTGAACCGTGATTTCCCGATCTCCGCTGCCAAAGAACAAGAGCGATTTGAAATCCTGCGGAAGTTCCCTGAAAGGCACGTCGGTGGGAACGCCTGAGTCCGCGACGAGGCCGCCCAGAATCGCCGCGTAGTATTGCCTCATTCGTTTATGGCCCACGCGCCAGGGCTTGATTGCCCCCTGCTCGAGCGTTTTCCCGTTGTCCGCCATCAGTTCAGCGTCGAAGAACAACTCCGTGCCGATGCCGTGGCAAGCCTGGCAGGCACCAAGATGACTGTTGAAGGAAAAATGCTTCGGCGTGAGCTTCGGCATCGTGAAGCCGGTGGAAGGGTTGCAGTAATCCGTGGAAAACTTCTGTTCGGTCCACCGCTCGGCTTCAGGTTCGACGCGAAGAACCGTGAGCATCCCCCCTCCCCACCGGAGCGACGTCTCGATGGAATCCGCAAGCCGCTGCCGGACTTCGGCCCGAACGGAGAGCCTGTCCACCACCGCTTCGATGGTGTGCGAATCGGACTTTGCGAGTTTGGGAAAATTTGTGGCGCCGAGCTCGATGATCTCTCCGTCGATACGCAGGCGCACGAAGCCTTCGCGCCGGGCCTTTTCAATCACGTCACGAAACTCTCCGACCTGGCTGGTCACGAGCGGAGCCAGAAGCATGAGTTTGGTGCCCTCGGGAGAGGAGAGGATTGCGTCGGTGATCTGTTGCGGTGTTTGCCGGATCACCGGTTCGCCTGTGACCGGATCGTGAGGCCGACCCACCGCCGCGTAAAGCAGCCTCAGGTAGTCGTAGATCTCCGTCGTTGTCGCGATCGTCGAGCGCGGGTTTGCGGCCGAGGTCCGTTGTTCGATGGCGATGGCCGGCGAGAGCCCCTCGATATAGTCGACCTCAGGCTTTTGCATCTGGTCGAGAAACTGACGCGCGTACGCCGAAAGGCTCTCGACATATTTCCTCTGCCCTTCCGCGTAGAGGGTGTCAAATGCCAGTGAGGATTTTCCCGACCCGCTCAGACCGGTAATCACGACCAGCCTGTTCCGCGGAATTTCCACGTCCAGATTGTTCAAGTTATGCTGTCGCGCCCCCTTGATGCGAATGAAGGAGTGATTGCCCGGATTCATGAACGAAGCGCCAACTTGAATCTTCTAGTTTACTCTGCCCCAAACCACCGGCGCAAGAACTCGGAACGAAAGGCTGGCTTGCGTCGGGCTGTAGAATCAATCGCCGGACGCCGGCGCGCTCGGGAGGCCTTATTGTTGCCCGAAATCAAAGCCACGGGCCCGCCGCTCGAAATCGGGATCGCGCGTCGCTGCGCGATATTGCCGACACAAACTGGGATTTGGGGGATCTTCCGTATTTGCGCGAATGTATTTTTTGCAAAGCGTCGCAAAAAGATGGCACCCCTCGTAGCGGCGCTATCTTACCTCAAGCAGCAAGATCAGCTGCCCGCTTCCCCATTCCGGCCCGCGGATATAGAGGGGAGCGTTCTTGGCGAGCTTGGCCTCGGTCGTCAGCAGCAGGTTCTTGTCGCGATACAACTCGATGCGCAGCGTGTAAAACGTCGCGTCCCGCGAGAGGGATTGCACCCTGAAAAAAAACTCCTTGCTAGGCACTAGCCACTCCTCGCCGCCCGAAAACAGATCGCGTTTCTTTTCTCCGAGGAGATAGAGACTGTTGTAGCCGAAAATCCTCCGTATCGTGGCGGCGAACCTCTCCAAACCGGCTGGGATCGCGGACGGGGGGGTTTCTTTTGTGGCGAGCACCAGCGCGCTCCAGATCCGGTCTCCTTCAGCTTCTGCGCGGCCGCAGGCCAGGAAGAGGACCAATACCGCCAAGGCGCCTCTCATCGCACCGAGCTCTCCGCTGGGATGTATTCGGCCCCTTCGATCCAGATTACGACTCCCCTTTCATCCGGAACACTAAACTCGGACACAGAAAGCTGCGGCATTTCGGCCCTCGCCGAGACAACTTGCGAAATAAAATCCTTGTCGCTTCGCCTGCCCGCATCGCGCGGCAGGAAAAGCAGGGTCAGCAATCCGGCACATACTATGGCCGTTGCACCCGACCACGCCAGCCAGCGCAACGGAAACGCCGACGCCCGGGGACGTTCCCCAAGACGCTCGAGTTCCTGAAGAACCCGTTGGTTCACGAAGTCCGGGTGCTCGAGGCGAGGCGCCGTGAGATGCTTGCGGAGCAGCGACCTCGTGGCGGTCCAGTCGGTTTCGTCAGAGTTCTTCATGCAAATCGCGAAGGAGGCCCTGAAGTTTTTTGCGCGCGTAGAACAGCCGCGACATTACCGTACCCAGAGAGCAGCGGAGATGTTCGGCAATTTCTTCGTAGGAAAGGTCCTCAATCTCCTTCAATACAATGACCGCCCGGTGCTCCGGGCTCAACGTCGCGAAGGCCTCTTCCACACGGCGCCGAATCTCAGCCCGATCGACGCTCAAACCGGGAACTTCCCCGCCCGACGGCGTCGTCTGCGAGGCCGGGTCGATTTTCATCGTTCCGGATCCGATTTCGGTCTGCGAACGGGTTCGCCGCCGGCGGCAGAGATCGATGGCCGCGTTGGTCGCAATCCGGTGAAGCCAGCTTGAGAACGTAGCCGTCCCGTCAAAGCCGCGCAGCGCCTTCCAAGCGCGAATAAAGATCTCCTGAGTCAAATCGAGCGCATCTTCCTCGTTTCGGACAATTTGAAATGCGTGCATGTAAATTCTGTCCCTGTGAAGAGTGATCAAACTGTCGAAAGCCGTTGTGTCGCCGTTCCGGGCGCGCGCCACCAGTCTACTCTCCTCGGAGTCGTCACCCATTCGTCTATGACGCACGAAACGGGAGAATATTCGACGATCAGGAATTCCCGTAGCGCTTGCGCCACTCGGCGCGATAATCACTCATGAGGTCAACGATTCGATCGCGCACCTTAAACAGCAGTTTGTTCAAGGTCATGCGCTGGCGCGGGCCCATTCTTTTCTCCTCCGCGAGACGGGCCGCGGCATCCAGGGCGTCATTGGCGGCCTTCAGTCCCCTCTTGAGATAGGCGATGGTCATGCCCAACTCGGTACAGTCGTCTCCGCATAAAGCCGCGGCGAGTTTGGCGCCGCAAACCGCCGAGCGCGTGGCCAAACGGATCGCTTCCGGGTGGTCCTTCAGAGATTGCTCGCGATCAAGCCAGGAATTTATCCAAGTGTGCAGCTTAAGGGTGTCCTGGTAAATTGGCGACTTGGAAAATTCCTCGAAATCGCCCTCGCCGCGCTCCGAATCCTTTTGCGAAAGGCTCATCTCCTCCTCGCACAGGCTTTCCGCCACTTCGTCCCACTCCGCGTCCCGGTCCTCATCGAAAGACTCCCAGCCCATTTCTTTGGCGATGATGTTATCGCGGTCAGGGTGGTCGAGATACTTCTCAAGAAGACCGAAATACTTTTCCGTATTGCGATCCTGCTGCTGGAGAAACCGCTCCCACCGATACTCGTCCCAGATCTCCGGCGTCTCGAAATCGTCGTCAGCCATCTCAAAAAACCCTTACTGCACCGCAGTTTCGGAAGCAACGGGATTTTATCGCCCGGGGAAAGCCGCCTTCTCCGCTACCAGCGCCACCCTGACCTCAATTGCGCGCCTCCTGCAAGCGCAACTGTCCGCACGCAGCGGCAATATCGTGCCCTTTCTCACGGCGCAAGGTGACCGCAAGGTTGTGCCGCCGAAGAAAATTCAGGAACCGCTCCTGCGCGGCTTCGGACGGACGCTGCCAATCCAGACCGTCGACCCGGTTGTAAGGAATCAGGTTGACCTTGGCCTTCAGGCGGGTCGCGTGCGCGGCGAGCGCCAATGCTTGCTCCTCGGTATCATTTACACCGCATATCATAATATATTCGAAGGTGATGCGCTGTTTTTTACGCGAAGAATAGTATTCGCAGGCACTGAGGAGTTCGGCCAACGGATACTTGCGGTTGACAGGCATTATCTTGCAACGCACCTCGTCGGTCGCTCCGTGCAAGGAAATCGCCAGCCGAACCTGCAACGGCTGATTGGCAAAATCCCGGATTCTCGGAACCAGACCGCTCGTCGATACGGTCATGCTTCGGGCCCCCAGCCCGAGACCCCAAGGAGCATTCAAAATCGCTATCGCCTTGAGAAGATTGTCGTAGTTGGCAAACGGTTCGCCCATTCCCATGAAAACAATATTGTTGGCCTTCTCTTGAGAATCTTCTTCCACTGCGAGGAACTGCGCCACAATCTCGCCGGCTGTCAAATTGCGCTTAAAACCGTCGAGCCCGCTCGCGCAGAACTTGCAACCGTAGGCGCAGCCAACCTGGCTGGAAATGCAAACCGTCCGGCGATCGGCTTTTCCCCCGTAAAGTGCCGGCGAGGCCGGGATGAGCACGGTCTCGACCATTTGACTGTCATCCAGCCGGAAAAGAAACTTTCGCGTGGTATCCTTTGACCCGGTCTCCCTGAGCTTGGTCAACGGGCGCAACGAGAATTGTGCGGTGAAATTTTCCCGGAGCGATGCGGGCAAATCGGTCATTTCCGAGAACGTTCTTGCCCGGCGCTCGTAAACCCATCGGCAAAGCTGCGTCGCCCGGAAACCAGGTTCACCGAGGCCCGCAAGTTCGGTGATCAGCTCATCCCGTGTCAACGAAAGCAAGTCCACACCCGAATTTGCCAGAATTCCGCCAATTTTCACGGGTTCCGTAACCAAAATTGAGAAGCCGGCTTACGCGCATTTCCTTGCCTCTCATTCCGTCGCCCTTGGCCTGCCGCTGGCGAATCAGCATTGAGACCTTCAAGGCAATCGGATACTGTTCGAAAAAATGTCGGATAGCCATCTCGCCGAGCGCGCGGCCCGCGCCCAGAAGATCATCGAAGCGCCTCAAAACTACAAAGTCTGCGAGGGCTGCGAGTCCATAGTGGCCCGGCGCGTCGCAACTTGCCCGAATTGCCATGGCTACCGGTTTGATCTGGACGCGAATCAAATTGTGGCCCACGCCAAAACGCTGGCCTCGCGGCCGCAAACGAGCGTCACCGAATCGGATATGCAATGAAGAGGCTCGCCTGCCGCGCTTGTCAGATTTTTTCGAGCAGCGCCGCCACCTCGATCTCCGCAGTCTGGGGAAACATGTCCACCGGGCAAACCCGCCGGATGCCGAAGCCGCCGTTCATTCGCTTGATGTCGCGAGCGAGCGTCGGGGGATTGCAAGAGACATAGATCAATCGGGAAGGCTGGCGCGCCATCACGATGGCGAGCACTTCCTTCTCCATGCCTTCCTGAGGCGGATCAAGAAGAAGCGTCGTGTCCGCCGGTGGCGCGGCCTCCAATGCGGAGACAAGGTGATCCTTCACGTCTCCGAGGAGATAGACCTCGCCGGATCCGGCCTTCCGGCGCGCGGATCGGACAGCATCCGGGCTCCACTCAATTCCGATCGTCGATTCGAAACGGTCCGCCAGATGTTTCGCAAAAAACCCTGCCCCGCAATACGCATCGACCAGCAGGCGGCCGCCTGGAGAGGCCATCTCCCTAACACGGTCCAGGAGATGCGCCGCCGCGGCATCATTCACCTGCCGAAAACCTCGAAACTCCGCTGGTTCTGCAAGGAAATGTTCGCCGTCGCTGGGGTGAGACTTGCGCAATTGTGCCAGCAGCGCGTTAACGCGATCGCTGGCGATCGGACAACGCGGCACGTCGACAATCCTGCGGGTTCGAGCACCAAAGAACCCAGTAAGCCCTGACTTCGAGTGAACGCTGATTCGGTTTCGGTAACCATACTGGAGCGGAGACGGCAGCACGGGTTCGACCGGCGGATCGGAGACTCCGCCCATCCGGCGCAGGACTTCGCGAACCTGATCGCCTTTTATCACCAGTTGCAAGGGGTAGGAGATGTGCTGATAGTGGCACCCTCCGCATTGCCCGTAGACCAAGCATCCCGGCGCTATCCGGTCCGGAGAGGCCTCGATGATTTCCTCAAGTTCCGCCTCGACATAGCTCGCCCGTTCCGTGCGCGAGCGAACTTTCACTCGTTCGCCCGGAATCACCTGTCGGACAAAGCAAATCTTTCCGTTGCCCAGACGGCCAATTCCCGCTCCGCCAAAGACCAGGCGTTCAACGATCAGCGGAATTCCTGGTTGGCGGCTATCGGCCATCGGCTTGCGTGTCGATTTCGTTGAGCGGCCTGAAGCCGGCATCCCACGCCGGTTTCCAGAACAAGCTGGCCGGGCCCGGTTGGCCGCCGAGATCGACATCATGCCAGCCCGGCTTCTCGACCCGGGTTTCTTGCAGAGCGTTCCCATTCCGCACGACCACGTATTGCCCGGGAATCATCACGGGTGCTCGCGCGGCCAGGTGGCCGGCCTCTTCGTAGAAAAGCAGGCTTCGCCCCGCCACGCGCAACCTCCCGTCGCCCACCGGAACGTAGTTCTTTCGCAGAAACTTTCTCATCTGATCGGTCAAACCCATCGACTCGTTGATGGCCACCGCCGTCGCCGTCGAGGAAAGTGCCTCGGGATCGGGATCGGACAGCCGTCCTTCCTCAATGGCCCGAACCGTGGCATGCTGGTAAACGAGATATACCGGCCGGCGGCGAAAAATTGTCTCGCCTTTCCGATCGATCAAATAGTCGCCGGCTTGGGTCAACTTAAGTGTGTCCCTCAGCAGCTCCCTTTGATCGCGGAGGCCGTCCTCCCATAGTCTCGCCTCAACCAAAAAATGAATTGACGCCAGAGCGCAAACACACAGTCCCGCCACGTTGATGGCTTGCGTCTTCCGTCGCAGAAGTTGGGCGGCGCATTGCCAGGCGAACAGCACAAGAATCGGGTAAACCGGCAGGAGAGATTGCTTGCGCAGCTCGGGGCTAAAACCAATCAAGGATGCCATGTAAATGGCCGCGCCAAGGAAAACCGCCAACGTGGCTCCCCGAACACCACTAGTTGCCATTTTCCAAGCCAGCCACAGGACGGCCACCGCAAGCGTGAGGAACCACGCCACCCTTCCTAGCTCAAAATCCGCGCGATTTGCCTCGAACAGGCAAAACCTCAGAGTCCCGACGCTCGTCCCCTCTGAAATCAGCCAGCCAAAAACTACCGTGGGCACGATGAGAAATCCCGCTCCCGCGGCCAGCGCACACCGCCCCGCGGACCGTGGCGGAAGAGCACGCCGGAGATCCTCGCAAAGAGCCCATGCGACAAGCCAGGCCAATGCGAAGGCCGTCGCCAAAAATGTGGTTTTGATGGAAAAGCAGAGTGCCGTTCCGAGAATCAGACCGGCCGCAAAGAACCTTCTGGCATTCAGATTGTCGGGAGCCTTGACGAGGACCCAAATCGCAAGAAACCAGCAGAAAGACCAGAGGACATCCGGCCGGAATTCTAGCGATTTCAGAGACCAATCGGCCAAAGCCAGGACTGTCGCAACGGTCCAGAGCGCGACTTGCCGATCGGTAAGCCGCCGGGCAATCAGATAAATCAAAGCGAGAATCGCCAGGCTGATCGGAAACTCGGCGATTCTTGCCAGGAGAATGATGTGGGGAGTTTCGCCCGCCAGCGCCGCCAACGGCAGAAAGAGAAGGTATAAAAGCGGAGTGTGATTGTCGAATCGGTCCCGATACGGGAGTTCGCCGTTAAGCCAGCCATAAATCAGATGGAGGTGCTGCGATTCATCGGAATCGGCCTGCAGTCGAAACACCGCGATGCATCGCACCACCAGAAGGAGGCCAATCACCGCCAACGGGAGTAGAACGGCGAGCCGGTTCCGGGCCGGATCGGGCGACCGGAATTCCCTCCCGGGCTCGCCGCAAATTGCACGCTTCATCGCAAAGGAGTTGAGAATAGCCTATTACTCCATATTTGCGAACCTGAAGCCGCCCTCGCTCGGACCGCTCGGCGTATGCCACCTCACGGTCAAGGCCCGTGCCATCGAGATTTCAGGTCAAATCGCCAAAGCGCAATTGGTTGCAAAAAAAATCCCGCCCCCCTGCAAAGAAGGGCGGGATATATGCGTGCCTCGATGGCGGTCTTTAACCAACCGTAATCTTGCGTGGCCTTGCTGCCTCGGCCTGGGGCAGATGAACGGTTAGCAAACCTTGCTCCATCTGCGCGCTGATCTTCGCCACGTCGATACTTGGATCGAGATCGAAGACTCTTCGGTAATCGCCGGCCTTCCGCTCACGATGAACGGAACGGCCAACCTCGTTCCCTTCCACGCGATGTCCGCCCAGAATGAGTTTTCCCTCTTCCACCGAAATCTCGACGTTTTGTTTGCTGACGCCGGGCATCTCCACCTCCAGGGTGTAGCCGCTGGAATCCTGATGAAGATTGGCAACCGGCGCGAAATACTCCACGCGCTTGCCCAACGCCGCGTTTGTTCTTGTTGTCGTTAAGTTGTTCATGGGTTTTTGGTAATTGCCGACTTGCGGCAAACGTTGTGGCTTAGTTCAATCTAACCTGGATCTTTTTCGGCTTGGCTTCTTCGGTCTTTGGAAGCGTCAAAGTAAGGACGCCGTTCTCGTACACCGCATTAATTTCGTCAGCCTTAACCGGAGCAGCCAGAGTAATGCTCCGACTGAAGCGCCCAAAGGAACGCTCGCTGCGAAAGCTCTCGCCCTCGCGCCTTTCGCTCTCGGCTTTCCGCTCACCGGAAATCGTCAGTAGGTCACCCTCCAACGAAATGTCGAAGTCTTCCTTCTTAACACCCGCCACTTCAAGCTTCACGGTGATCTTGTTCTCGTCCTCGAAAACATCGAGGGCAGGAGACCAGCCCAGACCTGAATCCGGCCCGGACCCAGCCAGCTGAAATGCCGAATCAAGCAAATCCCTCAGCGAGGATAGCCGGTCAAAAGGCGACCACACCGTGGGATCGTTTCTATATCGAATGATGTTCATAAAATTTTCCTCTACAAGTCATGCAGCGAGAAATATGCCGGAATATCCTATCCCATCCTATATTTCATATCATATTAGTGTGCAATATATTATCAAGTTACTTACTACCAGACAATATAAGCATAATGAGTCATGGTGACGCTATAATGCACAAAATGTTGTCTCACATACAGAGACACATAGTCACATTCCATAACTTCTTTTTGATCTCGCCGCAGGCGAAGTTCTGGGGTCTGCGCTCCCATTTGCCTTCATACTTCACGTACCAAGCGCGGAGCGAAATCGCAGCGTTCTGTCTAACCTGGGTCTACGGCGGGCTGGAAAATCGGCACAACACAAACCTGCAGTAGCATCCGTCCGTATCTCGAGCGGTCCCCGAAACGTCGTCGTTTTCAAGTTCAAGGAGGAACCAGTGTCGGGGAAAGAACCGACAGAATGGGGTCAGCATAGGCACAAAAGAGACCACTACGAGTTCCCTCCTTTGGAGGAGAGCGGGCGCAGAAGCGTGAGAACAATCCAACGGTCGCCAGGAGTCCCTTCACCTTTGGAAGCAGACAATCGGGCTGCTACAGGATGTGGCCTTTTGCTGAATCGAGTTGGCGGCGGACACCAGACTCGGGATTCAGCCGACCGGCAATTCGGAAGTATCTCCGGCTTGGGAGACTTCGAAAACAACAGTAAAACTATCGGCTGGCACTGGAGATTTCCGCGCCTCCGAGTCAAATTGGGCACTATGCGAAGAGTTTTAAAAACATTTAACAAACCATTGGAAGTCAAGCCACAGGAAAAATCCGTTTGGATCTGCATGTGCGGGCTCTCCAAGAACCAGCCATTTTGCGACGGCTCACACAAAAAAGTCGCCGACGAAGAAGATGGAAAGACCTACGAGTACGACCTCGAAGGGCACCGTCGAGAGATCACTTCTTGAAGTCCTTCGCCGATCGGTTTTCGGAACGGATAGCGTTCCGGCGCCTGTCACAAGGCTTGACCTGGCTCCACTAGAGAACGGGCCGCGAAGCCTGATCCCTAGCAAGCAGGATTTCACGTTATCCCTCGCCGGATCGGCTCGAGAAACTCTTTCAGCGTTCTGGCGAGTTCAGCTTGAAGGAGCGACTCAGATTCCGTCTTCGCAAATATTCCCATCTTCATAGAATTTCTTCTCCGCCGACGTCGGCCAAGGCCATGCCCGTATCAGGCCTATTCAAACAAATTCGATTGTTGCCGTTGGCGCTTCTTAAAGCAAACCGCCGCGTCGACGACAGGGAATTGGAGCGTCTGGTGCGAGGCTTCGCCGGTCAGCAAATTCGCATTTCGCGGCGCCGCGAGGCGAATCCGGGGTTTCAACGTAGTGCCGGGAACTCGCGCCATGAGGGCTCCGTCTGGCTTTGAAATCAGACGCGGCTACCCTGCTTCGCCGCGCGGGCAAGCAAATCGCGCACTTCCTCGTCTGTCGTCTGCGCAAAATCCAAGTAGAACTGCCCCACCGCGCGAAAATCATCGGGCGTTTCCAGACAGATGGCTTGATCGACTTCGTCCCGAAGTCCGGCGCATGTCTCTGGCGGCCCCACAGGAACCGCCACGATGAGCTTCGTGACCTGGCATTTTCGCAACGCGAGGATGGCTGCGCGCATGGTCGCTCCCGTAGCGAGGCCATCATCGACCAGAATCACCGTTTTGCCTTGCAATTCCGGGGCGGGTCGGCCTTCGCGATATTCGGTTTCGCGCCGCCGGATTTCACTGCGTTCCCGCTCCGTCGCCTCTTCGATCAGGACGCTGGCATTCGGCAATTTCCGCACAACTTCCTCGTTGAGCACGCGCACCCCGCCGGAGGCAATGGCTCCCATCGCCAGTTCTTCCCAGCCGGGCACTCCGAGCTTTCGCACGATGAAGATGTCCAACGGCGCACCCAGCGCGTGGGCCACCTCATAGCCAATTGGCACTCCACCTCGCGGTAATGCAAGGACGATCAGTGCGGGCCTGCCGGCGTATCCGCGGAGCTCTTGGGCGAGGCGGCGCCCGGCTTCGGAACGGTCGCGGAAACCAGCGCTCATGCGTTCGGGTGCGTCATTTCGTCGTTTCGGCGATCGCCGAAAAGGGATTGGCTTCGGGTACATCCGCTTTTCTTAGAGGACCAAAGCGCGGTGCAGGCGACGGCAAATGGGACGACTCTGGCTTCATCGCGCGAAGCCTAAAGCGCGTGACAATCCGCGCTCTTCCACCGAAGCGCGTTCCGACAGCAAAGTGAGAAGGCCGTTGTTCGGACATAAATTGAAGGGGCGCCGGGTGTTGGCGGACAAAAACCGCTCCTACCAGGAATTTCGCTCCTGATCGGCCGCTTGCATTCAGGGAGCTCCCTGAATTCCCAATAAGTCAAGCGCCTTATGGATCGACGAGTGGAAAAGCAGCTTTCGCACATCGAACGCATCCGCAAAATATGCCGCCATGGACTTCGTAGGGATCCGGCGGCCGAAGGCGCCGCAGTCCGCCGCAAACACCGCTTTGCGCTAGGCAGCCGATCTTCCGCGTCGGCTCGTGTTTTGACAGCGCGGGCACCAAGCGGTCGTGCGTCCGGCAATGGTCGCGTGTTTCAGCTCAGTCCCGTGCGTCGGGCAGTGGCCGGTTTCCTTCCACCGTTGATGGATAAGCCAGCCGGCCGGCGGATCGCTCCCTTCAGTGCCGATTGTTTTGAGGGCGCCACGACAAACTGAACGCGTCACACGCCACAACTCATGGGCGGCGGCATCATGGAGCGCAGCCGCCTCGAGCCGCGGATGCAAGCGTGCCTGCCAGAGGATTTCGTCGGCCATCCAATTTCCGATGCCGGGAAAAAACTCCTGCGTCAATAGCAGCGCCTTCAGCGAAGTGCGTCGGCGGCGGCGAAGGATGCGCCGCAGCCATGACGTTGTGAATTCGCTCGAGGTCACCGCCGGGGGCAGCCCGGCCCACCAATTCGGAGCTGCCTTTCCAACATGAAAGCGGATGCGTCCAAACATTCGCGGGTCGGAAAAAACAAGCGTCCGCTGTTTTTGGAAAAGCGCAAGATGGTCGTGTTTTTGCGGCACAAAGTCTGCGGGTTCCAAGCGCAATTTGCCCGACATCCCCAGATGAACGCCGAGCCACGCGCCTTTGGAGAAGCGAAAAGCGATCTGCTTCCCGCGAGCCTCCGAGCCGAGCAGCTTGGCGCCCCGGAGCGTCGTCTCGATCACCTCGGGATCGCTGTCACGGAAGATGCGCTTCTCTCCGTGCAACTCGACCCGCACGACCCGCCTGGAGATGCCATCATCCCAGCGCCGGCGGAAATACTCGACCTCCGCGAGCTCAGGCATGCTCTGGGGCTTTCAGCGCTCGCGAAGTTTTCCGGCTGAGCTCCGCATAGCTCAGCAAATGGTCGCCCAGCTTTCTGACCGGCCGCAAATGCGCGCAGATGAATGTGGAGCCGACTAATTCCAACCAGCGTTGGTCGAGATCCTTTGCCAATCGCCTCCGGGCCGTCGTGAGCTGGTGACCGGGTAAGGGCGCTCGACCGATTCTGCCTCGGGGACGTGTCAACGAACGTCCACGAATTTTGAAGCCCTCCTCCACAGTCAAAGATGCCTTGGTGTTCGCGATCGATTCAATCCTGGATCTGACGGGCTGCATCATTGAGCGCGGTTCCCTGACGCCGCTCGAATCGCCCGAACCCTGCGGGAGCGTCATCGGACACCGCGGGGCAATTCCTGGGCGTGTTCAACATATTCATCCGGCCTCTCCGAAACGATCTTCCGCTCGGGACAATCTCTCACTGCAAACGACTGAGTTGCCAAGGAATTGTTCGAAAAAGCAGGCCGTTGAGGCCCGGCCCCAGTTCAGCAGGTGGCGAACCATGTCGATGCTGCTTCGAACGGCGTGCTGGCGGGCGCGTTGCAGGAGGGATCCGCTCGAGGGCAGAGAATTCCCTCTCCGACCGGAAGTCAGGCCGCTTAACATAAAGGAGCGCCTGCGAGCAAAGGCTCTCGACCCGGTAGCTACTCTTTCCGGGGCGGCCCGGGCTGGTTTGTCCCTTCGACCGCAAACGCCTTGACCTTGTCTTTGAGTGTGCCGGCGTGAACGTCGAAAAGCTGGAGCAAGGGCGGTCGATGATTGCCGCGACTTGACGGCGATCGTCTTTTCTCCACCTGATTCCCGCATTTCTAAGTAGGCCCAAGTCGGGGCGGGGAATCGTCATTTCAACCTTGATGGCGCGTTCAACAATGTGGTCGTGGACGTCGCGCCGGGCGAGGCATGGCACGTTACCACGCGAGCGTGCGGACCTCGAAATCGGCGACGCGCAAGGCGAATTCCGCGGCGCGCAGCGGCTTCACAATGACGGGCCGAGATCGCGCGCTTCGACGTGGGGACGAAGCTTTTTAGCTTGCGTCCACGCACCAGTCCGCCGAGGATGTTGAGCAGCGTGGATTTTCCGCTGCCGGACGCGCCAAGCAGCACGACGAGCTCGCCCTCGAAAAGTTCAAGATCGACGCCGTTCAAGGCGCGCACTTCCACGTCGCCGCTCGGATACACCTTGGTGAGACCGTGCGCTTGGAAGAGTGGTTCGCGGTCCTCCTCTGGGTCGGGCGGCTTCGAGGTGGCGGTCGGAATTTCTGGCGTCAGGGTTTGCATGGCATACCAGAGCAAAGGCTTTCAAGCGGCGCGGTGGTTCTCCGCACCTGTCGCGTCCAACTCGCGCAAGGTGGCCTGCATTTTCTCAACGAGCGCGACAACAAGTGCGCGCGCGGCCTTGCGGCCTTTCGTCCGCGTAGGAGCCAGCCCGCGATCCAGAAGAAGGCCCAGGCCGCGAAGCGCTTCGTCGAACGGAACCTTGTGGTCTTCCGGGATCACTTCGTCACTGGCAATCAGTCCATAGCCAATGGAGCTTATCAGATACGCGAGGACCAAAGCTGGAATGTCGTCGCGCATCGAGCCGGTCTTCTGCAACTGACTAAACAGTTCGCCCCTCATCGAAATGGTCAGGGCGAGGAGTTCCGTGTCCCGCTTCAAAAAACTTCCGTAAATCTGCTGATCCCGCGTCATCAGCGCCTTCATCAACGGGCTCGCATTCATAGCCCCGATGCTGTGCTGAAACATCCGAGCGAAACTCCACTCGCCGGGATCCTCCTCGAAGCGGCGTAGCCAATCCCCAGTGTAGCGCGCAAATTCGCGATGCAGCACCGCCTTGAACAGCGCATCCTTGTTCGGAAACTCTAGGTAAACCGCCCCTTTCGACACGCCCGTCTCGCGCGCGATCTCATCCATGCTCGTCTTGTCAAATCCCCATCGCGCAAACAAGCGCCTCGCGCACTCTAGCAGCCGCTCACGACGGGCGGACCGATTCGCTGCCGTAGCCACGTGACAATATGACCATTATCGTCATTTAAGTCAAGTAGTCATTCCAGGCTCTCGATCGCGTTGCAAGTCCCCAACGCGCTGGGCGTTCCATTGGCCCCGACTCGGGTAGGTTGCTCATGTGAACGAAGTCCCGATCAAAAAAGATGGAATGCACGCGGGCGGCGGGATACCTTGGATCCGGCGTGCTTATCGACGCGAAGATGGACACGGCGGATCCACGGAGTTCTTCGTCGTGGCGTCGCCTGGACGCCTAGGAGGATGAGAAAGCTCTGGATACCGTGGAGCACAAAGGCTCCCAAGAGCGTGCCGATGAGTGAAATTCGGCCCTCGCCAGAGGGCGCCCGCCGAGAACTGCGGCGGCGATCGCTCAAAGCTCTATCGTTGCACCAAAGCTGCCGTCCGCATAGCCAATGAAAGCGACATCCAACACAGCGGCAAACGCTGCCAGCAAGCCGCTTGCCCTAAAAACTCCAAGTTTAATTTTTGCGAACCTTACTTCTCGGGAAAAGCTAGAGACGGCATCGCTACCGATGGCCAGGATGCGATTTCCTACCGGGGGTTGAAAACTGCCAGATGAAACACGAGGAGAACGACGAGTGCCCAAATTACCGCGGCGTTGACGCCAGCGAAACCGCCGCCACCGACAGCGTTATAGATGAACTCCTGCCTGACGGCCTCAGTCGCGACCAAAGAAAACCCAACCGTGGACGGCATAAGCAAGACCTTGAAAGAGAAAGAGTGTAGCCAGAGTCACGAGCAGGAACGGGACACCGAGCAACGCGATAAAAACACCATTAAACGCGCCGATGAGGATTCCGCTGAAAAGCGCGCCGAGGAGCGCAAAAGCACTCCCAACGACCCGAGCCAGCCCGAGAAACACCAACATAAAACGCCGGAATGGCTGACGCTCGTCGATCACACCGCGGATGCCGGGATCGTGGTGGAGGCGCCCGATCTCGCAAGGCTCTTTGAGCGCGCGGCGTGTGGAATGTTCTGTGTCATCACCGATCTCGTAGCGGTGCGGGCCATGGAAACGTCGCGCATCAGCATCGAGGCGCCCGATCGCGCGGCGCTGCTTGTCCGCTGGCTCTCGGAACTCAACTATCGTCACGTCACCGAGCATCGTGTTTTCTCAAAATTCGAAGTCCTCACGCTCAGCGAACATCACCTCGGGGCAGAGGTCTCGGGCGAAATCTTCGACCCGGCGCGCCACACGATTTTCACCGAAATCAAGGCGGTGACCTTTCACGATCTGCAGATCGGACACGATGAGCGTGGGTGGAAGGCGCAGATCATTTTCGACCTTTAACAATGGACTACGACATCCGCAAGCTCACCGACTATCTCTGGGAACTGCCGCAGACAGGCGGCATGCGTGTACCGGCGCGTATTTACGCGACCGAGGAGATGATGGCGCAGATCGTTGCTGACAAAGCACCCGAACAGGCCGCCAATGTCGCACACCTGCCCGGCATTGTCACCGCGTCGCTCGCGATGCCAGATATCCATTGGGGTTATGGCTTTCCGATCGGTGGCATCGCGGCGTTTGATCTCGAGGAGGGGGTCATCTCGCCCGGCGGTGTCGGCTACGACATCAATTGCGGCGTGCGGCTGATGGCGTCGCGGCTGACACGCGAGCAAGTCGAACCGAGGCTGCGCGAACTGGTGAACCAGCTTTTCCGCGACGTGCCCACCGGCGTCGGTGCCGCGGGGGCGCTGACCGTATCCGTCGATGAGCTGCGCCGCGTGGTGAAACGCGGCGCGACCTGGGCTATCGAGCATGGTTACGGCACCGAGGCCGACCTCGCGCACATCGAGGAGCTCGGCTGCATCACCGGCGCCGATCCCGCGGTAGTCTCGCAGCGCGCGTGGCAGCGAGGAAGAGAACAACTTGGCACGCTTGGCTCGGGCAATCACTTTCTAGAGATCGGCTACGTCTCGGAGATTTACGACGGGGAAGCCGCACGCGTTCTCGGGCTCCAAGTCGACGAGATCACCGTCATCATCCACTGCGGCTCGCGGGGCTTTGGCTACCAGGTCTGCGACGACTACCTTTGTGCGATGGATGACGCGGTGAAGAAATACCGCATCGTACTGCCCGACCGGCAGCTCGCCTGCGCACCCATCGATTCACAAGAAGGCCAAAGCTATCTCGGCGCGATGCGGTGCGCGGTCAATTACGCCTTTGCTAACCGGCAGGTCATCGCCCACCACACGCGGAAGGCCTTTGAAAAGGCACTCGGAGTAAGCGCGGCCCAGGTCGACATGCGTACCGTCTATGAAGTCGCGCACAACATCGCCAAATTTGAGACCCACATCGTCAATGGCCGCGAGCGGTCGCTGTGTGTCCATCGCAAAGGGGCCACGCGCGCCTTTGCACCTGGCCGCGGAGAAGTGCCCCCCGAATACCGCGGGATCGGTCAGCCCGTGCTTATCCCTGGCGATATGGGCCGCTACTCGTACGTGCTTACCGGCACCGAGAAAGCCATGCGCGACACCTTCGGCAGCACCTGCCACGGCGCCGGGCGCGCGATGAGCCGCGTGAAAGCCAGGCAGGCTGCCGTGGGTCGCAACATCATTCGTGAGATGGAGGAAAAAGGCATCATTGTCCGTGGCCAAAGCCGCCGCACTGTCGATGAGGAAATCTCCGAGGCTTACAAGAATGTGTCGAACGTCGTCGATGCCTGCGCCCTCGCCGGCATATCGCATAAGGTCGCACAACTCCGCCCGGTCGGCTGCATCAAGGGTTGAGCGTTTGATGAAGCCGTGACTCTCGTTAGGGGTGTGCTTGCCGACGCCATGATATCGAAAGTGACGTGCTGCGCTCCTTATTGCGGTCGGGATGATCCTTCAGAGGCGCGATACGCCTGCCGGAGCGAGGGCACGCTATTGACCAAATTTGAAAGGTCAGCGGGAACAAGTAAACAAGCTGGTCCGCGGGTGGAGATGGTGATCAGATAGCAGCTATGAAAGGAGGGGTTTTGACAAACCGCGCAAACTCCCCGAGATGAGTTGGGTCATTGCAAAGCGAAATTCGACGCCGCCCAAATTCTCCTTCGATCCTTTTGGGATCGCTACCGCGTGCGGCCGCACACGATGGATTTTTGGCAGGACTGGCCGAGCCGCTTGCACGACCAATTCGAATCCACGCGTTGGCCACTCAATCGGCTCGCACCTTAGAACCTGTGAAAAAATTAGAAAGCGCCGCACGAGAGCAAGAAAGGCCGTATGGCAAGGCGCACGCGAGGGCGCATCCCCGGCAGCGGGCTGTAACCGAGCGCAAAAACCGACGCGGAAGATCACCGCATTGGGCCGGATCACGAAGTTGAAGATGACCACCGACGAGAATTTCCGGCAGACGCAGGATTTCATCGGCGTGACGATTTCGCGTCCGGCTTTCCAAGCGATCCGGCTTTACACCCGTGCTTTCTACCGACGCCACGCGTCGCTCTTCGCGGCGCGCGTTCGCGAGCAACGCATCCGCGATTGCCACGGCGATTTGCATCTCGATCACATCCACCTCACGCCGGAGCGGCTCACGATCTACGACTGCATCGAATTCAACGACCGGTTTCGCTACATCGACGTGGCCAATGACGCCGCGTTCCTTGCGATGGATTTCGACTTCCATGAACGCCCCGACCTTTCGCGTCATTTCGCCGTACGCATGGCGACGCTGCTCGGCGATCCCGGCCTCCTGGGACTCCTCGATTTCTACAAATGCTACCGCGCCTTTGTGCGCGGAAAGGTCGAGAGTTTTCACCACATAGTTCCCGGCGTACCAGAGGCTGAGCGGCGCGAAAGCCGGGTTCGCGCCGAGCGGTATTTCCGACTGGCTTTACGGTATGCGGTCTGCGGCTCGAAGCCGATGGTGCTAATCGTCATGGGGCGCGTCGCCTCAGGAAAGAGCACGCTTGCCCGGTCGCTCGGTCGCGAGCTGCACTGGCCGGTTTTCTCTTCCGACCGCATCCGCAAGGAATTGGCGGGAGTCTCGCTTTACGTGCGCGGGGGAGAACCGGAGCGACGCCGGCTCTACGCAAAACGAATGAACGACAGGACCTACGCCGCGCTCGCGCGAAACGCGGCGAAGCACGCGCGGGGCCAGCGGGACGTTATTCTCGACGCCACGTTTGCCAGCTGCAGCCAACGCGGGCGGCTGCGCCAGGTACTCGAACGTGCGGCAGTCGCTTACTGCTTTGTCGAAACCCGCGCGACGACTGCGACGATCAGGAGCAGGCTCAAGGAACGGGCTTGCTTGTCGGGCGAAATCTCGGACGCGCGGCTGGATGATTTTCCGATGCTCGATCGCGCCTACGAGCCGCCGACCGAACTCGAGCCGCAGCATTTCTTCGCCGTGAAAACCGCGCGCACATTCGAAGCGGTTATCGTCGCGACATTGCAAGCGCTTGCCCAGCGCCATACGCGGAGCTTCTGACCCGTGAATTTCCCTCGCTGAATCATTGTTGAAGCTCGGAGCCAGACGCGGGTCGAGCAGCAGCGCGTCGAGTTGGTCGAGCGGAAAGGCGTGGGCCATCCGGACTCGATCCGTGACGCAGTAATGGAGGAACGGATTTGTGCCCCGAATAGCGGAGTTCGGACGCATCCCGCACTACAATGTTGACAAAGCCCTGCTCGTTTCTGGCGGCACCAAACCGCGCTGCGGTGGCGCTGATCGAGCCCGATGCGCTTCATCTTCCGCGACCGCGTCGATGTCAGCGCGCTTGCCAGGTCGCCGCGAAGGCTTGGCTGCAGCTCAATCTTCGCTTCGTCGATCCCGAGCGGCACTTCGTTTTCCAAAGCGAGTTGAAGGAAGGCAGGCCCGAACTGACCGACCTCTTTGTGCGCGAGACGCGGGACTCGGGCGATTGAGCAGCAGCTTAGCTCTTCATCAGCGCTGCGATCCGACGCAAGGGCGTCGCCTCATCGAAACGGGAAATGACCACGTCAACTTTTTCACAACGGTTCAAGCAAGGTCGGCGATGCAGTTTTCTTCGCGACGAGCAAGCGCTCCGCAATGGCCTCTATCCCGCTATTGGGATTGACTTCCGGGCTCTATCGCCGCTGAAGTGGCGGTACGCAACCCGTATGGGATATTCACTCTGAACATGCAAGAGCGTCTGCCGCTTGATCAGGTGACGCAGCTCTCTCGGGCTACTTTGCCGAAATTTGGCGCTTCGCCACGTTAGGGCCTGTATGATCTACGCCAGTATGATTTCCGACGCAATATGAATCCACACCGAGGGGCTTCAATGATGAAGGGATCTGATCTTTTAGTCGCAGCGCTGGAGAATGAGGGCGTCGAGCGCATTTTCGGAGTTCCCGGCGAAGAAAACCTGGACGTGGTCGAGTCGCTGCACGGCTCGAAGATCAAACTTATTGTGACGCGGCACGAGCAGGCGGCAGCGTTCATGGCGGCGACCTTCGGGCGGTTGACGGGCAAGCCCGGCGTCTGTATCAGCACACTGGGACCGGGGGCGCTGAATTTCTCCACGGCCGCGGCCTATGCGCTTCTCGGCGCCATGCCGATGATTCTGATTACTGGTCAGAAGGGGATTCTGACCAGCAAACAAGCCCGGTTTCAAATTGTCGACGTGGTCTCGAGCATGACGCCACTGACCAAAATGGCGCGCCAGATCGTCAGCACTGCAACGATCCCGACGATCGTGCGCGAGGCCTTCCGGGTCGCGCAGCAGGAGCGGCCGGGACCTGTGCATCTGGAACTGCCGGAGGACGTCGCCCGGGAGCAGGTGCCTGACATTCCGCTTATTCCCCCGCATCCTATCGACATGCCCGTAGCGCATCCGGCTGGCCTGGTCCGCACGGCGGCGATGATCCTGGAAGCCGAGCGTCCCTTGATCATGCTGGGTGCTGCCGCCAGCCGTCCGCGCCTTGCAAATGCACTATCGGACTTCATCCGCCGCGTACGCATTCCGTTTTTCAATACTCAGATGGGCAAGGGCTCGGTCGCCGGCGGGTCGAGCCTCTACATGGGAACGGCGGCGCTCTCTGAGCGCGACTACGTGCACCAGGCGATCGATCGTGCCGATCTGATTCTCTCCATCGGTCATGAAACGGTGGAGAAGCCGCCCTTTATCATGGGACCTGGCGGGCCCAAGGTAATCCATGTCGGCTATGTGCCGGCGACGGTGGAGCAGGTCTTTTTCCCACACGCCGAGCTGGTGGGCGATGTCGGGCCGAGCCTGGCGCTGCTAGCCGATCAGCTGGAGGGCAAACTGAAGAATGCCTCGGCGCTCTTGCCGTTGCGCGAGCAGATCTTCGCGCGTCTGACTGACCGGGCGACCGAGAGCCGCTTCCCGCTGACGCCCCAGCGCATCGTGCACGACGTGCGCCAGGTGATGCCCGAGGACGGCATCGTTTGCCTGGATAATGGGATGTACAAGATCTGGTTTGCACGAAACTATCGTACGCGGGTGGCGAACACCTTGTTGCTCGATAACGCACTGGCCACGATGGGCGCCGGGCTACCTTCGGCAATGATGGCGTCAATGCTTTATCCCGAACGGCGCGTGCTGGCCGTATGCGGCGACGGTGGGTTCATGATGAACTCCCAAGAGATGGAGACGGCGGTGCGGCTCGGCTTGAATCTGGTGGTGCTGATCGTTCAGGATAACGCTTACGGCATGATCCGCTGGAAACAGGCGATAGACGCGTTTGCCGATTGGGGACTGACCTTTGGCAATCCCGACTTCGTCAAATATGCGGAGTCCTACGGAGCGAAGGGCTCACGCGTCGACAGGGCGGACGGGCTGGTTCCGGCGCTGGAAGCGGGATTTAGGGAAGGAGGCGTCCATCTGGTCACAGTGCCGGTGGACTACTCGGAAAACACGCGAGTGTTGGTGGACGAGCTGCGAAACCTCGTGCCGACGGCCGTCACCTAAAAGTTCCATTGCTACTGGCAGCTTTTTCGGAAGAACCGTTTCAGCATCTGCGGCGCAATCTAAAGAAACTTGAGTTTTTGATTTTTGTTTTTTAGACCATTCCCTAGCGCCAGCAATGGTGCTTTTCCCGTTTTAAATAGAACCTACTCCACTACAGGATCTTACAGATTACCCTGCAGTAAAATAGCGTCTGACGAAGAGATCTACGGGGTTTTGACTCGAATCCTTTTAGCCGTCCGACATGGGGATGTCTCATTGCTCCAACAAAAATATCTTATGAAAAAGCGTTCCTTGGGAAAATCAGGCATCCAGGTCGCGGCCGCTAGCCTTCGTCGGCAATGAATGCCTCAACGCCTCTGTTTTGGTCGAACTGAGGATGCACGCAAAAAATGGCGACTTGGACGGAGAATTACAACACCCGACGACGGCACAGCGGAGAGAAAGAAAACAAGGACAGAGAAATTGGCAAAAGATTGAGAAAGCTCATTGGCTCGCGCAGAAAAAACTCTGCCATGGAGTAAAAAACTTCCCCGCGACAGGCGATCACGATGCGAATCACAGCTGAAAGCAATAAGCAATGACCGATAGGAACGACCCAGCCGGGAAGCCGGAACCAATCGAGGCAAGGTCTTGATGCGTAGCGTCGCGTCAGAACTTGTGAAGACAATAGGGGGTATCGCCCAGAGTGCGTTTCCTCAAGTGCGGGATATCGGTGGAGGGGCGACGGACGCTGCTCTGCGCGGTTCACTGCACGGTCTCGCATCGGGTGTGACAGCCGTGACTGAAGAGGATGCTAGTGGGAAATCTCCGATCGAAAAGCGGCCGCTGGCAGCTGCGCTCAAAATCTCAGCATACATTGTCGGTGGAATCATCGTCGCTCTGGTAGTCCGAAAAATGCGCGAAGCGACGGAAACGCCTCCAGCTACAGGTTCTAAGTTGAATAGCGCCCGAGATCTGTAAAGGCGTAAACTGAAAAAATGGAAGCCCTTGAAAAACCTTTAGATTGATGAATTGATTGATCCGTCAACGGGACACCGTGATGTCCTTTGTTCCAACAATTAAGCAAACATATGCTCTGGTACGTCTTGGTTATTCTTTTAGTTCTCTGGGCGCTTGGTCTGGGATTCCATGTCGCAGGTGGAGTAATACATCTTTTGCTCGTGGTCGCGCTCGTCGTACTTATCCTGCAATTAATTACGGGACGAAGAGTTCCTTAGCCGCAAGTGGCAAGGGGCGGCTCTATTTGCCCGATGGAGAAAGGTGTGGAGTTCAAGTTGCTCGTCAAGTCGCTCTCGTTTCTTCGGCGAATCCTGTAGCGGCAAGTAAAAATTGAAAATTACTGACCCCGGTCAAATTTGTCCGCTGCGTCTGATCGAAGCATCCTACCTGGCACCCCACGCGGCCGAGACCAGGAAGAACTTTGCGGGCTACGCCAACATACTGAGCTCGTTATCGTCGGGTCGAGTGGATGCTGATTAGCCACGGACCTTTGCTGCAATATCGGCCACTCGGCGGCCCAACGCCCGAGCAATGGCAAGGTCCTCCGGAGTTGGCTGCAATTCGCCCTGTCCTCCGGCAATTGTCGTGGCGCCATACGGTGTGCCTCCACGCGCTTCTGTGTGCAGCATCCCTTCCACCGAGTACGGCACTCCAACAATCAACATGCCGAGGTGCAGCAGCGGAACCATCATCGTCAGAAGAGTGGTTTCCTGGCCGCCATGGGTGGAAGCAGTGGAAGTAAACACGCCCGCCGGTTTACCTTCCATCTCGCCTTTGAGCCAGAGGCTTGCGGTCGAATCGATGAGCTGCTTCATCTGCGCGGTCATATTGCCGTAGCGGGTCGGTGAGCCAATGAGCACACCGTCGGCGGCGCTCAGGTCGTCGAGCGTGCAAACCGGGATGTCTTTTTGCTGGTCCCGCACTTGACTCAGATATTTGTCGTCGGCTGTTTTCTTGAGCACGATGTCGAACTCTTCCACGCGTCGGAAGAGGACTTCAGCTCCCTTTACCGATTCAGCGCCTTCCTTGACAGCCTGCGCCAGCTTAAAAATATGTCCATAGAGGGAGTAGTAGACGATGAGGATTTTCATTTTGTATTTGGGTGTTGGTATGGTGATTTATGCGTCGGTTTGAGTGCCGGTGCGCGAGGTGTACTTTTTCATTGAAGCTGTTTTCTTGAAAGCAGAATAGCTTTTCCCCGAATGGATGGAGCTGAACGAGGAACGCGCAGCGACCCGGTAAATTGCGGCCGGTGCGCCGTGGCAACGGTCCTCGATGATTCAGGTCGACCCGGCGTTTTCATCGAGGCTGCTCCAGTTATTCGGCCGCGACATGCGCACCCTTTTGGGCGACGGAACGCTTCATCATGAACACAAGTGCCACGAGAGGCGCCGAGATCGCGGCAAAGACGAAGAAGATGTCGAAGTAGGCGAACGCGGAAGCTTGTTGCTGGCGCAGGTTGTCGAGTGATTGCAATGCCATCTGCCCGGAAGCAACGGAATCGCCGCTGAACTGAAGCAAGTAGGACTGTGCCTGCTCGAGAAAGGAATTCACGGCCGGATTTAGCGAATCGAGATATTCGCCAAGACGCAGACTGTGGAACTGCTCGCGCCTCTCGTGAATGGTTTGGGCGATCGACGTACCTACGCTGCCGCCTTCATTGCGCAATAGCGCCAGGAGCCCGACGGCGGCCCCGCGCAGTTCCTTTGGAATGTAAAGAAACGCAGCGACGTTTATCGGCGCGAAGATCATCGATAGCCCTGCGATGACAACAACGCGTGGCCAGACGACCTGCCACGGGCTGATCTCGAGCGTCAATTGTGACGTCCAATAGTTACCGATACCCATCGTGATCAGTCCCGCGGCGATGAAATAGCGCGCGTCAACACCCCGCGATATCAAGACTCCGGCGAAGGTCAGCCCCATTATGGCAAAGAGGCCCGCGGGCGAGAGCACCAGTCCGGAGGTCGTGGCGTCGTAGCCAAAAAGCGATTGCAGCAAGGCGGGCAGGGTGGTGGTGTTCGCGTAAAGCACACCAAACGCGCAGAAGATAATGATGCACGACCAGCGAAAGTTTTGGTCGGCCAGCGTTCGAAAATTGATAAGCGGATTCGATATCCGCAGTTCGCGCCAGACGAGCGTGACAAGACCGAACACGAACAAGACCAGCAGCGTTTGCACGCGGTAGAACGGGTCGCCGAGCCAATCCCACTCCTGTCCTTTGCTGAGCACGATTTCCCAGCACACCATGGTTAGGGTTAGCAAACAGAGACCGATTGTGTCGAAGGGCGCGCCCTTCTTGCGCATCGCAGATTGTTGGGCCTTTAAGTAGTCGGGGTCGTGCACCACCATGTAGCAAAACCACAGAGCAAGAAGGCCTGTGGGGATGTTGATCAAAAAGATCCAGCGCCAGCCATAGTTGTCGGTGATATAACCGCCGAGTGTCGGCCCGACGACCGGTGCAAGCAGCGCGGCAATGCCGAACAAAGTCTGCGCGGAGCCTTGCTTCTCCGGCGGAAACGCGTCGAGCAGCACACCCTGGCTCGAGGGTTGCAACCCGCCGCCGGCGAGGCCTTGCAGCACGCGGGCACCGATCAGGACGTTGAGGCTCGTCGCCATTCCGCAAAGGACTGAAGCGAGCGTGAAGACCGCGATCGAGATCAGAAAATACCTCCGCCTTCCCAGCCTCACCGAAAGCCAGCCGGACATCGGAAGAACGATTGCATTCGCCGCGAGATAGCTGGTGATCACCCATTCGCTGTCAGTGGAGGGCGCGGAGAGCCCGCCCGCTATGTAGCGCAGCGCCACATTGGCGATCGTAGTGTCGAGCACTTCCATGAACGTCGGAATAATCACGGCGAGCGCGACGATCCACGGATTGATTAAGTGCGGTCTGGCGGTCGCGCCCGGGACCGCGATTTCTGCTGCTGCTGCGGTGCTCACGGATTCGTCGCAGGCGTGGAAGGCGCCAGATCCTGGAGAAACTTGCCGGCATTCGGCCCAGTAGGCGCGCTCTTCAGATCGACTGATGGCTCGACCGACAAGCCAACAAAGAGCGGCAGTTTTTCCGGATCATAGTTCACGATATCGATACGCACCGGCAGCCGCTGCACGACTTTCACGAAATTGCCCGTCGCATTTTGCGCGGGCAGCAATGCCAGCGTGGAGCCTGTGCCCATAGTAAATCCAGAGATGCGCCCTTCAAATTTTTGCCTGCCACCATACATATCCACCTCCAGTTCGACGCGCTGGCCGATGCGCAGATCACGGAGTTGGGTTTCCTTGAAATTTGCGTCAACCCAGATGTCGCGCAGTGAGCGGATCGCCATCAGGGTCTGGCCGACCTGC
The DNA here is from genome assembly GCA_963816855.1 of uncultured Verrucomicrobiae bacterium. Lineage (GTDB taxonomy): Bacteria > Verrucomicrobiota > Verrucomicrobiia > Chthoniobacterales > Terrimicrobiaceae > DASTFP01. The sequence continues at coordinate 82,970 of CAWFMA010000035.1, read as the reverse complement.
ACGTTATTGCCGGGGTTCACATTGCGGCGGGTTATGACCCCGTCGATCTCCGCGACAATCGTACAATAGCTCAGATCGAGCTTTGCCTGATCGAGGTCGCGCTGGGCCTGTTCCAGACTTGCCTGGGCCTGCTTCAGGGTCGGAGCCTCGCGCATTACCTGGGCATAGATCTTGTTGATATCGCCCTGCGGATCGCGCCGATAGAATTCCTCGATAATCTCCTTTGGCGTAAGATCGTAGGAGGACGGCGCAATTCCAAGTTGTGCGGCGCTGTGGAGGAGTTCCGCCAGGGCCTGGCGCACCGAGGAGAACGTCTGATCGAGATCCGGCGGCACGTCGGCGAGATCTGTACCGCCAGGCGGCGCGGCTGGCAGGCCGAGAGCTGCCCGCGCCTGATAGACATTTTGCAGTGCCTGGGTGACCTGCGCGGTCGCCACGGCAAGGGCCGCCTGTTTTTGGTCGTATTCCTCGTTGCTCACGACCTTGCTCGCGAGCAAATGCTTTGCGCGGTCAAACTCCTGCTGCGCCAGCACAAGGCTCGCCTTGCTTTGCTCCCAGGTCGCCACGCGCTGTCCGATGAGAGCGACCTGATTGTCCACGTCCTCGATGGCGTGAGTCAGCTTGAATCGCTGGCTCCGTGCCTGCGCTATCAATCCCCGCACCGTCGCCTCGGCCATGACAAGGTTTGCCTTTGCAACGTCAACAGCCGATTGTTTTATCGCAACCTGCACGCGAAAGGGCTCGGGATCGAGCTCAACGAGCACGTCGCCTTTGCGCACGCGGCTATTGTCGTCCACTAGCACTTGCATCACCTGGCCGGAAACCCGCGGCGCAACAAAGGTGACGTGGCTATTCACGTACGCATCGTCGGTCGAAACCGTATTTAAACCGCGCAGGATTCGCGGTACTCCCACGATAAGAATGACCAAGGCGACCAGCCCACCGATCAAAAGCTTGATGCTCGGCCGCCTGGAAGGAGTCGCAGCTTGCTTTTTAGACTCGACCGCGGGCGCTTTGGGCTGTTCTGGCGGCGGAGGTTTTGATTCACTAGAAGGCTTGATTTCGCTGCTCATGCGTACCAGTATATCCTTTCGTTGCGCCCGGCGCGTTGTTGCAGAAATGGTAGTCTAACCCTTTTCCGTAACCAGCAAATAATGGGAGATACGACTTCGCCTTTGCCCCCATGGATAGCCTGGGGTCGATCACGGGTAAGTCCCATGAAATCTTCTTGAAATTCTCGGATAGGCGCGAATTCGGGCTTGTCATTGATGCCGCAGTTTGAAATCGCCGACAAAACGATCGTCGCTTTCTGCTGGAGCACGATTCATTGATACCCAACACTCGCGTCACTGCCGCAAAGTAGTTACCGGTTGTATCGAGTGTTCGAGCTCGCTCTCAATTCTTCTTCCCTCTGGGTGCGAAATCAAGCCATTCTTGGCGTAGCATTCCCCCGCGTTCGCTCAAATCCAACGGCAACTACCACGCCGAAGAAATCGTTACCGCTCCGTCAGGACCAGGTCTAACAGCGCAAGGGTGCCAATCAGTTGGCCACCATCGTTTTCGACGACGAATTCGCGATCCGTAGTTTGAGCAAAACGGAGCAAGACTTGATCCACCGGTTCATCCGGTTTCGCGCCGATCGAAGGCAAAATCAGCAAAATCGCGCACGGCGGAGTCGGCGCGGGCTTTTCCCTGGTGCAACAGATCGAAAACGAAATCCGGCCGTAACCATCCTTTGCACAGTTGATCTTCATTTACGACCGGTAGCATCGATGCTGCAGCCTGTTTGAATATTTTAAGCGCTGACCTCACAGAATCGGTCTCGTGAACAACAGTCGGATTGATCCGCATGAAATCCGCCCGTCGGTCATGGTTTCATGGAGTTTGTGCTGGAAATTCTCTTACGAGGCGATCACGCTGCCGCGTCTCCGCAACTCGGCGATGTTGCCAAGATCGAGGTCATATCCGGTAGTAATCGAGATCTCGTAATGGCGTCGTCCCTTCGCAGTCAATGACCATTCGTCTTAAATACGTTCTCCTCTGCGCCCTCGCTTCTGGTTGTGTCCATACCGTCAAGATTTCTTATCCTCGGAATCTGTCATTCATCCGACATTCGATGAACCGTATACGATCTGGAAGGGAGAGTGGGTGCAAGTAGACCGGACTCCTTTGTTGCACGCGGAATCGTTCAAATACTTAGTCGCATACAATCGAGTGCTCCTGGCAGACTCGATCCGCCAAAGAGGACTCCGCAATGAATTTAAAATCGCGGGAAAAGGTACACCGTTAGTTGTCTACGCGGAAAATCCGAAAGCTACACCGGAGGAAAAGCACTACCCGGCCAGCGGCATCGCGCTCGGAATAACTGCCGTCAAAGAAGAACGCCGAGGGAAAGTGCCTTTGCTCAGACTGTATGATTCGCTCGACCCGGTCGTCGTGCGGTCTTCTACCGGCCCGAATCCCATCGCGGCCAACTACACGGCGACCTTGGCAGTACTCTATTCGCACGCTAGAAGTGTGGCAGGAAGCGCTGCCCGATCCTTCCTTAGGCCCGATAAATCCCAGGTTCGCAACAGGCATCTACATGATTCATCCGTACGATCCCAACAAGGTGCCCATCCTGTTCATTCATGGTCTTATTTCTTCCCCGATTTCATGGCAGAACCTGGTCAACGATCTCTGCGCGGACCCGAAAATACTCGAGCACTATCAACCTTGGTTTTTCTTTATCCGACCGGCCAACCGGCCCTTGAAAGTGCGCTGCAACTTCGGGAGGACCTCCAAGCAACGCAACGTTTGTTCGACCCAAAAGGCATCGCTATTGCCTCGCACCATGTCATCGTCATCGCTCACAGCATGGGAGGATTGCTTGCGCACATCCTAGTATCAGACACTGGCGACGCTCTGTGGAACGTCTTCGCGACCAAGCCGCTGAATAGTTTGTCTATCTCAGCAAGCGAAAAGGATTTGATCTTGAAATATTTCTTTTTCCGGCATCAGCCCGCTATTGATCGGGTCATTTTTCTTGCGGTCCCACATCGCGGCAGTCGGCTTGCGGTGGGCATCCTCGGCAGTGTCGGTAACCAACTCATCCGGCATTCCAGAAGCCCGGCCCAAGCGATGAAGGAATTGGCGGCACAATATCCCGGGATCTTGAATCCGTACTACGCCAGAGTGAATGCGCGCCGCGGCCCAACAAGCCTGTTTTCGCTTGCGCCAAACCCTCTGTTTAACCGACTGGCTGACTTACCGATCAAAGTGCCGTTTCATAGCATTATAGGAAATCGCGGAATAGACAACGGACCTGATAGCTCCGATGGCATCGTTGGGTATCGAAGCTCCCATTTGGAAGGAGCCGAATCCGAAAAGATCGTCCCGGCGGGCCACAATTTGCTCTCGAATCCGGGCACCGTCGCCGAGATTAAACGGATCTTGGAAGAGAGTATTGACTCCCAGTAATTTCTCGATCCTCCTCGAATTAGGCCGGGTCGGCTGGACGCTATGACGTGTCAGGATGCCTTTCCAGGATCAACATTCAGTTCATCGGCGTCGTCTACATCTGAATTTTTTGGGTGAGATGCGATGCTCGGAAATGCAAATGCGAGGCGCATCGCGATCACTCCGAATACGATGCCGACGAAGCGGCTCCAGATGACGTCGAGTTCAATAACGGGATGCGGCTTCTGAAGGATTGTCATGAATATTGCGATTCCCATTTGCCATCCGGCATATGCGATACGTTTGGTGCCGGTAGAAAGCCACGCGGCCACTGCCGCGCCGAGTCCCAGCACAATCAACAGCCCCATCAAAGAGTCAAATCGTGGAATTAAGAAAACCGTCGCCACCAAACCGTAGAGACCGCCCAGGATGACACCACCGAGGCGGAGCTCTTGCTTGTGTTCCCGCTCTTCCGCAACGGCGAGCGCCGTGACCACACAAGTGATCATGCATGTATGGATCTCAGTCCAATCAGCGAGTGACATGAACAGATAGCAGCCCATGGTCGCCAGGGTTGTGCGGAGCGCAAACGAGGTGTAGAGGGGGTTCGTCGACCAATCGGCTGCCAAGAATGAGCCCTTTTGTCGTTCCTTGGCTGGCGTTGCTTCGGGAGCAATCAGGGCGGAACCTGCCCGAAAGAGCGGCTCAATCGCATCTCGCCAGCCCGACCTCGTTCCCGTGAGACGTGGAGGATGACCTAAGGGAATTTCTTCACCGTGTAGCACGCGCAGACGCAGTTGCCGAATCCATGCCGCCACCGCCAGCAAGCTCGATCTCTCTTCGCCTCGCGTTGCTTCCCCCGAGGCCCTCGCCGTTAGCTGGGTCACGCCCATCGCTCCCTGCAAAAGAGCCGCACACCGAACGGTTTCCTCTGGCCGCAAAACCTTTGTGGCAGCCAGCAGCTTGAGCCGGACGCTGGCATCGTGGCTCTCCTCGCCGGAGATAGCAGCCTCGGCAGAAGCGTGCCCGAAAGCAAGCCGCAAACACGTCAGTTCGGCGGCCGCGAGAGCCCGCCGCATCTGCGTGCGGAAGACCTCCAGGGCTGTCGGCGTTCCGAACAACCACTGGGTGAGAAATGTAGCGACGTAAAGCAGACCGAAGATCGCCCAAACCCATCCGAGTTGATTGAGCAACTCATTCGGAAAAGGGACGGTATCAAAGGCGTAGGCAAACAGCGAAAAGATCACGAGCGGCCCGAGGAGAATCACAGGTTGCGCGATTGTCCGCATAAGGAAAAAGCCCATGAAAAACACCAGCGCAAGCAGCGAGACGCGCAGCCAGGCGACATTCCAGGCGAGAAGGGCTACCGCATAGACCAAGACGGAGGCAATCACAAGAATCAGGAGTGATGTAATCGCCAGCGCACGAGTGAGCATTGTCTCCCGCTGGGAAAGAATGAAGGTCAAGTATGGCCCGGCGAACAAATATGGCATGCGGAAGGTGAGCATCACTGTGGCGACGAGCAGCGCGGCGACGGTGATTTGGATCGTTTCCTGTAGACGACCGGGGTGCGGGGCCAGTTCGCTCCATATGCCCGAAACGGTGGGCGAGACGAGAATCCGCTTCGTGTACATATCATCTGGTTTCGTCGCGCGGCCGGGTAAATATAGTCGCCGTGGCTGTCGCGCCGACGCGAAGCAAATCGGGAGGAACGCTTTCGGTGAAGCGGATGCGCACAGGGAAATCCTGCGCGAGGCGTACCCAATCAAGCTCCCGCTTTACGACCGGCAAACCGCTGTAGGGAAGCTTGGGCAATTCAGAAACGCCCGAGCTCACGCTTTCCACCTCGCCGGTGAAGGCGCGCCCAGGCGCTATCATGATCCGCACTTCCGCGCGGTCACCGGCCTGAATGCGGCCTAGTTCACTTTCGCGAAAGTTGGCCTCGACGTGCCAGTCACCCGTGTCGATGAGCGTCAGCACGTCAATCGCCGTTCGGGCAAAGGCCCCCACGGAAATGTTCAAACCCGCGACGCGACCGTCGAATGGCGCGCGCAGGGTGCAGTCCCGGACGGACAGTTCAGCCTCGGCGAGCGCGGCCTCGGCGGCTTTCAACTTCGCCAGCAGCGGAGCAACGTCCTGAACAGCGAATTCGGCTGCAGAAAGCTGCGCCTGTGCTGCGTTCACGGCGGCGACCGCGGTGTCCCGGGCGTTTCGCGCCTTTTCCACTGAGTCGGCGGTGGCGTAATTCTTTGCGAGCAATGGTTCGACGCGGCGAAGGGAATCCTCCGCCTGGGTGCGCGCGGTTTCCGCTTGGGCGAGCACGGCTTGGGCCGCCAGCACGTTGGCTTTCTGCGCGGCAATGGTCCGCTCGACGTTCAGGATTTCAGCGGCAACCGCATCACGATTCGCTCGGGCGACGCGTGCTGCCAGTTCGTAAGGTTCTGGATCGATTTCAAAGAGCACATCCCCCTTCTTGACCTCTTGGTCATCTTTCAAGGGCAAGCTCTTGATTGGCCCGCTCACGCGCGGCGCAATGCCGATTGCGTTTGCTGTGACTTTGGTCTCGGTTCCGGAACGTGGATGCAGAAACATACTACGCGCCGCGAACGCCCCCACAACAACTGCACAAGCGACAAATCCCCAACCAAGGACTTTGCCGAGCATGGCACGCTTTCGGGTGGCGCCCGTCTTCTCGCGGGGCTGCTCAAGACCGGTAGCGGCGGTTGCAGGGTCTGACTTCTTCACGCCGAGAAAAAGATGAGGTGAACAAGGAGCGCTATCGCGACACCGAGGCAGGGATACGCGAGAGCCCGCGGACGAACCCAGAGATCCAGTCGCAAGCGTATCAGGACGGCCCGGCAGAGCAATGTGAGGATCAAGCCCGCCAGCATGCAAAGCAGCCAAGCCGGGAAGTATGCGCCTCCGATTTCGGTCATGGGAGAACAGCCAGCGAGCCCTGCTGGCAACGCTGTAACCGCAACGTGCTTTAACTTTGCCACCTTCGGCAAAATCATTACTAGATTACGACGCATGGCGGCTAGTCTTACTTTTAATTCGGCCTGTGGAACCTGGCTCGCGGCCGCATCCTTGGCCGTTTTGTCGCTTGGCGGATGCACGGCCATCGATCCGCTCAAAACCGCGCCCGCCTCTGCGGAGAAGCCATGGCAATCTCCCGAGACCAATCGTCTCGCCAAGAAACTCGACCCTCTCACGCTAGATCCGACGCCTCCGAAAATTGACCTCGCCCATACCTACACGCTGGTCGATCTCGTCGATCTTGCGCAACGCACCAATCGCACCACGCGCGTGGCGTGGCAAGCCGCGCGTGAGGCCGCTATCGGCGTGGGGCTCTCGCAGGCTGAGTTTTACCCGATCCTCGTCTTGCTCGCTTCCTATGGCGGAGGGTTCTGGGATCTCAACATGAACTTCAACAATATCGGTGGTCTGCTGCTGCCAAACGATCTCATTGGCGCCTTGCTGGGTGGCCAGCTCCCGCAGAATGCCGATATAAACCTGGGAGCTTCCGGCGCCTATCGCGCGCTTAACAGTGGGGCGGCGCTTCGTTGGATGCTCTTCGATTTTGGCGCGCGGCGCGCAAGAATGACCGCGGCGCAGCGTGCGCAAATCGCCGCCAACCTAACCTTCAACGCCGCTCACCAGGCGGTCACTTTCAAGGTGTTGGAGTCCTACTACGCTTGGCAGGCTGCGAAGGGCCAGCTTGCGGCCGCGACAAGCGCGTTGGAGGCGGCGAAAAAACTCGCGGCCGCGGCCGGTGCAAAGGCCGATCACGGATTGCTCACACAACCCCTGCTGCTCCAGGCGAGGCAGGCGGCCGCTGAGGCGGCCTACGCGGTTCAAACGACGAGATCGGCGGCGGAGGTCGCTTGGGTCGATTTGGCCGAGGCCGTTGGAATTCCACCTGGCATGCCCGTGAAAGTCGTGAGCGCCGACTACGCGAGACTGGAGCAGCAACTCCAAAAGCCGCTTGATGCTCATATTCGCGCTGCGCTTAGCAGTCGGCCCGACCTGCTCGCGAAGGTCGCCGTCGTGCAGGCGAAGGAGTCGCAACTTCGCGCGGCGCGCGCAGACTTGCTGCCCAAGCTCTCCCTTACCGGGCTCGCAGGCTACACGCGGTTCGACACGACCGTCCGAAGTGCCGGGCCTCTCGAAGAGATGGGTTTCGGACTTCAAAACTACGGTGGATTTCTCACCGTGCAGTGGCCGATTTTCACCGGCTTCGGAGAAGAAAACAAAGTCCGGCTTGCTGATACCCAGCGGCAAGCTGCCGTGGAGGAGCTCGCCCTTGGCAAGGAGAAGACCATCGCCGAAGTATGGCGCGCTTACACCCGGGCGAAAAATGCCGTGGCGCGCCGGGAAAGCGCCGATGGGCTCGTCAAAGCGACGCGCGCGAGCTACGACGCAGCCCTCGCCGGATTCGATCACGGGCTGGTGCCAGTTCAAGACGTGCTGACGGCGCAAGCGGCATGGTCGCAAGCCATCGCGCTGCAGGCGGAATCGGACAGCGCAATCGGAGCGACCCTCGCGGCGCTGGCCTTCGGTTCCGGCAAGCTCGAGGCCGCTATCCTCCGAGGGCAATCGCAACGGCCGTAAGTAACCCGCCGACGAGCACCATCATGCATCTCGGCAGCAACGGGCGATGTCCCGTCCTCGGCCGAAGATAGCTTGCGATGCCTCTCGTTAAAAACTACCCGTTCGCAGCCTGCTCTTGCGCGCTTACGCGGCGGGAATCGTCGAATTACCCGGCAACCGACTTTTCAGGGTTATGAGTGTTTCTTTCGCCTTTGGCTCGGGAGCGGCTTCGGAGGAAGCCTGCGCTTTGGTACAAAGTCGAACAAGCCCAGCAGTGACCTCTTTATTCCCAAATTCCTTTGCCCAAATAGCGATCTGCTCAGACACTTCCTCTATTTGTTCGAGATCCTTTAACACGCTCGAGAAATCACGCCCCCTAGTGAAGCAATCAAAGTCTTGCTGAACCGCGTTCCAACACCCCACGAACTTCGTTCAGGGAGACCTTGTCGGCTTTGCTTTTGCCGCAGTTGCTCCATGTGAAATTTTCCTCAAGATCTCGCAAAATCTTTCTCCGGCGGGCGTCACGTCACCCTTGGTGGCGCGGGCAATGCCGACGGACTGCGCTTCGGTCATGCCGGTGATTGGGCGGTAGAGCAAGCGTTCGCCAGCCACGCGTTTGAGAATCGTGTTCACCAGAGCAACGCCGCGTCCGGCTTCCACTTCGAGGATGACTGAACTGGCGCTGTCGCATTCGACCGCGATGCGCGGTTTGGCAGAGATGGGGGAGAAGATGCGCTCGAGCAGGCGGTGATACTCGGAGTAGTCCTTACGACGGAGAGCTACCAGTGGTTGGAGAGCTAGCTTTTCCAACGCAATGGATTTGAGCCGAGCAAAGGGATGCGCAGCGGGCAGCGCCACGCACCACGGATAGGTGCGCAGCAATTCAAACTCGATGCCCGCGGTCTGCTCGCCGGTGAGCTGGACCATGATCGCGAGTTCAAGGGTGGCGTTGTGCAGCCCGGCGATGAGTTCATCGCTTGAGAGATCGTGCAGCACCACCTTCACGCGTGGCACGGCTTTTTGGAACGCTGGAAGCGCGGGCGGCAATATCTCCACCGTGGGAACCTGGACGTAGCCGACATGCAATTCGCCATATTCGCCGCGTGCCAGCGCGCGGACCTTTTCCACCGATTCATCGGCGCGCTTCAGCAACTCACGGACTTCCTCTAGAAAAAGTTTTCCTTCCGCCGTGAGCGTCACGCCGCGCGGGCTGCGGCGCAGGAGGTCCACTCCAATCTCATCCTCCAAGTCCTGCACTTGTCGGCTCAAGGCGGGTTGCGCGACTCGAAGTTGCGCCGCCGCCTTGGTGAACGTCAAGGCTTCACCAACCGCCAGAAAGTATCGCAGATGTCGAAGTTCCATTGCCCAATCCATTATGCCGCAAAAGCATGGCAGCGCAAGGAACGAAGTATTAGGCGGACTCACAATGCGGGGGTAAATCCAATGAACCATAGAAACGAGAGAAAGAACATATGAATGCAACCATCACTAAGGGACTTGCAGACAACGCGGCGCGGGTTTCGGTCGGTTCGCGCAGCATTGGCCCAGCGATTGAAAAACGTTTGACGGAGGATGGCGCAGACTTGGCCTGTGTGTTTGTGACAAATGGCGGCTATAGCGGTGTGCAGCAGGTACTGAAACTGTCGACACGGTATCGCCAACACTGCAACAGACCAAACGGCGCCAAACGCTTAAGTGGAAACGGTCACAACGATTGGTGTAAATAAAATGGCTTACAGATGAAGCAAAAGGCCAATTCGCAGATCCGCGCAGAATAGAGGGCAGGCCAACGAACGCGGCTCGGCGTTGGAACGAAAGTTCCATTGAAGGGCGCCGCTGACGTAAGGGGAGACGGCCAAAGACGAACAACAATTGCAAAAAAGCAACGACCCAAAGAAACATATGAGCACAATCATCACTAAGAAATATGCAAACCAAGTGGCACTGGTCACCGACGGTTCGCGCGGCATTGGCGCACCGACTGCAAACCCAGGCGACACGGACAGCAGAGCCCCGTCAATCAAATATCAGCCGAAATCCACGCGTTACTTCTTTGACGTGGGCATTGTTTCCTTATGCTTATCGGGCGACGATACAGGAGGAAAATACTGCCTTATTGAGGCGAGTCTCGCGCCGGGGATGGGTGTGCCTCGCCATATGCATACGCGTGAGGATGAGACCTACTACGTGCTCGCCGGAGAACTGGAGGTGATCGTCCGAGACAAGGTCTTTACGCTTAGGGAAGGCGATACTCTCATCGCCCCGCGCGACCTCCCCCACCAGCTGCGCAATTCTGGCAACACCGAGAATCACTATCTCCTCATGTTCTCACCTTCCGGGTTCGAGGGGTTCCTGAAGGTGACGGCGGTCCCTGCACCGGACAACGCGGTTGCTCCGATAAAGCCACCTGCAGTTGCCGTCCGGAATGTCCATAAACTTTCTGACGACTATGGAATTCTTTTTGGCTGACTGGGTGGGCATGAACACAACAATGCGACAGCACCTCATCTGCTCTCAGATGTCGAAATAGGAAGGTCAAGATGACAGCGTCGAAACTATCAACCGAAGTTCTACCGAGCGACAATGGTGAATGGTTGCAGATAACGCCGGGAGAACGCTTCAAAATCCGCACCTCCGTCGAGGAGACGAACGGGGCGTTTGCGATGCTTGAGATGGTTGCGAACCCCCAGAACGGGGTGCCAATGCATATCCACAAAAATGAGGTTGAGCATTTCATTGTTTTGGAGGGCACACTGCGCATCGCCATTGGGGAGAGGACATTGGACGCTCCAGCCGGGACGGCAGTCACCGTCAGAAAGGGCGTTCCTCATGCCTGGTGCAATCTGTCGGACACTCCCCTTCGAATGCTGCTCGTTTTTTCACCTGGGCATATCGAGCAACTGTTTAGGGAAGTCGCCGCCCGCCAGAGCGATGACATTACGGCCATCCTAGACAAATTCGGCTGTCTCATTGTTGGCCCAGCCTTGCTTGAAAGCGTTCATTCAATCAATTCGCCGCGCGAGATGACCTAGGCGCGGCACAAGCCGCGTCAATCCGTTGGAGACAACCATGACAAGAAAAGAACTGAAGACGGGCAATAATGGCTATCAAATTCCGTTAGAAAGTGGCCTTCGCAAGGTCGAAAGGAATGCAGGAGAAATGTTTGACGTGGCCGGTGTTCGATTCACCTGGAAGGTGAAGGGTGCGGACACCGGCTATGCGTTTTCAATTTACCAACAGGAGCTTGAGCCGGGGGAAGGTGTGCCGCTCCATTGTCACGCCTATAGCGAAGTCTTTTATGTGCTTTTCGGACATATTGACTTTCTCCAGGTGACCGGCGCCCAAGAGGAATGGATCACCTGCGCCAGCGCAGAGACAATCATCATTCCGACCAACGCTGTCCATGCATTCTATAACCGGACGGATAAGCCTGCCCGATTGCTGAGCATATCGACGCAGCTTCACCAGGCATTTTTCGATGCTGTCGAGGAAATGGATCGGGCCGATCGGTTGGCCTCGATGCCAAGGAAGCAAGCGATGGCGCGCATCGGCGCGCTGGCCCGGCGGTTTGATATGCACTTTTTTGAATTCTCACCGCCGGCACAACGGCGAAGCGACAACAACAGCATGCAACCAAAGAGAGCTGCAACGCACAATTTATGAAGATCAGTAGAAATACAACAGCCAGCCCTGAGCTAAGTAGGCGAATCGAAGATTTCGCCCAACGGGTGCGGGTCAAGTTGAAGGTCTACGGCGTGGGCGGCCTTCGTATTGCAGATGCTTCCGTTATGCCTCGTGTAACGACGGGCAACACGATGGCACCCTGCGTCGTGATAGGCGAGCACGCGGCAGCCCTCCTGTCCTCCGAGCACAAGCTGAAAGATTCATCGCTCGAAGCGACAATTGGGACAAAACAAGCCTATAAGGATTCGGATCTAACACAGGAAACATTTGCTTCCACCAGCAGCATCGTCTAACCGTAACGAAAGTAGCACGATGCCCAAATTCTTACGTTAGGCGAAGCCGTTTCAAGCAGACGAATTATACCGAGAAAGGCACTGACTCATGTATACAATCACCGGAATCACTGGCCAGATCGGAGGGGTGATGGGACGCATCCTCCTCGACGCGGGACAGCCGGTCCGCGCGGTCGTACGAAATGCAGACAAAGGAAGGGCTTGGATGGATCGCGGGTGCGAAGTGGCACTGGCGACAATCGAGGATGCGGCTTCCCTTGCGGCAGCGTTTCGAGGGGCGGAAGGCATTTTTGTACTCGCGCCACCAAACTTTGATCCGCAGCCGGGGTTTCCCGAGGCGCGGGCGATCGGGGCTGCGCTGCGCTGCGCGCTGGAAACGGCGCATCCGGCGCGAGTGGTTTATCTCTCCACCATCGGAGCGCAGGTTGGTCAGCCCAACCTGCTGACCCAGCACACGATTATCGAGCAGGCGCTCAGCGATCTGCCGATGCCGATCACGTTTCTGCGTCCGGCCTGGTTTATGGAAAACTGCAGGTGGGATGTTGTGCCAGCGCGTGAGCAGGGGACGATCCAGAGTTTCCTGCAACCGCTCGACAAGCCGGTGCCGATGGTAGCTACCGCGGATATCGGGAAACTGGCTGCCGCCTTGCTGCAAGAACCGTGGAGCGGCCACCGCGTGGTGGAATTGGAAGGACCGCACCGCGTGACTCCAAAGGAGATCGCCGCTGCATTCACGAAGGTCTTGGGCCGGCCGGTGCAAATGCAAATCGTGCCGCGCGATTCCTGGGAGGATCTTTTCAAGTCGCAGGGGATGAAGAATCCGCTTCCTCGCATGCAGATGTTGAATGGCTTTAACGAAGGCTGGATCGAGTTCGAAAGCGGTGAAACCGGTTCGAGAAAAGGCGTTGTGAGCCTCGAGCCCGTTCTTCAAGGCTTGATACAATAGAGTAGTGCTCATCACCCGTCCCTCGCCGGCTTCTCCCAAGGGCTCGTGCCCGTCCAGGACGTGCTGACGGCGCGGGCCGCGTGGTCGCAGGCCATCGCGCTGCAGGCGGAATCGGATAGCGCCATCGGTGCGACTCTCGCAGCGCTGGCCTTCGGCTCCGGCAAGCTCGAGGCCGTTATCCTCCGAGGGCAATCGCAACGCCAGTAAGTAGCACCCCGACGGGCAACATCGGGCATCCCAGCAGCACCGGGCGATGGCCCGCGCTACTGCCGAAAAGGTAGCCGGTGAGAAACAGCATGCAGACGGCAACCAGGTTTGAGACCCTCAGTGCGAACGCCGCTTCGGAAATGAAAACGAAGGGGAGAACCACCGGGAGTGTCGAGAAAAAGACGAGACCGAAAACGCCGCCGCGCCCAGCCAATCGTCGCCGATGAGATGCGGCCTCGCGTGAATGGCCCAGACATCAAAAAGTGCACCGTTGTAGGAGTTCGCCCTACACGATTCTCATCCCTGGCCCTACAGACGATTCCAACCTGAGCGTGTAAAATCGCGCTCTCTAGCGGGGTAATACGGACCATAAAACGTGAACACGAGGATCGAACGATGAACACAATGAACCGGCATACCGCACTTCACTATGACCATTATGGCATTCCTCCTCGGAATTGCCCTTCGTCCCAGCGATGCACTCGGCCAGTAAAAGACCCTCAAAGAACTAATCGTAGGCACTTGGATATTGGAGTCGGTGTACGACCAGACCGAAGACGGCATAAAGCACGAGCCGTGGGGTCCGGTGTCAAAAGGATCGCCATGTTTGATGAAATTGGCCACTATTCTTGGCGGATAATAGGTGCTAACCAAAATCCGAGGGCACTAGTCCTCGGGAATCCCGTCGGGCCAGTGAGCTGCTTTTTCGGAACGTACACGGTCGACGAGAGGGCGAAGACCAAGACCATTCAAATTGAGCGCTGTACGTTTCCGCAATGGGATGGGATGATCGACGCCACCGATAATATTGCGATGCCGACGGAGAACGAATTGATCCTTACTACAACGAAGCCTATTCAGATCCGACGATGGGAGCCTTCGTTCCCCATATAAATTTCAAGCGAGCGAAGTAGGTTTGATTATCCTGTAAAAAGCTTGTGGAAGAAATCATCGATCGATTGAAGGCTTTGATTGCCCGCATCGCGGGCGACTCCGACATGCTCTATTCGGCGCGCGGGGCGATCAACTGCCTACTCGCCGGCTGGATCTCTCCCGAGGGCGGCCAGGCCTGGCTCGAATACCTCGAGGAGCGCGAGAAGGAAATTCTAAGGGAAACGCCCATCGGCAAGCGCGCCGACTTGCGCGACATACTGCCTTTTGTCGCCTTTCGAGGATAGTTATTAACGGCAATTAATTCGCGGTTAACCTATATGGATATTCCCGCGAAATGCGGAAGAACTTAGGGCCGAATTTGGAAATATTCTGTCGCCTGCTCTTTTGTCACGCCTCCGACATATTGCAGGCTCATTTGGCTGGAAGTGTGAGCCAGTTGCAGGCTCAGCTTGTCGTAGTCTTCATGCAGTGCGACATGGCAACTGGCGCAGGTTCTGCGCTTGGAGTTTACAGGCCATGGTCCAATGCCTCCGGATGCTCTCCAGTTGGCAACCCTGGCGTCTCTGAGCTTGCTGGACGTATATGCTCGCATGATGCGCTCCTCACGCCTTGGTGGGCTTTCCAGCTTGGAGAGATACAGCTGGAGCCATTCCACGCCGTTTCCAAGAATCTCAATGTACCTCTTGTTCCGGGTCTTTGAGACGCTGGCACGGATCAAGAGACGCTTCTCCGGCAAGAAGACATCCGACCACAGGATTTTAAAAAGCTCTGCCTCTCGACAACCGCAGAAAAAGCCAGTTGCCAGATACGGCAAGAGCTCAAGACGGTCGCCACTAGTAGCAGCATCATTGAGCATTGCCCGCACGATCTCGTTGGAGAGCGGCTTGACCTCCATTTTCTCCCTGCGAACGAACTCGACCTGCAGTGATGGATTCGATTTCAGAAATCCCTGTTTCGCGCCGTAGTTGAGCACGGCGCGAATCAATCGGAGATTGGCTTGCGTTCTCCACTGCTCAAATCCTCAAAGGCGTTGGCAATGTCCTTGGACTTCAAATCGGAAACTGGCTCCTCTAGAACCTCGCGAAAATATCCTCGACACCATTTGAACGCTTTCATGTAGTGCTCTGTCCGGCCGTTGCGTTTGAGCTTTTCCAGATACTGGTCGAAAAGGGAATTGAGACTGATAGACTTGGCTCTATCTTTCTGTGCCTTGATTTCCCTCAATACTAGATTTCGTAAATACCCAAAGGTCGCTTTTCCGGAGGTTGCCGCACGGTCCAATAGATCCCAGACCTCAACTGATTCTGCCAGTCGTGCCGGTTCCAGAAATCTCAAAGAACGGCCGAACTGATCATGATGCTTTCGCAGGTTGTTTGCCGCCGCCAGTGCTTTGGAGTGAGAGTCAAAGTACAACTGCTGGCGCTTTCCAGTTGCACTCAACTGGGCAACGATGCTGAGGCGCTATTTGCCGCTTTTGGTAGGGCGAGGCTTGAGCTTGTATTGGCGAGCCATGAAACGCGTACTAACCTGTACTAACGCTAAACGCTACCAAAAAAATGCGTGCAAATGCTCCAGGGTATTAACCGATGTTAATCCACAATTCGCACAACTGTTGATTCTCAATGATTTCCGAATGGACAACATTTGTTAATTCCAGAACGACTCACCAGACTCCGCATCGTGTGAGTTTTTTTTCCGCCTCGATGCGCTGCACTTTCCAATGAATGTCCGAAAAATGATGCAGATCGACCGCTGGGTGGGTGTTCCGCTCTGCTTTGGCTGCACGCTTCTCAGAGCGTGCCTCCCTTCGCGCCGCGAAGAGGGACCGATCCGGTCGCTGGTCTTCATCAAGCTCGCCGAGCAGGGCTCGACGGTCCTGGC
This sequence comes from uncultured Verrucomicrobiae bacterium, assembly GCA_963816855.1. Taxonomy (GTDB): domain Bacteria; phylum Verrucomicrobiota; class Verrucomicrobiia; order Chthoniobacterales; family Terrimicrobiaceae; genus DASTFP01. The sequence goes on along the minus strand of CAWFMA010000035.1, from coordinate 67,037 downwards.
CCACCTGGCCTTGCATAAAGCCGTGACGCGCGTTGGTCGCGACAACGTCTTCATGGTTGTTTTCGATGACAACCGTTTCATCGTCGATGTCCTCGACGTCATCCCCCTGGAGAACGTGATTACGGTGCGGAGCGACAGCTTTCTCGCGCTTCTGCGCAGCGTTCTCGGCGTCATCCTGCGGCTGAGGAAGCGGCAGGTGGACGCGGCGGTCGATCTCGAGTTCTTTTCCCGTTCCTCCGCGCTCCTGACCTACCTCAGCGGAGCGCGCTTGCGGTCTGGCTTTCACGCCTACTTTGGAGAAGGGCCGTATCGCGGGAACTTGATGACCCATCGGGTTCGCTACAATCCGCACCTCCACACCACGCAGAGTTTCGCGATGCTGCTGCAGGCGCTTGATTTTCCGCCTGAGAGTTTTCCCACCTTCGACGCCCTTCCGGAGCCGATCGAGAAGGTGCTGCCCAGCTTCGCGCCGCGGGCGAAGGAGGTGGCCCAAATGGAAGCGTTGGTCGAACATCACACCGGGCTGGCGGTGACGCCGTCGCTAATCCTCTTAAATGCGAACTCGAGCGACCTCATCCCGCTGCGTCGCTGGAACATCGATCGCTACATCGCTCTAGCCCAGCGCCTCCTCGCGCACTACTCGGAGGCTTTCATCGCTTTCACCGGCGCCGCGGAAGAAGCCCCGCAGGTGGAGAACGCTGTCCAGCGCATCGGGTCGCCGCGCTGTTTCTCACTCGCCGGGCAGACCACGCTTCGCCAACTCATGGTTCTCTACGGACTGGCCGATGTCATGGTGACGAATGACAGCGGACCAGCGCATTTTGCCTCGCTCACAACGATCCATACAGTGACGCTTTTCGGCCCCGAGACTCCGCAGCTTTTTGCCGCAATTACCAAACGCAACAAGCCGATTTGGGCCGGGATTGCGTGCAGCCCTTGCGTCAGCGCGCTCAACAACCGCAGCTCCTCCTGCCGCGACAACGTCTGCATGCAACGCATCAGTGTCGATCGGGTTTTCTCGGCGGTCTGCGAGAGCTACGAAGAGCACACCCGCATGCGGTCGCGGAGAGGCATTTCACCTCCGGCCGTGGCAATTCAATGACCGTCACGCTCCCAGAACCCGCGCTCGAAAAATCGTCTCCGCTGATCCCTCCCGGGACGTTGATTCTTGTGGCCGGGTTGCTCCTCCTTCGGCTTGCCACCCTCGCCGCGCCCGACCTTTTTCCGGAAGAAGCCTACTACTGGCTCTACGCCCGCCATCTCGACATCGGCTATCTCGATCATCCGCCGATGGTTGCCTGGCTGATTGATCTTGGCACCAAGGTGTTTGGTCACGGCGAATTCGGTGTCCGTATCTTCGCCTTCCTCTGCCACCTCGTTACCTGTTTCTTCGTTTTCCGGCTGACCGCGCTTTGCTTTGACCGACGCGCGGCTTGGACCGCCATGGCGATGCTGCAGGTACTGCCGTTCTTTTTCATGACAGGATTCATGATCACGCCCGATGCGCCGCTGACGGCCTGCTGGGCCGGTGCGCTCTACTTTCTGGCGCGGGTCTTTTTTCAAGAAAAAGGCCGCGCTTGGCTGGGTCTCGGCATCTGTCTCGGGCTCGGGATGCTCTCGAAATACACGATCGCGCTGATCGGGCCGGCGACGTTGCTTTTCATGACGCTCGATCCGCAGTCCCGCCGCTGGTTCCGCCACGGCGCGCCGTACGGCGCAGTGCTGCTGGCGGTAGTCATCTTCGCGCCGGTCCTCGTCTGGAATGCGCAGCACGACTGGGCGTCCTTCGCGTATCAGGGCGCTGATCGGATCGCAGCACCGCGGCGTTTTTCCATGCATGAGCTGCTCGGCTCGATCCTCGTCGTGCTCACGCCGGTCGCCCTTCTTCTCGCGATCCGCGTCCTCGCCGAGCGCCGGTCATTCGGCGCCAACTCTAGCAATGTCTACCGGATAAGACTGTTCTACCAGGTGTTCACGCTCGTTCCCCTGGCCGTGTTCGTCATCTTCAGCATTACGCATCGTGTAAAGCTCAACTGGACCGGACCGCTCTGGCTGGCCGTGATTCCCGCCGTCGCTGCGCAGCTAACCGCTGCGCCTTCCGGTCTCACACGGCGCGCTTGGATGACAACGGTCACGTTGGCATGCGTCATCTACCCCGCGTTCCTTATCTACCTCTCCTTCGGCCTGCCCGGCTTCGGCTACTCGGCGAAAATGGAATTGTTGCCGGTCGGCTGGTCGGAGATGGGCCTCGGGCTCGAGCAGCTCAAGCGCGAGGTGCAGGAACAAACGCAGACGCCGACCGTGGTCGTCGGTATGGATCGCAATTTCATCGCGAGCGAAGCCGCATTTTACGCGGGGGATCAGGCGGCGGCAGTCCGGCAAACGACCGGGTCTCATCTCTTCGGGCAGAGCAGCCTGATGTTCGAATTCTGGACACCGGCGCCGAGTCTGCAGGGCGCGACGCTGCTGCTCGTCAGTTTCCAGCGGCAGGAACTCGATCGCACCGCGATCCGCAGACGCTGCCTCCGCCTGGGCCCGATCACCGAGCACCTCCTCACCCGCAACGGCAAGCCGATTTGCAGCTACTTCACCAGCGTGGCCTCCGACTACAGGATCGCAAAGCGACGCGCGGTCTCAATCGGAACGGTGCCCGTTGGCAACAGCAGGATTGCTTTCAACTTCGCCGCCGCGCGGATATCCTCCGGTCCCGGGGTGAACCTGTTAGAACCAGACGCATCGCGAATTGCTCCGCAGGAGCACGCTCAACGCACGACTGCACTCCAGGAGAACTCGCCCTAGGTACCTCGGAATGTTTGCGCGATGGCCTTGCGGAGAATCTGCCGCAACGCAGTACTTTGAGAATACCGGCCTTGGGCATCGCCGCCGACGGGACCAAAGATGTGCTGGGCATTTGGATCGAGCAGAACGAGGGAGCCAAATTCTGGTTAAAGGTCATGAACGAACTGCGCAACCGCGGAGTGGAGGACATTCTGATCGCGGTGGGCGACGGGCTGAAGGGTTTTCCGGAGGCCATCACCACGGTTTTTCCTTTGGCCAGCGGGAAGTATCCGAAGTTTTGTGTTTAGGGCCGGTTTATTATTCTTCGTTTAGCTCCGATTTGCCAAGGCGCGGTAGCGCCCCGCAGTTCCCCCCGAGCCGCGGGGTTATGGGGGCGCGTAGCCCCCATTCCGAAGGCATCAGCCTCATTTGTTAAATCTCTCCCCAAATTGAATGGCGAATTGGTTGGCGGCCATCCTCCAGGTCAAGGGCGGATTTTTCCACGATTTGGTGATGTTTCGCAAGGCCAGAAAGATGAGCTTGGTAGCCGCCTCGTCGCTCGGGAAGTGCCCTCGGTTCTTGAGCACCTTGCGCAGCTGCATATGCAAACTTTCAATCGCATTGGTGGTATAGATGATTTTTCGCACCTCCGGCGGATAACCGTAAAAGGGGATGATCTGTTGCCAATTTCGGCGCCAGCTCTCGGCGATCATCGGATATTTTTTGCCCCAGGGGCCGGCTTCGAACTCGCTGAGCCGTTTGGCGGCCGCCTCCGCAGTTTCGGCCCGGTAGATGGCTTTGAGTTCGCGAGCCAGGGCCTGGCGCTCTTTCCAACCGCAAAAGGAGAGGCAATAACGGCTTAAATGCACGATGCAGGTCTGCACGCTGGCCAACGGGAAGACCGTGGTGATGGCCTCCGGAAAGCCCTTAAGCCCATCGACCACCGCGATCAGAATGTCCTCCACTCCGCGGTTGCGCAACTCGTTCATGACTTTCAACCAGAACTTGGCTCCCTCGTTCTGCTCGATCCAAATGCCCAGCACATCTTTGGTTCCCTCCGCCGCGATGCCCAGTGCCAGATACACCGCTTTGTTCCTTACGCTTCCCTCGTCGCGGATCTTCACCCGCAGCGCGTCGAAGTAGACCACCGGATAGCTGCGCTCCAGCGGCCGATTCTGCCACTCCACCACCGCTTCCAACACCGAATCGGTCACCGTGCTGATGAAATCCGCGCTCACCTCCACCCTGTAGTGATCAAGCAGAAAACCCTGAATCTCCCTTACCGTCATCCCCCGCGCATACATCGCGATAATCTTTTCATCGAAGCCTTCGAAGCGCTTCTGCCCTTTGGCAATCAATAGGGGATCGAAACTCCCGCTGCGATCCCGGGGAACCTCGATCTCCATCGCTCCCTCTTCCCCAACCACCGTCTTCTTGCTGTAGCCATTGCGATGGTTGTCGACCTCTTCGGGCGCTTCGCCTTTGGCGTAGCCAAGATGATGGGTTAACTCCCCCGCCAGAGCCCTCTCGACAACTCGTTTCTTTAGCTCCGCGATCAGCCCGTTTTCTCCAAGCACCGCTTCCGGGCTTATCCCGTGCTTCTCCAAAAGCGCGTCGATCAAATCGTCGCACTTCGTATCCTTCTTCTCTTTGGTCATTTTCCTCTATCTCAAGGTTATGACCCCACACACAAACTTTCTGATACCCTCGGCCAGCGTGCAGACCTGCATCGCCCATCGCGCCGCGACCCAACTCGATCGGTCTCCCGTCTTCGCCGACTACTACCTCATAGTGGTGAAATCGTCGTGCCACGTCTGGCGATTTCGGCTTGATCACGCACTCAGAAGAAGACTCGTCGGATTCGACTCCGCCAGCGAGAGCCTTGCGAAGCATGCACACCGGACAGAATTCCACTGCTCCGGAAAACTCATTACCCGCAACTCGCGCAGACGCGTCTGTCCTCCGTTTTCATGGGCCTAACGGCCCTTGGGATGCAACCAAGGCGTCGCAAAGAGTCCGACGCGTAGCGTGAAAGCTCGCACCGCCCCCGCCGGCGGACCATGGTCGCGTTTCACCAAAGAATCGGTCGTTAACCAACAATAGCGGGTGAAAGCATGTTTAGGAATAAAATTCCTGAACCCTCTGGACACCGAAAGAACCCAACCAAGGAGTGTATGGTTGCACAATCGGAGCGGCGCGCGACTTGGAGATAGTTCAAAAGTTTGCTCGTTTTGAGTTTGTAGCGCCGCACACTGGAACCGACGGAGATCTTGCCGCTCTTCAAAGCTTCTTTACTGAGTTTCACGATGTTTCGTCCCTCGCGCCTGTCGTACTGTCTTCACTCGAGATCCTGTTTGGCGAGTTTCAGGGCTGCGATAAGGTGGCCTCTGCCACCGGTCCGTTATCGTCGGTCAAAAATGACACCGCGACCGAGGCGGCAGAGGTTCTACCAGTGGCGAAAGTAAGTTAGTAAAGAGGTAGTCGAACTCCACGTCCTCCTGACGCACTCGCTTTTTGTCTCCGATATTCCGCGTAGGTAGCTTCGGCGCGTTTCTCTAGCGAAACCGAGTTCTGCTCCTTTGCGATTCTGATGGCTTCGCAAAATGAAGCCTCAATTCGGAGCTCCTCAGCACCCAAAGTCGCGAGAAACACTCCGCGCAGGCGGTGCAGTTCGGCGCTGCAATAACCGTGCTCAAATCTTTCAGCAATTGCTACCGCCTCGTTGATTGCCTCAAGAGCTTCAGAGGTACGATCCGCTAGATGTAAAGCTTCAGCCTTTAGTCGCCAGGTAATATGGCAGGTCCAGCACCGTACCGGTCGCCCGAAGCTCTTTTATTCCCTGTTCGATCCCGGGAATACCTTCCGCTGTGTTACCGGAAGCGCTGCGCGCCCAGCCGCGGCGAATCGATCCTACCGTTAGAAAATACGCAAAATGGTGACGCGTGGAGAGTTCAATCAACTCCGATGCTAAGCGGTCAACTTCGGCAGGATCACGCTCAAGGTGGGCCAGACCCGCTGCCCAAGCTAGCGCCATGGCTAATGCATACCTATCCTTCAGCTCCTTTGCTGTTGCGATCGCCTCGTCCATCAGCGCGTGGCAAGAGGCGATCTCTCCGAAATGCCAGTCGGACATGGCCTCATAAACCAGACAGATGACGACTGGCGTCCTGATCTCTTCCGCAACAGGAGACTGGACGCTTCCCGAGCGCCAGATCTGAACACCATGCCTCGCGTATTTCCGGGACGAGTCAAACTCGCCCAAAAAGTAAAATATGGCTGCAAAAGCTTGGTAGGCAGCTAACATGAGCCGTGCGTCATTCTGTTCCTGCGCCAGCGCATGAACTCGTCCGGCAATCTGCATTGCAGCAGACAGCTTGTCCGTCATCAGTGCATAGCGGCACTGACCCATCAATTGCATAAACAGAAGCCGGGGACGATTTACCGAATGACACAAGGGCTCGGCGCGCTCGTAACAAATTCCGGTCTCGGGTGCTGCAAATCCTCGCGTGACGGTTAGATATAGCCCCGCCTGCATGAGGATGAAGAGCTGATCTTCAGCAACGAGACTTTGCCCTTCGATGGCCGTTTCGATCAGCGATCCCCAGCGCCCGTGTTCGAAGAAATGACCTAAAGCAGAGAGCAATGGCCCTGTTGCTCCAAGAACGTTAGCCGCAAAGTGGGCATCCCCCCGCTGAATCCGGGGGATATAAACTTCATGCAGCGCCTCTCGAAACAGACCGGCGTTGCAGCCGCAAATTACTGCTAAGAAAAGTGGCTCCATCTCCGCAAAATTATCCGGCAGCTGCGGCGCGAGCGTTCGATAATAGTTAAAAAGCCGCTTGTTGCATTCCTTCCAGGCATCGCTTCGTTGGCCTCGCAGTTGTTCGCCGTAGTACTCACGAACCAAAGGATGCGTATCGACATAGCCCGGATTGTGCGGATCTTCCCCAGCCAGAAGTCGCGCTCTTCTTAGTCTGGCTAGAATCGTCCGCCATTCAGTCGGGCTCAAATTCGTTAATGACTCTGTAAGGCCCGGAATCGCAGGCGGTTTTAGAAGCGCTGCAATCGCCTTTTCCTCAGCTGGGCGATCAAAAAGCCCTAACATGCGCAGAACCGACAGCTCAGGACCTTCACCAAACCAGGTTTGGTAAGATTTCATTACTTTTCGGGCGTGGGTTCCCTGTCGTACGTCGTGAGCAAGATGTCCCGACACTTCGTTACGTGAACGAATGTCTCCGTTGTACGCATCAGTCAGATAGCTGCCCAACAGCGTCAGCGCCAGACAATGGCCGCTGAACTCATCGCTGGCACTTTGCAGCTCCGCTTCATCTCCCTTTACCCCCAGTGCTCGGAGCAGCTGTGCTCCGGCATGCGCTGGATAGATATTCCAGGTGACGACGCAGAGCTGAGCTACCCTCGTGATCCGACAGATCAGCAACCGGCAGGCGCGTGGTAATCACGCACAGGCCCATATTGAAAGCAGCAAGCTCTCGCAATAGTGCCTGAAGGGACGGGTCCCGTAACCGCCCTTCTTGTGCACCAGGGGGATTTTGGAGCGGCTCCAACCCATCCAGAACAAGCAAGGTTCGCCGATGCCCAACGAGCTTCGCCAATCTTTCGCCCTTCTCCCATGCTGTTCCGAGCCGTGGATCTGGATCGCCAAACCAGTGAAGAGCGGCATCAAGAAATTCATCGGCAGACGAAGTGCCTCCACTGGTGCCCTGTCTGTAAAAAGACCAGCCAAATACGAGTTGCGCAGAACGATAGTGTTCAGCAGCCATTCGTCGGAGCCAATGGTTGACCAGCGTCGATTTTCCGACTCCGCCCCAGGCAACAATTGTAACAACATTGACCTGCTGGTTTGCCCATGCATCGTCCAGGAAACCGATGTCCTCTTCACGACCAAAAACATCGCTTCCTGTGATGGGCAATCTGGCTACGGAAATCTTCTTTGGGCCTAATCTTGCTGGCGGCTTCCGGGTTCCGACGCGTGAAGTGCGAGGGGGGATCTGCTGCAAGTTCCGACGTGTGATCCCACGTCGTGCCTCGATAGCGCCTGTTATTGTCGGCATCGCCTTCAGCAGCTCGTCCGGAGTCTGGAATCGCTGTGCCGGATCTTTCTCAAGGAGTTTCTCAAGGAGAACTACGACCGGCTGTGCAACATCTTTGAGTCGCTCAAGCGGTAAGGGCGCGTGCTGATGCTGATACATCACCTCAGCGGAAGGACCTCGAAATGGTGTTTGGCCAGTCACCATTATCCAGAGCGTCACGCCAAGCGAGTACAGGTCCGAGCGGATGTCGACCTGTACCCCTGCGAACTGTTCCGGACTGGCAAACTCGGGTGTCCCGGCAAATGCTCCGGGCGATGAAATGCCCGCTTCAGAAGCCGATTCGTCTACTCTCTTTGCCAGGCCGAGGTCGATAATTTTAGCCGTTACACCGCCTTCCTCCTTCAACCTGACCATGATGTTTGTGGGCTTGATATCTCGGTGGACAAGGTGCTGTTCGTGAACTGCGGCCAATCCAGCTGCCACCTGCGTTCGCAATTTCGAGCGCCAGTTTCACCTCCAGTCGACCTGAGCGTCTGATGAGCTTGTTCAAGAGTTTCTCCCTCTACAAACTCCATCGCGTAGAAATAACTTCTGTCCGGTTCTCCCAGATGGAAGACCGAGGCAACATTTGGGTGACGGACGCTCGCCGCCGCCCGGGCTTCGCGGAGAAAACGAAGCCGTGCCGATTCATCACCGAGATATCGTTCACTGATGACTTTCAGAGTCACCGGGCAGTGCAAATTGATGTCGAACGCCTTGTAAGTGACCCCCATCGCGCCGCGACCCAGCTCGAGCGGTTTCCCGTCTTCACCCGTCACCAGCTCGTAGTGGTCAAATCGCTGCGCTGGCTGCTCCGGCATCAGCTTGAGTGTATCCCCAGACGAAGACTCGCCAGACTCAACCCCGCCAGCAAGAGCCTTGCGAAGAATGCAGACCGGACAGAATTCCATTCCTCCAGAAAACTCATTGCCGCAGCTCGGGCAGGTGCGTTGGGGCTCCGTACTCACGGACCTAGCCGTCCTCCGGTTGCGATCAGCGCTCGCAAAACGCATGGATCTCCTCGTTGATCTCTACCGGCGAATGCCCGCGGCGCCGAGCGAACATGTAGCGTGGATACCAATAGAGCCGGCACAACCCGGCCAAAGCGGACTGCCTCCATTGCACTTGGCTTAACGCCGCCCTCATGACGATCGTCCAACGCGTGGTATGAAAGCGTGCCGCGCCCTCCGCTGGCGGACCATGGTTGCGTTCCACAAGATTTCCGTATTTCACCCAATAATAACGCGTGAAAGTAGTTTAGGAACAAAATTCCTGAAACGCGCTAGTTCCCGTGCCTTTGTAAATAGATGAAGGCCGACGATTTTCTGGGGCCAATATCAAATGATGGAACAGTATGGAGTTGCCTCGGCAGAAGAAGTGAAGGTCGAAAACCTTGCCGACCACCTCAGAATCGAGATCACAGCTGCAGGAACGGTGTGCGCGACGCCATGCTGCGGCCGAAGCTCCTGCTGCTCGACGAGCCATCGTTCGGTCTCGCCCCCGTTGGTCGTGCAAGAGACCTTCCGAATCCTGCGCACCATCAATCGTAACGGAGGCGTCTCCATGTTGCTGGTCCGAGCAGAACGCCAACATCGCCCTCGAACTCGCCGATTACGCCTATCTGATCGAAACGGGATGCATTGTCATGGGCGGCCCCGCGGCCATCATCGCCTGCGACCACGCCGTGCGCCGTGCCTATCTCGGCTATTGAGGGGGAAGAAATGCAAGGCTTCCTGCACCAATTGCTCTCCGGTGTCGCGGATGGCGGCATTTACGCGAGCCTGGCGCTCGCGCTGGTGATGATCTACCAGGCAACTCACCACGTCAATTTTGCGCAGGGCGCAATGGCGATGTTCTCAACCTACATCGCCTGGGCGATGATGATCGATGCCGGCTTTCCCTATTGAGCGGCTTTCGGCCTCACCCTCGTTTCTTCGTTCGCTGCCGATGTCGCCATCGAACAGATCATCATCCGGCCGGTGGAACGCGGGCCGGTGCTGAATATCGTGATCGTGTTCATCGGGCTGCTGCTCATCCTCAACAGTCTGGCCGGGTGGATTTCCAGCTGCACAATCAAGAGCTTTCCGAGCCCGTTCCCGTCAGGCGCGTGGTACGGCAGCAAGTATATGTCATCGCACGAGGTGGGTATGATCGCTGTGACATTGGCGGTTTTGATCCTGGTGTTCCTTTTCTTCCGCTTTACTCCACTGGGATTGGCGATGCGGGCGGCAGCGCGGAATCCGGTGTCCAGTCGACTGGTCGGCATTCGTGTCGGCCGGATGTCAGCCTTCGGCTGGGGGTTGGCCGCTGCAATTGGAGCGGTGGCCGGAATGATGGCGGCGCCGCTCGTCTATCTCGACCCCGATATGATGAGCGGCATTCTGGAAATTAACGATCGAACCAATGATTCGAGCCTGGTCACCTTCCAAGCTCCGCTCCACCAAGTGTTTAAAGGCAATCCTGTGAAAGCATGACATCGCGCATCAAAGCCACTATAGTAGAAAACAGATTCGAGAATATGAGCTCAGGTAACCCTCAATCCGTTGCCGGCATTAGCCGAAGAGAACTTCTGAAAAGGGGAGGAAAGGTTGCCGCAGTTGCAGCGGTATCATCAGTGTTCTCACCGTTTGTTTTTACTGGAAAGGCAGCCGCGACAAAAACACTCTCATTCTGGCAGTTCTATGCTCCCGCCAGACAGGTGGGTACTCAAAGCAAATGGTTTGAAGACTGTGTCAAGGGTTGGAATGCGACCCACGATGTCAAGGTCGAGCTGCAGTTTGTCCCAGCTCCGGAGTATATAGGTGGATCCAAGCTACAGACCGCTTTCGCCTCGGGTCAGGGTCCGGATATTTTCATAATCAGCCCCGGGGACTTTCTTCGTTACTACAATGGTGGCGTTCTGGTCGACCTCACTCCTTACATGGAGGACGCCGCGAAAAAGGACTTTTTTCCAAACGTGATGGAAACCCGGATCGTTGATGAAAAGATCTATGGAGTCCCGTACGACGTTGTACCCCTGGCGATGTTTTACAGCCTCAAGGCATTCGAGGAGGCTGGACTTTCGGAGAGCGATATCCCGAAAACCTGGGACCAGTTCCTCGAAATCGCGCACAAGCTGACCAAAGGGGACCGATTTGGCTGTCTATTCGAAACTGCACCGGGTTATTACCAGACGTTCACCTGGTACCCATTTATGTGGCAAGGAGGTGGTGATATCGCTACGCCAGACGGAAAACACAGCGCCTTTGCATCGCCGGCCACCGTTCAGGCTCTGAAGTTCTGGCAAGACACCATTCAGCAGAAGGTCGCACCGCGCAACATCCTGGGCGGCGATGGCTGGGACGTCGTAGCGAATTTGGCTTCAGGCTTCTGTGCCATGCAAAATCTGGGTATCTGGGGAGTCAGCGCCTTGCGGGACCACGCTAAGGATTTCCAATATGGCGTCTTCCCCTATCCCTTACCTCCCAACGGCCAGCAAAGAACGGTTTTGGGTGGATGGGCCTTCGTCGCCAATGCCAAGGGCAAAAATCCCGAGGAAGCGGCAAAGTTCTGTGTTTGGGCAGTGGGTTCCATGCAGGACGATTCCATTCAAAGAGTCGTTGACTGGTGTACCAAGGCGAACGTTGGCGTTTCGCCGCGAAAATCGGCTTTGGAAAAAGCGACCACCGAAGGAGGGTACAGCAGCGCCCCGATGAAGTTATTTAAGGACTTGACACTCCAGACCGGTAGAAGTGAGCCTCGGGTTCCACCGGAGGTCTATAAGGCGGTCTCGGATACTATCCAGGCTTGCCAACTGGGCGGAGCTGATCCTAAGCAGGCCGCCGAGGAAGGATCCCAGCGAATCGAAAGCTTCCTCTCCGGATACACGGGAGCACCATTGCTCTGATGAATCCCTGTCGACGTTTGTATTGAATCCTGAGATTAGTGCCTCCAGATGCGACCTCGTAATCTGGAGGAAATACGCTGAACCGATCGACGCTTCGAACGTTTGTTCAGTGTTAATTGCATGGATGACCGGACTCGATTGTCTCTCGACGACCTCGGACGCATGACTCCGCGGCCAGGGGACAATCGAGAACCCGAGAGAAAGCGCCGACAACGGGTTGGCCGCGTTTTCTGGACACGCTCACGCAAGGAGACGCTCGCGGCGTGGTTGTTTATTTTGCCCGACTGCATCGGATTGCTCGTCTTCGTAGCGATTCCAATAGTGCTCGCGTTGAGTCTCGGATTTTTCAGCGTGGATGGGTTCGGCGGATACAAGTTCGTCGGCCTGGCTAATTACAATCGGATGCTGCGAGATCCGCTGTTTATGAAGAGTCTGGGCGTAACGATTGTCTATGTGCTCTGCCTTGTTCCCGGGCTCTACGTCAGCGGCCTGGGACTTGCGCTGCTTGTGCGGCAAAGGATCCCGTTGGTCGGACTTTGGCGGACTTTATTTTTCATGCCGTACGTTGTGAGCCTGGTTGTCGTTGCATTGATCTGGAAGGTGATGCTCATCGACAAAGTCGGCTTCATCAATCGGATGCTCGAACTTGTCGGTCTCCAGGGTCGCTCCTGGCTCGGTGATCCGAACCTTGCGCTCGGTGCAATTCTGGTGGTGACGATCTGGTTTTTGATGGGCTACTACATGATCATTTTCCTTTCGGGATTGCAGGATATCCCTCGAGAATATTACGAGGCGGCGAGAATCGAGGGAGCAAACTCCTGGAAGATGTTCACACAGATTACGCTGCCTCTGTTGCGGCCGACCAGTTTCTTCGTCCTCCTTGTCTCGACGGTGTCCGCGGTTTCGGGTTCTCAGGCATTCGATCTCATCTATGTCATGACAAATGGGGGACCGGCAAATTCGACGTCGCTCGTGGTTTTTTACATCTATGAGCAGGCGTTTAAATTCAATAACTACGGCTACGCCGCTGCCATGGCGTCGATTCTGGTTGTGGTTCTTCTGGCGATGACCGTTGTGCTGTTTGGGCTGACGCGCGGAGGACGGTTCCATCTGCAGTAACAGGCATGAACGGGCAAAATGTGTCAGTCCTTCGGGTTAGTCGATGGATGTTGATTTTCGCAACCGCAACATTCGCGATCATAACCGCATCGCCATTGGTTTGGATGGTCTCGGCTTCGCTCAAGGAGCCAGCTGAAATCTTCAACTCCAGCCTGATACCGCAGCATCCGACCCTCGAAAACTTCCGGTATGTGTTCACACAATTGCCGTTTATTCGCTATATTCTGAATACTTTCTTCGTGGCGGGAACGATCACTGTAATTGCGCTCCTGTTCCATTCGATGGCTGGTTTTGCTTTTGCCCGCCTTCGATTTCCAGGTCGCGACACGATATTTCTGACAATCTTTTCGACATTTCTGGTTTCGTTACAGGTGATCATCGTCCCGCTGTTCATCCTGGTGCAGAAAATGGGTATGGTGAACACCTATGCAGGGTTGATTATCCCGGTTACGTTCAACGCGTTTGGGATATTTCTGCTGCGCCAGTTTTACCTTGGAATCCCGATTGATTTGCAAGAAGCGGCGATTATGGATGGGGCAAGCTACTGGGGCATTTACTGGAACATTATGCTTCCGCTCAGCCGGCCGATCTTATCGGCCTTGGCGGTGTTCTTATTTCTAGTTAACTGGAACGCGTTTCTCTGGCCGTTAACGATCACGACCAATCAAAACCTCTGGCTCGTACAACCTGCGATAGCAAGTTTCCAAAATCAATATTCCGCCGCCTGGAACTATATTATGGCTGCATCGGTGGTGGTCGCGGTGCCAACGCTTGTGCTCTTCTTCGTGTTCCAACGCCAGTTGGTCGAATCAATCAAGACTTCCGGCATTAAGTGAATCAATGACTATTGAAACAACATTCAACGCACTTGGGGCGTCGCTAGGACACGATCGATCAGTGCCGAAAATTTCGACGGGAGCCAAGGCAGAGACGGAAGGGCGACGGAGCGGACAGGCGCAGTTCTCTCCTCGCGGGAACTAGGCCAGGGATGGGAGATGTCGCCGAGCATCGACATTTCCCGTACACGGCATGGCGACTTTGGCGGAGATTCAAGGCCCGCTGCAATTCAACACATGTGGATGACGATACATCCTGACAAATGGCGTAGGTTGGTCATCCGAATTTTCTGGGATGGCGAAGAGCATCCGTCGGTCGAAGTGCCATTGGGCGACTTCTTCTGCAACGGGTGGCTACACGTTTCGGGCGTTCAACGTCGCTGCGCAATCGATACTCGCCCGAATCCCGGCGCAGGGCGTCCGGAGGGGTTGTATGGCAATGCGTTCGCGCGTGCGCCAAAGGAACAAATCATGGCGGCCACCAAGGCGCTCGTGCCCCCGACGATGAGCAACATACTCGCTATGGCTGCGCCAGCCTGGGGCAACGGAGATTACACCGAGCAAGAGATCGCCTACGTTCTGAACGCGGCCTTTACGGGATTCTCAGCGGCGCGTCGGGAGAGCAGACACATTGCCGGAACATCGTCTCGAACCGTGATTCATACGGGGTTTTGGGAATGCGGGGCGTTCGGGGGAAATCGAGCACCGATGACGATTCTGCAGGCGATGGGCGGTGATTTGGCTGGCTTTGACATTGTGTTTTGGGCGTTCGACGAGGCGGGTCTCCAAACTTCCCACGACGCCTACCAACTCTACCTGCAACTGCGAAGCGACGCTGAATCCGTTTCTCAAATCCTACAAGATCTTCTGCAACGTAGATTTCAGTGGGGCGAATCGGATGGCAATTGATGATCTGACTAAACCCGAACGGCGGGTTCTGGTGCCCTTTACGTTCAACAACCGCGGGGCGCGTCTTAGGACCTTAACAGGCGAGCGCTCTCACTATTGGAGAGTGGTCCACTACCCTTAGTGTTTGGCAGCAGTCGTCTGTGGCCTTGAGTGAACGCGCGCCAACGAGAGTCAACGCGGCTGAGGCCTCTCCGTCGGACATTCTGTAGTATTCCTGTTCCATCGTTCGGGTCAATTCTTGCCAGGCCCCGTGCCGCGGCGCAGAATCGAGTCCGTGCGTTCGTCCACGGCGCGCAGCAATTGAATCGTGGTCTCGATCACCAGGTCGGGATTGAGGCCCGCTTCCCTTGCCATCTCACTCGCCGCGCGCAGCAAGCCATGGAACAACTCAGTTCGACGACTTCCTTAGCGTGGCGCGTCTCGATGAGCAGGTGCTCTCCGGTTGCACCGGCTGCAAGCAAGGCTGGCGCATCTGGTCGAAACCCGCGCACGGCAGAGTTTGCAAGAGCAACCCAAGGGGACCCATGACTACTACCGGCACGGAACGGTAACCCTCTTTGCCGCCCTGGACTACCTTTCCGGCAAGGTGTTTGCCCACACCGCCCCGCGCCATCGCCATCAGGAGTGGCTCGCCTTCCTGCGCAAGATCGACAAGGAAGTCGCCCCCGAGCTGGAGCTTCACATTATTTGCGACAACTATTCGACCCCCAAGCACGCCAAAGTCACCGCCTGGCTTAAGCGTCATCCCCGTTTTCACCTCCATTTCATTCCCACCTCTTCCTCCTGGCTCAATCTGGTGGAAGGCTTCTTTGGCGAAATCACCGCCAAAGTCATCCCCCCGGGAAGCTTTCACAGCGTCGGAGCCCTGGTCGCCGACATCTTCCGCTTTCTCGATCATCACAATCGGAATCCCAAACCCGACCGCTGGACCGCGGACCCCAACCGCATCCTTGAAAAACTCGACCGCGCCTGGGAGGCCATGCTCAAAGAGATATACAATCCTATTTACGGGACGTCACACTAGCAGCTCGTATTCCGGCTCCTGTTTTCCTCGAGAGCGGTTTGCCTGAACAAGCTCGGCGTAGGGAAATTCCCCCTGCGGATACTTATAGAGCATTTTCAGGTAAGCATGAGTGGGGGTGGCGTCGAGATAGTAATAGAGCTCTTTGCAGTCCTCGCCGTGATTGCCCTCGTTATTTGGTCAACCCGAACAGGCGCTCCTTGAGGATCGGATCACGTTCGTTCCACAGGGTGAGGGAAAGGCAAAGTCTTTGGTGATGATCGGTAAATCCGGCGATGCCATCCTCGCCCCATCGATAGGCGCGACTGCGGGCATGGTCGTGGGGCAGATACTCCCACGCGTTGCCGTTCTCGCTGTAGTCTTCACGTACCGTCCCTCATTGGCTCTCGCCAAGATAGGGACCCCACTTTCGCCAAAGTCCGTTCTGGGCTTTATAACGCTTCTCCTCCTCTAGACGAAGAAACTCGCCTTCCCTTGTGAGATTGGTTTTGGTCATAGAAGGATGTGATCGATTCGTCGTGCCGGCACTTGAGCTGCGATTCAGATAAAAACCTTACCTTGTGCACGCTCTCAATCCGAAGAGACCTTAAAAGCGGCGAAGAGTGAGCTTGTTCCAATCTTTGGACAGGGTCGGATTTTAGTTTCCGGCCAGTGAGGGTATCAGAAAGTTTGTGTGTGGGGTCATAACCTTGAGATAGAGGAAAATGACCAAAGAGAAGAAGGATACGAAGTGCGACGATTTGATCGACGCGCTTTTGGAGAAGCATGGGATAAGCCCGGAAGCGGTGCTTGGAGAAAACGGGCTGATCGCGGAGCTAAAGAAACGAGTTGTCGAGAGGGCTCTGGCGGGGGAGTTAACCCATCATCTTGGCTACGCCAAAGGCGAAGCGCCCGAAGAGGTCGACAACCATCGCAATGGCTACAGCAAGAAGACGGTGGTTGGGGAAGAGGGAGCGATGGAGATCGAGGTTCCCCGGGATCGCAGCGGGAGTTTCGATCCCCTATTGATTGCCAAAGGGCAGAAGCGCTTCGAAGGCTTCGATGAAAAGATTATCGCGATGTATGCGCGGGGGATGACGGTAAGGGAGATTCAGGGTTTTCTGCTTGATCACTACAGGGTGGAGGTGAGCGCGGATTTCATCAGCACGGTGACCGATTCGGTGTTGGAAGCGGTGGTGGAGTGGCAGAATCGGCCGCTGGAGCGCAGCTATCCGGTGGTCTACTTCGACGCGCTGCGGGTGAAGATCCGCGACGAGGGAAGCGTAAGGAACAAAGCGGTGTATCTGGCACTGGGCATCGCGGCGGAGGGAACCAAAGATGTGCTGGGCATTTGGATCGAGCAGAACGAGGGAGCCAAGTTCTGGTTGAAAGTCATGAACGAGTTGCGCAACCGCGGAGTGGAGGACATTCTGATCGCGGTGGTCGATGGGCTTAAGGGCTTTCCGGAGGCCATCACCACGGTCTTCCCGTTGGCCAGCGTGCAGACCTGCATCGTGCATTTAAGCCGTTATTGCCTCTCCTTTTGCGGTTGGAAAGAGCGCCAGGCCCTGGCTCGCGAACTCAAAGCCATCTACCGGGCCGAAACTGCGGAGGCGGCCGCCAAACGGCTCAGCGAGTTCGCCCCCTGGCAAAAAATATCCGATGATCGCCGAAGCTGGCGCCGAAATTGGCAACAGATCATCCCTTTTCTGTTGTTGTTTTCCTTCTCTCCGCATGGCGCTCGCAGCGAACGCAGCCGGAGGCAAGTTCGCAAGAGCGCTATGCGGTCGGCGGGTGTTGTAGTCCACCCTCCAAGTTTCCATTTTCTCACAAGCATCCTCAATCGACCAGAACAGATGGGTGTTGAGGCATTCATCTCGGAGCCGACCGTTGAAGCTCTCGATGAAGCCATTTTCCGTCGGCCGGCCTGGTCGGATGAATTCGAGCTTTACTCCTTTTCGATAGGCCCAGCCATCGACCGCTCTCGAGCAAAACTCGGTGCCGTTATCGACCGTGATCGACTGAGGATAGCCCCTCAACTCGGCCACCCGTTCCAAGCATTCGACCACCCGCGATCCCGACATCGGCACAGCGGCTTCGAGCTTGAGGCACTCGCGGGTAAATTGATCGATCACGGTCAACACCCGAAATCGGCGTCCTCCTTCCAAGCGATCGGCGATGAAGTCCATAGACCATTTCTCATTGCGCTTTGTAGCCCTTTGAGCCGGAGCGCGCTGAGCGCTGACTAGCTTGCGCCGCTTCCTAGTGCGCATCTGCAGGCCCAATTCACGATACAGCCGATAAACCAATTTCTTTCCTACCGGCCAGCCCTCACGCTTGAGCAATACGGTCAGCCGCGGATAGCCAAAGCGCACTCGCACCATGGCCAGATCTCTCAAACGCCTTTTCAAGGCGACATGTTCCTTTCTGCGGCTTCGATAATAATAGCTTGATCGTCCCAAGAGCATCAGCCCGCAGGCGCGTTGGCGGCTAACCTCAAACCATTCGATGATCTGATGCGTCAGCTGCCGCCGGCGCGCGGGCTTCAGGGCTTTTTTCGCAGCACCTCCTGCAATATGTGCTTATCAAGGGTCAGATCGGCGACCAACCCTTTCAATCGCCGGTTCTCTTCTTCTAGTTGCTTAAGCCGCCTCAGTTCGCTCACTCCCATCCCTGCATACCTCTTCTTCCAACTATACAGAGTAGCTTCGCTGATCCCCAGCTCCCGGCACATTTCCAGCCCTTTGGCCCCTCCTTCCATCTGTTTAAGCGCGTAGACAATCCTCTCCTCGCTGTGTCTTTTCCGTGGCATTTTCTCTCCTTCCTGCCAGAGCCTCCTACCATCAGAAAACTAAAATTCCCACCGTCCAGTTTCGGGATACAAGGTCAAAAGGCCATACACCGCTTTGTTTCTCACACTCCCCTCATCGCGGATCTTCACCCGCAGCGCGTCGAAATAGACCACCGGATAGCTGCGCGCTCCAGCGGCCGATTCTGCCACTCGACCACCGCTTCCAGCACCGAATCGGTCACTGTGCTGATGAAGTCCGCGCTCACCTCCACCTTGTAGTGATCGAGCACAAAGCCCGCGATTTGACTCGCTTTGCTCGCCCTGACGGGCTGCCTACGGCAGTCTATCTCCGCTTCGCTCCGGTTCGCGCACCGTCATCCCCCGCGCATACATCGCGATGATCTTCTCATCGAAGCCTTCAAAGCGCTTCTGTCCTTTGGCGATCAATAAGGGCTCAAAGCTTCCGCTGCGATCCCGCGGAACCTCGATCTCCATCGCTCCGTCTTCTCCAACCACCGTCTTCTTGCTGGAGCCGTTGCGATGGTTGTCGATCTCTTCGGGCGCCTCGCCCTTGGCGTAGCCAAGATGATGGGTCAATTCCCCAGCAAGGGCTCTCTCCACAACCCGTTTCTTCAACTGCGCGATCAGCCCGTTTTCTCCAAGCACCGCCTCCTGGCTGATTCCATGCTCCTCCAACAGCGCGTCGATCAAATCGTCGCACTTTGTCTCCTTCTTCTCTTTGGTCATTTTGCCTCTCTCTCAGGTTATGACCCGCACACAAACTTTCTGATACCCTTGGAGATCACCGGTACAGCACCGTGAACAAGTTGCAGCCAGAATACCGTTAAAGATTCGTCCTTGCCTTCTCTCTCCGACCCCTTGGTCTTGGTACAAATCAGTTTGGCGAAACTGCGTCACCATCCGTACTCGGACACCCTTCGACGATTCCCCGCGAAGCTCATCGAGTTTCTCCCAAGCGGACGGTAACAATGCTGATGGATCGGATTTCGACCGTTCGGCCGTTGCCGCTACCTCTCGGCCGCCCGGCCCCGTCTCGTCTGCCGCCGCGTGGCATGGAACCAGCTCCTAATACGGCAAGTCTCTAAAGGCTAGCGTGATCATTGCGCCAGGATGGGTCCAGGAACCGTTTTGTTTACCCGGCCGCTAGTGTCATATTACCGATTTCAGCTGATCCAGGGCGTTCAGGGGGAGGGGTCGGGAACAGCTGTTCCCGACGGCGAGATAACAGAACGTGCGCTTCGGACGCTTTGGTCGCCTATTTCGCTTATTTTGGGACTAGTGCACCCGAAATTTCGGCAAAGCAAAGCCAAATCGAGCTTCCAGCGGACTGCAGCGCTCGAAGCTGGCCAGAATTAGGATGTTTGACTTTTTTCCAGGTTCGCAGCAGAATCCTACAAAAGCTATTCTATGAAACTTCCCTCTACGATAATCGCCCTCTTTGCTTCCTTGTTCCTCATCGGATGCGCCACCAAACAGGCTACTCCCGCTCAGACTCAGAACGACCCTACAAAGAAATGGGAAAAAAAAGAGAACCAGTATTAGCCGTGAGCTTCCAGAGCCTGCGCCTTCCCGAAATTCGGACACTCTGAGGGAGCCCGCAGTCGGCGTTGAAACTGCTCATCCACATAAAGGGCGATCGATTCGCACTTCCTCCACGATGATCTGCGGCCCTTTTCCATGGCAAAAAATCGCAGCGACAGCAATCTACCACCTTTAATGGATGTCTTAAGACCCTCAAAATTTTCAAGCGGAAACTTTTTAACCCAGTTCCGCTCTTAGCGTGATCTCCGTTTCCTCGCAGCGCGTGACTCCGTAACAAAAAGCGAACAGTCCCCTCCTCTTTTTTCTTACTGCGCGAACTCTCGCCGACGATCGTCGGCGATCGGGCTCTTTGCGTTATTGCGCGGAATGCGTGAGGGCGTCTTGCTTGGCACTTCGCCAGCAATAATGTGATGGCGCCCCCGCTTGGGTGGATTTTGCCTCTTGTGGCTACATGGCTTTTTACGTGTGCTGCGCGTGGAGACCGACGTAATACCGCTCGACCAGTAAGCCAGCCCCGTATCCGCGTAGGCAAGGCCAACTATGCGAGGGGCGGCGGGATTTGGGATAGTCCCACGCATGGAAATCGAAAATGAAGTAACCCGGAGGACTCGTCAGCGATTTTATCGCGGAAGAAAAGGCGCGGATCGTCGGGTTGTATGAGCAGAGCGGGCTGACACGGGTGGAATTTTGCCGCCGTGAGGGAGTGAGCCTGTGTAACATGGAGTCACGAATGAAGTCAGAATCTAATTTGAACAATTTGAAGGTTTGTGTTGTTGGCGCCGGAAGAATGGGCGCCGATCATATCGAGCGCCTTGCGCAAAGGCTGCTATAACGAACTGATGCGGGCCCAGCAGGAGATCCTCGATGCGCGATGCATGAATAATCGCAGAACTCGCTTCCAGACTCAAACTTCGGGATATCGTCTCCGGCCATTACTACCCTACCGTTCCCTCTGGCCCTGACCTGAGCCCTGATCAGAGATTCCAGAGGATCGATCATCATTGGAACATCTTCACCCCTATTTTCCTCGCTTTCGTCTTCGCTCCCGACGGCGACCTAAGTGTATAGAAAAAAATACAGTTCACGATAAACCCTATTTCTCGCTGATCAGAACGAGACAGCAGGATTCTCGCGTAGCGCGGCTTTCGCTGTTTCTTCAGGTAGGTGGTCCATTTGGACAATTTGTCCATTAGGACCATTCTTCTCTTCGCTCCTTTGCGATTTCGACTCTGTCGAGCAAAGCGATCTAGAGGAGGGGGAGAATGTTCCGCGATGGAACATTCTCCCCCCTCTCTTCTTCAGACGAATCCAAGCACGCGAGAGTGCGGAATTATTCCGCAAAGTCTGTCTTTTAAAAGACAGTCGATCCGAGAAGTAGAAAAGGCCAGCGGGTGATGGTCGCCGCGAAAGTGCGAGCGATGAATAATAAATATTCAACGACTCGCGAGACGGCTAAAAGCCAGCGAGCTTCTCACAGGCTCTGGAGAATTCTCCAGAGCCTCTGGGGTCCAGCTTGTCGCGGGTCAAATGGGACTTGGGGTACAATTTGGTTCTTGTCTCGCGCCCGCCTAGCTTGGCGCATCTTCTGACGGCGTCGCTTAGTTCGGTCGGCTTTAAGCTCCGCCCGCGTTGCGACACTACCCTCTTCGGATTCATCTACGAGATCCTGATCTGGAACATGATCCCGAACAGGACCGTGATGGTCATCGTTGATGTCGTCAAGAGGAGCGACGGTCTTCTCGGGCAAGTCGGCCAGTTCTTCCAGCATCTCGTAAAGGTCGTTCCTAATCATCAGCTCGGTCTCTAATCGACGCGACGCATCGATAAAGCCAGCTTGGACCAAACGCCTCGCCAAACTGGCGGGTTCCTGCAAGATTCTGCTCTTGAAATTGGCCGAGCAGGTAGCCAGCCTGCATCATAGCCACTTTCTTCTCGATCAGTTCGCCACGGCCTTGGGCAGCCATCATCAGCTCGCGTGCGTTCCTCAACTCAAGCGCCTGGTTGCGATGCCGCCGGTATGCGATATCCAAACCGCGGGCTTCCGCTCTATCGAGCTTGCCACTCTCAGGCCGCCGCTTCGTACTCGGAATCCCAGCGATGGGCTGCTTCACAAGCTCACACAATTTCACGGCAAAACGAAAAGATCCAGCATCAATGGGTCAGCCAACCCTGGGACATCTCTGCCAAATTCGGCAGACATCATCCTTGGCGCCAGCCAAAGCGGGAAAATGTCCCGGGGCAGGAAATTTCCGAAGCGAAACAGATTGATTCTCAAATGTAAAATCTTGGTCCGAATTCGGCCAATTCTTCAGCGCCAGCAAATTTTTCTCGCCAGTTATCGCAATTGAGAACGTTTACCTCGCCATCTAGAACAGCGATTTCAGAATGAGATGGGTTCCCGAGGGGATCGAAATTTCCCGATACGGGAAATTTTGCGTTCACCCCGACGAACTTCTATAAGTTGTTCCGCGAAAGTATATTACATTTTGTCACAAACTCTGTTCGCGACTCTTCGGTTTTGACTTCGTAGATGATGGCTTGTCGGCGGTGTTCATAATCGCCTTTTCTTGGATGTCCCTTCATACAAGTCCGCGGTTTCACGGTCGCGCTCCGCTTGCAAGTCGGCAAAGAATTCATCCTCGCGTTCCACCTGCTTAAGCGAAATCGCATTCCGCGCAATGGCATCGGTCACCCCCTCCGCCTGACGGCGATCAAGCTATTCTTGGACGCTCTCATTTATCTGGCCGGCGAACGATTCGGCGATTCGCTCGTTGCTCGTCTTCCCAAGCCGACATAGCGGGCTCTGGCGGTGGCTCGCCGACGAAAGCTTTGAGCGATTCCGGACCTTCGTTTAGCGAGTGATACGGCGAAGGGTCGCCTGCGCGAACGAATCGGCTACAGGGGTCAGTGCTTCCTTGCAGCTTGTCGACGATGACATTGATCTTGAACCGGATCGACTCCTGCTTAGCGATTTCGGCAACGGCGGGAATCGCCGAACAAGTAGGGCGAGCACACTTAGGACGCTTGAGCTTCTTCATTCCGTACCCTTGCCTTTCTTCGGCAGTGGCTTCTTTTTCGCTAAGGGTGGCTTTGCTGGCGGTGGTGGCTTAAAAGAGGGCTTCACAACGACGCTAAGGCTTTACCGCTCGTTTCGCCCGTTGGCAAGAAGGCCAAGCAGGTTGGGGTTAAAAATGGGGGCCGCCAGCCAGTTTGTTGTTTCACCAGCCGGCGCCCCTTGCTAGCTTTTACTAGCGTTTGCGTTTGTAGACTTCAGTGAACAGGCTTTCGTCGATGTAGCGATCCTCGAAATCCCGGTCTAGTCTTTCGATCAAGGCGTCGCGTGAGAAGCCGTGAGTGTTTGCCAACTCAGCTGCTTCCACGAGTCTCGCTTTCGCTTTGGCGACCAGCTCTTCCGCAGCTTTTTCAGCCGTGGAAAAGCCGCCGTAAGCCTCGGAAACGTGGCTCAAGACTTTCTCTGTGATCTCTTGTTCGATTTCAATCGTTTCGGTCATGAGGTAATTCACCTCCTTTACTTGAGAATCCGTCAGCGATTCAGGTTGGAAATTTGTCCTTCATCAGCTCGGCGAAGGTGTCGGAGGTTACGACTGTTCTGGCCAGACTCGCCTGTGCAGTACACGCGCGAAGGTCCTGACATGCGGTGCCAGCGCGCATCCTAGCACGGTGATTACTGCCTTGACAGCCGGGGACGTCCGGCCCAAAACTATGGCTCTTCGGAAGCACGCGTATGAAGCCCGCCGACTTCTTCACCCTTGCCAAGAAACAGGAAGCCGAGATGGTGGATCTGAAGTTCGTCGACATGCTCGGGTCGTGGCAGCATTGCTCCTTCCCGATCGAAATCTGGGACGAGGAGACGTTCGAGGAAGGGCTGGGGTTCGACGGGTCGTCCATTCGGGGATGGAAGGGCATTCACGAGTCAGACATGATGGCGGTCCCGGACCCCGACACGGCCTGCCTCGATCCGTTCTTCGCCAGACCTACGATCAGCATCATCGCCAATGTCGTCGATCCCGTGACGCGCCATGACTTCTCGCGCGACCCTCGTCATGTCGCGCGCAAGGCCGAGGCGCACCTGCGGGAGTCGGGCATCGCCGATACCTGCTACGTGGGGCCCGAGCCCGAGTTCTTCATCTTCGACGAGGTGCGCTACGAGCAGAACCAACACAAGGGCTACTACGAGATCGATTCGGTCGAAGGCGCGTGGAACACGGCGCGCATCGAGGAGCCGAACCTCGGTTACAAACCCGGCTTCAAAGGCGGGTACTTTCCGGTCAGCCCGACCGACACCTACCACGATCTTCGCGGAGAAATGGTCTACGAGATGCGCAAGATCGGCATCGTTGTCGAAGCGCACCATCACGAGGTGGCCACCGCGGGGCAGAGCGAGATCGACATGCACTATGCGCCGCTGCTGAAGATGGCCGATCAGTTCATGTGGTACAAATACATCTGCAAGAACGTAGCGCGGCGTCGCGGCAAGACAGTCACGTTCATGCCCAAGCCGATCTTCGAGGACAACGGCAGCGGCATGCACACTCACATCTCCCTGTGGAAGGGAAGCACGCCGCTCTTCGCAGGGGATCGATATGCCGGGCTGAGCGAACTTGGCCTGCACGCGGCCGGCGGACTGCTCAGGCACGCGGCCGCTATTCTGGCCTTCGCAGCTCCCACGACGAATTCCTATTGCCGCCTGGTGCCGGGCTTCGAGGCGCCGGTCAACCTGGCGCTGTCCGCGCGGAATCGCTCAGCCGCGATCCGCATTCCAATGTACTCGAAGAATCCCAAGGCGAAGCGGCTTGAGTTCCGTTGCCCCGATCCGAGTTGCAACGGGTACCTGGCGTGGCCGGCGATGGTCATGGCGATGCTCGATGGCATTCGAAACCGGATCGATCCAGGGGAGCCGCTGGATCGGGACATCTACGAAATGTCAAAGGAGGAGCTGGCGGGCACAAACAAGACGCCGGGGTCGCTCGACGAGGCGCTGCGGGCGCTGGAGGAAGATCACCACTTCCTTACCGAAGGCGGCGTCTTCACGGATGATCTGGTCCGCACATGGATCGACTATAAGCGCGATAACGAGATCGATCCACTGCGCCTGCGGCCGCATCCGCACGAGTTTTCTCTGTATTACGACAACTGAACTCTGCGCTCACTCAGGTCGCCGCTCGCGCGGGGACCGGCGCGGCTGGACTCGGGGATGCGGGCCTGGGTCAGCAAGTTTTGACAAGACGTCGCCGTAACACCGGCTTTCTCGTTCGCCTTTGAGATCCTGCCGCAGTAGGGCGGCGCCTTTGCTGTTGCGTGTAGGCAAGCCGGTAGGCCCACGACACCTTCCAGGGCGAGCTTACGCACGGCCTCAAATTTGTCCTGATGTGCGCCTGCAGTAGCGGCGACAGACTCATGACCTCAAATCCGCAACCCAGACGCATGCGGAGCGGACAACCGGACCCACTCGCGAGCGCGCGCCGCTGGCCAGTCCCTCGCCTTTTCGAGCCCGCGGGTTGACAATCCAGTGAATCATACGAGCCTCGGAGTTCGGAACATTTTAGGTCATTTCACCGTGCGCGAATAGGGCGACAGAAAGTAGGGACAGCTACCCACTACAGGGTAAAGCCCCTCCCAGCGGCCACAAAACGGCGGCGATGGGAAGGCAGGTCTGCAACGAGTAAAATCTCGCTTTTGTGCGCATTGGCGGAGGTGTGCCCTAAGATGCGTCGAGTCGAATTAACTGGAAAGCAGCCGGTGCAGGATTCTGGCAGGGCATCTGCTTAAAATAGGTCCGACCCGACGCAGAATGATCATGCGCTCATTTCGTGAGTGTTGAATCAGTCATTCGCGAACAGGTTCGCCTTGCGGATAGACTTTGAGGCCTCCTTTGACTCAGCAAAGAGCAAAAACCGATCTCCTGACCAGATGCGAAAAATAATTGGTGAGCGCCTTGACGATCTTCAGCGGAAGCGCGCATCGCGAACTCGGTGAAGTCTTACTCGTTCATGGATCAGTCGCCATGGCAAGAAATCGACGTGCACGAGGGCATCGAAAACACCCTAATCATCCTCGGTCACAAGCTCAGGAATGTCACGGTTACCCGCGACTTTGATCGCACGCTTCCCCGCCTCTGCGCCTACGGCGGCGAGTTAAATCAGGTGTGGACGAGCCTCATCGACAATGCAATTTACGCGGTCGGCGGGACGGGTCGTATCGATGTCCGCACGCGCCGCGACGGGGAGTTTTTGTCTTGTTGAGATCGCCGACAATGGCAGTGGAATTCCGCCCGAGGCCCGGCCGCACATCTTTTCGCAGCCCTTCTTCACAACCAAGAGCGGCTCCGGGACAGGACTTGGACTTGTCATCAGCCACAGGATCGTCGTCGAACGGCATAACGGAAAAATCGACTTCAGCACGGGTCCCGATGGCACACAATTTAATGTGCGGCTGCCGTTTGAATCGCCCGCGCACGCTTAGCCTCTCCCAATGTCCAGAATACATCGGTCGTCGAGGTAGTTGCCACCTTTGTTTCGCAGGCGAGCTTGCAGTCGTAGACTTCATACGGAGAGCTGCCGAGCTTGCTGGGGCCCGGACCACATCTAGTTGAGGTCACCTTTTTTCGCCGGGACCTCTAGCGTTTTTGCTTTGGGACTTTTGCAGTGCTGCTCTTGATTAACTTCACGCCCTCTGCCGCGCCGCGCCTCGCGATCGGCTTGAACAGACGGCCGCGCATTCTGGTTGTAGTTGATGAAAAACGCTCCATCTCATCCATAAGCGTTGGGGGTAAGTCATCGAGATCGCTTACGTTGGCGTAAAGACGCGGTCGTTCCGGATGGTTTTTCCCTCTTGGGTCTGCTCGGCCTCAATCACCCCGATCAGCCGCGCCTGAACCAAACATAGCGAACAATGGCTCATCGGAAAGCACGAGCACGTCGAGCGCATCGCCGTCTACCCCCGCGTGCCCGGCGCAAACCCGAAGTCGAAAGGAAACACCGCACCCGCAATGAGCACATGACTGAGCTTGAGGACCCCGAGTTTTTTGTCCCACTTGAGTTTGTTTCGGCTGCCCGCGGCGTATCGATGACGACATGAACGTCGTCGTTGCCTTCTGCAAATGGCTTGATTCGATCAATTACGGTTATGTGCAGGAATCCTAGGGCATTGGAGACGGAAATAGCGAATGCCATTCTCAAAGCTCGGGGATATCCAGTGACTCTCCTTGCATCCGCGACGACAATGCTTGAGCAATTCCTTTCGAGCTGAGCATCTATTATAGTCGTCCGATGAGCTACCGCCTCCGCAAAAAATCGCTCGCGCGAGAGGTGCGCCGCGTCGCGCGGGAGGAACTTGAAGGAACGCTCAAAGAGCTACTCACGGTAAACGATCAGGCCTGGAGCACCGCAGTGCACGAGGCCCGTAAGCATCTTAAAAAAGTTCGTGCATTGATCCGGTTGCTGCTGCCCGGCGACGGGTGAGGCATTTTACAAAGATGAGAACGCCGCGATGCGCAAAGCGGCTCAGCGAATGTCGTTGATCCGCGACTCGCATGTCCGGGTGCAGACGATCGAAAAGCTGACCGTCAAGTCTGGCAAGCGCCGGACACCGGCGGCGTTTGCTCGCATCCGGACCGCACTGGCTGCTCGTCTACGCCAAGTGATGCAGGAGAGTGAAAAGGAGGATTGGAGCAACCAGGCTGCCGTCGAAATTGAACGTGCGCTGGGCCGCCTCGACAACTGGCCTCTGAAGCGCCTTACGACGAAATCGATCCGAAGCGGACTGAAGGCCGCGTGCAAGAAGGCGCGACGCGCCCTTGCGGTTTCCCGACGCAGTGCGACGGATGCAAACCTCCACGAACTGCGAAAGAGGGTTAAGGATTTGTGGTATGACTTACGCTTGCTCGGCGGCGACCGGCCACCACCGATCGTAGCATTGACCAAGCGGTTGCGTGACCTAGGGCAGAAACTCGGCGATGTTCACGATCTTGCAATGCTCCTGGCGGCCCACGCCGATAATCCTCTGCCCGAAGCCGCGGATTGGGAGACGCTCGAAAAAGCAATCGCCTCCCGTCGTCCGCGATTGCAGCGGGCCGCGCTTCGTCTAGCGCCGAAGGCCCTGCTTCGCAAACCGGGAGCATTCGCCGATTTCGTCGCCGATTGCTGGGGAACGTGGCACTCTCATCGCAGGAAAAAGTGACAAGGTTCATTTGTTCATTGCACGCTAGTATCAGGCGGCTCGGTTGCGGAACCGCAGCATTCATACCGCTTTAAGCATGTTCGCATCACGAAAGAGAATCCAGCGTCCGTCTGGCTCTTTGCGGCAGACTGACAACGTGGGGCCGGAGCGCCGTTGGGCAGTCCCGCCCTGAAGTGGAGTCGTGGAGTCACCGCCAGAGAAAGCTGATTCCGGCAGTGCATCGCCGAGAAGAAAGAGTGGCGCTGCAATGCCGGAGGAATGGAAGTCTCGTCCGATTTCGGGAACGATGATGAGCGCGCGCCAAAAAATGGCGGACAACGTTGAATGACGTTTCGGCTCTTCTCGTGTTCGGCAGCCGACCCGCTTTGAGCCGGCTCTCTACAGATCGGGATCATATCAACAGACAACACCGACAAGAGAAGCCAAAAACCCCGCGCCTCGGAAATGGAGAGTCCAGGAGGGCGCGAAAAGCATCACCGTCATGATGATCTGGAGCCAGATGAGGCCCGCGAGCCTTCATTGTGAGTTCCTGCATGATTTAAGGAGCATCCGAACTGAGTTAGGAATGACTTTCCTCAGATTTGCCAAACGCTTCCATGCCGTCTTTTCATCATGTTTTGAGGCAGCCAGCAGAAATAGAAATGGCAACAATACTATCGATAGCCGCCCTTATCCAAGTAAGGTTGAATGGCGGAAAATTCCTCCTTTCAAAAAGATCGGGCTCCGCGCGCTCGCAGTCGCGCTGTTGTCGAACTTGACCACGACGACTAAAAGGGTCATTTGGTGGTGCACAAACCACTCAACACTTCAGGATTTAAGAATGAAAAATAACATCAAGGATAAGGTCGTTGCTATCACCGGAGCCAGCAGTGGCATTGGCGAAGCTATTGCCCGTCACCTCGCGACCGAGGGCGCGAAGGTCGCACTAGGCGCTCGGCGCCGCGGTCATTTGGACAAGATCGTAGGGGAGATCGTAGCCGCTGGAGGCCAGGCATTGGCACAGGCAGTGGACGTGACGAAGCGCAATGAGGTCGAAGCGTTTGCGGAAGCAGCCGTCCAGCGTTTCGGCCGACTCGATGTGTTTATCAACAATGCCGGGCTAATGCCGTTGTCGCCACTTGCCGCCAATAAAGTCGAGGAATGGGAACGGATGGTCGATGTGAATATAAAGGGCGTGCTCTATGGTATCGCTGCGGCTTTGCCCCGATTCCAAGCTCAGAACAGCGGACATTTGATTAACCTATCATCAGTGGCTGGTCATGTTGTGTTTCCTGGCGGTGCGGTTTACTGTGGCACGAAATTCGCCGTTCGTGCTATCACGGAAGGTTTTCGCCAGGAGGCTGGGCCAAGTATTCGCAGCACCATCATCTGTCCTGGCGCGGTGCAGAGCGAACTGCTCACTCACGTCACCGATGCCGACACGGCTGAGGCGCTCAAACCTCTCACCGATACGGCAATCGAAGCCGATGCCATTGCACGCGCCGTCACATTCGCCATCGAGCAACCTGCCGATGTTGATGTCAACGAGCTCATCGTGCGGCCAACAGCGCAAACGCTCTGACACGTTCGGGAGCCGATTTCGGGAGGCTCAAGGAGTTCGACGTTCTGGCGCGCAGCCAGTTCCAAAGTCCCTCTTGAAAGGTGCCCGCTGCGTCTGTCATTGATGGCTCTCGGGAAGCCGTGCTGTGGGCTTCGTGAACCTGAACGCGAACCTCTAGCGTCTTTTCTTTGCGACTTTTGCAGTGCTGCCCTTTACTAACTTCATCACCTCTGCAGCGCCGCGCCTCGCTGTCGGCTTGAATACCCCGGCCGCATTTTGTTGTAGTTGATGAAAAACTGCTCGATCTCGTCCTTGAGGTTGCTTGCTCAGGATTTGTTTGTTGCCGCTTTCTGTAAGCGCGGTAAATTTGAAGCGTCCCGGCCGGTGCCCCCCCCGCTCCATTTCGCCCTGCAGTTCGTTGAGCAACCGGCAGAGCTCCGGCGTGTGCCTCTCGGTGCCCGTGAATTTGATCGGCCAATCGTCCGTACCGCCGAGGTTAGCGTGAAGATAGCTCGACGAGGCGCTTGCTTGGTCATCGCACGCGCCGTGCACGGTAAGCCATCGAAAGCTCGGCAACCTCCTTGCCATGGCGCGCGTCTCTTCCAAAGCATGAAAAGCAACACTGGATAGGGCGAAATTCGTTAACGCTTTTTGATTGCTCATTCGGTATTCGGGTTATCGATCACGCGCCAAGAGCACAAAAAATCGCCGACCTTCATCAGGCGGCGGAATGTTCCGTGGATATTTTCTCGTTCGGGAGATCGCTCTCCCGCACATCGACCCTTTGCAGGTCAAGGCGCGTTGCCGTCTCCAACGTCAGGTTGCCGGATTCGGTTTACCGAATCGCTCCTGATGCTTAAAGCTACTTTAAACAACGTGGGCGTCTCGTCAATCGTCGCCGCCAAAATTCGGCATCAGATACCGGCCGCCGTTTTCAAATGGTCGGCGACTTCGACTCGCCACCGCCGGGGATGACCAAGGCCCACACTGTGGCCTGATTCTTCGTTCGATTCTTTCATGAAATGCACCCTCAAGCTCGCTAGAGCTCAACTCGCAATCGTTCCGAATCGTGCGTCCTCGGTGGCGTCAGGATGTCCCGAACGCCTGCCGTGAAGGAGCGGTGCAGGACCGTTCACATCCACTTGAGCAGAAGTTCGATCATGTTGAGTCATCGAAAGAGCGCTCCGCTTTCCTCGCCCAGTGAAATCCGCTGGATCGACCTCCAATCGTCCCAGTTGGCATCATTGGTTGGCAGGCGAAGGCGTCGGGCTCGGCGAAGCTGCCGAACTCGGCGACGCGTTCGGAGCTGGTAACTTTGTCGGGCTCGGCCAAGGAGTCGAATTAGGCCAAGGTGTTGGACTCGGCGAGGGGGACGTTATTGCGGTCGGTAGCGCTATCTGGCTCGCATACGACATCGGGCTTTTCGCCGTCTTCCTGGTCTCGACCTTCTTGACCGGAGGGTTGATCCCTTCTCCCCTTTGAGCGTAGTAACGCTGCATCTCCGCCATTCGTGGATCGGGCTCGGAGCAAGAGCAGATAAGGAAGCCAGCCAAGAACAGAAATTCCCGAGAGCACTTCATATCTGCATTTCCTGATCGACCGATTGTCTGCGAGTCTCGCGCCAGCTCGATCCATGGTGCGGAAGCATGCGCCCTATTGGAAATATTCCGTGTTCTGGCGAAGCGGGGGCGAACAGTTCCTGTGGTCTACGGCTGCCGCAATTCTCAATCATCACAACAACTATTTAATCCTTCCAGTTTTAGACCACAAGAGTCATATTCTCGAAAGGCGCGCCGGAAAAGGACATCGCTCGATTGCCATTTTCCAGGCTCTCTCCCGGTCGGTGGACAAGATCGAGCACAAGCGTGGGCAGCTGCCGTCCAAGCTGCAAAGGAGGGTGCAGATTAGTTGGCAGCGAAGCGGCCAAAATCGTCCGGCGAGCGACCGAGGCGCTTTAGGGTATACTTTGGTGAGCAAAAGCATTCTGGAGGGGATATTCCGCCAATATGGGCTGACTAAATTTGACGAATTATATACGTCTCCACCAACTGTTTGGGATCTGGCAAACGCGAAGAATCTGCTCATCGTTTCGATGTTAAATGGCACAATGGAAGCCCTGGCCCATCGAGGGGATATGCTGTACTGGGGCGGGGTGGCTATGCCTCTCTGAGCAAGTATGCAGTTGTGCTCAACGTGCGCCTCTAGGCTCCGTTCTCAATCAGAGTGGAACGAGTGATGGCCCGGGAAAACCTACCCAACCGCTTGCGAGCTGAGCAAGGAGTCAAAGCAGAGGACACGGCCCGGCAAAAGTTCGTCTCGAGGTTCTACAACCAAGCATGGGATAAAAGAATTCGGACCAGATGCAGTCACAGCGGAACGGGCCAAAGTAGACCCTGCCTTAATGGATGCGATAAATATTGCCCTAGCGCGCCAGGTTCCTTCTGAAGAAATGATGACGATGACTAATCTCTGGAGGCCGGGGAGACGCAGAATTACGAAACGCGGCAGCGAAGTGGGTGGAAATATGAAAAACGAATCGTTTCGACGCTAGAGCGCACACCCGGCGGACTCGAAACCAGCGAGGAGTCCGACAGGGAGGTGTCGGTATCTGCGAACAGGCACATCGTGGGAATCAAAGCCTGCTCGACCGGGATTGACCCGCTCCAGCATTGCAATCCTTCTCTGCATCAAAGCCTAAGACAAGCCGATTTCCCAGATTACAAAATCAATCAAACATCAACAAATTCAATGAGAAAGCAATATATCAAAAACCTATTCAGTGTGCTCCTGGCCATGATGGCAACTAAAGTCCCCTGGATAATTTCGCTTACGGCCCCAGACGAGAACGAACCACGTTCCACCAGGACCACCGCCCATGCTTTGCACGGTCGCCGGATCGCACGTGAATCCAGGCTCGCTGGTGTCGTGCCGCTGGCCGGCCTTGGGATTCCGGGCAAGTTTCGATTGAAGCCGCCGCTCGTGGCGTAATCAGAGTGGAAGTGAACGCCCGTAAAGCTGGCGTCGAACCGCTGAACAAGATTTTCGCGTAAAAGCTCGCTTGCGAATATTCAGCATCCTTGATCAAGCTGGCAGCATAGAGCTTCGGCAGTTCGGGGAAGATGGTTCGCTTCGGCGAGGTCGGTTTGGGGGCCCTGTGTTGCTCGCATAAGATTGGGGAACCATCAAGGATCCTCGTCCTTCCTTTCCACCTGGAAATTATCGACCGCAAAGTCATACGTCTTAGCGAGGTAACGAAAGTGGCGCTGCTGCCTCGGGCGGAAAACCTGAAACAAATCATCGAGTATGGCGTCGAGTAAGTCGTACAGACCATGTAAGTCGTAGAGATCATGATAATGATGGTTCCGATGAAGATCTTCTTGATGAGGATCTCGAGATTTACGTCGTGAAGGCTAGAGCTCACTTGCCCCCCTCCAGTCCGGCCAAAAATTCCCGAACGCTGGCCAGAGACACCAGTCTCTTCCCCCGAGCCCGGCCCGGCCTTTTCATCAAAATGCTTCGGAATGCGCGCGCGCGGATTAGTTGATAAGCCATGGTTTCTCGAATTCCGAAAAGCTTTTCAAGGCCTCGGATGTCACACCACTCGGGCTCATTAGGGGCGATTCTAGGACGGCGCGCTCCTTTGTGTTTAGAATCGTCAATCGGTGCTTTAGACATCATGAGCTAACTAAGTAGCACACGGCCATCTACGAGCCTTCCATTACATAGAACGGCCCTTTTAGTACATGAAAAAAGCGGTCTTCTGAAGACCACTCCTCAAAGTCTTACAGAAAA
Source organism: uncultured Verrucomicrobiae bacterium (assembly GCA_963816855.1). GTDB lineage: Bacteria > Verrucomicrobiota > Verrucomicrobiia > Chthoniobacterales > Terrimicrobiaceae > DASTFP01. Next base: position 33,534 of record CAWFMA010000035.1, on the reverse strand, counting down.
CCCGCCTTTTGGTACAGATCCCGGAAATTGCGGGCTAAAAAGCTGTCAAACCGGAATCTTCGAAGAGTCGAAAAGATTTTTCAGCATCATCAAATCCACGTCGGTGAATCCCTCTTTCTGCCACTCCTTGAGCCCCCGGAAAATATAAACATGAGCCCCAAAGAGAATCAGCGTGTTCCGGACGGTCAACTCACCCTCGTCACCCTGCATAGTCTTCAACCAGTCGAGGAAAATCGGTCGGGCTCGGGTAATATTGTTCTGTCCAATGATGCGACGGACGCCCTCGCTCCAGTTCGCCAGGATGTGCTCAGTGCGGATTTTGTGACGAGTGTAAGCGATCAGAGACCTTTTCGCGTCGCCGATGGCCTTGAGATCGCTCGCGGCAAATCTGCTCAGTGCGGATTTTGTGACGAGTGTAAGCGATCAGAGACCTTTTCGCGTCGCCGATGGCCTTGAGATCGCTCGCGGCATTGTGCGCCGCCTCCAGATTTCCCTTGAAGGCGGGAACCAACGACGCCGCCGCCAGTAGCAAGGCATTTTCCGCCTCTACCTCATCCTTCGAACCATCCCGGCCACTGGAGGAGTTGGAAGGACTTTCCATGTTGGACACAGTATCCGACTAAGTTTGTCCTTGGCAATCCACCGTAAAAAGCCGCGAAGATGTTACACAGATGCGTTACATTCCTCCCTATTCGCAGGGCCTACGCATCGCGGACAAGTGCTTTATGTCTCGGGAGGTGCGGGATAACAGTGGCGTGGAATAGATCTGATCTCAAGTCCACTTTTCGCCCGAGGGCAGCGACGGACCGGCTTGGACTGCACCGGCTCAATGAATGCAGCTTCTAGGCGCTTCTGAATTGCTTGGTCTTTCGTCGTCTTTGCTTTCGCTTGCTCGATATCTCTCGGCGAGCCGAACTGAAAAGGCCAGATTGATTGATCTATGCATCCGCCAGCCCTCCGGCGACCGTGTTTGACTTCCGAGCCCACTATTGTCACTCTGCGCCCATGGAAACGCACGACTCCGGGCCAACGCTTCGGGCCAAAAGCGATTTCCTATCAGTCGGGGCAACATGACAGACTCTCCCCGCGCCCGCCTACGCCTGGGCATGGTCGGCGGCGGACGCGGCGCCTTCATCGGCGAGGCACACCGGGTCACCGCGGGGCTCGACGACCGCAATGAGCTAGTCGTCGGCGCTCAGCGCCGATCCTGGCGGGCGATCGAATCGCGCCGCGAACGGCTGCGCTGTCAAACATGAAGACCATCGCGAACAGAAACCCAATTCTCTTGGGAGCATCCGAAGCGTAGCGACATGATTTCACCGACGCGCTCTAAGTCTCATCGAGGACTCCAATGAGCCAGCTGCTCCATTTCGGCGAGATCGTCGCAATGAATGCCTATTTGTCTCCGGACAAGGTAGGTGCGCGCGATCTCACACGATCCTTGACCTTTCGCGGGTGGAACGATCGGTCCTGCAAGCTCGCCAATGCGCTTGTCGGACTGGGGCTCGAGAAGGGAGATCGGATCGCCGTCCTCGCGTATAACTGCCTTGAATGGATGGAAATCTATGCGGCGGTCGCCAAGGCGGGACTCGTCGTTGTGCCGATCAATTTCAGGCTGATTGGCTCAGAGGTCCGGTACATCGTGGAGAACTCAGAAGCTAAAGCCGTCATCGTCCAGGACGATCTTCTCGACCGCATTGAAACGATCCGAGCCGAGCGCTTGATCGCGGAGGACAATTACATCCATTTCGGCGGCAGAACGCCCCCAGGGTACCGAACCTATGAGGACTTGGTCGCGGCGGGCGCGCGCTCTGAACCATCAATCCAAACTGGGCCCGACGATCCCTATGCCCTTCTCTACACGTCCGGCACCACCGGCAAGCCCAAGGGCGTCATCCGCAATAGCGTTAGCTTCGTCCTGCTGGCATATCTCGTGCAGGTCGACTGGGGTTTCACTCGAAATGACTTGGGCCTTCTGGTCATGCCCATGTGCCACGCGAACTCTCTCTATTTCGCGTACGTATTTGCCGCCTGCGGCGCAGCCTCCTGCGTCTACGACCGGAAAAGCTTCGAACCGGACCATCTGCTGAGAACGCTCGCTGGCGACAAATTCACCTTCACCTCGCTGGTGCCAACGCACTACATCATGATTCTCGGATTGCCCGAATCCGTGAAGCGTAAGCTCAGCGTAGAGAGTGTCACCAAACTCCTCATCTCCTCCGCGCCAGCCCGCCAGGACACCAAGCTGGCGCTGATGGAATACTTCAGGAGATCTCGGCTCTATGAGGGCTACGGCTCGACTGAAGCGGGATGGGTGACTTTGCTGCGTCCCGAAGAGCAGCTGACCAAGCTCGGTTCCATAGGCCGCGAATGCCTCGGTACTGGGAGGATCAAGCTCCTTGATTCAGAAGGTAACGAGGTCGTCGACGGCGAAGTCGGTGACCTGTATTCGCGCACGCCTTACGCGTTTCAGGGTTACTGGAAGTTGCCGAAGAAGACCGCTGAGGCATTCCGAGGCGCGTATTGCACGGTCGGCGACATGGCCCGTCGAGACCAGGACGGCTACTATTATCTCGCCGACCGGAAGAGCAATATGATCATCAGCGGCGGGGAGAAGATCTATCCATCCGAAGTGGAGCAGGTTCTTGGCGCTCATCCCAAGGTCAAGGATCTGGCTGTAATTGGCGTCCCTCACGAGAAGTGGGGGGAGGCGGTTCATGCAGTGGTGGTCTTGCATCAAGATCAGGGCGCATCGGAGTCCGAAATCCTCGGTTGGTGCAAAGACAGGATCGCCGGATACAAACGACCAAAATCGATCTCGTTTATTGCTGAAGACGAAATGCCGAGGACTGCCACCGGAAAGCTTTTGCACCGGGTTCTCCGGAGCAGGTACGCCAATCACGAAGCGCGTAGCGCTGAAGGGGGTGCGCCATGACGGAGCCCGGACCAAGCGAGGCGCTCTCGGGCGTCGTCATGGGAAAAACGGCGGGCGCAGCGTTGGCGGGGGAAGGAGCGACTGAATCCGTGCCGTCTACGGCGGTGAAAATTGATGGCGGAGGCCTGGTCGCCCGCGTGCTCCAGTCCCAAGGCGTGAAATACCTATTTGCGGTCAACGGCGGCCACACTTGGCCGATCCTTGCTGCGCTGCGCGACTATGGGATCAAACTCATCCACATGCGCCACGAGCAGTCATGCGCCTACGCGGCAGACGGATGGGCGCGAACCACTGGAACACCCGGCGTTTGCAATGTCACGGCAGGCTGCGGACTGACTAACGCCGTAACCGGCCTCTGTGCCGCAGGTCTCGCAGGGAGCGCGGTGGTGTGCATTGCCGGCCAGCACCCGACGACGGAGGACGGGCTGGGCTCGTTTCAGGAGGCGTATGGCGGCGAGGTGTGCCGCTCATTCTCGAAGTTCACCAAGCGAGTAATCGACTGGTCGACGATCGAAGTCGATTTGCGGCAGGCGCTTCGCGAGGCGACGAACCCGCCGCAGGGCGTCGCCCTGGTCGAAATCCCGACGAACATTCTCTACGGGGGCGGACTTGAGAGCAATCAACGCCGCGGCGCGAAGGTCTATGCGCCGGGCGAGCTTCGCTCGGGAGCGGACCCGCACAGCATCGAGCAGGCGATCGAGATCCTCCTTGCCGCCAAGCGCCCGTTAATCGCAGCAGGCGACGGAATCTTCTGGTCGGGTGCGGCAGCCGAGCTCCGCGAATTCGTTGAGCTCACCAACATACCGGTGTACGCCCGGCGCACCGGACAAGGCGCCGTGGCGGAGGACCACCCGCTTGCAATCCGAGGTCCATGGAAGAAGCCGTTCACCGGACGCGCCGACGCGGTATTGGCGATCGGCTTTCGATTCTGGAGCGGCGAGAAGTTCGGCGAGGCACCCACTTGGAGTGAATCCGCACGCTACATTCAGGCTGACGCTACGCCGACGCGGATCGGCCTCCATGTGCCGGCAGAGGTTGCCATGGTCGGTGACGCGAAACTCATTCTCCGGCAGCTTTCCGACGCAGCGCGCGCCAACGACTGGAAGCGACTAAGCCAGTCGGACTGGCTCCAGGAGGTCGCCGACGTGCGGACTAACTTTGATCGAGTAATCGTCGAACAGGAGCACAAGCACCACGACGACACACCGATACACCCAGCAAGGGTTGCGCGGGAGCTTTGTGAAATGATCGATCCGGACGCAACGATCGTGATCGATAGTTTCACGATGAGCGGCTGGATGTCGCAATGGTTTCACGCTCGCTTCCCCGGCCAAATTCTCGACGCGGGCCCGCTCGCACCCGTTGGCCACGGCGTCGGCATGGCCATCGGTGCTCAACTTGCGCGGCCCGGAAAACAGGTCGTGCTTATAATAGGGGACGGTGGTCTCGGCGTCAGCGGTTTCGATCTCGAAACTGCGCGCCGCTATGGCCTGCCGATCGTCGCGGTTTTGTGGAACAACAGTTCCTGGGGGCCGAGCTTCGACGAAATGCCATTCCTGAAAGGTCGGACCGATCCGTTCGAGATACTACCGAACCAACGCTACGACCGGATGTTCGAGCTCATGGATTGTCACGGTGAGCACGTCGAGCGGCCTGAGGAGTTTCGCCCTGCCCTCGAACGTGCACTGAGGGCCGGCAAGACCGCGCTCGTCAATGTCGTCGGCGACCGCACGATAGGCCATCCGAGCCTTGGTGGAAATCTGCTTGGCTCGACCCGCGTGTAGTACACGGGTGCTGGGAGCAATGAAACAGAAATTCCGCATAAGGCCCAAAGAAAGTCAAAATCTGGTCAAAAAAATATCACTTTTCGACCCAAGCGCCGGGCATCGACACGAGACCAAGAAGCATCCCGGTCGTCAGGTTCGTCGATATTCCCTGCCGGATTGACAGGCGTGGGAAACAAATCGGTCGCTCGACGGGCGTCGATTGAAGTAGGGTCAGTAGCTTTTCGAGAGGTGCTTTGGCCTGTTCGATCTGGTCAATCAGGGCTGTGCGGTTCACACATCGTATAATATCACTGTAAAGTGGGCGAAATCGGTCTTAAGGAAGTCGTGCAGCGGAGCCGGCTTTCCAACCTTGCGTTTCAAATTCCGGTAGCTGCCGGTGCCAATTGAGTGCCAATAAACCGCTGAATGTTGCAGCAAATTTTTGCGTTTCACCTATCTCTCAAACAAACGGCTTTGGTAAAAGCAAGCGGCATAGCGAAGCTGCGAGATACGCTCGAAATCGCGGTTGGAGAGTGTGGGTTCTGCTGCCAATCCGCTGCCAAAAGCTGCCAATTTTAGGGGCCTTTTCATGCCTTTTCTTGCATCTTTGTGCATTTCGATGCGTATCGCAAGATCGTCCTCAGAGCCTGTATTCATGAGGATTTGCTGGTTTTAGAGTGGCGACCCTAACGGGATTCGAACCCGGTTTGTTTACAGAGAAAATCATTGAGATTGACCAAAAGTAACAAAACGGTAACAATCCGGGCTGTGATTTCGACTTTGCAGCGCCCAGAATCTGGCAAGAAACGCGGCCCCATTGAAATCGTGGAAGGGAAGAATGTCCGAATTCCCATTTACGACGCCGGCAATAGCAAGGTGCTGCTTGCTTATTACGCCGATGGAAAGAGGAAGCTGGTCAAGTGCCAGAATCGAGAGACGGGACGGCAGCGCGCCAAGGAAATCATTCAGCAACTTGTAAAGGGAAGCGCACATATCCGTACCATTTCAGCCAAAGAGGCCGCGCTCTTGGACTTTTGCATGTCCGCTCTTGGTCCCTTAGCAATCCCGCTAAGTGAGGCAATCCGTGAATTCGTCGATGCACGGAGGATTTTGAAGGAGGCGAACGAATCTGCTTCGCTGGTGGAGGCTTCGGCTTTCTTCATCCGGGAAAACCAAAAGCGACAGATTCCTCGAAAGGCATTTTCAGAAGTGGTGGTGGAGTTTCTTGATGACTTGAAAAAGAAAGAGCGGTCGTATCGACATTGGGGTGACTGCCACGCCAGATTGGGAAAGGCCGCCAAAGCTTTCAAAGGCGCAATTCTCGATCTCACTGCTTCCGATCTTGAAGCGTGGCTGGACAGCATCAAGGCGCGAGGCCGCAATCGGAATAATTATAGGGGCTCGCTCACAACGCTGTTCTCTTTTGCCAGAAAGCGAGGCTACCTCCCGCGCAATGCACCAACAGAGGCGGAATACATCACACTGGCCGCGGATCGTGGAAATCCTATCCGCATCTATACGCCAGAACAGATCGGAGAGATTCTTCATTTCCTACCGGCTCGCTGGCTGCCATTTGCGGCGATTGGCGCTTTCGCCGGCCTGCGAGCCGCCGAGATTCACCGGCTTGACTGGAAGGATGTTAATATGGACGAGGGACATATCGTAGTGGACAGGCACAAGGATAAGACTGGAAGACGGCGGATCGTCCCCATCTTTCCCAATCTCAAGGCTTGGCTCGTTCCGCATGCCCAGAAAGAAGGCTGGGTATGTCCGCATTACTCTCATGACTCGACTTTGCTGATTGAATTCTCCAAGGCATTCAAAAAGACGGGAATTGTTTCAGTTCATAACGGATTTAGGCACTCCTACGCATCCCATAGACTAGCGGTCATTAAATCTGCCGACGAGGTGGCGCTGGAGATGAACACATCTCCTCGAAAGCTTTTTCAAAATTATAGGGAGCTTGTGACCAAGAAAGTTGCTCTAGCATACTTCCGCGTATTTCCAGTTGCAAAACGCCCTAAAAGGGAAGGAACATCTTTATCGCAAAATCTCGCTGCGGCTGGGAGTCCGGTCCGCGCCAAGAGCGGAAAGAAGCTCCCCCTTTCGGAAGAGGCGATGGCGGCCTAACTTGTAGCTGGGAAGAAGACCTTGCTGAACATATTGGTGGAGTGAGCGGAGAGGAACGCCGAGCCAGATGGCTGCTTCCCTAGCGCGCAGGAATTCCCGATTCCCGGGGTTCTCTGTAGCCCCGGCCCCGCAAAAGCCCGCGATCTCGGAAGCGATGCGCAGTTGAAGCTTGCGGTAAGCTGAGTCGGCGTCGGGAGATGCTTTTCGGGCGGACCGCTTTATATGTGCCATTGCTCGCATCGTTTCCTATGGACACTATGAGCCCGAGAGAGCAGGCATTAGTCCCCGATTCGGGGCAATTAACCGGGCGGGAACGTCCCCGTATCGCAGCGCCTAGCCTGCTGCGGGCAGCCTCCCGGGTCCCGAAGTTGGATTGAATTCGTTGCGAAGGCGTGATCTTTGCGGGTGAAGCTGGTAGACCTGCTATATGAGTGGCCCTCGCAACATGCTGTTCATTAGTCACGCGACGCCGGAGGACAACCAGTTCGCAATGTGGCTTGCTCTTCGGTTAGCGGCCGAGGGCTATCCTGTGTGGTGCGATCTTACAAAACTCCTGGGTGGAGAGCCCTTTTGGAAAGAAATAGAGACGGCCATCCGAGAGCGAACGTGCAAGTTCCTGTTCGTGCTATCTCAATACTCCAATTCAAAGGAAGGAACCCGTGATGAACTTGAAGTGGCAACGACGGTCGGGAAAAAACTGGGCGATGATCGCTTTATCATTCCGCTACGGGCGGATGACTTCGCGTATTCCGAGGCGAACATCCGAATCCACAAGCTTAACGTCGTTGATTGCGTCCCAAATTGGATGGCTGGATTTCAGCGTCTGATCGAGCGGTTGGAGGATGATAATGTCCAAAAGGACGAACGGTTCGGCCATGATGCGGTTTCCATCTGGTGGCGGCAGCAGTTTGGTGAAGATGAAGGCGTTTCAGACGCGGAAGACATTTATCTCACAAATCGACTCGACCTGAAATCGATTCCATCGACCATCAAACTCATCGGCCTTGAATCTGAGCCATCGAAGGATTTGAACCCGAATGATGCCCCCTTTCCGGTCGCCGCTCACAAGCGAATGCTCGTATCCTTTGCGAGTTCGCGCGAATTGCTGCCTTTCCTTGAAAGGAACAAACTCAATCTTGATGAAGGGAATCAACAGCTTGAGATCAATACCTTTCTTAATGAAGGGTTCCATCGCGTCATCGAGTCATGGACCGCGAGAAATCTCGCGTGCTACCTCATTCGGCAAGGTTTCGAACGTCTTGCAACCTCCAAGGGGCTGAAGGAGTATTCGCTGTCAAACAGGCGGAAGTTTTACTGGTTTCCGCAAGGACTTCTTGATGGCGACAAAATTACATTCGCCTTGCCAAACGGTGAGTCGAACTGGAAGGCGCTGGTCGGCTACAAGACGATCAAAGCGAGAGAATGCGAGGTTCGAATTCGTAACTGGCACTTCGGCATAGAGGCGCTTCCGCGACTCGGCTTTGAACGGTTCATGAGCATTCTCCCGCATGTCGCATTTTCCGAGGACGGCGAGCCTTACGAGAGTGCCAGACGACAGCATTCCAGCCGACGCAGTCAGTGCAAGAACTGGTATAACAATGACTGGCGAGATCGCATCCTTGCGACATTGTGGCACCTCTCCGAAGGTAAAGACGCCATCTCCATGCCTCTCGCCTCCGAGGCTTATGCGTCGGTCGCCGCATATCCCGAGGCAGTATCCAGCCCCGTCTCTTACGTTAGAACCTTGAGCAAACCCATCGAGATACCGGACGACGAGGAATTCGAAAACGAGGAGCTCGAAGAGGCCGAGAATGAGTGATCTGATTCGAATTCGAGAGCCGAGGTTGGAGTTTGCATTGGGCCAAACCATGGAAGACCCGCGCGACGGCCTCGCTTTGTTCGGGCCATATGATGCCAGCGTTTACGGCGTCAGAGCGGGCGTCATCGGTACCAAGGATGGAATTCGGCGGTTCAATAAATGGGTGGAATCTATTCAAAGACCAGTGGGGATCGAATACGCCGAGCGATATCGCCCGCCGTTTCCGGGCTTTGAAGCCGTGTTTCGAATCCCTTGGAAGCCAGAGCCAATCATGGAGGTCGAGATCGATCCCGGTGAAATAGATCGACGTCTGAGTCTCGATGACCGCCATATCCGCATTTATGAGACCGTCGATTTATTTGCGGCAAAGCTCTGCGAGGCGAAAAAGTCCGAAGAAGCGCTGCCTGATCTCTGGTTTATCGTCATTCCTGACAAAGTTCACAAGTTATGCACACCTCAGGCATTTGTTCCCCTTGCTGACCGGACAATCGCTCAGGGGAAAATGAAGCCAGCCGTAGCGCGGTCGTTTCAACGACAGCCTTCGCTCTTTCCCGAAGTCGATGAGGCTGCCGAACCGTATTTCTACGACCCAGATTTCCGCAGGCAACTCAAAGGAAGACTTTTGTGGGAGGGAATCCTCACCCAGATTGTAAAAGAGAGCACAATCGCCCCGTACGACTTCCCGGATGCCTTTGGAAATGCCGCGAGGAATCTTGAAAAGCGGCTGGCCGAGGTCGCATGGAATATATCTTCCGCCGCCTACTACAAACTTGGGGCGCGACCTTGGAAACTCTCTGGAATCCGAAACGGCGTCTGCTACATCGGGTTGGTCTATAAGAATGATGAAAAGAACCAGGATCAGTCTGCGGCCTGTTGCGCAGCCCAGATGTTTCTCGATTCAGGCGATGGAGTCGTTTTCAAGGGCCGCGTCGGTCCATGGTACACGGGGAAACGAGGACACTATCACCTTTCGCGAGAAGCCGCGGAAGAGTTGTTGTCCAAGGCGCTTGCTGACTACAGAAAGAAGCGGGACAATCAAGACCCCGAGGAGTTATTCATACACGGTCGGACCAGTTTCAACGACGACGAGTGGGCGGGTTTCGAGGCGGCAGCCGGCAATTCGACTCGCGTTGTCGGCGTGACGATCAAACATGCAGATGACTTTCGTCTCTATCGAAGAGACGGCGATCTGCCGGTGTTGAGAGGGCTTGGACTTGTCAGAGGCGAGAAGCACGGCTTTCTAGCCACAAACGGCTTCATACCACGTTTGCAAACATACTACGGCTCAGAAGTTCCGGTTCCTCTTTCCATCACGATCAGCCGAGGCGAGGCGGACATCCAAACCGTCATGGCCGACATTCTTGCTCTCACCAAGTTAAACTACAACTCTTGTCGGCATTCAGACGGCCTGCCCGTCACCTTGAAGTTTGCAGATGCGGTTGATTCTCGTCAGTGGTCCTCAAAAACAGCAGGACCCGCCCCTTCCTTTTCGACACTACATCTAGACGATTGACCCGCGTCATGGCGTAGGAGGGCTTCGATAAATTGCCCCCAGACGGGGGCAGGTTTGCCCGTTGGTTCATCCAAAGTGGGCGAGCATGAATGCCTTTCAGCGTAGGATGGCCGAACGCGTGCGCGACATTTCCTTGCGGGAATTGCTTCGCTCGCACGGCTTCGAGATCAAGCCCGAGGGCATGACCTTTCGAGCCCAGAACGACCGTTACAACATCGTTGTCACCGGGAATCGCTGGTTCGATAACAAGGCCGGACGCGGAGGGCTAGGGGCGATTGACCTGCAAATGCACCTGACCGGAGAAGACTTTGCCGCCGCCTGTCCGACCCTCCAGAAGGATTTTAAAAGCATTTCACCTGCCGAAATTGGGTTGACCTTTCCGATTGAGAGTCACATCCGATCCGGGCAGGAGTGCAGCCCCTTTCACGAACTGGCGGCGAGATACGCTGTGCCCAACGAAGCGAACTGGCCGATCGCCCGCGCCTATCTCGTCGAAATACGCGGGATCGACCTCGCCATTGTTGACGATTTGCACGCGGTAGGAACGATCTTCGCCAACGACCATCGTCCAAATCCAAGCATCGTCTTCCTCCACCGGACCCAGCACGGAAAAATCGAAGGAGCGACTTTGCGAGACACGCGGCAGCAATCCTCATTTCGCCCGTGCCTTGGAAACAAGCTCACCGCCTGGTTCACGGTTGGCCATCTCGACAAAGCGGAAATCGTTATTGCAGTCGAATCTCCCATCGACGCCCTGAGCTATCGGACAATCCATGCCTGTCGCGGCGATGCCTGGGCAGTCGTGAGCTGCGCGGGAGCGACGGTTCCCAACGAACTGATGAGGCTGGTATACGACCGCCGCCAGTCCTTCGTAGTTGCCCTCGATAACGACAAAGCAGGGGAGCGCGGCTGGAGAAAGGCGTGGGATGAAACAGTGGACTGGAGCGGATTCAAGATTTCATCGGCCTGCCCGAAGCACAAGGACTGGAACGACGATCTGATGTCACTCCAGCTTGCGCGCCGGAAGGCCAAGCACTCCCTCTCCAATGGCTGAGCGGCTTCCCAATTTCATCTTCGGCGCGATCTACCGGAGCAAGAGCGAGCACAACATCACTCCGAAATGGAAACAACCAGTAGTGATCGACCGGACCTGCAGGGCTTGGGTCGTAGTAGGCGGCCTTGTACCACTCATTTTCCGTCGGTATCCAATACCGCGCGTCCGGCTTATGCGTCGCACTGATGCCTGTCATGGAACCGGTTCTGTCCTGCGCCGCAAAGTCATCCCCAGCCAGGGGGTAACTGAAGGTAGTCTCCGTTTTCGCTGTCACAGGGAAACTTCCATCGATTTGAGGAACCAAATAAATGCCCGTTGAAACCGTGACCCGATCTCCGACGCTGAGGGTATGGGGTTGAGCAGTCTTAATGGTGACCACGCCGCCCGAGCGCGACACTTGCGTGATCTGCCCCTCGCTGATGGTGTAGGCACCGGTTTCCGTGCTTCCGTTTCCCTGTCCATTGTGGAGCCAGTTTACAAAGCGGGCGGCTTCTAATAAACTTACGTAGGTGATTGGCAGATTGGCACTAGTCCCGCCCGACGAATACGAGGAATCGTTCTTCACGTAGTAGACATAGTTGCCATCTGTTCCGCTCCGGGAGACGCCTCTTATGTCGTCTAGCTTATCCAGGTTCGGATCATATAGCCCATGGGGATCGGACTTTGCTACGGCATTAAGAAAGGCGGTGTATTGGCCAATCGTCGTTTCGTACTTCGAAATGCTGTAAACGTAGGGAACTGAACCGCGCGTGGGAGGCGGAACGATTCCGCCGGTAGGGACGCCAATCAGCGGATCGTTCGGGTTGCCGGGATCACCAACGGTCACCCACTCGAACGAGACGCCTGACTGTGCCATGCTTCCCTGCGCTAAAGCGAGCGCAGCCAGTAAAACCAGGAATTTGGGTACCATTTCTTGAAAAGGTGCGAGGCGCGATCCTTATCAAATCGACTCTGGACGCAAGACATTCTGTAGTAAAATTGTTGTCACATAATATAAGATGTTCTCGATGGCCTTTTTATGATTTTATTTTTATGGACTGAGAACCTTGAAAAGGAGCAGAACGCAAGCTTTAGCGTTAGAAGTGACGGGGGCGCTTCGGTCGCGAGTCGCTTCCCTCACAGAGCATTTGTTACTGCAGGTCCGTACTCGCATCCTCAACGAGGAATGAGCGGACGTATTCCGCCGTTGGTATCCGCAGTTTCACGCCCGAGCGGCTTGACCCCCGACTTCTTGACGCTCTCCGCCTATGTCGCCCAGAACGATCCCGCTGCTGCCAAACGGCTCGGCCATCGGTTGCTCGACTAGGCCGAAACCCTCCGTTATCTGCCTCACCGGGGCGGCGATGTTCGGCATAGCCAGAATTAGGCGGCAGGAAGCCGTCTGAATGTCGTCGCGGGCAAGCCTAGCAACCGCTCAGAGTGCAATAATAAGGCATTATTGGGACGGCGATGATTGCCGTCTCACATTGTATGGCTAAATGAACACGTCCGTTTTTTCGGCGAGTTGTTGTGGGGTCGCCGTATGCCGCAGGGGTGACTGGAGCGCGCGCACTCCAATGATATTAGAATTCCATTGACGTCTTGAAGCATCGATTTATCCTGTGCTCATCGGAAGAAGAACTTCCGCGAGGGATAGGGAAACAGGGAATAGGGAGATTAAGGTGGGAAAATACGATGCCGCCGCGGCGTTCCGAGAGAGGCCGCGGCGGCAACGTTCTTCAAGTCTGACGATATTGAGACCCCAAGAGCAGAAAGAACTAATATTTCTGATACTCATTAACTGTAACAGTTTATAATAAACGTACTTAAACACATATTTACGCTTGTGAAATAAATCGTAAATGTTGTGAAATATTGGCTAACTTGTTAGTTAATATCCCTTGGGAACGATGTCGCGGGACTCCCCTCTCGCCCCGCTTCGAATAAATCAACGTAATCGGGATTTGATGCGGGTATCATGACCTTTTTCCCGGTTACGGCAGGCATCGTGATATTCACGGTATTACGACCACAACGATCGTCAATTCGAGCGATTTTGTCGGCACAGAAAAGCTGTCCTGGGCGAACCTCGTAGGTGAACTTGCGAGCCTTGCCTCTCTTGCAATTCCTGTTAGCCGAACGGGAGCGGTCCGCGACCCATCTCTCTCTCGATGAAAATATTGCAGGACAGTCTCAGACGGATCCGGAAAGTCCGGCAAGCGCAAACGAGCGCTTGTGTGTTAATCCCGACATCAAAATCGCGCTCTGGCGGCTAGTTTCATGAGCAGAAATCGCTGTATGGAGAATGAAGAGGCGCTGGGATTTCCCGATCATCCGCTCTCCCCGCACCTCTTTCCGGACAACTTTTCGCGGTCGTCCCAGGTGGGGGTATGGAAGGACCCTTGCCTGACTAAAAAATCATCATGCCTAATGCAGTAGGCGCTGTCTTGGCGGGGTATCGAATCGGAAGGAAAGCCTGAGCAGTTTGGTTCGAAATTCGTAGTACTAGTAACACGTAAATATCAAGATATTAAATTGTATAGTAATTGCTTAATAAAAACATATGCAATTTTGACGCGCCTGGAAATGTGAAACAAGAGGCGTCTGGGACCCATCTCTAATGGTGTTTCTTTGCGAACCTTTTCGGGATGCTCCGTTTGAAGCTCGACGGTGCGCGCCTTGATAAACTGCTGTGCCTCGGTCAGGCCGCACTCGGTGATGGAAATATACATGCTGGTTGCTTCGATTCTGTCACCATCAATAATGGCGCGGTCGATCTTTTCCCGCTCTTCCGCGGTTGGTTCTCGTTTCATCGAGTTCCAGGATTAAGCCAATTCTCAAAGTGCAACTCGAGGCGCTTTAGCGTCTCTTGTTTGATGTCCTTGATGTCGGTGAACTGGGCCCAACGAGTGACGTCGCAGTCTTTACGAGCGCCCTCAATCTCCACAACGAATTCTTCCACAAGCGCCAGTTTGTCGCAGTATTTTTCCCGGAGATGCTGTTTGCAAATGTCTGCCGTTTGCCTTTGCCGGTTCTTTGTTCCTAATCCCATATTGTGCCCAGAATCGTAACTGGAACTTCTTCCAGGAGACGAATTCAGAATTGAGGCGCGAAGAGGGAAAAGGGATTTTTCCGAACTGCTGGGGGAGTGGAAAATGCGCGGCCAAGGTCAGCTCCGAGCCCTTATCGCTGCCCGAAAGAATTCCGGCAGCTGGTAGCTCCGCCTATCATGCCAGCGTCTGACTGAAAAATTCCATCACAGCGTTTACGTAATTCTGCTCGAGCCGGCGGTTGCGGAGCATCCGTCGGTTCTGCGCTGCAATCCAAATCGGGATCCCGCGAAGCCGTGCGTCTACGTCGGCATGACTGGGCTGCCGGTTGAACACCGATTCGAGAATCACAAGAATGGTTACAAATCCGCGTGGACGGTGAAGAAATACGGAATCCGGCTGATGCCTGAACTTTACGAGCATCTGAACCCGATGCCCTTCGAAGCCGCGGCGCAGATGGAAAAGGATCTGAGCGAAGATCTGCGTGCGGAGGGGTACACCGTTACTGGCGGAACGTGAGGAACCATTGGCTCGCCGATGTCGTCGTTGCGCGCAGCGTCAGTGTCGCTACTGCAGGAGACATCAACCTCAGGGGGCGATTACGTCGGATCAATGGCGTCGGAAATCCAAGGGAATCCGTTCTTTGGGTCGCGAATGGCGGCTCTCTCCTTCTCCAAACGTCCTTCCTCCAAAGGATAGCGCATCAAACAAGAAAAGGCGGTGTACGCTATTGTTATAAGTATATTATGTTATGAATATTACAATATTTATTATGCGTGTCTAGTAAACGCAAAAGTCAGGCTTGGAGAGCCAAATCTTCGGGCCGGCAGTGTGTTAAAGATACAGGCCACCGCGACGATTGCCTACGGTGGCCTGCTGTTCCCCCCAGAACGTGGTGAACATGGACCACCCTTTCCGCTCGCGCAAGTGGAAGCCGTCAGCGACTACCCGACATCCGATCAAATGCCAGCGATGAGACCGGGGCTGGATTGGATTTCGTCGATCAAGCTAGCGTCGTCATTGCGGACGTTATTGACTCGGCTACTGACCGGTCGCGCCACTAGCGAACCAGCTGGAGATGGCCTAAGGAGGTTTTCCGCTTCCTGTTTGGTCAAGGATTGCGAGGCAAGCCAGCGCGGAAAGTCAGGCTTTTCGAGAATGACGGGCATTCGGTCATGGATTTGTTGGGTCTCCTCACTTGCCGCTGTCGTCACGATGGCAGCGGTTCCGTGCAACTCCTTTGCATTCTCCCAAAGACCAGCAAACGCGATGGGGAGCCCATCGCGACGCGTGATGTAGAAGGGCTGCTTTGCACCACCGGGAAGTTTCTGCCACTCGTAGTATCCACTGGCGGGAACGATGCAGCGCCGGCGTTGAAACGCATCGCGGAACGCGGGCTTGCTTGAGAGTGTTTCTGCTCTCGCATTGATCAAGAGCGGCAGTTGATCTCCAGGCCTGGACCAGGAAGGAACCAACCCCCATCGCACATCGATCAACTCGCGTTGCCCATCATCCCGCAGCCGAATCACCGGAATCTGCGTAGATGGCGCGACATTGAAACGCGGAAGGATCTGATTGCCGGTAAACGAGAATTCAAAGAATTCCTCGAGAAGCTCCGTTCTGGTTAAGGCGTATCGACCACACATAGGCTGAAGATTTAATGAAGGATGGTGGCTAGCCCCTGGCTTGCTTCGATTGCGTCCGCAACCAGGAGCGAGACGGATTCCGTAATGCCCAAATGCATTTCAATCAAGTGGTAAGATAGACGGAGCCTCCGCTCCGGAGCCCTTTTAGGGCTCCTCGCTATGTCCCCGACCATCTTACAGAGCGACTGAACGAAGCCGCGAAAGAGATCCCCAAAGCCGATCACATTCGCGGCTGCACGCCCCTTCACCTCGAGGCACAACGAGAAAATACCAAACCTTGATTCTCGATATCGGACCAGGTGACACCCCGGAGCCGGTAATCACTATCGGATTTCCGGCGGATTTTTAACCTGATCCACGCTCTCCGTCGGTCCGGTATGCGTGAGTGACCTCTCGGTAACGTGGGCTACTCCCTACCGGCCAATCCTTCCTGAATCCGTTTCTGGATTAGCCGATTACAAGATTTTCTTGAATGCTGCTCCCGGCACGAATTTGACCGTCTTGCTGGCCTTGATCTTGATCTTTGCCCCTGTCTTTGGATTGACGCCCATGCGTGCTTTCCGTGTGGCAATTTTGAAAGTCCCAAACCCGATAAGTTGAACGCTTTTGGTCTTCTTAACCCCTGTTTTGATTCCATCGATCACCGCGTCGACCGTGCGGTCGGCTTGAGCGGAGCTGGTTTCTTTCCCAAGCGATTTTTGGACGGCTGCAACAAGTTCTGCTTTAGACATTAAGAGCCTCTATAAGTTGTTTCCATCCTTTCAAGCAAGCATGGACATTTGCCTCGCCGCGCCGATTCTGGGGTGAGCCGAGGAAAGCGCAATCAAGTCCGAGGCGCCACCAGAGGATCTCTAGCGCGGCCGTATTAAATCGCTCATATCAAAAGCTGTGGTCCTTTATCATGGGGCTCTCGAAGTGGTTCCCCTGCCGCATCCAGGAACGAGGCCGACCATTCGACGGCAGATCGATGGGAGCTGCGATCCGGGTTACCAAGAGAGATAAGCGATATTTCCTTACATACGCGCCCTTGAGCCAGTTGATGCTTTGGTCGTGACACGCCGAGCGTCGAAGTCCGAAAGAGCAAGAAGAGACCGGCTTCGATAGGGGCTATTTCGGGCTACTCAGTCCGCCGATCCAATCCCACAGGGGTCGAAGGTCTTCGTCGTCGAGCGCCAGTAGGCGAATGTCTTTCTCCTTCTCGATTCCAATGAGGGTCGATAGGAGTATCGACAGGGAGGAAACAGCTGTCGCCGCGGTGTCCTGGAGAGGACCCCGCGGCGACAATGTTTTAGGGGTGGAAACGTCTCGCCAACTGGTAGCGCCGCGACGGTTGCTCCCGCGGATTCGTGGACGTGGTCCCGTCGATGAAATCTCCTGTGACGCCAGCTTGTTTAAACAAGGATAAAAACCATAACAGATTTATGTTAGGGATGCTACAACACTTTTTACGTGCTTATAGTTCACTACAGATTCCGGTGGAAAAGTCCCATTCAACGGCAAGATCGACGGGAGCTGCGTTCCGGAGTTTGGGGTCTCCTCACTCCGTCCCGACCATCTTACCACTGACTCCGAACTAGCCGCGAAAGAGATTCCTCGAAGCGGATCACATTCGCGGCACAACGGAATCGAGGTGACCCTCCTTTGGGGATCACAAAAAACCTCAATCTCTCATATAAAAGGCTGTTTGGCCGGTAGACTACGCCGATCTGCTTTGCACCACCGGGAAGTTTCTGCCACTCGTAGTATCCACTGGCGGGAACGATACTGGCAAAATCCTTCCCGATCCGTTTCTGGATTAGCCGATTACAAGATTTTCTTGAATGCTGCTCCCGGCACGAATTTGACCGTCTTGCTGGCCTTGATCTTGATCTTTGCCCCTGTCTTTGGATTGACGCCCATACGTGCTTTCCGTGTGGCAATTTTGGAAGATTTGCGCTCGCAGTGCCCTATTCGCCAGATACGCACCCAGTGCCTTGTTTTGGACTTCTGTAGTCAGGAGCGAAACCACCCCATTGAGAATCCGCAACTGAAGACCGACAAGGCCGAGCTGCCGGTTGCAGGAAATGAGTGCGGTAATTAACTCCACGTTGTTGAGCGCGGCGACTGCGCGCAGTTCCGGGCGAACCTCCTCACGATAAAATTCCCGCAGCTTTTCGCGCAGCCCGTCTACCGTGAAACTCTTTCCCGTGGCGAAGAGGAGTTGAACGACCACCTTGGCGGCGATCTCCCCCACCCTTTCAGCCTTTGGTCGAACTTGGCTCATGGGAAAGAAAGGAGAGCTACGAATCCGATCGAAGGACGACTGGTCCACGTGAATTCGGCTCCGGTCGAAGAGCCTTGGGCCTGCGCCGAATGGTTCGTCCGGAAAGTTTCGGCAATGCCTCCCTTTCATTCCAAAATCTGGCTGAGCGCCTTCGCCGTCTGCCGGGTCTGCTCATAGCCGACGTGGGTGAGGCGTGTCGCAGCCGCGGGGACAGTCATCGTAGAATCTAGAGCGCCCCATCATAGAGGAGTCAAAGCTTGTCCTCCGTATAGAGCGACAGCTCGATCATGCGCTCGAGAAGCTGATCCCCGGAACGCCGCTAAAATTTCGCAGCACGAGCTCCTTGACATAGAGCCTTACGAGATAGCGCAGTTTGAGCGCCTGGGTACGCGAGGCGAACACGAAATCGCGATGGCCGTTGTTCACGACGATCACGTGGCGCGTCGCATCGAAGCGGGAGCGCCATAATTCGCCGGACGCGCGCTCGAAGGTATATCCGGGAAGACCGCGTGCATCGATCACCCCTGAACCAGTGGAGGGGACGAGGCTGTCGGTCACAGTAATGAGCGCTTCCGCGGAACAGGTGACATCGCGCTGCCTCACGGTGGCGCGCAATCGCACGAGTCCAGGCGTCGCCAGTGCCTGAAAACTGATCTCCTGATCGTGCTCACTCGCGAGGGTGCCCCCACCTTCGATGATTTCCCAGCGGAATTGCAGGTCGCCTGTCACTCGGCGTCTGGACCGATCGCGCGGCAGCGCTTTGAAATCGCGGGAGGCGTTCACGGCAATCGTGCTCGCCGCGGGCGAGACAACGACACTGAAGAGCGGTCCCGCGTGCTCGAAGAACTGGCGCTGTGGCTCTGCCGCGGGCTCCGGTTCGGCCGTGCCCAGCACTTGATCCTCCGGCAAAGCCCCGAGCGCTTTGCCGTTCTCGCCCGAACGACGCGCCTCGCCCCGCCGACCTGAGCGCGCGTGCACGTCGAACCAGTCTGTAAACCTCCGGCGGCAGGGCCAGCAGTGCCTCGCGAAAGGCGCGCTGAATGGCGCGCATGAGCTGCTGGCTCGCCTGCTCCTCCTCCGCGCGTTGCTGCTCGGCAATCAGCGCATTGAGATGTTCCTCAAGCGGCCCCAGAGCCTCGCACAGCGCCGCATAGCGCTCATCGTGGATGACGCCGCTGCGCGTACCCGGCGTGACGTTCAGAAAGGGCACATCGATGAGGCCCTCGAGATAGCTCGACGTCCACGGAGCATGTTCGAGACCTGGAAGAGAGCCGAGCACCTCGACCACACGCGTGCCGGAGCGGTACAGCGCAACGCGCGAGAACTCCGCGGGCTCGGTCACATACAGTTCCACATAGGCATCGCCGGACGAAGTGCGGACCGACGGCAGCTGATGCAGGAGCAGACCATCGAACTGTCGCGGCTCGACCTCGAGTTGTTTGCGCGCCAGCTTATCGATAACGCTGATGTGCACTCCGGAGCTGCGAATACGATCGCGCAGCTCCGAGGCTAGATACCACTGGATCTTCTCCCCGCTCAGGTGTACGAATGCCTTCGAGGAGCGGCGAGATGCGAACCTCCGTGCCGCGCTCGGCGAACAGCACGCGCCGGGGGCTCATCTCGTAGCTGGGATCCCCCCTTGTTCATGGTCATCTGGTAGGCGCGCTGGTCGCTGCCGGTGGAGGTCATGACGAGCCGCTCGCCAACCGTCCAGAAGCTCAGTAAGCCAATGCCGAACTCGCCCTGGATCCCCGCTCCCGTCCCCTGGGACTTCAGACGACGCTTCACCGAATCGCAGATGTGCGTGGCGACGTAGCGGAAATCGGGAATGCCGTTAGCATCGCGCGGAACGCCATCGCCATCGTCGCGGATGGCGAGATAGTGTTCGCCGTGCTCCGACCACGCGTGATCGTGATCTTTCGCGCGTGCGCGTCGATGCTGTTCTCGACGAGCTCGGCAATAGCTTTCAGCGGGTTGCTCTGCGACAGGGCGATGATCCGGATTGCGTTCCAGTCATCGCCGATTCGCAGCTTACCCTTCGCTTCCGCAGCACGTGCCATGAGTCAGTCAGATTCTGTGTTGGGCTCGAGCTACACTGAGGCGTCGGTACAGAGAAATCACGGCGCCTGTGTAGCCAAACAGAGTAGGGACACCCTAGAGCCGGTTATCACTATCGGCTTCCCAGTGGATTTTTAATGCCGCCGCGCAACCGAACAAGGGCAGGGAAAGCCAGGCCCTTGAGCTTGCGGCGGTCAGAGCGATATTTCACGATATGTGAACACGCGCCCGCTTATCCGGGACACCTCAAGAAACGGAATATTACGTACGTTAGTGTTTCGGGAGATCGGCAGAGAGCAAGGGTAAAGATCCTCAACAGCAAAGGAATAGCAAATTAGATCGGCCCCGAGTCGAGTGTAGCTTACGACTCTCCAGTGCAGGATACTTCTGACACTTTGATGGTTCCGCCACACTGAATAGGTAACTCACTGATATCGAGACGGCTGTAATGCCCCGCATTGCGTCTGTACGGACTGCAAGCGTACCTATATTCCCTTTCTTGAGGTGACCCGTCTGTAGCTGACAATCGGTTTAAATCACTTATCATCATGAAGCTTTACGTCGGAAATTTTTCCTTTGACATGACAGAACGCACACTGAGGGAACTCTTTGAGCCCTTCGGCACTGTTTCTGAAGTCAAACTGATCACTGATCGCGAAACCGGCCAGTCGCGCGGCTTTGGGTTCGTTACGATGGGCAATGTTTCGGAAGGGAATGCGGCAATCCAGGGTCTCGATGGAAAGGATAAAGGCGGCCGCAAACTCACGGTTAATGAGGCTCGCCCAAAAGATGATCGTGGGGGGCGCCCTTCTCCTGGATCGCGTCGCTAATTCCGATCTTCATCATTTGGCGCCCAGGCGAGGAGTTTCAGCCGGGTGCGCCGATAGGCCTTGAGCGCGTCCTCCCGAGAGTTGACGTCGCTCTGCGGCCGCGGTGGCCTGCTTTCAAAGCGAATCCTCCCCGATTCGCTCCCCCTTCTTTCCTACTGCCTCAAATTCCCGCCAACAATGGTTGGAGCCGTGGAGGGCAAGTACCCTGAGCGGAAGGCTGCCGGCTTTGGCCATGATCCCGAGACGGCACTTGTTCGCACAATCATGGTGGAAAAAGCGTAATATTGCTCCAAAATCAGTCGCCGGATGAGGCACAGGAGTTTAAGAGCGAGCAAAGGAGACGAAGCCAAAAAAGAGTGAGCGGCGCACCCACGAGCCAGCGCGGATGGCGTGCTTGTTGACGTTACAACGGCCCGGTGGAAGCTTTGGCGGATTGCGATACAATCGCACCCCTGCTGCCAACAGATTTCCAACGAACTATTGCTATGACAAACTCGAAACCGCCCGACGACGCAAAGGAAACGACTCACCAAGCTTTCTCCATCGCCCAAGACACTGCACAGAATGCTCTTTACACGGGAGGAAAATACATGCGCGAAAACAGGATCCTGGTCATTCTTGGCGCGGTCCTCTTCGGGGCAGCTTTGGGCGCTTTTTTTGCCTCAAAGCGGCGCAAGGAACCCGACGCCGTTCAGGCTGTCCGTGACTGGCTGGAAAAAACTCTGGAAGAGTTCTCTAAGCAATGGCCCAAAGCCAAGAAACAAGCACGCTCTATCCAAGATGATCTCGTCGCCCAGGCTCAGGGTGTCAGCAAGAAGCTGCATTTCTGGTCTCGCTAGGCCCGCACCGGACTATTCACCTCATCCGGCGCCTCTGTTTACCATAGCCAAAGCAGCGAAGCTGCGATATAGATGCCACCGTAGGCCGCATACGCCGCCCGCCCCTTCTATCGGGTGCGCCGTGAGCGGCCAAACAAAGACGGCGAGCGAAGCCATACCGGGAAGGAGCCACCAGTTGGATTTTCCCAGCCGGATATCGTCAGGTCGAAGGCCTAGCAGCCAAAGATTTCAGCTGGCGGACCGGTGAGTTCGAGCCAGACCGTTCCTCCGGCCCCACGTCAATCCGAAACGTCAGAAACGGACAACATGCCTGTTCGAGTTCGATGAAGTTTGCGAGCCGCGTCACGAATCCAGACTGCCTCGTCGTGCGGTCTAACCAGATGTGACCCGATGCGCCGTCGCTATGCGGACACCTCAAGGATATCGAGCAGCCGTGTTCGTGTGGCTTGCAACTGCCCCAGTATCATGCCACCCACCCGTAGGGCAAGATCGTATCCGAAAGCGGGGGTTTCTTTGGCTTTGTTACGCAGTGCATTCGCCTTGAAGACGACGGCTTCGGTCGGCTTGACCGCGCGCGCACTGAAGTGCCACTGGTGAGGAGGAAAAAGCCCGGACCACCCGAGCGCATCGCCAGCACCGAGTGTGCGAATCGTAATAAAGCCTTCTCCGGAAACGTATGCCGCTTCCAAAGCGACCTTACCATGTTGAATCAAATAAAAATGCTCCGCATCATAGCCTTTTTTGAAAATCTGCTCGCCGGGCCGAAACTCTTCGATGCTGGCGCATTCAATCAGCAGAGGAAGGTATTGTGGCGGAAGGTCATTCAAAAAGGGATGCCGGGTGAGAATATCTTCGAGAGTTTTCATAGGTATTTCATAGTCTTCCTCTTTTGAACTTAGCCCACAATACCGACGTTCGGCTTCCCCGGAAATCGGCGGATACTTTCCCTCTCTTGGCAATCACCCTCTGGCTTCGGCAACTTCTCCAGAATGGCGAAGCCCGTTTGTCATTCGTTGCCTCGGCGGCCCGTGGCGCAAAAATGGATCAGTGGTCAATCCGCGTGCCATTATCAGGATGGCTGACTGGTTTTTTCATAGTTTTCATCGCGCATCAGCTCCTCAGCGCCCTAACCTGCATCAATCACCGATTGCGCTTCACCTCACGAAACGGAAAAAATCGTACGCTTAGCTCGACATTTTGAATCGAAGCCCATATTGGGACAGCCTTTTTCGGGTTTCACGGGCAGCTGAGGGAGTTATCAGTAACTCGAGGGGACCGGGGGCGGTAGATTGAATCGACGATTCTGGGTTGGATGGGCGGGCAATAAGAGCGTGAGCCCCCGGCCCGATCGATGATTTCAAGCTGGAGGACTTCGACCGGACAGTGGCCGTCAACGTGCGTGCGGTGTTTGTCGCAACCCAGGCAGCGATCAAGCATATGAAGGAAGGCGGGCGCATTATCAATATCGGCAGTACGAATGCTGAACGCATGCCCTTCGGAGGTGGCGGTGTTTACGCGATGAGCAAGTCTGCGCTGCAAGGACTTGTAAAAGGGCTGGCTCGCGATCTAGGTCCGCGTGGAATCACAATCAACAACGTGCAACCTGGCCCGGGCGACACAGACATGAATCCCGCAGAGGGCGAATTCGCCGAGATGCTCAAGAAGTTAATGGCGCTGCCGCGTTACGGCACCGTCGATGAAATCGCGGGGATGGTCGCTTACTTGGCGAGTCCCGAAGCAGGTTTCATCACCGGTGCGAGCCTGATGATTGATGGAGGATTCAGCGCAGAGCAGGAACTCTCCAGCCAGGACATCGTCCGTGGCGGTGCTGCGGTGTTTTTTCCGGGGCGGACGAGTTTTTTCTTTCAGTAGACGGAACCCATTGGAGGAGCCAGCGACGGCTGCGCAGTGTTGTCCACCTTTCCGGATTTTTGCGTGCCTCGTTGGAACCGCAAGATTGCGGACCGGGATTCCACGCCGTCAGGAGAAACGGCGACGACGGGGATTTCGTAGACACCATCTGGGAAGATGAAGTGGTAGCGGAAAGAGCCGTCGGGATTGAGGGTGATGGGTTTTCCGTCGATGGTGACTTTTGCGCGTGGATCGGTGCCTCCGTAGAAGATGACCTCAGCGTTGACGTGCATGAAGAAATTTCGTGCCACACCGAAGGAACTGACCCATTCCGAGGCGCCTGACCAGCTTGTGACTGCGGCTTGAGACCAACTGGTTACGGAAGCTTGACTCCAGCTTGAAAGTGCTGCTTGCGCCCAGCTGCTTTGGGCTCCCTGAAGCCAGCTTGAGAGCGCTGCTTGTGACCAACTGCTTTGAGCTCCCTGGAGCCAGCTTGAAATGGCCGCCCCTGCCCAACTGCTTTCGGCCCCCTGAAACCAGCTTGAAATGGCCGCCTGTGCCCAACTGCTTTGGGCTCCCTTGAGCCAGCTTGAAATGGCCGCCTGTGCCCAACTGCTTTCGGCTCCTTTGAGCCAGCTTGAAATGGCTGCCTGTGCCCAGCTGCTTTCGCCTGCCTGGAACCAGCTCGCCAGGCCCCCGCTGGATTCCGCCGCCCGTGCCCAGCTGCCGAGGGATTCGCCGCTCCATCCTGAACTCTCGCCGGCTGCCGCCCAACTCGACAAGACCGCCGCAGCCCAACTGGAGAGTTCGGCCGGGCCCCAACTGGCGACTTGTTCGCTGGAAAGCGCACCGAGGGCGCTAAACAGACTGCTTTCCGCCGCGCTCCACTGTTCTCGCGAAAAGGAGCTGATCGGGCCTTGGCTGCTGAGTTTTTCCTCGAGATATTTGCGAACCTTGGCTTCGACCTCCTGCGAGCTCAGTCCGCCGCTGGCAAGTTCCTCGATGAAGTTACTTCCCAACAGCGCTTCCAAAACGATCCGCTGTTCCAACGAGATTCCCGGCAGGGCGTCTGAGCCGAATGCGAAAGGCTTACCTTCTTTCTGAAGCCGCGACAAAGCGGTGATCAGCGTTTCGCCAGTTTGGATGCCTTGCTGGATGCTTTCCACGAGCTTTTGAAAGCTCAAGTGAAGCGGGATGGTGGCGTAGTCGAATTGGTCAGAATCGGAAAGGTGGTCAGGTGGCGTTTCGATCGTATGAGATCGGGCAATCACTTTCCAGACGCTGCCACGGTTGTAGCCGATTTCGACAGTATATTTGGCGCCCGCGCGCTTGACGGGAATATACCAATTGCGCGTTTCGAAGGGGACTTCGATTTCGGCCTCGACTGTCTTTTCGCCTTCATACACACGCAAGAATGTCTTTCCGCCGGGATGCCGAGAGATATCGATGTCCCAGTAAGTGAAGAGCCAATGCGGCTCCTGGGCGATAAGAAAAATCGTGTCCGAGCCGTAGCTTTTGGGCAGTTCCCCAAGGTGGTCTAGATCCACGGATTTGCCCGAAGGGGAGGCTGGAGTCGAATCGGTTTCGCCTGCCGCCACGGGAATCACCGGCGCCTCACGCAACTTAGAACCCGATTTTTTGGTTTCCCCCTCATTTTTTGGACTCATGATCCTGAATTTACTCCTCAAAGGTACATAAATCACACGGTCTTGAAGCTGGGTGTTTTTGACTAAAACCGCGAAAAGTCAATTTGTGTCAAAAAATAGCGACCTCAGTCCGGCGCCGTGTTTGTACACACTGTGCCGACGCTGACTCCGAAGCGGCGCGCCACGTCTTTGACGCGAACTTCGGGGTCTTTGAGCCCGCACGGATCTGCTGCTTGTCGCGGACGCTGAGCTTTTCCGGCCTGCCGCCGACGCGATCGCATGCTCGCGTCGCCTTCAATCCCGCCAGCGTGCGTTTGCGGATGGCTTAAACTCGCCCGCGAGGGCGGCCAGTAGGACCGGTGCAACACTTGGCGGAACTCGAGCCGCTGCGACGCTATGCTACTTTGCACAGTATCCGGCAACTAACGTGCATAAATTTCCGTTTCTTGAGTTCTCCCCTAGTTTTATCTCCTTTCAGCTTTCATCCTCACCTTGCGGTGTACCCGCCATCGACCGCGAGTGCTTGGCCGATCACGAAGCTTGCGCCAGGACTGCACAGCCAAAGAACGGCAATCTGTGCCACCCGCCTGGCGAGCGTCGCTATATCCACATCGATTCGCTGTTTAGCACTCAAGTCGAGTGGGATCTCATTGAAACGATGCTTCCCGACATGCTGCGAGTGGCGCTGTCCGTCAACGTAACCCACGTGGCCGCCCGGCAATCGATGTCGGAGTACCACATCCGCTACGGCGGCTACGGAGGCATCGGCTATTATCTCGTGGCTGACTCCTACATCGCGCTGTTCTCACGCTTCTCGACCTGCGGTGCCTGGGAGGGACATTACATCCTGGATTTCATCGATGAGAACAAATCCGATGTGCGTCCCGATACAATCCACGCCGACACCCAAGGTCAAAGCCACATCAGGGAATACTCGCTTTGAACAGCGGTAAGAGAATCGCCCGAACTACCCGCAACACGGTGAACCGTCGCTATCAAGGTCCGCGCAGGGCGGATGGCGCGGAAGCGCAGGGTGCGGCGGAAACTCGGGTTCCGCCCAGGGGGAAGCGTCCCCCCTCTTCCATTCGGAAGTTATCGGTAACCCTTAGCCAGAGTTACTTATATATTCTGCCAAAATTATTTGGTCTTCACAATATTGCAGCCTTGAAACACAAGGACCTTACAGAGGTTAAACTCACTGAGGCGTGCTGCCCAGAGTTACCGATCTATTGAATCTGGTCCGGGAGCCCCGAGTAATCGTACCTTCGATTAGAACCTTATCGCCAGGTTTCTTCTTTTGAAGCTGCTGTGAAAATCCCTCGGCCCATATTTCGCCGCCATCGAACCTGTCGATTATGTTGCCTGGCTGGAATCCGGCTGCCGCAGCTGGCGAGTTTGGGGCTATTGCGGTAACCTTTTCGATTTTGTATGCGCCCTTTCCGTCGCCCTTGAGCACTGTCTCTTCATCCGACGCTATCCCCAGAAAAGCGAAGACCTTGCGTTGACAAAAGCGATCCATGGACACGATTGGATGATAACCATAAGCGTCCAGCTCAAAAAGGTCTGTTCCGTATTCCGGGTTACCGCCGTGGGATTGTGCCTCGTTGTCATTCCCAGTTGCCTTGTAGCTCCAATGCACCATCTCGTGCAGGATTGTATTTTCGACCGCTTTCTCCAGTTCGGCGAACTGACGGGCAATAAGATCCTTCGGAATAAACGGGTTTGCCCTGTTGTTAAGTAACTTTTCAAACTCGTCTAGAATAAGCGTGTTGATAGCAATCTTACCCGCATTAAAGGTCCTCCCCCACAGCAGCCCAGAGGGGGTTCCGTTGCTGTTGTAATCGCAATCTTGTGTGAATATCCCAATCATAGGCGGCATTCCGTAGTTGAAATATATCCGGCTCGCCGGTGAGTCGCCGGCGGAAAAGTCACTCCATTTGAAGAATGCCTTCATGATGCGCGGGTTACTGATGACGTGGACGAAATCCTGGCGCATCCATTTCTCGATCATAGGATATTTATCTGCGGCTTCGGAGGTAAGGTTTGGCATGCTATATCTTCCGATTGGAGTTCAATGACGTCTGATAAAAGCCATTCGGCCTTAGTTGACTCGGCCACGATTGCTCTGCTTTATCCATGCCGCTTCTTCATGGCGTATCCTCCTCTAAATCGTAAATGACTGCTAGAAACTGAAACTCCTTCCGGAACCGTCATTCGGTAGGCTGCGCTATCGAACCCGTCTGAGTACTTCGGATGCTTTGCGAATTTAGACATAATGATTGAGAGTTAAGATTGGAGTCTCTAAGCGTTGCTCGAAGTTTGCGTTACGCTTCACGCCCTTTTCATAGAACATCCGCTGATCGTCGTAAATGGAACGAAAGATCCAATGAGAGCATAAAAAACCGGGTGCTTAAGCTGGATTTTGAGCTCGGACCCCGGGTTAAACGACCCGGCGTTCCACGGACTGCACGGACTGGCGGCAGGTTTCTCCCATTCGCCGAGCGGACTAGCACCCAGATTTTTATGCTCTCGTAAATTGCGTATTATTTCCGGGGAAAGAGCGATTTTCTGGACGCTGGTCGGCGTCGGCCTCGCAACACTCGCGGCACTGTTCACACTGCCCGAGACGCTGCCGGCCCAGCGGCGCAGCCGCGAGCCGCTGGCGCGCGCGCTCGCCCGCTACGGCGAGCTCCTTCTTCATCGCCCGCTCCTCGGCTATGCGGGCGCGGGCGGCTTCTTCTACGGCGGCATGTTCGCCTATATCGCGGGCACACCTTTCGCCTACATGACCGACGAGAACGATTCGGACGAAATCCTCACACAGGGTCAGCGAGCGAGGCGTTTTTCCTTTTACCGCTGAACAGACCGCGGTATTCGCTGATCCGGACAGTCCGGCGGCGATGACGGGAGGGTTCTACTCCGTCTCGGCAGTCTATCACGATGAGCCGCTCGTCGCCGAGAGTTTCCGGACCGGAGCGGGTCTCCCTCGGGGAAATCATCACAATTGCCTTTTTTGCGGGACGGAGCGGTTTTTTTCGCCCCGGTTACGAAGCCAACATAAGCGAAAAATGGATACCGGCGCTCGACGGTGGTACAGGAGAAGCTGTGCGCCGGGGCTCGTGTCGCGGACATCGGATGTGGCCATGGCGTCTCCACCCTCATCATGGCGAAGGCTTTCCCTAAATCTGAATTCTATGGATTTGATCTGCACTCCGCATCCATCGAGACAGCGAATAGTCGTGCGAAGGAGCAGGAAGTTACGAATATCCATTTCAGCGTCGCCCCGGCGAAAGATTTTCCGGGTCGCGATTACGAATTCGCGACTGTGTTCGATGCCCTGCACGACATGGGCGATCCGGTTGGTGCGGCATCGCATGTCAGGCAATCCCTCCGTCCCGACGGCACATTCATGATTGTGGAGCCCATCGCGGCAGATTCGCTCGCTGAGAATATCAACCCGGTTGGCCGGGTGTATTACGGATTCTCTACGATGGTATGCACTCCGGGTTCGCTTAGTCAGGAAGTTGGCCTCGCCCTTGGAGCGCAGGCAGGTGAACGACGCTTGAGAGAGGTTCTCTCGAAAGGCGGATTTACGCGATTTCGTCGCGCCACCGAAACGCCGTTCAACATGATCCTGGAAGCGCGGCCGTAGGAGATCGGAGATCTGTTGCGGCTGTCGAGCAATCCCAACCCGGTCGGCTCGCAGGCCTATAATCGACAGGCCCAGGCGGTCCTGCGGTTCGATGTAATGGACCGCCTTGCAGGCGTGAAGGCACCCACCCTCTGCATCATCGGCGAGCAAGATCTGATCACGCCAGTGCACGAGTGCTGCGAGGTCGAGTGTCGTCAAAGGTCGGGGGTGGGTACCCAGCCATATGACACGGTGTAGAGGGATTCAGAGGCATCGGGGGCGCACCACTTGCTATTATACCCGCAGCCACGCGGCTTGACCCCCGACTTCTTGACGCTCTCCGAGAAGGGGAATTCCTGAGCTGGCCGCGCGAACGATGTTTTTGAGCTCCAGAATCCCTTGCCGCCGCCCTTTTCCAGATCTTCACAAAGGCATCGAATCAAAAAGATGCGATATTTAAGTGAATATTTGCGGGGCCCATACGTTTCAACATTGGCTCACAATATGAAAATCATAAGTCTCTTCCAGAGTCTAACTTCCGACAGCCGGGGGAGCTGGAGAATTTGCCTCATGATACTGCTCAGCCCGTTTTTCACGGGCGTTCTTCAGGCCCAGGTACCCCCAGCAGAGGAGTCGCCGGCCCAGAACGCCGCGGAGAGACTCGCGCCGGGAAGCACTGAACCAATTCTCCGCCCCTATTGCACTTTACCCCGATGCGCTTATTGCGTTGATCCTGCCCGCTTCGACCGTGCCCTCCGATGTGGTGCTTGCAACGCGCTACATCTCTTCAAATGGGGATCCCGCGCAGGTAGCCAATCAACCTCGGGAGGACAGTGTTAAGTCGCTCGCGCGCTATCCAGATGTTTTAAAATGGATGGATCAAAACCTCGAGTGGACGAGCGCTCTCGGCGAAGCATTCCTTAATCAACCTGCAGATGTCATGAATACCATGCAGGGGCTTCGCGCGGAGGCAAAGGCGGCGGGCAACCTTAGGGACACTCCGCAGCAGCAAGTCGTCGAGGAAAAAACCGATATCCGCATCGTACCGGCGCAACCCGACGTCATTTATGTGCCACAATACGATCCTAGGTGGTCTACGTGCAGCCTTATTCGCAGGATTATGGTCCCCTGCTGACATTTGGAGCGGGATTCGCAGTTGGCTCGTGGCTCAACTACGATTTCGATTGGGACCGGCGCGAATATTATGTGGGGCGGTGGCGTCCAGGATGGAGCCATAACCGGAACTGGGATCGTGGAGACTATGGCCGAAACAACAACATCGTACATGTCATAAACATCAACAACGACACCGCGCGTCAGTGGCAACCGAATGCGAACAGTCAGCTTCGTCAGGCACAACACCAGCACAGTAACCCTGCCAATGCCAGTATTTCAGACTTGAATGCCTTGGACGCCAACCATCAAACGGGACCCTCCATGCCCTCCATGACTAGAGCGGCTGCTCCGCGCGCGGACCACATTCCCTAAAACCCTCACGTCCCGATTTTACAAGCCAGGGCAACGAGAGAAATCGCCGGGAGTTGCAGGATGCGAAAGGACCTCCCAAAACTTCAAACGAATCTCCCCCGTCGCCCGATGTGGCCCCCAACACCTCCGCGGTGACCCACGCCGTCCCGAGCGCGAGACAAAAATCAGAAAGTGCCGTCGCCCAGCATAGCTCCCGATGTGCCAAGGGCAGAAGGGCAAGCCAAAACCGTCAGTAATGCAGCCGGGTGCGACGACCGAAAAGCAGAAGCACGTCGACCACCCAGAAAGCCCCTCGCAAACCCCGTCACCCGATCTGGCCCCCAACACCTCCGGAGTGACCAACCTCACGTCCGAGCGCCGGGAAGACCCACAAGAGCCCGCACCCAGCACAGCTCCCAATGTGCCGGAGCAGCAGGGCAAGCCACTGAGAGAGTGGCTCTCAGGAAAGCGTCCTCCGCAACGTAAGTAAGCATGAAGAGAGCAGTCATCAATCAAACGCTGAGACAAGTAATCAGCCGACGGCAGCAGCGTCAGTTATGCAGTCGGGTGCGACGACCGAAAAGCAGCAGAAGCACGTCGACCACGCCGAAAGCCCCTCGCAACAATCCGATAACTCCCGACAGTCTTCGACTAAGCAGGACAAGCCGTTGCAGCCACCGCCGGCGGTAGCGCATCAGGAAGAGCATTCCGAGCGCTCCCCGGCTTCCGCGAACCAAAAAGACAAAGCATCGCAGCCCTCCAACGCGTCCGCTGACGAGGGTAATAAAGGCGGTGGCGACAAGAAGAAAGACAAGAGCGGCGGCGAAAAGAAGTCCGACGAAAGAAAAGAAAGCTGACAACTGGAGAGCTCTTTTTAGGGTTCTTCTGGGAATTGCGTGGGATTTTGAAGGAGGGTCTGGAAGATTTCGGATGTGGGACACCGAACTTTATGAGGGTTTGTTGGGAATGGAAGGTGCCTTGGAGAGTGAAGGCAGTGAAGATGGATGTGGAAGGCCGGCGCGTCGAGGTGGAGGTGGAATGCGCGGAGCGCACCGGGAGACCAAGTTTCTCGATCATCCGCACGGTAGCGTGATGAAGTCTCTTAAGGTCAGTGTGGATGCGCTGCCGGCAAGCCAAGACGAAACCCTGCCCGACAAGCTGCTCGCTGACATCGCTCCGCTCGCCTCGGACCACATCAGCGTAGCATTTTCGCAGCCAGGACGGACGGTAGGCCAATACCAGTTATTTTAAAAACTATATAATTGAATAGCGCCGTCGCACGATCTTGCCCTTCACAACCTCGTGTGTGGTACGGCAAAGGAAGTTTTCCG
Source organism: uncultured Verrucomicrobiae bacterium (assembly GCA_963816855.1). Taxonomy (GTDB): domain Bacteria; phylum Verrucomicrobiota; class Verrucomicrobiia; order Chthoniobacterales; family Terrimicrobiaceae; genus DASTFP01. The sequence goes on along the minus strand of CAWFMA010000035.1, from coordinate 1,726 downwards.
TCTTTACCGCACGAACGCAGCTGGCTCACCAGTCAAGACGCCTCGATCTGTACGCTTCGCGCGCCTTCTTAGCCGCCTCCTTTTCCTCGGAGGTTTTTTGTTGAGAAACCTCGATCGCCTTTCGTTTCCTTGGCATAATCGAAACTGCGATAGGAGTCTACGTGGCGCAGCAATCGCAGTCAAATCCGCAATCGAAACCGAGCCGCACCAATCGCAGAGCTTGGCCGTCTTTTACAAGCTTGTGGGTCTTTCTTTTGTGCGGCTGCGCAGAAGGGTGAGGTAAAAGCGGCGACGCCCCGCCTTTTTCGTCACCGAATTCAACTCGCCCGAGTTGCAGGAGGTCTTCGAGGAAGTCTTGTGAGGCTTTTTTCGATTCTGCAGGTGGCAGGGAACCAGCTGCAAATGCAGCTCCGGTAGCGTCATAACGATCGCCCGCTTCGGATGCGCCATGAATGAGAATAGATTCAGCTGGGAAAGCCGTACTCCGCACCTGCACGGCAACCTTGCCGAGATCGTTAGCCCCCTTCCCTGCTTTGGTCGCGATTGCCGTCTTCGCCACTTTCCGCGCGACCGCGGTTGCTGCTGCGGGTAGGGATAGTATGCCGTGATGCACGAATCCCCCCGCAACCGCGTTCTTATCAGATGGATCTGCGGCATCAACCAGCGCCGCTGCGATCTGACTGTAGTAAGTCGGAACAACTGGGGCACTCCGAATAGCTTCTACCAAGTAGCCAGCGGCCTTTTCGCTTATTTGAAGTAATTGAGTCTCAGTTGGTGTGCCGCCCGCGGCAGCTACATTCAACAAGCCAGCCAACACGTCGAAAAAGGCTCCCGTAAAGACTCGTGAGAAGGAATGCGGCTCCAGACAAACCGGATGCCGGAGCACTTGGCGGCAATGTGGATGGATCGCGGTAAAAGAACGAGTTTAGCATTTCGCAAGCAATCGCTTTCCACAGCGGTTGGAGCAATTTTCCGAATTGCAAATCCCAGTTGCTCCGCCAGTCGCGACAAACTTGAACTTCGCGAAAGATTGCCGTGGCTTTCGGCTAAACACGCAACCGCACCGACTGTAGTTGCAGAGCTGAAAGAAGTGCACTCATGTCGCCGAAAGATTCATGAAATGCAGCCGCTTCAATGAAGCCCGCGTTGAACAGCGGTGGACGCAAGGTGTCCAAAACCGGCATGCCCGAGCTCGTGACAAACGATATCCGGGCTCTCGCCGGAAAAGACCGTTCCGAAGCCTGGAATTAAACCGTGGAAACTCCAGTTGACTCCGATCATACAAGGAAATGAAAATCAACACCCGCGTCCAGAACGACAGGAAGGATCTTGCGCACGGAAGTAAACCATTTTTTTGTCGCTCCCGAGATTTTTGTTCCAGAAACTGCTCTGCGACGCAGTACTTTGGCGGCGGTCCAGTAACGGAACTCAGGCGTCCCTGGACTCAATGCTCCAGCCGGTTTCGGCGGTTCTATGGTGATCTTAATTGGCAACGGCGCTGTTGGACGAAGCGTTGGAGCGGGGGCGCAAAACAGGAGCTGCCAATAGCGGCGGGTCAGTTGGAACAGCTTGTGAGAATGGATCATTTTCCCATGCGGAGATTTGCGTTGCTTCTGCTGTGGCGGTGACTCGTGTTTTGTGATGCGATGTTCCTTTAATACGATTTTTCATAGCTTAGTTGTGATTTTTAATCCTACTGGGCGGCGAAGAATGTGCGACACCTAAA
>CAWFMA010000034.1:0-116751 GCA_963816855.1 uncultured Verrucomicrobiae bacterium | reverse complement strand
ACAGCTCTGCCTGGGAACCCCGACGGATACAAAATTGAGGATTTCAGCCCCGGCTGACGAACAAGGATCTCAATGGTGCAGGAGGCGCTCAGTGGAATACGCTTGAATTGCAAAAACTCCACGACTGCTTGAAAGAATCCGCGCCCCTCCGGGGATTCTGTCTCAGACGCCGCGCAAAGGTCCTCCAATAGTTGCTCGGCGACTGACCACCAGCGCTCACGCAGGTGGCGGGGAAGTTCTAGAAGGCTGATGAGGGGGCCTCCATGCCGCCGCGAGGGCCCCGCGATCGCGTTGCGCGTCCTGTTCCGGCGATCGGCCAGTGAGAACAGCGAACTCGCTCGGAGAGATTGGCCGCCAGTCGGCCTTCGGGTAAAAGACCCCGTCTATTTTGTCTATCTCGAAGACGCCGGAATTGATGAAGACATGCTCGCGTTGAAGCAGGGTCGGCCGGAAATTCGGCAAGACCGAAAGCGTCGCGCCGGCTTGCTGCTCGATCTTTTTCAATGGATGGCAGGGCGCAGCGCTTTTGCCGCGAGACCGCGCGAAATCCTCGACTCTACCTTGTTAAGAACGACATCGAAGATTGCCTGTTTAGAGAATCGGCAAAACATCGTTTCGGTGGAATCAAACCGACCGTTTTCAAAATACTTGTTCACCGGCGCGCCTCCGCCGCAATAGTCAAAGTAAGCGCACGTCTCACGGCAGAGCTGAATGCCCCTATCGATGTCGCGCTTCACCGCCTGGAATTTCTCACTATTGCGGGAGTCTTCGAAAGAGTCGGCTTCGACGTTGCCGAAAGTAAAGTCGCCATACTTCACGCTGCGCAACCCGAGCAATTCGGGCGAGAACGTGCTGAAATTGCCGTTCACATCGACCGAGATGATTTCAAACGGTGTCGTCTGCTGGTACTTTGCCGATCCCTCCTTTGGGCGCCACCCCAGCGCGCTTATGGCCGAGTCAAACTCGCGCACCGAGATACGAAAGTCATTCCGCTCGACGAGGTCGTAAAAGCGGCTCATGAACGCGGTGAATTTGGCGTAGGCATCGGAGAGCTGAAGCGAGGAGCTTTGGTGCGGGCCTTCGATCTCCTCGATATTGAAGGCTACGGAGCGGACGCCGTTAGAAGAGTAAAAATCAAACAGCTCGTCGGGGTAGTCCAAAGCGTCGCGTGTCAGCACGGAGATCGTGTAGAAAGGAATCTCTGCCTCCCGCAGATGTTCAATGCCGCGCAACACACGCTGGAATGTCCCATCACCACCCCGCGTTTTTCGATGCAGATCATGGAGGAAATCCGGGCCGTCCACACTCACTCCGATCCGCAGGGAGTTCGCTTTGATAAACTCGCACCATACCCGATTAATCAGCGTTCCGTTCGTCTGATAGGAGTGTTCGACGCAGACGCCTCGGCGGTTGGTTTCGCGGATGATCTCGAAGGCCTCGCGGTAGAAGGAAATCGGCAACGCCAAGGGCTCGCCAGCATGCCAGACGACGGTGAATTCCTCGGCAACGAGATCACTTTCAAAAACGCGCTCAAAAAGCCTGCGCAGAACGTGCGGCTGGATACGTTCTTTCGACTGCCGATTCGGAAGATAGCAATAGTCGCAGTCGAGATTGCAGAACGGCGTGGGCTGGATGACCAGCAAATCGAGTTTTCCGGCCGGGCGATTGCATGGATTCTTCATGAGAACGTCGCCCAAAAGTGGACAGGCGATTTGCCGGATTCGAGAGCTGCGCACATCCGCGCTTATTGGCCGCTAAGCCCTGAAAAGTTAAGGCGAATCTCGCTGCTGATTTAATGTACGACCCATGGCACCGACGAAGCCACAATCTGCGGCGGGATTCCCAGCCCGGCCTGACCGGGGTGGCGTGGTCTAGTCATCGTCGTCGTGGTGGTGCTTGTGGTGCTTGTTGTGGTTATTCCAGTCCCCCCAATCGCGCCATTGATGGTTACCCCAATTCCCCCAATTATGCCAAGGGTGGTTTGCCCAGTCCCCCCAATCGCGCCAAGGATTGTCGTTCCAGTCCGACCAATTGCCCCACAGTGGAAATTGCCAGCCCATTGTTTGTGGTCCGTCAGCATTCGTCTGCGGCTGGCCGATTTGGTCCTGAATTCTCTGCACCCGTGCTGACACTGCCTTGTCGGGCGGAGGATTTACCGCCGCCGTGGCTGTAGGTGGGGAAATTATCGCTGAGGTGATGACGAGGCTGCCTGCGCTCTGCTTCAAAATATCGAGAAGCTTCTTTTTTAGACCTTCGCGAGCGGATTCTGAAGGTGTCGTCGACATACGATTTCGTGACCTAAGATCGCCAAAAAATCCGGCAAACGGTTTGCGCGGGATTAACCTCCGTCTTTAGCGGCCGGTTGAATTCTGTCAAGCCCGGCGAATCGGAAGACCGCTCATCACTCGTATACAAAAAAACGGCCATATGAATCGGACATTTGTTGAGTTTCTCACCCTGATCGATACCACCTGTTGGATCTTGTGCTTCTGGTGGATGCATCGTATTTCCTCGCGTCAAGATGCGATGCTTATCGAGTTGCGCGAGCAAGCTCAGCGAATCGAAAAACTATCCGAGGCAGAACACGACCTTGTAAAAGACCTTCATCCCAAAGTGCATAAAATCGAAGCTGATGTCGATGAAGTCGCGACTGCGGTTAGAGCTGACCAGGATGCGATTTCTTGAATTCAGTGCTGCTTGAATGATCTCAGTATCTGGGAACGGAGGAACGAGAAGGCACTTTGCGCTAAGGAGGCGATGGAGGCGCCTCAGCCTCGACTGGCCTCCTCGTAGAACTCCCTGCCCTTTCCGATGGCAGCTTTGAGGACGAGGTACCGAGAACCTGGCGCTCTTCTGCGGTTGACTCTCGTTTGATTGAACTCACAGGATTGACTAGGGCGAGGCTTTTCCTGCCACCCAGGCTTGTTGAATTCCGGAGGGCAACGAGTTCATATGCTTCGTAAACAGCACGATCTGCCATATCTCACCGTCAGACAGTGTCTCGCGGAAGGCGGGCATTCCGGTAAAGCGAATGCCGTGAGCAATTTTCCAGTATGTCTCTCCCTCGGGATCATCCTCTACTCCATCCTTGGCAAGCTGTGGTGCGTTCGGCGCTAAACCCCTGGCGATTGAAGAGGCTGCACCATCGGGCCCTCCATGACACACTTGGCAATTCTTCTCGTAGAGGGTGAGGCCGGCAGTGAGGTTTTCTTCAGTCGGTTGGACAGGACACTTTAACCCCAGAGCTTCTCGACGAATCGTCGCCCCAAGCGAGGTCCTCGCAGCCCACTCTTCCAACGCGCTCGGTTTAATATCCTGTCTGGCGGGCAGCGCTCCGGTCGTCACGAAGAAGTAGCCACCCGCCGCAACGGCAGCAATAGCAACGATAAACCCTAGGATGAATCCTTTTGCCATGAGGCTCCTTCGGAGAGAGGTAGCCTACACGGTACTCGACCGATTCGCGCTCTCTTTTCTCATGAGTATTCCCAAGCCGAATGGTTGTCTGCTACAGGCCGTGGTTGCTTTAAAAGGCGACTCCCCTCACCCGCGGTGCTCCGCTCCTCTCGTTTTCCTACTGTCTGACGCCATGAATCTCCGTTCTCATCGCAAAGAGCCCACAACGGGGTAAAGGGCGGCTATTTGCGCATTGGCGGAGTGGTTTTACACAGTTGGATCTCTTTTGCAATAACCGCCCTTATTGTTCCCAAAAAGTCGAACTACAGAGAAAAGAGGTAATATTATTGTGTCAGGAATTTTGAGAATTGACCAGGCGGAGGCAGTAAGAGGCATCAGGGGATTTTTTGTTAGGTGGATATCATGGTTCGCCATCACGGCTGACTTCATGATGATCTCGCGCGCTTTTTCCGGTAAGAGCAATGTCCTCGCCACCCATCGGAGATGTCCCCTTGTTGTTCAAAGCTCCGTTTCTCTTCGAGCTCGAGCTAGCCAAAGGTATCCCTTTCCGCCAGAGTTTGGCCGGGGGTTGTGGCTCACGGCTCAATAGTCAGGTGGTCAGCCAGCGGAGACACGGCAAGGGTGCCGCTGAGCTGTGCGCCGGATTTGAGAGCCTGCGCGATGGCATCGCCGATGAATTTTTGCACTGTCTTTTTCATGGGACGTGCTCCGAATGCCTTGTGAATACCGCGCCGGACAAGGAACTCGAATGCCTCCTCTGAGACCCTAAGATCAAAACCCTTCTGTCGAAACCGGGCGAGTTCCTCGAAAATGGCGAACTGGCCAATCTCGCGTTGCGTGTCTGGCGAAAGCGGTTTGAAGACGATCTTTTCGTCAAAGCGCCCAACGAGTTCCGGTCGGAAGAATTTGTACAGTTCGGAAATCACGGCCCGTTCCAAGGTCGTGAATGGAAGCCGGGTTGGACGCAAAAGCCGCTGGGAGCCAATGTTGCTCGTGCAAACGAGGTAAAAGCCGGAAAGATCGTAGGTTCGGTGATCATTTAGCGTGATGCGGGCGGCATCGAGCATCTGTAAAAAGAGATCCCATATCAACCGGTGGGCCTTTTCGATTTCATCGAAAAGCAGAACGCCTTGCTGGTGCTGCGACAGAACGTACCCGAGCCGTCCGGGGGTGCCGGTTTCGTCTCCCATCAACAGCTTCACGTTGTCCAAGTGTAGAAACTCGGACATATCAAAGCGGTAAACTTCGTTGCCGCCGAAGAGATAGCGCGTGAATTCCAGCGTCAGTTCCGTCTTGCCCACCCCGGTCGGGCCAAGAAACAGGAATGAGCCGAGCGGCTTGTCGATGGGCTGCAAGCCAAGCTGGCCGCGTTCGAGCACCGAACACACGCGAGCAATGACATGATTCTGGCCTTTGATCTTGGAAAGGAGGTGCGACTTAAGGCCATTCAAATCGCGGACGACGGTGGAAGAATTTTGCATTGTTTTCATTGATCAATCGAGGGTTTGGATGCGGTGAATCTATTTCGCAACCATTGCCGGAGGGCGAAATCCGGTCGCAAGCGCGTGAACCATTTCGGATAGGAGCCGTCCGGATTGATCGGCGCAATCAACCGCTTGCGGAATTGCTTTTCGCAATGGCGAACGATGGCGGTGAACTTCGGAAGTTTCCGCAATTTGAACGCAGGAAGATAGGGCTTGATGACGCGCTGGTAATTATAGGAGCGCCTGCCTCCTGCCCATCCCCACGTTTTTTCAACGACCTCCCGCTCGCCGATGTTCTTCGAGGCGATTACGGCGGAGTCGTGATTCGCGCATGTAAAGATGAGTTCATTGCTCAGATTGAGCATGAGCACATCTGCGTAACGTTTATCGAGCGAACCGAGAATGGAGGTATAGGCTTGGGTCGCAAGAACGATCGTGGCGCGCGCCTCGCGAATAACGCCCGCCGCGCGATGGTCGGCAAAGGCCGATTCCGCCCCGGTGATGATTTCCTGCCCTTCGTCGGCAAAGAGAATGATGAGATTGTCCTTCTCCCGTTCCTCGGCCGGTTTGTCGAACCGGCTCAAGGCGTGGAAGTAATATGATAGCTTCAGGATCGTGTTGACGTAAAGCCGCTCGGATTGGAATTTCTGCGGCATCGCGATGCAGACGATTTTACCGGCGTCGATCTGATCCATCGAAAATGTCGGCTCGTTCGCACAAAAAACCTCGGCAATTTCGGGGTTGATGAAAAACTCGAGATAGGTGCTGAGAGTCCCCTGCACGCCACCAAGCTGCTCGGGAGGCTGGCCGAAAAGTCCATCACGAAGGGCAACCACCAATTCATGCGAACGCTCGTCGCCCTTGTTCATCAGCGTTTCGATGGCCGCGTTCGCATCCGCCTCGTTGAGCAAAAGCCGATGGATGTTTGGAATTGTGACATACGCCTCCATGTGCCGGAGCACTTCAAATCCGGTCTGAATGGCAATCTGGGCTTTGGTCGGGAAAAATGGATTCTGGCCGCGTCCTCCGGTCAGCGAGGCAGCCGTATCGACAATCACCTTTGCATACGTGGAAGCGGGAACGTTCGGGTTGCCCGTAATGTTGATCGTGTGAACGGGCCGCCAAAGCTCATCTTTTCCTAACGGCCTTGTTTGAAGAAGAGTGAGGTCTTTTTCGCGCCCGAAGTGGGCGGTCATCTTCACAAGGATTTCCCAATAGAGTCCCTTTTGATCCAGGCAGACGCCGCCCCAATACGGCACATTTTGAAAAACCTGAAACGTGATGGCATTTATCGCGCATTGCGTCTTGCCAGAACCCGTGCGTCCCGTGATGAGCCATCCACGCACGAAATCCTCCATCGACCAGGACAGGCCGGCGAGCCGAAGAACCGGCCCGCCGTCCGCTTCCGTCGCGAAAAGCGTCCATGCCGCAAACACTGCGCAAATGCTGACAGCGACCCACGAGAGCGGCGGCGCGAGCAGAAAAAAACCGGCGATCGCACCCACGATGGAGTTAATGTAAACGAGCAAGTCACTTACTTTCATCGGCTGGCTTCGGCTTGAGCGTGCGGATGAGGAAATTGAAGAGCCGCTGCTCCGGGTCGGGTATCGTCTGCGTGTAGGACTTGAAATTGACGATGGTGACGGCGGCACCATCCGCATACCTTTGATGCGAGCAGCCATCAACGGTCGAAGGCCGGAAGGCGAATCCCTCGCAGAGAACAAATTCAGAGTGCGTTCTGCTGCCGATGGGGGTGTTGGATGGTGCTTCGATTGGCATAGGAGTTGAACCCGTTAACCTGCGCGTAGCGTTTGTGAGCGGCACGGTATTGCCGCTTGATCTTGAACAGGAGGTTCTGTATTTCCCGGAGCGAACGGCGATCCATGGCGTCGGCGAGCTTTTCAACAACTTGCGCGGCCTTTGGAGTGCGCCGTCCCACAAGGCGTGAGACAAATTGCGCGTTCCGCTTTAGCGCGAAATACTGGCGCTTCGCTGCGATGGACGCTTCAAGATTGCGGATGCTCTGATAAAGCTGTTGCAGGTGGATCGCCTCGCCCGTCTGCGCGTTCCGCAATGCGTCCAAGTGGGAATGGGTCAGACGCGGAGAAAAGATGATCTTGTCGGAGTCGAGCCGCTTGGAAAGGTGCTCTTCCATTTTTTGGGGCGAGGCGACAATCTGCGCCCAACGTCTGTTCTCCTGCTCAAAGCACGAGCGGAGATATTTCATTTGATCCTTGTGGCCCGATGCCGGAGTCCGTGCCGTGCTGCATCCGACATACGCGCCTCTTGCAGTGCGCGGGCAAAGCGCGACATGGACATGAAGATTGTCCGTGTCGTGGTGAATCCCGTAGGCGTATCCAATCGAATCAGACGGATGAAATCGCTCGCTGAATTTCCCCATGATCTTCTTCATGGTGGACTGCAACACGCGGTCAGGATTGATGCCGGCGGCAACTAACTTGTCGTGCAGTTCGCGCGACATGGAAAAGACGAGGCGATGTTGAATGACGGGATTCTGCGAGGAAGTGGGAAATTTGCGGAGGTGGTGACACCACGATTCCGAGATGCGCCTCTTTCTCTCGTTGTTCGTCAGCTTCGAAGGTCCGGTGCTAGATCCGTCCGCATTGACTCGGATGAGGTCGTGAAGAAATCCGCCCGCATGAACCTGGCCGAGCGTTTCCTTCGAGGCATAGTCGCCAAATTGCCTGAGCTTCCGTGCGATTTCCGATTTAGCATTGAGCGTCTCACGCGCTGAGATTTTTCGCCGCGAAGTTTCATCGAGATACTCGAGATCGAGGCGGCTCCGCCACGTCGATTTATGAGCGAAAATGATTCCGTTCTTCATATGCTGTCGTCCAGACGCTCGAGGAAACGATCGAGTTTGCGCTCGATGCGTTCGACCGCTGCAGGATCGATTTTGTCCCTGGTGGAAACCGCGTAAACAATCGCCTCAAACGTTTCCGCCTTCGTCTTGAATCCCAGCACGTCGTGTAGGCCGGCGAAGCGCAATTTCGCTTCCAGCGAGACATCGAGCGAGAAGGGAGCGGTGCCAGGTGTTTTGCGGCGTGGCATATCGTTCAAGCGGCTGAAGTTGCTTGGAGTTGAAAGGAAAATGAATTGGCTCGTAGCGCGCCTGACGCGCGGAGAGCGAAGATTTTTTGCGGTTCGAAAAAGCGCCCAGCGATTTCCCATGGGAAATCGCTATCCTGTATTACATTTGACCCGGGACTTTGATGTCCGGAAGGTTCTCTCTGGCCAGAGATCGCAGAAGCTAAGCCGCCGATTTGAAGGGAGCCGTGCCGAGTGACCGGCGTGAGGAAAGCAGGTATTTCCGATGGCCGGAAAGCGAGGCAGAAGGCTCCCGAAAATGGGCGGCTCAGGCGAAGATCGCCCTCGCCGGTCAGCTGATTTGCCCGGAGCGATAGGCGTGTGGGGCGGAGCTTGCGTAGCCCCTGACGCCGTGAGCGCAGAGGGCAAATGAGCGACACGAAAGCGCAACGTGCGCAGATCTTCAGCGGATAAACTCGAAGAATTCATAGCGACATTCCTTGTTTGCGTGGCATCGAAAGCCGGTCGTCTGGCTTCGTTCCATGCTTCCACTCCATGAGGTTGGAGACGCCATCGTCATCGTTGTCCCGATGGGCAAACCCCGGAATCCGCGTATCAATTCCATTCTCGCGCGCCCAGGTGAGCGGCATTCCTTCCGGGGAAAGCTGAGATTCAACACTCTCCTTCTGCTCGATTCCCATAATGAAGTCCGTACTCCGCTGGGCTTGCGAGGCTGCCGAGACGATCATCCGGGGATCATTTTCAAGCTTCGCAATCCACGAAGCGAGATAGGCAGCAGAGTTCTCGAACCGGACGCGATCCAGGATGCCGGCTTCGTTGGAGAGGAATGCCGCGCCGAGTTCCGCAATCAACTCCTCCTTTGAATACCGCTCCGAACCGAACTTCGCCTGCTGGGTAATGCCCTCGCGATTCAACCTGGAGCTGTGCCCGACGGCGTGGGTCATTTCGTGATACAGGCTGTGATAGTAGTCCTCCTGGCTGTGAAAGGTGGAGGGAGCGGGCATCCGGATCACGTCATCTTTGGGGGAATAATAAGCAGCGAATCCTCCGTGATGAACCGGACAGAGCTTCGCACTATCGACCATAGCTGCGGCTCTTTCGAGAGGCTGGGCAGTATTTTGACTGGTGGCAATGGCTGGCGGCGTGATGCCCTCGGTCTGGTCGACATTGAAAACATTGGACCAGCGAACGAACGGAATCCGTGATGGCCTGCCGTCTTCCCGGGCAACCGAGTTGCCCGTATCGTCCCTCTTTTCGAGGAACTTGTAGTAAATGACGGGCGTGGATCGTTCCCCTTTCTTCACGTGCCCACCCAGGTCGAGAGCCTGTTTAAAGCTTAACCAGAAGGGCGATTTGAAGTCGGAGGAACCGAGAAGCAAAGCATTGATACCCTGATACGGCTTGCGAGAAATGATGTTTTGAGCGGCCAGCCAGGGCTTCTGCCACGGGACCGTTCCCTCCTTCAGCTTTTCGATGAAGCGATTTGTGATCGTCGCGTAGATCTCTCGGTTCACAGCGCGACCTCCCTGCGGGCGACTTCAATGGCCGCCTCGGCCTCGCGCTGCGAAAGCTGAAACTGCCGGGCGATGAGGTGAGAAAGTGATTCACCGTTATGAATGCCGGTGAAGAGCGGCGTTGCTTCCGGAGCGACTCCCCGGTCAACGAATTTGAAAAAATGCTGCTCGAGAATGGTCTCGTGGGGATCGTTCATAGCTTTAGAGATGTAGCGTGCTTGAGCTTCGAAGAGCGCGCGAGCTGAACCAGGTCGTCATTCCAGTCTTTGTGTTCTGGGCAATCCGACGAGATTTGGAATCCGGTCCAATCGGCGCTTGTGTCCCACGCCTTGCGCCAGCCCTGTTCGCCTGCGATGTCGTTATCAAGGGCAACGATGAAGGATTGCCGCCGGTCGTATGCCTGGGCCATGAGCTCATGCGGCACAATGGCTCCGGCGCAACTTACGACGGCTAGATCTGCCGGCCCGCCTGCGTGGAGGCAATAGTAGCTGAGCGCATCAATAGGCGATTCGACGGCTGCTATCCTGGGCGCGGTGGTGACGTCGCCCACGGCGAACCATGCAGTGAGCTTGTTTCCCAGGCATGGCCGGAATGCGGATTGGTGCTTGGTATCACGCAAGCTGGCTCCTCGAACGATGCCGTGGCAATCGCGATGAAGGAAAACCAAGCTGGGATTTGGGCAATGGTCGTTGGCGAAGATTGTTCCTGCACGGTGCAATTCGTCCACGAGGTCTGCTGCGATCTTGCGCTTTTCGACCAGATACGCGCGGGCGATCGGCCATTTCGTGTCATCCCGTACAGCGTAGATTGCCGCCAGCTCCTCGAAGGATTTCTTCTCCTGATGCGGGAGCTGCCGCGAGCTTTTAGGAAAGGAAAGCGGCGTCTGACTTGCTGCGAGTGGCCGGAACTGATCGGCTAGGGATCGGCAGGCCGCGGAGAAATCCACCTTGGCGATGTGGATCACCAAATCAATCGCGCCTGCGCCACCAACCCCGGCCTTGTTGTCGAACCACCGGCTGCCGGTGACAACGATGTTGTGGTGCTCGCTCTTTGCGCGGAGCGTCGTGCCTTCGGGCTTGGCCTCGAAACCATACCGCTCCAGCACTTCACGGAGCGGAATGTTGCGCACTTGGTCGGCGAGTTCGGAGATTTTCATCTTTTGATTGGCCACCCCATGGAGCGGCGAGCCTCGTTAAAGGTTGCTCTGACTTCCTCCGGTGAGGGCCAATCAGACAACGTGGCTGGTTCGCCGAATTCTTCTTCCCTAGAAGCCTTCGGCTTTGGTGGCGGATCGTCCGGGGTGAAACCGAGCTTGGTTTGGTGCTCGACGAGTTCCGCGTGAAGCTGTTCCGCACGGTCGTGATAGCCGCGCTTGGATGCGGTTGCGATTTCCGTCCGCAATTCGGCAACACGGCGTTCGAGGATGATTTTCGTTGTGTCCGACAAGATCTTTGGGGGCGGCGAAGCCGTCGAATCGACGCGTTTGACGGGCTGGTACTCGAAAAAGTTGCCGGTACCTTCCCCCTATTATTTATTCTCTTCTTATTATTCTCTTTGGGTGACACTGGGGATCACCAGGGGGGTGATCTGTGGTTCACCAGGGCTGGTGTCCTCCAGTGTCACTAGGGCTAGTGACTCCTGTTCACCAGGGGTAGTGACCTGCGGTTCACTTGGGGCGGCGCTGAAATGTCAGACTCCGAAGTCGAAAGGCGCGGTTTCTTCCGAACTGTCCAGCAGAAATTTCGCATCGCCTCGGTCTGCATCCAAGGATGCCAGAGGAAGCGGTAGTAATTTGTGCAATGGCCGCGTTGCCGGGTTGTTGACGTTGGTTACGGTAATGAGGCCGTGCGTGGAAAGCTCCTGCACAAGCCGATCACGTACCGGCGGGAAAATGGAGCTTCTCCGCCAAAATCCTTGAATGACGGCCAAGCATAACCCTTGCCACCCGCGAAATAGGTCAGGTAGGCGTACAGCTTCTTTGCCTTTTCGGAAACCTCCGGTCGCTCCTCAAGCCATTGGGGCAGCCACACGCCGTGAAAAAGGCGATGGGGATTGATAAATTTGTGCGACGGCAGATTTGCTACCGATTTGCTACCGTGTTTTTGTAAGTTATTGGAAGTGCCGGACTTGGCGCAGCCGAAGGGAGTCGAACCCCTAACCTTCTGATCCGTAGTTAAGACGTTGCGGATGTTCTCTCATGTGCTATTATGCGTAGCAATGAGCCGTCTGAATGACCATGATGCCGCATCAAATCAGGCTGTAGAGCCGGACGCCACTCGGCAAACAACGGAACATGAGCCAACAGGGTTGAACCGAAAAAGTGGCAGGAAAGTGGCAGGTAAACGGTTCGCGCTATCCAAGGCAGATGCTCGTTTCTGGCTTCCGAGACTGTTCAGGTGGGAGGATTCACCAAATTACAGTATTCGAATCCAATTCCGCGGCAGGCGCATGGCTTTCACTCTTGGCACCGGGAACAAAGACGCTGCAGCAAGGCGAGCTGCGGGCATTTATACCGACCTTCTCACCCTTGGCATCGAGGCGGCCCTTGCCAAGCACCGGGCTCAAAGCTCGCGGGAGAATCCTTCCGAAGTCGCGACCATGGGCCAGTGGATAGAAGCGGCGCGTGGAGTGTCTGCCACCAACGCGGCGACCTTCGCGCAGTATGCCGCAAGCCTGCGGTTGATCGCCGGGCAGATTCTCTCGGTAAGGAAAACCAAGAAGCGCTTCGGACCTGGGAAAGGCGGCGCGCAAGCATACCGCGCCGGCATTGACGCTGCGTCGCTCGAGATTCTCTCCGAGCAAGCCGTGCAACGCTGGCGGCTGGCATATCTGGCGCAAGCCAAGAACCCGGCGCAGGAGCGTTCCCGCATGACGAGCGCCAATTCAACAATCCGGCAGGCAAGATCTCTGTTTGCTGAAAAGATCGTTCGCTTCCTGCCCGACCTCCGGCTTCCGTCCCCTCGCCCATTTGCTGGCGTCGAGTTCTTCCCCAGGCAGAGCGCACGTTACTTCTCCCGCATTGACCCGCAGGCGTTGCTTCGCACGGCTCAAGGCGATCTTGCCGAGAGTGACTCGCCCGCCTTTCTGGCGATGCTCCTTGCCTTGGCGGGAGGCTTGCGACGTGGCGAGATCGATTCACTAACGTGGCCGCAAATTGATTTCGAGCGTGCCTTGATTCGCGTTGAGGCTACCGAATCCGCCAGCCTGAAAACGGCAGACTCGCGCGGCGAGGTGCCGATTGATCCCGGCGTTGTTTCCATCCTGCGTGGATTTCGTGCAAGGCCACTGGGCCATTTGTCATCGAGGCGGATGGCGGAGAATACGGCCCGCGTGTTTGGGGCCGGCACTACCGGGCGGATGCGGTTTTCACGCGCTTGAACACCTGGCTTCGCAAGCATGGTGTCACCGCCCGCAAGCCGTTGCACGAGCTCCGCAAGGAGCTTGGTTCTCTTGTCACCGCGGAACATGGAATTTACGCAGCATCGCGTGTGCTAAGGCATTCGACCGTGGCGACCACCGCCGCGCATTACACGGATTTGAAAACGAGGCCCACGATTGCCGTGGGAGCATGGCTCAAGCCGGAGAATGTCGTTCCGATTCCCACGGTGAGGAGACTCGAATCACGCGATGCGGCGCTTCAACGGAAAAAGGCAAAGTGAACGAGATGAAGTATCGAAAGGTACTGGTCGCGAAGGAGGAACTGGCGAAGGTGCCAATCGAAGAGGTCGCAAAGATCGCTGCGGTGATCTTGTCCGATAATAAAAACCTATCGAGCGACCAGGCAAAGAGTCGAATTGATGACTCGAATCCGCTGGTTAGTGCGACGGCAAAAGCGTTCGAGTTGCTGGAAATCGCTTATTACGGGAAGCTCGGATTGACTAGTGAGGACAGCTACGAGGCTGGGCTTGCCGACTTTGTGGAGAGCAAGAAGATCGACGAGGAATTTTTAGAGGCGAAGTTTCCCAAGTGGGAGCCGGAACGCGACGAACAGGGGCAGCCTCTTCCCGTGCCGTTTGATGTAGGATTGGCCAAGCTGATTCCGAAGCCCGGCGTGAAAGCCAGCCAGACCGTTGATGAACGCATGACGCGCTTCAGAACGTGGCTCTCGGATTTCTATTCCGAGCACGAGCCGGACGAAGAGAAGCGGCTGGTGCTCGTCGGGAACATGATTGCGGAATGGAAGCAAAAGGGCATTCCGCCGGAACTGTTTTCAAAGGCCCTCTTTTTGTATCCGCGCTGGTCGGAAGCACACCTAAGCGAGCAGAGGTCCGCCGCAGGAACAAAGGGGCAGGAAATAAGAGCAAGCAAAGGCAGCCGGCGAGTGAACCCAAACCAGCCCGAAAAACGAAAACGTAGATTTTTGCAAAAAGTCCTTGGCCCGGTTTTCGGGTAGTTTGCTTGAAAGCACCCGCGTAAGTATCGGGATTGTGCTTACAGGCACCCGGCTTTTCGCCGGATTTTGCTAGAACCACCCTTCGCGAGTGGGGAAGAGGCGTCGTGCGATGATGTGTGCCAAAACGCATGCATCATGAGAAATACTGATCAAATCGAAATGCTCACACGCCGGGACCTGGCTCACCGCTGGCGTGTTTCAACTGAGACTCTTAAGAGGAAGGAAAAATCTGGCCTTCTTCACGCCCTAAAGATCGGACGTGGGATTAGATACCGTCTAAGCGACATACTCAATTTCGAGCATGACGCGGAGGTGGTGCGTTGATCGTGCAACGCCGTCTTGTAGTGTGGCGCGAAGGAGTGGAGCGCCGTGGCCCTGCCCGCTGCGGGAAGCCTCCCACGACCGCGGGGCCTTTCAAAAACGGACGCCCTCTGCCATTGCGAAGATTTTCAACTGCGGTGCACTTAGTGATAATAGTGAACTCTAAGTATCCTGGTGGGCGTGATGCTGCCATGAAGGCGGTGCAGCGCATCGAGGCCGGCATACTACCCGTAGTCCGCCTGGCGAAGAGGAGCCCCTTTGCGGATGGTGCGTTATTTGCCAAGGCGGCTGACTTGGGGACCTTCTCCGGGTATCCGGAAAATTCGGAGTTGCTGCGAAAGCTCAACAAGCGCCTCAAGCTTTTTCGGGGCGAGGCTGGCTGGTTTGCCCGGGGGCGTAAGGGGCAGCTTTGGGAATACGGAACGGGCAAGCTGGGGTTTACGGTTGGGACATCGCGCATGATTTCAAATGCGTTTGAAGCGGGGTTCGTCCCCACGCAGCGCGGCGACCAGGAGGCCAACTTTTCCTGCCCTTGGACGGAGGAAACCATTGAGAGGTTAATCAGACTGTTGCGACTGCGGACCCGAGGCGTCGGTAATCCATCTCCAAAGCCCATGCCACAGCGCGAAAACGGGAAAATTTCGGGCGAGAGCGAGCGGATAGGGGTCCTACCCCAGACCGGGGCAGCTGAGGAGGCAAAATGAGGCAGGACATCGGGCCCCCAAAAGCGGCACCCGGGCGGCAAACCCGGGCGCAGCGAAATGTCGAGTTACTGGACGACTCGGTATCTCTACCCTCAGCGATCGCCCAGTGCAAGACCGATATCCGCCGCATGCGCCGGGAATATCGGCTCCTCTGTGAGGCGAAAGGGATTTTGACATGAAGGAGTTTCTCAGAGCGCAGGAGGTGAGAATATGAAGCCGGCAGCAACACGCAACCGCAGCCCGGAACCACCCTTCTGCTGGCAAAGCAAGGAGGCGCTGCGGCGAATACGAGACCGCTTTGAGTCAGGCGCCAACCTCGCAAGCGTAATCGCCGCTTACGTTGCGCTTACCGAAATCGCCAGCGACGAGCAGTCGGGAAGCTTCACAAAGCCGGGGGGTATATCGCATATCGGGCAGGAATGGCGAGGTCGACATTGGAGGTGGTTTTGCCCGCCCTGCGAGAACTGGGATTAATAGCGTATGTCGATCAGCCGAAGGGAAGAGATATATTTCGCGTCGCCAGAACCATCACCCTTCTTGCGTTGTCCGAATCTCGGTCTGCGCAGTCCGAGCGGCGACCAAGTCTCTCGGACAGTGGATTAATAACAGAGAAGAGCAAAGTACACCCCCCACCCCCTCAAAGGGGATGAGAGTGTGTGTGATTCCCATCCCGCCGGCAACGGCAGCGAGGGGTGGAATATTCCTGTCGTCGCCAAAGCTGGCCGCAGGGAGGCAGCAAAAGCAACAGTTGAACAAGTCGCCGCGAAAACTGCCGGTGGAGAAGCGCCGCACGCCCGGGGCCGCGCCCGCGGGAAGCCGGCCGCCGGAGGCCGCGCCGATAACAGTGGTTTCGCCGAGTTCTGGGCCGTGTATCCGCGCAAGATCGGCAAACTCGATGCGAAGCGTGCGTGGGCCAAGCTCAGCCCGCCGCCGGGCAAGGTTCTCGCCGCCCTTGAGGCGTGGCGGAAGTCACCGGAATGGCTCAAGGATGGGGGCAGATACATTCCGCACCCGGCGTCCTGGCTGAATCGCGGCGGATGGGAGGACGAGCTGCCTGCCGTCAGGCAACAACCCGAGTCGTTCATATGAGTCTCGACCGTGACGCGATTATTGCGAACAATCCCTTGCTGCCGTATTGCGAGGCGCGTGGCTGGCAACTCAGGCGCGACGGGCGCCGCTGGAAGTGTCTGTGCCCCCTGCACGAAGAGAGCACGCCGAGTTTCACGGTAGACGCCGAGAAGAACCTCTGGAACTGTTTTGGCTGCGGCAAGGGCGGTTCGGTCATCGACCTTCACGCCCGGCTTGGCGGCATGACAATCGGCGAAGCCATGCGGGACTTGTCGCCCGAGGGCGGCAACGATCGGCACAGTGGCAATGGCAGTTCCCGCCCCGATTGCGCCCGGAGGACCAACACCGGGCGGACTTGCCGCCGCAGAAGCCTTCTTCCGAGCCTGACAACACGGGAGATCCGCCACCCCGGGAAACGGCCTGCTACGACTACCAGGACGCAACCGGGCAGGTCGTTTATCAGGTGGTGCGCTACGAGCCGAAGGCTTCAAGCAGTGCAGGATCGTTGATGGTGGCAAAAGAATCTGGAACATGGAGGGCGTCGAGCGCCTTCCTTACCGCCTGCCCGAATTGCTGGGGCATCCGGCCTCCGTCTGGATTGTCGAGGGCGAGAAGGATGTCGAAACCTTGTGCTCCATCGGGCAGACCGCCACATGCAATCCGGGAGGTGCGGGCAAATGGCTCCCGGCGTTCTCGCAGTATCTGCGCGGCAAATGCGTCTATCTCGCGCCCGACAACGACGAGACCCGGACAAAAGCACATGCGCTCGGTGCTTGAGTCGCTGGGGGGTGTGGTCGAGTGGGTGCGCTGGGTTGAACTCCCGCGAGAATTCAATCGCTCGCCGGTGAAGGACGTGTCCGATTTGCGGGCTGCGTGCAAGGACGCGGACGAATTCATGTCCTGCCTGGCCGAATTGCAAAAGCACTCGCGGCTCATTGAGCGCGGAATCGAGTCCCGCTGCCGGACGATGACCGAACTCGAGGCGGATTATATCGCCGGTTTGTCCCGTCTCCGGGAAGTGTCATTGTCTCTGGGTAACTGGCTTCCCGGGCTTGGCGTCCGTGCGCTCGGTCCGGGCGACTTGCTGGGAATTCTGGCGGATACCGGGCAGATGAAGTCGGCAACGGTGCTCAACATTCTGGCACACAACGCGGATTTGCAGGCGGTCGTGTTCAGTCTTGAGTTGGCCGGCGGGAAAATGTTCGAACGCGGCGTGGCCGTTGCTGCGGACATGGACGCCGATACCATTGAGGGAATCTATCTCGCCGGGCAAACCGCGAACTGGCGCAAGAGCGGGCGACTGCGCAATCTGCTCGTGTGCCCCGGGGTGCTGACGATGGAGCAGATCAATGAGGAGGTTGTGCGCTCATCGGCCAAATTCGGCTGCTCGCCCAAGGTCATTGCGATTGACTACGCCCAACTTGTCCGAACCCCCGGCAACCGCAGCCGGTATGAGCGCATGTCCGACGTGTGCGAGGAGGCGCGCATACTGGCCAACAGGCATCACCTTGTCGTGATTCTGGTCTCGCAGATACATCGCCCGAGGGATGACAATGGCAGAGCGAACGCGACAAGGGAGGTAACGCTTCACGACGCCAAGGATTCGGGCAGCTTCGAGAATTCCTGCTCGCTGATTCTTGGCCAATGGAAAACCAGCCAAACGACCATGCGGTGTCGCGTGCTCAAGGATTCCCGCGGGGTCTCCGGGAAAACCATTGATATGGAGGTCCGCGGCGGGACCTATATCATCGATCCGGCCACATGATCACCGCTCCCTCTTCTCTCTGCCTCTCCGGCGAAACCGGAGAGACTTACACGGCTGTGAAAGCCCCCGTGAAGGTGTGAAAGTCTCCAGTGCGGCCACGCCTCGCGAGGATGCACTGGCGAACCGCCAAGCGTCGCCGCCAAGCGTACCGAAAACCCCTGCCACCATCCCGGCGGAACCACCCCATGACTGACACCGCACCAACCACTCGCCGGTCAGCCGTCTGTGCAAAATCCCTGGCGCGGCGAGATGCATTGACACCTCACCGCCGGAGGTCATCCATGCGAAAGAAAGAGCATCCGCATCGCGACCATTCCAGGCATCGAGGTAGCTGCGTACAAGGTCGATAGATTTCATGGTCGTAAGAGACTGGCAATTGCCTCGTCATGGCGCCGAGTACCAGTCTTTTGGCCTCAGACCCCTTGAAACGGATTGCATTGGACCTCAACGAATGGCGTATAAATTGGATTCTGTAGGATTTAGCCCTACAGAAAAACTATCCCTCGCCTAGACTCTCGAATTGAATCGAGTATAATTGCTCGGCCCGAAAGGGCGACTGATATGGAGTCGCTAAATAGGAAACCGTAATGGCCGGATATGGACTACGCCCGGGCCGTACTCGACGCGGGCGGGCTCGGCTATGTCGTCAAGGCGCGACTCGCTTCTCCGATCTCCTGCCTGCCATCCGGGCGGCGCTCGCCGATCGCCGCTTCGTCTCGCCCACCGTGCGCCTCGATGAAGCCGATCACCCGATTACCCTCAAAGACAATGAAACCACCGAATTCAACCTCGTTGCGTCGCCACACCGGAAATATGAAGGCGGAAATGTAGAAAAGGAACTTAAGGAAATACGAGAGAGCCTTGCCTGGATGCGCACGGAACAAAAGGAAATGAAGCGCTGGATTCGCGACGTTTTAAGAAATCCTAACAGCCTCTCGCGTTCCTGAACAATTCGCCACGTCCCTTGATAGAAAAAGCGGGTCCCCACTTGGGAACAGTTCCTGCCACCGGCGATTCGCCTTTCTAGCCATGCTTTTGCGCAACATAGTGCTCGCGATGACGCATCGCTCGATTTGCTTGCCGCTCTTTCCGGCGCGGCGGATCCCTTGGTCATGCCCAGCACTTCGGGGATCATCAACCATAAGAACCGGGCAAGCGCACCGCCGCGATGCTTTGGAAACGAAACTTCGAAACGAGGCTTCGAACAGGAGCAAGAGAGAAACATGAGCAAGATCGGATTCAGGAACCGCTTCTATCAACCGAGACAAACCTGGCCTCAGCTCGCTCCGCCCAAAGCTTCAGCTCCCAGGCGGCAAACGAACCGCTCGCGGCAAACGAACAAAGCCCACCGCCAGCCACACGCGAAGCGTCAAGCATCGAAGTCTTCCGTCAGTGCCTCGAGGACGGCCTGACCAGCGCCGAGGATATCGCGCGCGAGATGGACGTGAGTAAAGGAACCGTGTCAAAGATGGCGAAACGGGGCCATGGAAGAGGGATGGCTCAAGAAGCAAGGGAGGCAATATGCGTTGGCTTAAGGCGTTCATTTCCAAATTTCCCCTCGGCTCGTAGACGGGCTCCTGGAGCGGCGGACCGCGCGAGGCGTCGGGGAGTAGGCCCAGATGCCTGAGAATTCTTCCGATGACGCGGTCCTCCTCGATGAAGGCCAGAATCCTCAATTCGGCCCCGCAATCGGGGCAGGTCAACGGGTCGGCCTCCCAGATCTTGGCGATGAGCCGCCGCTACTGGGCCGAGGTGGGCGCACGATCCGGCTCATGGCCTTGAGCAGAGTCTTCGGCTTGCGCCGCGCCCGTCTTGGCGCGAACGCCCCGAGCCTTGTTGGAATACCAACCGTAGTAGCGCACGAGCTGGAAGCCTTTGTCGGGAATGTGTTGGGTGACCGCCGCGATGAAGTCGGTGGGCGAGAGCGCCGCGAAGTTGCCGCCCTGCTTCTTGTTCATGTGTGAGCGGTAGAGGACACTGCCGGCACCCGGCTCGAAGTGCATCTTCGCCGTCGAGAACGGGTTGCGCAGGATGTAGCGGGCAATCTGCTCGAGGTCTTCGCGCTCCTCATGGCCGACGAAAGGCGACCCGTCGGGCCTGCGCGACCCGAGATCAAAATTCTTGTTGCCACTCAAGGATTTTGCAACGCGAAGCATCAACTCTTTGGCTTCGAGCATCTGCACGGCCGTGAAAACGAACTCCGGGCTTTCCGGCTGTCGTTTCCGACCTTGTCCATTTTTACGACCCGCGGCTCTGCCTGTTCAACGAGTATCGTCGCCGTCGAGGAATAGACGAACGGCTGACGCTGCAACCACGCCCAGGCGCCTCCGACACACACCGCGACGATGAGCAGGACAAGCCACAACCTTCTCAGACCGAGATAGTAGTATCTCCTGAACTTCGCCGCCGGGTCCGCCCCAGTCTCCCGGGGCTGAAGAGGGGTCTGCGAAAGCGCAATACGAATTCGCTAGAACATCGATTCCGGGACGCTGATTACATCGCCCGGGCGGATCTTGAAGGCGGCTGACGCGCCCCCCCCCGCCATGCGCTTGGCGTTCAGCTTCATCAGCGATTCGGCGCCGTTTTCGATCCGCTTGACCGTCACGTTTGCGGGGTCGGCAAGGCGGGTATAGCCGCCCGCCATTCCGATAGCCTGCAGCAAGGTGACGCCCTCGTTATCGGGCATCGAATACGAACCGGGACTCTGAACCTGGCCGAGAACGGTAAAGCGTTTTTTAGAATAGTCCATCACCGTGACGGTCAATTGCGGATTAACGAGGAAGCGCTCACCATATTTCCTTCGAAGAAAGTCGGAGGCTTCGTTCACGGTCTTCCCGCCCAACGGAACGGTCCCGACCAAGGGCAAGGTCACCGATCCGTCTCCGCCGATGCGCACTCGGGAGTCGAGGTCCGGTTCCTGAAAGACGCGCATCTCGATAAGATCATTCGGACTAAGCCGGTAGTTGCTTCGGCTGTCCTGCGCGCCGCACGTCGACATTGACAAAACGAAAAGCGCCACGCCGGCAAATACCAAGAGCGAAGGACCCGCAAAATTACGCGGAATGTTTCGGATCAAGGACATCAGAGCTGAAAGGAAAGGGCCGCACCAACCCGATTGTCGTAGAAGGCGAACTCAAATTCATTCGAAAAGTTTTTACGGAACTCATAAAAAACGTTGACGGAACCCCACTTGGTGAACGCAAACGCCAGGGCGGGCCGAATAAAGATAAAGTTATCGATCCGGCCGGCCTGGACATTTTCGGCAATCGCAATGTACTCGTCGTTTTCGTAGCCGGTGGCGACGCTCAGATAAAAGCGGTGGAAGAAGCGCTGGGAGAGCGAAAACTCGACCCCCGTCGCGATGAAATCCTGGCCCTGCAAACCGGCCGATCCATAGAGGGTCCGATAACCGCGAAGGGAGACTACGCTGCTGTCGAACGGCCGATATTCTGCGGCCAACGAGAAAACGAAATACGTCCGGCTTTCGGTGTTGAACTGTCTGAATTCAACGCCCGCACTGCCCTCAAAGCTGAGCTTGGCGGTCGTCGTGTAGGTGGCCCGCGCGCGGATTTGCTCGTAAACCTGGAAAGGGCTGTCCGTAACGTTCAGGAAACCGATAACCGCCTCGGGCCCCACCCGGATCTTCTGCAAGATCTGGTATTCCGCGCCGGTCTTCGCGCCAAATTCATAGGAGTTGAAGAAATCTTTGTAGAGCGCCAGATTCGCGAAGCCCTCCGCGAAGAGCATGGTCTTCGCGCTCGCGTCGTAGGTGAACCGCAGGGAACTGTTGATCAAATTGCGGGTCGTGAGATCGCCCACATCACGCTGAGCGCCCGTAAGATACAAATATTGACTGCGGAGCTGCGTGGTCAGCCGTTCGATCCGGTATTGCCCCATCAGGGTCGCAATCTGGTTCAAGGAATTCTGGTTGGAATTCTTCACGTAGAAAATACCGCTCGCCTCGTAGTCGGCTACGAGGAAGTTTTCGGTTTTCGACAACCAGTCGCCATAGATGAAAGAGACGCCACCGGTCACCGTCAGGATAGTGTCCCCCACCCGGTTTGTATTGCTGATGAAGATGTTATCGTCGTAGGCAACACCGGCGCGGCTCCGAAATTGAAGGCTCCATTTCTTCTGCTCGGGAATTCCAGTCAGCTTAGCCGGCTTGGAGGCAAGCGGCTTCTTTTCCTCGCCGGTCGCGGTCTGGACCGGCGGACTCTCTTCCGTCTGATCAAGGGGGCTACGTGCGGGTGCAGGTTCAAAGGGATCGAGGAAAAGCACCGGCTTATCTAGAGCCGACCTCGTCGGTTCCGGTTGGTTGACGGAGAGAACCGGTCGGTCTCCGCTCGTTGCTCCAGTTTTCTCAACCGAGAGCACCGGCGCTGGAGTTCCCTCCCTTTTTTCACCCTGGGAAGCGCCAACTGCCCCCGAGGGGGCGGACCCACTTTCCTGTGCGCACAGGCTGCAGGCCGCCAGCATTACCGACGCGATGCACAGCGGACCAAGCGCGGAAGAATAGCGTTTCGATCCAGCGAATTTAATCACGGTCATTTCCTATGCGGCATGGCGCTGGAATGCCAGAGACCGAGCTGCAAATCGGTCCCGCGATCCGTCGTCGACGGCCCGCGTCGGCTGCCCTCAATGATGGTAAATAACTTTGAATATTAGTGCTTCCTTCGAGATTCCCCATTGATCGCTCGTCATGACCTGAAACCGTTCAACGGCAGCAGAGGCTTAAAAATCGCCAGGGACGAGTCAAACAGTATTTTAGGATCGACAACATCGAGCGGAAGGACTGTACCCTGGCAGTGAGTGGAGCGATGTCCGACATACAAGCGAGCTTTCCGGGCGCGATTTCAAGGCGCGCCGCCCCGGGCCGCCGGGGACAAGATCCGAACGAATCGATCTCGTGAGAAGCAGACAAACAGGTAAGCTCGCCGCGCTTCTTACGGCCCGTTTTGTAGTTCCGGTCCGTTTCGCTTTCGTCAAGTCACCCTTCGTGGCCTTGATCATCTGGGCGACGCTCCCGACTGTAGGCAGGACGGCACCGTTCAATGAAGCCGAGGTGACGAGGACGGTGAATATCGTCTCACTTTTCTCCGAAATCCAGGCTGCCAGAGCAGCTGCCATTGGCGATGTGATCAGCGGCCGGACTGCCCTGAAGACTGCTGACGAATCCCGGGCGGAGCTGAGATTCCCCGACACGACAATCACGCGAGTCGGGTCGAACGCGATATTTCGATTTTTCTCCGGTGGACGGGAGATGACGCTCGACGGCGGGACAATGCTCTTTTCCTCGCCCTCGGGCGCCGGAGGCGGTCAAGTTCAGGCTGGCGCAATTACCGCGGCAGTGACCGGAACTGATTTTCTCGTCTCCTACTCCAAGGGACCGGCCGAAAAGGGGGGCAGGGTCAGGGTGATCTGTCTCAGTCACACCGTTCTTGTCTACTTCACCGCGAATCCGGCAGAGCGAATCGTGCTGCGATCCGGACAAATGGTCGAAGTTCCGAACGGATCAACGAGGTTTTTGCCTGCCGCCGGGGTGAGCCTTTCTCTCCTCTTGTCGACCAACGAGCTTTTTGAAGCCGGGGGCTTTGGTCCGCTTCCGAGTCAAGCGATCCTCCGGGAGTTTGCAAACAATCAAAAAGAGGAGACTCTAAAGGCCTTAGATCCTGCCGCCCACGACCAGGAGGGGTTGCGCTCAGCCCTGGCGCATTCTCGGTTCTCGGGGTCTTGAACCGGCGGTCGTCGCGGAGGCGGTAGGCCAGGTCGCCAACGATCCCGCGCTGGTAGGAATCCTTGTGACACAAGTGGCCCGAGTTCTTTCGAGCGAAGGGCAGCTGCTGAGCATCGTTTCCGAGACGGTTAAGAAGTTCCCGGATCTCGCGACGACGATCGCGGGAGGTTCCGCCGCGGGAGCGCCAACGCTGGCGCCAAGCATAGCGGCCCAGGTGGCAGCACTTTTCCCTAAACTTGCCGTGCCGATCAGCTACGCGGTGACAAAGGCGGTGCCTGGGGATGCGCAAGCAATCGCGCAGGCAGTTGCGGAGGTCGTCCCGGATCAGCGAGATTTGGTCTTCGCTCTAGCCATTCTCGGTTCTCGCGGTCTTGATCCGGCCACCGTTGCAGAGGCGGTCGACCAGGTTGCCAAAGATCCCGTTAAGGTGGAAATCCTTTTCACGCAAGTGGCCCGCGTTCTCCCGAATGAGGAGGCGCTTATGACCATCCTCCTGGGGTCGGTCAACAAGTTTCCGGCCCTAGCGAGCGCCATTGCCGCAGGGGCTGCCGCAGGAGCGCCCACCTTGGCGCCAAGCATAGCGGCCCAGGTAGCGGCTCTTTTCCCTAAACTTGCCGTGCCGATCAGCTACGCGGTGACACAGGCGGTGCCTGCGGATGCGCGAGAGATCGCCGAAGCCGTGGCCGGAGTCGTTCCGGACCAGCGAGACATCATTTTCGCTGCGGTCGGCTCGGTGCCGGAAGTGAGGCTCGACCTCGCCAAGCTGGGCTTCTCGATCGGCCAGGGAATGAATCCCGCCAATTTTTCGAGCGGCGCGACCCAGTCAGGGCAAGCCCCCGGGGGGCCTTCTACCAACCAAAGCCAAACCTCATCGTCCAACGGACAACCACCCATCCAGGTGATTTCCCCCGAGAACTAGCCGAAACCCTACAGGCTGGGGCGGGCTTGGTTTTCGAAGATTGTCATGCAGGCTTGGCTTTGGAGACTTCGTCCATGCTCGCTTCGAAAGGGTCCGGAATTCCGCGTGGTCTTCCTTCGCCCGCTTTGGAGGGTATTCTTCGCTTTCCTACCCCGTGGCGTTTAGCGGCTCGGCCTGCGGATGCCTTCGATCCAAGCGTGCACGGTCGTCCCTGACGAGCTTTCCTGGCGTCCTGAGCGACCAGACCAGCTCTCGCCGCAAGTTGACAATCGGGCGCAAGGTTCTAGCTTAGACCTAGTAACTGAGCGACTGCTAGCCAACAGGAGACCCCAGCCATGAATGACAAGTGGATGATTCGTGGAACTCAGTTCGCAAACTGCAACTGCGAGTGGGGGTGTCCCTGCCAGTTCAGTGCGCGGTCTACGAATGGCTTCTGCGAGGGGCTTGGGGTCGGGCATATAGAGGAAGGGTATTTCAACGATACGAAACTCGACGACCTGAGTTGGATCTTAATCGGCAAGTGGCCAGGCGAAATCGCGGAGGGCAACGGCCGCATGCAGGCGATAATCGATGAAAGCGCCGATGGGGCTCAGCGCGAGGCCCTGCGTAAGATCCTGCACGGCGAGTCTACCAAGCCCGGGGCCACGCACTTTTACGTCTTCAACAGCACCACGTCGCAAGTGCTGGATACCCTCTACTCGCCAATCGAAGTCAAAATCGATGTGGACGCCCGTCAGGCAAGTATCAAAGCGGAGGGCCTGGTCGAATCCACAGGCACTCCGATCATTGATCCCTTCTCGCAGAAGCCGATGCGGGCACGGATCAATCTGCCAGACGGCTTTGAATACACCGTCGCCGAAATGGGTGCCGGGACCTCGAAAGTAAACGCCGACCTCAAGCTTGAACTCAACGGAAGCTACGGTCAGTTCAGCATCATTCATATGAATCAGGACGGCGTGATTCGCTAACGGTGAATCGTACCGGGTCCCAATCCGCGATTTCCGTCCCGGCGGGTCATTTACTCTTGCTGAGAGACCGGATCGTCATTCTCAGCGCCCTCGGGACCGTCACTTTGCTCTCGTGGATCTATCTCGTCGACATGGCGCGCGGGATGGATGGAATGACAGGCGCGCAGCACTGCGCCGGAATGAGGGGGGAGCCGTGGACCGCGGGCGATTTCACCGCAATGCTGGTGATGTGGATCACGATGATGGTGGGGATGATGGTGCCATCCGCGATTCCCATGGTTCTCATCTACGCTTCCGTCGCGCGAAAGGCGGCTCGCGAAGGGAACCCGCTGGCTCCCTCAGGGATCTTCGTCCTCGGCTATGTTGTCATCTGGAGCCTTTTCAGCCTCGGGGCGACCATGGCTCAATGGGCCCTGGACCGCATGGCTCTTCTATCGCCGGCAATGACGAGCGACAGCCAGATTCTCGGCGGACTCCTGTTGCTGACCGCCGGAATTTACCAGCTGACGCCGGCCAAAGACACCTGCCTTCGGCACTGCCGCTCTCCGGTGCGCTTCGTTTCCTCGCATTGGAAACCGGGCGACCTGGGCGCCTTTCGGATGGGCATCGAACACGGGGCCTTCTGCCTCGGGTGCTGCTGGATCCTGATGGGACTGCTCTTCTTTGGAGGTGTGATGAGCCTGTGGTGGATCGGCGGTCTTGCGCTCTTCGTCCTCTTGGAGAAAGTGATGCCCTTCGGTGCTATCGGCGGACGACTGATTGGTGGTGGCGTCGCGATCTGGGGTCTCGCGGTTCTCGTCCGCGAATTCCTTGAAACCTGAAATCACTGCCCCAAGCCAGACGCCGTTTCCCACTCAACATGATTCTGCCTACGGAAGCGAGGCACGTATCTTGATCGAGAGCACACAACTGGCGCAGGCGTCAATGACTTGCAGTTCGGCAGGTCTCACTTTCATCCGAAGCCTTGCCCAGATTGACAACACAAGAATAAAGAGATGCGAGGCACAAAACGTCGCAGCTTGCTGCACTCATCCTATCTCTGACATGCTGAGCCTGAACATCGTGGTGTTGGTATCCGATGTCACCAGTTTCAATTCCCCACCATGCGCCAAGGCTATTTCGCGGCAGAGGCTTAAGCCAAGCCGGCACCTCCCGACTGCCGGTCACGTGATTCACTCGCTCGAAAGAAGCGTTCAAATATTCGGGTTTGCATTTCGACCGGAATCACTTCGCTTGAATTGGAGATCGAGAAAATTGCATTGCTTCCTTCACGCTGTAGCCTCGCAAGGATCCAACCCCCGTTAATGTTATGGTTCACGGCAATGTCGAAAAGATTGAGAAACAATTGCCGGAACAGGAACCTGTCTCCTGTGACGGAAACATCCAACTCAATTTGGTTCTCCAAGCGCACGCCCTTTGCATCCGCCAGGATTGAGAAATCTTCAGAAATTTCCTGAATCAATTCACGAAGATTTACATTTTCTGAACCAGCGAGGAGTTTTCCCGCATCGGGCTTTCAAGTCCATTAGGGACTCTCTTCGGAGGGAGCGCGCCGGCCAGGCGCGCCAGCTAGATCCGCCGGCGTTCAATTCCCTAGTTGACCAAAGGTTCCCCATCTCGATTTAGCAGATCGAAAGCGTAGAAATAAACAAGAAGCGACCGCGACAGGTTGTTTTGCAGAAGCTGGAAGGAAGGCCTCCCTTGTGGAGCGAAGGCGACAAGTTCTCCATCGAGAACGAAGTCGCCCTCGAGCAAGGCGAGCGCTTCGACTACCTTTAGGAAACGCTTGTTGAGGACTTTCCCATTGCGCGAAAACAACGCGATCTCTCTTCCACGCTTGACGGCAATGCACCGATAGCCATCGAATTTGATCTCAAATGTCCACTTTTCATCCGTTGGCAGCGCTGTGACCGGCTTGCACTGCATCGGCTCAATGAACGCGGGTTCTGTGCGCTTCCGAGTAGTTTGGTGACTCATGATCAGTCTCCGATCCGCAGTGGGTGTTCCCATTGACGAAATTCGCCCTTGAAGCCCATGCTCTCGGCGATTTGGAATTTCGAGATGTCACACCGCTCGATTTGACGATCAAAAAATACATCCACAAACATCCGTGGATTTCCGTGACGTTTACCCGCACGACAGCTAGTCTGCAGGTCGCCTGAGTAGAGGAGCATTCAAGTACCGGTTGATCCATGAGCAAGATCCTGAAGGAAATACTCTCCGCAAATCACAAGTATGCCGAAACCTTTGGCGACAAGGCGACCCTGGCACTCCCTCCGGTTCGGCGCTTCGCGATACTCACCTGTATGGACGCGCGGCTTGATCCGGCAAAATTCGCTGGCTTAAGTGAAGGTGACGCCCACGTGATTCGTAACGCCGGCGGGCGCGCCAGCGACGATGCGATACGATCCCTTGTGATTTCTTATAAGCTGCTGGGAACAAAGGAATGGTTCGTCGTCCACCACACCGATTGCGGGATGGCACTTTTTACCGACTCGATTATCCGAGGGCTCTTGAAGAGCAGCCTCGAAACTGCGGAGGTCGGTAGCGAGGGTTGGAAGGATATCGGCCAGGGCCCTGGATCCGACGCAGGTGACTTCATCAACTGGCTGGCCTTCCCGGACGAGACTAGCAGTGTGATCACCGATGTTTCTCGAATCCGCAGTCACCCGCTCGTTCCGCGGACAATACCTGTGTACGGCTACGTGTATGATGTTCGTTCCGGAAAATTGACCGAGGTGCCCGCGGCGACCGAAATCGGCGCTTCACAGGCCTAACGGCTTGCGTTCGAGTTGCAGTCGAGAGCGACTCACCGTATTCTGCTACATGCTCAAAGTCCTGCTTGGTTTCGCAGCTTGGTGCATCATGGCTTCCGCGCTTCTTGCCTCGGGTGGAGGATGCGGAGGAGGAGGGCGGTGGGGGTTGCGGATTTGGTGGAGATTCAGGCCGTATATTCGAGCTCCCAAAGGTCGAAGAAGATGTGAACGTGGGCGGTCTGACGTTGAAACTGGATCGCGAAAAATGGGGTTATTCGGTGTTCACAACGGCGGGCGATGGCCCCCTTGCGCGATTTGTTGGAGACGATATCGAGGTGACCCTTCGCCGGATCGCGCCACCGCCGGCCAGCGGGCGCGCTTTCGTTGAAGCTTTGGTCGCTCAAAGCGATGTGCTCTATGCGCGGCCGGTAGCGACCTCCGGTGCCGTGCGCGGAGTCAAGGCTGCCTATGGGATCCGGCACGGTCTTGCTCTGCGCAACCAGACCGCGGTTCGCTATTTCTTAGCCATCTCCGGTGATAGCTGGCTTTGCTTCGAGGCTCGGCCAACCGGGAAAGCACCGCAGTGGCAGGACGCCAACAACCTCATCCTCGGCGCTAAGCCTGACCGCACACGCACCTAGATCACCGACATCTTGTTAGGCCACATGTTCGCGATTTGCGGGCCAAGGTCTAGAGCGGTTCTCATAAAAGATTTCCGAAAAAGGGCTTGTACTCTTGCAAAGGGTTTGCGATAGGGTGGTGGTTGCGCCATTAAGAGGCAGAGCCCAATGCGGAGGACGCCACGCTGGAGGAATTACGGTTGGCGATGGAGGCCGCGCCCAGTCGGCGCAGTTACATCCGGCTTGCCGTGATGCGTTCCTTGCTTAGGGGATTGGAACGCCGGGTAGTGAGAGCACAATTTTGCCGAACTGATCGGGTGATTCGACTCTGGATCGAGATGTTCAACACTGGGGGAATCGATGCTCTGACGAGCAAGGGGCGAGCGGGACGAGGACGCAGGGTGAAGCTGGAACGCTTGCGCGATCTCTTAGTGCCCGTCTTAGAGAATCCGGGCGAAGCCGGCGAGCTTCACTGGACGGGAGTCAAAATCCATGGATTTCTCAAGGAGCAGCTTGGGCTGGAGGTGGGTTACAGCACCACGATGCGCTACCTCCATGAGCTAGGTTATAATCTGCGAGTGCCTCGCCCCTGGCCGGAGCGCCAGAATGAAGAACAAGGCCATGCCTTCTTAGATCAACTGCGGCTCTGGCAGGCCGATCCCAACCTGGAGTTATGGTTTGCCGACGAATGCGGGGTTGAGGGCGATCCGCGTCCACGGCGGCGCTGGAGCGCTCGGGGCAGCCGGCCCAAAGTGCCCTAACTCGGAGACCATATCCGGGCCAACGTCATCGGCGCAGTATGTCCGGCTACTGGAGAATGCTGCACGATGATCTTTGATGGAGTCGATAGCGATGTCTTCCAGTATTACCTGGATTTCTTGGCTAAAGAGCTTCCCCCTTTGGACTCCAAACGCCGAGTGCTCATTGTCGACAACGCCAGCTGGCACAAAGCCCAAAGACTCAACTGGCATCACTTCGAGGTTCACTACCTGCCGGGCTACAGCCCCGATTTCAATCCCATCGAAAGGCTCTGGTTACGCCTCAAAGTCGACTTCTTTAGCGATTTCATCGCTAAGAGCCCCGAGCAACTCACCCAACGTCTTTGCCACGCGCTGACTTCCCTCATGAACGATCCCGAAAAAGTCGCCTCTCAGTGCGCTTTTCGGAAATGATTTCCGAGAGATGCTCTAGAATCGGGGAGGGTTCTGCCATGCAACAACCGCTCGCTATCGCAATCATTTCCGGCCTCATTTTCAGCTCCCTCTAGTGCTGATCGTTCTCCCCGTTGTCTTGGCTATAAGCGGAGTGCCGGAATCAGAAGAGACAGCACTAAGACCCGCCTAAGAACCTGTGAAAAAATTAGAAGCGCCGCGCGAGAGCAAGAAAGGCCGTATGGCAAGGCGCACGCGAGGGCGCATCCCCGCAGCGGACTGTAACCGAGCGGGCTACGCGGCCAGACGGGCCTTTCTTGCTCTCGCCCAAAGGGTTGCGTGTCTTTTTGGATTGGCCTGCGTTGCTCGGACGGGACAGCCGACCGAAGGGAGACAGCCTGCCGAAGGCAGCCCGCAGGGCGATGCAAAGCATCGGCAACACGCTGCGGGTATTGCGCCGCCCTCACGCCTTGGCCAAGCCAAAAATCCAGCAGCAACGCGGCACTTTGTAATTTTTCACAGGTTCTAATGGGATTATCTCAACAGACTCCCAGTAGCAAACTAAGCAGTGTTGAACACCAGTTTTTATGCTTCCTCATCTTCACGCGAGAGCTGGTTGAGCCGAAAGCTTCATTTTCTTCTGTGAAGCGAATTTTACCCACAACCACATCAATCCAATATACACCAGAGAGGCAAATGGAATCAGGACGCCCTCCCACGTCGGATAAAGCCCGAGCCAGAGACCGGTCCATGGCGGAAGTTCTAGTCCAGGAATCGGATGAACGGTCAGCCAGCCCACGGTCTGAAAAAGCCGCACCGTTGAGCCGACGAAGGTGAAGAGCACGAAAATCACCAACCCGCCGGTAAATGCCAGCATCCTTCGATAGGGCAGCTTCGCCCCGATCAAGAATACCGTGAATCCCATCGCGGCGATCAGTGCGGCTCCGATGCCCAGGCCGATCAGTACCGACGGCATACCAGCTTCGAGAATGAGCGATTGCATGAAGAGCGTCGTTTCAAATCCCTCGCGAAAAATAGTCATGAATCCGACCCCGACCAGCGCCAGCGTTTCCGCCACCGGCGTGCGCTGCTTCTGGGCCTCCCGGCTCAGATCGCGCAGCTTGGCGTTCCAGCCCGTCCAGTAATATTTGTGAAAGACCCAGTTGCTCACCATGAGAAGAATGATCACCGCGAGGACGGAGATCACCGATTCCAATGTTTCGCCGTAACGCGACAACCCCCGCAGCAAACTGCGCGAAGCGATAAAAAGTCCGGCACTCGTCGCGAGCGCTAGCCACGCGCCCGCGCCGATCCGTTTGCGGATTTGGGTATTCTCCGACCCGCGGAGCCCGGCCAGCAGCGCCGCGAGAATGACGACGGCTTCGATGCCTTCACGAACCACGATAAGCACTGCACTAATCACGGCCGCCGTCGGCGCGAGGCCGATCCGCAGCAGCGCGACACATTCATCGAGGGTATCCTGGGCGCTTTGATAGGCAGAGTCGAGGGCGGCCCCTGAGAGCCGGGCATCCAGCGCCGCCTTGATCCCCGGCTCGCCGGACTGTCCGTCCAAAAAGGCCCGTTCTCCGCGCAGGGCCAGGGCGGGATCGCGGGGCATAGTGCGCTTTTCGATCTCCAGATCAAAACTCACGTAAGCGTCGAGCCGAGCCGTTTCAGCCTTGCGCCATTGGCCGTCCTTGGCGGCCACCAGAGATTCCCCTAGCAGCGACTGAATTTCGAGAGCTGTCTCCGCCACCACATCCGCAGCAATGCCCGCTCGCTTCAGGGAAAGACTGAAATCATTTTGAAGAATGGCCGACGTTTCGCTAACGGCATCCTCGACTTTCCCCAACGGTAGTTTCTGATCAATGGCCATCTCGATGCCATCCAGCGCATCGAATAAACGGGAACCGTGCCGCTCCAGCGCCTCCGCTTTGGTGTTGCGCCACACGGCCATGAGTTCGTTGACAATCTGCTCGCTCTGGATGGTGAATCGTTTGGCGTGGCGGTATTCCAGCGGCACTACGATTTCGCCATCCCGCACTCCAGCCTGATATTCCTTTGGAACCAGCCGCAGCAGCTTGAGCAGGATACGTTCGCGCCGCTGCACGTCCTCGGGGCTGAGTAGGTTCGGGTAGGTTTGCTCCAGTGCGAGCCGCCAACTGGTCAGGCGGGAAGCAACAGTTTTAGGATCAAAATCACCCGTGCGAGCGGCATCAAGAAGTCCTTTGAATTCAACGACGGCATCGTCTGTTGAAAGGTGGGTGGAGTTGGTAGCCAGCGACAGCACCTCAAACGGAATGCGCGAAAGCTCCTGAATCTCGGCGGCTCTCGCCCAAATGAGCGCGACCGTTGCGCGACCTTCGCGCACCAGACGGCTCAAGCCGTCGCTCTTTTCCCGCGCTCGGGCAATCTGCCAAATCACGTATTCCCTAGCCAGCAGGTGGCTGACTTCATCACGTTGCGCCGCATCGCCTCCAAGACGTTGCAGGGCCAGGGTTCCGTCCACCGAGTTTGTGTATTTGGGCAGCTTGATAATCGTCCTCCATTCGCGGGCGGCTTCGACCTGCCCTTCATGCTGGCGCGTGAGCATTTCCAGAGCTACCGCATGTTGAAGTCGTGCCCGGAGGCAACCGAGCGAAATAGCCGCCGACAATTCATCGGCCTTCTCCGTCCCAAGCGGAGTAGTCCAGAGTGTCACGCTCCCGGGAGCGGAAAAATCTCTTCCAAACGAGGCCCGTGCCGATTCAACTCGCTGCCAGAGATCTGTCGACCAGCGTCCACCGTGCAGATCAAGGGATGCTTCGTCTATTACCTCTTGAAACCGACCGCAATCGTCAATAACATCCGCCCCCGCGCCAGCGACGGAGATCAGAGAGACGAAAAAGACCCAGAGGAAACGTAAATTCATCAGGCTCACAATGAGAATGATTCTCATTCCTTTTCCGTCAAGCCGCCGAAGATGACAATTTATTAATTTTCACAACCGGATGCGCAGAGATTTCCCCGTGCGGAGTCCCTCTGAATCGCGTCCGGGCAATAAATGGGAGGGGCGGAAAGCAATGACGCGTTCATTGAATTCTCTGCCGCTCTCCCAAGGCGCGTAAGGTCACGTCATACCTGGTCGCAGCGCGTCAGAGGCTTCTGCAAATCCAAGAACTGATGCGGGCGGAGAGAGCAGAGTTGCGCTGAACTCCTAGGGATCGGCCTTAGGAGCAATCCTCAGTGACCCTGTTGGCTCAGAATCATTACCCCCCCGACGATGAGTGTTGCGCCGAGGATGGTCGGCCAGTGCATCTTCTCTCCTAGAAACAAAGCGGCAAACACGAGCACCAAAACCACACTGAGCTTGTCAATGGGGGCAACTTGCGAGGCTTCGCCGAGTTGGAGCGCGCGAAAGTAGCACAGCCACGAAGCGCCGGTAGCAAGCCCTGAAAGGACAAGAAACAGCACACACCTTCCATTAAGCTGCGAAATGTTGCTCGTCACGCCGGAGAAAATCACGATGGCCCAGGTGAAGCAGACGACTACAGTGGTTCGCAACGCCGTCGCGACATTTGAGTCCACCCCTTCGACTCCGACTTTTGCAAGGATCGCCGTCAACGCGGCAAAGAACGCCGAACCAAGCGCCCAGTAGAACCAGTTCATCGCCGAACCCTTGATACCGACGCAACGATAGAAACGTTCATGGTTTGATTTTAACATTTGCGGCGTGACCCTCGCGAGAGGAATTGGCTGCGGCGTTTGCTTGGACGCTTGGCAGCTTTTTGGGTTTCGGACGCGCCCGGGAACCCAAAAAAGCCCGTGTTTGACTCGCGGGACCCACTTTTGTCACTCTGCGCTCATGGAAACGCACGCCTTCGGCTTCCGACTCCCGGCTAACGCCCCGGAAGGGCCAAAAGCGATTTCCTGTCAGTCGAGGGGCACTTTGATGAAACCGTCTGCGTTAACAGCTTGTGTCCTGTGCCTGACATCGCTCTCGGTGTCCGGCCCGGCCATGGCGCAAGCGCCCTCGATGGATTCGCAACTCGAGGTCATACGGACCGAATACGGCCTCCCGGCGCTCGCCGCCGCAGTGGTCAAGAACGGCGAAATCGTTGCCAAGGGAGCTGTCGGCACGCGCGTTCTCGGCACCGACAACCCAGTTACGATCGATGACCGATTTCATCTGGGGTCCGACGCCAAGGCGATGACGGCGACGCTTGTCGGAATGATGGTCGACGAAGGTAAGTTCAAGTGGACCACCACCGTCGGCGAAGTTCTGGGTCCGGACATGCCGGGTCTCAACCCGGCGTTTGCTGCCATCACGCTCGAGCAACTTCTGTCGCATTCGAGCGGCATTCCCTCGGACGACGAGGAGATGGCGAAACTCTATGAGAGCCCGGATGGATACGACTATACGCTGACCGACTATCGCAAGCGCATCATCGCGGATTGGGGCAAGTCTCATGAACCCAAGGTGCCGGAAGGTTCACCCTTCCAGTATGCGAACTTCGGCTACGTGATCGTCGGGGCCATGCTCGAGAAGGCGACGGGCCAGCCTTGGGAAAATCTCATCACAAAACGCATCTTTGAGCCGCTCGGGTTGAAAACGGCGGGGCTCGGGCCACAGGCCACTTTCGGTCGCTACGACGCGCCCGTGGGCCACCGCGTCGGCGAGGATGGCAAGGTCACGCCGATGCCGTGGGGCCCATCGGCCGATGCGCCGCCGGTTATGGGGCCGGCCGGAATAGCGCACATGTCTATTCTCGACTTTGCGACGTGGGCCGCCTGGAATGCGGGCGAAGGACGTCGAGGCCCGGCGCTGGTGAAACCGGAAACGCTAAAGAAACTGCACGAAGCGCACGTCAGGACGCCGGTGATCGAGAACCCGAAGCCAGGCACACCAAAGACCGGCGAGTATGCGTTCGGCTGGGGTCTGGCCAAGATGGATTGGACGCCGAAGCCGGTCATCACCCACAATGGATCGAACTCGCTGAACCTCGCCCTGATCCTGCTCGATACCGACAACGATCTTGGCATCGTCGTGACGACTAACATCTCGGGCCAGAAGGCCGATACGGCGTTGCTTGAAATGGCCAAAGCGCTCTACCGCGAATACGGAGCGCGATAGGCGTTGCCTCGAACAAGAAAGAATACCGGATCTAATAGCAGTGGTGTCTGATCGGGGTCAGGTGCAGCTCGCTTAGCTTCAGCAGCATCGGTCCTCCACCTGCAAGCGGACATTTTGGTGCGGCGCGCGGGCGGAAATGCCAACTTTAAAGACGTGACGCTATGTCGTCCGCCGTTCTTGTCGTGACCTTCATCGCATTGCAGCCCCCCAAAGTTACAGTTAGTAGACTTTGATATCCTTCCCCGTCACCGGCACCATCTTATCGTCGTCTTGAGTTTTTGGATCGCCTTCGTCAAACACGGCCCAGCTGAGCGAGTTGAAGACCCTGATGACTTCTTCTTTGGTCTTGAAGTCCTTGACACCGCCCGCATGGAAGACGGTGTCTCCGGCATAGGTGAATTCCAAACATGCCTCAAAGGCATTCTGGCCGCCATGGCTGTCAAAAAGGATAACTTTCCACCGGCCATTTGGGTGGATCAGCGCCGGCTTATCCAGGCCGCCAAGCTTTTGATCTTTGGTAGGCTCTTCCGCCACGACTGAGAAGTCCGTGGCCGCAGGCTCTTTTTCAAGCTGCGTCATGGTGGGATCGCTCAATGAATGACGCGGAAAATCATCTCGCAATTTCTCGTATACCAGCACGCACTTGGCGTCGCCCGGCACCCCGGCCATCAGTAGGACATTAATAACATAGCGAACGATGGTCCGGCAGTCGCCCGCGGCTCCCGGCTCGCCCAGCAGCCATGCATTCATCGGATTTACCCCAAGGCTAAACTCTTTGAAGGTGCCCATCAGGTTCTTGACTATCGCATGGGGATCTATGGAGGCCGCCTCGGAAACCTTCGTCACGGCGTGTTTCATCCTGCGATACGTAATGTCGGGAAATTCGGAAACGGTCGTGGGCCAGGCCAGCGTAACAAAAACTTCGAAACGAGTTTGCGCTGGCAATGACTCGACTCCCTTTACGCCAAGAAAGCTTAGCGCGGTGATACCTTTGCCGTGTATGAGCCACATCCAGTCCACATCCAGCCGTTGAACCTTTTTCGGCAAAGGCTTGGTGGATGCTAGCCGAATAGTCTGTTCCCCTCGCCGGAAGCGCCAACGGCGCTCGAAAACCTTTGTCCCGTCCTTCGCGTCTATACCCGTCAGGGTCCCCAAGATTGATCGCTTAGAGCGAGAGCCCGTAAAGCCCACTTTCACATCGAGCTCGATATGTTCGTCCATAGTGTGACTAACCGGATGCCCGACTGGATCGCTCGCCTTCTTCGGCCACTCGGGTTTGTCGAACGGAATCCCCCCGTCCTCCCAATCCACATCGTGGTCGAGCAGCACGCCATGGTCGGAGACAAACTGAACGGACAATATTTGGAGCTCATTTGTCGCGCCTGTTCCAGGCGCCATCATGCCGATCGGCGGGCGCTCGCGCGACTCAACAGAATCGTCTCCCCGCTCCGGCCCAGGCAACCGCCCATGTACGACTTGGCGAGCTTCCACCTCGTTCACCTCCGATACCTATGGCACGAAGCTTACAATCGGGGGCTTTGTATCGTCAAGCTCCGGCCCGCGCAAACGACTCGGCCCTGCCACTTGTCGGAGTACGCGTCTCAGCGGCAGCGCACCAAGGACTGGGCCACCGCATCAGCGCGGCAAGATAAGGCGTTGGTAGCCTTAAAATAATTAGAGATCGAGCTGAACGCGAAATCGACTGCCAAAAGATTGCGATCCCTTTCGTAACGTTGGAGGCTTATGAGGCTATTTAAACGTTCCCCGATCAATGATAGGCAGGTAACCCTCCTCCTTGACTCCGAGTCAAATAACGGCATTTACTTCAACCCGGTCATTTATTCCTTGTCGATCAAGCCAACGCTCTTGCTCCTGCTCGGTTTCTCTCTTTGTTTCGTCGGAGAGCAGACTGCAAGGGCTCAGACCGATCTCAGACCGGCCAACGCGAATCCGGATCAACTGCGGACAATCGTCCAGGCCGCGCCAGGAAGGCCGGAACCAAGGCGGTAGAATTCGGAATTTGGCTGGGGGACCGCGAGATCCTGACCATGGCCTTGGGCCACTCGATGACCACCGTGCCCGCCACCACGGACATGCACTCGCCGGGGAGACGCGGAGACCTTCAGTCCACGCTCTTGTTGATGCTGGTCGAGAAGGAGCGTATCACTGGATGACAAGATCTCACGCTGACCCGAACCTCCTGAGGGCCGACCTCAGGTAACGGTGCGAATGCTCGTGGCCAATACGGCTGGCTACATCGACTACGTGACCGTGGACGATTTCCTGAAACTGCAGCCTGGCCGAGCCGTTTCGGACGTTTACAGACGAGGAGTTGATCAACTACTCGGTCCGTGACGGCAAGATGAATTTCCCGCCGGGGACGAAGCGGCAATCTCCCACACGGACACTGTCATCCTGTGGCAGGTCATCAGCGGGCTACCGGACAGTCCATGAAGGAGTTCTACGACAAAAATATCTTTGGCTCGATGAGCATGAACGACACGCAGTTCCCGGTGGATCAGGAAATTCAGAGCCCGGTGCTGCACGCATTCACGCTGGATCGCAAGTTTTATGAGGATTGCACCTT
This sequence comes from uncultured Verrucomicrobiae bacterium, assembly GCA_963816855.1. GTDB lineage: Bacteria > Verrucomicrobiota > Verrucomicrobiia > Chthoniobacterales > Terrimicrobiaceae > DASTFP01. The sequence continues at coordinate 79,168 of CAWFMA010000034.1, read as the reverse complement.
TTGGAACCCGTTCTGGGGTTCGACGCCGGGGTTGCCAACCTCCAACATTCACGATCTGGGCAAATGGGGTCCGATCCTCGGGACCGGCCGTTTGATCTCGCCGGTGCACTCCGCGAGCAAATCGCCCCGACTTCTGTAGGCAAGGGCCGGAACAAGCCCGACCTTTATTTTGCCTATGGATTCGTCGTCTCCAACGGCTGGATCGTCCAAAACCCTAGTATCAATGGATACAGCGGTGCTTTCGGCTACAACTTGTCCAATGGCGTAACCATCGTGGTTGAGGCCACCAAGAGCGAAAGAGCCACCACCGACGCCTCCGCCTTCGACATTTTCCGCGAAGTCGTAAAGTACGTGACCCCGGCCACGCCGATAAATTTTTGAACCTCAGCGTCGCGGCGCAGGTGAGCAATTCCGGCGGGAAGACGATAGGCCGGCAGTCATGATCAGACTCCTCATTTCTGATCCTGCTCAGGCTGCTTAGCAGCTCCGCCGGTTCGTGCTACTGCGGGCGGAGACCCTGCTCTCCTCACGATCCGCAAACTGATCCAGTGCGATGCCGCGGGAGGATATCGTATTGGCCGACCCGTTCAAAACCCGAATCGTCGCTGAAGGGCAAATCAAGACCGCCAAGCAACTAATCCACCATTAGCAAACCTCCATTGACATGGAGGGTCTGGCCGGTGATGTAGGCACTGGCATCCGATTTTCGGAGCCACGTCCTGGCCGTCGCCCGCGACAGCGCGTGCAGGGCGGCTTTCGACGAGCAATAATCCACTCCGCCTCCGTCCTGGTTGAAAACGGACGCCCGTGTCGACCACGAGCCTCCCGATGTTGATGACGCTGCCCCGGCACGCCTTGACCATCTCGGCAAGCATGGCCCGCGTGATCCGCATCGGAGCGCGGACATTCACGTTGAAAATCTCATCCCACGTCTCGTCGTTGACGTTGAAGGGATCGGCAAACGTCATGAACCCCGCATTGTTCACCAGCACGTCGATGTGGCCACCCAATCCGAGCGCCGCCTCGACGATCCGTTCCGGGGCGTCGTCGTCCGCCACATCGGCCGCTACCGCGACCGCTCGCCGGCCGATCGCCCGCACCTTTCCGGCCGCCTCCTCGAGGCGTTCCGCATTCCGGCTCACCAGAACGAGATCCGATCCCCTGTAGGCGAGTGCTTCGGCAATCTTGAGGCCGATTCCCACACTCGCGCCGGTCACAATGCTGCAATATCCGGTCAGGTCGAACAGGTCTCGGGAGATGTCGGGAATGGGTGCTTTCATGGAACGTGGCGTTGATTTGCCAAGTGGGCGGATTTTCGATCCCACACGTCGTCGAGGGCCCGCCCACGTCGCTCATCTTCCTGGGCGTAAAACATGCGTGCGAAACTGGGCCCACTGGAAGCCTATTACAATTCCAATTTAGTGCCCAACTTCTTTGCGGCGCCTTCCACCAAACGGCGGCATTCCCGGCGCGACACCGGTCGTGACACATGGGTGATCGGATAAGGCTTACTATCGGCTCTAGGAAGGCTTTGAAGGTGTCATCCGCCCCTTACCTTCGGAACTCAACAAAAGGCTTGCTACGGCTTATATGAAGGCAGGAATGGGCCTCGATGAGGCAGGTGAGAAGGAGCCGAAGCCTCGCAAGACCAATGGCGAGAGGCGAGTGAGACATCGATCAAGGGTTGAGAGGCTCAAGGCATTGCTCAAGGTGAAGGAGGGAAGGCTGCTCGATCACGACCGGGCATGGATGGACTAAGTGAAAAGAAGGTGCTTGCACGTTGTCGGTTTTCCTTCCAAACAAATCCGTCTATGAGTCTGCCTAGTGTCGAAACTAACTCACCCATTTCACTGCTCGACAGTTCTCTACTGATACGAGCCAACGAAGGCCGCACACTGCATGCGTTTGGCCACGCAGTGGTCATACTGCTCGACGGCAAACAAACCGGCGGGAAGTTCACGGCTTTTCTCAATATCACACCACCGGGCGGGGGGCCGGGGCCGCATTACCACGAACACGAAGACGAATGGTTCTATATCATCGAGGGCCGGGTTAGTTTTTTCTTGAACGATACTTGAACCGACATGTTCCCGGGTGATTGCGTTTACTCCCCCCGCGGCTCGGTCCACGCTTTTAAAAATAATACGGATCAGCCTATCCGCGTGTTCATCAATATCGCTCCCTCGGGATTTGAACGATTCTTCGCCGAAGCAGCCGAGTGGTGGGCGAATCCAGAGCGCGACATGAGCCGCATAGCGGCGATTGAGGAGAAATACCGAACCTTTTCCGTGAAACAATGAGACCTACTTGGAAGGGTCGCGGAGTGAGGTTGGAGGGAGATTGGTTTTACGTGATTCTAGTGTCCTGAGAGAGAAGTCAATTTAAGAAAGGGAGTTTTCGAGTTTCCTAAAGATGGAATCTGCAGAGGCAGTCCAAGTAAAAGGTTTGGGTTCTTTATTGTGTTCTGCGAGGTAGGCATCAATGGCGGCTTGGAGTTGTCGCACCGAAGAGAAGCTTCCCCGGCGAATGGCCTCTGTAGTGATGCGAGCGAAGAAACGCTCGACCCACGTCGAGCCAGGAACTGCCAGTGGGAGTGAAGTGCAGATGAAAGCGTGGATGACGTAGCAGCCAGCGATGGACTTTTGGGGTTTTATGGGTGGAATAGTTGTCAATGATGAGGTGAAGTTGGCTTTGCCCATCATCAGGGAACGCCGCGTCGATACGTTCCAGAAAGGCCAAGAATTCCTGGTGACGGTGGCGCTGGTGACATCGGCCCAAGACGCGTCCGGTGGCCGCGTCGTAAGCGGCAAACAGAGAAAGAGTGCCATGACGCACAGATAACCGTGGGTCTGACGCTCGGGCAGACCAGGACGCAGGGCAAAATGGGTTGGCTGCGCTCCAGGGCTTGAGTCTGGCTCTTCTCATCGACACAAAGCACGATGGCTTTATCGGGCGGATTCAGATAGAGTCCCACAAGATCGCGCACCTTCTCCACAAACATCGGGTCGGCACTCAACTTGAAGGAGTCCATCCTATGGGGCTTGAGTCCAAAGGCGCGCCAAATTCGCAAGACCGAATGCTCGGAAATGCCTGCTTCCTTAGCCATCAGACGGCTGCTCCAGTGCGTACGAGCCCGAGGCGCACCCTCCAGCGTCTTAGTGAGGACCTCCTCGACCTTCTTGTCGTCGATGCTTCGCGGAGCGCCGCTGCGGGGTGCATCTGCCAGCGCATCAAACCTCTCCTTGGCATAACGGCTGCGCCACTTGCCAACCGTGGGCAAAGAGACTCTTTCGCGCCGGGCCATCTCGGTGTTACTCAATCCCTCCGAGGCCCCCAGAATGATCCTCGCCCGCTCCGCATCACGCTGGCTTGACTCGCTTCGATTCGCTATCAAGGTAAGCTTCTCTCTCGGCAGGACTTAGAACAATCGTTGCTACGGGTCTTCCTATTGGCATTGCCCTTTGTAAGTCCCACGATGCTATTGTACAACGTATTTCTCTCTCGAGACACTAGCAGTTCGCTATTTTGATCCAATTTTGAGGAAAGAGTTTGCGCAAATGTTTCTGCAGCGATGGCATCCTGAGCGGGATCAGCTTGAAAGGATTCTCGTGCAACAAAGAGATGAGATTCTAATGGATCAGGGGTTAAAATACCCGCTGACTGATTCGAATGTTATTAGGCGGGTGTGGAAAAAGTAAGGGACTTGCCTCAAGCGGTGATCGATCCGAACTGGCTGAAGGAGCTGGGGGAGCCGACGGCAGCAAGTAGAATCCCAGTAGGGCGGACCGAAAGTAGCGAAGCCTCCCCGTGCGTCGGCCTGCCGGGCTCGACAAGTCCCTATTGTCTGACGCTTGCGCCCATCGTCCTTCCTTGCAATGGCCATTGACACCTCACACCGCCGTTGATGCAAGCGCTTGCAACCAACAAGGAGACCGTGATGGATCTGACTGGACAGGTAGTCTTGATTACGGGCGGCAGCCGTGGATTAGGTCGGGCCTTTGCCCAGGCCTTGGTCGCCGTCGGCGCACGCGTTGCCATTACCGCTCGCTCGGCACTTGAACTCCACGAAACTGCAGCGCAACTCTCCTCCGCGGCAGATCAGGTAATCGCGATTCCCGCCGACGTGGTCGACCCGGAGGCTGCACCCCTGGTTGTGGCCATGGTCGAACAGCGCCTAGTCCCCATCTCGCTGCTGATTAATAATGCAGGGCAGTTTCGTGCCTTTGGACCGATCGACGTGGTTAATCCCAGCGCTGAGCAACGCTTGCTTCGCCTGAATTTAGTCGCTGCGTTGTCTTTTGGGTGATCAAACGGCTTCGATTGAAGGGGCATGGCGTCAATCAACCCGTTCCAAATCATCTCGCACGAACAGTATCCCGCCGCACTCGAAGCGTTTGGGCGACTGGGGTTGCCCGATCCGATGCCGTAGCAGGTCCACGATGTGGTGCGCGTTAAAGCCGGTGCCAGCCGCCGGAGCAAAGTTCGAAGATCCTTTTGAGAAATCGCGGGCGGGACGGGATTTGTCCTTATAGGTCCCTTTCTTCAGCCGGGGTTCGACTGATGGCCGATCGCACCCATCGAGCGCTAGAGAGAGTGCTGGGAAAGCCAAGCAACCTTTTACAAGGGGAGTGAAGCCTGAGAGGCATCACCGATCCGAACTGGCTTGCCACTTGGAGAAGGACGACGATCTGGCAAAGTAAAAGGGCGATCGCTCCCTTTTTTTCGCGGGCCGTGATTTTAACTGTGGTCGCTGAGCCCAACACGCGGACCTAGCACGGGAACGTCATTTTGTTCGTATTCTGAAAAACAGTATCCGGCGGAGGGTGAACCGCGCTATTATTACTTCATGTCTCAACCAGAACAGTTTGAAGTCCTGATCCTTGGCAGCGGACAGGGTGGCAAGTTACTGGCTTGGCATATGGCGCGATCGGGGCGACGGACTGCCGTCGTGGAGCGCCGGTGGATCGGGGGCTCCTGTCCCAACATCGCCTGCCTGCCCAGCAAGAATGAGATTTGGAGCGCCGAAGTCGCACATCTGGCGCATCACGCCGCGCACTTCGGCACCACGACCGGTCCCGTCGCGACCGACATGGCAAAGGTTCGCCAGCGCAAACGCGACATGGTTGAGCGCGAAATTGATTTCCATTTGCAGCAGTACAAGACGACCGGCGCCGAATTGATCATGGGCACTGGGCGTTTTGTGGCACCGAGAACGCTCGAGGTGCGCCTGAACTGATGGCGGGACACGCGAGCTGGCGGGCGACCAGGTTTTCCTCAACGTTGGAACGCACGCGGCAATTCCGAGCGTTCCTGGCCTCGAGGCCGCCCGACCGCTCACACATATTGAGGCTCTGGAGCTCGACTACTTGCCGACACATCTGATCGTGCTCGGGGGCGGTTACGTTGGCCTCGAATTGGCACAGGCTTACCGTCGCTTCGGTAGCCGCGTGACGGTCATCCAAGCTGGGCCTCAGCTTATGACCCAGGAGGATCCTGACGTCGCGGCGGAGATGCAGGGGATTCTCAGTGACGAAGGTATTCAAATCCTAGTGGCGGCTGAGACCCTCAATGTGCACGGCCGATCCGGAGAGGAAGTGAGCCTTACCGTGCGCACAACCTCCGGGGAGCAAAAGATCGGGGGCACCGACATCCTGGTCGCGGCGGGGCGCATTCCGAACACCGCCGGGATCGGGCTTGAGGAGACCGGCGTTAAGTTGGATGGTCGTGGCTACATTCGCGTCAACGAGCGACTGGAGACGACTGCGTCCAGTGTCTGGGCCGTGGGGGAATGCGCCGGCAGTCCACAGTTCACGCACGTATCCGTCGACGACTTTCGAATTATCAGGGACAATCTGGCCGGGGGGAAGCGCAGCACGCGCGATCGGCTGGTTCCATACTGCCTGTTCACGGACCCTCCACTCGCCCATGTGGGACTAAGCGAACGCGAAGCGCAACGCCAAGGCGTCAACGTGCGCGTCGCGAGGTTGCCGATGAACGCTGTGCTGCGGACAGAGGCGACGGATCAAACACAAGGCTTCATGAAGGTTCTTGTCGGTGGGAGCGACGACCGCATTCTCGGCTTCACGATGATTGGTTCCGAGGCCGGCGAGGTCATGCCCACGGTGCAAACGGCGATGCTGGCAAACCTGCCATATTGGAGGCTCCGAGACGCCATTCTCGTCCACCCGACGATAGTGGAAGGACTCGGTCCACTCTTTTCGAATGTGCCGCCTAGGTCCGTTCAATAGGCGCGCCGAAAAGTGGTAGCACTTCTCCCACGGCGGAGCTTTATGGCTGACAACGCCTTGATTCACTCCGCGCCTATGTGCATCTTCGGAGCGAATGCAATTTGAGTGACTTAAACCAGTAGCCTATAGAGCGGTTCGTGTCTGGTTACCTGACGGGACGAGAATCTGGGTATGTAGACCAACGTCAAATGGTGGAGCACCAAAGGCGAAATCACCCCCGTAAAGTGGGAGATGAAGGATGAGAAGACTGACGAGCTTCTGAAGAGCCTCCAGAACTCAGGAGAAGGTGGGGCTTGAAAGCAACGATCGTTGGCCATTTATCCGGTGGGCAGAAAAGGAGCAAGCATGGAAGGTTGATGCTCGAACCAAGGGCGGCGGGCAACGTCGATTCTTTCAGACCAAGGACGAGGCTGTCGGCTGGGCGGAACAGCAACGCATCAAACGCAAGAATGAAGGGAGTTCCGCTTTCGAATTTTCGGCGGACCTCAGGATCGACGCTGTCGCCGCAATGGAATTGATTGCTCCCTTTGGCATTTCGTTGCGCGAGTGCGCCGACTTCTACGTCCGGCACGCGGCGACAGCCACTGGAGACAAGACTATTCAACAGGTGGTCGATGAACTGCTTGCCGTTAAGAAATCGGCGGGAATGTCGCGCGATACTTCAAGGACCTTCGCATTCGTTTGAACGTGTTCGCCAGAACATTCGGGTCCGAGAAAGCAGTCAATGTCAGTCAGAAAATGGTGGACGATTGGATTATCGCGATGCCTCATTCCGGCACAACAAAGAACAATTACAGGCGCCTGCTGGGCGTGCTGTTCAGTTTTGCTGTTGACCGGAAATACGTCCTGCAAGTTCCATTGTCCAAGCAAAGCAAGTCAAGCGTGAAGCGCGGCAAGCCGGGGATTCTGACGGTCGAACAGTGTGTCAGACTCCTTTCCGCGTCTGCCTTTCCGCGTCTGCCTTTCCGCGTCTGATGACGAAATTCTCCCAGCAGTCGCGCTCGGAATGTTTGCAGGTCTTCGCCCCGAGTCAGAAATCTGGCGACTGGATTGGAGTAAGATAGACTTCACGCGAAAGCAAATTGATGTCGAGCCTCTGGCTACAAAAAACAATGGCGACAATGCGTCTGTGCGGTGGGTCGAAATGCCCGACAACCTCATAGAGTGGCTTTTGCCCTTCCGAAGAAAGGCTGGACCAGTCTCTCCGACGGGTGACTCTTACTTCACGCGCCTTCAGCGAGCCAGAGAAGGCGCCAAAATCATCACGTGGCCACACGACGCGTTGCGACACTGCTTTTGCTCATACCACTATGCGGCGCACAATGACGCCGGAAAGACGATGGCTCAGGCCGGCCACACAAATCCACGCACATTTTTCCGCCACTACCGGCCACGAGTGCAGCGGGACGATGCAAAGCGCTTTTTCTCAATCTGGCCGGCCAGCAACGGCGCCGGGGAAAAAATCGTTTCGATTTCGGCGTCCTGAAGTCACGAAAGAATTCCTCTGACCAGCGTCTTTCCCGGAATTGGCAGACGCGCAGGACTTAGGAACCGCAAGTAGAACATTTGTAGAAGATGCGGATCCCGCTTCTCGAGCTGAGCCATAGTGTGCTCTGAGGGTGGTGGTGGTGGTGGTGGATCCCCCTCACCATCCAAAGGCTGCGTCCGCCGTGTCTACAACGGTTCTCCTGGCTTTTTTGCAGTGATCGTCGATCGTCAACCAAATCAGGAGCTGCGGTTCACTGATGACATCGGTCTATGCCGGGGACTCTCGCTCTTTCATCGCTTCGCGGGCTTCGGGCTCGCAAGTTCGCACGAATTGACCGCCCTCGCTCTCGAATAATTCTGATATGACTGAACGGCAATGGGGACCAGCAGTTCCATGAACAAGCCGTCCGTCTTTATCTCCTGCGTCTCGCCTGAATTTCGCCAGATACGCAGCCGCGTCGCCGCCATCCTTACACGGCTGGGCTACACGCCCGTCTTTCAAGAAATCTTTGGCACGGAGCCCGGCGACCTCCGTCAGGTCCTGCGCGACAAGGTCGACGCCTGCGAGGGCCTCATCCAAATCGTTGGCTACGGCTACGGACTGGAGCCGCCCTCGGTGGATCCTAACTATGGTCGGGTCTCCTACACCCAGTTCGAGTTCCTCTATGCTCGCGAGAAGAAGAAAAAGACGTGGCTCCTCTTCGCCGGAGTCGCTTGTAGTCGCGACACGCCGCTCGAGCGCCTCGACCTTCCTAACGATCCTGCACATCCCGACGTTGCCGATTACCAGGCTGAGCGCCGCGCCTTGCAACTCGCTTACAGCGATCAACGGCGAAACGACGGCCACCTTTACCACGAAGCCAAGAATGACACCGACCTTGAGGTCAATATCGAGCGCCTCCGCAATGAACTCCCCGAACCGGGGCGGGCGTTCAAGCCCTGGCAAAACAAAGTGCTCCGCGCCTTCGCCGTCGGCTTTATCCTTCTCGCCCTCATCGGCGGCAGTGTCTGGTGGTTTGGCTACAGCCAGCATAGGGAGATCCGGCGGATCAGCGAACAGGCTCGCCACATCACGAAAGAGAAGATCCGCGCCCAGTTGCTTGAGTCCGTCGAAGCCACTCGACAGGCCGCCCTAGCCGATGCGCAAAATGCCAAGAGCTGGGAGGAGCGAGAGCGCCTTCGCCAGGCCGCCGAGAAGGCCTATGCCGGAAGCATCTCCCGCATTAATGAACTGGCCGCTTCCTTCGCCGAGATCGAGGGCACCGTCCGGTCCAGCCAGGTCTTTGATGAAATGACCCGCATTCTCGCAGAGGAAGGCGTGAATCAAGCCCTAGCCTACGCTGCCACCCAGCGACCCGGTATCCTGGAGAAAGTTAAGGCGCGGGCCGACGATGCTCGCGAGAAGAACCGCTCCGATCTTCTCCCTCTGGTCAAGAGTGCCCAGCTCGAGGCAGAACGCAATCATCCCGCCGAGGCCGAACACCTCTTCGCCGACATCGTCGCCCTGGAGCCGGAGTGGGTCGAGGTGCGAAACGCCTTCGCGTCGTTTCTTATCCAGCGAGGCGAAGTGATCGAACCGGCGGAAGGTAACGCGAAGCTCCGAGACGCCGTTCAAATCTGCCAAGGGACTCTTGCCCTCAATCAACGGGAGAAATCGCCTCAGGATTGGGCCCGGACCCAGAGCAATCTGGGCGCCGCGCTCCGGGATCTGGGAACGCGCAGTGGGGGAGAGGAAGGCCGCAAGTTCCTTGAGCAAGCCGTGGCCGCCTACCAAAGCGCTCTGGAGGTCTATACGAAAGTCGATCTACCTCAAGATTGGGCCCGGACCCAGAACTATCTGGGCCTCGCGCTCCGGGATCTGGGAACGCGCAGCGGGGGAGAGGAGGGCCGCAAGTTCCTTGAGCAAGCCGTGGCCGCCTACCAAAGCGCTCTGGAGGTCTATACGAAAGCCGATCTGCCTCAAGATTGGGCCCGGACCCAGAACTATCTGGGCTTCGGGCTCTGGGATCTGGGAACGCGCAGTGGGGGAGAGGAAGGCCGCAAGTTCCTTGAGCAAGCCGTGGCCGCCTACCAAAGCGCTCTGGAGGTCAGGACGAAAGCCGATCTGCCTCAGGATTGGGCCCGGACCCAGAACAATCTGGGCCTCGCGCTCCGGGATCTGGGAACGCGCAGTGGGGGAGAAGAAGGCCGCAAATTGCTTGAGCAAGCCGTGGCCGCTTACCAAAGCGCTCTGGAGGTCTATACGAAAGCCGATCTGCCTCAGGATTGGGCCCGGACCCAGAACAATCTGGGCCTCACGCTCTACGAGCTGGGGACGCACAGCGGGGGAGAAGAAGGCCGCAAGTTGCTTGAGCAAGCCGTGGCCGCCTTCAAAAGCGCTCTGGAGGTCAGGACGAAAGCCGATCTGCCTCAGGGTTGGGCCCTGACCCAGAACAATCTGGGCACCGCGCTCCGTGAATTGGAAACGCGCAGTGGGGGAGAAGAAGGCCGCAAATTGCTTGAAGAAGCCGTGGCCGCCTACCAAAACGCTCTGGAGGTCTATACGAAAGCCGATCTGCCTCAAGATTGGGCCCGGACCCAGAACTATTTGGGCTTCGCGCTCTGGGATCTGGGAACGCGCAGTGGGGGAGAAGAAGGCCGCAAATTGCTTGAGCAAGCCGTAGCCGCCTACCAACGCGCTCTCGAGGTCTATACGAAAGCCGATCTGCCTCAAGATTGGGCCCGGACCCAGAACTATCGGGGCCTCGCGCTCCGGGATCTGGCGACGCGCAGTGGGGGCGGAGGAAAAGACCGCAAGTTGCTTGAGCAAGCCGTGGCGGCCTAAACGCAATTCTTGAGCAAGCCGTGCCGCCTACCAACGCGCTCTCGAGGTCTATACGAAAGCCGATCTGCCTCAAGATTGGGCCAGGACCCAGAACTATCGGGGCCTCGCGCTCCGGGATCTGGCGACGCGCAGTGGGGGCGGAGGAAAAGACCGCAAGTTGCTTGAGCAAGCCGTGGCGGCCTACAAAAGCGCTCTGGAGGTTTATACGAAAACCGATTCGCCTCAGGGTTGGGCCCGCACCCAGAACAATCTGGGCCTCGCGCTTCATGATCTGGGAACGGGCAGTAGGGGAGCAAAAGGCCGCAAGTTGCTTGAGCAAGCCGTGGCGGCCTACAAAAGCGCTCTGGAGGCCTATACGAAAGCCGACCTGCCTGAGGATCGGGCCAGGACCCAGAACAATCTGGACATCGCGCTTAAAGCACTCGGAAAGCGTAGCCGCTAAAGCCGGTTTTTCCCACAGTCGCTTCCCAGTGCGCGTTTCGGAAATGAATTACGAGAACCGCTCTAACCTGCGTTGGTCACCGGCTCTTAATATGTTCTTAGCTCGAGTAATCTCTCTCGTCCGACCCTTACCCTTGACGTCGGTGTCGCGATGGTTTGAACCACGGGTTTGCCTTTTTGTGCGGGAATCCCACTGTCTTGAGCCTGACGGTAAGCCGCAAGGAGGGTTTTTAGCTTGAGCATGTCCTACAGATGTTCTACTGCTACCGTCGTCACGTTCAGTCCCGAATTGTCTCTTTCCCGGCTTATGGCTTTTCGGCCAGTCCCGTCCTTCGGCGGAGGGCCTGGCACCCGCGCATGGGGCCAGCTGAATATTAGGGGTCATCTTCACAACCGTTTGAAAATCTGCGGAAAGCGGTATTCCTGTAACGGTGGGCGCCCTAGTCCCGGAGGTTTCTTTGACGGGACTAGCTCGATCGACCGTTGCTCCCCCACTGTGAAAATAATGTAGTTGCGAAGGCGGCCGAAAGATTCTGAGGCGAGTAAAGATCTTTTATCGTAAAGCGGGGGCGATCTTCATACGGATGCAAAATTTCTAATAGATTGTTTCTTTATACTGCTCACGTTTGGTCCGAAAACTCTCTCCTACGGCGCACGAACCATTCCTGAAGCTTGATGCCGGCTTTAGCCGAAGACACGCCTAGATCGTTTTCGTGGCCAATCAGCGAGCCTGCTTTGACGCCGAAAAGTGCGGTCGCCGCGTTGCTCGATCTCGACATGCGACCTGATTGGCAAGCTGCGGGCTGAGCTCCAAAAGATCGAGAAGGAACTAGCCGGGCCGCTTTTTATCGCGAGCGACTGCACCCCCGAAGGCATGGCGCGTCTTTTGACCCTCCACGGGGAAACTCTTTTTCACACCGACAGTGATGCCGGCGATGCCCTCGCGGCGATTCTGGGCCGCTACAAGCAGGATTCTGAAAGTAGCCAAACCGAGAGCCTCTGGCTCAAAAGCTACGGTGGCGAACCGGTCGTCATTGGCCGAAAGAAGGAAGGGTTGCTCATAATCGAAGAGCCTTGCCTGTCCGCGCTTTTTTTATGCACGCCCGAACGGGTGCGAGAGCTCTTTGGGAAGGCTCGTCTCTGTGAAGCAGGGCTTCTTCCGCGGTTTCATGTCGTGGACCCGCACGCCCGTGCGCGGGAAATCCCGGAAGCGCTTTCAAATGAAATGCGAAAACTTCCCTCGGACGTGTCCCAAACCCTACGAGGCAGCCATGTGGGCGTTTCTCCGGGCGTATCGCATCGAAGCAAACGAAAAAGATAATCAACACGCTATAGACATGATGCCGGAAGCCCGGCTTTGCCTCATCCGTTACTTCAATGAAATCGTAGCCCGCACCAACAACCAGCCAAATCCCTTTGAAGCCCGTCACGCCGAACAGGCAACGCGCCTCGCTTTGATTCATCACCTCTGGTCACACGTCGACATGGAGGAACGCGGCGTGGCAACCTATGGCGTAAGGGCGGGTTCGTTGATCGGCCACGAAACCGATCTCAGAGTGGCTTCCGCGGAGGCGGGCATTCAGATGCAGGAGTGGTTCGTTCGCCGTCAGGCGGAATTTTTGGGACACAAGCACGCGCAGGATCAGGAAACAATTTGGACGCAATTCCATCAGCGGATGAAAGGCCGTCCCCACTTCACCGTCCGGGACCTTTATTCGAGCCGGAACGTTTCGAAATCCGAGACGGACGCATTTTTTAGTTTGTGGGAGCGCAACGGATGGATCCTACGACTCGAGTCAAAGGAGCCTCACAGGCGTGGGCGTCCGCCGTCGCTTCAAAGGTATAGGTTTGCGAGAATTTTCGGGAAGCTATGAAGGCGATCCGCGCAATTAGTTGGCACGATGTGTGCGTGTTCGGCCTTCCGCCTAAGGGCCGGCTGAAAGAAATAAGCCGGGCACTCAAAGCCCATTCCAAGCGCCTGAAGGCCAAACCAAAGAGCCAGTCGGATGAGGATCGAGCTTAGTCCTTGCCTTTTTTCCCTTTTTTCTCGCCTTTGCCCCCTTTGCCCTTGTGTTGTCCGCCGCCCTTGAACTCTCCTCCGCCCTTGTGTTGTCCGCCGCCCTTGAACTCTCCTCCGCCCTTGTGTTGTCCGCCGCCCTTGAACTCTCCTCCGCCTTTGTGTTGTCCGCCGCCCTTGAACTCTCCTCCGCCTTTGTGTTGTCCGCCGCCCTTGTACTCTCCTCCGCCTTTGTGTTGTCCGCCGCCCTTGTACTCTCCTCCGCCTTTGTGTCCGCCGGCCTTGTACTCTCGTCCGCCGCCCTTGAACTCTCCGCCGCTCTTGTGTCCGGCGCCCTTGTAACTCTCCGCCGCCGAAGTCTCGCCGCAACGGCCTTGCGACGGCTGGGAATCGTGGACCCGCGCCACGGGCGTCACCCCTTCGGCCGTTCACATCGAAGTTATCGTTACGCTGGCGCTGCCAGTGTTGGCGGCGGATCCTCGGGCTGGGCTCCCAAAATCGCGCGCTGTCTCTGTCGATATTAACGACGTTGACCGCGTAATCGCCGCCGCGTTTCCGGTTCCAGTCCCCTTTCCATCCTCGGTTCCAGGTCCATCCTGGATTCCAGTCGTGCTTCCATCCCGGATGCCAGTCGCCCACGCACACCCTGCGTCGTGGCCAGTCACAATCGTAATTGAGCCAGGAGCCGACGGCAAACCCGACTCCAAAGGTCAACGCTGGCCTGAGATACGGCGCATAGGGCTGCACATACACACCGTCCGGATCGTATTGCGGCACATAGATCACCTCGGGCTCTGCCGGTACGATGCGAACGCAAACGCAGTTTTTCTCCTTCACGATCCTTTGCTGTGGAGTATCGATGAGGTTGCCCGCGGCTATTGCCCGCGCTCGGAGTTGCTGAATGGCATTCATCACGTCAGCAGGTTGGTCAAGAAAGGCTTCGCCGACCTGTGTCGTCCACTCAAGGTTTTGATCCATCCATTTCACAACGTCCGGATACCGGACGAGCGACTTGACACTGTCGTCCCATGGTTGGTTCGCCACCTGCGCCGGATCGCCGTTTGAGGAAAGATAACGCGCGGCAAGGACTAGGTCCGACGGTACGGTGGAGGCGGGCAGTATCAACGCAACAAGAGCATCGGGATAGAGTGCGACCGGAGCTAGCAGCTGATTGAGCTCTTCCGGCGAGAATCTAGGCGGAGCGCTCTCCGCTGCCACGGCTGGCGATGCTGGTGGTGGAGCTTGCGCTCGCAGGGAACCCAAGAGAAAAAAGCAACTCAGCAGAGCGATCGCGGAAAGCTTCCAAATCGCTCTTTGCCCTGAAGCATCACACATCATGATAGAATTTAAATACTTAAACGCGTGAGTGCCACGCGTATTTACCCTGAATTTTGGAACAGCGCGATGACTAGTTAGACACCTTGGATTGCGTCGTAGGATAATCATTACAAATGATGCCTCCACTACTGTAATCCTCGACCGGCTCTAATAAGCGCCTCCGGCAATGCGCAAACGCCGAGACCTTTCCTGCCTTCGGGAGCTTTTCTATTCACTGCAGGCGGCAGTGGCAGGCGGGGAATTTTAGCCAGCGGAAAAAGAAGGAGACGGCAGGAACCTCGCCTCGAGTGAGGATTCGATTCGTGAGCGGGTTATCGTGGCCGCCGAAGAGGGCCACTATTCGGAGAACACGAACACGCTTACCGCGGGAACCCTCGCCTTGCACTGCGGCGAAGAAAAGCCAGCACGGCTTCGACACGCCGTCAGAACAAGGCATCCAGGATTACCCTTATCGAACTTACCAAGCTCTACGAGGAATCCATCGGCGTGGAGGAGGTCGATGGCCGGGAGGGTGATCCGGATACTAGATACGGAATTTCGCCCGGCGGAGGGTAGTAGCCCGGAGGGGAGACCCCGTAGGGTGTAGCTTTGCGAATTTATTCTCGTAGGAGCGGTTTTCCTCACTCTCGAGGAATCGTGTGGCGCGCGGCAACGAAGCGCGAACTGGGCGAGATCGCGCGTGACTGACGTGCCTCGTGTTCAAGCGCTGGGACAACCGATCGGCGAGAACTATTCGAAATTCTCAGAAAGAAGTGTGTGCTATTTTTTCGAAAACGCAAAAGGGCAAGAGATCGCTGCTGTTTTTCCGTGGCGCCCAAGTTGACGCAAGGTCGAATCTCATGGAAAACTAAACTGGTCCGAACACCTCTAATAAGAGGGCATTTTCGACATGAAAGCAATCCTATCAGGGGAGAAACGGACGCTCCTTTGCCTGGTCTTCTGCCTCGCAGTGCCACTTACGGCAGGACCCCGCCCCGATTCGTTGAGCGCGCGAGATCTTGCGGCGCCGGTCGCTCTTGTCGTTGCGCCGTCAATTCCGTCACGCCCTTCCTCGGCTGACGCACAGCTGGAAGAGCGCGGCCTGCAGAAGCAACCCAAGTTGCTGACGAGCACTTAAGGCGGATGAGCTTTTCCGAGGCTACCGCCGGGAATGACAGGACACGCTGTGCAAAATGCTCAACGAAGGGATGGATCCGAATGTCGAGCTGCCCGTCCCGGTTCCAGTGGCATTTCAGAAGCGTTTTGATGACGCACGTCTTCGCTACTATCTCTCAAAGGAGCAGGGATTTACTGCCCTCATGCTCGCAACGGCACTCGGCAATGATGGGTTCGTTAAGATCTTGCTCAGCGCGGGCGCGGATCCTTGGAAAGTGACTAAGAGGCATAAGACCCATGCTCTCTGGCTGGCAGCCAAATCCAGGAACATAGAGATCATGCGAAGTCTGATGGGAATCGGACCGGACCATGAGTCACGGGCTTTTCGCATTACGATCAGCCTTTCCGAACAGTACGCTTTCCTTTGGCGAAACGGAAGATTTATAGTCGCGACGCCGATTTCTTCCGGGACTAGATCCATCCCACGCCGAGAGGACAATATCTCATTACCAACAAATACAGGTATTGGAAATCGACCCTCTATCCGGCCGAGATGCCTTTCTTCTTGCGGGTGTCCTGCGGCGATTTTGGCCTCCACATGGGCAGGTTGCCTGGCTATCCTGGCCTCGCACGGGTGCATTCGCCTGCCTGAGAGATCTGCGAGAACGCTTTATGCCTCAGTGCCGATGGGGACGCTTGTCGAGATCCAGTAGGCAACCTTCCATCCCCAAGCGGCAGCCGCCCTGCCCAATGATCGAAATGGCCGCAAGGACGAGAAAGAAATGGGACTGGAGGGACGCAACTGACACCATCTGGGATTCTGTCGGCAGACACCAGCAATCTATGACTCTGCCAAGCCGCCCCGCGCGAAACGCTCCCTTCGCCCGCTCGCAAGCCGGGCGAGGCGGAAGAGATTCCCGGTCGCATTGCGTGCCGGGTGTGCGTCGGCCAAAAGCGCTGCATCGGCGTACCGTATCTCGTCGACTTCGACCTTTGTCAGTTCTCCAATTACGATAGGTTCAAGGGGCCAAGCGCTTAACCGGGGCGCCACCTGTCCGGCGTGGTTTTCCCAGGCACGCCAGGCGGTACGGACGAAAAAAACGGTCGAGACGACCGTGAGTCAACTGGCCGACCTGGGACAAGCGAGTCTTGGACCGGCGGATGACGAACTCACTCGTGAGGACGAAGTTAATGCAGGACGGCCCTGCTGTTATCTTGATCAGTTCCGTCCACTCTTTTACAGAGGTCTAGTGCAAACGTATGGCCTTGATAGTCACAGGGAACGCGAAAACGGGCGAATTTGACGCTTCTTCAAAACGGCTCTCCGTTGAAATGTGAAGCAACTGCCTTTTACTTTCCATTTACGCCACCTTGCACGACTGCGTTACTAGGGGCACCAAAATCCGGGCAAAATTGGCAGCTTTTGGCAGCGGAATAGCTCTCCTGTATGGACGGCGCGAAGCTGAGCGTTTCGACAACCGACCGGTTGGCAACTTCTGGTAAACCTTTCTGTGTGCATCTCCTTGCGTCTAGGTTACTGCCCATAAATCCTCTATCAATGAGGATTGGATTGCTCTACAGAGGAGTACGCCATACAGGGTTCGAACCTGTGACCCTACCGTGTCAAGGTTGGTAACCTAGTTTTCTCGACGCATCGGGCGATCTATTGGAATCGAGAAAGATTGCGCGGTAATACGGAAGGCGCGAGTTGCGGGCGAAGCACTTCCTTCGCGCCACGTGCACTGCAAACGGCCGTCTACGATACTGCCAATTACTGCCAACAAAACACGCATTTTGGTGCATTTTGGTGTTTTTCATGCATCTCCTTGCACAACGAGAGAAAAACCGACAAGTGCCCGAGGAGCCTCTATTTATGCGCTTTACAGAGTAATGGGCAGGACAGGATTCGAACCTGTGAAGGCGTAAGCCAGCGGATTTACAGTCCGCCCCGTTTGGCCACTTCGGTACCTACCCGTCGGATAAATCGTCGTTTTTGCCTCGCCGACCGACTATTGGGCAAAACGCGGCTGAATGGTAATTGATTTTATCACGATTTTTTCCACTGGGAAATCATTGCTGTCCGTCGGCTGGTTGCTGATGAAATCAAGCACGTCCAGTCCTTCAAGCACCTCTCCGAAAACTGTATATTTGCCGTCCAGTTTGGGCAAAGGAGTCAGGCACACGTAAAACTGGCTTCCGTTTGAAGCTTTGGACGGATTGATGGCATCCGGCAAACGCGACATGGCGACGGTTCCGCGTACATGATTTCTCCCGATCTCGGCGGGAATGGTGTACCCGGGTCCGCCAGTGCCAGAACGATCCGCGACGCCGTGACGGCTATTTGGGTCCCCAGTCTGCACAAGCGTGCTGGGGAAGACACGATGGAAGCGCATGCCGTTAAAGAATTTTCTTCTACAGAGTTCCTTGAAATTCTCGACCGTCGCCGGCGCCGCGTCGTCGTAAAGCCCAAGTACCACTTGCTGAAACTCCTTCTCCTTGCCGACCTTGATTTGCATCACTGCTACCTCCGGACCCACCGTGGCGGAGACGCCTCCGACAAGAGACGCAAGAAATATCCCGATTGCTGCCAAAAAGATCTTCATAGGGAAACCATAGGAAATTGAGTACGTTCCGCCTGGCCAAGGCAAGCTCCACTTTGATCGACGACGGAGAAAGTCGAATCAACGGATTGAGTCTGGATGTAGCCCAGCGAAATGGTCGTTTGAAGCTCGGGATGGTAGGCCGCGCTAGTCAGCCGACCCGCCTTGTCGCCGTCCGGGCCGACGAGTCTCGCGGCGCTTCCTTTCACCGGGTCGAAGTCCCCGCGGAATCCACACAGACGCCGGTTGACGCGCCCAACGCTATGGATACGCGAAACCACCTCCTGCCCCACGTAACAACCCTTTTTGAAATCGACGGCCAACTGATCAAGACCAGCTTCCTGAGGCAGGGTGTCCGGGGACAACTCACTTCCCCAGCGCGGAATGCCGCGCTCGATTCGAAGTAACTCCACTTCTTCGGCGGTGGCCTGCACCACGTTGTTCGGGGTCTGGCTCACATCGATTCCCGCCACGCCCAACCGGCGGATGCGGACACCGGTCGCGCCGTTGTGCGACGAGCCGAAGACGTGGCATTGCTGCGGATCGTCCCCCAGCAACTCAAAGCCAACGTCGTCGGAGACTGCGTAACGCTCAAGACGCGCGAGCAGACTCTCCTTAAGAGAGCCTTCTGCGTCGATAACGAGGGCCTCGCCGTCCATCCACACGAAAAGGTCCGCGCAGAGTTTGCCCTTCGCGGTAAGGAGCAAAGCAGGAAGCGCCTCGCCGGACTGAAGTGTCCGAAGGTCGTTGCTCAATTGGCCGTTCAGATAGCGAAGGCGATCCGCACCGGTGACGCGGACGCGCGCGCGGGCTCCCAGGAAGAAAAACCCGCCATGGCTGCGAAGTTGACTCAAACGACTCGCCCCTGAAGACACAAAAATCTCACGTTCGACGCCCGAAAAAAAGAAAACGCCTTTTTCTCTCTTTCTGAGCGGCTAAGGCCCGATTCTGTCCGGCATCCGCTTCCCGCTTGGCGAAAGCGTCCGCGGGGAGTGCATTCTCCGGGTTCGGATAGCCGTAATGCTGCGCGACGCAGGAAAAGTCAAGGTCTGCCCATCCCTTGTGAATTCCCGACATGGCCGTTCCGGCGAAGGCGGCGATTTCCGGCAAATCGAGATTGTACTCCTGGGCCATCGAGAGCGCGATCTGAACGTCCTTGAACATATTCTTGAGCGAAAATCTCGCATCAAAGTCGCCGGCGATCATCGTGGGCAGCTTAAGATCGGCCAAAGGAGAATGGACGGGGTGATTTTGAAGGGCCTGGCCAAGCTTGAAGAGGGGGACCCCGCTTGCGTCGAGCAAAGAGAGCGCCTCCGCAAACGAGCCCACGGTGACAGCCGCGATCAGGTTGGTGGCGATTTTCATTGCAGCCGCCTGGCCGATCTCCCCGATGTGAACGACCGATCGAGCATTGGCCTCAAGCTGAGGACGAGCCTTCTCCAACACTTCCGGCTCACCGCCTATGAAGAACACCAACTGCGCCGCTTCCGCGGCATTTCGGCTTCCTGTAAATGGAGCGTCGAGGTACTTGGCATGCCGGTCTTGGACCAAGCGGGATGCCTCCAGAGTTTCCCTTGGAGCAACCGTGGCATGGTTCAGAATGATGTGTTCCGGGCCGACAACGGGCGCGATTGATTCGAGGGTTTGCAGCAACGCGGGACCGTCCGAGACGAAAATCTGGATAGTTTTCGCCGACTCGGCCACCTCTGATGCGGAAGACAAAAAATTTGGCTCGGGACGCGGAGTCCGATTCCAGACCCAGGTTTGGAAACCCGCCTTGCGCAGGTTCGCCGCCGCTCGGCTGCCGATTATCCCCAGGCCGATGACGCCGGCATTTTGCCTCACCGGGCGGGCCATTAGTTGGTGGCGGGCTCGCTCGCGGCGGGCGGCGGGCTCGGCGATGGCGGAGGGAGCGTGCTTTCGATTTGCGCGGAAGAGCGCAGGGACTTAAGCAAAGCCTGCGCAGCCTCCTCTTGTTTCTTGGCCTTAAGATAAGTCATCAGCTGGGCTTTCACATCATCGTATGGCAAAGTGCCCGCGGGTTTCTTGTCGATTACCTTAATGATGTGCCAGCCATATTGGGTGCGCACGGGATCGCTAATATCGCCGACCTTTTGGTTGAACGCCGCTTCAGCAAACTCCGGAACCATGCGGTCCTTGGGAAAGAAGCCGAGGTCGCCGCCCGATTCCTTGGCGCCCGGCTCCTCCGAGAGCTCCTTGGCAAGCTTATTAAAGTCTTCCCCCTTCTTTGCGCGGGCCTCGGCGGCCTTCGCCGCCTCCAGCTTCTGATTGACGACATCTTGCGAATCGTCCTTGTTCACCAGAAACAGGATGTGGCTGGCTTTCACGGTATCCGGTTGCTGAAACTCGGTTTTATTAGCCTCATAGAATTTTTTCGCCTCCTCGTCGGTCACGTCCGTCTTGCCGGCGATCTGGCTTTCAAGCCAGTGCTGCTGTTGAAGCATCTTCTTGATCGTCTCGCTAAGTTGCTCCGGGGACTGTCCAACTTGCGCGAGCTGTTTGCTAAAATCCTCCTCGCTGGGAAACTGCGCCTTGATTTTGGCGATTTGAGCGTCGATTTCCGCCTGGGGCACGGTGACGCCGGTGGCCGCCTTGGTGACCAATTTTTCCGTAATCAACTCATCAAGCAACTGACGATAGCCTTCCACCTTTTGCTCGGAAGTGAGGTCGCCGACCTTTACTCCGGTCATCTGCACAGCCTTTTCAAAAGCCTCATCCAGCTGGGCCTTGGTAATCGTCTCGCCGTTGACGGTGGCGACGGGGTCCTTGAGCTCGACATTTGCAGAACGTTCGCCTGAGGCGCTTGGCGTCTCGGTGGCCGCCGGAGCTTGTTCCGTGGGGGTGGCCGCATCGACAGCCGGGGCAGGAGTGGAGGCGGCCGGGGTGGACAGAGGAGTCGCCGCGGGTGTTGCCGCTCGGGGTGGCCGCGGGTGTTGCCGCTGGGGTGGCCACCGCCGTAGCGGACGGCGTTGGCGTCCCCACGGGCTCGGGAGCCGTCGCTGACGGAGATGGCTTGCACGAAGAAAGGGAAGCCACCGTGGCGGCCAAGGCGAGCACAATGAAGGATGCTTTATTCATTAGTAGGAAAGCCTTTCTTCGCATGGGCGGGAAATCAACGCCAGTGGAAATTTCCATTTTCCGATTTACAGCCTCAGACAGCGGAGTGATTGTAATCGTTCAATCTGCTCACGTGGCGGAACCGGCAGACGCGTGCGCCTCAGGAGCGCATGGGGCAACCCTTGGAGGTTCGAATCCTCTCGTGAGCACGGCTCCAGATTCTCAGTCTTCGGACCTCGAACATAACATTTATCGACAGGCATCGAAACGACACTTCCACAGCAGAATCCCGATTTTGTCCGCCGGACCTTCGCGGCGATCGCGAAACGTTATGATCTCGCAAATCATCTCCTAAGTGGCGGGTTCGATTTCTTATGGCGCCGGAAGGCCGCGCGCCTCATCGCCGCGGATGCTCCCCGTTGCGTTTTGGACTTGGCGACCGGCAGCGGGGATCTCGCCAGATCGTTGGGCAGGGCCTGCCCGCGCGCGGTGATCATCGGCGCGGACTTTTGCCTCCCCATGCTAAAAGTCGCGCAAGCAAAGGCGATTCCTCATCTGGTCCAGGCGGACGGCCTGCATCTTCCGTTTCGAGACGCCAGTTTCGACGCTCTCACGGTGGCCTTCGGGTTGCGCAATATGGCCGACTGGAAAGAAGCGCTTCGGGAAATGGCTCGCGTGCTGCGCCCTGGCGGATTGCTGCTGGTGATGGACTTTTCGCTACCGGAATTTGGGCCTTGGCGAAGGATCTATCGCTTCTATCTGCACAAAATTCTTCCTTGGTTTGCGGCCGCGATCACCGGGAACAAGGAGGCGTACGAATATCTTGGCAGTTCGATCGAAGCCTTCCCCAGCGGGCGCGAGATGCAAAAACTCGCGGAAGGGAACGGGTTTTTTGAGTTTCGCGCCAAGCCTCTGTGCGCCGGTGTGGCCAGCATCTACACGGCCCGGAGCAATCCTTACAAATAAATGTCCTGACCGTTTTCCCGTCCCGCCCAACGCCGAACGCGAAAGACGTGCGCCGGACGCGTGTGGGGATTCAGGGAAACAAAGTTCCTGGGACCCGTCCAGAGGAAGCGTTCGCCGGTGAGGAGATCCTCGACCTGAAAGGTTTCGTGCGGACCGATTTCCAGATCCTCCAGCGGCACATGCACAAACGCCGTCTGGGCGTGATGCGGATCGACGGTGACGGCGCAGAGAATCAAGTTGTCCTTGGCCGTGGTCGTCTTGCTGTAAAAGAGGATGTTGTCGTTTTCCGCGTGATGAAAGCGAATATTGTCGTACTCGTGAAACGCGCGGTTTTCCTGGCGGATGGCGTTGAGCTTGGTGACGTACTCCTTGATGTTTCCCGGCGCATCCCAGTTGCGTCCCTGGAAGTGGTACTTTTCGGAATCAAGATATTCCTCTTTGCCCGGAACGGGGGTGCTTTCGCAGAGCTCGAACCCGCTGTAAATTCCGTAGACCGGCGAGAGCGTGGCCGCTAGCGCTACACGTATGAGGAACGGCGGGCGCCCGCCCAACTGAAGGAAGTGTGGCAAGATATCCGGCGTATTCGCGAAAAAATTGGCCCGGAAAAAGTATCTCATTTCCGTCTGCGTGAGCTCGGTGAGGTAGGTGGAAAGCTCCCACTTCGTATTTCGCCAGGTAAAATAGGTGTAGCTCTGGGTGAAACCCGCCTTGGCGAGCACTGCCATCATCTTGGGGCGGGTGAAAGCTTCGCTCAGAAACTGCGCATCCTGGTATTTTTCGTGGATTTCGGCGATCAGCCATTCCCAGAACGACACCGGCTTTGTGTGGGGATTATCCACCCTGAAAATCCGCACGCCCCTTTCGCACCAGAAGGCGACGACATTGTAGAGTTCCTTCCACAACTCCTGCCACGTCGGATTGTGGAAATTCAATGGATAGACATCCTGGTATTTCTTGGGAGGGTTTTCCGCGTATTTGATGGTTCCGTCAGGCCGCTTGAAGAACCACTCGGGATGGTCGCGGACATAGGGATGATCGGGAGAGCAATTAATGGCAAAGTCCAGCGCGATTTCCATCCCCCGCTTCTTGATCTCACCCACCAGCCACTCGAAATCCTCGAGGGTTCCGAGCTCGGGCGCGACATCCTTGTGGCCGCCGCCGTTCACCCCCTGCCGGTAGTTGCCGATCGCGTAAGGCACGCCAGGATCGCCGGGCTCGCACGTAACCGAATTGTTTCGACCCTTGCGTGCCGTCTCGCCGATGGGATGGATCGGCGGAAAGTAGATGACGTCAAATCCCATCGCCTTGGCATCGTCGATTCTCGACAGGCAGTCGCGAAAGGTGGAACCGCGATCGTGTTTGCCTTCGGCCGAACGGGGAAAGAACTCGTACCACGCGGCGAACACCGCTCGCTCGCCGTCCACCCAAAGCGGAAGCAAGGGATGGTAATCGGTGGAAAGCGAGCGGTCTGTCCAGACGGTCATGAGGCCCGTCAGTTCGGCGGACGAGGCGATGGCATTTGTCTCCTCGGCTCCAGCGGACTTCAACTTTCCGGCAAAATCGTTGAGCAAATCGGCGTCCGGTGTGCCAGCCGCGCGCGAGGCTGCGGCGATAATCAAAGCGGCTCCTTCGAGCGATTCGCTGCGGAGGTCGTGAATTCCGCCCGCGAATTTCTTGTGGATCTCCTCCTGCCAGGACTTGAACGTGTCGCCCCAGGCTTCGATCGTATACTCCCACGGGCCCGGCGCCGTAACCGTGAGCACCCCGCGCCAGCGATCGTTCACCAGCGGTTCCATCGGCGTCTCCAGCCAGGCAGATTCTCCTTGTGGACGCCATTTCAGCAATGCGGACAAGACATCGTGCCCTTCTTTAAAGATATCCGCCTCCACGGCGAGGTCCTGGCCGACAGCCCGTTTGATCGGGTACCGACCGCCATCAAGCTGAGGAGAGATGTTTTCGACAATGACAGTTCCGGGGTCGCTTATTTTCATGGTAAAAAATCGAGCAAAGCAACGAACTCATCGAGCCCATCGACACGGGCCGCCACCTCCCGAAGCGAGCGGCGAGCGGCCGGGATGTGCGCGAGGAAATCGCGGCGTCCTTTGCAAAGGCCGAGAAATCCGTATGCGCCGAGCGCCTGCATGAGACGTTGAAGGGCGCAAAAGTAAAAAAATTCCTCAAAATCGCCGGAGATCTCCATGCCGGACCGACGCGCGACCGTCTGATAGAACTCCAAAAGGAGGGAGCGCTCCGCGCCGGTCAGATGCACGTAGGGGTCGTAGAGAAGCGAGGCGATATCATACTGGGCCAAGCCGGGACGCATTCCCTGGAAATCGATCAACCAAGCGCCGCCCTCGTGAACGAGAACGTTCTGCGATTGAAAGTCACGATGAACGAGGACCCGCGGCAATGAGGCAAGGCGGGCTGCCACATCCCGCATCACCGGGAGTTGGGAATAGCGTCGCACCGTGGGCTCATCCAAACCGAAATGCGCCCGAAGACAGTTGTCGAAAAAGTATCGCTGCTCCCAAAGATAGAGTTGCTCGCTGAATTCGCGTTCGAGACGAAGGCCCGAGCTCTCCAGGCATTGCGTCGCGCCGATGTGCAACTTGCAGATTTCAACGAGCGCAGACTCGTAGAGCGGTCGCCTCTCCTCCCATGATGCGTTGCGCCACGACCATAGGTCCTCGTCGCCGAGATCCTGCATCCAAATCAAGCCTTCCGCGGGGTCGTGAAAATAGATCGCCGGAACCTTGACTCCCGAAGCGCCAAGAAATTTGGCGATCTCCACGTAGTGGCGGTTTTCCTCCTTCTGGCTGGAATACTTCACCAGGATCACCGGATTTTCTTCGCCCGCGCGGATCCGATAGAATTTTCGCTCCGATCCTCCTTTTTCCAAAGGCGAGATCTCCACGTTGAAATGATGATAGCCGGGAAATCTTTCCTGCGTCTGGAGGAGCAATCGTTGC
The DNA here is from genome assembly GCA_963816855.1 of uncultured Verrucomicrobiae bacterium. Lineage (GTDB taxonomy): Bacteria > Verrucomicrobiota > Verrucomicrobiia > Chthoniobacterales > Terrimicrobiaceae > DASTFP01. Next base: position 54,104 of record CAWFMA010000034.1, on the reverse strand, counting down.
AAGCTCATACAACCTCTACGAGATCAGCATCTTTATGACGGCCAGATATGACCAGACTTCCCGCCACAACGCAACCCTGGAGAATCGCGTCATTCCTAATCGTGGCATCGTCCCAGAGAATCGAGTCCTCGATGACCGCGCCGGCTTCCACGAAACAGCGCTCTCCGATGGCCTGGAATCCGGACAAGCGGGCGGTCGGGTCGACCGTGGCGGTGCGAGCGATTTTCAAAGGCCAGGCACCAGCGCTTAGATAGCCGGGCCTCCAGCGCCGCTCGCTGATCGCGCGATGGACCGCGAGGTATTCTTTGCGCGATCCGATGTTGAACCACTCGCGTTCGTTGAGCACCACCCCTCCGATCTTGCCACCGTCTCGTAGCCAATCTGAAAGGACCGGAACGAAGGAGATTTTTCTCGCCGGGGGGATTCGCCGAAAAATGTCCGAATTCCACACCGACACGTTTGCGAAATCATAGCTGTCCGAGTCGCCTCCAGCGCCCGCGATGGCGATCAGGCGGCCGTCGGGGCGAAGCGTGAGACCGGTGGCAAGTCCCGTATTGCGAAGCGCTAGAGTGACGTCGTTTTGTCTTCGAAAATGCTCGTCGATGAGGCTCTCCAGATCGATGTCGGTGAGGATATCTCCACTATAGACGATGAACGGGTCGGTTCCGATCCACGGCTCGGCGTTCTTAAGTCCGCCGCCGGTTTCCAGGAGATTTTCTTCATGCAAAAGCCTTACGTTCCGACTTGAGTAAGGGTCCCTGGCGAACACTTCGTCGAATTGTCCGGCGAGGCGGTGCGTGTTTATCACGAAGGATTCCACGCCCACCGAGAGCAAGTGATCGAGCGCGAAGGTGATCAGCGGCTTGCCAAAGACAGGAATCAGAGGTTTTGGCCGCATGAGGGTCAAGGGGCGAAGCCGTGTCCCCAATCCGGCGCCCATGACGAACGCCGTTCGGAGTCTGCCGGTCACGGGTCTCAGAGTCGCTCGACGATTTTTACATCGTCGAAATAGGCCTCGCCTCCCGATGGAATCGAGAAGCTGATTTCCAGCAACGCGTGAGTGGTGTCTTTCAAGTCCTGAAGTTGCTTGTCCTTCAGCGTCACTCGGAATTCCTTGCGCACTTCATTCCAAATCGGGCCGGGCGAGAACTTAATCTCCTCGGAGGCTTTTTCCTCCGCCTCGTTCCTCTTGATCTCCGCGGAGCCCCTTTCACCTTGCACCACCTTTTCATCGCTGAGTTTTTTGAAGCCGCTCCAGGCTACGACGGCCCTGGCATCTGCGATCCGGCCCTTGACACGAAAGCTGAGCACGTAGCCCGTGTTCAGCTTGAGCCGGAACCGATCAAACTGGCGCAGCATGAAATAGCGCGCCGGGGCATAGGTCAGAATGGTGCTGGACGTGCCGCCGAACGCCGGCTCCTTAAGGTCGAAGCCAGGAAACGCCGGCGTAAAAACTGTCGGCGCGGGCATGATTTTATTTTGAGAGGGGACGTAGCCGACCTTCAGGCACGACTCTCCTTCGACAGGCTGTGCTCCGGGGTCTTCCGCGGCCTTTACGAGACTCGCGTAGCCAAAAAAATTGCCGCGATTAGCGCCGAAGTCGACATCCCAACCCGACGGCATGGCGAACGGCCGCGTCCCCGCGGTGCCCTTCAATTCCACCGGCGCGCCGAACTTTGGTTCGGTCTTCGTCCCCACGTTCATGGACACCGCGATGTGTCCGTTTGTCTTGCCGACGACCAGATCAAAGAGCCCATCTCCATTCAAATCTCCCGTGGAAACGGTCGAAATTCCTCCAAAGTTCAGCGGGCTGCCTCCCGGGCCGGGAACGAACGAGGTGAACGGGATCTCGGGCGGAGCACCGCCGGATTTCGCCTGTTCGCCCGTATTCAGGTATACGGCGATTTTGCCGGAGCGTTCGGCGACCAACAGGTCCGGCGTGCCGTCGCCGTTGTAGTCAACAACCGTCGGAGTAAGCTGTTCGAGACCGTCGCCATAGGCGAGAATGAAGTGATCGTTTTCATCGAACACCGGTTGCGAACCGGAGCCCTGGTTGATCAGGAGGTGGATGTTGTTGGCCGAATAGGAACCCTCGCCGAGAATCAGGTCCTCTTTTCCGTCCTTGTTCCAGTCCCACGTGCAAGGGGCAAAGACGTTTCCCCAGCGCTTATTTGATTCTTTCGTGGTCGGAACGACCAGTCGGGACACGCTTTGCGGCTGCTTGAAATCCGGGCTTTGAGCAGATCCGGCATTCGGCACCAGAAGCACTTCCCCGAGATAATTTCCGACGATCAGATCCTTTTTCCCGGACTTCATGATCTCGGTGGCGAAAATCCGAGGCGCGAGCCGTGCGTTTGGATATTCCCGGCCGATCGCGGGATCCTTCTGCGCTGTCCGTGTCAGAAAGATCCCCCCAAGCTCTCCGATCGTGAACTTCGCTTCCTGTTTGGTGCCGCTGTTGAAAAAGATCCGCAAGTAGCCCCAGACGTCCATGGTCACCAGGTCCGGCAGGCCGTCGGCATTCATATCCGCGACGCAGACGGAGATCGGCATGGGGGTGTCGCCAATTGTCCCGCTTGAGGTAAGAACGGGGACCTGTCCGCGCTCACCCGTAAGATTTCCCGCGGTGGAGACTCCCTGCCAGGTGTTCTCCCGCCGGGAAGCCGTTTCAAAGCCCCCGTTGAACACGATGTTCTTAGGCGCGGGCGTTGGCGCCTGGGCGGGCAAACTCGAGCTGACCCAGGGGACCAGAAAGGCCGCCGCGAAGACCGAACAAATGCGCATGATCGTGTTCAGATACAGGCAAACGCGAGGCAAATAAAACGGAATTTCAAAGGGAATGGCCCGGCTTACTCGGTGACGGGGACCGGGTATTTCGGCCGCACCACGAAATAGAGTCCGGCGATGAAGACAAGGAGCAGCGCCGCGATAAGGGGCGCGCGGGCTCCGGTGCCTGCGCTGCCGAGACGCGAAACGATCAGCGCGACGCAAACCAAGCTTCCGAGCACCGGCACCGCGAGGGGGACCTCGAAGTGTCCCTGGGCCTCGCTTTTCCGCAACTTGAGAACAATCAACGCCGAGTTCATCAGACCAAAAACAAGCAGCAACAGGAGGCTGGTGGCAGAGGCCAACTCCGAGATGTCTCCTGAAAACGCCAGCATGGAAACGATGGCTCCCAGCGCAAAGATGGCGACGTGGGGCGTGCGACGAGCGGCGTGAACGGAGCCCAATGCGGAAGGAAGCAATCCCTGCCTGGCCATACCATAAACAAGGCGCGACCCCATGATGAAGTTCATCAGCGCGGTATTGGCGACGGCGAAAAGCGTTATGACCGTGTAGATGTGGTGGGAGAGCCAGGGGGCGGCGACCTTGGTGATTTGCGCAAGCGGCGCACCTTTCTGGGGATCAGCCAACTCCGCGTAGGGAACAACCGAGATCACTGCAACACTCACCAGCACGTAGATGACCGTTACGCATGCCACCGCCAGCACGATTCCCCAAGGCATCGTGCGTTGCGGATTCTTTACCTCTTCGGCGAGGTTGAGCAGGTCTTCGAAACCGACAAAGGCGTAGAAAGTAAGCACCGCCCCCGACATCACGAGCGGCAAGGTCAGACCCGACGTGGCCGAGGGCGTTTCCAGATAGTCGACGCGCCCGAAGTACGGGAGGCTCACGGCGATCACAAAAAGAAGACCGCCCACCTCAATCGCGGTGCAGACCATGTTCATCCAAACGCACTCCCGGATTCCCCGTAGATTGACGAGCGTCAGCGCACCAATGAATGCGAGAAGGAGACACCAGAGGGGTGGCGAACCAATGATAGGCCGGAGAGTCGCGGCAAAGACACGGCTTCCGGCGGCCATCGAAGTCAACCCCGAAAAGGCGACCGCGAGTCCGACGACATAGGAGAGGAACCGCCAGCCGAAAGCCCGCTGGGTGATGAATGCGGCGCCGGCGGCTCTTGGATACCGGGAGGAAAGAGAGGCATAGGTGAGACCGGTCAATAACGCGGCGGTCATGGAAACGAGAAAGGCGACCCATACGGCGTTGCCCATCTTGCCGGCAGCCACGCCAATCGTTCCATAGATCCCTGCGCCGATCATGTCTCCCACGCCGTAAACGATCAGCGCAAAAAGCCCGATTGATCGCGCGAGGTGACCGTTTTCCTTCCCTTCACTCATCGGGCTGCTAATTTTCCAAGTGGGGTGACGGAAAGCACGGAAAAAAGTGGAGGCCGATGTGCTTTTTGCGTTCAGACGGCTGCGGGACACGGGTTGGCGAAGCGGCCTGCGTGGGCGACCAACGCGGAAAGAGTGCGCGCCGCGGTCGTTTTGATTGAGAGCTTGGCGCGGCTCATAGCGGCGTGTTTTCTGTCGCGGCGATGAAAGGAATTTGGCCCTGGCTTTGCGCAACCCTGAGCGGAGTGCTCCTCGCGCTCTGTTTTCCCCCCGCGAATCTAGGAGGACTTTCCTGGATCGCCCTGGTGCCGTTGATTTCTGCTCTCTGGCTTTCCGAGCAATGGAAAAAGAGAGAGCGCTGGCGAGTATTTCTCCTGGGCTACGCCGCCGGCGTCGTCTACATGCTCGGAAGCTTGCAGTGGCTCACCAAGGTCACTGTCGCGGGGTGGATTGCCCTCTGTCTCTACCTTGGCGTCTATACCGCTCTCTGGGCGCTGTTCGTCGGGTTTGTAACAAAACCCGGCCCGGCCCTCTTAACACGCGATCCAATCTGGCTGAAGTCCTGGAACAATCTGCGAATCGCCGTCCTTTCGGCAGCCGCCTGGACAGGTCTTGAATGGCTGCGCGGAGTTGCCTTCCTGGAATTCGGTTGGAACGGGCTCGGCATCGCCCTGCATCAAAATGTGGCCCTCATTCAGATCTGCGATATCACTGGCGTGGGCGGTCTCTCCTTCCTTCTCGTCATGACAAACATGATGGTGGTTATCACGCTTTTGCGTCTGAAAATGGAGATTGGTCGGGCAAAGCTTCGGCCCCACTACGATTTTAACCTGACGGTCGCGCTCGTCGCCATCGTCTTCGGCTACGGCGTCCGGCAACTCCTTCGCCCCGCAACGCCCGGCGAGCCGCTGAGTATCGCCGCCGTGCAGCCCAACGTGCCCGTCAACGAGAAACGCGATCCGGAGCACGAGCAACGCATCCTTGATCTTCACGTCCGGCTGACGGAAACCGCGTTTGTGGCCAACCCGGATCTCCTCATTTGGCCGGAAGCGGCCACGCCGCAACCGTTGTTCTCCGATCAGCGCAGTTGGAACGCCGTGCGGGGGCTCGCGGAGAAACACCGCGGTGATTTTCTGATGGGAACCGTCTATTTCGACGATTCCGGCGCTTATAACTCGGCCGTGCTGCTCACAGAAAAGGCAACGAACGCGCAGATTTACAACAAGATCCACCTCGTTCCATTCGGGGAATATGTCCCGTTGCGCGGCACGTTTCCCCTCTTCGCCTGGATCGTCGGCGATCTCGTCCCCGACGACTTCGATTTCGGCAAGCAGCCGGTCATCCTCAAGATGTCATACAAGCCGGTCAAGATCGGGCCATTGATCTGTTTCGAGGACACGCTGGGGGATCTTACTCGTCAGTTCGCGCTTCGCGGCGCGCAGGTGCTCGTCACATTGACGAACGACGGCTGGTTTCTCAGAAGTGCGGGCTCGGAACAGCATGTGGTTCAGTCGCTCTTTCGTTGTGCGGAAACTAAGCTGCCCATGGTCCGGGCGGCAAACACGGGAGTGAGCTGCGTCATCGACCGTTTCGGCCGGATCGTCAACCGGCTGCAGGACGGTGAAGGAAACACCTTCATCGAAGGAGTGCTTTTTGCGCGGCTGGAAGTGCCAAAGGATCCTGAAACGACCTTTTATACGCGCTACGGAGAGGTTTTTTCGATCGTTTGTCTGGCGGCGGGCGTAGCCGCTTGCGGCTACCATCTGATGCGAAGAAGGACATAATCCGCTTGTGCCAGGCCCGCGGAAACGAAATCCTTCCTCCGTGAAAGCCATTGTAACCGTGATGCCGAAGCCATCGGTGCTCGATCCGCAAGGCGCTGCCACCGCGGAAGCCATGAAGCACCTCGGCTTGCAGGACGTCGGCCGCGTCCGCGTGGGAAAAAGAATTGAGATCGAGCTTTCCGGTGCCGCCAATGACGCAAAGCTGCACGAGATTGCGCGCGATCTCCTGTCCAATCCGGTCATCGAAGACTACCAACTCGAATTTGCGCCATGACCCGGCGGACGCGCGAAGATCAAGGGCCATGAAATTTGCGATCATTCGATTTCCTGGCTCAAACTGCGATCAAGACTGTTTCCATGCCTTGCGCGCTATGGACGGGGCTTTTGCAGACTACGTGTGGCACAAAGAGTCGTCGCTTTCAGGTTTTGACGTCGTCGTACTGCCGGGCGGATTTTCGTATGGGGACTATCTACGCTGCGGGGCGATCGCGCGCTTTTCGCCGATCATGCCCTCGGTGGCCAGCTTCGCCGCAAACGGAGGTCTGGTGATTGGAATTTGCAATGGCTTCCAAATTCTCTGCGAATGCGGTCTGTTGCCGGGCGCGCTGGTCCGGAATCGCGGACTGCACTTCATTTGCGAGCACGTTCATGTCCGGGTCGAGCGCCATGACAGCCCGTTCACCAATGCGGTGTGGACGGGAGCGGTTCTTCGCCTTCCCATCGCCCATGGCGAAGGCTGTTATTTCGCCGATGAGGCCTTGCTGCAGAAGCTTGAGCTGGATGGCCGCATCCTGCTCCGCTACTGCGACGCACGGGGACGCACGACGGAAGCGGGGAACCCCAATGGGTCCAAAAATAACATCGCGGGAATCTGCAATGCGGAGCGGAATGTTTTTGGCCTCATGCCGCATCCGGAGCGAGCTTGCGAATCCCTGTTGGGTAGCACGGACGGTTTGTTGATTTTTCGAAGCATTCTTGAATGGCCTGCCTCGCCGCTCAAGGCAGCCGTGTAAACGATGTTAGCCGAAGGGAGAGAAAGGCCATCAAGTCCTGCCGCGCCGCGCCAAGGCGGGCCTTCATCGCTCGCAATCGTTCGTCCTGCTCCTTGGGCCGTCTTTCGCTTCTCATGACCGAACCTGCCATTACGCCAGAACTCGTCGCCAAGCACGGCCTGACGAGCGAGGAAGCCCAGCGCATCAGAAGTATTCTGGGACGGGAACCCAACTTCACCGAACTCGGAGTTTTCTCAGTCATGTGGAGCGAGCACTGTTCTTACAAGAACTCGAAGCCCGAGCTGAGAAAACTGCCGACCTCCGGCGAGCGGGTCTTGGTCAAGGCAGGAGAAGAAAATGCCGGGGTTATCGACATTGGGGACGGCTGGGCCGTGGCATTCAAGCTGGAGAGCCATAACCACCCCAGCGCGATCGAACCGTTTCAAGGCGCGGCAACAGGCGTGGGCGGCATCATCCGGGATATTTTCACCATGGGTGCCCGGCCGGTCTTCAGCCTGAATTCCCTTCGCTTCGGACCACTGACCGACGCCGCCAATCGCAGACTTTTCTCGGGAGTGGTGTCCGGCATTGCCCACTACGGAAACTGCATCGGGATCCCGACGATTGGCGGCGAGATCTACTGCGACGAATCCTACTCGGGCAACCCGCTCGTCAACGTTTTTTGTCTGGGAATACTGCGTCACGAACAGATCGTCCGCGGCGCGGCGACGGGCATCGGCAATCCTGTTTTCTATGTGGGAGCCGAGACCGGACGGGATGGGCTTGCCGGAGCGGCATTTGCTTCCCGCGATCTGACCCAGGCTTCAAAGGAAGATCGTCCGGCCGTGCAAGTTGGAGATCCTTTCCGCGAGAAATTGCTCCTGGAGGCGTGCCTCGAATTACTCGACAGCGGCTGCGTGGCGGGAATTCAGGACATGGGAGCCGCTGGCCTGACCTGCTCGACGTGTGAAACCGCAAGCCGCGGGGGAACCGGGGTCGAAATCGAACTGGCTCTGGTACCGCAGCGCGAAAGCGGGATGACGCCGTACGAGATTCTGCTGAGCGAATCCCAGGAACGCATGCTGGTAATCGTCAAGAAAGGCCAGGAAGCCCGCGTCCAAGAGATCTTTGAAAAATGGGATCTTCCCTACGCGCAAATCGGAGTGGTGAAAGATGACGGCTACATGCGCGTGAACGTGGACGGCAAAACGGTCGTCGAGATTCCTGCCCGCGCTCTCGCCGATCAGGCGCCGATCTACGAACGGGGGCCTCTGGAGGCGCATGCCCCTGAACCGCTCGATATCGATTCCCTCCCACAGGCGGACGTCGCCGACTCCCTGATCAAGCTTCTGGCCCATCCGAGTATCGCGTCCAAGCGCTGGGTTTGGCGCCAGTACGATCACATGGTCCGGCTCGGAAGCGCGATCCGCCCCGGCTCCGACGCCGCGGTCTTTCTGGTCCGCGAGGCGGGCAAGATTCTGGCAGCCTCAGTGGATTGCAACGGGATTTACTGTCGCCAGAATCCCCGTGAGGGCGCGAAGCTCGCCGTGGCCGAGGCGGCGCGAAACCTCGCTTGTGCCGGCGCCATCCCCCTGGCGGTGACGGACAATCTCAACTTTGGAAACCCTTACGACTCGAAGAATTTTCTTCAGCTTCGCGAAGCGGTGGAAGGCCTCGCAGAAGCATGCCGCGCGTTCAATATCCCGGTCACCGGCGGGAACGTCAGCCTCTATAATGAAAACCCCGCGGGGCCGATCGACCCGACGCCGACGGTCGGAATGGTCGGCCTCATTGCAGACCCAAAGCACATTACCAGCCAATTTTTCAAGCAAGCCGGAGACGTGATCCTTCTGATCGGCGGCCTGGGCAGCGAGCTTGGCGCCTCGCACTTCCTAAAGGTCGTGCACGATCGCAAAACGGGGACCCCTCCCCGGGTTGACCTCGAGCAAGAAAAGCGGACTCACGCCGCGCTTGGCGCCGTTATTCGAATGGGTCTGGTACAAAGCGCCCACGATTGCTCGGAAGGCGGGCTCGCCGTGGCTCTCGCGGAGGCTTGTTTGAGCGGACCAACGGCATTCGGCGCCGACATCGACTTTGGCTCGACGGGGCTCCGCCCTGACGTCCTTCTCTTCAATGAATCCCAGTCCCGCGTTATTATTTCGGTGCAGAGGATCAATGCTGCCGCGACGCTGGCGCTCCTTGATTGGCGGGGCGTTCCCGCCCGGCGTATGGGCTCGGTCGCGAAGTCGGATTCGCTTCGGATTTCCGCGGATGGCGACACCTGCGCATGGTCGCTGCGCGAACTTGATGAGTCTTGGTCCCAATCAATTGAAAAATTGATGGGCGAGAAATCCGGCGGCTTGCCGGAGACGAAGTGAGGCGAAATTCAAGCCGCGGCACCATGCCCTCAAGAATTCTGACTCTCTCCACGCGCGTCTGCGCAGGGCTCCTTTTCGCAGCGTCTCCCCTTCCCGCGGCCAACTCGTCGGGTGCGGTGGCTTCCGCGGTCAACGACCTTGGACTCGACCTGCTGGCCCACGCCACCGAACCGCAGGAAAACACAGTGCTCTCTCCGTATTCGGTCCAGAGCGCTCTGACCATGGTTTACGCGGGAGCAAGCGGTGAAACACGACGGCAAATGGCAAAGGTCCTGCACTATGCCGGTAAAGATACTGATGTTTTCGGCTCGTTCGCCTCACTTCAGCGCCAGTTGGGCGAATTGACGGAACGCACAACCAGGCTCGTGAAAGAGTCCCGACAGTCAGGCGGGCCGAGCGAGCCGATAAAGCTCACGATGGCCAACCGGCTCTTCGGGCAGCGGGGCTACGATTTTCGCGACACTTACCAACGTTTGCTCGAACAGACCTTCGGCGCACCGCTGGAACCGATGGATTTCATCAAGGATCCGGCCCGGTGCGCGGAAAGCATCAACGGCTGGGTGGAATCACAAACGCAAGGCCGGATCACCAACCTTATTCCCGCCAACGCGCTGAGCAAAGACACGCGCCTCGTGCTCGCCAACGCGATCTACCTGAAAGCTCCCTGGGCACGGGAATTCGAGGAAAGCGCGACCCAGCCGGGCCCCTTTCACCTCTCCGGAGGCGAGGATGTGGACGTCGCGACGATGAACCGCCAGGATACCTTCGGCTACGCCACCCACGAGGGATTTGTCGCCATTTCTCTGCCTTACAGCGATGGCGATCTCCAATTCGTTATCCTTCTTCCGGACACCGCCACCGGCCTCCCGAAATTGGAAAGCGACCTGACCCCGGATCTGCTCAAGGAAGTCGCCAACCTGAAGAGGCAGGAACTCGTGCTTTATCTGCCCAAATTCAAGATCGAACCGCCTCTGTTCGCTTTGCGAAAAACGCTGGAGGTTCTGGGGATCGAAAGCGCGTTTGATTCCCCGCAAGGAAGCGCGAATTTCGACGGCATCGCGCCAAGAAGACCGAACGATTATCTTTACATCTCGGAAGTCTTTCACAAGACGTTCATCGAAATCGACGAAAAGGGCACCGAGGCCGCTGCCGCCACGGCGGTCGTAATGATGCGAGCGACGGCGCATTTCGAAAACAAACCCAAGCCAATTGAGGTGCGCGTTGATCGTCCTTTTCTTTTCGCGATTCAGCATCGGCCGAGCGGCGTCTGCCTTTTTCTGGGCCGGGTAGTGGATCCCCGTTGAGTTTAACGTCATGCCGCCGGGTCAGATTGTCCGACAGTCAACGACGTAGGACTCGCCTTGGACGGCAAGATGCGCTTCGCTGCTGGCGCACTTGCCCGAGTTGCCATTTTTCGTCCAAAAGAGGCCGGTGCACGTGTCGCAGCGGCGCCAGCCTGCCTCCCCTGCCCCGCTGATCATCACCCGGAGTTCCTGCCAGTTGGCATTGTTTTTCTGAGGCAGGTGCATGCCCGCGCCAAGGCAGAATGGTGCGTCGGCGCCTGTCTGACGATAACGCCCCTGGCATTTGCCACATACCTTCCAGCCGCCCTGGCCCTCCGACTTCCACGGCAGGAAGTATTCGAAGTCGGGATGATTGTCATGACCGCCGCCGTTGACGCACCCGCCCTGCACGCCCAAAGAAACGGTGTTGAGCACGTGGCAGATGCGGCAGTAGCGAAAGGCCAGCGGAGGCATCTTCGTGCCGTCGTTGTAATGGCCCCAATCCATGAACCATCCTTTCCACCTTTTGTTCGAATTGCTGTGAAGCCAACCACCGCTCACTTGGGTCAGCAGCGAGATCTTGCCCGGGTGATTGCTATCATAAAGCTGGATCTCCTTCTTGGCCTGGTCGCAGGCAGAGGCCACCACATGGTGACCCTCCCCCACGACGCCGTAGAGGCACAAGATCACCGGACGCGAAGCCAAATGTCTGCAAAGGTCCTCCAGCGAGTCCTGCTCGACTCCGCTGACGACGGGACCGATGAGAGGAAGGCTTCCGGACCACGCCGCTGCGAAGCGATGCCACGTGTAAAAGTGGGCAGTCGCCTGGCGGCGGTAGAGGTATTCTTCCATCGGGTTGCCGTCCGCGGGCGTCTTGGGCGATTTGGGAGGCTGGATCCCGGTGTAAAAGTAGTCCAGCGCGGTGTAGGAGATCCCGCCGCACAGCACCGAGCAATTCGCCGGCCCCACCTTGAACTTGAAAGAACCGTTCTTGTAAGGCAGGCCATTCTTGAGAGGATCGAACTTGGAGGCGATCATCGTGTCCCGGGGCGGAACCGATACTCCAGTCGATGCCTGAGTTTGTCAAGGTGAGGCATTTCGAGATTCGTGGTCGCGCGGGGGGCTTCGCAAGCCCCTTCTGCGGGCCCGCCATGATCTCGCGGAAAGCGAGCCGCGGAAGCCCGGAGGGACCTTGCACGTTGCGCTGCGGGCGCCCGGGTTTTCGTTTGCCATGCCGGCCCGGTCCTTTAACGTGAAGAAATGGACTCCTTGTGGCCGATATTCTCGCATCCTTTCACTTGGGGACTTGCTATCGGATTGCTAATCGCCGGCTTCGTTTTGAAGAACGCCTTCACCTCGAAGGTCCACCTGAATAGGGAAATCAAGCGCCACAAAGAAGATCTAAGCCAACTTCAGAAGCATCTCAGTACGCACCTCAAAATCACCGCCTCGGGCAATGACCGTCTCGAGAAGGACCTAGCCGCCCTCAGAGAACAGAATGAAAACCTCCGGGTAAATATCGCGGCGCTTCAACAGCGACCCGGACGCGCCGAAGCCCGTCAGTTGCAGATTCTCGAAACCGCCGTCGCCAGAATGCGTGAACAAGCTCCGGGCTTCGCCCAGGCGTGGGAACAGGCGGTCCGGCAGGCAACTGCGGATCAGGATGCCGCGGAGAGCGGGCTCTCCAGGCTTATTCGAAAGGTTCTGCCCAGTTCGGGTTCCGGCTCTCCGGCCCTTGGCGAGGGCCTGTCCCTTCCCCCACCCGAGGAGAAAACCGGAAGCTCCGGCTCCTGAGCAAGGAAAAGCCGTCTTACGGGCATGAGCCCCGTCGTTTTTGCCGCGCTGCTACCGCACGCACCGGTCCTCATCCCCTCTGTGAGCCGAGGACGGGCGCAAAGAGTGCGCTCAACCCTCTCCGCGGTGCGTGAGGTTGCGCGCCGTCTGGCCGCCACACGCGCCGACACGCTGATCGTGATTTCGCCGCACTCCCCTCGCAAGTCAGAAATGCTTGGGATCTGGTCAACGGAACGACTCCGGGGCACGCTGGCCTCATTTGGAGCCTCAGAGGAAGGCGTCGATTTTCAAAATGACGCAGCGCTGGCGGAACAAATTGCCTATCAGGCCGATCGGCGCGGGGTGCGTACGACTGCAATCCGCGACTCCGCGCTCGATCATGGCGCGATCGTTCCTCTCTGGTTCGCCGCGGAGGCGGGGTGGGACAGGCCGGCGGCCGTAACCGGCCTGAGCGACAACGAGCATTTCAAAACCGTCGAGTTCGGCGCCGCCATCGCTGAGGCGGCGGCGAAGGACGGCCGACATTTGGCGATCATCGCCAGCGGCGATATGAGCCATCGGCTGAGTCCCGAGGCGCCGTGTGGATTCGATGAAAGGGGAGCGCGGTTTGACGAGTGGCTGATGGGGACGCTTCGACGCGGCCGCTGCCACGAACTGCTCGATTTCGACGCGGACCTTACGGAAGCCGCGGCAGAGGATGCGCTGGATTCCATTCTCATCGCCCTGGGGGCAACCGACTTCAAGGCAAGCGGCTCTGAGGTATTAAGCTACGAGGGACCATTTGGCGTCGGATACGGAGTTGCGGTATTGTATTCGGAGGTTTTCGAAGAACCATGCTCGATGCGGTAACCCAATCCCATCACCCCGCGCGCTGGTGGACCATGCTGCCGGACGGACGGATCGAGTGCCGTTTGTGCCCACGCTTTTGCAAGCTCAACGATGGCCAGCGCGGATTCTGTTTTGTCCGCCGGCGAACCGGCGATGCGATGGAGTTGACGACTTACGGACGAAGCAGCGGCTTCTGCGCGGACCCCATCGAGAAAAAGCCGCTCAATCATTTTCTGCCGGGTAGCAGTGTCCTGTCGTTCGGCACTGCGGGCTGCAATCTCGGTTGCCGCTTCTGCCAGAACTGGGATATCAGCAAGGCTAGGAGTTGGGATAAGCTGGCGGACGCCGCGTCGCCGGAGCAAATCGCAAGCACGGCGCGCCGATTGGGCTGCCGCTCCGTTGCCTTCACCTACAACGACCCGGTCATTTTTGCGGAATATGCGATCGACGTCGCGCAGGCGTGCCACGAATTCGACATCCGCAGCGTAGCCGTAACAGCCGGCTATATCACGGCGGATGCGCGGCCCGAGTTTTACCAGGATATGGACGCGGCGAACGTGGACCTGAAGGCGTTCTCGGAACAGTTCTACCATCGACTCTGCTTTGCCAGCCTCGCGCCTGTTCTCGAAACTTTGAAGTATCTAAGGGAGAGCGGGGTCTGGTTGGAAGTGACGACCTTGCTCATTCCCGGCGAGAATGACAGCGATCAGGAGATTCACCGCGCCGCCGAGTGGTTTGCCGAAAACCTCGGGCCCAACGTACCCTGGCACTTTACGGCCTTTCATCCCGACTTCAAGATGCTGGACAAGCCGCGAACTCCGACGAAAACGCTTACGCGCGCGAGAGAGATCGCCAGGTCAAAGGGACTCAACTACGTCTATACCGGAAACGCGCACGACGTAGCCGGTGGAAGCACGTGGTGTCCGGGTTGCGGCAATCTCCTCATCGAGCGCGATTGGTACGAGTTGGGCGAATGGAATCTGGCCGGCAACCAGTGCAGGTTTTGTGGACACGAGATCGACGGCGTTTTTGAAGAAAGGCCGGGATGCTGGGGCGCGAATCGCCTTCCGGTCCGTCTCTCGACTTGAGACGATTTCTTCCCATTTGCGATTTCTGCGCCAACCGCTTGTCGATTTCGCGGATTATCGAAGCGATTCGAAAAGTTGCTCGTACTCGCTGCGGTCTTGATGGCCGGGGGGAAGAGTTTTGCGGGCACCGGTCATCAATTCGTAAGCAAGACGGCGCGCCTCAATGCTCCTGCGTTGAATCTTGCGAAGCACGGAATATTCGTAGAGCACGCGCAGTGTGGAGGGATGCGAAGACCCGGGAGACTCACGCAGACCCTCGAGCGCTTGTTCGTAGAGGAGCGCCGCCCCGTCCAGGTCGCCGCTGTCGCGTAAAATGTCTGCCAGCGCGGCCATATTGCCGGAAGTATCCGAATGCTTGAGCCCGAGGATGCGCTCCCGTTTTTCCAGGGCAGCGCGGGCCAACTGCGCGGCTTCGTCAAGCCTGCCGGTTTTTCGGAGAGTTCGAGCCAGATTCTCGGCGCTGGCGAGAGTTTCGGGATGATCTTCGCCCAAAACCCTCTTCCGGATTTCCAGGCACCTCCGGTAAAGAGATTCAGCCTGAATGTAGTCGCCGATCTCCAGGTGAAAGGCCGCAAGATTATTGAGCGCCAACAATGTCTCGGGATGCTCGGGCCCCTGGATTCGCTCCCGTGCTTCCAGGCAATGCCGATAGAGGGAACCAGCCGCCCAGGGATCGCCCTTTCGCAGCAGGAGATTCGCCAAATTTCCCTGGCCGGCCAGCGTCGCTGGGTGCTCGGAACCCAAGCGCGCCTCAAGCGCGTCGACCAATTCCCGATAGAGCGGTTTCCGCAGAAGAATAGTCGCCCTTGTCGGAAAGCAAATTCGCAAGGTTGTTGAGACAGGAAAGGACATCCGGATCATCCGGCCCTGCCGTGCGCTTCATCATTTCCCGGGCTCGCCGCGCCAGCGGCTCCGCAGAGGCGAAATCTCCTTTCGCAACGAGGACGAGGGACAAATTATTGAGACTTGCGAGAGCATGCGGATGATCCGGGCCGAGAGTCCGCTCGCGGGCTTCCAGACACTGCTGATGCAAAAAGCCCGCCTCGGTGTCGTTACCCCGAACGTGCAGCAGGTTCGCCAGATTGTTCATGCACGCAAGGGTGTCGATATGATCGGGTCCGAGAGCCTTCTGCCGCTCGGAAAGGGATCTGCGAAACAGTTCCTCCGCGGCAAGGTAGTTTCCGCTTTCCTGCAAGGCGAGAGCCCTTTCTTCCATTTCGCCGGGAGTCGGCGGGGCGGCAGTCTCGGACACCGCCTTTTCGGGTTCGCGTAGGCGAACTCCGATCAGAACCGCGAAAGGAACGACCGTCGCCAGCAGGCCAAGAAGCAAGAAGGAGCGGGTTCTCATGCGAGCCGTCTTGCCCGCCTCGATATTTTTGAAGGAATCTCCGCAAAGAGGCTACTTGCGCGGCTTGCCGGTCAATGAGATTTGCTCAGGGTCAAGAAATGAATGCCCTGCTCCGCAGTAAGCGCGCGGATCCGCTGCACGCCGGGTTCACCCTGCCCGGAAACTCCTCGGCGCAACGTGCAAAAAACCTCTCGAATCCCGCCAGGATCCCCTGCACAAGCATCCTGCTGGGCACCTCACCGGTATCCTTGAAGGGGTGAACAGATGGTTTGGGCATGAAGACCACGGCTCCCGGAGCGACCTCGTGCCATTTTTCGTCGTAAAGCAACGCCACGCTGCCTTCCTGCACCAGGAACAGTTCGTCTTCATTCTGCTGATAGTGCGGGGACGGGCCGACCCCGGGAGGAGTGATTTCCGTCCACAGGGCGGTCCGTCCGCCGGTTTGCGCGCGGTCAAGATGGACCGTAACTTCCTCTCCGAAAGCATGCAATTTGTAACCCTCGCCAGGAGCGAGAATAAGGGGGAACGCGCTTTTGGTCATCCCGAGGTGCTCGCAGGCGGCGCCTCGTTTGGCAAGCCGCCTCGCGGAGGTCGCCGGAAATTCCCGCTTTGAAAGCGCCATGGAGAGCGTGATTCGATTCGAAAGCCGGCACGACTTGCCCTTTGCGCCCGAGGAGGTCTGGCCCACTCTGAACAACACCGATTGGATGAATCGCGCCTTTGGGCTTCCACCGGTCCGCTACAAATTCAGCGCCAACCACGAAGGGGGCAGTACCGTTCGTGCCTGCGCACGTCTGGCGGGCTTTGAGATTGCCTGGCAGGAATTCCCATTCGAGTGGCTCGAGCCCGAGTTTTATCGTGTCCGCCGCGTTTTCGAGAACGGTCCATTGCGCGAAGCCATCGCCGGCCTCGAGCTGGTTCGCCTGCCCGGCGGGACGAGCATAAGAGTGACTTCCGATATTTCTCCCCGGAATGCCTTCGGACGGCTGATGGCCCAAAGAATTCTCCTTCCGAAAACGCGCCGAGATATGCGCCGCATCGCGCGCCAAATCGTCGATTTTCTTCGCGGTCAACAGCCGGTCGCCTTGCCGGGACTATCGGTGCAACCGGTCTCCGAATCCGCGCTCCAGGCAGGCCTGGAAAAATTGCGAAGCGCAGGCCTCCCCAAGGACTCCATTGACCGCCTGGAGCAGATGCTCCGCGAAGCTCCGGACGTTGAACTCACGCACATCCGATCTCTGGCCGTCGCCAAACGCTGGAACGCCGATTCCTGGGAGGTCCTTTCGCTATTCCTCCACGCGACCCGCAGCGGCCTCCTGGATTTCCGATGGGAGATTCTCTGCCCCAACTGCCGTTCGTCGCGGGAACCCATAGTCACGTCCCTTGGCCAGATGGAGCGAAGATCGCATTGCGATGTTTGCCAGATCGAATTCGACGCGCAATTTGATCGATCGGTCGAGCTCAAGTTTGCCGTCAACCCGGCGATTCGCCGCCGGGACGAACAGATTTTTTGTCTCGCCGGACCCGGAGGCAAACCTCACGTCCTAAGCCAGACGTGGCTGGAACCCGGGCAGGAACGAGATTGGAAGCTTCCGGCGACCGTTCGGCCGTTCCGCCTCCGTTCATCACAGGTCAAAGGATCCGTCACTCTCGATCCCCTGGAACTCGGCGAAGACCGTCCGGACTCGATCCGCACGGACGCCTCGGGGTTTCAAATCACCTACAAACGGGCGGCCTCGCAGACGACGAGCGCGCGGGTGCACAACCCAAACTCCTTTCCCGTTGTCCTTAGTCTCGACGAGATCGGTTGGAGCGACGATATCCTCACCGCCGCCCGGGTCACGAACTGGCAGAAGTTCCGGGACCTCTTTTCGAGCGAGGTCATCGCGCCCGGCGAGCAAATTACCGTCGGCTCGCAGGTCATCCTGTTCACCGACCTTCGTGGCTCCACGGCAATGTATCAGGGGATCGGCGACGCCCCGGCCTACGCCCTGGTCAGGGATCATTTTGTCGCGCTGACAGCCGCTGTCGACCGTCAACACGGCGCGGTGGTCAAAACCATCGGCGATGCGGTGATGGCTTGCTTCAGTAGAATCGAAGAGGCTTTGAAAGCCGTGCGCGACATGAACCGCGAACTCCGCCTTTCCCGCTTCAATCAATCCCCCGCCGGATCGCCGATCCTAAAAGCCAGCCTGCACGTCGGCACGTGCCTTGCAGTCAACGCCAACGGCCGCCTCGACTACTTTGGCACAACCGTCAATCTCGCCGCGCGTATGATTTCCTGTTGCCAGGGTGGCGATCTCGCCGTCTCTGACGAGGTTTTTCAGCGCCCGGAAACGGCCGAGTTTCTCAGGGGGCTAAGCTGCGCACCGCAGCTCTCGGAAGTCAGCTTTCGGGGATTCCGCGTGCCACACCGCGTTTGGAGAATTCCAATAATCGGGGAGGGACAAAATCCTCTAGCTCCACAATCCTAAGTACAAAAAACCAGCAAGGTCAGCTTCCACTGTTTCTTCTCCCTTGGAGAACCAATTCCGCTGAGTTAGCGAAACCAGTGAAGTCAACCTTGCCTATCTGTAAGATGGCACGGACTGAACAAAATGCAATAGAACCTGTGAAAAAATTACAAAGTGCCGCGTTGCTGCTGGATTTTTGGCTTGGCCAAGGCGTGAGGGCGGCGGCAATACCCGCCGCGGTGTTGCCGATGCTTTGCATCGCCCTGCGGGCTGCCTTCGGCAGGCTGTCTCCCTTCGCTCGGCTGTCCCGCCCGAGCAACGCAGGTCAAGCCAAAAGACACGCAACCCTATAGGCGAGAGCGGCGCTTTCTAATTTTTTCATATAGATTTTTTCGGCTTTGTATTGAAAGCTTTTTTGCCTTCTTTCTTTGGCTAAGCTTTTCCTCATTCGCGTGGTCTTAGGCTAATGAGCGCAAGAGAGAACGAGCTTGCGGGCAGCTATTGGTTGACCCGTTTTGTGATTCTTCGGCTTCTGGGGGCCGTCTACGCGGTGGCATTCTTTGCTGCCGCGCGACAACTCGTTCCCTTAGTCGGCGAAGAGGGGCTAACACCCGTCGGAGCTTTTCTCGAGAGGGTCCGCAATGAATTTGGCTCAACGTTCGCCGCTTTTGCCGCATTGCCTTCAATTTTCTGGTTCGGGCATTCCGATTTGGCCCTGGTTTCGGTTGCCTGGAGCGGCGTCGCCCTCTCCTGCATCGTAGTCGCCGGGTATTCCAACGGGATCCTGATGACCATCCTCTGGGCGCTTTACCTCTCGATTGTTCACATTGGGCAGGAGTGGTACGGCTACGGCTGGGAGATCCAGCTTACCGAGACGGGCTTTCTGGCGATCTTCCTCTGTCCCCTGCTTGACGGACGCCCGTTTCCCCGGTTCGCGCCGCCTCAGGCGCTGATTTGGCTTTTTCGGTGGCTGATTTTTCGGATCATGTTCGGCGCCGGTCTCATCAAACTTCGAGGCGATCCGGTTTGGCGGGATTTCACCGCGTTGAACTATCACTTCGAGACGCAACCGATTCCCAATCCTCTGAGCCGCTGGTTTCACTTCCTGCCGCGAGCGATGCTCAAGGCTGGCGTGCTCTTCAACCACATGGCGGAGCTTCTTGCGCCGTGGTTTGTTTTCTGGCCGCGATTCGGCAGGCTCCTGGCCGGCGGGATCATCATCCTCTTCCAGCTCACGCTGATTGCCAGCGGAAACCTTTCGTTTCTGAACTGGCTGACGATCGTGCCAGCGCTTGCCTGTTTTGACGACGCTGTTTGGGCAACTTTTCTCCCGCGCCGACTGGTCGTCCATGCTGAGCGCGCGGCAAGCGCGGCCACACGAAGTCGGGCGGGGGAAATTGCCGGGTGGGGAGTTGCGGTGCTTGTTGGCCTGCTAAGCATTTCGCCGGTTTCGAACATGCTCTCGCCCGGCCAGATCATGAACACCTCGTTTGATCCGCTGAATCTCGTCAACACCTACGGGGCGTTCGGCAGCGTGGGTCGCGAGCGCCTCAACGTCGTCTTCGAGGGAAGCGATTCCGACGCTCCCGATGGCGCTCAAGCTCTCTGGAAGCCGTATCCGTATGTCGCCCTGCCGGTGGATCCGGCAAAAATGCCCGTGCAGATCGCTCCGTATCAACCGCGACTCGACTGGCAAATGTGGTTCGCAGCCATGGGATCACCGCAGGATTATCCCTGGACACTCCATCTCGTTTGGAAACTGCTGCACAACGATCCCGGGACCGAAGGTCTTTTTGCCAGTAACCCGTTTCCCGACAAGCCGCCCCGCTACATTCGGGCCACACTCTATCGCTATGCGTTTGCGAAAGCAGGGAATCCCGGACGCCTCTGGTGGACTCGCGAGGCGCTAGGACCGTGGCTGCCTCCGTTGTCCGCCAGCGACCCGCGGCTTGTTCGGTTTCTGAAGCTGAATGGCTGGTTCCGCAATGGGGCGAACAACTAGCTCGGAACAAAGGGGAAGGAAAACTCGACTCCGGCGGCTCCTGCCGCAGTCGCCGGATTGACCTTGTGGGTGCTCTGGGTTCTATTGGTTCGTCATGTCAAAATTCGTTCCCCTCATCAGCTCCGGAATCGCCGGCCCGCTCGGCGTACTGCACCTTCCCCGTCTCTGGCTCAAAGTCTCGCTTGAAGCCCGAGGCAAACTCGGGGACGGCTATCCAGCCGTGGGGAAGGGCTTTGATCAAATGGTCATCGATGGCCTCAATCTGAACCGGGACGCGGTGGTCACTTTCATTTCGGAAAAGCGGCCGACCTATCCCCAATTCGAGCAGTGGATTCGAGGGCAAACCGGCGCCAAACTCGACAAGGCATCCATCGAGAAGCTTAACGGCGCGATCAGCAGCTACCAGCACGACGATGCGACCCGGCGGTGCGTCCTGGACGCGGCGGGCCTGGCGGATGACAGCCAGGCTTTCCGCGATGCCGTCAATCTTAACAATCTCGACGACTGGACAGAATTCTATAACGCCGAATTGAAATAGGCCCGCCACTCAGCGAAAGGAAATGCTGGTGGGGCAGCGGAGTGCGATCCGGCGGGAGGAGGTGCCAGCCTCGATTAGGAATTCGCCACTTTCCGCGACCCACT
This sequence comes from uncultured Verrucomicrobiae bacterium, assembly GCA_963816855.1. GTDB lineage: Bacteria > Verrucomicrobiota > Verrucomicrobiia > Chthoniobacterales > Terrimicrobiaceae > DASTFP01. The sequence goes on along the minus strand of CAWFMA010000034.1, from coordinate 33,334 downwards.
CTCTTTTGTCCTCGCCCCAGTAGGCGAAAGCCGACCGCGGCAGATCGAATTGCACTCGCCTGGAGCCGGAGGGTTCCAACACGACCTTGGCAAACTCCTTTAACTCGCGAAGAGGACGTGGGACCGAACACCCGCGCTGCCCGACGTAAATCTGCACGACCTCGGCCCCGGCGCGTCGGCCGACATTCCTGACCAGCAGCGATACCCGAACACCTTCATCGCGCTGCTCAACGCACAAATCGGAGAGCAAGAAATCCGTGTAGCTAAGGCCGTGGCCGAAGGGAAACAACGGGACGATCTCTTTGGAATCAAACCAGCGATAACCGACGAAGATTCCTTCCTCGTAACGGCAAACGTCAGGGGCATAGTCGTTCAACGCGTGAGCCGGGGAGTCCTGGAGCCTGACCGGGAAAGTTATTGGGAGTTTGCCGGAAGGATTCACGTTGCCGAGCAACACATCCGCGATCGCGTGGCCCGCTTCCATGCCCGCGTACCACATTTGAACGATTGCCGGCACCTCGTCGACCCACGGCATTTCGACGGGCGAGCCGCTCACCAGCACGACTGCCGTTCTCGGGTTCTCGCTCGCCACCCGGGCGATAAGCTCATTCTGTCCTTCGTGAAGCGCCATATCGCGACGATCGGTGCCCTCGAGGTCGTACTGGTGGTTTAATCCGCCGAAAAACAGGACCGCATCCGCTGACCGGGCCGCCGCCATCAACTCCTCATCGTCCTCCCGCCTTCGACGGTTCCAAGGCGGAATCCATCCCATCCTGATCCTCACCGCCTGGGAGCCTGCTCTCAACTCAACCTTGAACTCGTAAGTGCGGGTTTCTTCCAGTTCCACCGATTTGAAAACCGTATCGATCCCATCCTCAAAGCGATGAATTAACGGGACGCCATCAACCAGAAACGACGCGTTACGCGCTCCCACGAGGACAAACTCGTAGACCCCTGATTGGGGACAAGCAAACGTTGCGACCCAATCGACGGAAAGGGTTCCCGAAGCGCCTCCAAGAATCGCCGCGGAATCGCTCCAATCGAAATCGATCGCCACGTCCGCCCGGCCAATTCGTTCTTCCCAGGGGTGGTCAACCCGGTAGAGCGCCCTCCACCCCCGGGTGCCGGCTTTCTCGTCGGCGATGCTGAGAAGTTCCGGATCGACGCATTCAAAATGGCCGGCCTGAGGCGGGTAACCCTGAAAATAGTCGAGCTGGACCGTTTTCCCGAGCCTGTTCCGCAGCCCTTCCAGAGGGGTGACCTCATAGAGGGCCTTCACCCCGGAGCTATGCCCTCCGCTGGCGTGCCGGGCAACGGCGTTGTGGCCGATCACAACCAAGCGCGACAATCGCTGGTCATCCAGCGGCAAAACCTTGCGGTCGTTTTTCAGGAGAACGATTGCCTCGCGGGCGACCGAAAGCGCAATCTGGTGATGCCTGCCGGTGTTGCGTTCCCCCTGTGAGCGATCCCGATCGAACACCCCGATTCGAAACATGACTCGCAGGTTCCGGCGTATCTTGTCGTCCAAGAGAGATTTCGGCAATTCGCCTCGGTCAATCGCCTCGCGAAAAGGCCGGGCAAGGTAGTAGTGGTCGTAGGGCTTGTCCGTTCCCATTTCGAGATCAAGACCGTATTTCGCGGCTTGAGCGGTATCCTCCACGGCCGCCCAATCCGACAAAAAGCAGCCATCGAACCGCCACTCTCCTTTTAGGATCTCGTTCACAAGGTATTGGTTGTGGGAACAATATTGGCCCCGGAAGCGATTGTACGCGCCCATAACCGTCAGGCACTTTCCCCGAACCACCGCTGCTTCGAAACCCGGCAGGTAGATTTCGCGCAGCGCCCTCTCCCCCAATTCCGCATCGACTCCTTGGCGGTTCAACTCCTGACTGTTGGCCGCATAGTGTTTCACGCATGCCGCGACCTGTTGGCTCTGAATTCCTTCGACCGCAGGAACAACCATTTTCGCGACATGAAACGGATCCTCTCCGTAATACTCGAAGTTGCGGCCGCAGAGCGGAGTGCGCACAATATTGATTCCCGGTCCCAGAATCACGTCCTTGCCGCGATGCCGTGCCTCCCCGCCCAAGACTTCCCCAAAACTGCGGGCCAAGCCGGGGTTCCACGTCGCCGCCAAAGCTGTCCCGGTGGGCAAATATGTCGAGCGATCTTCCTCAGTCTCAACGGGATCCCAGCTGTCCCGACAGATTTCCCGGCGGACCCCGTGCGGGCCGTCGGACATCCAGAATTCGGGGATTCCCAGGCGCGGGATCGCTGAAACCGCAAACTTCGAGCCGGCATGACAGAGGCATATTTTCTCATCTAGTGTCATGCGGCGGAGGAGTTCCTCAACCCGACACTCAATGTCCGCGCCAGACTCTGTTTCTAAATTGCGCGCCGGAGCGGCCGTGGAAGTCGTCATAGGCCGCCTACTACTGCAGGCCCTTTCGCCTTTTTCAATCGAACAGTTGTTGCAGTTCTTCGGCGCGCTTTGTTTATCGGGACGAAGCGCTCCCCGAGACGAGTTCGCCGGCGAGCTTTTCGTGAAAGAAACGGAGCATCAGGCTGGTGCAAACGGTGGCGAGCGCGGGATTGTAGCGCGGACCCTCATCACGCAGAAACGCGTGCGCGGCGTTGAATTCGTGCCATTCGAATTCAGCCTCGGTTTCATTAAGCCGCCGGGCAATTTTGAGCCTCCCCTCCAGCGGAACATGGGGATCCTGCCGCCCCCAGACAAACATCATCGGCGTCCTGCTTTGCCCCAACCGTTTCAAGGTGTCGTCGTTACGGCCGGCGCCAAGGGAACTGGAGTGAACGTCGGTCGGATAGAAGGCGGCTACTGCGCTCACGCCCGGATGAAAGCCGGCCCGAACCGCGAGATGTCCACCCAAGCAGACACCGTAGCTCCCAATCCTCCCCGTGCAGCTTTCCTGTCCGGCAAGGAAGGTCACCACGAGATCGGTGTCCCCATCGTACGATTCGAGCGGCTTGGTATATTTCAACTCGTTTCCACGGTCCGAGCCCGCTTGATCGTAGGCCAGCACAGTTCCCGGAGGCTCGAACTCGTGATAGACTTCCGGAACCGCCACCACATATCCATGACCGCTCAGCGCTGCGGCCATGCGGCGTATGGGGCCGGTAACCTGGAAGATTTCGGAATAAAAAATCACTCCGGGACAGCGGCCTTGCCACTGCGGAACGAATAGGTGGACCCGCATAGGTCCGCATTTTGTCGAAATATCGTCGAAGGTCTCTTTGATGGTGCTCATTCTCGCCCGCACCATATACGTTTCCGCTGCTCATAATGCGAGGAGTTCCGGGCGTTTCCCGGCGAGACGACAAGCTTAAACCAGATTGACAAACAGCGCCTGGCAAGCGTTATTCTTAGTGCGGTGAACCCCCTCGCGTTCCTCAAAACGAGACTGTTTGCGATTCTGGTCGCCGGGGTGCTGGTTGGAGATCTCTTTTTTGTGACGGGGTGCGTTTATCCCGTTGTCCCGCCGGGACCTTCGGTGGGCATCGGGGTTTACGGGAGCCCGGCAGGTTACTATTATCGAAACTATCCCGTGTATATTTATCGCGGACGGCCCGCCTATTACTACGGGGGAAGGCGTTACTTTTATCGTCCGGGTCCTCACTATTACTATCGCGGCGGCTATCGCTATTATTATTGAGGTTCCCAGAATCAACCTTAGACCAACCCAAATTGATGAGCCTTTTCGACACTGTTCTTGCTTCCCTAAACGATCCCTCCCGGGGTACCCAGACAAGTGACCTGCAAAACCTGGTTTCTGCGTTTGAGGGCGGCCCCGCTTCGTCCACGAATACCAGCCAAATCGCCAGTCTGATCGGAGGTTTTCTGAAACCTGCGCTCCAGGAGCAGCATGCAACCGGAGGCGCGCAGGGCGTCGACTCTTTTCTGCAAGATCTGAAACAGAGCGCAAATTCGCCCGATCAGCTCAAAGCAGGTACTCGGCGCCGATCGCGTGGATCAGATGGTCGGCCGAGCCGAACAGAGGACCGGTCTCGACGCGAACGCGATTTTCCGTCTGCTGCCGATCATTCTCCCGGCGGTAATTGGCTTGCTTCAATCCGGACGCGCCTCGGCCGCAACCTCCCCTGCGGCCGTCACGGGTGCGACGAGTACGGTCGGCGCGGCCCCCGCCGGCCATACGAACCCGATTCTTGCGCAATTTCTAGACTCGGATGGCGACGGCGACGTGGATATGGCCGACGTTCTTCGACTCTCGTCGAGATTCCTGCAAAAGTAGCGCCCGCAGCGAGATCGGTCGCGCGGTGCGACGGCCGGACTTTTTGGCTTTGCCGGAACCGTAGCGTGAACTCGTTGAGCCGGTTCTCGGTATCCGGAACGGAGGATCGGGGCAAAAGAGATGCCGACGCCAGGGATTCCATTGTCACCAAAGGAATCTTTTCTATTTTGCAGGTATGGCGAACGTGGGGTCTTCAGATGAGCAAAATCCGGCGGAACCCGCCGGTCTCCTTGAGCCGGAGAAACGCCATCCGCGAGATATTGCCGAAGAGTTGCGCGAACTGCCGCTGGCGCGAATTCGAGACCGGCTTCGGAGCCTCCCGGACACGCTGACCGCGGAGGTCATCTCGAATCTGCCGCAGGATGTGCAAGTGCGGCTCTTTGAGTCGATGCAGCTCTCCCGGCTCTCCGGAATCGTCGGCGAAATGTTCAGCGACGACGTCGCCGACGTCCTCGGACACGTATCGAGCGCGCGTCTCCGGGAAATCATGAATGGAATGTCGGCTGAAGAAGCCCGGCAAATCAGCGATCTGCTCAAATACCCCGAAGACACTGCGGGGGGCATCATGCAAACCGAGGTGATTTCCGTCTCCGAGGATCTGACCCTGGTCCAGGCGCTTGAGGTGCTTCGGCGTGAGGAGGAGAATTTGCCGAACGGAATCTTTTACATTTACGTGACGGACGCGGAAGGCAGGCTCCGCGGGGTCCTGCGCGTGAGGGACCTTCTCTTCCGGTCGTCCGACCTGACGATCCGCGACATCATGGTGCCCGAGGTTCGAGCTGTTTCCGTTCACGCTGATCAGGAGGAAATCGCGCGTCTTTTCCGCGCCTACGCGTTCAGTGCGATTCCGGTCGTCGATGACTTCCAAAGGCTCCGGGGCGTGGTCACGGCCGACGATGTGCTCGATATCATGGAAGAAGAAGCCACCGAAGATATGCAGCGCATGGTCGGTCTTTCCGGCGAGGAAACCGCGGAAACACATTGGCTGCGCTCCGTGCGTAATCGTCTCCCGTGGCTCTGCGTCAATCTCGCTACCGCATTTCTCGCGGGATGGGTCGTCTCATTGTTCGAGGCGACCATCGCCAAGTACGCGGTGCTCGCGGTTTTCCTTCCCATTATCGCGGGCCAAGGGGGAAATGCGGGCACACAAACACTCACGGTTATCGTTCGTTCGATAGCGCTCGGTGAAATCCCGGACACCCACCATCGAGCCATCCTGATCAAGGAGATCCTGGTCGGACTTCTCAATGGGCTCGCCATCGGGATCGTGGTGGGAGGAATTTCCTGGTTATGGAAGCGAGAGTTCGTCCTCGGGTTGATCGCCTTCGCCGCGATGACGCTAAACATGATTGCCGCAGGGATAGCCGGCGTTTTGATTCCGTTCGGACTGAAGGCGCTGCGTATCGACCCGGCGCTGGCCTCCGCGATCATGCTGACGACAGTTACGGATGTGGTCGGCTTTTTTCTGTTTCTCGGTCTTGCAGCCCTCGTTCTCAGCCAGTTCCCGTCCGCGCTGTAGATTGGCGAAACGGCCTAAACATCCCGATTTGCAGAAACGCCGGCATGAGGCTAGATTTACGCGTGAAGATTCTGTTCGTTGCAGGGTGTTTTCTGGCGGCCGCGAGCTTGGCGGAAGCGGGACAACCCGTCTTCATTACAGCACCGGCTCCCATGCTGCTACAGGTTCCGGTTTCGGCGAGCGGTTCGCCCGACTTGAGCCAAGCTGCGATGAACCAGGTCATTAGTCGGCTCAATGAGCAGCAATTTCAGCTCAGCGTGGCCGCGGCCCAGAGTTCGGTTCAGAGACCTGTGATTGTGCCTCAAAAGGTAACCATTCAGCGCCCGAAGTAGGCCCTCTCGACTTTCTGTGGAAACCTTTTTCCCGCCTCGTCCCGGGGCCCCTCTGAGGACCGTCGGCATCGAACACGCGCCCATCTGGCGATGAGCGACGCACTTGCCATCGCTCTGGTCAGCGGTAGCCTGAACCCGGAGAGCGTGAGCCGGAGCATGGCTCAGTATGCCGCAAAATCTTTGAGCGCGCTCGGGGCGCAAGTCGACTTTATCGATTTGCGGGAAACCAAGCTTCCCCTGTGCGACGGCGACGCGGCTTACTCCGACCCGCAAGTCATGGAGACGCGCGCGCGCATCGAGAATTCCGCGGGGATTCTTGTCGCGGCGCCGGTTTACAACTTCTACATGAACGCCGCTGTGAAGAACCTCGTCGAACTGACGGGAAGCGCCTGGGAGGGTAAGCCCATCGGGTTTCTCAACGCGGCCGGAGGCTACTCAAGCTATATGTCGGTGATGAGCCTGGCGAATAGCCTGATGCTCGACTTTCGCTGCGTGATCGTACCGCGATTTGTTTACGCGACAGGATCCGCTTTTCAAGATGGCGCGATTTCGAACAGCAAGGTTGGAAAGCGAATCGATGAGCTGGCGACGGAACTGGTGCGCTTCGCCAAGGCCCTGACAAATCATGGCTCGCAGCCCGATGCCCGACGCTGAATCTTCACGGGAAAATTTTTCTTCGTGACAACTCTCCAAGGATGTGTTAAGCTAATCGCTCATGCTTATGCAAAGAAAAAGTGCGTTCTCTCGTCGTCTTCCGGACTTGGTGACCGAAGAGCTGGTTGCTGCCCTTTCGAAGAAAGGTTCTTCGTTTGAGTTCAAACAGCTCTTTGACGTCGTGCACGAGCGCCTGCGCGCCCGCAATGCGGCCAGTGGCGGTGAGGAAATGCTTCGCCTTCGCGCATACGAAAAGCTTCAGAATCTCGTCTCGCGCGGGATGGTGAAAAAGAGCGGCAAGAAATACCGTGGTCTGGCATCGCTCGCGAAGGCTCTCGTTCCGCCTGCCGAACTGGCGGCCGTCGGGAAATAGGAACTTACTTTTCCAGCGAGCCTCTTTTTTGGCGTGGCGTAGTGATGTGCGGCGCCTTCAGGTAAATTGGCTGCGGGAAATTGGGCGTCCAGTCAGCAGCCAGGCGAGCGAGTCTGACCGCGCTGGGCGTCCGGACAACGAGGCCAGGCACAAACTCGATGGGAGCCGGGGCGAAGACTGGCGCGTGCGGGAAGCGCTTCAGCGCGTCCGCGATCTGACTTTCCTCCAGCAGCTCAGGTTCCGCGATAAAGTTGCCGTCGCGCACGCACGCGAAATAGTATTGTCCCCGCCGAGCGTCCCCGACGGCGCAGTAAATAGCTTCGTCGAGACCGAGCAGCGAAGAAATGCCGATCAACGGTATCGTGCGGGCGGCGGAAACCCCCCAGGCCACCGCGATGGCCGAGCGGATGCCATTGTAGCTGCCCGGCCCCGTGCCGACGATGACGCGGCTAAGCTGGACTCCGTCGCTAAGGATCGCTTGCAGTGTCGAGAAAAGGGCTCCGCCCCGCCCGCGCGGGCTGTCAAGAAACTCCTCCCGGGCGACGCTTTGCCCGCTGACCAAAGCCACCGAAGCCCGCGCCGTCGACGCATCGAGCGAAAGGATCACTTTGTTTTCAGCCGGCGAATGCGGCGCTCGCTGTTTGGCAAGATTTCAAATCCCAACCGGATGGCTTCCTCGGGCAAAGCCGCCGGAAACTTGTCCCCCCATTCCACCACGACGCCGTCTTCCAAACAGTCGTCATATCCGATTCCCGCCAATTCCTCGCGGTCCCTGAGTCGATAGAAGTCGAAATGGTGAATGGAAAATCGCCCGCCGGCGTACTCATGCGCCAGCGTGAAGCTCGGGCTGGAAACGTTCTCCTGGCTTCCAAGACCGGCGACGATGCCCCGGGCGAGCTCTGTCTTTCCAGCTCCGAGCGGCCCCTCAAGACTCACGACGGTTCCCGGCTTCACCAGGGCGGCGACCTCTTTTCCCAAGCGAAAGGTTTCTTCGGGAGTGCGGCAAATCACCCCCGGTGGCGAGTCCAATTCTTTCAGCAGTTTTCGGTTTGCCATCGACCGGCCAATCTAGTTCGCTCCCAATCGTGATCTCAACCTGGAATCGTGTTCGGAATCGCCGTTTCCGCGCCCACGGGCGGTTCGGCTCCGGGGAAGATTTCCGGCCGTTATGAAACGCGCCCTGGCAGCTCTCCTTCTCGGCGCCGTGGTGCTGAGCGGTTGTGACAGCCCGCAGCGAACGATCGATTCGCTGCGCAAAGAACTCATGGAATTCAAGGCGGCTCCGGACGACGCGAAAGAGGCGAGGATTGAGGCGGACTTTGCAAAATTGGAAAACCAGATCGCCGTGGTTCAACAAAAGGGGGATCCCAGAGCCGACGATCTGAGAGCGCAGTTGGCTTCGTTGCGCGGCGAGTACCAGACCGCCAAGATTGCCAGAGCCCTTCAAAATGCCCGGAGCGCGATTCAAGGTTTCGGGGAAGCGCTCAAGGATACGGCGAAAAGTGTCGAAGACGCTTTGAAAAGCTCTCAAACGAATGACGATTAGTCCCCGAGCGAGGACGTCCCGATTTGTCGAAAGCGGGATAGCCTTCAAACGGGAGGGAACAAAGTTTGCAGATCGGCCGGGCTGATCGATTCAAGACTTTCCACCGCCCGGTCGGCATGGCGAAGGGCGTCAAGAGGATTTGTCGTGGCCACGGCCACAACCTTCATTCCCGCGCGCCGGGCGGCTTCGATGCCGAACAAGGCGTCCTCAAAAACCACGCACCTCGCGGGTGGGGCCCCGAGGAGCGAAGCCGCTTTCAGAAAGACCTCCGGAGCAGGCTTTCCATGGACCACATCGTCCGCAGAAACGATTGCCTGAAAGAACTCGCCGAGCCCGGTTGACTCAAAAATTGCGTCGAGATTCTTGCGCGGCGTAGAGGAGCCTATCGCCCGCGCGATCCCAGCGGCTTTCAAGGCGGCAAGCAACTCTCTGGCTCCGGGCAGAACGGTGATTCCCGTCTGCCTGACGATTTCGCGATAAAGCTCCTCCTTCCGGTCTCCCAGGCGCTGGATTTCGCCGGGATCGAAACTCCAACTCAAAACCTCGCGAATGATTATTTCGTTCTTTTTCCCGAAGGATTTTTTGAAGTATCCGGGGGGCAATGTTTTGCCAACTTCCGCCGAGAGGAGTTCCCACGATCGTTCATGCTGGGCGGAAGAATCAATGACCACTCCATCCCAATCAAAGATCGTCGAGAATTCGCTCATGATCGCAGGAGTTTCTCGATAGTTTCTCCATCGGGCGCGGGTCCGACTACCGCCACGGTTCCGCGCGAGGGAGTCAAAAAATCGTTCGCCGCGGCTTGCACTTCTTCGCAGGTGACCGCGCAGAGGCGGGCGTGCACTTCCTCGGGATCGACGATCCTTCCGTAGACCAGAACTGAACCGCCGAGACGCATGTTCTGAGTCGAGGTTCGCTCAAGTGACATGCGGCTGGCTCCGACTGCATACTGCTTCGCGCGTTTCAGCTCGGCAGGACGAACCGGACGTTTCCTAAGATCGTCAAACGTCGATAATATCAGGCGCAGCGACTTCTCAACGCTCCTTTGCTCGAGGCCAATCGAAATGTTGAGCATGCCGGTGTCGTTGAAGCTCGATGGGTGAGCGCTGATCGAATAACAAAGGCCCCTCTTTTCGCGCAGTTCCTGAAAGAGCCGCGAACTGGCGTTGCCTCCCAGGATAACGGTCAATACTTGCAGGGCATAGCGCCTGGGGTCATGATGGCTCGGCCCGGGCAAGCCCAGCGCAAGCTGGGTTTGCTGAATGTCGCGCGTTTCGCAAACGACCTTCGGCTTGCGAGAATAGGGCGGAGCTTTGAGGCGGCGCATCGGCTTTCGGGATGGAATCTCTTCCAGAAGCCGGGACGCTTGTTCGATCACTTGCTCGTGCACTAATTTTCCTGCGGCAGAGACGACCGTGCTTCCCGCATGATAATGTGTCGCGCGGTAGGAAAGAAAATCGTCGAGCCGCATGTTTTCGACGGTGTCGTGAGTCCCGGTAAGCGGACGCCCGAGCGGATGATCAGGCCAAAAAAGGCTGTTGAGCATTTCCTGCACATGCGAAGCCGGTTCGTCGCGATACATCAGTATTTCCTCGCAAATGACTCCCCGCTCTCTCTCGATATCCCGCAACGCGAACTTGGGATTCATGTAGAGATCGCAGAGGACGTCGCACAGCCGCGGAAAAAATTCCGCGGCCGCAGCGGCATAAAAACAGGTGCGTTCCTCGGAGGTATAAGCGTTCATGTCGCCCCCAACGCCTTCCACCTCCTCCATGATCCGGCGAGCCGAACGCTTCCTGCTGCCCTTGAAGAGCATATGCTCGATGAAATGCGAAATGCCATTGAGATTGGCAGGCTCGTGACGCCCTCCCACGTTGGCCCAGAGGCCGACCGAGGCCGTTTTCGCGTGGGGGATCTCGCAAGTCGCAATGCGCAGACCGCTGGAAAGAGTGGTTAGCCGGGCCTTCATGGATCCTGACGTGAAGACATTCAAACAGTCGCGCCGAAACCCCTATCCCGACGAGGCTTTACTACGCCGCCTTTCGAGAATCATCTCGGCGAGCTCGAGGTCGCGCGGATAGGTAACCTTAACGTTCCAGTCCAAATTCTCCACGACCATGGCTTTCCCCCCGGAGCGGATCAGAAGCGAAATCTCGTCGGTGATCGTTCCCCCGGCATCGCGCACGTCTTCGAGAAGAGACTCGAGGACGGCAAGCTCCAATATCTGGGGAGTCTGCATCCGCCACAAACCCTTCCGGGAAACCGTTTCCACGGTAAGCAACTGATTGTTGACCCGATGGATGGTGTCGGTCACCGGTTCGGCGCTCACAGAAGCGCCAAATTCGCGAGCCGCTTGATAGCAGGCGGAAATCGCCTCGGGCGTGATCAGCGGACGCGCTCCATCGTGCACCGCGACGAAAATCGGCCGCGCCCCGGCAAACGCCGCCGTGCCCGCCAGCACGGATTGAACGCGTTCCTTGCCGCCGGGAACGATCTGCCGGACTTTTGGAAATTCGGCAGCCAGAGCCGTGAATTCCTCGATTCGGTCCCCGGCGGAGACAAGCACGATGTGGTCGACGTCCGGACAATCGTTGAACGCGGCAAGACTGTGCGCGATAAGCGGCCGGCCGCCAATCGAAGCCAAAAGCTTGTCAAACCCCATTCGGCGGCTTGCTCCCGCCGCGACAACTATGGCCGCCAAGTCTGGGGATATATTATTCAAGAAAGAAGCTTTTGCACGGCCGCGCTAAGGGTCTTGCCGTCAACCCGGCCAGCCGCCTTGGCCGTGGCGATCTTCATGACTGCCCCCATCTGCTGTTTCGAGCTCGCGCCCGCTTCGGAGACGGCCTCCCGCGCCAGCGCCAGCACCTCATCCGGGGACAGACTTTTCGGAAGATAGCTGGAAAGGGTGCCGATCTCCGCTTTTTCGCTCGCGGCGAGCTCCGGACGCCCGCCCCGCTCGAAGCTCTCGATCGCGTCCTGTCTCTGCTTGATCTGTTTTCGAATCACCGCGGCAGCCTCGACATCATCCAGAACGGCTTCGGCGCCTCCCTTTTCAATTGCTGCGTTTTTCATGGCCGTCTTGAGCATTCGCAATGCGTTGAGCCGAAGGGTGTCCCTCGCCCGCATCGCGTCCCTGATATCATTGTCAACTTGCGATTGGAGAGTCATCAAGAAAATCAATAGACAGGATTCGCAGGATTTACAGGATTAAGAGATGTCCGTCCGTGCCCGATTCGCTCCTTCGCCCACCGGCTATCTTCATGTCGGCGGTGCGCGCACCGCGTTGTTCAACTGGCTTTTCGTCCGCAAGAACGGTGGAACCTTCGTCCTGCGCATCGAGGATACCGATGAAAAGCGAAATACAGCGGAGGCGATGCAAGCGATTTATGAAGGACTGCGGTGGCTCGGCCTCGACTGGGATGAAGGGCCGGGAAAAGGCGGCGCTTTCGGTCCATACCAGCAAAGCCAGAGAAGAGAGATCTACGAGAAGTACCTCGCGCGATTGGAGGCGGGCGGCCATACCTATGAGGATGAGGGAGCGGTCCGCTTCCGTTCGCCGCGCAAGACTGTGGCGGTTTCCGACCTCGTCTGCGGAAACATTTCCTTCGATATGTCGAATCCGGCCACGCATCCTGATATGACCATCCGCCGTCCCGACGGATCCTGGATCTTTCATTTCGTCAACGTCGTCGACGATCTGGAGATGAAGATCACTCACGTCATCCGCGGTGAGGATCATCTTTCCAACACCCCAAAACATATCGAATTGTACCAGGCGCTGGGCGCGGATCCGCCGTCGTTCGCCCATATTCCTCTCATCCTCAATCATGAAGGAAAAAAGCTCAGCAAGCGGGATGGCGGATCGAGCATCGATTACTTCGTCGAGAACGGCTATGCGCCCGAGGCCGTGCTGAATTATCTTTGCCTCCTGGGCTGGTCGCCCAAAGACAACCGGGAAATGTTGTCCCTCGAGGAGATTCGCGGGCTTTTCGAACTGCAATCGATCAATCGGCGGAACGCGATTTTCGACCTGGACAAATGCTTTTGGCTGAATGGCCAATACATTCTTCAAATGAGCCTTGAACGCTTCTATGAGCTTTCCGTTCCCTTTGTCGAGAAGGCGGGCATTGCCTACGAATCCCGCGAGGACCTCCTTCGCGCGCTGGCAATCGTCAAGCCCAAGGTGAAGCATCTCAGCGATGTGCCGACGTGGATTGGATTTCTTTTTACCGACGACTACCCGTTCGAGGCGGAATCGGTCGAAAAGGCTTTGGAAAAGCCCGGCGCCCTGGAAAACCTGAAATCGCTGGGCGAAGCGCTTGGTTCGGTTCGGGATTGGTCGCACGGCGTGATCGAGTCGAAGTTGAAGGAGACCGCCGCGGCTTTGGGCCGCAAGCCCGGGGATCTCGTGCATCCGGCGCGGGTCGCCGTCAGTGGCAAATCCGTCGGACCCGGCCTTTACGAGATGTTCGAAATTCTCGGAAGGAAGCGCGTGCTGGCGCGGTTTGCAAGGGCTGCCTCCCTGATCGATCAAAGGCCCGAATAGACCGAACCCGTGCGCGCGCAGTTCTTGGTGACATCTTCGCCACCGGCGGTCTTCTCAGCGCGCCACCACCCGAGCCGGTCGCCAATTCCCAGGCAATGAACGAGACGATCTACGAAGGAAGCCAACTTATCCAAGGCGGAGAGATTTTTCGGCGGCTCGATCCGCCGGCCCGGCTTTCGGTTTTCGGCGAACCCGTGGCCCACTCGAAATCTCCACGGTTCCAGAACGCTGCGCTGCAGTTCTGCCGCATCGCTGCCCAATACGTGAGGATTCATATCCGCCCCGACGAGCTCGCCAGCGCGCTGCGTTCCCTTCCGGTGGCGGGTTTCGTTGGAACGAACGTGACTATTCCGCACAAGGCGGGAGCCCTCTTGAGCATGGATGAAGTCGACGACTATGCCCGCATGTCTGACGCCGTGAATACCGTGGTGGTCGATGGGGAAAAACTTGTGGGCTTCAACACGGACGGCCCGGGACTTCAACGAGCCCTCCGCGAGGAATTTTATGCGGACCTGCGCGATTTGCGCGTGATGCTTCTGGGAGCGGGCGGCGGAGCCGGGCGGGCCATTGCGGTCCAATGCGCCCGTGAGAACTGTGAACGGTTGGTCCTCGTGAATCGCACGTTCGAGAAAGCCAGAGCCTTGGCTCAGGAGCTTGCGACATACTTTCGAAGCGACCGCCTGGTCGGCCCAGCCGAACGCCTCGAGGCCATTCCGCACCAGGAAAGCGCCCTGAAAGAGCAACTTGCCAAAACCGACCTGGTCATCAATGCCACCTCCATCGGCATGAGGCGCGCGGATCCGCCCTTGATCCCGGCCGGATTGCTCACGCCGAATCTGCTGGTCTACGATACCGTCTACGCGAGCGGAAAAACGCGCTTGATCGAAGATGCCGAGGCCGCCGGCGCCCGCGTGGCGAACGGTCTCTCAATGCTCCTGCATCAAGGCGCCCTGTCGTTCGAAATCTGGTTCGGAAGGGCCGCGCCGCTCGACATCATGCGCGAGGCCCTGAAGGCTGCAGGCTGAGAAGCCGCCGCGCGGCGGCGGCGTCACGAGCGATTTGCGTCTTCAGCTCTTCGATAGAAGCAAATCTTCTTTCCGGTCGCAAAAAGCCTTCGAATTTCACTTCCAGGTCATGACCGTAGCAGTCGCCCGAGTAGTCAAAGATGTGGACTTCGAGCAAACGATCGGAGCCTCCCACCGTTGGGCGCACCCCCACGTTCGCCACGCCGCCAAACCAGCGAGCGTCCATTAGCACGCGCACCGCATAGACGCCGTCGGGTGGAAATCGTTCGTTGTGAGCCGCAAGATTCGCGGTGGGGAACCCGATTCCGCGTCCCCGACCCGCGCCGGTTGTGACGGTTCCCAAAATCGTGTAGTCCCGGCCCAAAAGGCGGCGCGCGGTTTCGAAGTCCCCCTCCTCAACCGCCTTGCGGATCCTCGTGCTGCTGACCAGCTCGCCGTCAATCTCCACCGGCTCTATTTCCAAGGTTTCAAAGCCGAACCTTTGACCAAGCGCGCTCAGCATCGCCACATTTCCGGCGCGACCCTTGCCGAACGCCCAATTATGGCCGACGCAAATCATGCGCAGCGCGGGTGCCGACCGAACCAGCGATTCGATGAAGGCCTCCGGCGGTTGCGCGGCAAACCCGGCGTCGAATGTCGCCTCCAGGAGGAACTGGCAGCCGAGTTCTTGGATAAGACGCGACTTGTGACGACGGGACGTCAGCAAATGCGGGGCGGAACCGGGCCGCAACACCCGCGCGGGATGCGGATGAAAGGTCAGAACCACAGCGGAGCCTCGCATTTGCGCAGCCGCCGCCAGCGCCCGATGGATCAGGGCCTGATGGCCAAGATGCACGCCGTCAAAGACGCCGATGGCCACGCACAGAGGACCCGAAACATTCGAAAGTTCCGCAAGAGAATGAAGGATTTTCACGCTGTCGAAGGTTCCGTGAAAGACGAAGGCCGCTGTCCGCTCAGGCTCCCCGCAGCCTGGACACTGTGGGCAGGCTCAAGACGCGTGTCACGAGTTGATCGTGAGGAAAGGTTCGAAGTTCTTCGAGCGTGATGGCCGTATCGACGGCGAATCGACCCGACTTCGTGCGCCTCAACGCTTGCAAATGCGCCCCACAACCCAATTCCCGACCAATATCGTGCGCGTAGGTGCGCACATAAAACCCTTTGCTGCAGACCACCCGGAAATCGATCTCCGGCAGGCGGATGGTCTTCACTTCATGGGCGTATACCCGCACGAACCGTGGCTCCCGCTCCACCTGTTTGCCCTGACGCGCGAGCTTGTAGAGCGGAACTCCATCTTTCTTGATCGCGCTAACCATCGGCGGAGTCTGGTAAAGATCGCCCCTGAATTTGGCGAACGCCGCCTCGATTTGTTCGCGGGAAAAATCGGGGACCGGTTGCGTTTCCGTCACTTTTCCGTCGGCATCCTGGCTGTCAGTCGCTATCCCGAGCCTTATTGTTCCGCTGTATTCTTTGTCCTCGCTCATGAGCAGATCCTGGATTTTTGTTCCCCGGCCGATGGTGATGAGCAAGAGACCGGTGGCCAGCGGATCGAGAGTGCCGCAATGGCCGACTTTCTTTGTTCCGAGAGCGCGACGCGCGATAGCGACAACGTCATGGGACGTCATCCCTGGAGGCTTGTCGACCAGCAATACTCCGTCAGTTTCGGTTGCGAATCTCATGACATACAGCCTCCAGAAACCTTGCTTCCACTTCCGAGAGCGTCCCGCGAACGCGCGCTCCCGCCGCCAAGGGGTGTCCGCCACCTCCAAACTGGCCGCAAATTTCGCAAACGTTCACCCGCGAGTCTTTCGACCGCGCGCTGATCCGCACTTTTTGCTCCGGCAATTCCTCGAAGAACACCGCGGCCACGACTCCTTCGACAGACCGCAGTTGGTCAATAACACCCTCGTTGTCCTCGGGCAGCACCCCAAGTCGGCCAGCGGCCGCAAGCGAAAGGGAAAAGCTCGCCAGATGTCCGTCACATGAGAAACGAGCCTCGTTCAGCGCATGGCGAAGCAGCACAAGCCGGCGTCGCGGCTGGTTGTCGTACATCTTCCGTGAAAGGTCCGCGACATCGACCCCGACGGCAACCAGGCCCGACGCCGCATCGAAAGTCCGCGAATCTGTTCCGGAGTACTGAAATGAGCCAGTGTCCGTCGAGATGGCGGCAAAGAGATTGGTGGCCATCTCGCGCGAAAGCCGCACCTTTCTGTCCTTGAAAAACTCGTAGATGATCTGCCCAGTCGCCGGGGCGTTTGAGTCAACGTAGTTCAAATCCCCGTAGCCTTCATTGCTGACATGATGATCGATATTGATGACCGTGCGAACGGAGGCGACGCTGTCGAGCACCGTACCGAGGCGGCTCTTCACCGAGTTGTCCAAGGCAACGATCACATCAAACCGGCGGGGATTGGAATCTGGTATCACCACCAGTTCATGGCCGGGAAGGTAGCGGTATTTCTGTGTCACGCCGTGCTCATTCCAGGCGGTCACCTCTTTTTCCATTGAACGAAGCCACAACGCGAACGCGATCGTCGAACCCAACGCGTCCCCGTCAGGGCGCACATGACTCGCCACCAGGACGCTGTTCGCGATTTCGATCGCCGCGCTGATCTCGGAAAACGAGGCGTTCATTCCGGCTCATTCAGGCCGAGATCGTTGAGAATATCCATGACCCGAGCTCCCCGCTCGATCGAATCGTCAAGCTTGAACCCGAGATGCGGCGTGTTCTTGAGAACCACCCTTTTGGCGACTTCCGTCTGGAGCATCGCTCGATTTTGCTCAAGAACCGCCAAAACGCCATGCCTTTGCGTGTCATTCCCCAGCGCGCTTACATAGACCCACGCCTGTTTGAGATCGGGCGTGATCTCGACTGCGCTGACGGTGACCAGCGGGCTTGGAAACGTCAGTTCTCGCAGGATGATCAAACCGAGCTCGCGCTTAAGGACTTCACACACCCGCTCAATTCGGTGTTTCATGGAAAATTCGGAGTCGGCGACCTTAGCGTTTTTCGACGGCCGGTCTAGTCAATTTCGTCACTTCCTACAGCCCGAACAAGCGCCGTTTCAAAAAACCGCTCACCCAGATCGAGGACGATTCGAGCGGGAGGTTTGACATGTCCACCGGGGTTGCGATGCTTTGCTGAAATATTGGCTCGGACAGGGCCCCTGGTCCCCTGCGCGGGAGGTCCGCCCGGGAGCTGTGAAAAAATTGGAGAATGTCGCGTCGAAAACTTTTTTCTTGGCGGGCCACGGTGCAACGACCGCGGCCCTAGAGGCGGGGTCTAGCGGAACGGGAATCACGCCCACCAAGCCAAAAAGCCACACGAATCCTGGAGGCAACCCTCTCTGACCTTTTCCACGGGCTTCCCGGACCGGGGCGCACGCGGAGCGAGCCACTTTACCCACAGACCCAAACATTGAAACGCTATGCCCTGATATTTCTGGCCGCGATATTTGTCCCGAGTCTCATTTTGGGATGGTTGGCGCTGCGCACGGCTGGCGAGCAACGCGTTCTCATTGAACGGCAGGCTGCGGACCTTCACCAGGCGGAAACAGACGCCCTTGCAGCGGAAATGCGCGCGCTCATCGAAGAAAAACAGCACGCGTTTGACGAGATCGTCCGGGCCTTGATTTCGAAGCAGGATGCCGCAGCTCTGGCCGGCGACTACGGCAACCAGCTCTTTTCCGCGTGGCACGAAGGCGGAATTCCCTTTGCGATCTCCCCGGAAGGCATCCTCGTCTTTCCAACTCCCGCCCATGCTGTTACAAACCCGGCATTCGAAGAATTCCTGTGGTACAACTCGGCTTTTCTCAGCAACAACACCGTGGAGGAAGTATTCCAGACTCAGCAGACTTCATCGTTCAAGGAGAACTCTCCGCATGAAAAGGAAGCCGGGCGAACAGCGAGAGCGGCCACGATTCCTATAACGACCAACCCCCCGTCCGACAAAGCCGACACGCGCCTGCAAAAAGAAAGATCTCCACCTCGGAGCATTGTTCCGCTTCGGGGCACCCCGGACACTCAGTCATCTGCTTTCTCGCGGGTTGCACCGGAATTTTCAAACTTTCGCATGGCGGTCGAAGGCGCGGCCAACGGTGTTCTTTCCAGATTCGTTCAAAATGATTTGCAGCTTTTCTTTTGGACGCACCCCGACCCGAACGAAGGCTGGCTCTTTGGGTTGGTGCTCGGTCCAGGGGAGCTTAGCCGTCTCGCCAGCGGCATCCTCCCGAAACGGTCCGGGAACACCACCTGGGTGGCAATCCTCAACGACAAAGCCAAGCCTGTCTCGAAGTCGCCCGCGGAGTTCGCGGCGAAATGGAAGAGGCCGTTCGTTGCGACCGAAATCGGCGAATTCCTCCCACACTGGGAAGTCGCGCTCTACCTGGCCAATCCCGCACAATTTAGGGAATCGGCGCGCCTGGTGACAATCACGGTTATCCTGCTCATTGCCCTCGCGCTGGCGGCCATTTTGGCTGGCGGATATTTGGTGGCGCTCGATACACGGCGCCAACTCGCTATCGCCCAACAGAAAACCGACTTCGTGTCCAACGTCTCACACGAGCTGAAGACTCCGCTGACCTCCATTCGAATGTTTGCGGAACTGCTTGCCGAGGATCGCGTGAAGGAACCCGAGAAGCGCAGCCGTTACCTGCGCATCATTGTCAGCGAAAGCGAGCGTCTCGCCCGACTCGTCAACAACGTCCTCGATTTCGCGCGAATCGAGAGGAAGCGCAAGTCGTACGATATGCGGCCGGCCGATGCCCGCCCGGTGATCGAACGCATTTGGGAAGCCGAGTGCGACAGGTTGCGGGAAGCCGGCTTCGCCGTGGAGTGGACTTCCGATAAAGGACCGTATCCGGTCGTCTGCGATCAAGACGCCCTCGCGCAAATCCTGGTCAACCTGATTTCCAACGCGGAGAAATACAGTCCCGACAAGAAGGAAATTACGCTCTCCTCGCGGCTCGAAGGCGACATGCTCAGTATCGCGGTTCTGGATCGCGGGTCCAGCGTGGCCAAGGGGATCGAGAAGAGAATCTTCGAAGCCTTTTTCCGCGGCAGCGATTCGTTGTCCAGCAGCGTGCAAGGCTCGGGGCTCGGTTTGACACTCGCGCGCCGCATGGCCCGCGACCAGGGCGGCGACGTGACATTTCAAAGACGCGAGGGCGGCGGAAGCATTTTCACTCTCCGCATACCTCTGCAACAAATGCCAACCTCATGACCAAGCGCATCCTCATTGTCGAGGACGACCCTCACATTCGCATCGGGCTTGTCGAAGCCCTGGAAAGCAAAGGTTTTCAGGTGGCGGAATGCCGCGATGGCCGCCACGCAATTCCGGCGGTCCAGGAACGCAAACCCGACCTTGTCATCCTGGATATCATGCTTCCCCACAAGAGCGGATACGATATCTGCCGGGAACTGCGGGAAGCCGGCAACAGCGTTTTGATCCTGATGCTGACCGCGAAGGGAAACGAGGCGGACAAGGTCATCGGCCTTGACCTTGGAGCGGACGACTACGTCACCAAGCCCTTCGGTGTGCGAGAGCTCATCGCCCGCGTTCATGCGCTGCTAAGGCGGGGACAACGAGGAAAATCGGAAAACGAGTTGTCGGAACGCCTCGATTTTGGGGACGTTCAAATTGACGTGCCCGCGTTGCGCGGCCTACGTAACGGGATCGCTTTTGAGCTCACCCCGCGCGAGTTGTCCGTCCTGACCCTTCTTCATCGTGAACGCGGGCATGCGGTCTCGCGAGATCGGATCTTCAGCGAAATTTGGGGGATGGACTACTATGGAACCACCCGGACGCTCGACCAGGTCATCGTAAAGCTTCGCCAGAAAATCGAGTCGGAACCGTCCGAACCGCGTCACCTCTTAACCGTTCACGGGCTCGGCTACCGGCTCGACCCGTAAGACCCGTCCAGTTTCACGGCCCCGTCGACGTCAAACGGTTTGCACTTCGGTATAGTTGCCGACGGAATACCCGCTTTTTGGCCAAAAGCGTTCGGTTCCGAGAATTCGCGGATTTTCGTTTGGAAATTCTTTTTTGGCACGGATACTACCGGGCTCGACATTGAGCCAGTCCATTGGCATAGGCCTTGCAGGCTTCGGCACCGTGGGAGCAGGGGTGTATAAAAACCTCGCCGCCAACGGAGGCCTCGTCGCGCAAAGACTCGGCGCGCGCTTTGAAGTGTTGCGCATCGCCGTCCGCGACCTTCAGAAACCTCGCGATCCTTCCGTGCCCGTCGAACTCTTCACGGCGGATGCGAACGACCTGATCGCCGACCCGAACATTCGCGTGGTGGTTGAACTGATGGGAGGGATTGAAATGCCCCTCCAGTTCGTCAAGAACGCCATCAAGGCGGGAAAAAGCGTGGTCACCGGCAACAAGGCTTTGCTGGCCGAACATGGGCAGGAGATCTTCCACCTTGCCCGCGAGCACCGGAAGCCGGTCTTTTACGAAGCCGCCGTTGCCGGGGGCATACCGATTATCAAGGTGGTCCGGGAATCCTTCGTCGCCAATCGTTTCGAAAGCATCCACGGCATCTTGAACGGCACCAGCAACTACATCCTCACAAGGATGACCGACACCGGAATGGATTTCGCGCCCGCGCTCGCCGAAGCGCAAAAGCTTGGCTATGCGGAGACGGATCCCAGCCTGGATGTCAACGGCTGGGATGCGGCCCATAAGGCGATCATTCTCGCTTCCCTGGCTTACGGCTTCTGGCTCGATCCTTCGAAGATTTTCGTCTCGGGCATCGAGCAACTCACCGCCTCGGACATACGCTTTTCGGATGACCTGGGCTACAGGATCAAGTTGCTGGCGACCATCAGGGCCGGCGAGGACAAGGCGATCGAGGTGCGCGTTTGCCCGACGCTCATCCCCAAGAGTCATGTCCTCGCTTCGGTCAACGGCGTCTTCAACGCGATCGCGGTCCGCGGAGACATCGTGGGAGAAACCTTGTTTTACGGTCGCGGCGCCGGACAGGACCCCACCTCGAGCTCCGTGCTGGCCGACCTTGCGGAAGCCGCCGTCGGTCTTGAAACCTCGCGCTTTTGCTACGGATTCACTTCGCATGATCTCTACGGAAAATGCCAACCGCTGGAGGAGAGCGTCTCCAGATACTATCTGCGCTTATCTGTCGATGACCGGCCAGGCGTGCTCGCGCAAATTGCGGGCGCCCTTGGCGAATCCGGAATCGGCATTCTCTCCGTCATCCAACCGGAGAGTCATTGCGAAGGGTCCGCCGTGCTCGTGTTGATGGTTCATGATGCGCAATTCGGCCCGATGCGGAACGCCACCGAAAAAATCGCGGCACTCGCTTGCGTGAAGGGTCCTCCCATGCTCCTTCACGTCGAATCCTTCGCTTAGAAAAATCCGGGAATTCGAGATGAACACTTCACGCCATGCAGACCCGCCCTCAAAAGCGAACCCCCAGGATTTGCTGGCCGACTCTTTTCCAACCACGGCGGGCAAGATCTCCGGACCGCTTCATGATCGCGGGGTCATCAGTCGATTCCGGCAGTACCTTCCCGTTACCGACGCGACGCCGGTTGTTTCGCTGAGCGAGGGCTCGACCCCGCTGATCCACTCGCCGCGCCTCAGTGAACGCGCGGAAGCCGAGGTTTTCATCAAATATGAGGCGCTGAACCCCACCGGTTCCTTCAAGGATCGCGGAATGACGGTCGCGATTTCCAAGGCTCTCGAACAGGGAGCCACCACGGTGATCTGCGCCTCCACCGGCAACACTTCGGCGGCTGCGGCGGCCTATGCGGCCCGGGCGCGCATGCTCTGCGCGGTCCTTCTCCCCGCCGGCAAGATCGCCAGCGGAAAACTTGTTCAGGCCTACCTTTATGGCGCAAAAGTAATCGCCTTGCGCGGCAATTTCGATGATGCCCTGCGGCTCGTTCGCGAACTCGGCGGGCTCGAGAGGATCTCCATCGTCAACTCGATAAATCCTGATCGCATCGAGGGACAGAAGACCGCTGCGTTCGAAATCATCGAGGAACTCGGAGACGCTCCGGATCTTCACGTTCTTCCGGTGGGAAATGCCGGGAACATTACGGCCTACTGGAAGGGTTACCGCGAATTTCGCGATCTCGGGCGGAGCACGGTGTTGCCGCGGATGATGGGCTTCCAGGCCTCAGGTTCCGCGCCCCTCTTTCACGACAAAATCATCGAATCCCCAAACACCGTTGCCACCGCCATTCGTATCGGAAACCCGGCGAGTTGGAATGCCGCTAAGTCGGCCGTCGCGGAGAGCCGCGGGGCAATCGGAATTGTCAGCGACGAGGAAATCCTGGCGGCCCAAAGCTGGCTCGCAAAAAATGAAGGGATTTTTGCCGAACCGGCAAGCGCGGCATCCGTTGCGGGCCTGTTCCAGCTTCGGACGGACAGGCGCTCGGAAGATCGTGCTCACGGTGACGGGCCACGGTCTGAAAGATCCGGATACCGCGATGACATCCGGCGACTACCGCCCTGTGGAAGTCGAAGCCAACTTTACCGCAATTCGCTCCCTTCTCGAAAACGCTTAGCCTCTTTCATCCATGCCCCTCGTGGTCCAAAAATATGGAGGAACCTCCGTCGCAACGACCGAGCGAATCCAGATCGTCGCCCGGCGGGTGCTCGAAACCCAACAAGCGGGCAATGCGGTGGTTGTCGTCGTGTCAGCTATGTCGGGGGTGACCGACAACCTGATCAAACTCGCCAGGCAACTGGCGCCGTCCCCCACCGAGCGCGAATTGGACGTCCTGCTCGCCACCGGCGAACAGACCACCATTGCCCTCACCGCCATGGCACTCAACGCCCTTGGCGGAAAGGCGGTTTCTCTCACAGGCGCTCAGGCCGGGATCCTCACGGACGGAATCCATACCAAGGCCAAGATCGCCAACATCTCTCCACGGCGGATCCGAAAATATCTGAGCGATGGCTTCATCTGCATCGTGGCCGGCTTTCAAGGCCAGACCCTCCAGGGACAGATCACCACGCTTGGACGAGGAGGAAGCGACCTGACAGCGATCGCCGTTGCGGCCGCTCTCAAGGCGGACAATTGCGAGATCTACACGGACGTCGACGGGGTCTATTCCTGCGATCCGCGCATCGTGCCGTCAGCCAGAAAAATTGACGTCGTGACTTTTGATGAGCTTCTCGAAATGGCCGCCTCCGGTTCGAAGGTCATGCAGTCCCGTTCCGTGGAGTTTGCCAAGAAGTTCAAGGTCCCGTTCGAAGTTCGAAGCAGCTTTAACACCAACAGAGGAACAATCGTGAAAGAGGAATCGCCAGGGCTGGAGAACGTCGTTGTGCGCGGCGTCTCGGTCGAACGCAATCAAGCCAAAGTCACCATTACCAACGTGCCGGACCGACCCGGTGCGGCCTCACGCATTTTTACCGCGCTGGCCGAGGCCAATGTGATCGTGGATGTCATCGTCCAAAATGTGTCCGTGAGCGGCACGACGGACATTTCGTTCACGATGAGCCGGGATGAACTCGAGAAAATGGGCCAAGTCATCGACCGGGTCGTCAAGGAGATCGGAGCGGGGGAGATCGTCAAACGCGATGGGATTGCGAAACTTAGTGTCGTCGGCATCGGCATGCGCTCGCATTCCGGGGTCGCGGCGCGCCTTTTCGAAGCCCTGGGAAACGGCGGCGTCAATATTCAAATGATCTCGACCTCGGAAATAAAGATCGCGGTCATTATCGAGGAAGCCAAGATCGTCGAAGCCGCAAACCTCGCTCATGAAGCATTCGGCTTATCGGAGAAAGACGGTGGCCTCGTCGGCTAGGAGACTGTTGAGAAACCCGCGTATGTCACGCACGAGCTCTTTGGGGGAGATATCGGTGGAGGGACGAAGGAGCATCCCAGTTGAGGGGCTGTGACTGAGGAGCGACGCCGAGAGATGCCCCAAAGGGTTAGCGCCTCCGGGTTGAGCAACGTGGCATACCCGGATTTCTCAAAGTCTCCTAGCAAGAGGTTTGCCGGTTCGTGTGTTTAGGGCAAATTTCACCTCTCGCGCCAGCGGGGTTGCCAATCGTTCGATCGCGGTCTAATTACAATCGGGCACGGATGGGTGGCAGAGCGGTCGATTGCGCACGCTTGGAAAGCGTGTGTTCCTTAACCGGAACCCAGGGTTCGAATCCCTGCCCATCCGCATTTTTATACAACAGATTGCGGAGTAGTGAGTTGCTTAGGCGCTTGGCAGGCTTGGTGGGCTCGGATTATCACGCTGAGTTATAACGAGCCTGCTGGTTTTTGCACAAGATTGCGCACATTCAAATTGAGGCCATACTCGGGCATGAGTGGACCGCCTCGACGAAGCCTGGGATCGCCTCATGTGGCGGTATTCGTCCCTTCCTCAGGAGGATTCCGTGGCGTCGCTGGCCAGCCTGCACGCGTTCGTGAGGCGGCAGTAGGCGCGAGCCCAGCGCCGCCAATATCCCTCGTACGGCGATTTGTCCTCTTATGCGAGGCAAGGCGCGGCTGGTTGTGCCGACTGATCCGCTGCGCAAATACGTCAAGTGATGATGCTGAAGGTGTTACGATTGCTTTCAGGCGCTTTGTGTCATTTCGGTTCATGATTGCGCCCTCGAACGGTTTCGCACGGACGTATGATTGTTACTCCAGGCTCGTAAATATAGATCTTGCGTAACAACCCAGGGTTGTGCCATGAGTCGTTCTCAAATGAGAGCACTCTTGCACACACATCAACAGACTCGGGCGGCAACCGACGCCGAATACGGTGGCATTCGCGACGTCAAACGGGTCTTCGGGTTTCGCGAAACTAAGATTTACGAATTATTCAACCAGGGGTTGATCCGCGGCGTCCTGATCCGAAAAGACAGGAACAACCCCCGCGGGAAGAGGTTGTTCTCGTTCCATTCGATTAGGGTGTTTTTGGCCGGTTTGGAATCCACAGGCGACGCTGCGCCGAAGTCTGATGCGGGGCGGAAGGCCGTTGCCGCCCGAATGGAGAAGGCCGCGGCACGCGACATCTACAAGGGCGGGACATCGCTTCAGGGGCGGGATCACCTGTGAGGTCACGGTTGACCTCGGTAAACTTGCGACCAGGGAGGTCGGCCACATGCGTTGCGAATGGAGCCGACGGCCAAAGCCTCGCATCATACCAGAATACAGACGTTGGATTCTCTCGGTCTGGCAGCACATCGCTGACGGGACCGGGCTTAAGCTAATGGAGTTGCTCCAAGTGAGGCCATGCCTGTAGGAACATGGGTCTTCAAGCCGGGCTGCGCGCCCGTGAAAGTCAAGGAGGTCGCGACATGAGCCATGGGGCGCTGCCTACGTTTGTCCGCGAGCTGCTGGCGTCGCCTCCGCATCGCGGCCAAGGGTTGAATAACTGGTTTTTCCGCACAGCGCGTGTGCTTCATCCGTTCTGTCACGCGAGGAAATCATCGAGTTGTTGCAGGCTGCCACCTACGGCGAACTCACTCCAGCCGGGTGAGATAAAGCGAGCCGTCGAACGGTCAGCCGCGGTCGCGTGGAAGCCCGGCGGGCCCTCCGTGCGGGAAGAATACCGCCCAACCCACCCGGAGCTCGATCAGCAGTTTCGCGAGGCCGTGATCGCGCAGGAAGGCGTGACCCTTTCGGAGTTGTCAGCCACATCGCCGGAGGCCGGCGGCACCAATGATGCCGCACCCCGGGCCGAATCCATCGTGGACGCCATCTTTCCGGGAAACCCGCTCCTCTGCGTCGCAAAGAGCGTCAAAGAGGCCGCCACGCGCCCGAGGGAAACATGGCGGGGTCATCTCACGCGCCTCCCGCTCATGGTGCCCAACCCCATGAAAACCAGCAAGGGGCTCACGCTGGATGGCCGCGAGTCCGAGCGATGCCTCGACAACACCGGGTCGCGCCGCTTTCTGGTCGTTGAGCAAGATCGGGGGACCCATGACGAGCAGGCAGCCATCCTGTGCCATCTGGCAAAATTCCTGCCCCTCGTCCTCGTGGTCCACTCGGGACGCCGTTCACTTCATGGCTGGTTCTTCGTCGAGGGACTAGCCGCTGAGCGCGTCGAACAATTCATGGATCTGGCCTGCCGGTTGGGCGCTGACAATGCGCTCCGAAATCCGTGCCAGCTCGTCCGCCTCCCCGATGGCACTCGCGACACCGGAGAGGCCAAAGGGTCCTGTTTTTCAATCCAGAAGCCTTGCGCGCCGGCCACCCAGCCCGCCGTCGGGATATGCCATGGGAAACCGGAGATTCCCCCGCTTGCCGCTCCCGCCGGCGCCGCGCAGCAGAATCCAAAGAGCGCGCCAATACGCGAGGCGCCGACGAGGAGGCGCCGCCGGTTCTATATCCGTGGCCCGAAAATATCGCGGCCCTGGTCAGGGACCCTCCTCGATACGGCCAAGGGCTTCTGCCGTGGATCAAACTCATGGCAATCCGAATGCTAGGCACGGGGGCGGACCCCCAAATAATTGCATGCGCGCTCCACCTAGCCACGAGGGATCAGAAATTTTCTTCTGCCGGGCTCCGCGCCCTCAAGAGCGCCCCGTGATCAGTCCAGGAAAATTATGAGTATTCGAAAGCCACCCACCCCACTGTCGAATGCGTTCGAGGAACTTGATCGCGTTCAGCCGCCGCGCGGCGCCCTAGCGTCGACCGGTGAGAACGGCCAAAGAGCGAAGGAGCAAAAACGGCAAGACGCTGAACCCGGCGGAGGCCCTGCTCAAGGCGATGCCGGGCAAGGAACAAACGATACCTTTGACGACTCGGAAATCAGGCGCAACCATGGAGCCCCCTACGAAGTAGGCATAAGGGGAGGCATCTTCATCAACGAAAGATATTTCGTCGCCCGATTTGCTGCCGAGCACATGGTTCTGCATGAGCTAAAGGAGAATGAATTTTACTTCTATAATTCGGCGAACGGGGCATGGGAACATAGGACGCCTGCGGAAGTCAGGGAAATGTTCGCCCGGGATTGGCAGAGAATCGCCAGTGATTATGCAGAGAAAAGATTGCTCTCGCGGCGCAACAACCGTCTGCTCGAAAGCCTCGTTTCACAATTGCGCGGCTTGGCGGGCAAGAGAGATGTATTCAATCCCGGCGGTCGTGTCATCCACTTCGCCAACGGAATGCTTCATATCGAGCCGTCTGGAGCGAAGTTGCTTCCTTTCTCTCCCAATTATTACTCGCGCAATGTATGTCCATTTGCATGGGACCCGAACACGCAATGTCCACGCTTTCTTGATGTCTTAATGCGTTCAGCCTTGCCCGATTACGATATTGACCTGCTTCAGCGAATGCTAGGCTCCCATCTTTTAGGGCACAATAGCGCCCAGCGTTTTCTGTTGCTCACCGGCACCGCCGGGGGAGGCAAGAGCACCTTGGTTACCGTGCTTGAATCCATCGTTGGTCTGGACAATGTCGTTCAGCTAGAACCCACCTTCTCAATGAGCGATTCGAGTTGGCCCGGATGATTGGGAAAACAACGCTCACAGGCAAAGACGTCCCTGCCCACTTCCTGGAAACCTCAGGCGCGCAAGTTCTCAAGAGCCTTGTCGGAGGCGATATGCACTCGCCCGAGTTGAAGTATTCCAACGCGAAGAACCTTCGAATTCACGGGCACCTCAACGTGATTGTGACATCCAATAGCCGGCTCCGCTTTCGCCTTGAGGGCGACGATGACGCCTGGGCACGAAGAACAATTCTCATCCCATATGAACTCGCAAAACCCGAAGTTCGAATCACTGACTTTGCTCAGAAACTGATTAAAGAGGAAGGCCACGGCATTTGCCGATGGTTCGTGGAGGGTGCGCAACGATACCTCAAGGAATGCGACCAGTTCGGTGATGTGCAGCTAAACAACATCCAGCAGGAGCGTATTGTAAGCCTGATCAACGAGTCCAATTCGCTCAGGAGTTTCGTTAAATCGGAGATCTGCGCCCACTCTGGCCGAAACTTGACTACTGAAGAAATCGTCAGGGCCTACATCATCTACTGCCAGCAAAGCGATTGGCAACCGTTGACGATGAAGAGCGTTGAGCGCGCCTTGCCTGATTTAATGATGGACGCCTTTCAGGCTCCGCTTCGCCACGACATCAAACGCTTCGACAAGAACAAACGCGGCTACACCGACATCGCGCTCGCGGGTGATGATGAAGTCCCCGAGTGATAAGGGTAGGCCAAGTGGAAAACATCCGTCCGAACCGTCCGAAAACGTGTTTTTGCCCCATTCCCGGACGTTACGGACGGATATTTCCCTATTCTCTAACCTACCGCCGGAATGTACCCTATACCCTATACAAACTACTACTAGGGGTTCGAAAGTGACGTCCGTAACGTCCGGAATTCGGGGGTCAGGTCGTCATTTGAGAGCCAGAGAGTCTGGCATTAGTCATGGTTGGTCGCGCCATGGAATAGTTCCGGCCTCTGGAAAAGCGGGATGACTTGCCCATCGCAGCCGTTCCGGTGCCGGCGGCATTTCGGAGGTTTCGGCGGACTGCGGCGTGGCGTCCATGTGCGCGACAACGTCGGCTGATGCCGGCGATGGGGCCGCTGCAGTGACAGGGACGGCCGTCGTATTCGCTGCTGGCGTGCTGGCCGGTATGCTCGCTGTGCGAGCAATGGATCGCCGCATGTGCGCGATTGCAGGCTTCCAGAAATCACCCTCTGACTCGCGGTAGCCCAGCGTGATGGAAAACTGCTTGCCCGCCTGGAAAGAAAGATTGTTTCCACACGGGTTACTCCCTTCTTTCCTTGCCTGGTATAGCTTGAGGCTTGAGGCAATCGCGGGGATTCCGTTGATCGTCTCTTTTTTTGCCGTGGCCCGGCTAATAATAGTAATCCCTGCCTGTTCTGTGGAAGCGGCAATGTACTGCGCCAACTCGCGCAGGTCGGATTCGCCAGCTGCATTATACTCCTCGAGTGTAATACCAGGCGAGTCAACTACGGAAACTGCCAGCTTGAAAAACCACTCAAACGGCTGAGCGCTTTCCAGTATTTCATTGGCGCACGTCATGCATTTCGGACCTCCCTCTAGTCTGACGCGCACCAAGCCGTTACATTTCGTGTAGTGCATTTCATAATTGTTAAGGGTCTTTCCTAGATTAAGAACTACTCAAAAGATCATTTTCCGTTCCGAAAGCCCATTGAATCAGGTTTTACATCGGTTTTCGGAGCGGAAAATGATGTGGTTTTAGGCGAGTCGAATAATTGAGCTCCGGCGCTTGTGTTTATCGAGGTTCCTGCCAAAAATTGACATTCCAATCTAGTGTCCCGAGAGAGAAATACATTGTAAAAGGCGTCGTTGGCGCTTACAAAGGGCAATGCCCATAGGAAGACCTGTCGCAACGATTGTTCTAAGCCCTGCGGAAAAGGAAAAACTTACCTTGATAGCGAACCGGCCCAAGTCCAACCAACGCGATGCGCTGCGGGCGAGGATCATTTTGGAAGCCTCGGGAGGGTTGAGTAACACCGAGATCGCCCGACGTGAAAGAGTCACTTTGCCCACGGTTGGCAAGTGGCGCAGCCGTTATGCTCGCCAGAAGATCGAGGCGCTGGCTGATGCGCCCCGCAGCGGAGCTCCGCGAAGCATCGACGACAAGAAGGTCGAGGAGGTTCTCACTAAGACGCTGGAGACCACTCCACGGGCTCGAACCCACTGGAGCAGCCGTCTCATGGCTAAAGAAGCTGGCATTTCGGAGCATTCGGTGTTGCGAATTTGGCGCGCCTTTGGGCTCAAACCCCATCGGGTGGACTCCTTCAAGTTGAGTGCCGACCCGATGTTTGTAGAGAAGGTGCGCGATATTGTGGGGCTTTATCTGAATCCGCCCGATAAAGCCATTGTGCTTTGTGTCGATGAGAAGAGCCAGACTCAAGCGCTCGAGCGCAGCCAACCCATTTTGCCACTGCGTCCCGGTCTGCCGGAGCGTCAGACTCATGATTATGTGCGTCACGGGACTCTTTCTCTGTTTGCCGCTTACGATGCGGCCACCGGACGAGTTTTGGGTCGGTGCCACCAGCGTCACCGCCACCAGGAATTCTTGGCCTTCCTGGAACGTATCGACGCCGCGTTCTCCGATGATGGGAAAAGCCAACTGCACCTCATCATTGACAACTATTCCACCCATAAAACCCCGAAAGTCCATCGCTGGCTGCTGCGTCATCCCCGCTTTCATCTTCATTTCACTCCCACTGGCAGTTCCTGGCTCAACATGGTCGAGCGCTTCTTTGCTCGTATCACTACAGAGGCCATTCGACGCGGAAGCTTCTCTTCGGTGCGACAACTTCAAGCCGCTATCGACGCCTACCTCTCCGAACACAACAAAGAACCCAAACCTTTTACCTGGACTGCTTCCGCAGATTCGATCTTTAGAAAGCTTGAAAACTCCCTTTCTTAAATCTACTTCTCTCTCAGGACACTAGGAAAGACCCTTGTTAAAATTGGTCTGCCTCAATATCGTGCGTGCTCAGATTCCCATTTTCTACCTCATAAAGCGTTACAGTATGACCATAGTATCCATTGCCTGTTGAGGTAAATATAAGCGATTCGTCTGCTTTTGTGTACGTAGTCGATGGTCCGAACCAAATATTATTTTTGTATCCGTACCATGTATCTCCTGAGGCATACTTTAGAGTGTATGTTCCTAGCGGAGCTTTAATTTTAACCGTATCGCCACCCCTGACGAATACGCTTATAACTGTTTCTCTGCTATTAACATAGCTAAGTTTTACTAGATAGTTTTTTCCTGGCGATGTTCTAATCTCAAGCGGAGCCACGCGACTTATGTTTTTAATTGCTCTTACCTCTCCGCTTGGAGGCAAAGGCATAGGTTTAGGAGTTGCAACTTTAATCTGTGGCGTAGGAGATGTAATTTTTGGCGTAGGAGATGGTGTGGACGCTATTCGTGGTGTAGGAGATGGTGTGGATGCTATTCGTGGTGTAGGAGATGGTGTAGCTATTGGTATAGTTGCTGTCACATTACTATGAGAACTTGAGGCAATAAAAGTTACGTATAATGATAGTA
This sequence comes from uncultured Verrucomicrobiae bacterium, assembly GCA_963816855.1. Taxonomy (GTDB): domain Bacteria; phylum Verrucomicrobiota; class Verrucomicrobiia; order Chthoniobacterales; family Terrimicrobiaceae; genus DASTFP01. The sequence continues at coordinate 2,090 of CAWFMA010000034.1, read as the reverse complement.
TTAAGAGAATAGAAAAAACCATAGAGATCGGTCCCCAAGGAATAGGCTTCACAATAACTTTGGCAGGCGCTTCTTTTTCTTTACGCAATGCTTCAAGATTCGAAATTAAGCGTGCAATTTTTGTTGCGTCTGCATCCTGTTTGGTCTTCAGGTTAGCACATTGAGCTTTAAGCTCATCCGTGACAGTACGTTCGCTATGGTAAAGAGCCTTGTAGCGTGATTCGTTATTACTTCCGTTGAGCATATGAAATGCAGATACACCCCGCTTGCGAAGGTGTTGGAAAAGCATTGTCGCACCGTTGGCCACCTCCCCGTTATGAGCAGCGGGATTTAATGCTAGGTTTATCAGCTTGATTTCAGTTTCGTTAAAAATCATGTTGTATAAGTGATGTAAAAACGCAGTGCGAATCGACGCAAATTATCCTGGTCACATTTGATAAAGCAGTGATAGCGAGCAATTTTTATTGATGACAATAAATTGTTGAATTCTTCTTCGTATTGGTGCGAGGCATCGAGTTCGCGCGGAACAACGTGCTCCGCTTGCCTCCTGGAGCGGGAAGATTGGCCAGTTTTCGGGTGGCTTCGGCCGTTGTCTTAATGATGGCATCAAGATCCGTTCCCAAAATCCACCAGGTGTTCGGAACCTCGATTGTCAGCTCCTTCAACAGTGGAATCGAGGCAAACTCAGACTCATTGGAATCAGTTGGAGTTGTGGCTGTGACAGCAGCCGGAGTTGCAACAGGAATAGCTCGGCGAACCGGTGTCGATTTCGAAGTTGGAGGCTTGTGCTCGACGGGAATAGCCCGCCGGACTTCCGGCTCAGCGAGAAGTGTTGCAGCCGCTGCGAAAATGATTAGCGCACTTGCGGCCATACAGCGGCAGGTTCGAAACGCTCTCATTACCATTGGGATTGGATCTGTTGCATGGCGGAACCCATGAGAAATATGAAGGTGATACCGTCGTTGGTTTGTCCCACGCCGATAGCGTTCAAGCCGGTTCCGTCGCGAGTGACTGTGGCAATACCATGGCGACCATCCGAGACGTAAAATGGAACTTGGATTGTCAGGTTAGTATCCCATTAGTTGTATGTGCCTTAGCACCTCAGGCCGTTGGCGGACTAGAGCATAAAGCTGCCGGGCTTTGACGACATCGTGGCTGTCGCAGACCCGATGAACGTCATTCCGTTGCTGGCCTTGGCCGCGCAGGGGACAGTAACTCCGCAGGCCGACAGACCGATGCAAATTGTGAGAGTCAGTAAGTAGTTTTCTCATGGTGAATTTTTAGATGCGCGTTCAAATCGGAACAAGTTCTGTGGATGCCGGAACCCAGCTAGCGCGAGTTCGCGCCTGAACCGTGGGACGAAAAGGAGGGAAAGCTACAGGTGGAAAGCTACTCCACCGTGAAAAGCGCCCAGCGATGAAGCGCTACGTTATCGATACGTTGTATCGGACGTAGTTCGAGCATCGATATGTGACGGGTCAGCATTGCAGTATTGGCGTTTACGAGCGAAGTCGGCAAGCTTGCAAATGTATTGTAAATATCTTGAGCGATGATGGGCTGCTTCATGGCTCAGAACAGGCTACTGCGCCCGAATGCTCGGCAGCCTCATGACAAACCATAGCTCCCGTGTCGCCGCAGATCCCGCCCCAGCGTGTTAAAGCGTGGCAGGACGCAAAACCAATCGATCATCCCCGAAAACCGCCCCAGCGCCGTTTCGGCGTCGGGCGGCAGTGCCGGTCTGGGACATTCCGAGACTAACGGACCGCCCAAACGACGTGTGTCGGTTAAGATTTGGCGCTGGGGGGCAAGAATGAACCAAAGCAAGTCTGGATCGCGGCAGATTTCTCGTTTCGCTTCCTTGCCGCGCAGGTCCGCGATATTCAGCGGACGGCAAGAGCGTTATCCGCAGCGAGCTGCTCGTCGCGGAGCCGATCTTATGCTTACCGCCCCGCAATTGCGCCAGGATGACCGCCACAGGCGGTCTGAAGGCTTCCGAGACTAACGGACCAGCGGAAACGGTGCGCCCAAATTCGGGCGCTGGTAGCGAATCCACTACTGACCTAGACGTGGAAGCCCGCCGCATTGCCAGC
>CAWFMA010000033.1:0-99380 GCA_963816855.1 uncultured Verrucomicrobiae bacterium | reverse complement strand
ATGAGCAATGCGGGTTAGTGGATTGACAGCGCCTCTCCGCCGAGAGCTTCTGCCCAGAAAAGCTGTTTGATCTGCTCGACACCTTCGCCCTCCTTCGCGCAAACCGGAACCACCTTTGCCTTTCGGAATTTTGCTTTGAATCGGCGCAGGTGACCGGCAGCATCCGGAAGGTCCATTTTGTTGGCAACTATCGCAAATGGTCTCATTGAGAATCTCGGATCGTACAAATCCAGCTCGCGCCTCAAGGTTCGAAAGTCCTCAATCGGATCACGGCCTTCGCTCCCGGCGATATCCAGCATGAAAAGCAATAGCTTACAACGCTCGATATGTCTCAAGAACTAGTACCCGAGTCCCTTATTGTCATGCGCCCCCTCGATCAAGCCCCGGAATCTCGCGACCGTCGCACGGCGGTAGCCGCCAAGCTCGACGACTCCACAACCGGATTCATGGTGGTAAAAGGGTATGGCGCCGCCTTTCGATGGGCCGCCGAGATCTTTCCCAGGAGCGTAATTTTTCCAGCGTTGGGGTAGCCGACCAGCCCCGCGTCCGCGATGGTTTGAAGCTCCAAGGCGAACCACCCTTCCTCGCCGGATTCGCCATCGGTCGTTTGACGCGGGGCGCGATTCCTCGAACTCTTGAAATGTGTGTTTCCCTTTCCGCCGCGTCCCACCTAGCATAGGACAAACTCCGAATCCGGCCGACTAAGATCGGCGAGCGGCTCTAGTTTGCGCCAGTCCGCAGGGGCGAGCTTTTCGGAACTGTCCAACTCGGCAATATCCGGTCGCGCTGAAAATTCCTCCGGCAACCCATAGACCACCGTTCCAATCGGCACCTTGACGACAACGGACCGCCCGTTCCGGCCATGCTTGTCCTTGCCTTGTCCGTGGCTTCCGCGCCCGGCGCGGACGTTGGGCTCGTCGTAGAGGCTGGCGAGGTTGTCCGTGTGGGGATCCGCCTTGAGAATGACGCTTCCGCCGTCGCCGCCGTCGCCGCCGTCCGGTCCGCCACGCGGGACAAATTTCTCGCGGCGAAAGCTGCAGCAACCGTTGCCGCCGTCACCAGCTTTCGCGTGGATGCGAACGTGATCGACGAACTTCATTCCGCCACCAAATCGCAAGCGCGCGGGCGGAGCAGGTTCGAGCGCCGTCCCTACCGGGCGGCGATCACTTTCTGGCTGCCAGCGACTGGTAGAGCCGGGCTGTTTGCTGGGCGATCGCCGGCCAGCCGAATACTTCCTCGGCCCGTCGTCGCCCGGCCTCACCGAAGGCTTTGCGTTTCGCGGGGTCGGCCATCAGTTCGTTGATGCGCGCGGCGAGATCGCGGGAAAATCGATCCGGCGCGACCGGCTCGAACGGGCTCTCCTGCATCTGCTCCACGGGACCAGAAACCCGGTTTCACCATCGACCACCACCTCCTTGATGCCGCCCACCGCACCGGCGACGACCGGCGTCTCGCAGGCCATGGCCTCCAGATTGATAATGCCGAACGGTTCGTAGATCGACGGACAGCAAAACCCGCGGCATGGGTGTAAAGCTCAATCATGGTGGCTTGACGTCCACCATCTCCTCCATCCAGCGGACCCCGTCATGCTTCGCTGCGCCACGGCAACCGCGGTCTTCATCTCCGCCGCGATCTCCTGGGTATCGGGCGCTCCCGCGGCCAAGACGATCTCGAGCCCGGGATCAAGATACTTGATCGCATTGACGAGATGAACGATGCCCTTCTGCCGCGTGATACGGCCCACAAACAGCACATAGGGCTCCGTCGTTGATTCCCAGCCGCTTCCGGGCGGCCTTCGATTCGACACGATTATACCTGCTGCGGATCGATGCCGTTGTAGATGACATGGAGCCTCTCGGACGAACGTCGAACAAACGTTGGACGTCGGCTCTCGTCTCGCTGAAACGCCGATTACGGCATCGGCCATCTCCATCGCGGTGTGCTCCACCCAGCAAGTAAAATCATAGCCTCCTCCCAATTGCTCACGTTTCCACGGGCGCAACGGCTCAAGCGAGTGCACCGTCATGACGAACGGAATGTCATAGTTCAGTTTCGCGAAAATTCCGCCCCAATGGACGTACCAAGTATGGCAATGCACCAAATCCGCTTTCAGTTCCACCGTGTTGAAATCCAGGGAGCGCTGAACCGCCCCGAAAACCGATCTCAAAGGCTTCGGGCACGTGTAGCGATCCGAGTGGCTGAATCCAATCGCGGAAAGGTTGCCGGACGTGATATTCTGGTCGCCGAAGCATCGCACGTGCACCGGCATGAGCTTGGCAAGCTCACGGCTCAGGTATGTGCGCGGTACCAATGCCTGCTCCGCCGTAGATATGAGGGGGAATTAGTTTGTGAGCAGTAGTATATTCATATTCCTAGAATTCAGGTTAGATTTCCTTCGGAGGGGCGGACCGCAGCGCAGGGATATTCTGATTTGCCGCCAAGAACCTCTTTCAGCATGCCTTCCTTGCCCTTGCTGTTGACGAGAAAGCAGACGTGCCGGGCAGCGTTGATCAGCGGGTAGGTAAAGGTAATCCGATAGGTGTTGAATTTTGGTTAGAAAAATTCGCAACCACCCAGCGGTCGTGCACTTTCAAAGCCTCTGTGCCGGAAAAAGCGAAGCGGTATGGCCATCGTCTCCCATTCCGAGAAGGAGCAGATCGTGACGGTAGAAGCCACTCCCGCCCGCACGTTGCCGCAATACCTCCTCGTATTCCCGAGCGGCTGTCGCGGGATCCGCCTCCCGGATGCGCAAGATATTTTCAGGTGGAATTGGCGCACGATCGAACAAGGCCTCTTTTGCCATCCGGTAATTGCTTTGGTCGCTCTCCGGGGGAACGCAACGCTCGTCGCCGAAGCTGAAGACCCATTCGTGCCAAGCGTCGCGGCGCTTGGCGAGTTCCTGAAAAACCGGGCGGGGAGTATTGCCGCCGCTCAAGGCAATATGAAACTCACCGCGCTCGAAAATCGCAATGTCGGCCTCCCGTTCGATAAGCGAAACCACATCCCTGACGAAGCTTGAAGAATGGATCACCTCCGGTGTCATGGGTTACATGAATTTCGAAGGCACCAGGAAATGCAGCTCCGCCTGGCCGGGCCGAAAATCAGTCACTTCCAGTCCTGTCAGCGACGCCTTGCGGACCTTGATCGACGCGGATCGTCCAACCCGAGCATTGCGGAGATTGTCTCGCTGAAATCCGGCTCGTGACCAACCAGAAGAACGGACGCTTTCTGCTCGCAAGCCTTGAGTTCCGCCAAACATGTTTCCGCCTCCATTCCACAAGCCAGCCAATCGACCTCTGACAATGAAGCGCCGCCAAAGTTGGCGGCGACGATTTGTGCAGTCTGACGCGCGCGCACGAGGGGGCTGCTCGAGTCCGATCTCAGGCAGCAAGCCGCAGCGACCAGTGAATTTTCCCGCTCTCTCAGCCTGCTCGACCCCCTTGGGCGACAATCTGCGCTCGTGGTCGCTATTTACACGGAGCTCAGCATCGGCGTGGCGGAGAAAATAGGCGACCATGAGTTCGGGGAGCGCTCCTATTAAGCCGGTTGCCCTGAAAGAGTCGAATCTCATTGAAAATGTTCTCAAAAAGATGACTTGCTGGCTGCCGATCTGCTTTAAGTTTTCGGAAGCCGACAACCCACCGCAAAACAGCGCAAATTACCGCTAACAAATAGCTGGCACTTGCCCCTGTTTTTTTCATCAATAATTGTCTATGATCGATACTCTGCGCACCTTTGATGCCGGAAATGGCAAAACCGGCTTCTACCATTCCCTGCCGGCCCTGGAAGAGAAAGGCCTCGGCAAGATCTCTTCGATTGCCCATCAGCATCCGGATTGTTCTCGAATCCGTGCTGCGCAATTGCGACGAGAAAAAAGTCTCCGGCAAGGACGATTATCGCAGCGGCGGAATTCTTTCTTTTGCTCCTTTGGGCAGTTGCTGAGCTAGGAGGACTGTCGAAGTACCCTCGCATGTCACGCGTGGGCTATTTGGGGCGGATAATCGGTGGGGGAGTAAACTAAAAGGGCATCCCCAAATGGGCTGTAACTGAGGAAGGATGCTGAGAGATGCCCCGGCGACCCCCACGCCCTCCGGGTTGCGACATACCGGGGTATTCCAACAGTCTAATGTCGCTCGGGATCTGGGGACAGAGTCTCAAGAGAGGTTGAGACTCACCGTGTAGATGTTCCGACCGCTGCTCAGGGCCATCTTCACAGGCGGCCGCTGTGTTCCTAGAATCGCCGAGAGAGAGAAACCGAAAACATCTATCCCGTTCCAATCGGGTCTGCTTGCGAATCATCTCCAACGCGGCGCGTTCAGCGACGTGTGCTTGTGAATCGTCGGGAACGATCAGGATAAGATTTTCGCCGGGCTCTTAAGCCGCACTCTTTGGCCGCGTTTGCTTCAGAAGCGACACGCTTCGATCGGAAAAGCCGCCACCAACGCCTTTGTACACTCGCCGGCGAGATCCTGGATCGTGTTCATGTAGGCCGCGGCACAGCATATGCCCGCAGCGAATCTCCGGTCAACTGCGGATCGTTGGCAAGGGTCCCGGCAGGTTATTGCCGGGCATCGTCGTCAGACTGAAAAAAGCCGTCGACGGCCTGAATCGCTTCGCGTTCGTCCGGCCCGAGACTTCGATCCCCAAGACCGGCGCAGAGAATCAAGATGCTGATGACGCGCCCATGTCAGTGATTTTTTCCGAGCCGGAGAGGCAGAATGACCTGAATCGAGTCGAAGCGTCAGAGCAACCCGCCCTGCGGACGAATGCCTTCCTTCCACGAGCAACGACAATCGTCTTCTTCACATGTCGTGTACCGCCTGTTGCAAAAGTTCATCCTCAGTCCCCTGGGTCGAATGCCCGACCCAAAGGAACTGCTCCTCAGGTCGGCGGGGCATTTCGCTCAGCAAAACTGCTGATTTGATGCCAATAGGGATACGGGCGTCGTGCGCTGGCCGCATCCAATTTCGTCACCTGCGCGGGCGTGTGACACTCACCCCACCAGGTTCTGCCGCAACTGCTCCTCATCGCGTGCCCCCATGAGAGGTCGAGACCGTAGGCCGTTGCAAGAGCCAGTTGATGAGACCTGCGGCATGCTTCTCTTGTACTCTCCTTCCCGCCGCGTCGAGGCATCCACGACCCGGAACAACACGCATCCGCCACAGGCGCCGCGTCGACCACCACTGTGGAGCGCGCAAACGACTCACCGCGGGCAGCGGCGACCCGCCGAATCTTGCCCGTAAGACGCCCCCATCCCAGCGGACTCCAGACCACCGCGCCGACCTTCTGATCCGAGCCCAATGGCATGAGCTCCCATTCATAATCGCGTCCCATAAGCGAGTAATACGCTGATGGGCCACATAACGCGCCAAGACGATACTTCTCCGAAACGACAAGAGACTTCATCAGGTGCCACCCCGAGAAGTTCGCAGCAGCCGATATAGCGGAATCCTCCGACGCGAATCAGGTCGTCCAAAGCTCGAAGCGTTTCCTCAATTGGCGTCTTGGCGTCGAAAGCGTGCAGTTGATACAAGTTGATGCAATCGACCCCCAACCGGGCGCGCTTGCCTCGCACGCCTGGATCAAATGATGCCGGACGACAACTGACGATGCCGAATCCGCAGAAGATCCTGTATTCATCGGCATCCGATGACTGGATAGCGTGCGAGAGAGGACGAGTGAGACAACACTTTGGGAACCATGGAAAATTTTTGACGGGGGCGGGTCCCGCCCAGTCGAAAAGGCGGATGCTAAATACGCGCTGTTTTTTCGCCATGGGCCCATGGACCCATGGATTGCAGAAACCCATGCAGGGCGGCACATTCGCCATGGGGATTGACTGGGTGGGAGGTGGCATGGCAAAAGCACCTCCATGCGACTCGAAAACACTGCCAGATGATCAGGAGCCAACCTGGGCCATCCTGACGCTTGCAATCAGGCACTGAGACCGTTCAGTCACGACGATCTGAAACGAGGTGCTCTTAGGCCGGGCGGCGCGGCCTTCGGTGAATCCGCGCCTTCACCAGAGCGAGTTAATGATGGAAGCTGCGGACACAAACGTGACTTTGCAATTCTCCTGCACGTCTCCCCAATTCTCATCTGACTGCTTAAAGTGATCGAGAACACCAAGTTCGCTTTTCATAGATCTCGCTCAGGACGAACATGTGTTGCGGTCGGGAGAGCTTGAGATCCGGCGGGTTGGAGAGCTCCGGCCCCTTGGACACGTTGTAGCTCAGGAGAGCTTTTTCCCCGTTACGAGCGCGTAGACTCCATCCAAAACCCGCCGCTCTTGAAGAGGCGGTCACCCTCCGCCGCTTGATCGGGGGGGGCAATGATGATGGCGCTTAGCTGAATTTTGTCGTGGTAGGTCATAGTCGGTTCTCGGAATTCTCTAGGTAGAGCAACGCCAGTCAACGCTTTTCCCTAGACGAACAAGTGATTCTGTCATTTTCGGATTTCGTGCCAGGTCCGAACGTCTATATTTGGCGGGAGGCAAGCAAACTCTCCGAAGTGCTCAGGCGTGGCAAGCTTCAGCCTTCCTTACCTCATTGCCTTGCCAGCGGAATCAAAGCCTCTGGTCGCCAATCTAGGCTCAAGGGGAACGCTGCCTTCTGGATCGAGACCCCGTTAATCTCAAAGCCTCGCCGGAAATTCAAAGAAGCCGTGATTTTCCGACTCCTCGTCGCTAACGTCTGTGAGAAGGATGGATACAAATTTCCCCGCTGAACTCGACAAATTCTGACACTCGCTCGCACTTTCGCGGACAAAAGCGCCGAGTGCGGAGGTAGCTGTTTACGCCTCGGACGACCCACTTGTGAGTATCTGGGCGAGCATGCGATCCTTACAAACTCGAGGTGCCTCAGAGCCTGGACAATCATTACGAGATCATGCTCGAGGTGCCTCAGAGCCTCTACAATCAGGTTGCCGACCGCAAGCGGGCCGTCGAGGGGAGCCTTCGCGACGAATCCGAGGCTATGGGGCGCTACCCCGACGTCCACCTCCGTGGCTTCTACATCACGCCGGAGACCGCCGAGCACCCGAGTGGCGCAACAAGGTCCGGCGTTGGCTTTCCGGCGAGACAGTGTCCAACCAGGGCCGAGTGCGTTCGGACAATGTTGCACCGTATCAGGTGGACGGACTTTTGTTCCGATCAAAGCCGGAGATTCATCTTTACCGCGCCCTCAAGGCCCGCAAACTTTCGCTTCGCGCCGCTTCCAGCTTCGTCTCGTGGCTGGGCTACGCCACCGAGCGCGGATTTTGTCATTTATCGCAACCAAGTTCTCGTGCTGGAGTTGGACGGTAAACAGTTTCACCCCGAACCGCCGCGGAGGCAGATGCGCGCCTTGCCTTGCTCAAGCGCGAGGGCGCATACGTCGAGCACATTAGCTCTGCTGAGTGCGACACTGCCGAAAAACGCTGAAACAATCGCCAAGCAAATTTTCGCTTTGCTGGAGAAACTTGCAGCCACAAGTAACGCCATGCGCTGAAGCGATTTGGGCAGGAGTCTCTTCCCTGCGAGGCGATATCTCGTGTTATTACACGATGATGAATGTGCGGCGTTCATAGAGAAGCTCACGGAGATACAACGAACCAGCTGCTGACCCAACTCAAGGCCAGCGAGCATGACGCTTTCGCGGCCCGCCTTTACCAGTCGCGCCGGGAATACCGGTTAGCGTGCGATCACTCCGGCAAAGAAGCGGCAAGCAAATCGAACGATGTTTGATCTCGACGTTCAAGGTCGCCGAGAGCATCGGGTTCAAGGGCGACTATCGCCAATGGGAACACTTGTTGCGGATTGGTGATTGAGCAATTTAGGCCCGCCCCCGCAACCCGAGAGCCCGTGTTTGACTCCCGGTGCACTTTTGTCACTGCTCTGCGCCCATGGAAACGCACGCTTTCGGCTTCAGGGGCCCACTGAACGGCCAAAAGTGATTTCCTATCAGTCGTATGAAGAAAATGCCCGCCATAACATTTCTTAGCGTCCTGGCCATTCTGTTCTTCGGCTTCTGAGTTGCGTCCCGTGCAGGTGGAAGAGCCCAATTTTTTGCTAATATGGCATGAAGTTTGACGGTTCTTTGACGGAGGATGGGTCGAAAAGCCTGCCCCGTTCGAAGAGACGCTAATCTTTGAGAACGGTGAATTCCTCGCAAGGCTTGTATTCCCTACGGCTTGGGAAGGCACCCTACAAGGCAGGGAGGGGGACAGAATCAAGTGGAGCGCTGAAGCGCCTAATTCAGATTCTGAGGGGGAGGCAAGGCGGGATGGAGCGGGTCTGTTGTCGGTGACAAGCTTACCGGCAAGATGATATGGTCGAAGGTGTAATGAGACCATCAGTGCCACCGTCGACGCTGAAACACCTCGGTAGGTTTAGAGCCCAAGTATTTGGAACTCGAGAACCTGGTAAATACTCACTGCTCTTGCAATGTCGTTCCGGTTGCTTGTTGATTTCCTGTCAGTCAGACTCTGGGCCAACGCCCCGGAGGGCCAAAAGCGATTTCCTTGCTAGGATTTTGCCGGACTAATAGGGAGGGAGCAGATGCCATCTTCCTGGACCGTCACGATATGCTCGAATCTTCGGCGAAGGAAAGTTGCCAAACTGCACGTCAAGGGACCTGGAAGTCCAAGACAAATACGGAGTGAAGTTTCTGACGTATTGTACGATGCTGAAAATGCCGAACGAGAATCCGGTCTTTTGGATGCACCAGATAAGGAGACAGCCGACAAGGTCCATGGACACCGACCACGTCGCCAACGAGGACGTCGCCTGCTGGACCGCTGTCGAGGCTTTTCTCAGGATCCGCTCTCGGGAACCGGCGCCGATCAACGAATCAGCTTCCGTGCCATCATGTTCACGGACATGGTCGGTTCGACCGAGATGACGGTGCAACTGGGCGATACGATGGCGGTGGAGCTGCTCAGGGCTCACGATGCGATCATCCGGCGGTGTTTGGAACACTATCGCTGTCCGAGGTAAAACATTTGGGCGACGGCATTATGGCGTCATTCGACGCGCAATGCTGCGGTCGCGTGTGCAATTGAGATTCAGGAGAAACTCTGAATCCCTATAACAAAAAACAGTGAGAGCCCGATCCTCACAACTGCAAATTGCTCCACTGTTTTTGTTATAGGATGCGAGTTTCTCCTGAATCTCAATTGCACACGCGACCGCAGCCGGTGCGTCGTCGAATGACGCCATAATGCCGTCGCCCAAATGTTTTACCTCGGAGCCGCGATAGTGTTCCAAACACCGCCGGATGATCGCATCGTGAGCCCTGAGCAGCTCAACCGCCATCGTATCGCCGAGTTGCACCGTCATCTCGGTGGAACCGACCATGTCCGTGAACATGATGGCGCGGAAGGCTGATTCGTTGATCGGCACCGTTTTTGCCGAGAGCGGATCCTGGATGCGACCGAGAAAAGCCTCGACAGCCGACAGATCCCCGGCGACCATATCGTTGGCGACGTGTCCATGGGCCTCTGCATGGACCTTGTCGGCTGGCTCCTTATCTGGTGCATCCAAAAGACAGAATGTCGTTCGGCGTTCAGCATCGTACCAATACGTCAGAAACTTCACTCCGTATTTGTCTTGGACTTCCAGGTCCTTGACGTGCGTTTGGCAACTTCCTTCGCCGAAGATTCGACCCTATCGTGACGGTCCAGCAAGATTGGCATCTGCTCCCTCCCTATTAGTCCGGCAAAATCCTAGCAAGGAAATCGCTTTTGGCCCTCCGGGGCGTTGGCCCGGAGTCTGACTGATAGGAAATCAACAAGCAACCGGAACGACCTTGCAAGAGCAGTGAGTATTCACCAGGTTCCCGAGTTCCAAATACTTGGGCTCTAAACCTACCGAGGTGTTTCAGCGTCGACGGTGTACTCGATGGTCTCATTAGCCTTCGACCATATCATCTTGCCGGTAAGCTTGTCACCGACAACAGACCCGCTCCATCCCGCCTTGTCTCCCCCCTCAGAATCTGAATTAGGCACTACAGCGCTCCACTTGATTCTGTCCCCCTCCCTGGTTGCCTTGTAGGGTGCCTTCCCAAAGCCGTAGGGAATACAAGCCTTCGAGAGGAATTCACCGTTCTCGAAGATTAGCGTCTCTTCGAACGGGGCGGCTTGCGACCCATCCTCCGTCAAAGAACCTTCGAACTTCATGCCATCTAGCAAACCGGGCTCTTCCGCCTGCACGGGACACAACTCGAAGCCAAAGAACAGAATGGCCAGGACGCTAAGAAATGTTATGGCGGGCATTTTCTTCATACGACTGATAGGAAATCGCTTTTGGCCCTTCGAGGCGTTGGCCCGGAGTCTGAAGCCGAAAGCGTGCGTTTCCATGGGCGCAGAGTGACAAAAGTGGGCCCGGGAGTCAAACACGGGCTCTCGGGTTGCGGGGGCGGGCCCGTAAATTCTCAATCACCGATCCGCAGCAAGTGCTCCCATTGGCGAAAGTCGCCCTTGAAGCCCGATGCTCTCGGCGACCTTGAACGTCGAGATCAAACATCGTTCGATTTGCTTGCCGCTTTTGCCGGAGTGATCGCACGCTAACCGGTATTCCCGGCGCGACTGGTAAAGGTGAGCCGCGAAAGCGTCATGCTCGCTGGCCTTGAGTTGGGTCAGCAGCCCTTCAACGGTCCGTTGTATCTCCGTGAGCTTCTCTATGAACGCCGCACGATTCATCATCGTGTAATAACACGATATCGCCTCGCAGGGAAGAGGAGCTTCCTGCCCCAAATCGCTTCAGCGCATGGCGTTACTTGTTGGCTGCAAGTTTCTCCAGCAAAGCGAAAATTTGCTTGGCGATTGTTTCGGCTTTTTCGGCAGTGTCGCACTCAGCAGAGCTAATGTGCTCGACGTATGCGCCCTCGCGCTTGAGCAAGGCAAGGCGCGCATCTGCCTCCGCGGGCGTTTCGGGGTGAAACTGCTTACCGTCCAACTCCAGCACAAGAACTTGGTTGCGATAGAAGATGACAAAATCCGGTTCCACTCGGTGGCGTAGCTCGCCGCCGCGGACGAAGACTGGAAGCGGCGCGAACGAAAAGTTCGCGGGCCTTGAGGGCGCGGTAAAGATGAATCTCCGGCTTTGATCGGAACAAAAGTCCGTCCACCTGATACGGTGCAACATTGTCCGAACGCACTCGGCCCTGGTTGGACACTGTCTCGCCGGAAAGCCAACGCCGAGCCTTGTTGCGCCACTCGGGGTCCTCGGGCATCTCACGGCGTGATGTAGAAGCCACGGAGGTGAGACGTCGGGGTAGCGCCCCATAAGTTGCTCGGATTCGTCGCGAAGGCTCCCCTCGACGGCCCGCTTGCGGTCGGCAACCTGATTGTAGAGGCTCTGAGGCACCTCGAGCATGATCTCGTAATGATTGTCCAGGCTCTGAGGCACCTCGAGTTTGTAAGGATCGCCGGTGTAGTGCTCGCCCAGATACTCACAAGTGGGTCGTCCGAGCGTGAGAACAGCTACCTCCGCACTCGCGCCTTTGTCCGCGAATAGGCGAGCGAGTGTCGCCAAGAATTTGTCGAGTTCAGCGGGGAAATTTGTATCCATCCTTCTCACAGACGTTAGCGACGAGGAGTCGGAAAATCACGGCTCTTTTGAATTTCCGGCGAGGCTTTGAGATTAACGGGGTCTCAATCACCAGAAGGCAGCGTTCCCTTGAGCCTAGATTGGCGACCAGAGGCTTTGATTCCGCTGGCAAGGCAATGAGGTAAGGAAGGCTGAAGCTTGCCACGCCTGAGCACTTCGGAGAGTTTGCTTGCCTCCCGCCAATAGACGTTCGGACGTCTCCGATCTGGCACGAAATCCGAAAATGACAGAATCACTTGTTCGTCTAGGGAAAAGCGTTGACTGGCGTTGCTCTACCTAGAGAATTCCGAGAACCGACTATGACCTACCACGACAAAATTCAGCTTAACGCCATCATCATTGCCCCCCCCGATCAAGCGGCGGAGGGTGACCGCCTCTTCAAGAGCCACGGGGTTTGGATGGAGTCTACGCACTACCGTAACGGGGAGAAAGCTCTCCTGAGCTACAACGTGTCCAAGGGGCCGGAGCTCTCCAACCCGCCGGATCTCAACTCTGCCCCGACCGGCAACACGTGTTTCGTCCTGAGCGAGATCTATGAAAGCAAAGCTGGTGTTCTCGATCACTTTAAGCAGTCAGATGAGAATTGGGGAGACGTCCAGGCATTTCGCAAGTGGTTGGAGAATTGCAAAGTCACGTTTGTGTCCGCAGCTTCCATCATTAACTCGCTCTGGTGAAGGCGCGGATTCACCGAAGGCCGCGCCGCCCGGCCTAAGAGCACCTCGTTTCAGATCGTCGTGACTGAACGGTCTCAGTGCCTGATTGCAAGCGTCAGGATGGCCCAGGTTGGCTCCTGATCATCTGGCAGTGCTTTCGAGTCGCATGGAGGTGCTTTTGCCATGCCACCTCCCAGCCCATCAATCGCCATGGCGAAAGTGCCGCCCTGCATGGGTTTCTGCAATCCATGGGTCCATGGGCCCATGGCGAAAAACAGCGCGTATTTCACGTCCGCCTTCAAATAGGCGGGACCCGCCTCCGGTCGAAAATTTTCCATGGTTCCCAAAGTGTTGTCTCACTCGTCCTCTCTCGCACGCTATCCAGTCATCGGATGCCGATAGATACAGGATCTTCTGCGGATTACGGCATGATTGAGGTTGGTTCATCCCGGCATCATTTGATCCAGGCGTGCGAGGCAAGCTTGCGCCGGTTGGGGGTCGATTACATCGACTTGTATCAACTGCACGCTTTCGACGCCAAGACGCCAATTGAGGAAACGCTTCGAGCTTTGGACGACCTGATTCGCGCCGGAAAGATCCGCTATATCGGCTGCTCGAACTTCTCCGGTTGGCACCTAATGAAGTCTCTTGCGATCTCGGAGAAATACGGCTTGGCGCGTTATGTGGCCCATCAGGCCTACTACTCGCTTGTGGGACGCGATTACGAATGGGAGTTGATGCCATTGGGAATCGATCAGAAGGTCGGCGCGGTGGTCTGGAGCCCGCTGGGATGGGGGCGTCTTACCGGAAAGATCCGGCGCAATCAGCCGCTGCCCGCGAATAGTCGTTTGCGCTCCGCGGTGGTCACGGAGGCGGGACCGCCTATTGCTGATGAGTATGTTTTCCGGGTCGTGGATGCGCTCGACGCGGCTGCACAGGAGACCGGGAAGAGCGTGCCGCAAGTCGCGCTCAACTGGCTCCTGCAACGCCCAACCGTCTCGACGGTCATCGTGGGTGCCCGCAACGAGGAGCAGTTGCGGCAGAACCTCGGGGCGGTCGGGTGGAATCTCACGCCCGAGCAGGTTGCCAAACTGGATGCGGCCAGCGCAACGACGCGCGCCTATCCCTATTGGCATCAAATCAGCAGTTTTGCTGAGCGAAATGCCCCGCCGACCTCGTGAGGAGCAGTTCCTTTGGGTCGGGCATTCGACCCAGGGACTGAGGATGAACTTTTGGAGAACAGGCGGGTTCAATCGACGTGAAGAAGACGATTGTCGTTGTGCCGTGGAAGGAAGGCATTCCGCTCCGCAGGGCGGGTTGCTTTGTGACGCTTGCGACTCGATTCAGGTCGAGTATCCTCTGCCGGCTCGGGGAAAAAATCGCTGACGGTCGCAGCGTCATCAGCATCTTGATTCTCTGCGCCGGTCTTGGCGCCACCCTGGAGATCGAAGTCTCGGGGCCGGACGAACGCGAAGCGATTCAGGCCGTCGACGGCTTTTTTCAGTCTGACGACGATGCCCGGCAATAACCTGCCGGGACCCTTGCCAACGATCCGCAGTTGACCGGAGATTCGCTGCGGGCATATGCTGTGCCGCGGCCTACATGAACACGATCCAGGATCTCGCCGGCGAGTGTACAAAGGCGTTGGTGGCGGCTTTTCCGATCGAAGACGTCTGGCTTCTTGAAGCAAACGCGGCCAAAGAGTGCGGGCTTAAGAGCCCGGCGAATCTTATCCTGATCGTTCCCGACGATTCACAAGCACACGTCGTTGAACGCGCCGCGTTGGAGATGATTCGCAAGCAACCCGATTGGAACGGGATAGATGTTTTCGGTTTCTCTCTCTCGGCGATTACTAGGACGCCGCGGCCGCTGCTGTTGAAGATGGCCCTGAGCAGCGGTCGGAACATCTACAGCGGGTAGATCTGCAACCTCTCTTAAGAGTTGTCTCCCCAGGATCCGAGCCGTTCGCTTAGACTGTTGGAATACCCCCGTATGTCGCAACCCGGAGGGCGTGAGCTCTTTGGGGCATCTCTCGGCGTCCTTCCTCAGTTACAGCCCTTTTTGGGGATGCCCCTTCGTCACTCCACCGATATCCGCCCCAAATAGCCCACGCGTGACATGCGAGGGTATTTCAACAGTCCTCCTAGCTCAGCAACTGCCGAAGGACAAAAGAAAGAATTCCGCCGTGCCGATAATAGTCCACCTCGATGGGCGTATCGATGCGTAGCTTTACCGGTTGCTCAACTACCGAGCCATCCTTCCGCGTGATGCGCACCATAACGTCCTGGCGCGGAACGATGGCATCGGACAAGCCGAGAACGTCAGAGACCTCCGTGCCGTCAAGTCCGAGAGTCTGCGCGGTGATCCCTTCCGGGAATTGGAGCGGGAGAACGCCCATCCCGACGAGGTTCGACCGATGGATCCGCTCGAAGCTTTGGGCCACGACCGCTTTCACCCCGAGAAGGTTCGTGCCCTTGGCAGCCCAATCGCGGCTCGAGCCAGTCCCGTATTCCTGGCCCGCAAAAATGATCAGCGGGATTCCGTCGGCCTTGTAGGCCATGCACGCGTCGTAGATGAAAGTTGGCTTTCCGTGCTGGCTTTTGATTTCCTTGTCCGGCGCGAGGACTTCCCGGTTGCCAAAATAGAGCGTATAGCCTCCTTCCACTCCGGGAACCATGAGGTTCTTGATTCGCACGTTCGCGAACGTGCCGCGCGTCATGACGCGATCATTACCCCGCCGCGAACCATAACTGTTGAAGTCCTCTGGAAGGACCCCGCTCTCGAGGAGAAATTTCCCCGCCGGACTTGTCTTCTTGATTGCTCCGGCGGGGCTGATGTGGTCGGTGGTCACGGAGTCGCCGAAGATGCCAAGCGGACGGGCGCCTTTGATCTCAACAATGTGCCCGGGTTCCATCCCGAATCCCGCAAAGAAGGGGGGTTCCTGGATGTAGGTGCTCTGGCGGTCCCACTCGTAGACCTCTCCGGTCGAGGATGGAACCTCGTTCCACTTCGGGTTTTGTTCCGCGAAATCAGAATACAGCTTCCGGTAAACCTCCGGCTTGAGCGCGGATTTCATCGCCGCTTGGATCTCCTCCAGAGTTGGCCAGATTTCTTTGAGATAAACGGCGTTTCCATCCTTCCCCTTTCCGAGTGGTTCGGAACTCAGGTCAATGTCTACGGTGCCTGCAAGGGCGAAGGCGACCACGAGAGGGGGAGACATCAGAAAATTGGCGCGAATGTTCTGATGCACGCGCGCCTCAAAATTACGATTGCCTGACAAGACACTCGCAGCGACGAGATCGTTCTTGGCGATCGCTTCTTCGAGCGCGGGATGGAGCGGGCCGGAGTTGCCGATACAGGTTGTGCAGCCGTAGCCGACCGTCTGAAAACCAAGCTTGTCAAAGTAAGGCTGCAGGCCGGTCTTTTCGAGGTAGTCGGTGACGACACGCGAGCCGGGGCCGAGTGAGGTTTTGACGAAGGGGTTCACTTTCAGTCCGAGTTCGACAGCTTTCTTCGCGAGCAAGGCAGCGCCAAGCATGACACTGGGGTTGCTGGTGTTTGTGCAGCTCGTGATGGCTGCAATAAGAACGCTTCCGTGGCCGATCTCGGTGTCCGCCGGGCGGTAGGCAGAAGCCTGAGAGACCGGCCTAACGGGCGTGGGACGATTTTGGATCATTTCCCCTTCGTCGCGCGGCAAACCTTCGACGGGATGATTGATCAGGTTGTCGGTCGAAGCCATCTCGGGCTCCCCATTAGGCATGGAGCCATTGATGTGGATTGGAACCCTCAGCGAGAGATCGGCGTTCTTCTTTCCGTAACCGCCTTCTGTAAGCGGCCTCTCGAAAAGGGTTTCGAACGTCCGCCTCAGATCGGAAAGATTGATACGATCTTGCGGGCGCTTGGGACCGGCGACACCGGGAACAATCGAAGCAAGATCCAATTCGAGTTCCACGCTGTAGTCCACATCACCCTTCCGGGGGATTCCCCAAAGGCCTTGCGCCTTGTAATACCCTTCAAAGGTCTTGCAAAGCTCATCAGTGCGTCCGGTTCCTTTCAGATAGGCGAGTGTTTCCTCGTCCACGCCAAAGAATCCCATTGTCGCGCCATACTCGGGAGCCATGTTTCCGATGGTGGCGCGATCCGTGACCGAAAGCGCCGCGGCGCCCTCGCCGAAGAACTCTACGAACTTTCCGACGACTTTCTGTTTTCGCAGCATTTCCGTTACCGCGAGCACAAGATCCGTCGCCGTGACGCCCTCCTTTAGGGATCCGGTAAGATGAACCCCAACGACTTCCGGCGTGAGAAAATAGACGGGTTGTCCAAGCATGCCCGCTTCGGCCTCGATGCCGCCGACACCCCAGCCCACGACTCCGAGCCCGTTGATCATGGTGGTGTGGGAGTCCGTGCCCACGAGCGTGTCCGGATAGTAAACAGTCCCCTTCGGCGTTTCCGCGGAAAGAACGCCCTTGGCAAGGTATTCCAGATTGACCTGATGAACGATACCAATCCCCGGAGGAACCACTCCAAAAGTCTTGAAGGCTTGCTGGCCCCACTTGAGGAACTGATACCGTTCGCGATTTCGCTTGAATTCCATTTCGAGATTCAGCCGAAGGGCCTGCGCCGATCCGAAAAAATCGACCTGCACCGAGTGATCAACCACCAGGTCCACCGGCACCAGCGGCTCGATGATTTTGGGGTCCTTTTTCAGGGCCGCGACCGCCGAACGCATCGCCGCCAGATCGACGAGCAGCGGGACGCCCGTAAAGTCCTGCAGGACGATGCGCGCGACGACGAACGGGATTTCCTCCGCAGCCGGAGCCTTCGCGTTCCAGGCGGCCAGAGTCTCCACGTCCTTGCCGGAGACTTTTTTCTCGTCGCAATTGCGCAGCACGGATTCGAGAACAATCCGGATGCTGATGGGCAATCGAGAGATCTTGCCGAGGCCTTTCTCTTCCAGGGCCGGCAGGGAATGGTAGAAGCCGGTTTTGCCATTTCCGGCATCAAAGGTGCGCAGAGTATCGATCATAGATAATTATTGATGAAAAAACAGGGGCAAGTGCCAGCTATTTGTTAGCGGTAATTTGCGCTGTTTTGCGGTGGGTTGTCGGCTTCCGAAAACTTAAAGCAGATCGGCAGCCAGCAAGTCATCTTTTTGAGAACATTTTCAATCAGATTTGACTCTTTCAGGGCAACCGGCTTAATAGGAGCGCTCCCCGAACTCATGGTCGCCTATTTTCTCCGCCACGCCGATGCTGAGCTCCGTGTAAATAGCGACCACGAGCGCAGATTGTCGCCCAAGGGGGTCGAGCAGGCTGAGAGAGCGGGAAAATTCATGGTTCGCTGCGGCTTGCTGCCTGAGATCGTACTCAGCAGCCCTCTCGTGCGCGCGCGTCAGACTGCACAAATCGTCGCCGCCAACTTTGGCGGCGCTTCATTGTCAGAGGTCGATTGGCTGGCTTGTGGAATGGAGACGGAAACATGTTTGGCGGAACTCAAGGCCCGCGAGCAGAAAGCGTCCATTCTTCTGGTTGGTCACGAGCCGGATTTCAGCGAGACAATTTCCGCAATGCTCGGGTTGGACGATGCCGCGTCGATCAAGGTCCGCAAGGCGTCGCTGACAGGAGTGGAAGTGACAGATTTTCGGCCCGGCCAGGCGGAGCTGCATTTCCTGGTGCCTTCGAAATTCATGTAACCCATGACACCGGAGGTCATCCATTCTTCAAGCTTCGTCAGGGATGCGGTTTCGCTTATCGAACGGGAGGCCGACATTGCGATTTTCGAGCGTGGTGAGTTTCATATTGCCTTGAGCGGCGGCAATACTCCCCGCCCGGTTTTCCAGGAACTCGCCAAGCGCCGCGACGCCTGGCACGAATGGGTCTTCAGCTTCAGCGACGAGCGTTGCGTTCCCCCGGAGAGCGACCAAAGCAATTACCGGATGGCAAAAGAGGCCTTGTTCGATCGTGCGCCAATTCCACCTGAAAATATCTTGCGCATCCGGGGGGAGGCGGATCCCGCGACAGCCGCTCGGGAATACGAGGAGGTATTGCGGCAACGTGCGGGCGGGAGCGGCTTCTACCGCCACGATCTGCTCCTTCTCGGAATGGGAGACGATGGCCATACCGCTTCGATTTTTCCGGGCACAGAGGCTTTGAAAGTGCAGGACCGCTGGGTGGTTGCGAATTTTGTACCAAAATTCAACACCTATCGGATTACCTTTACCTACCCGCTGATCAACGCTGCCCGGCACGTCTGCTTTCTCGTCAACAGCAAGGGCAAGGAAGGCATGCTGAAAGAGGTTCTTGGCGGCAAATCAGAATATCCCTGCGCTGCGGTCCGCCCGTCCGAAGGAAATCTTACCTGGATTCTAGGAACATGAATATACTACTGCTCACAAACGAATTCCCCCCTCATATCTACGGCGGAGCAGGGATCCACGTGCAGTACCTGAGCCGTGAGCTTGCCAAGCTCATGCCGGTGCACGTGCGATGCTTCGGCGACCAAAATGTCACGTCCGGAAACCTTTCCGCGATTGGATTCAGCCTGAACTCGGATCGCTACACGTGCCCAAAGCCTTTGAGATCGGTTTTCGGGGCGGTTCAGCGCTCCCTGGATTTCAACACGGTGGAACTGAAAGCGGATTTGGTGCATTGCCATACTTGGTACGTCCATTGGGGCGGCATTCTGGCGAAACTGAACTATGGAATCCCGTTGGTGATCACCGTCCACTCGCTTGAGCCGTTGCGCCCCTGGAAACGCGAACAATTGGGAGGAGGCTACGACTTCACTTGCTGGCTGGAGAAAACGGCGATCGAAATGGCTGACGCGGTAATCGCCGTTTCCAAGGAAACGAGGGCCGATGTGGAACGTTTGTTCGATGTTCGTCCCGAGAGGCTCCACGTGATCTACAACGGCATCGATCTTGATGAGTACAAGCGTGTCGAATCGAAGGCGGCCCTGAAGCGTTTCGGAATTAATCTGATGGAGCCCTACGTGCTTTTTGTTGGCCGTATCACGCGTCAGAAGGGAATCGTGCACCTGGTAAACGCGATCAAGTACCTTGATCCGGGTTTCCAGGTCGTCTTGTGCGCTGGAGCTCCGGACACCCAGGAGATCGCGGCGGAAATGAAGACCGCGGTTGCCGCGGCGCAGCGCAAGCATGAGGGGGTCGTCTGGATTGAGGAAATGGTGGACGTCAAGACCAAGATTGAGCTCTACAGCAACGCCGCGGCTTTTGTCTGTCCGTCGATCTACGAACCGTTTGGCATTATCAATCTGGAGGCGATGGCCTGCGCAACGCCTGTGGTGGCGGCCGCGGTGGGTGGCATCAAGGAGGTGGTCGTCCATGGCGAGACCGGGTTTCTGGTCTCCGTGGACCAGATGCAGGAGAGCCCGTTTGAGCCGGTGGCGCCTGATCGCTTTTCCCGCGACCTCGCCGCGCGCATCAACGAACTGATGGCCGACCCCGCGAAACGCAAAGCCTTCGGTGAGGCCGGGCGACGACGGGCCGAGGAAGTATTCGGCTGGCCGGCGATCGCCCAACAAACAGCCCGGCTTTACCAGTCGCTGGCAGCCAGGAAGTGATCGCCGCCCGGTAGGGACCGGCGCTCGAAACTTGCTCCGCCCGCGCACTTGCGATTTGGTGGCGGAATGAAGTTCGTCGATCACGTTCGCATCCACGCGAAAGCTGGTGACGGCGGCAACGGTTGCTGCAGCTTTCGCCGCGAGAAATTTGTTCCGCGTGGCGGACCGGACGGCGGCGACGGCGGCGACGGCGGAAGCGTCATTCTCAAGGCGGATCCCCACACGGACAACCTCGCCAGCCTCTACTACGAGCCGAACGTCCGCGCCGGGCGCGGAAGCCACGGACAAGGCAAGGACAAGCATGGCCGGAACGGGCGGTCCGTTGTCGTCAAGGTGCCGATTGGAACGGTGGTCTATGGGTTGCCGGAGGAATTTTCAGCGCGACCGGATATTGCCGAGCTGGACGGTTCCGAAAAGCTCGCCCCTGCGGACTGGCGCAAACTAGAGCCGCTCGCCGATCTTAGTCGGCCGGATTCGGAGTTTGTCCTCTGCCAAGGTGGACGCGGCGGAAAGGGAAACACACATTTCAAGAGTTCGAGGAATCGCGCCCCGCGTCAAACGACCGATGGCGAATCCGGCGAGGAAGGGTGGTTCGCCTTGGAGCTTCAAACCATCGCGGACGCGGGGCTGGTCGGCTATCCCAACGCTGGAAAAAGTACGCTCCTGGGAAAGATCTCGGCGGCCCATCCGAAGGTGGCGCCATACCCTTTCACCACCATGAATCCGGTTGTGGGAGTCGTCGAGCTTGGCGGCTACCGCCGCGCGACGGTCGCGGATATTCCGGGCTTGATCGAGGGGGCGCATGAGAATAAGGGACTCGGGCACGAGTTCTTGAGACATATCGAGCGTTGTAAGCTATTGCTTTTCATGCTGGATATCGCCGGGAGCGAAGGCCGTGATCCGATTGAGGACTTTCGAACCTTGAGGCGCGAGCTGGATTTGTACGATCCGAGATTCTCAATGAGACCATTTGCGATAGTTGCCAACAAAATGGATCTTCCGGATGCCGCCGGTCACCTGCGCCGATTCAAAGCAAAATTCCGAAAGGCAAAGGTGGTTCCGGTTTGCGCGAAGGAGGGCGAAGGTGTCGAGCAGATCAAACAGCTTTTGGCAGAAGCTCTCGGCGAAGAGGCGCTGTCAATCCACTAACCCGCATTGCTCATACTCGATTTCGTTTCACGAGTTATGGAGATTTTTTGGTGCGCCATTGGCCGGCGGAAGCGCGACTTCCGGGGCGTATCTCGCCGGGGCGTCGACACAAAGGTCTCGGCTCATTTTCTTGGCCCTAACGGATGAAAGTTTTGAGCCGGATCGACAATGAGCGGGAATCGGTTCGCTTTTTCCAATTACGAAAGGCTTTTTGAACTTCAGCCCGCCGGCATCGCGCAGAAGTTGGCACCGGCGCGCCGGAAAATTTCCTGTAGGGGTAGGGCGCTGGCTAACTCCAGATGAATGCGCCGGCAACTGATCGTGACTTGAGTGCCGATCTTGAAGAGATTGAATCGAATCTGGCCGAGGGTGGCCGCCGCCAGATCGGTGTCACGCGAGACATCGGCGCCGCAGCAGCGAGAGCATGAGATGGGCGAAGGCTGAGAACCAGAGCCGCAGTTGGTTGGAGGCCATCCAGCTCGCGCTGGTGGGATCGGCAAAGAGGACCTGCTGGGCATCGTTGATGCGATTTCATTTTCTCCGCGCGGGCAGTGAAGCCTCTCATAGAGAGCATGAGCTGAAAAGCGCTCCTCCGAATCGGTCTCAAGACTGCCGCGATATTTTGAACGCGGTGCCGAAGAGAAACCCGATGATTGTCCCGACCAAGCCCGTTAGGAAAATCACCAGCGCCTGCGACATCTGGACCGACCAGACTAGGTACCGGACCTCGACGACCGTCGAGTTTTGCATCGCGAAAATGATTCCGAACAGGAGCAGAATCCCGCCGAGGATAAGTTTGAATTTGGTGCTCATGGTTTCTTGGTTTTCACTTTCAAGTAGGGGAGGTCCCGCCCCGCACAGTGAAGGCGCAGGCTTTCAAACGCACGGTTTGCAGAAATTCGAATTCAAGGCCTGGATCATAGCCAGCGCGAGGGTCTTCCGCAAGACGCTGTGCCGGCGCGCGCCGCTCGAATCGAACTGCCTCATGATCCCGGTCGCGGTCAGCCCTCGCCAAGCTGCGACCGGTGCGCATCTGGGTGCGACCCCGAAGCGCGCGTTTGTGGGATTTTCCCTCGCCGGAATCCCTGCTTCGAATTTCGCGTATTGGCCACATCCAACCGAAACCTCCGTTAAGGGCCCAGGAAGAACCAGGGCTGAAAGCGCAACGACAGGTGATCTTGGTCCATGTTTCTGCCAGATGGCTAGACCTCGCCCGTGTCGGGCGAATGGGAAGGTATTGGACGAAGTGCGAATAGAGGCAGAGTGCTGTTCCCGATGACTGGCGTCTTCCCCCATCCGTTTTTTCTGGCCGCAGCGGCGGGGCACGGAGAGCAACGAGCCGCCATCTTTTTCGCTCAGATCTTGCTGCTTGTTGCGGTTGGGCGGCTCCTAGGCGAATGGATGCACCGAATCGGACAGCCCGCCGTGATAGGTCAATTGCTGGCTGGGATCATTCTGGGACCGAGCGTTTTTGGTACGATCTGGCCGACGGGGCAACAGGCGATCTTTCCGCCCAATGCGTCCGACCGGCAGATGCTCAACGCTGTCTCGGAGCTTGGCGTGCTCCTGCTGCTGCTATTGACCGGCATGGAGACGGATTTAGCCCTCGTCAGGCGCGTGCGTCGCACCGCAATCATCACTTCCGCAGCCGGAATTGTCATTCCATTTGCCTGCGGCTACGTCCTCGGGGAAATGCTCCCAGACAGCGTTCTGCCCGATCCGAATCGGCGCTTGCTCACCTCGCTCTTCCTCGCAACAGCGCTCTCCATTTCCTCCGTCAAAATCGTTGCTGCTGTCCTCCGCGAGGTGGACTATCTTCGTCGGAGTCTCGGCCAGGTCATCCTCGCGGCCGCGATCTTGGATGACACCATCGGCTGGACGATTCTCGCTTTCATCGGCGGCTTGGCGGCGCAGGGAAGAATTGTAATCGGACCGGTGCTCTTTAGCGTCCTGGGCACGGCAGGATTTCTCGTTTTTTGCTTCACCATCGGACGCCGCTGGGTGGCGCGAATCATTCGCTGGACGAACGATCATTTTGTCATCGAGGTGCCCGTCATCAGCGTCATCCTGGTCATCATGTTTGCGCTAGCATTGGTGACCAACTTCATCGGCGTGCATACCGTGCTCGGTGCTTTCGTGGCTGGTATCATGATTGGGCAATCGCCAATTCTGACCAAGCACATCGAAGAGCAATTGCGAGGACTGATCGTGGCCTTGTTTATGCCGATCTTCTTTGGGGTGGCGGGGCTCGCCATTGATCTCAAGGTGCTCAGCGATCTGCATTTGCTGGGACTCGCGCTTATCCTCATCGGCATTGCGAGTATTGGCAAACTGGGCGGCTGCTATCTGGGCGGCCGGCTCGCTCGGCTAAATCATCAGGAAGCGTTGGCGGTAGGCTTCGCCATGAACGCCCGCGGTTCGACCGAAGTCATCCTGGCGACCATTGGGCTGACAATGGGCGTGCTGAATCAGCAGTTGTTCACCATTATCGTCCTCATGGCCGTGGCGACGACAATCTGTATGCCGCCCCTCCTGCGCTGGGCGTTAGCGCGCGTACCGATTCGGGATGAGGAACAAGCCCGCTTGGAAACAGAGACTGCAGAAGAGAAAGATGTTCTGCCAAACTTGGAACGCGTGCTCGTCGGACTTGACGGTGGTGACAATGGCAGCCTTGCGTCCCGGCTTGCGGGTTGGCTCGTTGGCGCGCGGCATCTCACCGCGACTGTCATAGACGTGGGCAGCGCGCCAAATGGGAGTGGACTGACTTCACGGGCGTCCCAAGCCGTAATCGAAGCAGCGGAAATTGCCGCACACGCTGTGGAAGCCAAGGAAAAGCAGCACGCTACGGAGACCAGAAATAAGGCACCCGCTCCCATCGATGCCGCAGCGAAAGGCGCAAAAGCGGACAGAATTCCGGTTCGGAAGTTAATCTCAATTCTGCTTTTAGAAGCGCATGATGACAAAACGGACGACGCCTGCGGGGAAGCGATCCTGGCAGAAGCGAAGAACGGCTATGGCCTGCTTTTCCTCGGCCTCGGGGCGGGATCGATAGAAACCACGCATAGCTTTTCGCCGGCCATCGAAAAGATTGTCCGCGAATTCGCCGGTCCCATTGCGATCGCTCTTCATTGTGGGGTTCGCAATGCTCCTTCTGACGCGCCTTTGGAAAAGATTCTCGTTCCGATGACAGGGGTTGATTACTCTCGCTTTGGAGCGGAGGTCGCCGTTGCTATTGCCAAAGGTTGCGGGGCCACGGTCACCGCATTGAATATTTCTGCTCCGCCACCGGAAAATGAGTTGCTGCGGCGGCCGAATCAGTTACTACGCAGCGGACGCGCTCTCCTTGGAGACATCGTTGCCCTTGGCGAGCGCGAAGGTGTCCGCGTGAGGTCAAAAGCCTTTGTCGGTCCGGCCAAAGAGAGCGTAATTCTCCGCCAGGCTATCGTTGGGGGTCATGAACTCATCGTCCTGGGAACGAAAGCATGGTCCGGGGACCCATTGCACTTTGGTCATAGCGCGGAAACCCTAATTGGAAACGCGCCATGCCCGATACTTATCGTAAAATCGTAACAGGTGAGGCTGATGGCTCTTGCCCCCAAAGACTTCGAGGTAGCGAGCAAAATTCAGGCTTTTTAGGGTGGCGAGCCAGCGTGGCAAGCCTGGCTGGTTCGAGATTGAGCTTCTGTTCGACCACTCCCTGCAAACGGGCTGTCAGTCGGGAGCTACCTATATCCGAGTTCCTGATGCTATAGTACTGTTTTTGGGGATAACGACGATTCCGTCGCGAATGTAAAATCCTTCGCCATTCATTTCCTCGTCCTTGCCCTCGGGCGATATGACGACGTTGTCACCGATCCTGGCATTCTTGTCGATGATGGCTCTTTGAATGTTGCAGCCGCGACCGATTCCGATGCGGGGACGGTTCGCCCTTTCCTCGACCATTTCCGTCTCATATTCGTCAGCGCCCATCAAAATAACATCTTTGAGGATTGAACCCGAATCGATGATGGAGCGAATGCCGATGATACTGTGCTCAATGGTCGACTTCTCGATAGTGCAGCCATCGGCGATCAAGGAACGATCAATCTGGGACGACCGCACGATGCTTGCCGGCAGAAAGCGCGGATGGGCGTAGATGGGTGCTCCGGGCTCGTTGAAGTTAAATTTGGGATCCGGATCGCCCAGGTTGAGATTCGCCATGAAAAACGCGCTGATCGTTCCGATGTCCTCCCAATATCCCTGAAAAATATAGGCCTGCACCTTGTATCTCTCGATGGCCGCAGGAATGATATTCTTGCCGAAATCGGGGAAGTCATTGTCGAGACATTCCTTGAGAACTTCTCGCTTGAACACGTAGATACCCATCGAGGCCTGGTAGAGGTCGGCATCGGCGGGTTGGCCGATGGCTTGCAGGAGGTCGGCGGGGATCCGCAGGCTATTGAGGACTTCGGGGTCTTTTGGCTTCTCAACAAACTCAACGATCCTGCGCTTCTCATCAGTGTGCATGATCCCGAACCCCATCGCCGCCGTCCGATCCACCGGAATGGTGCCCACTGTAATGTCCGCACGTGTCTCAAGGTGCTGGCGCAGAACCTGGCGGTAGTCCATCCGGTAAAGCTGGTCGCCGCTCAGAATGATATAGTAATCGACCGGATATTCGAGAAAGTAGCGGAGGTTCTGCCGGACGGCGTCTGCGGTTCCCTGGTACCAATGCGATCCCTTGGGCGTCTGCTGTGCCGCCAGAATCTCAACGAAGCTCGGCGTGAAATCGTCGAATTGGTAGCTGTTGTTGATATGCTGGTGCAGTGACATGCTGTTGAACTGGGTGAGCACGTAGATTCTGCGAATGTCGGAGTTCAGACAATTGCTTATCGGAATATCGACCAGCCTGTACTTTCCACCGAGCGGTACGGCGGGCTTGGCCCTTTCTTTTGTCAGCGGAAAGAGTCTGGTGCCGGCTCCGCCGCCCATAATAATGGCAAGGGTGCAGTCGACTGGAAGAATCAGGGGAAGGGCGCTCATAAGGGATTTAATCACAATAGTAGGAGACACGGGCCTCAGATCCAGGCCTTGCGGATTAGCCACATCTTCACGATTTGGGTGAGCACTACGTAGCAAAGGACTGTGACGAAAAGGATTGGCCAATAAAGCAGCGGCAGTTGCGTAAAACCGAGCGCCGTGGCCACCGGCGAAAATGGAAGCCACATTGCGATGCCCATGACAATGATGGTGGTTACCGTAAGTTGCCAACTCGCGCGGCCTTGGATGAAGGGCAGCTTCTTGGTGCGGATGACGTGAATGATCAATGTCTGGGTAATGAGGGATTCAACGAACCAGCCGGTTTGGAACAGCGAGGCGCGCGCGGGATCCCAGCAACCGAAAACATAGAGCATGACGAAAAAGGTCGTGTAGTCGAAAATCGAGCTGATGGGTCCGATAGATAGGACGAATTTTTTGATGTCGCCGATGTGCCACGGCCGCGGCTTGGCGGTCTCTTCTGGACCGACGGTGTCGGTTGGAATCGGCACTTGAGAAAAGTCGTAGAGGAGGTTGTTGGTAAGCACTTGGATGGGTGCCATCGGCACGAAAGGCAGAAACGCGCTGGCGCCGATCACGCTGAACATGTTGCCAAAGTTGGAGCTGGCACCCATGCGGACGTATTTGAGGATGTTTACGAAAACCTTGCGGCCCTCGATGACACCTGCCTCTAGCACCATGAGGTCTTTCTCCAGGAGAATGACCGCCGCAGCCGCCTTCGCGATATCGACCGCGGAATCGACGGAGATGCCCACGTCGGCGACATGCAGCGCGGGCGCGTCGTTGATGCCGTCGCCCATAAAGCCCACGACGTGCTGCTTGTGTTGGAGCGCCCGGATGATCCGCTGCTTGTGCGCGGGCGATAGCCGCGCAAAGATGTGGGTAGTCTCCAAAGCTTCGGCGAGTTCGTCGTCGGTCATCGTTTCGACCTTGCCGCCGAGCAGGATATCGTCGGCTTTCAGACCTACCTCACGGCACACCTTGCGGGTAACGAGATCGTTGTCGCCAGTGAGGACTTTCACCGTGACGCCGTGCTTTTGGAGAGCTTCGATTGCCTTGGCTGTCGACACCTTCGGGGGATCGAGAAAGGCTACATAACCCTTGAGGATCAAGTCGCACTCATCCTCCTGGGCAATCAGCGGCTGCGTGTCGAGGTGCTTGTGGGCGACAGCCAGGACGCGAAATCCGTCGGCGCTCAATTGCTGGTATTGCTGCATCAAATCGCCCAGAAGGATCGGCTCGAGCGGAAAAGTCTCACCTTCGAGTTCATAGAATTTGCAGCGTGGAAAAACCGCCTCCGGCGCGCCTTTGGTCAGGAGTTGGTGATCCCCGTCTGGCTTTCTTACCACCACCGACATCATCCGGCGCACGAAATCGAATGGGATCTCGTCCACCTTGCGATAGCCAGCAATGAGTTCTTCATGGGCGTCGCGATGGCGTAGGACCGCACGGTCGAGGACGTTTTTTAAGCCCGTCTGAAAATGCGCGATGAGAAATGCGTCGCGCAAGACAGCGGTGTTCTCCTTCTGCATCACATCGCAATGCCGTTCGAGAATCACTTGATCCATGGTAAGCGTGCCGGTCTTGTCCGTGCAGAGCACATCCATCGCGCCGAAGTTCTGGATCGCGTTGAGTTGCTTCACGATGACTTTATTTTTCGACATCGCGAGCGCCCCCTTCGACAAGCAAACAGAAACGATCATCGGCAGCATTTCGGGCGTCAGTCCGACGGCGACAGCGACGGAGAAAAAGAAGGCTTCATGCCAGTTGTGCTTGGTGAAGCCATTGATGAAGAAAACCAGCGGCACCATCACCATCATGAACCGGATCATCAGCCAAGTGAACTGCTGCATGCCTTTGTCGAAGCTGGTCTCTACCTGCTCCCCGACAATGCTGCTCGCCATGCTCCCGAAGTAAGTCTGCGCGCCTGTTGCGACCACGACCGCCGTCGCCGCGCCGCTCTCCACGCTCGTGCCCAGGAAGCAGATATTGGCGAACTCCAGCGGCGAGAGGTCATTCCGCGTCTCGGGCGAATCGACTTTCTCCACGGGCAGAGATTCTCCGGTGAGCGTCGCCTGTGACACGAAGAGATCTTTCGCGGAAATGATCCGTACGTCGGCCGGGATCATGTCGCCAGCGCAGAGCGTCACGATGTCGCCTGGCGCCAGTTCCTGAAGCGGGATTTCCTCAGCCTTGCCAGCGCGCACCACCGCCGTGGTCAGGGTGATCATCGCCTTGAGTTTCGCCGCTGCCGCGTCTGCGCGCGCTTCCTGCACAAAACGCAGCGACACGCCGAGGATCACCATCAGCGACATCACCGTGCCGGCGCGCGCATCGCCGGTCGCAAATGAAATGATCGCCAGCACGATCAGCAAAATGACGAGAGGATTGCGTGTCGCCGTCAGCAATCGCCATAGCCAGCCGCGATGCTTTTCCGATGCGACGACATTTGGTCCTGCTTCGACTAGGCGCCTCTTGGCATCGGCTTCACTCAGCCCTTCGGGCGAAGTTTTCATTCGCGTGAAGACTTCGCCTTTTTCCAATCGCGCCAATTCCGCCAGGATCGGCGAGAAGTGGATGGCGTTTGCTGGCGGCTTGGCAGCCGCGTTCCCTGAGGTTGTCACGGGAGTGATGGGAAGCATGTTCTCCCCTTGTAGGATCTGCCGACCCCGGCCTAAGCGCGGAAGGGACCATTAATAGCCTTCATGTCAGGATCTTTGACCCTACAAATTCGGTCTACGACACTTATTTCGTTTGCGCCAAAAAAGCACGAGATTGGAATGCCGCCAAGCACGCTGAGAAAAGCGGAAAATTCCACCACATAACGCGGCTCGGTGGGTTCGAGCGTGGCCATGGAAATCCAACGTGGCAGTATCAGGAATGCGGCGAGCAACAACCAGCGAAGGGCATCGATGCGCGCCGTTCTATGCGTGATCCACAAACGCCATGCTCCAGCAACACCCAGGGTGGTGTAAATCCACGTCCGGAGAAAAAATGGGCAGCCAGAGGTCCTGGTGATTCTCATGATCCATTTCATCCAGTGGAAACAACTCTCCCTCGAAGGGGTAGTATTGCGCATGGGGGACGAACCAGAGCGCAATTGCCCGCTTGATGCGCAACCAGACATAGTAACGTAGCGGTGCGAAGGCGATTCTCTGCCGGGCAATTTGTGCAAACTGGCATCCATATCCGGCATCATCGCTGCATGGCCCTCTTCACCATTGGACTCCTCACCGCTAGTCGCTGCTCGGCAACGCTCTCGCGTTCACGACCACAGCCAGGCAAGCATGGCAACACGCAGGCAAGGTGTCGAGAACCCCTTCGAGGAGAAAAAGTGCCTGATTGTTGCCGTGGCC
Organism: uncultured Verrucomicrobiae bacterium; assembly: GCA_963816855.1. Lineage (GTDB taxonomy): Bacteria > Verrucomicrobiota > Verrucomicrobiia > Chthoniobacterales > Terrimicrobiaceae > DASTFP01. Next base: position 70,017 of record CAWFMA010000033.1, on the reverse strand, counting down.
AAAGAGGGCATAAACTCCGGCGATAAAAAGCGGATAACCCGGTAGGCGAACAAAGGTCGGCGCGAAAAGGGATATCCGTATCGGGAGAATAATATGGTGCTCACGGACATTGCTGGCGATTTGAGCGTAAAGATCTCCGTCCTGATCCTCGTCGTTCGCAAGAAAATATGGAACTGCAACATAGATCTGACACGTTCTCACGTTCTTGGAGAGACAATTCGCCAAATTACTTGATGACAGGAGATTATAGAAGACTGACTCCGAAGAAGTCTATATATCCGCGCACCGTCCGATGGTCGCCGCACGGCCTTTCTCGCGCAAGGCATGCGATAGCCTCTTAAACCTTCGTGAGCATAATTTAAAGCCAACACCCAGCCATCTTCAGGCGATATTTTGACGTTCCACTCCTTTCTGATGCAATCACCAAAAGGGAAAATCGCGGTCGCGGAGGCGCTTGTCGGCATGTGGAAAGTCAGCCTCACCGCGTTCGTCGTCGCCGCACTCTATTTTGCGCGCGATCTGCTCATTCCACTGGCCCTTGCGGCGCTCCTCACCTTTCTGTTGGCGCCGCTGGTCACTCGGCTCGAGCGCTGGATCGGACGCATCGCCGCCGTGCTCCTGGTGGTAGCAACGATCTTTAGCATGACCGGGGTGGCTGGTTGGGTGCTCACGCGGCAGCTCATCGATCTTGCGACGAGGCTCCCGGACTACAAGGTCAATATCCAGACCAAGATCCATTCCTTCCAACTGCCGAGTGGCGGCGCGTTCAAACGCCTCTCCGAAACGGTGGCGGAATTGAAGAAGGATCTCCACGGTTCCGCCGAGCCCACCATATCCCAAGCCACCGGCAAGCCGGGAACTGCCGTTGCCGTTCCTGCCAGCGCAGCACCCGCGCAGCAGGTGCAAGTCGTTGAGACTTCGACGGCTAACCCTCTCCAGCTTTTGCGGGTCATCCTCTCGCCGCTGCTCGGGCCGCTGGGTACCGCCGGGTTGGTAATTCTCCTTGTCATCTTCATGCTTTTGAAGCGCGAAGATCTCCGCAGCCGGCTCATCCGGCTCATCGGCCAGGGACGCATCAGCGCCACGACTCGGGCAATGGAGGATGCGGGCCACCGCGTCTCGCGCTATCTGCTCATGCAACTCGTGGTCAATGTCACCTTCGGTAGTATTTTGGCCATCGGCCTTTTCTTCATCGGGATGCCAAATGCGATCCTCTGGGGGGCATTCGCGACTGTCTTGCGCTTCATTCCCTACATTGGCCCGTGGATTGCGGCGGCGTTCCCCATTATCCTCTCCCTGGCAGTCTCGCCCACCTGGATGATGCCGCTGCTCGCCCTCGGGCTTTTCGTTTTGCTGGAATTGATCAGCAACAATGTCATTGAGCCGTGGCTTTACGGATCAAGCACCGGGGTTTCTTCGATTGCGCTCATCGTGGCCGCGGTTTTTTGGACCTGGCTCTGGGGACCCATAGGACTGCTGCTCTCCACGCCACTCACCGTATGCCTCGTCGTCATGGGGCGGCACGTCCCGCGGCTCGCCTTTTTCAGCATTTTGCTTAGCGATGAACAAGCGCTAACCCCCGCCGAGGAGTGCTATCATCGGCTCCTGTCAGTCGGCTTGAATGAAGCGAGCGAAGTGGCGGACAACTACGTTAAGGAGAACTCGCTGACTGCACTTTACGATTCTGTGCTCATCCCCGTCATCACTGCGGCCGAGACTGACTACCAGCGCGCGGCGCTGGACACTGAACAGCGCGATTCCGTCGAGCAGGGCATACGCGACATCGTCGAAGACTTCAGTACCCGTCCGAGATCTGAATCCCAGCTCCCCGCGGACCAAATGGTTGCCGAGCAGTCGCCGCAACCCGTCCCGGCGACGGCCTGGCGCGTCTATTGCCTGCCGGCACGAGCGGAGCGCGATGAGCTCGCCGGGGCCATGCTCGCGCAATTGCTTCAGCAGCAGGGCTTCGAGGCGCAGAACGCACCGGCGAAACTCGTAGCCAGCGAGATGGTTAAACTGGTCGATGAAGCTGATGTTGACGCCGCCTGCATTTCGGTCATCGCACCCACCACTGTCATCCACGCGCGCTATCTCTGCGTGAAACTACGCGTGCAACTTCCGAATCTGAAAATTGCCATCGGCCTCTGGGGCGCGACCGAAAACATCACCCAGGCGGCCCAGCGCTTGCGCGACTCCGGGGCGAATGAAGTCGTCACCACGCTCGCCGACGCCGTCGTGCAATTGGCCAAGCTCACGCCTGCCAGCGACGTGGAGATGACCCCCGAGCCCATCCCACCAACCAATACCGTCGGCTCGTCCGCCTCGAGGAGCTGAATCCCGATACCTGGGGGAGGGATTCGGCAGCAGCTGCCAACAAAATCCTCGATTGGCCTGGGGTGTTTACCCCAGTTGCTGAACGACCGTTCGCGCGGAACCTTCAACATATTCATAACATTTCAGGCGGATATGCTTTGGATGATTGCCGGCATCTCACTCATACTGTGGACACTTTAGACAACGCATCTCTCCTTGGGGATCAGGAATTAATGAACGCTGTTCTGCGCAGACTGCCTGAGAGCCTCGAGGAAGTCTACAAGCGCTACGGGACGGTGGCGAAATCAATCATCATGCAGATCCTGCATAACGAAGCTGAGGCCGAGGACGTGTTGCAGGAGGTGTTCCTTCAAGTGTGGGATCGGGCGCCCAGCTATTGCTCAGAGAAAGGAACGCTGATGACCTGGCTCTGCACGCTCGCAAGGCGCCGCGCGATTGACCACTTACGGCAGCAAAATGCCTACCTACGCGCTACCGACCGCTACGAAGTTTCCTGCCATTCCAACAAAGGCGCCAACGAATCGCACACTGTTGAGTGCGAAGCATTTCGTGACGATCTTCGTTCGTTATTGCATCAGCACTTGGTAAAGCTGCCGCCGCATCAGCAACAGGTAATCCGTCTGGCCTTTTTCGAAGAGATGAGCCAGCGCGAAATTTCTGCGCTCAGCCAAACTCCTCTTGGCACCGTGAAAAGGCGAATTGAACTCGGCATGAAGAAGCTCTCTCATGCCCTCGGCGGATTACGGGATGAGGTCGTATGAAATAGCAACATCGTTTTGACCTGATCATTGCCAGTCGCGGCGGGAGTCGCCGGCCAATTCCCCAAAAGCTTGGCGTTGCTCCGCTACCGTACTAAGAACCTGTGAAAAAATTAGAAAGCGCCCACAGGGTTGCGTGTCTTTTTGGCTTGGCCTGCGTTGCTCGGGCGGACAAGACCGCTGCGGGTATTGCCGCCGCCCTCACGCCTTGGCCAAGCCAAAAATCCACCAGCAACGCGGCACTTTGTAATTTTTTCCAGGTTCTAACCTACTCCAAAAACGAAATCCTCAGCGATGCTGACGCCCCCTTCATCTTTGCCGGGGAGTGCGGAACTGGTCGTGCGACGAAGTGAATGGAAGGGGGAGCATTCGGTCGGAGGAGCCACGTCTGAACGCTCCACGAGTTCTCGGGTACTCACTTTGATATGGTGTCGGTAGCCTTTCGGTGCGGTCGGAAATGAGATCCGGTCACAGTGATTGGATGAAAGTCTAATCTCTTATACATAAACAATGGCAATTGAGAGATTGAATCGAGTCGGGCTAGCAAACTGCCGATAATGTGCGATATAGAGATATGAGGAAAATCGTCCTCATCGCTTTCATCGTGACGTTGATGACGGGATGTATGCCCTTTCTTCCCGGCTATGGCGGGGGTGGGCCATCGCAAGAATATTACCGCGAGGGGCCCTATTACGGTAACGGCGGTTACTACGCTAACAGGCGATATTACAGTCGAGGCCGATCCTATTACGGCGACAACTATAATCCCGGTAACAACTACTACCGTGTCAATGACCACCACGAGAAAGACCATCACCACAAACATAAGAAAGATGATAAAGACAAAAAACATAAGAAGCATCACGACGATGATTAGATCGAGTGCTGAAAAGCTTTCGGAGTGATCGAGAAGGCAGTATCAACGATGCCGGGTCTACAATTGTTAACCGGGATTAAGGGATGCTTTTCATCTGGCAAGATGTCCAGATGTTTTGATTTGACGAAATGAGTTCGCGAGAACCAAAGACCATTGGAGCGGTCGGCAACGATACTCCGCAACCGTAAGAAAAGTATGGCAAAGAAATTTGTGAAAACTCCTGCCCTAAAAGCGACTAAACAGCGAGCCCAACTCGTCAAAGAAGTGGCTCGTGATGAGCCGAAACCGCTGCAGGCAGAGGGTTCCGTCAAGGAAGCCGGTGAAAGGATGAGATCGCTTGAGACCAATCGATTGCCTGTTGAATCTGATCATCGTCTGGTTGGGGCCGTGGAGGGCAATCACCCTGAACGGGAGTCCGGCGGCTTTGGGCATGATCCGGAGACGTCGCTTGTTCGCGGAATCATGGTAAAAAAAGCCTATTATTGCTTCGAACATCAGTCGGTGGATGAGGCACGGGAAACCATGCGCGAGCATCACCTCCAATATCTGCCCGTTGTGGACGACAAAATGCGCGTCATAGGCATGGTCGCGCTCAAAGATCTCGCGGCGATCGAGCAACAGCGTGGAAAAGGATAGTCCTGAATGTCCGGCGGCTAGGCCGCAAGAAAGCGATCCTTGCTGGTAGCTAACGCTGATTGCGGCAAGCTAAGAGACTGTTGAAATACCCGCGTATGCCAACCCGGAGGGCGTGAGCTCTTTGGGGCATCTCTCGGCGTCTTCCTCATTAACAGCCCTTTTTTGGGATGCTCCTTCGCTCTCCATCGATATCTGGCCCCAAATTGCCCACGCGTAACATGCGAGGGTATTTCAACGGTCTCCTCAGGGGCGAGGCCGGCATTTAGTCTAGCCGCGCTGTGGCAGGCGCGAGATGGAGAGCAATAGGCCGGGTCTTCAGCCAGCATCGGCGAGAGCGCAATGCGCCCCCGCGCGGAAGTGAGCAGAATGCCATCGGTATCACGATTTCAGGATTCCAGGATTTCACATTTGAAGAAATCGGCAGCCCCGGGGAGCCAAGGGCGCCGCTGGAGGCTGGCCTTTTTCAAAGCGCGGGAGAAGTCAAGCGATCGGCACGATTTTCACACTGACGCTCATTCCCAGGAAGCTGCTGAGCGGTCCGGAATAGGCACCGCTAATCGGCATCACACCGCGTGGATGAGAGCTAACGCCGGAAGCGATATGCTTCTGGGAGGTTCCCTCGCCCAGAGTCGGATCGCATCCGAACCAGCCGTGCTCGGGAAAATAAACCTCCGTCCACGCGTGGGTCGCCGCGTGGGCTTCGAACGAGGCGACGCTATCCAAATAGCCGCTTACGAAACGACTCGCAAGCTTTAGACTTCGCGCGATTTCAAGTAGAAGTGTGGCCATGTCTCGGCAGGAACCCGATTGGAGTTGGAGCGTTTCCAGCGGGGTCTGCACGCCACGGTCCGTGCGGCGCCTATAGCGGATTGAATGATAGATCCAGCTATTGATCCCATGCACGAGATGCACGGCGTCGTCACCTTGCTTGGGCGAGAACATTTTCATCGTCCAGTCACGCAAGCGAGAGGCCTCTTCGGGGTATACCGATTCGAGGTATCCCAGCGCAACCGGACCTTCGAGACTTGAATATTGAACAGGAATTTTCACTGGAAGAACGTCCAGCAAGCGGCGGTGCGAAGTATGGTCGCGGCGGAAGACTGTCGCATCACTTGAGAATTCCAGGAAATCCGAAGGCTCGGAAAAGGAGGCAAGGGCGATGGAATTTCCGAAGATATCGCGATGCCAACTTACCGCTCCTGCTGGACTGATTCGGAGCGAGAGATTCTCGACTTGAACATCGTGTCCCTCCCGCGGTCGCAAAACCAAGCGGTGAATCCCGAAGGCTACCGGCTTTGCATATCGATACGTGGTAGTGTGAACGATTCTGATTCGGCTCATTCGTTGCTTGCTCCAGCGAGATGACCGCTTTGCCTAACTCCTGCTCCGCAAGAGCATGGAAGTTATCTTCGATAAACCCACAACACCACAACGAACGTGGGATGTCCTTACGATCCCAAACGGCGAGGAGCAGATCATCACGTTTGCGGGTAGCGAATCTGCGGCGTGCCACAAAGCCTCTTCGAGAGATCAATCGGATCGCCTACACTTACCTCGCCGGGATCGACTTGATAGGACCAAACTTCGAAGTTCGACAGCTGCGCCTGCCCGTAGACCGTGGTAAACGCACAATTCACCGCGTCGTAACCTGCGCAAATGCGAATGCGACCGACCCGCGGCTGGTCGAATCGAGCGTCAAAGACTTGCCACCTGCCGCCGAGATAGACTTCGCAGTACGCATGAAAATCGTTCGGGGTGCCCGGGTCTTGATACCCGATATCCGGCACGTAACCGCTGACATAGCGGGCCGGCAGATTGAAGGTTCGACAAAGGGCGACGGTGGTGTGAGCAAGGTCGCGGCAGACTCCGTAGCCGCGCTGGATAATGTCATAGGCCGAGAGATTCGGACTGCCCGAGAGCGTCCGATATTCGATGTTACGGTGCAGCCAATTTATGATTCCGAGGACCCTCTCAATACCGTGGGGAAAATGACCAAAATTCTGCCATGCGAAGTCAAGCAGCTTATCGGAATCGCAGTAACGCGACGGCAGCGTGTAGCGGAGGATTGAAGCAGGCAAGAGGTGGGGTGGGGTGGGACGATCCAGCCATGCGAAATCCTCGCGCAGGCTCGGCACCATTACGATGGCATCGTAGCGCAGCACGTTTCGCCCGGGTTTGAGAACGAGACGGTAGACAATGTTAAAATGATCGTCCTCAAATTCGGTCGCTGTCAGTTGTGGATCGAAGTGGAAGCTCTCCTGACGGATGGTTTGCAACGCGTCGTGCCGAGGTTTGAGAGTAACGAGCGCAGGACTATCGGCGGTTGTGTCGTACATCAACTCACATCCCACCCGAACGGCAAGGTCCAGGGCTGGCGCTGGAATCGGAGAATAGCTGGTCACGACTCAGGTTTGCTTGGTTGAATACACACGATAGCCGCTCCCAGCTTCATGAAGCGCATTTTCCCCCAAGCTAGTTTCAGTTTCGTCGGTGCCATGTCTTTTTGAACCAGTCCGATACATTGCCGTCTTTGCAGCCGCTTCGAATGGTCCCTAGTAAGTCGGGTCGCGAAGCGTTTCGCGCCTTTATACACTCGTTAAAAATTTTCCGGAAGTTGCCTTGGTCTTCGTTCCGCTTCCCTTTCCCTTTAAGAAAAACGTTCGACGCGCGTCCTATGGAACTCAAGATTAAAATGCTCTGGCTATTCACCGAAGACATTCTCGGCGGTTCCGCGATCGCGCATCCCGGATCATCCATGGCTTCCCGAACCTTTTTCCCTCAGGCTTACCCAGCAATGGTGTCACCAGTCTCCATTTTGAATCAATGCCGGGCCACATGGAAATTTGGCCGGTGGAGTCCTGCTGCTCTGTCGCCGGCTCAGCGGGGATATCGGGCAGTTTCCGGTCCGTAGCAAGAGCTCCGCGATATAGAGCGAATCCCCGCGGGTTCGCCGACAAGTGGAACCGAGGTTTCTATCGGGGCGTTAAAACGCCTCTCGGAGTCCCTCGCGACCTCGACAACCATCGCCCTCGGCAACCTCACCGCGGACTCGGTCGCCGTCTTTCTTCCCCAACGCCATGAAAGCCCTTACCCAGCCAAGGCTCCTTATCATCGAAGTCGGTTATCTCTGCCTCGATCTGGCTGGCGCCGCCATGCTCTTCCAGATTCATCGGCAACCGTTACGAGAAAAACGCCGCAACAATCATTACTTCCAATAAGCCCTTTGCCGAATGGGCCCATATCTTCGCCGGTGACCCTGTCATGGCAAGCGCCGCTCTCGACCATTTGGAGGCGCGACGCAGGAGCTGGCGCAAAAGCTCGGCCACCGTGTGTTCCACCAAACACGGCAGCCGATAGTCCAAAAAACAGTCTGCCAGTCTCTCAATAGTCCCATCTTTAAATCGACTTTCCTCGCAAGAATACCGCCCCGCCGTCGCTGCTGCTCAGATAACCTGCGGAAAAATCCGCCGTCACTTTGCGCCCTCCGTGGCTAAGACGCATATCCAGCCGGGCAACTGGAAGCGCGTCGGCAGCCGCGCGCCTTTTCATTGGGCAAAAAGATCTCCCTCGCGAAGCGACTCACGCCTCGCCAAAGAGCTTCGCGATTCGGCCGGCAAGTTTGCGGCGGGCGACGGAATAGGAAAAGAATTTCTTTCCGAGCTCGAAATTCGCCGTTCCCCATTGTTCGCGCAGCACACGGCTGTGAAGAATCTCCCGGGTCTTGTCGACCACCTCGTTGGTGACGAGCATCGACATTTCGATCGTTTTAAATCCGAGAGGATCAATATCGCGCGCGTAGACCGCATACGTGTTTACGACCACCGGCTTGTGAAAATAGACGGCCTCGAGAAATGCATTGCCGAATCCTTCGTAGTAGCTGGGATAAGTGACGAGGTCGGCATGCGGGTAAATGTCGAAAAGAGTGTAGACCTTTTTTCCCTCGGCGTTGAATCCACGCGTTTCGCCGATGCGGTCGGCAATAAACAACGCCTGGATGCCCGCGTCGGTAATGCGTTCGTGAAGGAGCTTTGCGTAAACGTCTCCCTCGTCGCCGCCTGGGTGGGAGAGGACCAGCTTCAGGCGAGGTTCCTTCAGGCGCCGCAAAAGTTCGATGGCATGTTCGATGCCTTTTCGGGGCACCAGGCGGGTGGGCTGAAGCACGAGGATATCGTCGTCGGACAGACCGATTTCGCGCCGAAAGTCGCGCGAATAGTCGTCGAGAGCCGGCGGAGGCGTCTCGAAATCGACCACGTTGGGTATGATCGTTGAAGCCTGTCCATACCTGCGGGCCAAATCCTTTTGCTGCATTGAGTTGATCACCACGTGCACCAGTGAGGGCAGAGTGGGAGGAAACGCCGCCGCCAGATAGTCGGCGCCGGAGGTCACCGTAAAGCGCTCCCTTTCCCAGGTGAAATCATGATGATGCGCGATTGCAGGGATTCCGGTCTCCGCGAGAACTTCCGTCATCGCCAAACCCAGCGGCACGTGCATCGGAATGGCGAGGATATTTTGGGGAATCAGGAGCTGGAGATCAAAGCGTTCCATGAACCGATAGATGCTCGACTTGAGTCCCGACTTGATTTCGTGAATGCGGTCCGTCACTTCTCGCGGGCGCGTCGTTCGGCCAAAAAGATACCCCTGGACATCCAGGACCGAGGGGTGATTGAAAAATGCGAGCGGATCAGAGTGGCTGAGCGCCTCCGGTTTGTCGATCAGACCGGCCATCCAGAAGCAGTTCGCTCCCTCCGCTTGAAGGATGGACGCCCATTTCGCCGCCTCCAGGGTTACCCCGTCCGTGCCGTGAAAACGGGTCGAGATAAATCCAATGCGCTTTGGGAAATGGGCCGGGGAGTGACGAAGATTCATGGGTTTTTGCAGTTAGATTTTAGTGTTAGGTTGTACGGGTGAACGCAACTATAAAGGATCATCTGGCCTTTCTCTACGGAAAGGCAGCCGCGGGCGACCTTGAAAAGGAGGTAGAAGACCTCCTAGGTGAGGCGAGCGATTCTCGCGAGAGCGCGGCCCCTGCCGGCAGCACCTCGCTGACGGAGGCCGACTGCATGTTGATTACGTATGGCGATCAGGTGCGCGCCGCGGAAGGGCCGCCCCCTCTGCAAACGCTCACCGAGTTTCTTTCCGCGCGTGCGACGGCGGTTAGCGCCGTGCACATTCTTCCCTTTTATCCGAGCTCGTCTGACGATGGCTTCTCGGTGATGGATTACTATAAAGTCGATCCTGCCATTGGAACGTGGAGTGACGTCGAGGCGCTGGCGAAGCGCTTTGATCTAATGTTCGACGCGGTATTCAATCATGCTTCGGCGCAAGGCGTCTGGTTTCATAGGTTTCTTCGGCAGGAAACGGGCTGGGAGCGAGCCTTCTTTACGGTCACCGGAAATCCCGACCTTTCGCAGGTCATTCGCCCCCGAGCTCTCCCGTTGCTCACCGCCTTCGAAACGGCGGCGGGAACCGAGCGCGTCTGGACCACCTTCAGCGCAGATCAGGCGGACATTAATTTTTCGGATCCGCGCATGCTGATGCGGATCCTGGAAGTACTGCGCTTTTATGTAGACAAGGGGGCCCGTTATATTCGGCTCGACGCGATCGCTTTTCTCTGGAAGATCCCCGGCACATCCTGCCTGCATCTCGAGCAGACTCATCGCGTGATCCAGCTCATGCGGTCGGTTCTCGATCGTCTCGCGCCCAGCGTCCAGGTCATCACCGAAACGAATGTGCCGCACACGGACAACATTTCCTACTTTGGAGATGGCTCCAACGAGGCGCAGTTGGTTTACAATTTTGCGTTGCCCCCGCTAGTCTTCCACACTCTGCGGACCGGCGACGGCAGCCGTCTTCGCCGCTGGGCGCAGACTCTTCAGCTTCCTTCGGAGCGCGTTACTTTCTTCAACTTTCTTGCCTCCCATGACGGAATCGGCATGAATCCGGCGCGAGGGATCCTGGACCAGGAAGAGATCGACGCGTTGGTCCAGACCGCCCTCCAGCACAACGGGTTCGTGTCCTACAAAAACAACCCCGATGGAACCAAGAGCCCTTACGAGCTGAACATCAGCTATTTTGATGCCCTTTCGAACCCTTTGGGGCGCGAGCCCGAGGATATGCAGATCGCCCGGTTTTTAGCGGCCCATTCGATCATGCTCGCGTTGCGGGGGTTGCCGGGCATTTATTTTCATTCTCTTTTTGGATCGCGCGGGGACCGAGCCGGCGCCGAGGCCAGCGGCATCCCGCGGCGGATCAATCGAAAAAAACTCAACGTCGCGGAGTTGACCACCGAGCTTGACGACGCGAAAAGTCTTCGGGCTCGGGTTTTCGCGGGCCTTCGCGACATGATTGAGGCTCGTGCCTCGCACCCGGCCTTCAGTCCCTATGCTGCGCAGGAGATTCCTGACGCGCCGCCCGGCTTGTTCGTGATCATTCGGAAAGCTGCCGAGGGAAGACAGGCTTTCTGCGCCACGAATCTGACCGCGGAGGCGACGCTCTGCGCCCTGCCCGAAGCCGGCGGATCCGAGTGGAAACTGTTGACAGGATCTCCGATCGCTTCCGGAAACGCGGTTCGGTTGCCCGCTTATGGGATTTCGTGGCTCGCCGCAGGCTAGCCGGTAGCGCAAATTCTCCACGGAGGACTCGCTTGACTATGGAGACGTTCCAGGAAAGCGCCTATTCGACCGCAGCTCTAAGAGGAAAACCCGGTATTGCCGCCTGCGTCGAAAAACACCTGGCCAACTGATCGCCAGTCCCCCTTATCCGGGCCGTGGCCGCCGGCCGAAAACAACCAGGTTCGCCAGCCGGTTTTGCGCGCGGGGACGATATCGTTATCCGGGCGATCACCGATCATCAGCGTTTGCGAAGCGATGATGGAGCGGTTTTGCAGGCGGGCTCGAAGGATTTCGAACAGGTGAGGGTCAGGCTTGCTGAAGCCATGCTCGAAAGACCATAAGGTGAGATCGGGTTGAAAAATCGACCGATCCAACTTTCCGTCTCTCAAGGCGATGTCCAATTCCTTCAACGTGTAAGCTTGCGCGTTCGAAGCGATGCCCAGGAGGATGCCGCGCTCGATGCACCCGCGAAAAAACTCCGCGCAGCCCGGCATGATCCGGATCGTGCGAAGCAGTTGGGCATGTTGAAACAAGAATTCGTCGAGATGCACTCGTAGCAATTCGTCGAGGTCGGGCAGGGCTCGCGTCACCACCGTCGGCCAGTCGACTTCAGGGTGGGGAATTCCTCTGGCACGGGATTTTCGGTGCTCCTCGGAAATAATCTCACCGCAGCGCTCGGTGAGTTCGGCAAGGGTGAGAGGAGGATCCTTGTGGCAAGCATTCTGGAAAAGTTTGCGCCAACGCGGTTCAGCTTGAGTCGGCGGGTCGCCCACTTCGAGAATCGTGCGGTAGACGTCGCATACGATGGCCTTCACGGAGCTCATTCGTCTCCAAAGAGGATTGGATAGAGAAAAGTTGCGCCCAGCCTCTGCGCGATGGAATCCCGCTGTGCGCTCTCCGCAGCATGGTTGCTCAAAGGGTGACTCGGTATGGCGGAGGCCGTTCTCCAAAACCTCGCCGCATAGGCATCGCCACCAATCACCGCTTCCGCGCGAGGCGGCCAAGGCGTCGCCTTGAGATTTCCGGCGCGCGAAAGCGTGCGCCACTTTTGCAGGAACGGATTGCTTGCGGCACAGGAAGCCCAGGATTCCTCGGCGGGAATTGCCAGCACTTCCAATTGCGCGGAAAGGGTGAGTCGGCTGAAAGGAACGGCGTCGCCGTTCGACAAGTCGAAAAGCGGGGGCCGCTCAGCAAGCCCGCGGCAGACTGAAGGGAGCATCGCTTTCCAGTTTCGCCAAAGCTTTCGCTGGCGAGTGCGCTCGAGATCCAAGTTCAGCAAATCCGGAGGGATCAGGATCTCGTGGTAGAGATTGGGAAACGAAAATCCTAATTTTAGCAAATCCGGAATAACATTTGGCAGGTATCTGGCAATTAGGGGCTTTTCAAATTCGGAAGCCTCTAGAAAAGGAAGACCGAATCCCTCCTGGGCTGAGCTCAAGAGCATGACTTCCGATGCCGCGGCGAGCTCGCCGACCGCCGGTGCGCGCCGCGCTGCGTCAGCCAGGAGTCTAAAGCGAACGCGCCAATTTTCCCGCCGTGCGGCGGACTCGAGTCTTCGGGCATAGTGCTGTTCCTCCCGAGAGCTGACTCCGGCAGTCGTGACGAACCAGCCTTCCGGGCGGAGCCAGCGAGTAAGCAAGATGGCCTCCGCGAGATTCTTCCGGCGAAGGAACCTCGTCGGGAAGATCCACACCGGAGCATCGTCGCCCAGCTCCAATCTTAGCCACTTTCTAGCTTCAGCGACACGCGCGCCGGTTGGCGCGCGTCCACGCTCCGCCAGGTTCGGCATGCATCTTGCCCGGGAGCCCAAGTGTTTCGCGAGAACCGTATTGTCCAGCCGGTTGATGGTCACATGACACACCCGGGCGCCGGCTGCGAACGAAGCGTTGGCCACCGCGGATAGCGAGCGAAACCCGCAAGCGCGCATCTCCTTCCAGCGCGCCCACCGATTTTCGAACCACAGATCGTGATGATGCGAGAGCAGCGGCACCCCGTAGCGCGCTGAGAACGCGGCAAGCTCGTCGGCAAGAATCAGGTTGCGCCCGACACCGAGATTCTGCGCCCAGATGAGGGTCTCGGTCAGCGGGATCCTCGTCGCGATCTTTTCCAGGGCTGATCGAATCCGGCGGCGAATCGCCTCGGACGATGATCTCTGTTCCGAGAGGTAACGAAAGGCCGGTTCACAGTAGAACTGAAGCCGCGTACCCTTAAGCGCCTGACTCAGATTTTCCCGCCAAGCCACCTCGGGTGCTCCTCCGGAGGCGAGCACCACCGATTCGAGGGGAGCAGGCGCCAAGGAAGCCAGATGCGGGAGCGCAAGTTCGATCACCCGGCGCACGCCTCCCGGCCGCAAGTGATAATGCACGACTAGGAGATGGCGAGGGATCGAAGTATTTTCTGGCAAGCCTATGGACCTATCAGATTTCTTGGGTTGCTCAAACCCAACAGTCGACAGAGTATCCCAAAAGTCATGGCGGACTTTTTTCAAGACGGTTCAATGGCCACTTTGCATCGCCTCGGGAAACCGAATATCGAGCAACTGGAACAGGATTTGCTGGAATTTTCGAGTCAGGCTCCAATCGCCCTGGTTCTTCCCTGCCACGTCAAAGAGCTTGGCACTTCCGCGCTGCGAGGGATCATTAAGGAACTGAAAAATATCCAGTACGTCCGGCAGATTGTGGTCGGCATTGACGGCGCCAACGCGACGAACTGGCAGCGGGCCAAGCGGATATTCAGCCAGCTTCCGCAAAAACCGATCCTGATCTGGAACGACGGGCCCCGGATGAGGCGCCTTATCGAGCAGCTCATCGAATCCGACCTTGATCCGGGTCCCTCGGGAAAGGGCCGAAATCTTTGGCTTTGCTTCGGATATGTCCTGGCGAGCGACAAATCTCGCATGGTCGCGTTGCATGACTGCGACATCGTCACCTACAGCCGCGAGCTTCTCGCCAGGCTCTGCTATCCTGTCGCCCACCCAAATCTCGGATTCGATTTTTGCAAGGGCTACAGCGCCCGGTTCACGGACAAGCTCAACGGACGCGTCATGCGGCTTCTGGTCACGCCGCTAATCCGCTCCCTGCAGAGCATTATCGGTCAACACGACTTTCTGGTCTATCTGGACACATTTCGGTATCCGCTCAGCGGCGAGATGAGCCTGGACCACGATATCATCCGCCGGGCGCGCATTCCTTCCGACTGGGGAATTGAAGTCGGAATTCTCGCGGAGGTGTTCCGTGTCTCCGCGCCGAAGAGCATTTGTCAGGTGGATATAGCCGAATGTTACGATCACAAGCACCAGGAGCTTTCTCCGCGCGACGCGTCGAGAGGCCTAAACAAGATGGCAGGAGACATCGTAAAGAGCATCTTTGTCACCTTGGCGGGCCACGGCGTGAAGCTGGATAGAGGACTCTTCGATACTCTGCTGAGCGCTTACATGCGCAAAGCGGAAGACAGTATGCGCTTTTATGCCGCTGATGCGGAAATCAATAGCTTGACCTATGATCGCCACCAGGAGGAACTCGCCGTCGCCACTTTCGTGCGCAGTATTCGGAACGCTGCTCGCGACTACCTAGGTGACCCGCTCGGCGCACCGATGATTGCCAACTGGAACCGGGTTGAGGCTGCGCTCCCGGACTTTCTGGATGCCTTTCGTAGGGCTGTAGAACTTGATGGTAAATGACTTGTATATTGTTTTTCTGTAAAATCTATCTGATAAACAGTGCATTTTGAAGGGTCTCAAAACGTATAGGTCAGGAAGCACTCCCTCCCGTGGATCTTAATTTCTTTGAGCCGGCAGCGGATCGTTTGCCGAAGCCATTGGCCCGGAACCCCGATGAGGGTTGGCGCTTTGGCTCCCCCAAAGATCAGTGGCGTCCAGGTGAGGCGAAGCTCGTCAATGGCCTCAATTTCCAGGAGTTTCCGGAAGAGACGCGGACCGCCCTCGCAGACTAAAGTGCGCACCTGGTAATCGCGCCGAAGGATATAAAGCGCAGCCGCAAGGTCGACTTTCGTCGAATCGAAAATCCACAGATCGGCCAGTCGCGAGATCACGGCGCGCAATCTTGATCGCATCCGGCGGGTGGAGAAGGCGATAACTTGCGCGCCGCCTCCTTGGAAAACCTTCCATCCGGGATCCATTGCGCCGCTGTTGCTCACGATGGCGCGAAAAGGCTCACTCGATCGTCCCTCGAGTTCCCGCCGTTCGCGAAGATCGATTGGCGAAATCCGCATGCTCATTTGATCGGTCGAGACCGTGCGCGCGCCGGCCAGAAGGGCGTCTCCCAGGGAGCGGATTTCCTGTAGCCGGCGCTTGTCCGCCTCGCTGGTGAATCCCGTGGGAGTAAACTTGTAAGTGGATACCTTTCCGTCCGCCGTAAGAGCAAAGTTCGCAATGACGCGAGGTCGTTTCGAACGCCCCCTCACGCTTTGTTTTCAATCGATTCTTCGACCGCCTCAATCTGCTCCTGCATCTCGTTTACATGCAGCCCGCCGCTGGGACGGTAGACAAGGTACACGCATCCGCCAACTAGCCCCCAGAAAACCACCATCAAAAAACCGGTGACTGAAATCATGACCGCAAGGCCTTTCGATATTCCAAACAGCGATGAAAGCACGTTCTGAAACAGTTGCTCCCGAACCCCAATTCCGGAAAGACTGATCGGCAAGGCTGCAATGGTCAAAATCACAGGCAAGACAGAAAGAATATCGATCATGCCCGCTACTCCGGAAAATACGGCAAAGGCCCGAGCGGCAAAATAGAAGGCCAGAAAAATGCAGAGATGCGCCAAAGCCGATAGCCCGAAGGTTGAAACCAGGACCCGGGGATTCCGCGCGTAAGTGGAAAAAGCTGTGGCCAGTTCGATGATCCTGCCCCGCAGCGGCAGCCACCCAGGCAATTTGTGCGCGAGTTGAAACCGATCGACACAGAATCCGAGGGCGATGATCGCCAGCGATCCCCCCATGATCAGGGCCAGCGCCACGACCAGCGCGCGCGTCAGCGGATCGGCCAGAAGGCGCTCCAAACGTAAGGAGCACAATATGATGGTCACGGCCACCAGGGCCAACATGCCAATCATCCGATCGACCAGCACACTTAACAATGCGGAGGTCTTCTTTGAGGCCGTCTCTCGCATGGCATAGTAGATCTTCACAATGTCCCCGCCTGTGGCTCCCAGGAGAAACAAGTTGAAGAATGCACCGATCAAGTAGATCCGCAGTGTCCTCCACCATCCCAGGCGAATCCCTTGAGCATCGAGCAGGCGGCGCCAGCGCTCAGTTTGAAAAACAAAGGCGCAACCGATGCTTAGAAGACCGGGAATGAGCCACAAATAGTCAGCCGCCCGCAGGGCGCCAGCCATGTGCTCTCGTTTTTCGGGATCCTTGAAGATCCACCAGAGCAAGAGGAAGGTAACACCTACCTGCAGCAGCGTGAGAAGGGTGCGTTTCATTTTTCGAAAAGCTTTCGCCAACGTTCGGCGGCGGCCACGATCTGCTCGGTGGGAATGCGCGGACGAAGCTCGAAGACGGCCAGGCAGCCGGGGGGAAATTTCGGCACGAGCTTGGGATAGTCGATCTCGCCCGTAAACGGCGCGCGGTGATCTTCGAAGGGCCACTTGACGTCGTGCACATGGCAACCGATCGCGCGAGGCCCCAGGCGATCGAGCAAGTCCGCGTGGTCCAGCAAAGCGAGGTTCTGCTTGATCTGAGCGTGGCCGAAATCGTGCCAATAACCCACGCCCGACCCCTTGAAAGTCTTGAGAAAGTCCTCGAACTCGCGCTCGGACGGGACAGCTTCGTAGTGCTCCCGGTTTTCAATTCCGAGGCGAATTCCCTTTTTGGATGCGTAGGGCACGATTTCGTTCAGGCATTCGAGAGCTCGCCGCACGTAGGCTCCGCTTGAAGCCTCGCGCCTTTTCACGGCCTCCAGTTTTGTCCGGGCGAACTTCCTGCTAAGAAACTCGCCCTTCTCGACCAGTTCACGCAAATTCCGGGTCACTTTCAAGGCCCGGATACGACCGGTGTGAACGACGACGACGGGTGCCCCGAAGCGTTCGGCCATGTCGATCGTCTGGAGGGTAAGACGGACTGCGCGCTCCCGGTCGCCCGGGCGATCCGAGGTGAATTCGTAGCAGTCCGGTTGATCGACCATTACCTCGGGGGGGAGCGGGCAGAAATTGTGCAAGCTGGAAATGCCAAATTGAAGCTTCTTCCGCGCTTGAAGGATCTCATGCACGGTCGAGGGATAGAGCCCGTGTCCCAGCTCGATGGTGTCAAATCCCACATCGAGAATTTCGCGGACGATTTCCTCGCCGGATTTACCGCGCTCCGTGTTCCAGCTTGTCGAAAACGACAGCATTTAGGAAAGTAGCGCGCCCCGTAAGGACGAGGCGAGAATCCCTGCGCGATAAGGTTGGCGTCGGTTGGCTGCCGGACCGGGGATCATGAGCGGGAGAATAAGGGGAAGACGGGTTCTTCGGCCAGCAAGATGATTGCTCCCTGAAAACCTTGGCAAAGACTATGCGCCGGTGGCATCGTGTTGCCATGAAGTATCGCAACTTTCGGGGAACCGACTTGCTGGTGAGCGAAGTGGGGTTCGGTCTGTGGACGGTTTCGACCGGTTGGTGGGGAAGTTATACGGACGAGGAAGCGGTGACTCTGCTGCGTGAGGCGCACGACCTCGGCGTCACGTTGTTTGATGCCGCCGACACCTATGGAAACGGGCGAAGCGAGGAGCTTATCGCGAAGGCTTTCCGCGGAAGACGCGAGCAGATCGTAATTGCCACCAAGGTCGGCTACGACTTTTTGCAGCACGGAGAGGAGCGGCGCGGACAGCGCGAGATCCCCCAGGACTTTCGGCCGCAATTTATTCGGAATGCAGTGGACGCGGCGCTCGGCAGGCTCGAAACGGACCGGATCGACCTTCTCCAATTGCACAACATCCGGATGGCTCAAGCCAATGACGATGCGCTTTGGGAGACGCTGGAAGACCTGCGCACCGAGGGAAAGATAAGAGAATACGGCGCCGCGCTCGGCCCCGCCATCGGTTGGCTTGGCGAGGGGGTAGCGACGATTCGCAAACGCAATCCCGCAGTAATCCAGCATATTTACAACCTTCTCGAGCAGCATCCCGGAAAGGCGATCCAGGATTCCGCGCGCGAGTGCGGGGCCAGGACGATGTTTCTTATCCGCGTGCCGCATTCCTCCGGGATGTTGGAGGGCAAGTACACGGCCGATACCGTTTTCGCGCCAAATGATCACCGCGCGCATCGTCCGCGTTCGTGGCTGCTCAACGGCGTAAAAAAGGTCGAACAGTTGAGGTTTCTTGAACGTGGAGGAGGGCGCACGCTCGGGCAGGCAGCTATCCTTTGGCTTCTGGCGGATGACCGCGTGGGTTCGGTGCTTCCGAATATCTACAATTCGGAGCAAATGCGCGAATTTGTCGAGGCCTCCACCAAGGGGCCTCTTTCCGCGGAGGAAGCGGAACGGATTGCCGGCCTGGTGGCTGCCAATTTTGGGTTGGAACCCGAGGAGCCGAAATTCAAGGGAACGATGGTTCCGCTCGAGGAGTTCGTTTCGGCATGAGACGGCTTGCGCGCTACGTCTTGCGGCGCCGAAAACGTCGCACGGAGCCGCCCGGGCGTCCCAAGCTTCTGATTTTCGATTTCGACGGGACGATCGCCGACACTTTCGCTGCCGCGGTCACGATCCTGAATACGCTGGCGGGCGAATTCGGATTCCGTCCGCTCCAGCCGATCGACTTGGAAAGGGCGCGAGATATGAGAACGCGCCAGTTGATGAAATTCCTGAATATTCCCACCCGCAAAATGAGCCGAATAGCCCGGCGCGGCAGCGAAGAGTTGCACGCGCGGATTCATTCGATTCAGCCGCTGCCGGGCATGCCGGGAGCCATGCGCCAGTTGCAAGCGCAGGGCTATTCGCTGGGGATCATCACCTCGAATACCGAGGTGAATGTGCAGATCTTCCTCCAAAATCACGGTCTGGAATTGTTTGATTTCGTTCGCTGCTCCTCAAAGTTGCTTGGCAAAGCGCGAATGATTCGCAGCGTGATGAGACGCCAGCGCGTCCGGGCCGCGGATATATTGTTTGTCGGCGACGAAACACGAGATATTGAGGCGGCAAAAAAGGCGGGCATCCGAATGGCCGCCGTCACCTGGGGATACAACAGCCGGCGTTCCCTGGACGCGATGAAGCCGGATCTAGTTTTCGAAACGCCCGCCGAGTTGGTCCATTATCTGGCCAACCGTTACCCGGCGCAGTCCGACTCGGGAGAGCCCGCCTTGCAGCGGGAATCACCGGTCTCTTAACCGAGCAGCGGTGGCGCAGAGTTGGCGGCGTCGCCCCTTTCAAACAACCAGTGGTTCGAGATCCCAGATCTCCCGGGCGTATTCACGAATCGCGCGGTCGCTGGAAAACTTTCCCATCCGGGCGGTGTTCAGGATGGCCATTTTCGCCCAGCGCGCCTTATGGCGAAAGGCCGCATCCACTTTCTTCTGGCACTCGGAGTAGGCCTCGAAATCGGCCAGGCAGAAGAACGGATCGGTATAGTAGAGATTGTCCCGCAGCATACTGAGAACGCCGGGGGGTTCGTCCGGTGTGAAGTAATTCGATCCGACCCAATCGACCACCGCGCGCAGTTCCTCGTTTCGCAAGTAGTAATCCTGCGGATTATATCCTTTCTTTACCATGGCGTGGATCTCCTCGACGGTGTGCCCGAAGATGAAGATGTTCTCCTCGCCGACTTCTTCCATGATTTCGACGTTCGCGCCATCGAGGGTGCCGATGGTAAGAGCGCCGTTGAGCGCCAATTTCATATTGCCAGTGCCCGAGGCTTCTTTGCCCGCCGTGGAGATTTGCTCCGAAAGGTCTGCAGCCGGGACGATGCGCTGGGCGAGGGACACCCGATAGTTGGGCAGAACGACCACTTTTATCCTGTCCTCGATGCGCTTGTCGTTGTTGATGCATTTTCCCACCGCGTTGATGGCCTTGATAATGCACTTGGCCATGTCGTAGCCGGGCGCCGCCTTGGCCGCGAAGATAAAGACGCGAGGGGTGATGACAATCCCCGGGTCCTGCAAAACGCGGCGGTAGAGAGCGAGAATATGAAGCAGATTAAGGTGCTGACGCTTGTACTCATGGAGGCGCTTGATTTGCACGTCGAACAGCGCACCCGGGTTGACGGCAATGTCGCAGTCCCTCTTGATGATGCGCGCGAGATCGACCTTGTTGGCCTGCTTCACGTTCATGAAGGCGATCTGGAAACCCGTGTCGTCCGCATAAGCTTCCAGCGCCCGAAGCCGGTCGAGATCGCGCTCCCAACCGCTGCCGATCTTTGAGGTGATCAACTCACTCAGGCGGGGATTGCATGCGAGAAGCCAGCGGCGCGGAGTGATCCCGTTGGTCTTGTTGTTGATCTTGCCCGGATATAAGGCGTCGAAGTCCGGAAAGAGATCCTTTTTGATCAGCGCAGTATGAAGCGCGGCAACACCATTAACCGAATGGCCGCCAACCACCGAAAGATGCGCCATGCGCACCATTTGCGTGGACCCTTCTTCAATCAGGGAGAGGTTTTTCTTCTTTTCGACATCTCCGGGCCATTTTGACTCCACGAGGTCCAGAAAGCGCTTGTTGATTTCAAAGATGATTTGCAGATGGCGCGGCACGACCTTTTGCAAAAGTGCCACGTTCCACCTTTCCAGCGCTTCGGGAAGCAAGGTATGATTGGTGTAGGCAAAGGTTCGTGTTACGATGGACCACGCCTTTTCCCACGGCATGCCGTATTCGTCATGGAAAAGGCGTTGCAGTTCGACGACGGCAATGGCCGGGTGCGTGTCGTTGAGCTGAATGGCCACCTTTTCCGGAAAGTCGTCCCAATCCTCATTCGACCTTCGAAAGCGACGGATGATATCCTTCAGCGAGCAGGCAACGAAAAAATACTGCTGAAGAAGTCGCAGTTCCTTGCCGATATCGGTCTTGTCGTTGGGATAAAGAACCTTGGAGATCGTTTCGCTATGGTTTTTTTCACGAACCGCCTCTTCGTATCCACCGCGGTTGAACGCTTCGAAATCGAATTCTTCCGGGGCTCGCGATTCCCAGAGCCGCAGAAAGTTCACGGTATTCGTCCCATAACCCGGAACCGGTATATCGTAGGGGATCCCGACCAGCTTTTTCCACCCGGTCCAGCGCGGCACGTAATTTCCCCGGTCGTCGAAGATGTTTTCGACGTAGCCGTAAACTTGGATCTCCGTGGCATGCTCGGGCCGGACAATTTCCCACGGCGTTCCATACTGCATCCACGCGTCCGGAAGTTCGACCTGGTAACCGTTGCGAAACTCCTGCCTGAAGAGCCCGTATTGGTAGTGAATTCCGTACCCGATTGCGGGAAGGTCGAGCGTCGCAAGCGAATCCAGAAAGCAGGCAGCCAGGCGGCCCAAGCCCCCGTTTCCAAGCCCCATGTCGTATTCCTCGTGGCGAAGTTCTTCGTAGTCAAGGCCTAACTCCTCAAGGGCATGCACCACCTCATCGCAGACGCCGGCACTGTAGAGGCTATTGGAAAACAGACGCCCCATCAAAAACTCCAGAGAAAGATAATAGACCCGCTTGGCGTTGCATTTGTTCTGCGCCGTGGCGGTGGCGATCATCCGCTCGACGATCATGCTTTGCACCGCCTTGGAGGTCGCGAGCCACCAGTCCCGCTTCGTGGCAGTCAAGGCGTCACGCGCCAAGGTGAATTTCAAACTGCTCTGGATAAGGGCCTTCAGTCCCGGAACAGTCTTGTCGAGAGTGGAATGGAATTCGCTCATACTGCGCGTCGTATTTTATGAATGAGGAGAAATCACCAGCAAAAATTGCGCCAAGGGATCACTTTCGCGGAGACTGCGGAGTTGTTTTGCGCGGCTATCGAAAGACTCGGCGCCTTTGGGGGGTGAAGGTTTCGGACAGTTCTTCGCGCCGGGAACAGGCATTTCGAAGACCCCCTGCGACTGGACGATTGATGAGAATGCCGAAAGCGCTTGCGTTCTCTTTTCGGCAACATGGTGGGCGCGATTTTTCAAGAGTCGGTCGGCTGCTCCTTCGCACGGATGGATGCCGGCTTCTTTGCGGTGACGTAGGCAGCGATCGTATTGACGCTGACAAACGCCTGCCTGGCGACCTCGGCACTCGGCGTGGCGACGCCGAAGTTCTTCTCGATGCCCACCGCCAGCTCCAGCGCGTCAATCGAATCGAGAGCCAAGCCTTGCGGGCTGAAGAGCGCGGTGTCGTCCCCAATATCCTCCGGCGTAATCCTCAACATAAGATTTTCGACCAACATGCGCTTGATGCGGGATTTCAGATCGATTTCGGACATCTTACCGGAAGGAACTAGACGGGATTTTCAGGATGAACAGAAATTTCTTACTGTCAAAGAGTGGTTGCCAAAACTCGAATTGATCAGCTCCTGGTGTCCAAGGGCCTGTGCGCTTCGCGGGAAAAAGCGCAACGCGCGATCATGGCGGGCCAGGTCCTTGTTGACGGCCGGAAAGCGGAGAAGCCCGGCCAGCAAGTGCCGGTAGATATTAAGGTGAAACTCCTTGCTTCGGAGAGATATGTGAGTCGTGGAGGGCTTAAGCTCGAAGCGGCCTTGGATCGTTTCGACGTCTCGGTGGAAGGAAAGACTTGCCTGGATATCGGATCATCGACGGGTGGCTTTACCGATTGCCTGCTTCAGCGCGGCGCGGCGAGGATTCATGCCGTTGATGTCGGGCGGGGTCAGCTTGATTGGAGGCTCAGAAACGATCCGCGACTTGTCGTCCACGAAGGGGTGAACGCCCGTTATTTGACCGCCGCGGAGATTGCGGAGCCGGTCCAGATCTGTGTGATGGATGTCAGTTTCATTTCGTTGTCGTTGATTTTGCCGGCGGCGTTTGCCTTACTGCCGGGAGGCGCCGAAATGATAGTACTCATCAAACCGCAGTTTGAATTGTCGCCCGACAAAGTCGGACGCGGCGGCATTGTTCGAGATCCAGAGTTTCGCCGGGAAGCGGTAGAAAAGATCCACCAATTTGTTACGGGTGCAGGCAAGAACTGGATCGATGCGATCCAATCGCCGGTCGCCGGACGCGAAGGAAATATCGAGTTCCTGGCGCACCTCAAAGCATGATCGGCCTGATTGCGCATTCGCAGAAAATGGATGCCCGCACAGCGTTGAGCGGGATGATCTCTGAATTGAGCGAGAAGAAAATTCCGTTCGAATTGGAAAGCCAAAGCGCTGCCCTGGCGGGGTTGACCTCGGACCTGGACGAGCCGTCGCTTGCCCGGCAGGCGGAATTGCTGGTGGTGATGGGCGGCGACGGAACGATCCTTCGGGTCGTCCACAAACTCGGGGCGACCATCAAGCCGATTCTGGGAGTCAATATTGGTTCGCTTGGCTTTTTGACTTGTGCGGGCCCGAGCGAAATCCCTCGGGTGGTGGAAAGCATAATCCAGAAGGATTTCATTTTGAGCCCCCGGCACCTCCTGGTTGCGGAAATTGTGGGTCCGTCCGGGAAGCGGGGGCTTCATGGCTTGAACGATGTCGTGGTCAGCCGCGGAGAGCGCTCTCATCTCGTAAAGATTCAAGTGAAGATCGATGGCGCGGACTTTACGAGCTACAATGCGGACGGCCTGATCATCGCCACGCCTACCGGTTCCACGGCATATTCGCTCGCCGCTGGCGGTCCAGTGGTCATGCCGGACTCGGGAACGTTCGTCATTACTCCAATCTGCCCGCATGTTCTCACCAATCGTTCGACCGTAGTCAGCGATTCTTCGACGGTGGAAGTGAGCCTCGCGGTGCCTGACCAGGAGGTATTCGTGTCCGTGGACGGCCGCTCGTCCTGGGCGATGCGAGTCGGTGACGTGCTCACGGTTCAGAAGAGCAACCGCGATCTGCCACTTGTCATGCTGCCGGAGCGCTCGTTTCCAGAGGTCCTCCGTCAGAAGCTTAAGTGGAGCGGCAGCAACGTATGACTCCGATCATCGATGTCCTCCAACCTGACCACGTTAACTTGGCTCTCAGCGCGCAAGACGCCGCCGGCGCCATCGAAGAGGTGATCGACAGCCTTGACGGCGATCAGCGCATCACAAATTACGCGAGATTGCGGGAAGAGGTCATGAAGGAGTCCGCTCCGGTCATATTTGAAAACGGTTGCGGTATCTGCCTCGCTCATGGACGGACCGAAACGGTGGCATCGCTCGTCATGGCGGCGGGCCGCTCGAACGAAGGCGTGCCTTATCCCGGTTCCAAGGATCGTGTAAGATTTGTCTTCGTCGCCGGAATTCCCGGGGCGTTCACCTCCGAATATCTTCGGATCGTGGGTGCAATCGTTCGTATGTGCAGGGACAAGCAGCAACTTCGCCGGCTTCTCCTCGCGAAAGACGCGGAAAGATTTGTGGCGCTTCTCACTTCCGGCGAAGTCAAACTCTGAAGGGGTCGCTGTGCGCTCTCGTGGTGAATTTGGCTAAACTGCACTTGCTCCGCGGCTCGTTCCGACGATAGTCGCTCCGCACTGCGTATCAACTTGTGCGTGTTCCACACCCATAGGGGCGATGCTGAGCGGGAATGTCTCTCAGGCTGGAACGTGTAACCGATTACAGCTCCTGTCGCATTTCAATATGCGCTCGTTGTCGAAGACGATAGCAACGGAGGACAGTTTCGGATCCGGAAGTGCAAAGCGGACGGAGTAATTCGCCTAAGGTTCTCCGCGTTCGAGAGCAAAGCGAAATTCGGCCCGCCGCCGGATTTCTTCGATCCAGTTTGGTCTTGAAGTCCTTCAGTTTTCGCCGCGCTACGGCGGATTGTTTGTTTTACGCTCTGTTTTATCTCCTTGCTTCGGTGTTTCACGCGTGCGAAGTAGGTTCTGCTTGGGGGATTGCGACAAAGGCATTCTCCGAATTTCTTAAGAGATGGACTTGCGCTCATATAGTCATTCAGTTGTTGCTTACGTTTCCCTACGCGCTCCTACTAGATCTGTGTGAAAGCCCCTTTCAGGGAAGCGAAAACATTTGTAACTTGTTTATAGTCAATTAGTCGGGCCGTGGCTCAGCTTGGTAGAGCGCCTCGTTCGGGACGAGGAGGCCGCGAGTTCGAATCTCGCCGGCCCGACCATTTTCTTCAGGAGCGAAAACGTTTCTCGGCGAGGTTCGAACGCAGTTCGACTGCCCGGCGCGAAGCGCGAAAGCGATAAGAGGCGAGAGCCCGATTGGGGAGAAGGGATCGGGATAATCTCGCCGCTCCTCCGACCATATCCTTGCGCCCGTGGTCAGTTTTCCGCCGAGAGGGCTGTTTTAAATTCTTGCAGCCGTGGCTGCGGAGGCTCCAATCTGGCGGGCTTCATGGAACGCCTTGACGGAAGGAGGCCCTCAGACCTCCGCGAAGTTGTGATTCAGCAGGCCATAGCCCCGCAGGCGATGGGATCAGTATTGATTCGTTTTGGCCGAACCCAGGTGATTTGTGCGGCTACCCTGGAGGAAAGCGTTCCGCGGTGGATGCGAGAACAGGGCGTGGAAGGTGGCTGGGTCACCGCTGAATACTCGATGCTGCCGTACTCGACTTCGCCGAGAAAGCCGCGGGATAGCGCCAGGGGACGACCCGACGGCCGGGCAACGGAGATTCAGCGACTCATCGGCCGTTCTTTGCGGGCGGCGGTTGATCTCGCCGCGCTCGGACAGCGCACCCTTTGGGTTGATTGCGACGTCTTGCAGGCGGACGGCGGGACGAGAACAGCGGCCATAACCGGAGCTTGTGTCGCAATGGAACTGGCCTGCCGTGCCTTGATTGAAACGGGGAAGATCTCGCACAATCCGATCAAACGGCGACTGGCGGCGGTCAGCGTGGGAGTGGTGGAGGGCGAGCCGCTGGTCGACCTCAGCTACGAGGAGGACAGGACCGCCAGCGTGGACCTGAACCTGGTGATGACTGACAAACTGGAATTCGTGGAGCTTCAAGGATCGGGCGAGGAGGCGGTTTTTTCCGATGACCAACTGGTTGAAATGCTGCGGCTCGGCAAGGCTGGGATTCGCCGGTTGCTCGAGATACAGGAATCGAGTCTCAACTCATGAAAAAAGCGCTAATTACGGGTATCACCGGGCAGGACGGTTCCTACCTCGCCGATTTTCTATTGGAAAAAGGATACGAGGTTCATGGAATCATCCGCCGCGCAAGCACCTTCAATACCGACCGCATCGACCACCTCTATCAGGATCCGCACGTTCACGGGGTCAGGCTCTTCCTTCACTACGGCGATCTCGCGGACTCGGTGAATCTGGTCAAACTGATCTACCAGCTTAAGCCCGAGGAGATCTACCATCTGGGGGCCCAAAGCCACGTGAGGGTAAGCTTCGATATTCCGGAGTACACGGCGGACGTCACGGGCGTCGGGACCATCCGGATTCTCGAGGCAATGCGGGAAGCGGGGGTTTCCTCACGCTTTTACCAGGCCTCCAGCAGTGAAATGTTCGGGAAAGTGCAAGAAGTGCCTCAGCGCGAAACGACGCCATTTTGGCCGCGCAGCCCGTATGGAGTGGCGAAGGTCTTCTCCTACTGGGCGACCGTGAATTACCGTGAAAGCTATGGAACGCACGCCAGCAATGGCATCCTGTTCAATCACGAGAGTCCCCGCCGTGGCGAAACTTTCGTGACACGCAAGATCAGCCGTGCCGTGGCCGCCATCAAACGCGGCCTCCAAAACGAGCTATTTTTGGGAAATCTGGAGGCACGGCGCGATTGGGGCTATGCGCCGGAGTATGTGGAGGCGATGTGGCTGATGCTGCAACAGGACGAACCGGACGACTATGTGGTGGCCACCGGGGAGACACACTCCGTGCGGGAGTTCCTCGAGCAGGCCTTCGCCTACGTTCAACTCGATTGGCGCGAGTATTTGAGGCACGATGAGCGCTACGAGCGTCCGGCAGAAGTGGACCTCTTGGTCGGCGATGCTTCCAAAGCAAAACGACGCCTCGACTGGGAACCAAAAGTGCGCTTTCCCGAACTCGTCCGCCTCATGGTTGATGCCGATCTTGCCAAATTGGCAAAACACGCTTGACGTGGCCGGGGATCGGTCCGAGTATTCATGCCTTTTTCAAATTCCGATGGCTAGAAAATGTGACATCACCGGAGCTCGTCCGAAACGGGGGCGAAATATTCATCGTCGCGGCCTGGCAAAGAAAAAGGGCGGGATCGGCATGCACGTAACCAAGGCGACTCCGCGCTGGCACCTGCCAAATCTGAAAACCAAACGGGTTTGGGTTCCCGAACTCAAGACGTTCGTCACCGTCAAGGCCACCGCCAACGCTTTTAAGACTCTCTCGAAGAAAGGCGCATATAACACACTTTCAAAAGCCGGCATCGTGCGTTGATTCTCATGGCCTTTAGCGTCGTCAGCAAGAAGTCGGGCAAGACCTACTTTCTCCATTCCCGCCTTCAGAAACTGCGAGGCGGCCAGGAGGTTACTCTGTATTATTTCGCGGGGCAGCCCGCTGAAGGGGCGATCGACGCGCTGCCGGAGGGCTACAAAGTTTCCGAGAACGAAAAGACCGGGTTGCCGCTTCTAAAGAAAGCCTGACGATCTCCGGCCAAAGGGTATTCCCTCGCGGTTTCCCCGAGGCAGAAAGACCTCATGCCCTCGGATGCGCTTTAGCGTAAGCCCGTTTGAGCTTTTCCGTCGTGACATGCGTGTAAATCTGGGTCGTCGACAGGCTGGCGTGGCCCAGTAATGCTTGAACGCTTCGCAAATCGGCCCCGTTGTCGAGAAGATGGGTCGCGAAACTATGCCGGATCTTGTGCGGGCTCAAATCCGCCGGGAGACCGGATTCGCCAAGGTATTTCTTCATTGCCACCCAGATGGATCGCGCCGAAAGCCTGCGCCGCGACTTGTTGAGAAATAGGGGGCCCGCGTGAACGCCGGCCATCCTTCTATAGCGCGAAATCGCCTCCAAGGCGGGATCCCCCACGGGGCAGATGCGCTCCTTGGCCCCCTTGCCAAAAACGCGAACCGTTGCGCTGATGGAATCGAGATCGCCGACTTCAAGCCTCACCAATTCGGCCAATCGTAGCCCGCTTGAATAAAATAATTCAAAAATCGCTTCGTCCCGGCTCGCCATCCAGGAGGGAGCCTGCTTCCGGCGCGCGCTCTTGCCGGGTCCGCAAAGCAGAGATTCGATTTGCCGGTGGGTCAGAAACACCGGGAGCTGTTTTTCCTTTTTCGGTATTTCAATAGCTTTTATGATATTGGAATCAAGTATCTTGCGAATTAACAAAAAGTTGTAAAAGCTGCGGAGCGCCGAGAAGGAGAGCCGGATGCTTGAACGAGCCCGGCCCTCTTTCATCAGGTGAAAGAGAAATGCCCGGAAGTCGTCCGCCGTCGTGCCTTTCCATGAGAGGCCCGGACGAAATTTTTGAAAGGCCTTCAACGCGCCCTGATAGCTCGTGCGGGTATGAGAAGACGCGTTTTTCTCGCCTTCCAGGTAGAGCAGAAACGCTCGGATCAGAGGGTCGTGGCCCCCGTTTTGGGCAATACTTCGTCTCGAAGAGCGGAGCGCTTTTTTCAGGGGATGGAGCCCATCGGGTACGCCAACGGGGGCTGCGCAGTGTCATCCACTTGGCCGGACTTTTGCGTGCCTCGTTGAAAACGCAAGATCGCGGAGCGGGATTCCACCCCGTCGGGGGAGACCGCAACGATCGGAATTTCGTAAACTCCGTCCGGAAAAATGAAATGGTAGCGGAAGGAGCCGTCGGGATTCAGGGTGATGGGCTTCCCGGCAATGGTAACCTTCGCCCGCGGATCGGTCCCTCCGTAGAAGATCACTTCCGCGTTGACATGCATGAAGAACTTTCGCGGCGCGCCGAAGGAACTGAGCCATTCCGAGGCGCCCGACCAGCTTGTCACCGCGGCTTGAGACCAGCTGGTGACAGACGCCTGGCTCCAGCTTGAGAGAGCGGCTTGCGCCCAGCTGCTTTGGGCGCCCTGAAGCCAACTTGAGAGAGCGGCCTGCGACCAGCTGCTCTCGGCGCCTTGAAGCCAGCTCGAAAGAGCCGCTAGTGCCCAGCTGCTCTCGGCGCCCTGAAGCCAGCTCGAAAGAGCCGCTTGTGCCCAGCTGCTCTCGGCGCCCTGAAGCCAGCTCGAGATGGCCGCCTGCGCCCAGCTGCTTTCGGCGCCTTTGAGCCAACTCGAAATGGCGGCTTTAGCCCAACTGCTTTCCGCACCCTTGAACCAGCTCGACAGCGCGAACTGTCCCCAGCTCGACTCCACCGCCTGCGCCCAGCTGCCAAGCGATTCCGCACTCCATCCTGCGGAGCTCTGACCCGCCGCCGCCCAGCTGGAGAGAACTCCTTTTGCCCAACTGGAGAGTTCGGCGGATCCCCAACTGGAGGGCGCGCCGCTCGAAAAAGCCCCGAGCGCGCTAAACAGACTGCTTTCCGCTGCGCTCCAGTCCGCTTGCGACAGGGAGCTGTCCCCGGCGCTGGTCAGCTTTTCCTCGAGATGTTTTCGAACGCGCGACTCGATTTCCTGAGAGCTTAGTCCGCCGCTGGCAAGATCCTCGATGAAGTTCCGTCCCAGGAGCGCCTCCAGGATAATCCGCTGCTCCAAAGCTCCGGAAGCGGGCGCCGAATCGAGAGCGAAGAGTTTGCCCTCTTTTTGAAGCCGGGACAAGGCACTGATAAGCGTTTCGCCGGACTGCACTCCCGCCTGGATTCCATCCACGAGCTTTTGGAAGCTCAGGTGAAGAGGGATCGTGGCGTAATCAAACTGGTCCGACTCCGAAAGCCGGTCGGCCGGGGTTTCGATAGTCTGGGATCGCGCAATAACATTCCAAACGCTGGCGCGAGGATACCCTATCTCCACGGTGTATTTGCTGCTGGCGTGCTTGACGGGAATGTACCAATTCCGCGTTTCGAAAGGCACTTCGATTTCCGCTTCGATTGTGTCTTCGCCCTCGTAGACGCGGAGGAAGGTCTTGCCGCCGGGATGCCGCGAGATATCGATATCCCAGTAGGTGAAAAGCCAATGCGGCTCTTGGGCGACGAGGAAAATCGTGTCTGTCCCGTAGCTTTGAGGCAGTTCGCCGAGGTTGTCCAACTCGACGGATTTGGCGGAGGAGGAGGATGCGCTCGAATCGGCTTTTTCGGTCTTCGCGGCTGGAGCCTCGCGCGATCGCGAATTCGGCTTTCTCTTAGCATCCCCCTCATTTTTTCGACTCATGATCGCTTGTTTACTCCTCAGGGCAGATAAACCACACGGTCTCAAAGCTGGCAACGCTTTTTTCCCTCCGAGTGCCTGTTGAAAATGCAAAGGGGCGTCGTAATCTTCGGATATGAAAAGCAGGGCTCTGGTTGCCTTCCTGGCAATAGGTTTCGCCAGTCCGGTGTTTGGTCAAAGTTCCGCAGCGTCCGGGGCTCTCGCGCGGCAGTTGGACGATGCATTTTCCGCCGTTTACGAAAAGGTTGCGCCGGCCGTGGTGGTCATCGAGGTGAAGCGTTCGTCAGACGTGTCTCTGCGCGGCCTGCCGGAGGGTCTCGAGTTTTTTTTGCGCGGACCGGACAACGCGCCTCTTCAGACGGATCAGGGTTCCGGCTTTCTCATATCTTCCGACGGCTACGTTCTGACTAACGACCACGTTGTGAGCGATGCGACCAAGGATGGCATATCCGTGCGGCTGAAGGACGGGCGGAAGTTTCCCGCAACCCTGGTTGGAATGGATGACAACTCGGATTTGGCGGTTATTAAGATTGACGCGGACGGCCTTCCGTCGGTGGAATTGGGCGACAGCGATGCGGCGAAAGTCGGCCAATTCGCGTTTGCAATCGGAGCGCCTTTTGAGCTTCCCTACACGTTTACCGTTGGCGTGATCAGCGCCAAGGGCCGCAGCAATCTTACGAATAGCCGCGCGTACGAGGAATACATTCAGACCGATGCCTCGATCAACCCGGGCAACAGTGGCGGCCCACTGTGTGATATCGACGGCCACGTGATCGGCGTCAATACGCTGATCTACAGGATGAATCGTGGCCTTGGATTTGCGATCCCCATCAATCTGGCCCGGCGAGTGAGCGAACAGTTGATCACCAGCGGGCGGGTCTCGAGGCCCTGGCTGGGCATCGAAATCGTCGGCATCGAGGAGAACGAGGGCTTGCAACGCTATTTCCCAGAATTGAAAAAGGGTGTCGTGATAAACGGGATCGCTCCCGGCACCCCCGCTTCGCGCAGCGATCTCCGTGCAGGTGACGTGATCATGAAAATTGATCAGGTTCCGGTTTCGCTGTCTCGTGACGTTCAGCGGGAAATCCTTTCCAAAAGGGTCGGCCAGAACGTGCAGCTCGAGGTGTGGCGCAACGGGAAAACCGCGGTGGTCTCCCTGCAGACGGGCGAGCAACCGGACAGAATAACGCTCGCCTCGAATCGGCGCGCGCCCTCCGAGCCTCAACCGGAAAGGGAGCCGAAGGTCGCAAACCACGGGCTGGAGACCGAGGATGTTCCTCCTGCGGGCACGGGGGGGGTCAGGGTCGTGGAGGTCAGGCCTGGAAGCCCGGCCGATGCGGCGGGCCTGATCGCGGGCGATGTCATAACCGAGATGGCGGGCAAACCTGTGAAAGGAAAAGCCGGCTTCGAAGCGGCCCTCGCGGCGGCGGATCCAGCCCGGGGAATCATGCTGATGGTTAATCGGGAAGGGCAAAAGACTTTCGCGATTCTCAAGCCATAGGCCGTTGATCGATCTCCGGACAATAGCCTTGCGCCAATCCCGTCGCCATCTCCGTTCGTGACCATCGAAGGCCGCAACGGTTCCCGATGACGAAGAGATTGCTGGAGTTTTTTTGTTTGGAAAACCTCGCCAATTTGAAATCGAATAACCAAACTGGCCGCTTGCCACTATGCAGCGTCTCATCTCACAAATTGGCCGTAGCCAGCGGCTTGCGGTAGTCAATATTCTCAAGAGAAGTCAGGGGCTTACGGTGCGGGAGTTAGCCCTGCGGCTCGGTATGAGCTACATGGGCGTCAAGCAGCATTGTCTCAGCCTTGAACGCGACGGGTATCTCAGCACGTTTCGCCGCCATCGAGGTGTTGGGAGGCCGGAACTTCTCTACAATCTGACCACAAAAGCGCAGGATTTATTTCCGCAAGCGGACAACATGCTGTCGATTTCCCTCTTGGAACAGGCCCGAAAGCTCTACGGCACGAGCGCCGCGGAGAAGATTCTTTTTCTGCATTTTCAAGAGCGCGCTAAGAGCTATGTCGCGAAAGTTCAGGGAGCTACGCCCCTCGATCGCGCGAAGTCCTTCGCCCGTCTTCGGGACCGCGAAGGACACATGGCGGACTTTGAACTTGAGCCCGGACCGCGCATCATCGAACGCCACCATCCCATGCAGGCGCTATTTACGGCGTTTCCCGAAGCCGTGGCGATGGAGCGAGACTTGGTCCAACGGGTGCTTGGCGCTCCTGTCCGCAGGGAGCAGCGCCAGGCCGGGGGGACCTACGAGTATGTTTACTCGCTCATCGGCGCCGGAGGTTGAGGCGGGCCAATCGGCAGAAGGGGATTCGGAAGGGCTCGCCCGCACTGCGGGTCGGATTGCTCGACGAAGACCGCGCAGAACGCGCCAATGGCGGCCCGAGCCCGTGTGCGCGTTAGTCTTGCCAAGTTGCGCGCAAGACGCTTTCTTTTCGCGTTTCGGAGATTTTCACTTATGAGTCTTGATATTCCTGCTCTCGAATTGGCCGCTCGCGACGCGCGCGGGTTGGGGATGGATGCGGTGGCGAAAGCAAAGTCCGGCCACCTAGGTCTGCCGCTTGGCGCCACGGAAATCGGAGCGGTTCTCTATGGCCATGCGTTGAATCACTGTCCGGACAACCCGCGTTGGTTGAATCGAGACCGCTTTGTGCTCTCGGCGGGGCACGGCAGCATGTTTCTTTACGGATGGCTTCACCTGTCGGGCTATGATGTGCCTTTGGATCAGATCAGGAGTTTTCGGCAGCTCCACAGCATCACCCCCGGGCACCCGGAGTTTCGCGAAACTCCCGGCGTCGAAGCAACCACCGGGCCACTCGGACAGGGCGTTTCCAATGCCGTCGGCTACGCGATTTCGTCCAAAATGTGCGAGCAACACTTCAATACTCCCGCGCATAAGATTTTTGATCATCACATCGTGTGCCTGGCGGGCGACGGGTGCCTCCAGGAGGGCATTTCTCAAGAAGCGTCGGCGCTAGCCGCGCACCTAGCGCTCGACAATCTGATCCTCTTTTACGATTCCAACAACGTCACGCTCGATGCGATGGCCCCCGTGACGCAAAGCGAGGACACGGCGGCCCGCTTCAAAGCCTACGGGTGGGATGTCTATGAAATTGACGGCCACGATCTTCGGGAGATCCTCAATGTTTTTGAGAAAGCCAAGGCTGCGACGACGGGGAAGCCCCAGTTCATCGTGGCCAAGACGCTGATCGGCAAGGGCATTCCGGAAGTCAGCGGCACCAACAAAGCGCACGGAGAAGCCGGCGTAAAATTTGTCGAGGCGGCGCGCAAAGCGATTGGCCTGCCGGACGAACCTTTCTTTGTCTCCCCGGAAACGCGCTCCTACTTCGCCAAACACAGGGAGAAGCTTAAAGCCGCTTACACGGAATGGGAGTCGCGTTACCAGGCCTGGCAGGAAGCCAACAGGGACCTGGCTGCGGAGCTCGACGCTGCTGTTTCCGGCTCGGTGCCCGATTTGCTTTCGACAATTCCCAAGTTCGATCCCGCGGCAAACATCGCGACGCGAAAGGCCGGCAGCGACGTTCTTCAGCCGCTGGCGGAAGCGATGCCGCTCGTCGTCTCGGGCAGCGCCGATCTGCACGGGTCAACGCTCAACTACATCAAGGATGGTGGGGACTTCAATTCCAAGAACCGTGGAGGCCGCAATCTTCACTTTGGAATCCGCGAACACGCGATGTGCGGCATCCTCAACGGAATTGCCTACGATGGAATATTTCGCGCCAGCGGCGCGACGTTTCTGGTTTTCAGCGACTATGGTCGTCCTTCTATCCGTCTCGCTGCCCTGTCAAAGCTGCCGGTGGTCTATATTTTCACTCACGACTCGATAGGTGTGGGCGAGGATGGGCCGACGCACGAGCCTGTGGAAACGGTGGCGGCTCTTCGAGCCATACCGGGACTCGACGTGATTCGCCCCGCTGATCCCGAGGAAACCGCCGGTGCGTTCGCTGCGGCATTCCAAAGGGTCGATGGCCCGACTTTGCTCGCGCTCAGCCGTCAAAACCTGCCTACTTTGAACGAAATTCCCGTCGAGGCGCGGCGCGACGGCGCCTTCAAGGGTGGCTATGTCGCGAAAAAAGAGGAAGGCGCGCTGGAGATGATCGTGCTGGCCAGTGGGAGTGAACTCCAGCATGCGCTCCAGGCTGCCGGGGAACTCGGGCCCGGAACGCGCGTGGTGTCGATGCCTTGCTTTGAACGCTTCGAACGTCAGGACGCCGCCTACAAGGAAAGCGTTCTGCCCGACGGCGTGCGGAAGCGCGTTTCGATCGAAGCGGGGGTCTCGGATCCCTGGTTTCGCTTCGTGGGCCTGGATGGGGCGACCGTCTCGATCGATCGCTTTGGCATGAGCGCACCCGGCGCCAAAGTCCTGGAGGCCCTCGGGATGAGCGCGGAGAGTGTCGTTGCGGCTGCCAGGTCTCTTTAGGAGAGCCGGAATCCGCTCGACTGCCGGCCGAAAAATCGGCAATCGTTCGCTCCACTTTTCATTTAATGGCGGCTGCGCGATAATCGGCGAGCCGCGCGCGACGGGTCAAGGGGAGAGCTTTTGATGAGGATTTCAAGGCGGATGACTGGATTTGAGTCATCGGCGCGATAAGCTCTTCCGAAACCCTCCTTTTTGGAAAACTCCTGGTTTAGCTTTAGTCTTAGTGATTTTTCGTACGCTTTCCTAAGCGTCTTGCTTGAGGGGGTGCCGTTCATTTTGATTGGCACGCTTCTCTCTGGAGTGATCGATGAATTTCTCCCTTCCAAAGTGATGGTGCGATTCCTTCCCCGGAATGCCTTGGCTGGCATTTGCTTGAGCGGAGCGATGGGGTTGGTTTTTCCGATGTGCGAGTGCGGGGGCCTTCCTATCGTCCGGCGCCTGATCGCCAAGGGTCTCCCCCTGGCGAACGCCATCGCTTATATGTTAGCCGCGCCGATCGTCAATCCCGTCGTGATTCTTAGCACCTATGCTGCGTTTCGAGGCCAGAATGCCGCGGAGTTTACTGCGCTCCGTCTTCTTGTCGGCTACTTTGTTTCCGTGATCGTGGCTCTCGCCGTGCACAACTTGCCGCAGCACTTGGTCGTGCGTCAAAGGATCTTATCGCAAGTTTCGTCGGGAAAGGAGGTAGGGGCGTCGAGAGACTTTCGCGGAAGAGTGGCGCGCGCTCTGGAAGTGGCGGCCGCTGATTTTCTCGATGTGATGGTCTTTTTCATTCTCGGCGTGGCCATATCTGCCTTGTTTAGCACGGCCGTAAATCAAGAGCTTATCATCCCCTTCGCGCTTAATGATTGGGTGGCGACGTTTTCCCTGATGGGGTTCGCGGCGCTTCTCTCCCTCTGTAGCACGTCGGACGCTTTTATCGCCGCGACCTTGATAGCCTTCCCCGGGGTGGCCAAGCTGGCTTTCCTGGTGTTTGGCCCGATGTTCGATCTTAAGCTTCTCTTCATTTACAGCGCGGTGTTCCGTAAGAGATTCATTGCTGGCTTGGCGGCAGGACTTTTTGTCTTGATCGGCCTGATTTGCGTGCGATTGAGAGTCCTCGGAATATGAAAGGATCTTTCCAGCGCCTCCTCTCCGCGGGAATCCTGGCCTTCTGGGGAGTCATGCTGACGTATTTTTGGTCTTCGGGCCGCCTCGCCTCTTATCTGCATCCTTCCTTTCAAGTCTGGACGGCCGTGAGCGGGGTGATTCTCCTTGTGCTGGCCGGAGCGCTGTGGTTCTTGCCGCCTGCGGAAGAATCGCATTGCCACTCCGATTGCGGCCATCTTCACGATGAGCCACAGATGAGCCGCCGGATTGTCGCGACTCTGGTTTTGGTGCTTCCCATGCTCGCAGCGGCAAAGATCTCGCCGGACCAATTCGGGCCGGCAACTGTCAGCAATCGAGGGTTTATCGAAAAAATCAACGACCTGCCGGGTTACCAACCGGCGGTTGACCTTTCTTCGTCCGATAAAGCCGGTTCAGAGACCGAGGCAGGCGCGAAGCCGAGTTTGCCGAGGAACGAAGCGGGCCAGATTGCCATCCAGACAATTGATTTGCTCTATGCCGCGGAAGAGCCGGCCATGCGCGCGGATTTTGAAAATAACGAAGTGGAACTAATCGGCCAGTACATGCCCGCGCGCGCCCACAATTCCGAAGGCGATCGGTTCAACCTGGTGCGGATGTTCGTTGTTTGCTGCGCCGCGGATGCGCGTCCAGTGGCCGTCACCGTGCAAACCGCGAAGAAAGACTCCATCGCGGAGATGAGTTGGGTGAAGGTCACCGGAAAGGCGACGTTCCCCGTTGAGGGCGGACAGAGAATTCCCATGGTCGTCGCGAAGGAAGTCGCTCTTTGCGATCCGCCCGAGGAGACGTTCATTTATTGATGAAACCGCTGCTCGCGATTCTCCTCTTTCCTCTGACCCTGACCGCCGACGACTTTCGCGGGGCCTGGATAGCGTCCGTCCACAACATCAATTTCCCTTCCAGCGAGGGGCTCTCCCCCGACACGCAGAAGGCTCAAATCATTGGTCTCTTGGATGCGGCGAAACGCTGTCGACTGAACGCGCTGATGGTTCAAGTGCGCCCGGAGAGCGACGCGCTTTATCCTTCCCGCATCGAACCGTGGAGCCGCTACCTGACGGGCACCCAGGGCGCTTCCCCCGGTTACGATCCCCTGGGCTTCTTCATCAGCGAGGCAAAAAAGCGGGGAATCGAGGTCCACGCATGGTTCAATCCGTTTCGGGGCGCCGCAAATGCCTCCGAACCAAGAGCCGCCAATCACATTAGCAGACGCTTTCCTCAATACGCCTATCGGATTGGAAGCGTGCTTTGGATGGACCCGGGGGCGCCCCAGATCCAGGAAAACATTGTCAACGTCGTCCGCGACGTCGTGCAGCGCTACGATGTGGCCGGGGTGCATTTCGATGATTACTTCTATCCCTATCCGACCGATAGCGGGCACGTTTATGCCTTTCCGGATGACGCGACCTACGCCGCCTATCGCACCCGGGGAGGGACGCTTTCGAAAGCCGATTGGCGTAGGGATAATATTAACACTCTCATCCGGCGGGTGAGCCAGGCCGTGCACTCGGAGAAGCCCGGCGTGAGATTCGGCGTGAGTCCCTTCGGGATTTACATGCCGGGAACCCCGGCCGGAATTCAGGCGGGTGTCAATCAATACGAGCAGCTGTACGGAGATCCGGTGAAATGGATGCGCGAAGGATGGATCGATTATCTGGCGCCGCAGCTGTATTGGCCGGACGGCGGGCCTCAGAGTTTCTCGTCGCTGCTGCGCTGGTGGCGCGGACCGCAGGCCAACCCGCGGAGCATTCCGGTCTGGCCCGGTGTCGCGTTGGATCGCCTGAGCTCGCACGGTTGGTCGGCGGGCGAGATCGCCCGGCAGTTGCAGCTTGAAAAATCAATCGGCTCGCGGCCCCGGGGAGGTGTGATCTTTTGGAATATCAAGGCTCTGCAGAACAATACCAAGAGTATCAATGCGGTGGTGGCCGGCCGTTGATGCATCTGCTTCCGGTTCTTCTTCTTTGCATCCTCGCGACGGTCGGGCGAGCTGATTGGAGGGTGGCGTTGCCCGGCTGGAAGTACGAGTTTCCCCGTGATCATGGGAACCACCCGGAGTTCAAGACGGAATGGTGGTACTTCAGCGGAAATCTCACAGCGGAAGACGGCCGTGCCTTTGGCTATCAGTTGACTTTTTTCCGGCAGGGCGTGATGCCTGTGGATGCCGATATCATCCCGCTATCCCGCTTCGTAACAAGCAGCGTCAAGCTTGCGCATTTTGCCATCAGCGACATTTCGAGCGAAAGGTTTCGTTTCTTTCAAAAGCTCTCTCGCGGCGCCTACGGAGAGGCCGGATTCGACCGTGACTCCAAACTGGCATGGATCGAGGATTGGTCTTGCGTCCTTGGCGACGACGGGGTTTTCCGGATTCGGGCGAATGCCGACGACGTCGGGCTGGAGCTCACCCTCAAACCCGCAAAACCGTTGGTCATCCACGGTCGCGACGGAGTGAGCCAAAAGTCGGAAGGCCAGGGCCGGGCATCGCACTACTACTCATTCACGAGACTCTCGAGCGAAGGTCTTTTGCGCGTTGGAGATCAGCGATTCGCGATGTCGGGATCGAGTTGGTTCGACCACGAGTGGGCCACCAATCAGCTCGCCGCCAATCAAGTCGGCTGGGACTGGCTCGGTCTCCAGCTCGATGACGGCAGCGATCTAATGCTCATTCATTTTCGCACCAAAAACGGTGAGCCGGATCCGAATTCGTCGGGCACCTTTGTCGATGCCCGGGGCCTGGCGACGCCTCTCTCCAGTTCAGACTTTTCATTTGATCCGATGGAAACATGGGTCAGCGGCCAAACGAAGGCCAAGTATCCCATCGGATGGCAGATCGTCATCCCGCGGTTGAACCTTCGTCTCGAGGTGGGCTCTGCGCTAAAGGATCAGGAGCTTCGTTTGAAACCTGTCGCCTACTGGGAAGGCTCGGTTCGTGCAAATGGCACCACCTCGCAGGGAGAGGTGAAGGGGTCCGGTTATTTGGAAATGACGGGTTATGCGGAGGCCATGGCCGAGATCCGGGCACAGCCCGAAGGTCACTGAGCGTCCATTTGCAATAGACACTAAGCATGCAGCGCGGCCAATGCAACGCAGCGAAGGCCAGGAAATATCTGAAGCGGGCTTGAGCGAAAGACTAAGCCTAAGCCAAGATGCGGGTTTGCGAGAATCGGCCGGCTCGCAGATGTCTGCGGGAGACAGAAGTTTTTTTCTCATTTGCCTTGCGCGCGGCGCAATTTTTGTCGAACCGGCTTCGGAGCCCCGTCGTTCGAAGGATATTGATGGCGACGGACAGCCTTGTCGGTGAGAACCGCGATGAATGGCAAATTACGGTAGCGCTCGTTGTAATCGAGCCCGTACCCTACCACAAACTCGTTCGGAATATCGAAGCCCACGTAGTCCGCCTCCACAAGACGGGTCCCGTCGATCTTCTTGCGAAGCAGAACGCAGACCTTGATGCTGAGGGCGCCACTTTTCGACAAAAGGCGCTTTCGAATGGCGTGTAATGTGAGGCCGCTGTCCAGAATGTCATCGAGAATCAGGACATGGCGGCCGCGGAGATTGGCGAGCCGTGTCTGGCGAAAGCTCAGGCGGCCGCTCGTCTTCAGGCCGTGATAGCTTGAGACGCTGAGGCAATCGACCTGCAGGTGGATCGGAATCCTGCGGAGAAGGTCCGCCATAAAAATGAAACTGCCGTTAAGAATCGCCACGACGGTGACATCCTTTCCCCGGTAGTGGTCCGTGATCTCGCACGCGAGCTTATCCAGCCGGTTGAGGATCGTCGGCTCGTGGTAGAGAATTTTTCGGATATCGTGGTGCATCTGGGTTGACCCCGTGAGCAAGTTCATCGGTAGGAGCCGACGGCCGCGAGCTTCCCTTTGCGCAGCGAAAAGAGTTCCTTGCTGACCGGGCAGGACGAAGATTCATACTCGGCGATAACGACCTCAGAGTAGCGCTGAAACGCCGGCGCGCCCTTCGGGAACACAAAAACCCGGAAGCGATTGGGAATGGCCACGAGAATGTCGGGCCCTAGAGATTCATCGAAGAGCGCGGAAAACTCGGGAGCCAGCACCGCGGAGGCGGTTAACGGGTTGTCGGATTCCAGCACCGCGCATTGAATCACGTTGTGGTCGTCTCGGATAAAACGAGGCTTTAGTCCCGCAAGCACGGCGGAGGCAGCCTTGGACGCAGACTCGAGGATCTTTTCGCGCGTCGCTCCCCGCGAAGCTGTCTCGCCCTCGCGGAGCGGGAGGATTTGGCCGTCCACGAATCGCGCGGGCACAAGGACAGTTCGCTCCGCCCCGGCAATCGGCCAGGCGGACTCGTAGTGCATGAAGGTCGGCTCGACCAGGAGATGCCAAACGTCCTCCGCGACCGATTTTTCGACCACTGCGAGAAGAAGAAAACCGATCGCGCATTTGAGTTTTGCCGCCGCTCTGCTACAGAGAGCGAGGTCATGATTGCGTTTTTGGAAGGCGTGCTGGAAGAGGCCCTCCCCACGCAGATCGTCGTGAATGTCCACGGCGTCGGCTACCACGTGATGATCCCACTTTCAAGTTTTGACCGACTTTCGACTCCGGGCACAAGGGTCAAGATCCTCACCCATCTGGTTGTGCGCGAGGACTCGCACGTGCTGTACGGATTCGGCACCTCCGAGGAGCGTGATCTGTTCAAGCTGTTGATGCACCACGTTTCGGGCGTGGGCCCGAAGCTCGCGCTCGCCATTCTCAGCGGGATGAAGGTCGAAATATTCAAGGCCGCCGTGGTCTCCGCTGATATAGCAGCCATCTCCCGCATCAGCGGCGTGGGAAAAAAGACCGCCGAACGCGTCGTTCTCGAATTGAAAGACAGGGTGGGTGTCGCGGCGGAGTGGGAGGCGGCGAGCGCCGCCAATGCTCCCGGCGAGCGCGATCAGAATATCCATGACGCCGTGCTGGCATTGATTTCGCTGGGTTATAAGCAACTCGAAGCCCATAAGGCGATCAAACGCGCCTTGTCGGACGCGACCGGCACCGTTCCGGCCGAGGAACTGATCAGAATGGCCCTAAAAATCCTGGCATGAGCGGAGAAATGCTGCGCGCGGAGGCAATTCGCTCCTCGATTCCCGAAGGCGGACTCTTTCACGAGAAATCCTGGCGGATTTCTCCGGACCCTTTCCTGATTGGCAGAAAGTTTTCCGAAGAGCTTGAGAAGCTCGGCTATCGGCTGTCTCT
This sequence comes from uncultured Verrucomicrobiae bacterium, assembly GCA_963816855.1. Taxonomy (GTDB): domain Bacteria; phylum Verrucomicrobiota; class Verrucomicrobiia; order Chthoniobacterales; family Terrimicrobiaceae; genus DASTFP01. The sequence continues at coordinate 28,780 of CAWFMA010000033.1, read as the reverse complement.
CTTTGTCCGGGCCTGCAATCAGCTCTATCGATTCAGCGTTTGCGGTCGTCAGCCGGCGTGGATTGCGGATCTTCTGGATCGCGGGAAGCCAGCCGAACTGATCGCCTTGCAGCGCGAGAAAGCCCTGATGATGGCAGTGCCCCGGGTGATCCGTCCGGATCTTATCCTCACCGAGGGCGGCTACATAATCGCGGAGCTCGACAACGTTCCCGGCGGCATTGGTCTGACGGCCTGGCTTGACCGGATCTATTCGCGAAACGGCGCGAAAATTCTTGGAGGACCCGACGGGATGCTTGAGGGATTCTCTTCTATTCTGCCGGGAGGGGACATTGTCGTTTCCGAGGAAGCGGCCACCTATCGACCCGAAATGGAGTGGCTTGCGGCGGAGCTTAACGCCTCGAAGCCCGAGGTTGGCCGCTGGCGGGTCATGGACGCCAGCCCGCGCGAGGATTGGCAATCGCGGATCTACCGATTTTTTGAACTTTACGATCTCCGAAATGTTCCTTGCGCCCGGCAGCTATGGCACGAGCAGCTCGACGGTGAGCTGACGATAACGCCGCCCATGAAGCCGGCGCTCGAAGAAAAGATGTGGTTTGCGCTCTTCTGGTTGAGACCACTCCAGTCTTTCTGGCGGCGCGAGCTCGGGGAACGGGCAATGCTGGCATTGCGCCGGGTCATTCCCTACACGTGGCTGGTTGATCCGGAGCCGTTGCCCCGGCACGCGGTCTTGCCGCGACTGGAAACAAACTCGTGGGACGAGGTCGCTCACTTCAGCCAGAAACAACGAACTCTTATTCTAAAGATCAGCGGGTTCTCGGAGCACGCCTGGGGATCGCGCGGGGTCGTCTTGGCGCAGGACATGTCGCAGACCGCCTGGCAGAGCGAGCTCAAGAACGCGCTCGCCGAGTTTGAAACCCATCCGCATATTCTTCAGCAGTTCCATCAGGGCCGATTGCTTGAACACGAATATCTCGACCCAGGCGGAGAGCTGGTCCGGATGCGAGGGAGGGTGCGCCTGTGCCCCTACTATTTCGTGGGCGAAAAAACCACCGCATGCGGAGGAGCGCTGGCGACGATCTGCCCGGACGATAAGAAGCTCCTGCACGGGATGAGCGATGCGATACTGGTTCCGACTGCGGTTGACATTGCCGGGGAACCGCGTTGATTTTTTGTTGACAATCCTTTTTCTACCACTACTTGTCGCACTTCCCCTGCGATTCTTTCGCCGGATGCAGGTATGAACAGCCAACTTCTTGAAGAAGCCTCCAAAGTGATTCACGAGCCTCAAGTCTTAATAAACATGGTATCGAAGCGTGTCCGCCAGCTCAGTGCGGGCAGCCGCGCGATGGTTTCCGTCGAAGGTCGCATGGGCCTTGCGGATATCGCCCTGGCGGAGATCGCCCAGGGTAAGCTGATCCTTGCCCAAGTCGGCAATGGCCAGGACCCCGAGGCGTAAAAGGCCTCGCCGGCGGACGTGTCCGCAGAAATCGTAACCAACCGCAAGGCGCTCCGGGACTACCACATCTTGGATGCCTTCGAAGCGGGCATTGAGCTCAAAGGCACCGAGGTAAAATCCATCCGGGCCGGGTTGGTAAATTTGCAAGGCTCCTTCGCCCGTCTCGAAGGAGGGGAAGTTTTCCTTTACGACAGCGACATCCAGCCCTACCTGCGGGCAAGCCACGAGCAGCACGAACCGAGGCGCCGCCGCCGATTGCTTTTGCATCGCGCGGAAATCGAGAAACTCGCCGGGCAGACCGAGCAAGCCGGACGCACCCTCGTGGCCTTGAAAATGTATTGGAAAAAGGGCCGCGTGAAAGTGTCTCTCGGTATCGGAAAGGGCAAGGATTCCGCAGACAAACGCGCCGACCTGAAAAAGCGCGTCCAGGAGCGCGAGGTCCAACGAGTCCTGGCCGGCATCCAACGAAAGCGCTAAGAAGGCGCTCCCGGTTGGCAGCGCCTTCGCCCGCTCTCTGGGTTTGGAGGCTAAAAAAAGATTGTCTTTGGAGTGTGCGGAGCCATATTTCCGAACCCTCTTTCAAGGAGCCTTAGCTCAATTGGTTAGAGCGCTGCCCTGTCACGGCAGAGGTTGCGGGTTCGAGCCCCGTAGGCTCCGTTCTATTTATCTTCATATCCAGCCATCTCCTCTCTTATCGTAGTTGAAAGTGTGACAGAAAAAGTGTTACATTTTGGGCGTGAAGAGCGCTCAAAATCCAATGCGTGGCATCTATCTGCGTGGGAATATCTACTGGTTGGCCCGCCAGGTGGACAAGAAGCGGCATTTTGTCAGTTTGGAGACTAGCGAGCCGGTTCAGGCGTTGAGTCGGGCGCAGGAAATCCGCAGTGAAGGTGTCCTGGAGAGCGGAACGATCCTCTGTCACACTGTGGAGCGCTACATTCGGTATTGCCGGGAACGTGGAGAATGGACGCTCTCCACTGAACGCAGCAAAGGATACGTATTGAAGAGCTTTGCGAAATGGGTGGGTAAGATGACACCCAGTGACGTCACTCCGGAAATAATCCATCGCTACTACACCGAACGGCTGAAGACTAGCAGCCCACGGACGGCTCATGGAAATCTTATGACGCTTCGCGGTCTTTTCCGCTGGTGCCTGGTGGTAGAGCGAACCTGCCGAATCAATCCGGCGGCGAAGGTGCGAGTCAAAACGCCGTCCTTGGCTGCGCGAGCGGACTTTTGCTCGCCGGCTTTGAGAGACAAACTGGTTTCTGAATGTCCGAGGGATGATTTGAAATTCGTACTTTACTGCGGTTTTCATGCCGGCTTGCGGTTTAACGAGATTGTGGAGGCGAAGGCGTCTTGGTTTGATTTGGAGGCCGGACTTCTGCATCTGCGCAAACATGAAGGGATCCAGTTCAAAGACGGCGAAGAGCGGACGATTCCATTGACGAAAGAATTTTCGGCATTTTTGAAGATCTATGGGCTTCACGAGCCCTATATGGTTCATGCGGAGATTCCCGCGCGACGAAAGAGCATATATCGCTGGGATTTTGGCAGACCATTCGACCTCTATATGGCGGCACAGGAAGCTCCTTTTGTGACGCCACATATCATGAGGCATACCTTTGCAAGCCTCTTGGCGAGCGCAGGTGTTTCGATCTACAAGATCGCCAAGTGGCTCGGGGACGACGTCAGAACGGTTCAACGTCACTACGCCAAACTCCTTCCCAATGACTCGGAGATCGAGCGTGCATTTTCCTGAGCGGCGACGTCGTAAAGCGGCTTCACCTTCGACGCAAACGCGCTTCCAGCAAGCAAGGCAATCGTCGTAATCGAATAAAGTCAGTCTGTTGCCTTGAACGTGCGGGTTAAGCCAACCCGCTTTGCGAACTAAACGGAGCATGCCTTCGCCTCCGAGAATTCGTTCTGCGTCTTCGATCGTTGCCGCTCCACGACGTTCCGCGATCAGAATAGAGTACTTCATGGCGGTTTTTATCCAGGTTCTTCGATTGCGCGCCGTCAGCTTATTTTGATGCCTGTGTTGCGGATGTAGTTCTTGGCCTGATTGACGAGCGCCTGGGCTTGTTGCTCAGGCTTCATTTTTGGACTGATAGTGGCCCTGATGTTTCTCACCAATTCGGCCTGTTCGGGCTCTTCGAGCCAGGTCTTGACCTTTGCAGTGTAGTTTTGCTGTTGGTCGCGGTCCCGCATCTTGCGGAGCAGGAACTTTCGTTCGAGCTGCTCGCGGGGCAGTTCCTTGACGAACTTTACCAGGTCGGGTTCGGCCTTCATAAAGGCTTCAAGGCTGGTGTCGACTTCAGGGTTGAATCTAAACTGGCGAACCAGTTCTTCTTTACTCTTTGGAGATGCTATTGCCATAGGACTATCGATTTAGGCGCACGGTGTTCCGGGCGAACCGGGCTCGCAGCGCGCTGGTTTAACGGTTGGTAATGCGGAAAAAAAAGTTCATTCCGTCTCCGGTGGGGAAAAGGTTGGAACCGCGTCATCTTCCTCCTCGTCGAGCTCCTGGCCGGTGAGCGCGCCGACCTGCTCCATGACGGATTTGAGAAACCGCTGGGCGATCTTGCGGGCCGAAAGCCGGGACATCTCGGCGGTGAGCATTGTCTGAACGAGTTGGCCCGTGGGCACGCGGATGCCTGCCTTTGAGACGATTTCAGACGCGTTCTGAAAGACCAAATAGGCGTCCTGATCGAGGGAGACGGTGATGGTTGTGGATTTGCTCATGGCATTGGTTTGCAGGATCTTGGCGGGGTGATATCGGTGATCTGATCGGCCAGAATCGAATAGGTTTCCCGATTGGTTTCCGGGTTCCTGAAGTAGGCCAGTTGCCCTTCAACGACGAAGGCAACTCCCTTTTTTAGTTCGGTTACGAGAGTTCTGGCCAGATCCTGAGAGGCTTTAACGATGAGCGGGATGGTCTCCTCCCGGCCCGACCTCGTGACATTGTGGAGTGCAAAGACGGACGCGAAGACCGGCACGTCGGCTTCTTCCTTGATGGTGCGTGGCTCATCTGCCGCTCGAAGGCTGAGTTTGATCTGATTCATGGTGTTTTTTGGGTTGTGAGTGCGAGGTAATCGCGAGAAACAAAGTTGGGTCTGAGCAACGCTTGGAGTTTGCGTCGTTCCAAGATGCCGAGTTCCGCGGACAGCTCGTCATTGAGACGCATCTGTGAGATGAGGAATGACTGGCAGTCAGCCTCCGACTCAGAAAAGAAAATGATCTCGCCAGGATCGGTAATCGCTTGATCGCCAGGCAAAGCCTCGGTGGACGACAAATCACCCGATGGAGATTGCTTTGCTTCTTCCAGGGGCAGGGGCCCACCCTCTTTCGACTCGAGCTGCTTCTTCAGTCGTTCGATTTCGCTCTGGAGATTCTGAATCGTGGAGTCTTTCTGCCGCAGTTCGTCGATTCGCCTTTTCAGCGCAACGTTCTGCTCGAGCAGAGCCTCCGCATGGGCTTTCTGCTGCGCGTTAACCTGCTCTGAGTTGGTCTTACTGTAAGAGGACGAGGAGGGATTGGATTCCGCAACGACCGGACCAAGTGGCAGCGCGTAAGGTTTGGATGGCCGGTAATTCCACTCAGCCGCCTGTTCGCGGCGGTAGAGAGTATGGCGCTCATGCATTTGATCCGGAAGATTCGGATCGGTGTATCGGCCAACCGGGTATGCCTTCACGATTTCTGGCGTACGAACTTTCCCTATATCGTCCGGCGCAATCCTCGAATCCGTAATCTCGACGCTGCGCAAGGATCGGAGGTCTTTATTCGTGGCGCATCCGGCAAGAAGTGAGAGGAGGGCAATGGAGGACAGAAATTTCATGGTTCTTTGGGGTTGCTCGAGGGCACGAACGACGCCGAAAATCCCACGCTGGCCTTGCCCAAATCGATGGTCTGCGTGACGTGGAGGTAGAAAGTGGCTCCAGCAGGAACTCGGACGAAATACGGGTTCTTGTCCAGTTGCTCCAGAAGACGCTTGGAGTAGATCTGTCCACCGGCCTGGAGCCCCGCGGAGAAGGCGTTTTCAATCCCTCCGCCGTTGATTTGGGTTGCGCCGCCCAGAGGCGAGAGAAGGGTAGTCGTTTGAGGAAACGCACTTGCCCCCGCGGAAATCATTGAGGAAAGGATCGCCTTGGCCTCTGCATATTTGTCGGACTTGACGAAAAATCCGCGGAGTCCGGCCGAGCCGTCCGATTCGTGCCAGGCATCCGGGTTTTTCGGATCGGGCGCGTAGTCCAGCACAGCGCCGGAGACAGGGAGTTCTCGTCCGTCTTGAAAGACCAGGAACCATTGCCGACCGGATCCGATGCGTTCGCGAACGGCCGATTTCTGGGCAACTCCGTGAACTTCCGTGCCCGCCGGGATAATAAGCCGTCCGTCGTTCCAGGCATCCTCGATGACCAGGCCAACAATGGGCGTGTCGATATTGGTGGAGTCGACAGTGTTGACCAGTTCGCAACGGAGAAGGCGCCCGTAGGGCAGGAACAATTCGCTAATAGATTGTTCCTTGGTAGCAAAGATCGTCTGTGGAATGGGCGGTGGTGGTTTCGGTGACGGTGTGGCGCGAGCCTCGTTGTCGTGTGTTCGCTCCGGTGGCGTGGCCTGCGCACGAGATGGCGGCGAAATGTTCTCGTTGAAGGAATATGCCTTTGTCTGAGTCGCCGGTTTGACGACTGCCGTGCTGTCCGGCTTCGGTTGAGGACCGCGCCGCAGCAAGATAAAGGCGAGGAAGATTCCGCCAACGAGCAGAAAGAGAAGCAGCCGACCGGCGGGCTTTTGAAAGAGTTCCGTCCAAACATGACGAAGGTTCATTTGGACTCCTCTTGTTGCTGTTTGTCTTCCGCCCGAACGACCAACACGTTCCATTTATTGTCAGGGGCGAGATTGTTGCGTCCGCCCTGGCTGTTGCCGGTGATTGCGAAGAACGCGGGCGTCGTGCATTTTGGTGGCATTACGCCGGACGCATCTGCGATGGATTGTGTGTAGATACGGTCGTCCAGCCGGACGGCCAGATCCTGCGGTTTGTAATAGATCGTGGTGTCGGTGGTATTCTCCAGCTCAAGGCGAAATACGAGCGTGTCTTCCTCCTCGAAGCGCCACACATCACGGATCAACAGCCTGAAATTGTCGTAGTAATTGATCGTGTTCGGCGCCGCATGGAGGACACCTGCGAGCGCATCTGGATAATCCTTCTGAAAAAGTGGATAGGCCTTCGCCTTGTCCATTAGAGAAAGCAGCCTTTCAGGGACAACGGGGCGCGCCGGTCCGCGAGCAGTTGAATTCTGAAAGAACGTCACCGTGTAGAGGGGCTTCTCGGAGGCGCTCAAACGAAGCACGTATGCCTTCCGATTGTAGATGACAGTGAGATGGTCGTCGGCGTCGCGTTTCAGCGCACGGACGGTGAAGTAATAGTTGTCTGGAGTGAACGAGATCAGGAAATCTGCGTTCGGCTGCTCCTGCGCTGCGACGGACTTCGCGTAGAGTCCCGAGATTGCGGAGGGGAAGAGGATAGTCGTATTCCCCGATTTGAATGCTACCGGCAGATTGTAGATAACAAGCTCATCGAGGCGTTTCTGAACGATATCGCCCGCCGGCAGGGACTGGACAACGAGTCCGAACGCAAAGATGATACAGGCATGAAGCTGACGGCCGCATGCAACCAGGTTGGGCTTGGCGGAATCCCGGCAAGCGAAAGTCCGTTGCCGGGCAGCGGGAGATGAACGATTACGCCGTGCGCGCCATTTGTCGTTCGCTCGAAATTCTTCAACCATAGACTTCATAAAGGGCTCTCCTTGTATTTGAAGTCCTGCACCACGAGCGGGAGCCGTCCGTTCCCGAGAAGATCGGGGTTGCGAATGAAGAGGAACTCGACCGAAAATTTCACCGGCTCCCGAAACTCGAGTTTGTTGACGGTGCCCGTGCGGATGAGATTGCCTTCTGCGTGAACCGCCACGGCCTCATAGGATTGGCCGGCTCCGTCCCTGATTTGTCGGGTATCAAGAATGTCGATCTTGGTGATCTCAACCTTTTGGTGAATTTGCTTTTCTTTAAACTCGGCATTCTGTGCCTGATACAGCGCAACGGCCTTCGTCCGCGCGGGATCGAGATAGAGACGCTTTAGCAGATCGGAAAGGTCGGGGCCGTTAGGATTGCGTTGCAAGAAGGCCAGGCAGGCGAGTCGCACATGGTAGGCGTGAAGTTGACCGGCCTCTTCAAAACCCAGCAGAGGGGCATAGATGAGCGTGCCGCCCGGATCCAGGATGACAACCTTTTCCTTGGCGCGCATTGCGAGAATCGTGAAATACGGCGAACTCACAGCCAGGACAGCGAGGAGAATGGCGAGGAACATCCAGAATCTGGCAGCAAGCAGATTGTTGGTGATCGCATCGATGGCCGAAAATTTCATTCGCCTTAGATGGATTGACTGCCCTCGGAGGGAGCGGATGAAGTTAGCGGCGGAGGAACGGCCTGAATCGGTTTGGCCTTCGCTGAGTGGGAATTGAACGCAGCCTGCGCGGCTTGTGGAGTGAAAATGTTTCCGCGGTGACGGGAGATTGTTCCCTGAGCTTCATCAACTACAACGAACGAATTCGGGGCGGTCTGATCGGCTATAAGCGACGGATGCGACTCGCTTGTCATCCGTTCTCCAACCGGGGCTGGTGTCAGCGGCGGCGGTGCTGAATCCCCACTTTGTTCAGCGCCTCGTGCACTTTCGAGAAGACCTCCGGTGGTCGAGCGCGCATAATCATTGGCGCTGCCTCCTACTGAATCTGTAATATCCGCGGCGAGCTTCGCTCCTTCGATACCAACTCGAGCGGCAGCGGACCCTCCAAGAGATGGCGCTGCTCCTGCCACCGTAAGTCCTGCGCCTACTGCGAATCCTGCCGCCTGCATGCTGCCGTGGACGCCCCCTTGCAGCGATGTGGCTGTGCCACTCAGTCCCTTCATTAACGCGGATGCCACAAATGGTACGGAGAGATAGAAAAAGACTGTGAGAAAGGCGGCAAAGGCCATGATAAACGGGAAGTAGAGCCAGTTGTGCACGACGATCACGTTCTGCGCCGTCTGAACAAGGCCCCCGGTCGTGATCGGCAGATAAAGCGCATCGCTGATAAGCTGAATCGTAATGTCGACCAAACAGATGGCCACATGCCAGAGGAGGACGGTTAGCGAAGTGACGCCGAAGTGAACGCCTACGGATTGCGTATAGGAAAAGAAGAGAAAACCGATGAGGAGCGGTGAGACGGCAATGAGTCCTGCGATTGAGAATTCCTGAAAGAACCGCAGGACAAGCAGCATGAAGCGGCCAATCCCCTGGAAGAAATACCCGATGGCGGCGGGAACGATCTTTCCGATTTCAGTGATGGAATCCGAAGGTTGGTTTTGGACGGTCGAGCGCAGGAGTTGCACAAACTTCGCATCCCGAGCGCTCGTGAACTTATTGCGAAGCTCGATGAACGCGGACTGGCCGCCCCGCATGATGTCGGGATAACCAGCAATGAGGGTCACGATAACAACGCATTTGAGGAGTGTGCCCAGGATCGCTCGCGTATCGGAACCTGCGCGCCATCCCATTTCCCCGATGCCGATTACACAAAGGATAAAGGCGAAAGGCATGAGCAGCGTTCGGATTTCGCTAGCAGCGCTGTAGAGATTGTTGAACATAGACTTAGAAGCCGTGTGGAAGATCAGGATTCGGCTCGTTGAAGTCTGGGAGGGCAGCTTCCGCTTCGGCGGCGAGTCGGGCGAGTTCGCGATTCCGCTTGCGGCTTATTTCCTCGGCAGCGATTTCCTCCTCGGCCTGACGGTTTTGGTTGAGCACGTGCAGCATTTCGACTTGCCGGTGGGCAGAATCAGAAACGTAGTCGATATCGTCCAAGGCAGTTTGCGCCGTAGCGAGTGAGCCCACCAGTTTTTGCACCTCTGCGTCGTCGCGGGCGTTTTTGAGCTGGCTGTTGATCCGGGCGGTTTGAAGATTGAGCGTTCTCCGCTTGTTTTGTGCCCTGCCAATCAGGATCTCCAGACGCGAGTACGCGTTCTCGACAGCGCGAAATCGTTTCAAGGGATCGCTGGAGTCCCGGAAGGATGCGATGCCCTCAAAGGTGCCACCGGATACGTTCCCCCAAGCCGATATGTCGATCGGCCGGAACAATTCCTGAATGGTCGCCGATAGTTCAACGCCCTCCTGGGCGATACCTGCGAGGTCAGTGAGGATGTCCGTGATGCCAGAATCCTGCAGGAAGTCCGAAAAGAGTCCGTTATCGATTAGTGCGATGGCTGCAACAGGATCGCCGATAGCCTGTTTGACCATGTTGGCTGTCTCCAAGTGCTGCCGCACCGTGGTCAGCGTATCGTGCAGCGTTGCCAGTTTATCCGCCCACTGGGCTTGCTCCCAGGCATACTTGAGCTTGTCGAAGATGTTCTTGTGTATAAGGGCTTCCTCGGCAATGGGGTCGCTCACGATGTCGCCGACGCCGAGAACGGCACGAGCGTGAGGTTGCGCAGCGATAATGGCGGCAATCGCAAGACTAAGGATTTTCCTTTTCATGGCTGAGGTGTCTCGTGACGGGAGCGACATCATTCGTAAATGGGAATGGTAATTTCATAGGGTGCGGTCTTTACGGGAGCGTTCGGATCGGGTGTAACTGGCATGCGGTAAAGGGTGAGCCGATAGGGAGACGCCTGGGATTGCCCGGTCTTCTGCATGTTTTGCTGAATCCAGTGACCGTCGCTTTACAGTGTCACCCGAGCCGCGCTCATAGCCTCTCTGAAATTCCTTCTTCCCCGCGCAGGCGGTTAAAATGACCATCGCCATGGCGCAGTGCACGACTGCGACAAGGCGCCCTGCTCTTTTCCTACCAGCAGCGAACCCAACGAGTCTTTTCATAGGTCCTTAGGGTTCGAAGCAAGAGCCGCTTCCGTAAGAATTCCCTTAACAATGTCCGGGTAATTTCGAAGTTTTCGGCTTCGCTCCTCGAAGTCCCTGCCTGTGGAGGAGGAGCAATAGCGCATATCCTTTGAGGACTGATTATGGATTGTCCCGCAGAGAGGCTGTCCAATATCGAGTTGGTGATAGGTCAGTGCGGCATACTTGCTTTTGTGTGAAATATGTTCCGGCAGAGGGTAGCGTGAAATCGCGTCCTTCGTTGCATCGGACAACTCGAGATCTCGCGCGACATTCTCAATTTCCTGACGATCGTTCATCCGCGTGAAAAAGAACTGTTTGGCGTTACCGAAGACCACAGGGCGAACGCCCGAGCGCTGAAGACGGACGTATTGCTGAAGTATCGAAACGATCCAGGTCGAGAATTTCGAGAGCTGGGCGTAGAACTCGCTCACAAGTTGTTCACCGCCGGGAATGTCCAACGTGCGGGCGACTTCCTCGAAGATGACGCGCTTCCGCTTGCCTCGAGGCAACGTAATGATGTGCTGCCGACCGTAGTTGGCGATTATGAATCCGGCGAGTTCCTTCAATTGCCCGTTGGATTCCTGGATATAGGTCAGATCGAAATGGGCGATCCTGCCGGTCAATGATATCGTGGAATGGCCGGAAATAAGCCGCTGCTCTTTCCACGGATCGAGCAAGCTCGCCATTTGGTTGACTTCCTTGGGATCGTGTTCGGGAAATGGAGCCGTCCATAGCAGATGCAGCAGCAAGTCGTGCGTCGGATAGTCCGTGGGCTTGAAGAACGCGAAGGCGGTGTTGCGCACGCAGCGTTCGGTATCGGGGGCTTTGAGAAATCGTGTAACGGCCTCGGGTGTCGGTTGGGCCATAAGGGATTGCCTCTCATCCTCGGATGCCACGTGCTGGAGTTCCGTCCATGCTTCCTGAAACGTGGCGGTGAGAGGCAAGTGCGCGGCTTTGTATTCGAAAGCGGCCATGGCATAACGTGCCACCATGTCGAGACGCGAGGCGTCCTCGGAGATCCAATCATCGAACCGGTCGGTATATAGCTGTTCGATATACTGGGTGATCTGGGCGAGTCGAAGGTTTCGGCGATCCTCATCCGCCGGATGTCCCATCATTTTAAGTACCAGCGCGGCCGCGGTGGTGATTTGGAGGTTGGTTAGGGGGCCTCCGTGGGTATCGAGATAGTTGATCGTGAGGTCGCCATCCGGCTGAATGATTATGGGCGTTGAACCCTGCGCCTGCGTCCAGATGCCGTAGGAAAGCCCCTCTTCGACAATGAGCGTGAAGTCATAGTAGGGATCGGTCTGCGAGAGCAGGTCGCACATGAAGGCGGACTTTCCCCCGCGAGTCATGCCGAGTATCACGGCAAGTTGTGGCGTGCCTGAGAGGAAATTGCGCACTCCAATCAGGTTGCGGTTGGACCCATCATAGAGGGCCTCCGCTCCCTCGAGATGACCGCTGAAGCTTGAGGACAGTGGCAGGATGTCGGCCAGCCATTCGTCCAGGCCGCTGTCGGCGTGATGGTCATACCTGCCCCACAACCATCCGGGCCAGCTCTGATACCAGATGTTTTTCGTCGTTGCCGCCGAGGAGATGTTGGACGTCCAGCATTGGGCATCCTCCATTTGACTGAAGGCGGTTTCGATCTGGCGGGTCTTGGAAGTCAGACCGTCCTCGGTTCCGTCCCAAACGTGAACGACGAAATCGTATTTGAGAGGTATAACATCCCCTCGAGCGAGTTCCTTGATTCGCTGTTCCTTGACTTCCTTTGCTGTGAGAAGGGAATGCTTGCGCTCCGCCAAATAGTCGCTACGAACGCGCGCCAAGGACTTTTCCGTGCTGTCGATCTCTTTTCGAATATTCTGCGGGTAGAGATTGACCGTGATGGTGTAGTCAAGAAACGGAAGCGAGGTGAGCGCCCAGAAGACCCCGCGCCGCGTGCGCTGCGGGCGCCGCTTGAGGATGACGAGATTGTGATAAAATCCGTCTGCAAAGAATCCGAAATTCCTTCCCGCCTGGACACCCTGATGCCAGCAGTTCTGATGGACTGACTCCTGCTCTCGAAATTGTCCGATGGGGTCGTAGTTGTCGCGCGTGAGGTAGGAGGGGTTGAGGAAGGTCGCATAGTAGCGGAATAGATTTTCGGTCGACATGGCGAAAACGCCGCAGCCGTGCGGTTCGAGAAGCGAAGCAATAACGCAGCGATGCTGATCGAACGCCTCATTGAATTGCGCGAGAACTCGCCGGTAGTGGTCCGCGATTGCAGCCTTGCTTGTCGTGGCCGGGGGATTTGCGGTGATGCGCTTGGAAAGGAACAAAACGAGCTTCTCCCGGCGCAACTTGCCTGATTGCATAGCCTGCCAGTATCGGTTGAAGCGTTCGTTGCGGGTGATCCCTGTCCATGAATCCGGCTCGCATCGCTCGTCGGTGATCGATTTGTAGGACAAAAGTTCTTCCCGATAATCTGAATCGACAGACCAGCGAAACTGTGCCCGCGTGGATTCCTCGAGCGTGCGCAGAAATTGCCTCACAGATTCATGGAAGCTACTTAGCACGCGGTCGCCGGCATGGCGAAGGTCGGGCATCTGCAGAACGAATCCTTTTGCTACAAACCCTCGCTTATCGAGTTCGTTCCAGATCAGAAGATCGTGGGAGATCCAGCCATTAGGCGCGTTCATGGCGATAGATCGGATGGCATGGTTGCCGGCGGGTTGACATCCACGCAGTGCCACAAGCAAATGTCTCCAGCAGATCAGTGTCGTAGTGCCTGGGCTTTCCCTGACGTAGACCGAAGACGTAGGCGACCATCAGGACGAGCGGCAGGGAACCAATTCCAAAGCTAACGAACGGCGAATGCGCCTGCTGCCGGAAGAGCATCATAGAGAGGCCTACGCTCAAGATCAGTCCCGCGAGAATGAGCAGGATATTGATCCCCTCGATCCCCCATATCTTGCCGTCGCTGTCATCCCCGGCGTGCGTGTCGATGATTGCCTTGCTCACGGGGCGATTGGGATAGTGGGCATTCCGCCCGCGTTAAACAGCGCTTCGGCGATGAGGACTGCGAGAGCCATGAGCAATCCCCCGGCTATCGACATCTTGGCCATATCGGCATTGCCCGAGCGTGCCTGCCAGCCGCCGTGCGCGATTACAATGACAGCGACAATGAATAGGAACTTTGCGATGATCCCGAGTCCGGTGGACATCGCGGCATCGAGCGAAGCGGATTGAGCAAGCAGCATGTTCATGCGTCTTTTCTGAGTTTGCGGGCTCGATTATTGCATGGATTTCGGAAAGGCCTGTTCCGCGCGTGGAACAAAATTACTCTGGAAAGTGAAAATTTTTGCGATTGAGCACTCTTTCGATTGGGTGGCGCCGAACGTGGGTTCTCGGGAATAATGCACTGACCTGGACCTGGAGCACTTCCGCCAGGTAGAGCACCTGCACATCGAGGACCATGCGACGGCGCGACTCAATCTTTGCTACGGTTTCTCGTGAGACGCTCCATCCACAATGCTGGAGCTTGGTCGCGAATGTGATTTGCGACCAACGACGCCGATACCGCAGTTTACGCACCTGCGGTCCTATGACATTGCGGTGCCTCATAGCTTTGCGCTACGGAGGCTCTAATTGCGAAGGATCAAGTGCTTCTCAGGTGATTTGTGACGAAGCGGTCGAAATTTGTGACGAAGCGGGGTTTTTCGGCGCTTCGTCACAGGCGTCTGATTCTCGCAACGCGCGCTTTAAACGCGACCAAGTCAATCGTTCCACTTCAATGAGAACCTGGTCGCGAGAAAATTTGCGGAAAGGATCAACCTGACTCTTAACTTGGAGTCAGCCGTGGCCGGAATGTCCAATTCGGCTGGCTCTGGGCCCGTACGTGGGCACTTGGGTTCTTGCCAAGTTGGACGCCGCCAAGTTGCTTGCCTGCGGTGTTGGTCGGGTACCCGGCGCGAAAAGGGAAGGAGCAACTCGTTCGAACGCCAGTCGCCCGCATTCGCGAGCCTTTCAATAATAGCGGCTGAGTGCCTTAAAAGTTCAGCAAGGGATCATGACTCATCCCTGCGGCGGCAAAGGTGGTGGAGTTCTGCTCGGCAGACGCGGAAGCGGATCACGCGGCCACTCTGGAACAGCAAGCTCCTCGAGAACGAACTCCTTCAAATAGTTGTAGGCCTCCTTGCGACCTGCTCGGTGCGCTTCGAAGATCATGCAAGCAATGCAATTGATGACCGACTCCGGGACAGCCCGGGCGATTTCCGCAGGCAAAGTGCCGAAATATTCCCGGATCACCGTTCCAAAGGAAACGGATCCACTGCGGTTATAGTAAATCCAGTAACCGCCATACACGTGTCGATCTTCTCGCTCCTGAGGCGGTATGAGGTCGCGTTCCGGCTGCGGAAGATAGTCCCAAATGGAGGGTCTATTCACGTTTAGGTATCACAGTCTTATCAACCCGTAAGGAATTACCAAGCACACAGTTCTCCTCAATCGATCAATTTCCTACCAGAATGCGGGTGCGCTGCGGGGTCGAACCATGAAGGAGAAGAGAGATAGCATGGATAGTTGCTGATCGACGCACTTTGCGGCTCGGACGCTTTGACGGTTTTCAGCGGGCAAAACGTTGGTTCTGAAAATGTAACAATAAGAGCGGTTATTGCGGTCACTTTCTGCAATTGTTGACAATTGGCGCGTATTGTATACCACACAAGAGACTTAAAGAGAGAATCCCGGTTGACTCGCCAGACAGTTGGCGGCAGTTTTATACCATACCATGCCGGAAAAAGTGAACTGAAAGTGACTAAACGCCATTGAAAACCTACAACAAAAACAACGCTAGCTTCTGGGAGCGGAAGGTCGTCTTCCAGACGCCGGCCGCCCGGACCTATTCAATCCAGATTCAGCACGACAAGCGGCGCGCTTACATCAACCTCGGAACTTCGAACCGGGAGGAAGCCGGCGTGCTTGCCTTGCGGTTCTATCAGGAACTGAAGGCCAATGGCTGGGACGATACCCTGCGGCGCCGCCAGGCGATTCGCATGGGGAACAAGAGCGTCAACGTGACGATCGGCGAATACCTCGAAGCCGTGGCGCGCCAAGAGCCTCTTTTCGCCGAAGACGCTTCAGAGCTACGCGCAGGCGCTGCGCAAGATCGCCGGCGACATTACCGGAGCGGCGGACCGCGAGCAGCGCGATGCCATCAAACTGCGCACCCTCACCCCGGAGAAGATCGAAGACTGGAGAAGTTGAGTTCATCCGCAGGAAAGCAACCGACCCCTTGCGGGAGAAGAGCGCCCGGATTTCGGCGAGCAGCTTTATCCATCGGGCGCGCTCCCTCTTCACCGCCGACACCGTGGCGCGGATTCGCGACCTCGTGGAAATCCCCGAACCCTTACCCTTCAGCGGCGTCAAGGTCGAGACGGTGTACGGGCCACGCTACCGGGCGACCTTCGACATGATGGAGCTGCTCGAAAGCGCGCGGGCCGAACTTGCCGCCGAACAGCCCGAACAGTGGAAGATCTTCCTTCTGGGCGCGATGGCCGGCCTGCGCCGCAACGAAATCGATGTGTTGCCCTGGACCGCGTTCCGCTGGAACGAAGGCGTGATCCGCATCGAGACCACCGAGCACTATCGCCCGAAATCGCACAATTCGGAAGGCGACGTCCGCGTGGACCCTGAACTCCTCGAGCTTTTCCGCGGATACCATGCGCGGCGAAAAAGCGAGTTTGTCATCGAGAGCGACTCGCCGCCGCCGGCCTTCGATGCGCCCTATGGGGTTTATCGCTGCATGAAGGAGATGCGCGCGCTGCTGGCCTGGCTTCGCGCCAAGGGCGTCGTCTCGAAAACTCCGCTGCACACGCTGCGAAAAGAATATGGCTGCGCAGATCCATGCCCGTTACGGGCTGCTCGCCGCCAGCGAAGCCTTGCGGCATGGCGGGGTTGCGGTGACCGCGCGCCACTACGTCGAGAACAGGAGTCACTCGGTTTTGGGTTTCGGCCATCTGTTGACGAAAGACGAGCGGACGATCGTTCCAATGGAGGTTGCAAAGGGCGGGTGATCCGCGAGAGCATGAAACGCCTATTCGCAACCCTGGCGCTTGCGCTGGCCCTCATGGCCGGCGCCTGGGCGCAAGAACGCGGCTGTTTGCGGGACGCTAGTGCGCTGCCAAATACGGGCCCCCGAATTAAAGATCTCCCAATGCGCCGCGCGCAATATGTCGTGATCCGCTTTGCTAAACCATTCGAAACGGACCATAGCAACTGGGAAAACGAAGACGGCGGCAAGAACGGCAAGGTGCGGATTACTGAAATCCAATTGTATTATGTCGGGGAAGCCGCCGACCTGAAGGCGCTTACCGGCAAGAAGGTGATAGCGGAAGGCGAGGTCATGGAACGCACACCATACACCATATGACGCCGCTTATTTTTTACGTTCAGCCTGGCAATATAAAGGCCGGCGCTTTCATGCAAGTGAAGGAAAAGGAAACCCAAACCGAAGAGCCGTTGAACCCGCCGGCGCCGGAAATGGGGCCAGGACATTGACTACAGCGGGGAGCCTGGCCTTCCGGGTCAATGGGAAGAATACGCCGCCGGTTTGAGCAGGTCAAGGGGGATAGCGGCCGGCTCAACCAAAAGGCCGCCACGGCCATCCTGGCGCAAAGTTTACTGCAAAGCGCTTGCAGCAAGAGGTGTTTTCACAAGTCCGAGGCTAAAAAGCACTTGACTACTTTATTGCGCCCGGCGCATAAGCGTGAACTCTATGACTGGGCGCTCCTGCTAAAATCGAGGGGCTGGGGCGGCGGCGCAAATACCTTATGAAATCCCATTCTTGTCAAAAAAAACGGCCTAGCCTCTCCTACCTCGCAGTTGCCTGGCTGATCGTTGCCGTCTGCGGCCTCATGGGTTTCGCCGGCTGCGTCAGCCTGACGCCCGCAAGCAAGGAATCGCTGCTTAAGTCAGCGGGTTTCCGGGAACGCACGCCAACGACAGAGAAGCAGAAGGCAGCATATCAAGCACTTCCGGCTTACCACCTCCATCAACTCACGCTGAAAGAACGCACAGTATACGCCTACAAGGATGAGAAGGCCGGTGTCGTCTATCTCGGCAGCCAAGCGGAGTATGCCCACTACAGACAGCTGGCTGCCAAGGCCAAGCTGAAAAGAACGGCAGTTTACGGCCGCTGAGATCGCGCTTGATCAGAGAGACATGCATGAGTACAATAATTGGTATTTGGGTCGCGTTCAGTAGGTCGCCGACGAACTGTGATTCTCGATTTGATTAGACAATTACGAGAGTGTCAGGGAAGAAAAGCAGGTTGCGCATAATATGGACAACGACCTCGTCTATCGTTGCTATGGATCCCGGAAGGATTTTGGGGCAGCGAGTCCGGTGTGGTTTTAAGCGAGGCAACGCGATCTGCCTAATCTAAGAATAAAGTATCACTCAGCACTCTAAGGCAAATCGCCGAGCGCATAAATGAGCTGGCGGAACTGGGCGAAGGAGGAAGGCTAGCCTTCCTTCGCCTTCGCGTATTTCGCCCTGCGCTTGGCGTTCGCACGCTCCCGCTTTACCGCACCCTCCGCCACACCATCGCCAGCGCCGTTGCCAGAAACCTCTGGCGCCGGCATTAGATCCGCGTCGATCTCCTTGTCCCAGTTCGGCCGCCCAAGCTTTCCTGGCCAGGCGGCTATGTCCGACAACGCCGATCGCACTTCCGCGTCGATGATCTGACCAATTGCATGCTCGTTCTGGTCGACCAGGCGCGGCGGCAGCGCGCGGCAGAAACTCATCAGACGCTGGCGCAGAGTAGTTAGCCCAAAGGCAAGTTGCAGCTTCACGTCGAACCTCTTGATCAGTTCTCCCTTACGCAATCCGATCGCGATCGCATCTCGTTCGCAGCGCAGTTTGGCCAGCGCCGTCCTGGCTTTTGTCAATTCGGCGTCAACCTTCTGCTTTTCGAGCAATCGCTGTTCCCTGGGGTGAATTTCGGACTTCATGGCGTCCAGGACGTGAATTTAAATGTCATTTTCGTAATTATTGGCTTGGTTTTTGGCCGCGCCCGCAGCGCACTCAAGTGTTTGGCCCAGAAGAACCTACAAAAGGTTAGTTGCACACGCAAGCACCTTTGGCTTTCGCGCTGTTTGCAGAAAGCACCCGAGCGGCTGGTGTTTGGCTGTGAAAGCGAGTTGCTTTGATCTGTTGTTGTTTGGGTGGCAGCAGCTCAGCGGGCACAGCAGTGGCTACCGTGGCAGGGCCCGCCAGCAACAAATTACTGTCCCCCACCCAGCGCAAGCGCCTCTGGGGGGTTAGGGCCGATCTGGACCCAGGCAACCATGAGCCAGATAATCAGTCAGCTCAATCAGCGGCAATTCCAGCTCAGTGTCGCCAAGGCTGCGACTTCCCCTCAACGAACGCTGTTTCTGCCTCAAAACATCACCGTCAAGCGTGGGAAGTAGTTCCAATATCGAAGAGTCGGGGCGACTTCCTCGAGGTGAAGCAAAAACTTGTCGTGAGCAGAATTGCCGAGCGAGATCATCGCTGGTATTGGGGGCGAAAGGGATTGACGAAGGGGCAAATGGGGTGCAGAAGCGGCATCTTCTCTTGAGGCTTCCTCTTGCGCTTATGCGTCCCAGCTGCGCTAGAATCGCCTGTCCAGCCCTTTGATTGAGGTTTGGTGGTGCCGACCTTGCTCACCCGATGATCCAACTATCCGGAAGCCCTATCTTCCGGAACAGATCGGACGCTGCAACGAGCGGACTTCGTTCTCCACCATTGAGCGCACCAGCCTGGACACAACGTCCGGCCCTCTGGGCTGTCCTCGATCTTCAAAAAGAAATCAGGAGGGTCAGGCCGATCCATGACCTGAGCTGCCACGAGGATACGCTCCTTGATCAGAGTGATTGTGAACATCAAATGATCGCCGCCGATTTCGAGCATGCGATCGTTGTTGGGATCGCTTGAGCGTCCGATGGAAAGGGTTGTCAGGCCCAGGTCGTTCTCGCACTTCGCGGCCATTTGAATCATCGCCGAAATGCCGGACCCGCTCATGGTTCCGGAACCGCGAAGAGCGGCCCGCTCGTGCCTCGCTCGCTGTCCGCGAGCCGCGCTTCTCCAGGAGCGCCTTTGCCATCGGGTTCGGGCCGAGTTTGGGTGCTGGCTTATACTCGCCTTTCCAACACTTGATCAATTCGTCGGCGGCTGACGCCGGCACGACGACGTTACCATGAACTTGATTCTTTTCATCAAGGACGGCGAACGTTCCGGGCCGGTCTTGCTTACGGTTTTTGTGCTATGTGAATTTCATGTGATGATCGGAAGTTCTGGCGGCAGGCAATCCACGTCGGTTTGGCCGATGATCTCGAGAAAATTGCCGGTGGCGCCAGGATGTTTTATAAAGATCGGTTCGGCTGGCGCGAGACGGACCTTCTCGATTCGCGTGTAAACGGCGCCGCGCTTCGCGTAAAGTTGGACTGGCTCCGACACCCGAGCGAGCGACTCATGCGCGTTGTCGATCGCGTTTTGGTCGGCCGATAGTTGTGCCTTCGCTAATTCGATAGATTTGTTGTGCGCGTCTTGCAGCACTTCCTCGAGCTCCGGACTGAGCCTGTTGGCGACTTCCGCCTTCCTGCTGAGCCACCTCTACCCTGCCACACTGCATTGCCTAGGACTCTCCTGGCTTCTCGACGCAGCTCAGGCCGCAAGTGGGCGTGAGAATATTTCTCTCAGACGGATGCCAGAACGGCTCTTCCTCGCCCGGGGGGTTTGATACTGCCGCAAATGCTCGGGCAAGGTCTTTTCAGTGAAAGGCGTCTCGCTGCCGGCCGGGTAGAGTTTGCCGTCGGCGATCGCCGCTGCGGAAAGCCGTGCGGGCTCGGCGACAGGTTCAGGGGTTTTAGACATAGGGTTTAAAAGACTTTAAGTTGCGCCTAAGCTAACGTCGGCCGCGCCTTGGCGCGAGCCAGTTTTTTTCCCTTCGCGCGGCTTGCGCTTTGGCAATGTTTCGGGACGACGCCAGCAACTTCTTCTCGCTCCTGGATCGCCCACCTTTGGCCGAAACTTCATCGTGATACGGTTTTGTAACGTCCATGGCATTCCGCCATAGCAAGGAACCGTCGCCTTGTCGAGCCTTCGCGCTTGAACGGCCTGGACGGACAACGTAGTGTCTACACGAGGGAAAGATTGGTTCAGGTTCGCGTCGCGCTTTCCCTTCCCGCGGCGCCGCGGATTTCAAGGCGCCGGGTTCGTCATAGCCCCGGCCGGCGTTCCTTTGGGATTGCGAAAGCCAAGGGGCGCCTCAAGTGCTCCCCCCGCCACTCCTCGCAGGCGCCAATGCTTGATGCCCATGTCGACCGCCAGTTTGCGCAACTCACGCATGAACACGTCGTGTTCCTTGTGGCCGCAATACCAGTCGAACCATTCGTTGAAGGCATCGCGGTCACGATAGATGCACATTTCCAGCAACTCTCGCTCTTCAATTGTTCGCAGCACACATCCGATGCCAGCACGGATCAGCATGCGGCGGTGTTTGAGTTGCTCGCGGGTATAGATCCGCTTTCCGCTCACCTCGGGTTCATAAGGGTTCGGGGTCTTCCAGGTGGCTTGCATCTTCGGCGCAGCTCATTTCCAAAGCCGGGTCGCCAAGCGCGCGCTGTTCCATTTGCTTCTTCAGTAAAGCGGCTTTCTGACTGGTCCACGCAAACGGGCCGGCATAGATCGCAACCTGGCTTGCGTCGCGGCCCCCCGCTTGGTTGCCACGCGGACCAGCAAGGCCACGCGGTTGCAGCTCGTGAAGAACAGCGGTTTCACCGCCGTGAATGTAAGCGGCATGGCCGTGCCGGGGATGGTTATCAGAGCGATTGTGCGGCTTCCTGAAAAGCAATCGCTATCTGCCGGCGGGCAACCTTAAGCAAGGCGGCATCCATGCGACGGCGGGCCTTCACGCTGTAAGATTCGTGGTAACACCAGTCCACCATGACAGGGGTTTTAATAGGGTTCGGATTCATTTGTTTTCAACGGGGGCCGCAATCGCTTTGCACCCCAGTGGTAACTCGGCACGCTGCGTGTCGAAGCGATTGCTGGCCGTTGCTCTTTAGTCTGTCATTTTCCGGAAGGGAGTTTTCAGAGTGCGAACGTGTGCGAACACTGCGAACATCCTTTATTTAAGCGGTTCCGCGGGCATCTCTAAGTGCGAACATTGCGCGAACATGGTGCGAACACGGATTCCGTTCGCATTTTGAGGGTCATTTTGTTCGCACCATGTTCGCATTTTGCCATTTTAAATCAAAAGTCATATGTTCTTTTACCGTAGCGACTTATCCAAAAATGTTCGCATGTTCGCAATGTTCGCACTAAAAAACATGCCGAGAATTACAATCATGGTTCCAGCACGAGCTTTCCGGCGTCGATCAGGTAGAAATCGAAGCCGTCCTTTAACTCAGGGATCCGGCACTTTTTCGTATATCTGCCGGCGTCATGGTCAACGAGTGCTTTGGCATCCAGGGAGGGCTTCAACCACCCTGGCGTGCTTGAACCCGCTGCTTGCCCTCCTAAGCCCGTCGGCGTTGAACATGTAAATGCGCTTGCCATTGGGTAGGTCTTTCCAATAGCCGGCGCGTTCACGGACGACCGGCTCCGGGTTCACAACCCGGTTGTTCGAGTCGAGGTCCGGCACCCAGTCCGCGTCGGAGAAGTCAGCGCCATGAACCTCGATGAAGTTGCGCAGGTCGGTGATGGTCTGCGCGTATTCTTTCCCTTTGGGCGATTGTGGTTGCGAAGTGCGCCAGATGCCGAAAATTTCGGCGGCGGCGGTGCGCGGCTGCCCGGCCGGCCAGGGGACGATCTCCCACTCAACGGCCAATTCGCCGGCGAGGGCGGCCAGGGCAAATGCGCGGGCCACGCGGATTTCCTGTGCATTGAGGCCGGCGCCGTAATCATCCATGATTTCCGCGAGCCTGGTGGACAGCGAGATGCCCGGCAGTTCTTCGATGAGCCGTTCGACAAAGGCAGGGCCGGCGTGGCCGTAGTGATCGCGGGCCGACTCGCGCAACTTGTCGGCGAAAACGTTGCCGGATGGTTCTTCGTGGATGTCATCGAAAATGCCGAAGCTTCCCGAGACCGGAATATCGGCAAGCCGGATACCCTGGCCGACCTTATGGGCGATGCGGGCGGTGCCCAGGTGCGTTTCAATCGCCCGCTCGCCGCTTGAAAGAATAGGGAGCCGCCAGTGCGCGAGATCGCGGGCGACGATCTCTTTTGTCATGCGGCCTTTGGAGACGCCGTTGGCCAGCATGTAGACGGAGCCATCGAGAACCTTGGGGTCGATCTGGTGCGACTCATCCAGGCAAATCACGGTGGATGAGCGGATGGCGGCCGCGGCTTCGAGCCCGTTGATGGTGGTTGACCATGAGAGGAGAAGGTCTGGCGAGCCCCAGACCGAGCAGCTTGCCGCCAGCACGGTCGTCTTGCCGCTGGTGGAATCGCCATAAAGGTGGAAACCGAGCCCTGGGATATTCAGCAGTTCTAGGAGCGGGCCGGCGAACGCGGTGCTTATGCCCAGAAGGGGGAAGGCATTATTCTCGCAAGACTGGGCGACGTTGGTTTTCCAGTCTTCAAACGTGCCAGCCTTTGCATAGAGGTTAGGTTTGCAGTGGCCGGCAAACCAGACGCGGCTGTGGTTGCCGAGGGTTTCAGGTTGGCAAGATGAAAGACTTTGGCGCCGGGGCCCAGCCAATGGTTTTGACACTTTGCCAGAAGTCGTCGGGATCCTCTGCCGAGAAGCGTCTATGTTCCTTGTCTAAGTAGTCGCGCACCGCCTTGGCATGCTCATGGAGAACACTGATGCCAACATCGCGCAATGCCTTCAGGGCTTCTTCGGCGCGGCCGAGCAGATGCGACTGGGCAAGCAATGCGCGGCGTGGGTCATTCTCGCCGTGCGGGATGTATTCCAGAAGGTAGCTGTGCTCAGCGCCTGAGCTGGTGCGCACAATGGAGAGCACTTTTAGAACGGAGCAAATCCAGGTGTTCACCAACTCTTCGGTTTCATTACCCTTGTCATCCTGGCCCTTTTTAATGGTGTGGTGGTAAACGCCGGCATGGTAGCGGCGGCCGCCGGCGGTGAAATCCGTGTCGTAACAAACGAAGCACGGCCGGTTTTTGCGCGGCGGGAAGGTTGTCATCGGTTGAAGTAGTGAACCGTTTGCCGGGCGCCATTGGCGTGAAGCCCGAACGGCATGCGCGTGAATTGGCACGGCGAAGAAAGCGCGTGATCGGCGCCGAGCCGGCAGGCGTAGCGCAGGAAAGCGATCACGCGCTCTTCGGGCACGCCGGCGCACGGAAACCATGCGTGCAACGACTCGTTGCCGCTGAACACGAGCAGAGCAATCGCTTTCCAAAGCTCAGCCAGGTGCGCATGGAGGGCGGCCTGTAAGTCGAGAATCTCCGAGATTGCGCGCTTGCTCTCCGGGTCGATGCGCTTGCTCTCCGGGTCGATGCGCTTGCTCTCCGGGTCGATGCGCTTGCTCTCCGGGTCGATGCGCTTGCTCTCCGGGTCGATGCGCTTGCGATCGAATTCGACGATGAGAAAGCGACGCAGAGGGAAGTTCTCGTCGCATTTCGGCGATCGTTTGCCCGGAGGAATGGTGAAACCTTCTCGCGCCGGGTTTGGCACGATGAATTGCACGGACGGCGCGATTTCATCGAGGAGCATGTCGTCCATTGCGCGAACCAGGTGGACGTCCTTGCGGGGCCCGAAGCATACGGGCGATCCGGCAGGGAAAAGTGTCGGCAGGACGTCGCCCGGCGTGCTTGCTGGCGCCGAAATCGACTGCCACCACGGAAGCGTGTGCTTCGCGTGCTTCTGGGCGATCGATTCGATCAGCGCGTGGTCCGGCGCCGGCCATTTGTCATCCGCGCGGAATCCGCGAGGGGATCCGATGCGATGGGATCCGACCGCTTCGGCGGCGCGTTCATGAGCGACGAACGCGATCGCATCGCGGAATTGCCCGACGAGCTTGCCCTGGTCGGGAGCGTCGCCCGCGGCCTCGATGAGGGCCGCAACTTCCTTGAGCAACACGCTCGGCGGATGACAATCGAAGAGTTTGCCGGCGAATTTGCAGAACGCGCGATAGCTCGAATCGTTGAGCGAGCCCTGCGACCATTCCAGGCCCGCGCAGTAAGGGGAACGACTCGTGTTCTCGCGCTTGCTCCTGCGCTCCGTGGTCATCATTGGAAGAGCCGAGATGGGAAGGGGTCGCGCTCCAGGCGCCACCGGAATTCAAAAAGGATTTTTGCGCTTTCGCCTTGTGTAATTGTGCCCGCCGCGACGGAGCGCCGAAGGGCGCCGGCCATCATGCTGATGGCGAACATTTCCGCCGTAAGCCCAAGGCATCCTGTGAGGTAATTTGGTTGAGCGGGGTCCGGATGCCACTTTATTACCGGCAAATGGCGGCCGGCTGAAACTGCCTCAATGTTTCTGGGCGCGCCCCCGTGGAGAATCAAAACCCGGTCAGTGGCGCTCATGGAATTAGGGCTTTCTGCTGTTTCAGGCGCAGGGTCGCCGCGACGAAATCATCGGCGGTCGTAAAGAGCGGCTCCGCGCTTGCTTCTTCAGGAAGCTGCGGCTCGGGGACGCTGACTTCCGGCGGCTTTACCGATGAGAGAACGTCAAGGGCATCCTGCATAAGCTCGTTACAGGCGCCTGCCGCGCCTTGTAACGCTTGCCTTGCATCCTCAAGCCGTTCGGCGTACGCCGCGTATTCGGGGTGCGAGGTCAAGGTTGCCTTGGCTTGCGCGTGCCATTCTATGGCCGCGTCGTAGCAACGCTGCGCGAGCGTCTCGTCGAAAAACGGCGCAATCGCTTCGAGGGCGAACTGCCGGAGTGCGGCCGGGTGAAGCGCCAGGAGCGCGTCAAGCTCCGTCTGTTCGCGGCCGGTCATGGCCTTCCAATTGGCGGCGCGTCGTTCGGTCTCCTTCAACGGCGTCGTCGGAAGGCCGAGCGCATTGGCTTGCTCCGCGGTCAACGCAGCGCGGCGCACCTGGATATCCAGATCAGGATAAAGAAGGTCTCGCAGCGCCTGTATCTTGCGCGAAACCGAAATCGGCATCTGCCAGCCGGACGGATCATGATCGGAAAAGTAAAGAACGACGCATGGCCGGCCATCATCCGCGGCGCGCTTGGCAAGCTTGCAAATGCGGGTGTCGCTAAGCTCGCCGGTCATCGCGAGCAACTCGCCGCCGATGCGCTCGGCTACAGGCCGCAAAACAGGTGTAACGCTAGCCTTTTCCGCGATCAGCGCGATGCGGAAGGCCTGGCGCGCGGAGAAAAACGCATGGAACCGCGGCATCAGATCTTCCGCGATCTCAGGCAGTTCAACCTTTGTGCCGCGAAACAACCCCGGATCGGGGTCATGGTATTCCGGGATGAAAAGCTGCGCCTCCGCGTTGCGCTCATCGCGGATCCGGTCGAACGGCACGTAGCCCAGCCAGCGGGCGGCTTTCGCTGCGGAAGTGCTCAGCCAGTCCCAGTTCTGGTCGTCGTTGATGTAGAGCGTCCCATCCGGCTTGAGCACATCGCCGGCGCTCGCGATCAAATAATGCAGGCCGCGCAAATGGACCTGATGGCCATATCCGACGACGAAGCGCGCGATCTGCTCGGCGGCCCATTTCCCATCGCGGTGCCCTGGCGCCGTGTCCATCCTGTACGGGTCGTTCTGCGGCGACAGAACGGTGAGATCCTTCATCGAAAGCCCGCCGGCCTCGCACGCCTCGGAGAGCATCTCGCGGAGCGGACTGGCGCCATTACTTGATGGCTTGACTACGAACGCGGGGGAGGCAATGTTTTGCACGAGATTAAGGCGATGTCTTGGGGACATTTCTGGGCTGGGTTGCTTGACGGCGATCCAGCCCTCTCGCTTTTAGGGATGTTAAGAAAAGGGTTCATTTGGCCGCCGCAGCGCGACGACGCTGGGCTGTCTTGTTGTCGGCAATCGAGCCGTCTTCGTTCAGGCCAAGAAACGCGAGCAACTCGGACCGCAAATAGGAGACGGTTTGTCGATTTCTCTTGATCGGCGTCAACCAGCCCTCTTTTTCAGCGCGGATAAAAGTGCGCTCGTCAAGAAGTGAGAAATCCATCGAGAGGGGTCTCGACACCAAATGAGGCAGCGACTCGATGCCGATCGCCTTCGGGAGAACCTTGCGGCTGGCTTGACTTGGTGTGCGCATAAATCGAATTGATACAACTTTCAGGAACTGCCGAAAAAGGGCAAGAACAATTTTTTAATTCGCCGGAAAATTTCGGTGCGCGCCTCTTCCACGGATCGCTGCATCCGACGCGCGCCGGATCGACGTGAAAGATTTCCGGAAATTTTTCACCCTCAAGGGCCAGCACGTACCCCATGAGAAACAGGATTGATCAGGTTTCGCCGATTTCTGCTTCCATGGCGCTATGAAAACAACGCTCGCATGGCCAAGTTTTTCATTGGTTCAAGCCGCCGCGGCTGTTTTCCTGCGGAAGAGTGCGGCGCTCGCTGCATTCCAGGCGCTTCTAAGAATACTCTGTCTTCATGCGGACAGATCATTGGCCAATACTCGGCGCGTTTCAAACCATCGCGCTCCGGTTCGTCGGCCGCGGAAAGCACCGAAGGAGTTCCTCCGATCCGGAATCGGCTCATAATTCCGGCAGCGAGAATTGACCTTACGTTTTTTGTAAAACCTGTTGTCGACGGCGCTTCTAGCGCGCGCGTCTTCCATCAGTAAGAGGTTTCCTTGAACGCCCTGTTGGCACGCTTCCAAAATCACTTTGCTTTGTATCAATTCGAGTGTATAAATGACAGATGCCAGCACTTCCGAACAATTTGCGCACGCTTCGACTATTCCTCGGCCTGGGCCAAAAGCAGATGAGTTCCCTCGTGCCGACTTCCGTTCATTCCCTTTTGAGCGTCGAGCTAGGCCGAATGCCGCTCAGCTCACGAATGGCCCTGAAGGTCGCCCGTGCGACCGGGGTAAGCCTGGACTGGCTTACTGGCGGCTCAGGCCCAATACTCAACGATCGCGGCGAGCCTTACAGCCGGCAGGATTTCGACGACTCGCGGGATCGCGACGCAACCACGGAATTCTACGTCGCCGTGGAGGAAATGGAGATTCTCGTCGCTGCCGACTTGCTTCTCCGCGTGCACAAGGAAGTGCGTGCTCGCGCCTTTCATGCGCTCCCGCAGTTTCGCAAAGACCTCAACCGCCTTGTCCAAGACTTTATCAAGGACCAGGCCGACAAGAAGATTCCCCAGTTGAAGGAGTTGAAGGCCCAGGTTGAACAGGAGAACAAAGAGCGCAACCAGCGTCAGAAACGTTCCAGAAGCTACCTGTTCCCGGCCGGCACGGAACCCTTCAAGAGGATCCGCAAGAAGGCAAATGAAGGGGCGGCGGCGTATCACGATTGGGAAAAAAGAACGGCATCGCGGTCACTTTGAGCTGAAAACGCCTAAGACTTTCGCGCGCTTTTTGGCGCAAGCAGTTCTAAATCGTTCTGCAACAAATAGAAATAGAAGCACCGAAAGTCCCCCGCGAGTCAGCCTCGCATAAGAGCGGTTATTGCAAAGGAGATCCAACTGTGTAGAATGCCTCCGCCAAGGCGCAGAAAAGCGACATTTCACCCGGTTGCAGGGCTCTTAGCAGGAAAAGAGCCGAAATTAAGGCAGGAGCTTCCATCGCCAAACATCTCGGCCGAAGGCGCGGCCGTGGTCGTCGTCAACTACGCCACCAGCAAAGCGGGCGCAGACAAGGTCGTCGCCGAAATCACCAGCAGCGGCGGCAAGGCCATCGCGGTTCAAGCGGACGTCGCGAAGAAGACGGACATTGATCGTATGTTCCGCCGAACGAAGGCTGCGTTCGGCCAGCTCGACATCCTGGTCAACAACGCAGGCATCTACGACGTGGTACCTCTCGAGGCGATCACTGAAGAACACTTCCACAATCAATTCGACTTGAACGTGCTTGGGTTGCTCCTCACCACGCAGGAAGCTCTCAAGTACTTCGGTCCAGCGGGCGGAAGCGTCATCAATACCAGTTCCATTGTCAGCACTCTGGGCATCTCTGGCGGCTCGGTGTACAGCACCACGAAAGCGGCTGTGGATGCTGTGACCCCGCTCATTGGGTAAGGGCCACACTTCAAGAAACGGAATATTACGTACCGATAACGAACACGGAGCCCTGTTCCAGGCAACATGGATAATTGAACTTTGCCTTTGTCAAAGCGTTGTGGGCCAGGTATAACCTCCTGTTAGGTTCACATGTTCGCCGCGGAGTGGAGATGGCAGCCCCGAAATGTGCGCTTTTCGTTGCCTCAAGATTGGCCGCCCCTTCTGACGCTGACCCTAAACGTACGTAATATTCCCTTTCTTGAGGTGTGGCGA
>CAWFMA010000032.1:0-298108 GCA_963816855.1 uncultured Verrucomicrobiae bacterium | reverse complement strand
GAGCCGCGATCAGGTAGGTTTTCATTGCCAGGGTAGTTCTTCTTTTTGTTCAGTTGCTTGTGGTTGGGGGATTTCTTCGAATCCAAGATAGTTAAACGTGCCGGCCTTACGCTTGTTCGGTTCGACCAATACCTTGATCTCGTTCCCTTTGATGATTCGGCGTCGGACGCGAGTTCTTTATCAAAGGTGGTGGCGGACTTGCGCCCTCCATATTGACCCTGAACAGCGTCCAAGGCCCCCCGGCGTTCTTTCCTTCCGTCCTGGTCACGTCCTCGATCGTTCGGAACGAACCAGACCTCGCCCTTAGCCTGATTTGGTTGATCGACGGGAGCCGAAGCCGGAACGGAGGGGAAACAACTTTCGTTCAGGGGTGGTAACCAAGGCGTAAGGCGATAGGGAAAGAGAGATCGCTTTTCAGTGGGGGTCCGCTCATAAGCAAAGACTGTGCTAGCCACATACTATTGAGAGTAAATGCATCGCAATAGACTGATTAAAAGGACCTTAACTTTCCCATGGATCTCAATCCAAGGTGAGGCCTTTCGGACTTTGCGTAAGAGATTCCGACATCCCTCGTCTCCAATGCAATTAGATTTGTTTATAAGACATTCAAAAGCAGGATGCTACAGATTGACCGAGCGTGTAAGGATTTGCGACAAAAGGAGACGTTTTTCGCGCTATTAAGCCGCGCGGTTGGTTTTTCTAGGTCGTGGCCGGCGAGATTCGCGTTATCGACCCCCGACATGGATCTCGATCTGACTTCGAGCGTGTGTCTCGGATTGGCAGGGTCCCTTTCTGTCCGCAGGTTCACAGGCTTTCGCCGCAAAAGTGGCAAGCAAATGGCAGGCAACAATTTCCTGCTTTCGGAGCGATCGTCGTAATTCACTGATACTCAACTGGTGTCCTGGCATGGATTCAAACCATGACAGAGTGACTCCAAGTTATGACTCGGCCTTTTACCGCACGTTTCATTCGGCATAAGTGATTAACAATCAATTACTGAGACGTACTGTTTGGATGTAATACCATATATACTGTAATCTCTGCGCGCACAGAAAGACGACATTTACCCTTCCAGGGACTCCTCGCAGAATGAGAAGCGCTGGGACTGACCGCCTTGCTTCGGAAGAATCGTTCGAGATGCTTCCATTCAACCGCAAAGTTATCGAGATCAACGAGACGCTTTGAGGACTCGTCGACGAAGGCTATTCAATCACAATATTGACGTGCTCGCCACATTTTCAACGACGGCATCGCCCATTCTGTTCAATGTCGCCTCGTTTGAGCGCGCCCGACCGAGACCCCGCCGAAGTCTACAAAAAAGAACAGCGAGAAATGCGCCGGGGAAGCGACACTGAGTTGTTAAAGGTTCGGGCCACGAGTAATGAATGCAAAAACGACCTGGCTCAAGAGGAGCTTCGGCATCGCGAACACGCCCGCAATGTGCAAACAGATAGGAGGATCGCGAAATGGACGGTTGTCGTCTCGATTGCTGCGCTCGTCGTCTCGATTATTGCCATTGTCGCATCCGTCTATTAGGGCGCGCTAGCGACTTCTTGACGCGTTTCTGCGCACCTTCAACTGTCGCTCAATTCCGACCTCTTCGAGGCTAAGCGTGCGCGGGCGATTCAAACGGCAACCGCACATTAAATTGTGTGCCATCGGGACCCGTGCTGAAGTCGATTTTTCCGTGATGACGTTCGACGACGATTCTGTGGCTGATAACCAGGCCGAGTCCCGTGCCTAAGCCGCCCTTGGTTGTGAAAAAGGGCACCGCAAAGATGTGCGGCTGGGCCTCTGGCGGGATTCCACTGCCGTTGTCGGCGATCTCAACGAGAAGAAACTCGCCATCGCGACCCGTGCGGACATCGATACGACCCGTCCCGCCGACCGCGTAAATCGCATTGTCGACGAGGTTGGTCCACACCTGATTTAACTCGCCGCCGTAAGCGCAAAGGCGTGGAAGCGTGCGATCAAAGTCGCGGGTGACGGTGACATTCCTGAGCTTGTGGCCGAGGATGGTGAGGGTGTTTTCGATGCCCTCGTGCACGTTGATTTCCTGCCATGGCGCCTGGTCCATGAACGAGTAAGACTTCACCGCACCAACCAATTCCGAAATACGTTCCGTGCTGCGCGAGATGGACTTTAGCAAGTCGCGTGTGGTGAGGTTTGCTGCGAGCCACTGTATTGCGTTTTCGAGATCCTGCGCCGGCACCGTGCGCTTGACTCTTTCCAGATCGCCCTCGTCGACTCGGGCGTTCACCAATGCCGGGGCCAGATCCCAAGCATCTGCGACTTTGTGCGAGTCGAGCCAGCATTCGATCGCCTCCTCGCGGTCGCTTTGATCTAGCGAGTTCAATTCTGGCTGGCTCTCGGTGCAGTATATGGCCTCCCTGGACGTCGCAACCAGTTGATGCCACTGCTCCGCGCTGAGCGTTTCATTAAGCTCGCATGCGTAGTCCTGAACCTTCTCTACGCTCTGGCGCAGATCGGCGGCGGCGCGGCGCGCAGCCGTCGCGGGATTGTTGAGTTCATGGGCAAGCCCGGCCGCCATCGCGCCAAGTTGAATGAGCTTCTCGCGCTCCTGTGTGTAGCCCGCCATATTGCGCAATCGCGTCGACAGCGCCCGCATGATTTCCCTCGCCACCGTAGGCGAGGTGCGTAGCAGGTCCCAGAATCCGGCGCGCGGCAGGCGAAAAAGCCGGCTGTCGGCGACCGCCCGATAGAGCACGAAATTCGGAACGTCCAGCAGGATTAGAATCTCGCCGAAGAATTCTCCTGGAACCCGGGTGGCGAAGATAATTTCCTGTTCGCCGAAGAACTTTGTCACGCGCAACTCGCCTTCCAGCATCACGTGGAAGAAATTCGGCGGATCGCCTTGGCGAAGAACTATCTCCCCTCTCGCGAAGCGAACCTCAGTTCCCGTCGAAAGACACTCGCGCTGAGACTCGTCAAGTTGAGCGAAAAGCGGGACGTCGAAAACTGTCGCAAACCCTCCTTCAGAAACGGTGGGCGTTTGATGCGGAGGAGGAGATTCCATTTCTTCGAGCTGCTCCGTCAGCTCAGCCATATAGGCGCGAGTCGCGACGATTGCCTCGGCTGCTTCATTTCTCTCAACGCGCCGCTCGGGCAGTCGCACGATGAATCGCGTTTCACCCGCTTTCGATTCGACCTCGATCTCACCGCCATGCCGGTCTCCCACAATGCCCTGGCTGATCGTAAGGCCGAGACCTTTTCCCGAACCGACGCCCTTTGTGGTGAAGAACGGCTCAAAGATGTGCGAAAGATTCTCCGATGATATGCCGGGGCCACTATCGATGATTTCCACGACCGTCTGGTTGTCGTCGCGTCGGGTTTGGATAGCGATTTCGCCGCCGCCATTTATCGCATCCGCCGCGTTATCGAGCAGGTTGACCCACACCTGCGTGAGTTCGCTCGGATAGCCACGCACGTGACCGCATTCGTTCGAAAAATTCTGGGCAACACGAACGTTCTTGAGCTTGTGATCAAGAACGCCCAGCGCGCTCCTGATTTGCTCGTGCACGTCAATGTCCGCGGCCTCCGCGCGCTCCGGTCGCGCGATGGAACGCACGGCTTCGACCAAGCTCGCGATTCGCCCGGTGCACTGTTCTGCGTCGTCGAGTAGCGTTTGCATCGTCATTCGCAAAACGATCCATCGTACCGCGTCGCCAAAAGCGCTCTTTGGCAGATCTTCACGCAGAGAAACCAGTGCACTTGTGTCTAATCCCGCGCCGACGAGCGTGGGAGCGATTTGCCAGGCGTCAGTCACCCCTCCTTCTCGCAGCCAGGCTGTGAGCGCCTCCTCCGAATCGCTCTCCTCGATCGAGTCATAGCGCTTGCCAGCCGAAGGGTTCTTCAAAACCTCGCCCACGAGTGCGATCAACCGATCCCAGTGCTCATGCTGAAGCGTATGGTGCAACCGATGGGCGACCGATTGGATCGTCTGAATTACTTCTCCTAAGTGCACTGCAACGCGCTGTGCGGCGGAGGAGGGATTATTCAGTTCATGTGCAAGGCCGGCGGACATTGTTCCGAGTGCCCCCAGCTTCTCCTGCTGTTGAGCTGAACCCTCAATGTTGCGAAGACGTGTCGCCACCGCTCGGAAAATCTCACCCGAAATGGCCGGGCAGAGCCGCAACAGCTTCCAAAATGCTTCCTCGGTAAAAACGATTAGCCGGCAATCGCGCTCGGCGCGACCAGACAGCATGTAAGGCGTGCCGAGTAAAAGCGGGACTTCGCCGAAAAACGCACCGGGCCTGTTGCGAGCGACGATAACATCTTGCCCAGCGCGCTTCTTCCAGACGCTCATTTCTCCTTCGAGGAGCACGAAGAAATACTCCGGGCGCTTTCCCTCCTCGATGAGCATTTCACCCGCGGGAAGCCGCCATTCTTCCGTTTCCTTGATGCAAACCTTATCTTCGTCCTTAAGGTTGGAAAAGAGGGGAACCTTGCGGAGCAGGTTCATCACCGCCTCGGTGTCCGTCATTTGTGCGATGGTAGTCAAAATCGATCCAGGTATTGATTCACAAGCTCGACGGCAATAGAACCCTTGCCCACAGCGGAGGCAACGCGCTTGATCGAACCGTGACGCACGTGGCCGACTATTTGCTTGCGGGACTGGCAGATCTCACCATGCGGACTGATGTCGCCGCGCATCACTCGAATCAGGTAACGGCGGTATTCCTGAGCTGAGTTGGAAAAAAGGGCATTTTTATCCATATCTTTCGAGTTCCCGCTCATAGCTCTCAAAGAATGTTACCATGCCTTCCACTATTTGCAGTCCATACTGATGGCTTGGCTGTAGGAGGTTGGCGCAAGAGCTTTTTAGAGAGTTTCTGGTTTGTCGCATCGCAGGAGACGCCGCCAACTGCACCGTGGCCGCATCCCTGCCAGACAAATTCCGAATTTTCCAGAATTTCTGGCAATTTTTTCTCGGACCCCGATTGATCTATTAGGGGGAGATGCGCCCGCGGCAAACCCCGGCCCCCCGCTCTCGAAGTTTACCCAAAAAGCATGCTTCTTCCTGGCCGTGAGAGGCGGGAAAAACCGGCCGAGCTGCGACACGTTCCAGTGCATTGGTTGTTCGGTATAGCGGGAAGTGCGAACCGCAGCGCGATAGTCTGCAGGAATCTGCCGATGAATTTCGCCGGCCTGACAGCGTCCAAGTGCGTTATGCGCTTCAAGGAAGCGCAAAAAGTCACCGGCTTCCACCGAAGCGTGCTGATGAACGTCGCCCGCAAGCAGTATGCTGTGCCTCTGTGCAACCGGAGCAGCGCCACCCGTGGAGGGACGTGCTTCTGCATGTCCCGGACGTGAGGAAACACAGGCGGCAGGGAAGGCTTTTCCGTCGTAGACTTACAGCGTGCCGCTGATTCCTCTCGTCGCAGTGCTGCTCCTCGTCCTCGCGCTCATTCTCGGCGATGCCGCTGTTGCTGGTGCTGCGCTATCGGGCAGGCGCGGTGTGCCGGCGCGGTCGCAGACGGGTGGTGACCTTGAACCTCGTGATGATTCTCTCGGCTGGGCTTTTCCTATCCGTGGCTGCAATAACCAGTTTTTGGGTTTCGGACGCCTTCAGATACTCGCTCTTCGGCCTCATGGGAGGATGTCTGCTGGGCCTGCTTGGACTGGCCTTGAGCCGGTGGGAGGAGACGCCACAGGCGCTGCACTACACGCCCAACCGCTGGCTGATATTGATCATCACTCTGGCTGTGACGGCGCGATTGCTCTACGGGGTCTTGCGAATCTGGCATGGATGGCACGCGTCCGGGTCCGATAGGTCGTGGCTGGAGGGGGCGGGTGTAGCCGGTTCCTTGGCACTCGGAGCGTCTGATATTAAGGCGCGAATTGAAGAATTACAGAGCGGGAATGTTAGAAAAAGCATCTTGACTGATCGAGCAGTGCAGCGGCTTAGCAGCCCCGGCCCTGGCCCAGCCGCTTCTCGCGGTCAGCCTTAACCATCACAGGCGTGATCTTGTCGAGAGCTATGCCGCCAAGGTGAGTTTTCCAGTAGCCCAGAATCACACGCTCGGCGCGCCGTGTGCTGGCGCTTTTCTGGTCGCGAGTGACGCTCGCGAGATATTCGTCCGCGAACTCGGCAAAGCTTGGCCGGCGGCCCGGTAACGCCAGTTTACCAGCCCGGTTCTCGGTGCGCACCTTTTCCAGTTCCGCCCGCGCCTGGTCGAGTGTCGCCGCATTAAGCGCGATGCGCTTGGGTTTACTCTGGCCGCCCTCGACCGCCATGCGCATTTGCGCATAATATCGGTCGCCACGCTCCACAATCCGCTGATTTTGCGCTTGCGGCTATCGGTCACCGCAACGAACCTCACCGCATGATTTTTGGCTTCTTCTTCCCCCGTGTGGCATCATTGCGTAGCAGAGCGTAGAGCTAGCACAAATCGTAGCAAACAGTCAACGGGCTGAAATGATAACTGATTGATTATCAACAAAGCCGGCGTGGCGGAACTGGCAGACGCGCACGACTCAAAATCGTGTTCCCTTCGGGAGTGTGGGTTCGATCCCCTCCGCCGGCACAACGACTTTACGATCAATGACTTTTGAGGGTCCCTCAGAGTCAAAAACTGCCAGAAAATGGCAGCGATTTTCCGCATCACTTGCCGAATGCTAACCCCATTCCGCGCCTCAAGGAAGCCTCAGAAGCGCCCTCGCTGCCTTCATGCCTTGCCCAGCAATCAGGAGCGTTGCTGGGCCAACTGGGGCGCAAAGGGCAGCCTACCTCATATCGGGCTCGCCCGGAATCGGGCAAGCCGAGTGCGTTAAATCCACGGGGTCGACCGCGCCACCAGTCCGCCGAGTCCTTTGCGTCGTCCTTCGCCTTGCTTACGATCCTCATCTGATCCCTGGTGGCTTGCTCCCACGCCGCCATCTTCGTCGGCTTTCAGGAATCTTTCCCCACGTTGCTGATCGCGAACCTCTTGGTCTGGATCTTTTGCTTCACTTTCTTCTTTCACATCTAGAGTGTATCAGGTTTCGGACCGACTCGCCAAGTTTTCTCTAGCGAATTGCAGCCCGAGGTATTTGACGCCACAAGCGTTGGCCTCAACTTGCGCGTTGTCCGCACCCTCGCGCACTTCTTCAGACGGTTTCCTGCCAGCGAATCAAAAGCCTCTAGCGTCCAACCCAGGGCGCAAAGGCCTGCCTTCTGGTGATCAACACCTCGACCTTTATAGGGGGTCGATGCAAGCACCTTAGACATTCCTCTTCGTCGAAATCGACTTATTTGAAGCGCGTTTTCTGAATCACATGCGCTTTTCCCAGGCTTCCTCTTCTGCCTTTGGCACCACGTTGCGAAACAGGCCGGATTCTTCTTGTGAGAATGACGCCAGCCAATTAAAAAGGAAAAGTGAAAATCAACCCCTCTTCGTGGATGGGAGACCTTGGTAACAAAATCGGGTCCATCTATCTAAAAGACCTAACCATCCCCGGGAGTCATGACTCGGGAACATATGACATGGTCGTCCCTGGGTGCGCCGCACAGGGAGTTAACGTTTACGAGCAACTTCGTGCTGGCGCTCGCTATCTGGACCTCCGCGCGATGTGGCACATGTTCGATTACCATATCTATCACGGCGACTTCGCCAGCCTTAACAAGCTGTCCAGTGTCTTGGATCAAATTCAACAATTCCTTAAAGAAAACAAGAGTGAGGTCCTTATTCTTGACTTTCGGCTATACCCGAGGAAGGACAAAGAAGAACTACAAGAGAGGCGCGATGTGTGGAGGGAGCTCAAGCGTCGTTTCGCAGCTCAATTGGTGACTCGGGACATGGTCGCTTCCACGGTCCCTAATCATCCGGGGTGGCTGACGTTTAATTGGCTATGGAGCTCTAAACTGCAGATAATCGCCTTAACTAACGACGCCGACATGCTTGGCGAAACGTACATTTTCCCCGGTTACGAACGCCCCGGTTCCGTACTGCACTCGTTCTCCGCCGACACAGATGACCCAAACGTTCTCCTCGTTAGCCTCGACAAAGAAATTTTCCGAGCCGATTTCACCGGGGTCAAAGAGAGGAATCTCTTGTACCTTGGAACCCAGATGACACCCAAGGCCGGGGCGATCGCGAATCCTGCGGTAATGATAACGGGGGTACTTCGTACTTTGGCTAAACTTTCCACCCCGCTAATTCTGGAACGACTCGCGAACAAGTGGCGAGGTAAACGGCTCAACATTGTCGCCGGGGACTACATCAATGAGTTTGGGTTGTGCGAAGCTGTGATCAAGCACAACCCCGTAGCCAGGGACTGAGCTTAGAGGTTGCCGGTTTTTTTGTTTGGGGAGTACTAGGGCTCAGATCGCCGTAAGCACAGGCAAAATCTGTCAGGTTTTGCCGAATACGTTGGGCAACACAGCAAGACCCGCGAAGACATCAAGACGTGGTTCGACGCCCTTGATCTCGACGACTTCGTCAGCTTCGGCGGTAAAGCATGACCAAACTAAAAGCGAGTTTTTAAGATATTAGCAAACCTGGAGGAAATCATCATGACCGACCACACTCATCAAACAGCACCTACCCAGTTCGCAGATGGCGCTGGCATCCGTTTCGCCTATCGTGGTTTTGGAAATAATCAAGGTGTTCCGCTCGTCTTTTTCCAGCACTTCACCCGGACCACGGACAATTGGGACCCGGCCGTGACCGACGGCTTAGCCCGTGACCGCGAGGTGATCCTATTCAAGAACGCCGGCACCTCCAGCTCTAGCAGGGAAACGCCAAACACTATCACCGAGATGGCACGGCGTGAGGCCGCGTTTCATTGAGGCGCTCGGGCTCAAGCAGATCGATCTCTTGGCTTTTCGCTCGGAGGATTGGTTGCCCAGCAGTTGACTCTGGACCGTCCCAAGCTTGTTCGACGTCTTGTCCTCGTCGGAACAGGACCGCGAGCGGCGAAGGAAGGGGGACGTTGGAAGCGCCACGAAACGGGCCTTACACCTACCTTAAAAATATCAAACAACCCGTTCTGATTATGAATGGCAGCAACGACGTTATCATTTACACGGTCCACTCATTTATCCTTCAGCAGAACCTGCCTAACGCTCAGCCTATCCTCCACCTTGATTCTAATGACGGATCGCAATACCAATTTCCAGAACTGTTTGTGGAGCATGTCACGCTGTTCTTGGGGGGACCGTCGATCGGGAGGTCCCGCGAGACATTGAGTCAAGCCGCTCAGGAGACTCGTCATTGGGTGGAATTTGTAGGAGCAGTCTAACATGCCCTATCTACGCCATTTGCATCAGTGACCCTCTTGAAATCCGCGTGCTCTGCTCAGACATCTGCCCCGACTTGTTGACGCCCGGCGGAACTCGATGATTCAGCATCCAGGGCGTCCTCACTTTGCCAAAGAAGGCGCGAATGTGGTCGCTTTGGCCGCCGCGTTGCCCAGGGAGAGGAGGTCGCCCGGGAGATTACTTCGGCGGGTGGAAAGTTCTAAGACCACGCCGGGTCGGACAGCCACTCGCACTCACGCGGGGCTCCATTTCCTTGCTTCCTTTATACTTCAGAAGCCCCGTCCGCAAGCTTCTGCTGGGCATTCGATTTGGCGGCACGCCAAGACGGCGTTCGAGGCTTCGCAGTGGCCTGGCGCACAACGGTTGCAAGTTTGACAAAATAATACGCGCGTCCATATTGTTCTGTGGCAAAGCAATCCCATCGAGACGTGATCCTCAGCAAGGGCATGGAGGTCATGCACCGGCAGGGTTACAACGGGACCAGCGTCCGGGACATTGTTCGCGCCGCGGGCGTTCCCCAGGGATCGTTCACCAACCATTTCGCCTCAAAGGAGACGTTCGCCCTGGAGGCGCTGGACCTGTACTACGCCCGCGGCTGCAAGATGATCCGCGAAACGCTGGGCAACGAGGAGCTCTCCCCGCTCGGCCGCATCCGCGCGTATATTGAGATGCACTGGAGCCTCTTGCATCAGCATGGCTGCGAGCATGGCTGCATGTACGGCAACTTCGCCGCCGAGGTGAGCGACCATAGCGAACCGCTGCGCAAGCGCATGGCGGAGATTTTCGAGGATTTGCAGCGCCGCATCGTCGATTGCCTGAGAGCGGCCGCCAAAGCCGGCGAAGTGTCGCGCGCAATGAAGTACGACGAAGTGGCGAACTTTATCATCGGAGGTCTCCACGGCGCGATCCTCCTCTGCAAGAGCTGCCGCGGCCTGCTCCCGCTGGAGCAATTCGAACGGGTTCTCTTCGCGCAGGTGCTACGCTGAAGAGAAACCGACGCAAAAAAGAACTTTAGCTGCGGCAACAATTTATTTTTTGACAAATCAATACGGTCGTACATATTGTAACCAGCGCCAAGAAAAAGATGATATGAAACTCACCGGAAACACCATCTTCATCACCGGCGGCGGCTCGGGCATCGGGCGTGGCCTGGCCGAGGCTTTCCACAAGCTCGGGAACAAAGTCATCATCGCGGGCCGCCGCAAGGGGCACCTCGCCGAAACCCTCCGGGCGAATCCCGGCATGGAATCGGTCGAACTCGACGTTGCCGATGCAGCGAGCATCGCGACGGTCGCCAAAGAATTGATCGCGAGGTATCCGAAGCTGAACGTCCTGGTCAATAACGCGGGCATCATGCATATCGATGACGTGTCCGGCCCGATCGAGGACGCAGTGGCGGTCGCGACCGTCACAACGAATCTCCTAGGGCCGATCCGGCTGACCGCGGCCCTCGTCGATCATCTGAAGAAGCAAGAATCGGCGACGGTGATCAACGTCTCCTCGGTCCTCGGCTTCGTCCCGCTGACGCTGGCGGCGATTTACTCTTCTACGAAGGCGGCCATTCACTCCTACAGCCTTTCGTTGCGTTACAAGCTCAGGAACACACCGGTGGCGGTGCTGGAGATCACCCCGCCGTGGGTGCAAACCGACCTGCTCAACAGCAACAACGAGCCCCGGGCAATGCCCCTGGCCGAGTTCATCGACGAAACGATCAAGGTTCTCGGAACCGCTTCAGAAGAGGTGCTGGTCGAGCGGGCCCGGCCGCTTCGCAATAATCCTGGACCCGCCGAGGGAGCTTTTGTGACGGAGTTCAACGACATGATGGCACAACCGTCGGCCTAATCCCTTAACTACCCACTCGAGGAGAAAAGTCCGGTCCCACTGGAGCCATGTCTCACCTCTCTAGGATGGGTCCGCCGGGTACCAGGGCAACTTTGATCGGCGACATCGGACTTTCGTCGACGGCGGCAGGGCGCAAGTCTGACTAACAAACAAAAACAGAAGACACAGAAAGAGCAAAACGTATGAGCAATAACAATGGACAAAGATTGGCGGGCAAGGTGGCGGTGGTCACTGGCGGGTCGCGCGGCATTGGTGCCGCGATCGCTAAGCGTCTGGCCGCGGACGGAGCGAACGTGGCCATCACATACACGAAAGGTGCCGACGCGGCCGCATCGGTCGTCAAGGAGATTGAAAGCGCTGGCCGAAAGGCGATCGCAATTCAAGCGGACGCCACCGATGCCGGCGCCGTTGATGCCGCGGTCGAAAAGACCGTCACAACCTTCGGCCGACTCGACGTCCTTGTAAACAATGCCGGCACGGCCATTCCGAAAACGTTTGAGGAGACGACGCTGGAAGAGATGGATCGCGTGCTCGACGTTAACGTCCGCGGCGTGTTCATCGCGACGCAGGCGGCGCTAAAGCACATGAAGAGTGGCGGTCGCATCATCACGATCGGTTCAGCCGTGGGTGAGCGTGTCCTAACGCCCGGGCTTGTGCCCTACTCGGCCACAAAGGGAGCCGTGAAGATATTTACTCAGGCGCTGTCCAGAGAGGTCGGGAGCCGGGGCATCACGGTCAACAACGTGCAGCCGGGTCCGATCGACACGGAGTTAAATCCTGCCGCGAGCGAGTGGGCGGAGCCGCAGAAGGCGGCTACAGCACTCGACCGCTACGGCCACGTTGATGAGATCGCTGCAATGGTGGCGTTTGTCGCCGGTCCGGAGTCTTCCTACATCACTGGAGCGAATCTTACCGTGGATGGCGGAATGAATGCCTGAATCGAGGAGTCGAAAGGAAAACGAAACATGAAAGAGAAGCAGATTCAGATTCCAGGTCCAGATCATCCGATCTCCATCGAGCGCAATCCGGCGCACGTTGTCGTGTCCGTCGCTGGGCGGGTGATTGCCGATACGCGCAACGCCCTGACGCTGCGCGAAGCGACGTATCCGCCCGTTCAATACATTCCACGTGAGGACGTTGATTTCACTCAGTTGGAACAGACAGATCACGCGACGTACTGTCCGTACAAGGGCGACTGCAGTTACTACAGCATTCCCGCTGGAGGAAAGAAATCGGTCAACGCGGTGTGGTCGTATGAGGAGCCGTTTCCGTCCGCAGAGCAGATCAGAGGGCACGTCGCGTTTTATCCCGACCGAGTCGATGAGATATCAGAGCAACGTCCGACTACGCGCGAATCGTCAAAGAGCAGTCGCAGCAAGAAAGGATGAGCAAATAATTATGAGTCAGTCAATACAGGAGAAAAACAAAGCGCTCGTGCTCGAAGCCTTCGACACGTTGTTTAACAAGCGGGACTACGCGGCCGCTGAGAAGTATTGGTCGCCTAACTATATTCAGCACAGCGCACACATTGAACCAGGCAGAGAAGGGCTCTTCAATCTTATCAAGAGCCTCCCATCAACGTTGAAGTACGAACCGGGAACGACTGTCGCTGAAGGGGATTTCGTGATCGTACACGGGCGATTTTCAGATTTCGGACTGCCCGTGAACTGGATCGCGGCGGATATTGTTCGCATCGAGAACGGGATCCTGGTGGAGCACTGGGACGTGATCCAAGACGAAGCCACAAGAGAACAGTCAAAGAGCGGCCTGCCTATGTTCGGGGACGTGTTTCTGAAGTGAGGGCTAGCGGCATCGGGGCTAGGCCCAACACATTTTAGGTTCGTCACAACTCAGCACAAAAGAGAAAACAATGTCCAAGAAACTTGAAGGTAAGATTGCGGTCATCACGGGAGGGAGCAGTGGGATAGGGTTCGCGACAGCTAAGCTGTTTGTTGACGAAGGTGCGTACGTCTTCATCACAGGCCGTCGCCAGAAGGAACTCGACGGGGCCGTGAAGGCAATCGGCCAAAACGTTACAGGCGTTCAGGGAGACGTTGCCAAACTGGCCGACGTTGATCGTCTCTACGAAATCGTCAAGGCGAAAGGGCGAATCGATATTCTTTTCGCTAACGCCGGTGTCGCTGAGTTTGCTCCGTTGGGAAAGATCACGGAAGAGCATTTCGACAAACTATTCAACATCAATGTAAAGGGAACACTCTTCACGGTACAAAAGGCTTTACCGCTACTGAATGATGGTGGCTCCATCATTCTGACCGGCTCCGTCGGGAGTGTCAAAGGGACTCCCGCATTCGGCGTCTACGGCGCGACTAAGGCCGCCATTCGGAATTTCGTGCGGGCCTGGACCGTGGAGCTGAAGGACCGTC
Source organism: uncultured Verrucomicrobiae bacterium (assembly GCA_963816855.1). Taxonomy (GTDB): domain Bacteria; phylum Verrucomicrobiota; class Verrucomicrobiia; order Chthoniobacterales; family Terrimicrobiaceae; genus DASTFP01. The sequence continues at coordinate 284,620 of CAWFMA010000032.1, read as the reverse complement.
GTATCCGCTCAAACGTCCTTAGCCCCGGTCCGACCGATACACCGATTGTGGATCAGCAACCTGCAGGACGCCATTGCGAGGATTGTGTCCACGATCCCGATGGGACGCATGGGGGAACCTGATGAAATTGCCAAGGCGGCGTTGTTTCTGGCGTCGGATGACTCCAGTTTCGTCACCGGTATCGAACTGTTCGTTGACGGCGGCAGAGCCCAGATCTAACCGAAAGGGCCGGAGACTTTTTTTGACGGATCGCTCCGAAGGCCCGAGCGATGACATTGACGTCCAAAGGAGATGGCATGAATGTTGAGTTTCTGAGGCGGTTGTACCGACAAGAAGGAGAAACGAATATGAACAGCCTCAAAGACAACGTGGCTGTCGTAACAGACGCCATGTATGTGATTTTGGGGGCGAGCGGGAACACCGGCTCGATCATCGCCAATTCCCTGCTATTGAAGGGCGAGAAGGTGCGCGTCATCGGGCGCGACGCGGGGCGACTGCAGCGCTTTGTGCGCAAAGGCGCGGAAGCGTTCACGGCCAACATGAGCGATGCGGCTGCGCTCACCAAAGCCTTCAGCGGTGCGCGCGCGGCATACTTGATGTTGCCGCCGGTGAACATCCCGGGAGGACCAGGAGCGACAGAGCGATGCGATCGCGAAAGCCGTGAAGGAGTCCGGCCTGCGCTACGCGGTGCACTTGAGCAGCTACGGCGCGCAGGTTCCGGAAGGCACCGGGCCAGTCGCGGGGCTGCATTCTTCGGAGCAAAAACTGAACGCGATCAGCGGTTTGAACGTTCTGCACCTGCGCGCCGCGTATTTCATGGAGAACAATCTGGCGGCGATCGGCATGATTCATGGGATGGGAATCTTCGGAAATGCGCTGCTACCCGACCTGAAGCTGCCCATGATCGCGACGCGCGACGTCGGCGACTACGCCGCGCAGCGCCTCCTGGACCTGGATTTTTCCGGCAAACAAACGCGCGAGCTGCTTGGCGAGCGCGACCTGTCGATGACGGAAGCTACCGCAGTGATTGCGCGCGGCATTGGCAAACCGGATCTGCGTTACGAGCAGTTTCCGTATGACCAGGTGCAGCAGGTGTTGACGCAAATGGGTATTCCGCCGAAGGGAGCGGCGCTGTACATCGAGATGTACAAGGCCATCAACGCAGGAGTCCTCGTTCCGCAGGAGCCGCGTTCGCCGGAGAACACCACACCGACTTCGTTTGAACAATTTGTGCAGGATGTCTTTGCGGCTGCGTATCACGAGAAGGCTCCCGCCGCTTAGGCTCAGCGCCCAGGTGGCACCGGTTGCGCCTGTTTGCAGGCGAGAATCTCGGGAAGCAGCTGCTGAAAGTTGCAGATGCGGCGACAAGAGAGGGATTCAGATGGTCACACCGACAGAAGACTATTATCCAGATCACGATGGGGGAACGTTTACTCCGATCGAAGCTACTACGGTAGCGACGTGGAAGGCGCCCGCGTTCCTGGAGAACCTCGCAGTCGATGCAGACGGTGCGGTATTCGTCACCGTCTATTCGCACAATCGCGTTGATCGCTACGATCCGGCGACAGGCGCGACGACCACGTTTGCGGAGGTTCCGGCGCCCCCTATGGGGCTTGCGTTTGATGCCGACGGTGTGCTTTGGGTGACCGGCGGCACGCTGTACGAGAGGCCGGGGTTCATCTGGCGAGTCGAGCGAGGCGGTGCCGTCCGGCAATGGTGTGAACTTCCGGACGCCACCTTCATGAACGGCTGCACGATGCATCCGAATGGGCGAATGCTTCTGGCCTGCGAGAGTTCCTCCGGCCATATCCTCGCGATCGATCTCGGCCAACCTGGCCGCTGCGACGTCTGGCTTCAGGGGGATCGGCTCAGGCCGGTCGTGCCCAGATGGCCAGGATCGAACGGGATCAAGATCCGCCAGGGCTGGGCTTGGATCACCGTCTCAGGACGCAGGTTGTTGGTCCGCGTGCCGATCCAACCCGATGGCTCCGCCGGCGCGATCGAAAGTGCGGCGGCGCGTCTCAGTGCCGACGACTTCGCGTTCGGAATGTCCGGTTCGCTCTATCTCACCACGCATCCCGAACACACTCTGGTCCGCCTCGACCCTTCAGGCGCTCGCACGACATTGGCAGGCCCCGAACAGGGTATGGTCGGGAGCACGGCCTGCGCCTTCGGAAGGGCGCCTGGCGACGAGAAGGCGCTCTATGTAACGACCGATGGCGGCTTCCTGATTCCCCACGAAAGTGGCATCCAGGACGCCAAGCTCGTACGGATGGAAGTCGGCGAATCAGGCTGGCCCCTGCTGCAAGGAGTGTGACGGAAATGATCCGCATCGCCATCCTGGACGATTATCAGAACGCGTCGCTGGAGATGGCCGACTGGTCGCCGCTCGCCGGGCGCGCCGAGATCACCGTTTTCAATGACCATTTGTCCGATTTCGACAACGTGGTCGAGCGCCTCCTGCCGTTCGACGTGGTCTGCGTCATGCGCGAGCGCACACCGCTGCCACGGTCGGTCATCGAGCGCTTGCCGCGACTGAAGCTGATCGCATCGACCGGTCCTCGCAACGCGGCCATCGATGTGGAGGCCGCGGCCGAGCGAGGTATCGTGGTGGCGCATACGGGATACGATGCACGCCCCACCATCGAGATGACCTGGGCTCTCATCCTTGCGAGCGCGCGTCAGGTCGCATTGGAAAACGCACATCTGCGATGCCGGCGGCTGGCAGCTCACGATGGGCGAAAGTCTCCACGGCAAGACGCTCGGCGTCCTCGGCCTCGGCAACATTGGCTCGGAGGTTGCGCGAATCGGCCTCGCGTTCGGCATGGAGGTGATCGCCTGGAGCCAGAACCTCACGCCCGACAGGGCACAAGCATGCGGAGCGCGGCTCGTCTCCAAGGAGGAACTCTTCCGCAGCGCCGACATCCTGACGATCCACCTCGTTCTGAGCCAAAGGACGAAGGGCCTGGTCGGAGCGGCCGAGCTGCAGGCCATGAAGCCATCGGCCAGGCTCATCAATACCTCGCGTGGCCCGATCGTTGACGAGCCGGCGCTCATCGAGGTCTTGCGTGACCGCCGCATTGCTGGCGCGGCGCTCGACGTGTTCGACATCGAGCCCTTGCCGGCGGATCACCCCTTCCGGTCGCTGGATAACGTCCTGGCCACGCCGCATATCGGCTACGTATCGCACGGACTCTACAAGACGTTCTACGAGGATACCGTCTCGAATATCCGGAAGTGGCTCGACACCCATTAGGCACCCGTAGCATGAACGTAGTTTAACTAAGAGCAAAAACATGGCTGAGTCAAAGGAAGCACGAAATTTTCCAGCGCGTGGATAAACAGTTCATTGCGCAATACATGGCGGTGGACCGAAAGCAGAAATGCGTGCACCGAGCTCTCCAGCCGTTTGAAAAGGTTGGTGCGGCAAAAGCCTTTTAGCCTCGGGCCGGCACGAGAGAGGTCATCGAGAACCTTAATCTCCGCGGGAGCTAAGTCGGCCGGCAGCGTCTTTTCCTGGTAGAGACTGAGCCCGTAACGAGGCAGCTTAAGACTGTCGATAATGTGGACAATCTCCTCGCGGAAAAGCCGTGCGCAGGAATCGCCAGGATCGCCGGAATCGGAGCGGAATTTTACCGAATGCGGCTCGCGGGCAGGGAAATAGACGCGCATCCTTCCCCGCATCTGCTTTGGGAGCGCCGGTGCAAAATAGCCTGACCTTGTAACGAAACTTGTAACGCTCGCGTCCGTGTGCATGATTGTTCGTTGATGGTTCCGTGATGATGTGATAAATGGTGCGCTATGCTGTTTTTCCAGGATGAGGATCGCTTCTGGAAATGGTCCGCCCTTTACACCGAGCATGTCGCCAGCAGCGAGAACGAGGTAGTCAAATTGGCGTGGGAGCTCCGATCCATGGAAATGTTTCGCGCGGGGTGGTTCGACGACGTTCCCGAGGAAGTGCGTGCCTTTCTTAGCGAGAAGGTCAAGGAAACCGAGGCGCGAATCCTTCAAGCGGCCATGACGCGAGACGTTCTGTTTTTGCGGCAACTTTATGATGCGGCCCGATTGAAGAGAATTAAGATGACCATTACCGCTCAGGCCGTGATGGCCTTGCTCAAGCTCTGGGAAGACTTGGGCCGCAAGCCGTCATGGCAAGAACTGAGGGCCCGCGTGGAAGAAATGTGTCAGGCCGAGGGGCTGAATCCGCGATTCAGTGACGAGCAGTGGGAAACCACCCGTAAGGCGCTTCGATCGGTTCTTTAACCCTTGCCTAAAAGAGGAGGCCTCACTCCAAGGTCTGTCAAAAGCCCCTGGGCCTGCTCCCGTAGCTCCTCGAAGATCATATGCTGCCAACAGGGCGGCGAGCTCCTCGTATCGCAGAGCGGCACTGGTCGAGATGCCGGCGTTTGCAAGCTGCTATTTTGACTTCCTCGTTCCCCGAACCTTCCAATTCTCTTTGAGAGTTTTCCAACCGGGTTTTCGCCGGCCGGCGGATTTCGCTCATCCACGCTAAAACCTCATAGTCATCGCGCTGCTTGGCGAGTGAGGGCAGTAAAGGCCCGTAATGGCCTTGAAATGGGCCAGTCGACCGTCACGAGCCACTGGCGGGAAAACTGCGTGCTTTGGCGCCGGCGTAGCCGTGGGGCGCTTTAGCCCGGCAAGCCGTCCGAGAGTCGTTTCCTTTGCGGCAAATAAAAAGCCGGCGGCCGGCCACCCATTGAGGAAAGCATGCTTTTTGTTGGGCGCGAATCGAGAGGGGGGGCCGGGTTTTGCCGGGGGGCGCCTCTCTCCCATATAGATCGATCGGGCTATTGAAGAAAAAAATTCAGAAATTCTGGAAGATCGGATTTTGTCTGGCACGGATCCCGTTGGGAATTTTGCGGCGTGCTAGAAGGTCAGATCAAGATGCTCATTGCTTGTTGATTCGACCCGTAATGAATTCAATCGCTTTTCAGCCGAAAACAAGAACTGGTCGCACAAACGGTTTGAACTCGCCCGCACCAAAACGCTGATCCATGATCCCGTGCATGAAAAAGGCCTTGGTAGCTGGGGCGCTTGGCGTGACCGGGCGAGCCGTAGTCAATCACCTCGTATCGCTCGGCGATTGGGAAGTCATTGGGCTTTCCCGGCGGAGCCCTGAATTTCAAACGACCGCGAAATACCTTTCCGTCGATCTATTGAATCAGTCGGATCTTGAAGCGCGCTTGAGCGGGATAACGGACGTCACCCACATCTTCTTCGCCGCACTTCAACCGGCTGACAATTTTTTTGACGAAGTGGCGCCAAATCTGGCGATGCTTGCGAACACAGTTGAAGTGGTGGAGCGATCATCCAAGGCGCTGCGGAAGGTGCTTCACGTCGAGGGAGCAAAGTTCTACGGAGCGCATCTTGGTCCCTATAAAACTCCTGCCAAGGAGACCGATCCGCGTCATATGCCCCCGAATTTCTATTACGACCAGGAGGACTATCTCGTGTCGCGCTCAGCGGGAAAGGGGTGGTCCTGGACGTCTTTTCGACCATCGTCTATTTGTGGCTTCGCTGTGGGGAATCCCATGAATATGGCGACGGTCATCGCTGTATACGCCAGCCTCTGCAAGGAAATGGGTTTGCCCCTTCGGTTTCCCGGGTCCACCGAAACCTATCACGCAATCATGGAGATGACGGATGCCGAACTTCTCGCCAAAGCGATGGTTTGGGCCGGCGAGGACGATCGATGCGACGGACAGGCTTTTAACATTACAAATGGCGACTTCGATCGCTGGGAAAATCTTTGGCCGCACATCGCGCAGTTTTTCAAAATGGAATACGCTCCGCCCCAGCGCCTTCCTCTAACGACGTTTATGTCCGACAAAGAACCGCTCTGGAATAGTTTGGTTAAGAAGCACAACCTACTAAACTACACGTTTCGGGAGGCTGCTGCATGGGCGTTTGGAGAAGCAGTCTTTAACCTCGGCTACGACGTGATGTCTGATACAACCAAGTCACGGCGATTCGGTTTTCATGAGTGGGTTGAAACGGAGGAGATGCTGATGCGTCTGTTCAGACAGTTCCAGAAGATCCGGTTCATTCCATCGTGATCGGATCTGCGCAGCTCCAAGGTTTCGAATGATGGCGAGGATTCATTTCGAGAGCTCCCGATAATTCTCGAACAGCTTGCGCCGTTGGCGAGAGGCCCGAGCGTCCGCAACTGCAAGGCATCTTGAACTCAAAAATCCCGCGACTGCTGCGCGATGTCCGCACGCGCCGCGACGGCGAGTTTTTTCTCGTTGAGATCGCGGACAATGGCAGTGGAATCCCGCTCGAGGCCCGGCCGCACATCTTTTCGCTGCCCTTCTTCACAACCAAGGGCGGCGCAGGCACGGGACTCGGCCTGGTTATCAGCCACAGGATCGTCGTCGAACGGCACAGCGGAAAAATCGACTTCACCACGGGTCCGGATGGCACACAATTTAATGTGCGGCTGCCGTTTGAATCGCCCGCGCACGCATAGCTTCGACGTTCGATGCCTTCGGCTTCATGCGTCGGACATCGAGTTGCGATACGTGAAGCAACAAGCATGAGGATCGCATGGTCTCTGGCCGCTTCCTTTCCTCCGACTGGGCGAAAAAGCATGCTTTTCTTTGGGAAACTTCGGGAGGGGGGGGCCGGGTTTGCCAGGGGGGCGCCCCCGTCCCATATGGATCTCTTGCTGTGTTGGAGAAAAAAATTCGGCAAATTTTGGAAAAGTGTCCATGGCCCACTCCATCCCAAATTGCGGCGTTGGGTGAAATTCGATTGTCCGACGTAGACCGAACGCTTCCAGGCATGTGCAACGCTTCATCCTGCGTAAAGAATACGGCAAATTAGGGCGCTTCTATCTGAGCCACAAATTTATGCAGCAACGGCGACTGATTATCCTTCCGCCAGATTAGATAAAACGGTAGTGGGAAATCTAGGTCGACAACTGCTAATAACGTCACGCCGCGGGGGCGTTGCCATCGAGCGGTCTCGCTAACAAACGCGATCCCCAGTCTGCACGAAACTAGGCATAGGACGGTAGCATGGTCGATGGCGTGTTGAACAATGCGCGGCGCCTTCAAACCGCCTCGGAGGCATATCTGCATGATGCGGTCGTAGTAGATAGGATTCGCCCACCGATGAAACCAGATAAAGGGCGTGTCGCGGAGGTCGCGCAACCGAAGTCGCTTGATTCGGGTGACCGCGTGACCCTGGGGTGCGGCGAGCATGAGCTTGTACTGCGCGACCAGCAGATGAGCGAAATCTCTATCCGGCTCTATTAGGCTGAAGATAAATCCTGCATCGAGCATGCCAGATCGAACGGCTTCAGCCTGCTGAGCAGACAGCATGGGATGCAGCTCCAACTCCACGTCGGGCTGCCTGAGACGGAATCGCCGAAACGAATCCGGCACTACCCCGTGCCAAGAGATACTCTCCACGAATCCCATGCGGAGCGTTCCGGCTTTACCGCTTGCCACGCGCTCAGCTCGAAGCTTGGCCTCATCGACGTGCTGAAGAATTCGCCGCGCGTCGTCCAGGAACAACTTTCCCGCCGCGCTCAATTTCACACCGCGCGGTAACCGGTCGAAAAGGGCAAATCCAAGCTCCCTCTCTAAATCCTGAATCTGCCGGGACAGCGCAGGCTGAGCAATGCCTAAACGCCTGGCCGCTCGCCCGTAGTGCTGCTCTTCCCCAACGCCTACGAAATAGCGCAAATGTCGGAGTTCCATTTGGATACCTTCTAGTTATCAAATTAATTACAACAATGTGTTGGACGCATCAATCTTGATCATTCGAAATTAGTCGTCAAACAACCAACCAGCCAGGAGGAGAGGCACAATGAAAACAGTCACGAAGCATTACATCGATGGGGCGTTCGTTGAATCCCACGGCCGCGAGGTCATGGACATCATCAACCCGAGCAACGGCAAAGTGATTGCCCGCGTAACGCTGGCCGATGAGGAGGATGCGCGGCGCGCTATCGCCGCTGCCAAGCGCGCGTTCGTCAGTTTCCGCCAGACGACTAAGAAAGAGCGCGCGAATCTCTTGCGCCGGCTGCACGAGGTGGTCACGGCGCGCGTCGACGATCTGACGGCCGCGATGGTCGAGGAGTACGGAGGTGTCGTTCGGTTCGCCGCGCCCATCGTGCAGGCGGGTGCCAACGCGTTCTTGGCGACCGAGAAGGCACTCCAAGAGCTGCCGTTGGCTCGGAGTTGGAACAAGACGACGGTCACCTACGAGCCCGTCGGCGTTGCCGGTCTGATTACGCCCTGGAACGCGAACGCGCTGTTCCTTTGCGTCAAACTTGCCTCGGCAGTGGCTGCGGGTTGCACCGTAGTCATCAAGCCCAGTGAGCTGAGCTCTCTGCAGACGCAAGTGTGGCTCGACTGTCTGCACGAAGCCAGGCTCCCGCAGGGTCTCTACAACGTCGTGACCGGCCGCGGTGATGTCGTCGGGGCCGAACTGGTACGCAATCCTGACGTGGCCAAGATTTCGTTTACGGGCTCAGTTGGGGTTGGCAAGACAATCATGCGCGACGGCGCCGCGACGATGAAGCGCGTCACGCTCGAGCTGGGCGGCAAATCGCCGAACATCCTCCTCGACGACGCCGTGCTCGAGAAGGCGATCCCGACGGCCCTCGGCATCGCATTTCTGAACAGTGGTCAAGCGTGCGCCGCAGGGACCCGGCTTCTCGTGCCGAAGAGCCGACTCGACGCAGTCAAGCGAGCAATCGTTGACGCCATGCCCGCCTTTCCAGTCGGCGATCCGGCCGATCGAAAGACCGCCGTCGGACCTATGGTAACGCAGAAACAGTACGAGCGAGTGCAATCATACATCCGCAAAGGCACCGCCGAAGGCGCGGAAGTGCTCGTCGGCGGCGAGGGCCATCCACCCGGCCTCGAGGCGGGTCACTTCGTGAAGCCCACGGTATTTGTCAATGTGACGAACGACATGACGATCGCCCAGGAAGAGATTTTCGGCCCCGTCCTGTGTGTCATCAGCTACGAAACCGAGGAAGATGCGATCAGGATCGCAAACGACACGAGCTTCGGCCTCCACGCCTTCGTGAGCGGAACCGACGTCCAGCGCGCGCGCCGGGTGGCCTCTCAGATCCTCGCCGGCCGTGTAGCGATCAATGGCATGCTTGACGATCAGCAGGCACCGTTCGGCGGATTCAAGTACTCAGGCGTAGGCCGCGAATTCGGCACGTTCGGGATCGAGGCGTTCCTCGAACCGAGGGCCATCCTCGAGTGATCGCTCTTGCGTGTCTGAACGAATGGAAAAAGGAGACCAACTCATGAGCAAACACGTTACCGTACCCCCCAGCGAAGCCGCGGACCGCCTCGCTATCCGCGAGCTCATCGAGGCCTACGCATACTGCGCTGATCGTCGCGATGCGAAAGGCCAGATGTCTCTCTTTACCGCCGATACCCACTTCGTGGTGTACATGGACGCGAAGGATCCAACACCCTCGCAGGAGCTGCACTCGCGCGAAGCGCTCGCTCCGGTCTTCGCAGAGCTGAACAAGTACGACGCCACCACGCACTTCGTGGGACAGAGCACCATCTTCACGCTAACGGACCACCGGGGCACCGGGGAAGCTTACTGCCTGGCGCATCACGTCACGGAGGACGGTGGAAAGCGACGCTTGATGCTCGCCTCGCTCCGCTACCTCGACACATTTGTGAAGATGGACGGTGCGTGGCTGTTTGCGGAACGCCGCCTCTACGTCGACTGGCTGGAGGAGCGCGCACTGTCATGACAGCGTCCTGTCGGCGCTGCGGCACTCGCTTTCTCCCAATCATTGGTTGCCGCGAGATTTTGTGAAATTTCCCGCGTCAAAAACTTGAGAAAGAAATAGAAAAACAAAACCGAACGATGGCGGAGTCTAATTACATCTCGATGGCGGCAACTGACACCTGGAAAGCGCGCACAGCAGAACAGCAAAGCCAAGGCGGTTGGCATCGCCACCGTCGGATCTCATCTGGAAGCACGTTTCTCGATGAGTTCGTTCGCTTCGACAATAGGTTAATAGAATGGCTAGACCATTTAACCATAGTCACAAAGGAACCTCGACCATGCGCAACCATCCCCTCGGCCGTACCGGCCTGTTCGTCTCCGAGCTTTGCCTGGGCACCATGACCTTCGGCGGCACCGACGGCATCTCGAGCCAGATCGGTGGCCTGCAGCAGGCCGACGCAGAGCGCCTCGTGGGCCAGGCGATTGACGCCGGCATCAACTTCATCGACACCGCCGATGTGTACGCCGGGGGCGTGTCGGAGCAGATCACCGGCCAGGCGCTGAAGAATCTCAAGGTGCCGCGCGAGAACGTGGTCGTCGCGACCAAGGTCTTCAACGAGACCGGCCCGGGAGCGAACGCGCGCGGCGCCACGCGCAGCCACATCATGGACGGGGTCAAGGCCAGCCTGAAGCGGCTGCAGCTCGACCACATCGACCTCTACCAGATCCACGGATTCGATCCGGCCACGCCGATCGAGGAGACCGTGCGCGCGCTCGACCAACTCGTGCGGCAGGGCCACGTGCGCCACGTCGGCGTTTCCAACTGGGCCGCATGGCAGATCGTCAAGGCGCTCGGCGTCGCGGAGCGGTGGGGACTGTCGCGCTTCGAGTCACTGCAGGCCTACTACACCGTTGCCGGGCGTTACCTCGAACGCGAACTGATCCCGATGCTAAAGAGCGAAGGTGTCGGCCTGATGGTATGGAGTCCGCTGGCCGGCGGCCTGCTCAGCGGCAAGTACGGGCGCGAGCAGCAAGGCGAAAAGGGAAGCCGCCGAACGACCTTCGACTTCCCGCCGGTGAACCGCGACCGGGCCTACGACTGCATCGACGCCATGCGCCCGATCGCGCAGGCGCATGGCGTGTCGGTGGCCCAGGTGGCGCTGGCCTGGCTGTTGCACCAGCCACAGGTCACCAGCGTGATCATCGGCGCCAAGCGACCCGAGCAACTCACCGACAACCTGGCAGCGACGCAAGTGGCGCTCAGCGACAGTGAGCTCGCGGCGCTGGACGAAGTGAGCCGGTTGCCGGCCGAGTACCCGGGCTGGATGTTCGAACGCCAGGGCGAATACCGACGCAAGCAGTTGCTTGAAGCGCGGCGATGACCTGACGTCTTGGCTCGGTACAGGATCAAAGCGGATAACGCGGGGCCACCCCCTTCACCGTCATCGACTGCCAGTGGGTGAACTCCTCCCAGTTCGCCGGGCCCCCGAGGCTGGTGCCGTTGCCCGAAGCGCCGACGCGGGCGAGGGTTCGCGAGCTCAGCTCACGCGGTTTTCTTCCCCGTCGCGGGTCAATCGCTCTGTCGTCTCCTCATCGTCAAGCGTGTTTAGGGCTATTTACTTGACTCAACCATGCGCAAGATCTTGTGGCCGGACCAGTTTCTCGTAGGTAGTCGGAGCGATCTGGGCGGCCTGCTGTGCGATCCGGTAGAAGAGCTTTCCTCGCGACGCCGACTTGCGCCGGTTGAAGCGGAAGACGAATTCGTTGAGGTAATCCTCGAGGTGCTGGTGCCGGACGGCTCCTTGGTGTGTTCCGAGCATCCACCGCTTGAGCAGGGAAACCGCTCGGTGGACTCTTGGAAGCATATGCTCCCCGTGCTGGAGACGGCGTTGGACTTTCCTGTTATGGACGTATCCTTCTATCTCACGGTAGGAGTTGAGCCCGTCAGTGCGAACCGTACTCCCGGGTTCCACAGACGATCGGATGAAGCCATGAAGCGTTGCCCGGTCGAAATCGGGGATTCGTGCCATGCGGATGCGACCGATGCCTTTGCCGTCCTGCTCGGCTGCGACGACGATCAGCACCTTGCTGTCGATCAGGCGGCCGGTTGCTCCCCCAGATTCGGTTGCCCCCCAGTAGGTTTCATCTACCTCCACCACGCCTCGCAAACGCTCCCGGCCGGGGCGCACCATCGCCTGGCGCAGCTTGTGGAGCATCAGCCACGCCGTCTTGTAGCTGCCCAGTCCAAGAACCCGTTGGAGGCCAAGCGCGCTCATTCCATTCTTCTGGCTGGTCATGTGCCACATCGCTCGAAACCATACCGTCAGGGGAAGATGAGTGTCTTGAAACACGGTTCCCGCGAGCACCGACACTTGCGTCCGACAGCCTGTGCAAAGCCAAAGTCCGCGCGAAATCGGCCAAGCATTTTCCCGCTGGCATCGAGGGCAACGAAAGCCTGCCGGCCAGCGCAACGCGAAAAGATATTGCCGACACGCGGCATCATCGGAAAAGCGCCGCTCCAGTTCCACCAATGTGCGCGCCGCTGCCCTGGCGTTTCCTCAACTCGCTCCAAGTTACGCCCGCGCGCAACCGGCCCCGGCTCCGTCGGCCGCCTCAGTGGACGCAATCCACGACGGCAAGGCGGAGGTGAATGGTGTACTCTACCATTATCTGCTGGCGAAGGGCCGCGGAGATCCCGTTGTCTTGCTGCATGGGTGGGGTTCGACCTCGTACATGTGACGATATGTGATGCCGCAGCTCGTCGCACGCGGTTACACGGTTCTCGCGCCTGACCTTCGTGGACTTGGCGACACGACAAAGCCGGCCACGGGCTACGACAAGGCGACCGTGGCTGGGATATCCGAGCTCTCGTGGCAAAGCTCGGACTTGGAACCCGCGTGAACATCGTCGGCCATGATTTGGGCGGGATGGTGGCCTATGCCTATGCCGCGGAGAATCCTGACGAAGTGCGGTCCCTGGCGATCCTCGACGTTCCGCTGCCAGGCATCGAGCCCTGGGACGAGATTACAAGATCCCCACGCACCTGGCATTTCAGGTTTTTCGATGTCCGCGACGTCCCCGAGATGCTGATCGCCGGAAAGGAGCGGCAGTTTCTGTCTTGGTTCCACAATTCGGAGGCCGTCAACGCCCGCGCCTTCACGAATGAGGTGGAGGACATCTACGCCCGCGCCTACGGTACCCTAGGAGCGTTGCGGGCAGGGTTCGAGTACCATCGAGCGTTCCCCGAAGACGCGAAAGCAAATGCAGAATTCTCGAAACGAAAACTTTCCATGCCGGTGCTCGGCATTGGCGGGGCTGGCAGCTTCGGCCCACTTATCGGCGAGCACCTGCGCCACGTCGCCACCGACGTTCGTGCAGTTGAGATCAGAGACTCAGGGCATTGGGTGGCGGAGGAACAACCCGATGCAGTTGCGAGCGCTTTGCTCGAGTTTTTGCCGCCTCCAGAGTGATCCTTCAGGTCGTGGGGCAACAGACCTCGCTCCAGGCCGATGAGATAAACGTGCGGGAATTCCAACCCTTTCGCCGCGTGGAGTGTGATTCAACGTGACGCCCTTTTGCTTTTCCTCAATGCCGTTGTTACGGGCGCCTTATTGCCCCTTATCGCAGCGTCCCTCCCGTTGGCCCCAGGAGGGCTTTAAAGCCCGACGCATCCTGGCTCCCGGCGGAATTGCCTTTGCGGCCTCGCAGTTTGTGTTTGCGGGATATTCGGGCGAGCCGTTCTCAAACCGCGCCTTCAACCTGCAGCTTCGGGCAGCCTGCAGGGCGCTCGGGGTCGGGGAAATCACCGCGCACGGGCTCCGGCGCAGTGCTGCCACGATCCTGCTCAACCAAGTGGGAAAGGATTTGAGGGAAATCCAGGAGCTCCTCCGCCATAAGAATATCCGCACGACCGTGCGCTATACCCATGTCGGCCATGAACAGACACGGCAGACGGCGGAAGCGCTCAGTGAGGCTTTGGAGTGAAAACGCTGCGGCGGGGACGACTCATCCCGCGCACAATAATGACTATTATTGTAATCTGCGCTTAACTCTGATAAAGACCTCCACTAAAGCGCAGAAAGGCAACTTTTACCCTGTTGCAGACATCTTTACGGCATGAGCACGGTAATTGTTGATCGAGACTTTGAGCCAGTAGGAAAGAGAAGGGGAGTGCGCTCCGTGAGTGAGGATTTGGCTTCTCGAAAAAAACCTCGTCGATCGGAATTTTTGCATGTCCCCGCAAAAGCCCCTATTCCCATACGCGTCGTCTGTCGAAACGGTGTGCAACGAGTGCAGCGGGCGCGGGAATCCAATGATGAGAATAAGCATCGCGACGAAAATGACAAACAACCTGCGCCAGCGGCGCGGCTTTGGCGGCGCTGGGATCTCGGCCTTCTGCGGCCCTGCGACGGGCCCGAGGGTATGAGCTGCTCAGCCGGAGCTGGTGTGGGTTGCTCGGAGTCCATCGGTGACCAATGCGATGAGTTTACGATGAAGCATGTGCATTTGGTTCATGCGACAAAGACATCGTCGATCATGAGGCTGGCGCCCCCCCGCCGAATGGCATACGCTCGGCATTAATTACGTAGCCGCGGCGGCGGCTGCTTCGACAAGTTTAGCGACTTCAGCCGGATTAGATATGAAGCTAACGTGACTCGCTTTAATCTCTTTTGTTTGAGCACCGATTCTCTTCGCCATGAATCGCTCCAAATCGGGGTTAATGGCGTTGTCCTGCGTCGACACGACGTACCATGAAGGGATCGTCTTCCACGCGGCGGTTTTTACGCCTTCGCCGAAGATTGCGCCGGCAATGGGCTTCTGCGTTGCGGCAAGCAACGCCGCTTCATCTTTGGGCAAATCGTTCGCGAAAACGTTTAGAAATTTGGTTCGGTCAATGTAAAGAAAACCTGCTGAATCAGGCACAAGAGCCGTTCCTAAAGGCGAAGGAGAAAACCGTTCTATCAATCCGCCGAGCGCTTCGCCTGCATCTGGCGCGAACGCGGCGACATATACCAAGCCTTTGACTTTCGGGTTCCCCGCCGCGGCGTCGGTAATAACCGCGCCTCCGTATGAATGCCCGACCAGGATTACATCATCCTTTTGCGCGTCAATGACTCGTTTAGTGGTGGCCACGTCGTCCGCCAAAGAATGCAGCGGAATTTGCACCGCCGTAACCGTGAAGCCGTCCTTCTCCAGGAGTGGAATGACTTTTCTCCAACTCGATGCATCGGCGAACGCGCCGTGGACAAGGACTACGGAGATTTTTGAATTGTCTCGGTTTTTCATAGGGTCTTTCCTAGATTAAGAACTACTCAAAAGATCATTTTCCGTTCCGAAAGCCCATTGAATCAGGTTTTACATGGGTTTTCGGAGCGGAAAATGATGTGGTTTTAGGCGAGTCGAATAATTGAGCTCCGGCGCTTGTGTTTATCGAGGTTCCTGCCAAAAATTGACATTCCAATCCAGGAAAGACCCTTTCATAAATAATCTCGTTTAGGTTGAAATGTCGTTATGCGGAGGTGCTGCTTTTTATTGGCTGTCCCTGAGCCTGCCCGTTCCCAGGCAACTCGGGGATTCCCTGTGAATAAATTGCGCGCGCCAAAGCTGCCGCGTTCAGCGCCTCCCGCAGCAGCGTGATCTTGCCGTTTTTCGCTACCAGCCGGCCAAAAAAGTGTTGGTGAATCTTTCGCTTCGTTACGCTCGACTCAGCCGTGAACTCATATTCGGCAAACACTTGGTGGAGAGTCGCGATGTGGATGACGACGTTTTCAAACTCAAATCCCGGATAAAGCCCACGAACCATTTTGAAAAATCCGGCGATTTCCGCTCTGCCCCCGTAACGCGAGGGGAACCCGAAGTCTGCCAAATAGGGCATTTCGAAGGCCCCGTCCTCGGCAAACATTTCCGCCGCCTTCTCCGGGTCACGAAAGGACGACGCCGTGAATTCGAGCAGCAATTCAGAAGCATTCTTAAAGCGGTTTTTCTTCATTTGATAAAGGCCAGCAAATCCTCGTTAACCTGGTCTTTGTGCGTTGTGCACATGCCGTGCGCACCCTGATAAACTTTGAGCGTCGTCTTTTTGATGAGTTTGGCTGAAAGCGGAGCACATGCCCGGCGATGTAGCGCGCGACTTCGCCGCCTCCGGTGGAATGGCCGACATGGATCGCGTCTTTTAAATCCAGTTCGTTGACCAACGCCGCGAGGTCGTCGGCGTAGGTGTCCATGTCATTGCCGTTCCACGGCTGACTGGAGCGGCCGTGGCCGCGACGATCATGTGCGATGCAGCGGAAGCCACGCGAGGCCAGGAAGAACATCTGGTCTTCCCATGCATCCGCACTCAGCGGCCAGCCGTGGCTGAAAACGACAGGTTGCCCTTTGCCCCAATCCTTGAAATAAATCTGCGTGCCGTCTTTCGTGGTTATTGTGTTCATAAAACTTCCTGCCGTCCCAACCTAGTTTGGGTGATTGAAATCCAATAGCACCTTGCCACCACGCTGGGAGTGTTCGATTGCTTCTTTGATTTGGGACGGTTTGTATGTTGTGGTGATTGGCAAACTTAATTTGCCGGAAGCGACTACTTTTGTTGCCTCAGTCAGTGCCGCCCGCATTTTGGAGAGATACTCTTCGTAATACATCCAGAAGCCGTGGATGTTTAACCTCTTGCCAATGAGATCGCCTTGAGGCACGTGAATCGGCAAACCACTCAGCCACGCATAGCTGACGAGATGGGCTTCCGGAGAGAGCACGCTTGCTATCGTCGCTGTCGCTAGACCACCTACAGCATCAAGACCCAGAGGTATCGGCCTTCCGCCAGTTGCAATCTGAATCTGCTTTGAGAGTTCCGGCGATTCGACGCCAACGAAATCAACACCCAGCTTCTCGATTTCAGGGATAAGCTCCCGCCGTCTGACAATACCTGCAACGTTCAGATCGCGCGATTTTGCAATCGCGATCAGGCATCGCGCGACCTGGGAGTTGGCTGCATTTAATACAATCCAGTCTTTAGGCCTTAGCTTTACAAATTCGCTTAGGAGAAGAACTGCCGTCGTAGGATTGATATTCAACATCGAGGCCGTTCTGGCATCGATTGAAGGAGGAACGACGAAAAGACCTTGGGCGGGAGCAAGGACTCTTTCAGACCAGGTGAATGTTCCAAATGGGATCGTAACTCGATCGCCTGCCTTGACGCTGGTGACTCCCGGCGCGATTGCCTCGACGATTCCCGCGCCTTCACCTCCAATGACAGAAGGCAGCTTCGGTTTTAAGAGGTAAACCCCGTTCGCTAAAAGGAGGTCGCTGTAGGCAATCGGCGCATACTCCATCCGCACAAGAGCCTCGCCCGCAGACGGCGCGTTTGGTTCCGAAACTTCTACCATCATCAAGCTCTGAGCTGGATTACCGTAGGCAGTGAGATGAATGGCTTTCATCTATGTTATTCTTCTCGCTCCAACAAATCTCGCCCTGCGAGAGGGCCGCCTGCTTGCTGGATCAGACCTCCATCGCGAAGGTTTCCAAGATCAATGACCGAGTAGCCAAGCTCTTTGAGTAAGATTGCAACCTGCTTCTTCGCCCCGTCATTGTCTGCCGAAACAAATGCAACTCGTCTCGCCCCGTTGACGACCGGCTCCGCCTCCAGGTTAGGCACGATCATATTGTTCAATGCCTTGACCACTCGTGCTCCAGGGGCTAGCGCCGCAACAAGCTGGCTGGTAGATAGGTTTCCAACATCGGCGGGTGTGAAATCTCCGGCCTTACCGTGAAAAGGATTGGTCCCATCGAGCAGAATCTGATTATTCCACTTGGGAAGACTTGCAAGTGTTTCGGGCACGTTGTCCCACGGCACAGCAAGAAGGACCATTTCGCAAGCCGCTGCCTCTTCCCTGGTGGCGGCCGTTGCTCCAGGACCAAGTTGTTTGACAATTTCTCGGAGGCTGTCTGGGCCTCGGCTATTGCTGAGCTTTACCTTATAGCGTGCCTTCAATGCCCGTTTTGCGAACGCTAGTGCGAAAGCTCCTGCTCCAATGGTTCCGATTTCCATACGCTATCCTTTCTAATTTGGGCTTTTCAGTAAGACGATCCCGGCTTTTGCCGGACGAGAAACGTGCTGAATTGCTTTGTGAAACTCCCCAAACTCATACTCATGGGCGACCTCGAAAAGCTCTGGGTGATTTGTAGCGAGATGCAGAGCGAGCTCGAAATCTTTCTGCTTTTCGTCCTGGGTCAGACGAAACCAAGTCATGATGGAGACGCTCTTAAGCGCGACATTATTTGGGGCGAGCGAATAAATGTTCGTGCCCGTGTTGCTACCCAATGAGCCGTAGTTAATGATGGTTGCGCAGTCATCAACAACCGAAGCCAGATCGTCGATCGCTGTTCCGCCGATGGCGTCGAAAGCCACTTCGAGCTTGTGTCCTTCCAAAGCGCCGCGAACCTGTTCCTTCCAATTGCTATCGCTCGTTGAAAAAACCGGCGGCCCAGGAAGTGCCGATTGAAGCTTTTCAGCCGACTGATGCGATCTTACCAAACGAATGGGGCGGACCCCGCGATCTAAAGCAACTTGCGTCAGCAAACGTCCGACGCCGGATGCAGCCGCATTCTGAAGAATGTGAACGGGAGGCGTAATCGGAGCTTTAAGCGAATTATGACCGGCTTTGATGAGAACGGATGCGGTGATCGTATTTATGAGCATCTGCGCCGCAATCTGATCGGGAATCTCGTTCGGAACTGGCAGGAGAGAGTTGTATCGAACGACCACGTATTCTCCCCAGGTACCGTTTGCTGGAAAGAACGCGACACGCTGGCCTTCGCTAAACCTCTTCACCGCCATTGGGTTTGTTCCGAGCCGAACGATCGTCCCGACGCCCTCAAACCCAGGTACTCTTAGAGTTCCTTCCGGAATGGGCTCGACCGGTCCTCCTTGAGGAAGAGCGGAAAGAATCTGGATATCACCAGGATGGATCGGTCGAGCGATGACCTTTACGAGAACATCGTCAGCTCCAAGCTCTTCGCTCTCTAATTGGTGCTTCGCAATTCTTAAAACTTTCTCCGGAGCACCATACTCACTTTGAACAATTGCTCTGAATTCGGTTTGCATCAGGAGGTAAGCGGAGTTGCATCAGCTTCTGGAACGGAAGTGGGAACCGGGCTTTCTGCGGGGTTCCTCCGCTCGGCGAGGCGGCGGATGACCACAAAGAAAACCGGGGTTAGAAGTAAGCCAAAGAAGGTCACGCCGAGCATTCCGAAAAAGACTGCGGTTCCAAGCGCCTGCCGCATCTCTGCTCCCGCTCCTTTCGCCAGAACCAGCGGAACGACTCCCAGAATGAAAGCGAAACTGGTCATCAGAATCGGTCGAAAGCGCAGCCGGGCCGCACTGGTCGCTGCCTGCACACGATCTGCCCCTCGCGCTTGTTCCTCCCTGGCAAACTCGACAATGAGAATGGCATTCTTGCAAGCCAGCCCCACGAGAACGACCAGCCCGATCTGAGTGAAGATGTTATTGTCCATGTCACGCCACCACACGCCGGCGATGGCAGAGAGCAGGCACATCGGCACGATCAAGATGATCGCGAGCGGGAGAGTCCAACTCTCGTACAGAGCGGCCAGCGTCAGGAACACGAAAAGGACGCAGAGCGGAAAAATGTAAGCGGCAGTATTGCCGGCCAGCTTTTGCTGCAGCGTCATTTCGGTCCACTCGTAAGAAAAAGTCGAGGGCAACGTCCGTGCCGCGAGTGCTTCCAGTTGTTCCATCGCTTGGCCGCTGGACACTCTCGGACCTACATCGCCCAGCAGATCTGCCGCGGTATAAAGATTGTAGCGCGTCACACGGTCTGGGCCGGTGCTTTGCTCGATTTTAGCGACTGCGCTCAATGGCACCATCTCGCCCGCCTTGTTGCGCGTCTTTAGGCGGCCAATATCTTCCGCACGAAGGCGGTATTTTGCATCGGCTTGGGCGGTGACATGGTAGGTACGCCCGAAGCGATTGAAGTCGTTCACATACAAGCTGCCCATGTAAGTCTGCAGCGTGTCGAAGACATTTCCCAGCGGCACCCCCATGCTTCGAGCCTTCACACGATCGACATCGACATAGAGCTGCGGGACACCGGCACGAAACGTCGAAAAGACATTGGCGAGCCCCGGCGAATTATTCGCTTCCGCGGCGAGCTTCGCGGTCGCCTGCTGCAGTGCGGCGTAGCCTTCGTTCCCGCGGTCTTGCACCATGAGTTTGAATCCGCCCGCGTTGCCAATCCCCTGGACTGGTGGGGGCGGAAACACCGCCACGAAGCCTTCCTGGATTGAACTCAGTTTGCCAGCGATCGCCTTGGTGATCGCCGTGCCGCTGAGTTCTGGCGTCTTGCGCTCTTCAAACGCGTCCAAGCCGATGAAGAACGCGCCGACATTCGGGCTGTTCACTCCGTTAAGCGGTTCGTAGCCGGGAAACTCGACGGTGTTGCGGACGCCGGGAACCTGACGTGCCAGCGAGCAGGCGCGAGCGACCACCTGGCCGGCTCTCTCGAGCGAAGCGCCATCCGGAAGCCGGGCGATTCCCACCAAGTATCCCTGATCCTGACTGGGGATGAACCCGACGGGCACAATCTTAAAGCCAAGCCAGGTCAGACCGATCAGACCGAGGTAAACCAACATTGCCACTGCAGCCATTCGAATAATCCGGCCGAGCAGGCGCACATACCAGACATTCACCTTGTCGAAAGTCCAGTTGAACGCGCGGAAGAACCAACCGAAAAGGAAGTTCAGCATCCGAGTGAACCAATCCGGCTTAGCTTCCTTCGGTCGGAGGAGGAGCGCGGCCAGCGCAGGCGAAAGCGTCAAAGAATTGAACGCGCTCAGCACGGTGGAAACCGCTATGGTAAGTGCAAATTGCCGATAGAACTGGCCCGTGATGCCGCTGACAAAAGCTGTCGGAACAAAGACGGCGCATAAAACCAGCGCCACTGCAATGATAGGACCGCTGACCTCCCGCATCGCCTTAAATGACGCTTCTAAAGGAGCAAGGCCGCTTTCGATATTGCGCTGTACATTTTCTACGACAACGATCGCATCGTCGACCACGATGCCAATCGCCAGCACCAATCCGAAAAGCGATAGGTTGTTGAGCGAAAATCCCATCGCTGCCATCACCGCGAATGAGCCGATCAACGACACCGGGACTGCAAGGAGCGGGATTATGGAGGCCCGCCAGGATTGAAGGAAGACAACGACGACCAGCACCACTAGGATGGTTGCTTCGAATAGCGTGTGCCCGACGGCTTCGACCGATTCGCGCACAAACACGGTGGGATCGTACGCGATGGCAAAATCCACCCCCGGAGGAAAGCGTTTCTTGAGTTCCGCCATTTTCGCCCGCACGCCGTCTGAGACGCTCAAAGCATTCGCACCCGGTAATTGAAAGATGAGCATCGCTGCCGCCGGCTTTCCCGTGAGATTGGAATCGACCGAATAATCGCGCGCGGCTAACTCCACTCGCGCCACATCGCGCACACGCAGGATCTCCCCGTTGGCGCCTTCCTTGATAACGATATCTTCAAACTGCTTCTCACTGGTCAGCCGCCCCAAGGCATTGATAGAGAGCTGAAACTTCGCTGCTCCTTTCGGCACGGGTGGCTGGCCGATGGTGCCTGCCGCCACTTGCACATTTTGTTCCCGAATGGCATTGACCACATCTGTCGCCGTCATGTTGTAGCCAGCGATTTTGTCGGGATCGAGCCACACCCGCATAGAATACTCCCGCGCTCCGAGGATCTGCACATCGCCCACCCCTTTCAATCGAGCGAGGGCATCGCGCACTTGCAAAAAAGCATAGTTGTTTAGGTAAAGGGCGTCGTGGCTCTCATCCGGCGAGGTCATGTGCACCACCATGAGCAAGGCAGGTTGCCGTTTCGTGGTCGTCACCCCGAGATTGCGAACATCCTGCGGGAGTTGGGACTCGGCGATAGCAACCCGGTTCTGCACCAGCACCTGCGCGGTATTCAGATTCGTGCCTAATTCAAACGTGATCGTCAGCGTCATTGTTCCATCGCTGGTGCACTGGCTCGACATATAGAGCATGTTTTCGACGCCGTTCACCTGTTGCTCGATCGGTGTGGCTACCGTCTCCGCCACTACGGATGGGTTTGCTCCTGGGTACTGCGCCGTCACGACCACGGTGGGCGGCGTGACGTCGGGATACTGTGCCACCGGCAGGGTGAACGCCGCAATCCCGCCCACGATCACGGCCACAATAGAGAGCACCGCCGCGAAGATCGGCCTCGGAATGAAAAAGTCGGGGATGTTCACAATCTCGGGCTCTATTTTCTTTCCACGCTGGTGATTTTCGACGGCGTCGCTTCCGCCATTTCGGTATCAACCACCTCACCTGGCTGCGCGCGCATAAGCCCATTGACGATGATCAATTCGCCCACCTTGAGTCCTTCGCGCACGACGCGAAATCCATCGGCCAATGTCCCTAGCTTCACCGTCCGGAATTGCACTTTTTTGTCGGCGCCTACGACGAAGACAAAGCGCTGTCCCTGATCCACGCCGATGGCGTCTTCCGGCACCAGCAGCGCTTTGTACGTGGGGCTCGCCGCCACCCGTACACGGACAAAAAAACCTGGTGTCAGTAGGGGATCCCAATTCTTCCATTGCCCGCGGACCCTCATCGTTCCCGTTCCTGCTGCGATCCGATTGTCAACAAAATCCACATACCCCTCGTGTGGAAATCCCTCCTCGTTTTGCAGGCCGAGGAACAAAGGGACACGTGCCTCCCGGGCCGTCTTTAGCTTGCCTTCATTCGAGAGCTGGATGTAGTTCAGAATCGCGCTCTCGTCGACGTCCATATAAGCGTACAGCGGCTCGACTGCCACCACTGTGGTGAGGATGCCTTCCTGCAAGGTGTTAGGAGTGACCAGGTTGCCTACGGACACGTTTTCTCGACTGACCCGCCCGTCGATCGGCGAACGAATAGAGCAAAACTCCAGGTTGAGCTTTGCTGTTTCCACCTCGGCTTCCGCCACGGCTGTCGCCCCCTGGCTTTGCAAAAAAGCGGCCAACTTGATGTCGAATTCATTGACCGCCACCACGTTTTGGCTACGCAATTGCTTTACTCGCTCAAACTCGGCCGCAGCCAGCTTCTGCTGGGCGCGCGCTTGCTGCAGTTGCCCCTCTACCCTAGCTAGGTCCGCTTTGTAAGGGCGGTCATCGATCGTAAAAAGCAGATCTCCCTTTTTCACCAGGCTTCCCGGCTTGAAATCCACGCTCGTCAGGTAGCCGCTGACCCGTGCCCGCACCTCCACGCTCTCCACGGCATCGGTGCGCCCGATGTATTCGTTCCACTCGGTGATCTCTTTTTCTACGACCGGGGCGACCGTGACTTTCGGGGGAGGCTTCGTCCCGAGCGCGGGCGTGCGATGACAACCGCAGATAAGCGGAAGCAGCAACACCACCACAGTTGGAGCGAGATTTTTCATCGCATCGTGCTCATACTGTTTCAATGTGCAGGAAGAGCATCACACGGTGGAGAGTGCCGCGCTACAGGCCGAACGGCCTGATTCTTGCAGACACCGAAGGACTGGTTCGATACAGTCCTTTCGAAGGGGTTGCAACCGCTCAGTGCTCCACCGCCTCTGCTGCCGCTGCGATCCCGTCCGACTCCCTCAACGTCTCGGGCGATAGCTTCATTTTCTCGCGTTTACACTTCTAAAGCCGGACCAGTCCCCGGCGCGTGGCCGAGGTAATGGCTTCGGTGCGGCTCAAAACGTTCAACTTGGTGAAGATGCTGCGCAGATGTCCTTTGACGGTGAATTCGCTGATGAAAAGCTTCGCGCCGATCTCCTTGTTGCTCTTGCCATGGGCGAGCAATTGCAAAACCTCCAACTCGCGGTCGGTTAAGGGTTCGCTGCTGATGCCCGTTACCAGCTTCTGCATGAGCGTCTGCGGTATGCAGGTCTCACCGCCGTTCACCTTGCGGATGCAATCCAACAATTCCTCGCGGCGCGCGTCTTTTAAGAGATAACCCTTTACTCCTGCTTTGATCGCCCGGTAGATGTCGTTGTCGCTATCGTAGGTGGTAAGAATCACGATCCGAGCGGAGGTATCTTCCGTGCGGATTTGATCTATCACGCCGACGCCATCCAGCACAGGCATGCGTAGATCCAGGAGCGTCACGCTGGGGCGGTGCTTCCGCCACAGGTCAACCGCCTGGCGACCGTCCGTCGCTTGGGCGATCACGATCATATCTCGCTCCATATCGATGATCGAAGTTAGTCCGGCCAGAAATGTGGTGTGATCGTCCGCAATAAGAACTTCAATCTTCTTAGCGCGAGCACGCTTTGGAGATTTCGATGAGCGACTCATCAATCTTCTGACTCTGAAGCGCCCGTGAGGGGAAGGACAACGGAAACGAAGGTGCCCTGGCCCTCCGAGCTTTGGGTTGTGAATTGTCCGCCCATAGCTTCGGTCCTTTCTCTGATTCCCTGAAGACCAAAGCCCTCGTGCCCTCGCGTCGGATCAAAACCGCGTCCATCATCCCGCAGGTTTAAGCGAATCTCGTGGGAGTCGAAAACGAGCAGCACATCGAACTGCTTTGCCTGCGCATGACGGAGCGCGTTCGTCAATACTTCTTGCCCGATGCGAAGGAGATTGGTTTCCCATTCTGGCGGAAGGCTCCGAGGCTCGCCCTGCAAGGTCAATTTGGCCTGCATAGTCACGCCCGTGGTCATCTGCGCCATCAAGTCTTCCAAGGCTGCGGCCAGCGGTTTTTTTTCCAACGCACGTGGACGCAGCGCCTGCACGGATCGTCTGGCTTCACGTAAGCTTTCGCGAGCCAGTTCGCCCGCTCGATCGAGATGGTCGGAAGCTCTTACCTTCTTCCTCTGGGAGATAGCTCCTTTGGCGGCTTCCAATTGGGCGATTACGCCA
Source organism: uncultured Verrucomicrobiae bacterium (assembly GCA_963816855.1). Lineage (GTDB taxonomy): Bacteria > Verrucomicrobiota > Verrucomicrobiia > Chthoniobacterales > Terrimicrobiaceae > DASTFP01. Next base: position 259,969 of record CAWFMA010000032.1, on the reverse strand, counting down.
GTGAATCCTTGTGCGAGCGTGTCATGAATCTCGCGAGCCACGCGATTGCGCTCCGCGAGCAATACCGACTCGCGGTTTTGCGCTGAGAGACGAGTCAACTGCAACGCTAGCATTGCTTGGTGAGCGAGAGCTCGCGTCAATTCGATCTCCTTTTTCAAAAAAATCCGCTTTTCACTGAAACGGATTGCCATAACTGCAACAACCCGTCCGGCGATTAACATCGGCACAAACAGAATCGATCGGATGCCCAGATCCCGTAGATATGCCTGAAGACGCAGTGTGGCAGAATCAGGGTTGCTCTCATCTGTCGCTGGAAGCCACCTCGCGTCTCGCCCTGACCCAAGGCACATTCGCGCAATGGGCTGGTCGATGTCCTCCAGCACCGCGTGCTGACCGTTACGAAGGATCTCACTCCATATTGGGCTGAGGTGCGAAGTTGACGGCAGTTGTGATACAGGATAATCAGCCTGCATCGCCGTCTGAAATTGCTCGCTCTGGAGAATAGCTATCAGGTCCAGCCGTCCTGCATTCTGATCGCGCTCCCACACGCTGACGCTGTGGGCGTCGGCTTGCTCGACAATTACCTTCAGCACATGTTCGAGCAATCTCTCGGGATCGGACTCTTGAACAAGCGCGTCGAGTGTTCGAGTGAGGACCTTCAGTTGTCCTTGTGCCAGGTGCTCCGATTCACTGATGGCGTCTTGTGATCGCTTCCGCTCGATTGCGAAGGCAACTAGTCGCACGACTTGATTGATGATCTGAAGATGCTGAGGAGTTGGGGCACGGGGCTCAGGCCAGTAGAGACCGAAGGTGCCCAGCACTTCATTAGCCGACGACAAGATTGGCGTGGCCCAGCCGGCTCTCAGCCCATGTCTGGCAGCCAGATCAAGATAACCTGCCCAATGCGCATCCTTGGTAATATCCTCAGTGATAACCTGCTCCTTGCGGGCAGCGGCGGCTGAGCAGGTGCCGAGGTCAGGATCGATTTCAAATCCGTCTATTTCCGCAATGTATTTGGGAAAACTCGGCGCTGCGCCGCGCCGGAGCCGCTTGCCGTCCAGCAAAAGAATAATGGCTAAAGCACCTGGTAACGCCTCCTCCACGAGTTTGCATGAGCCTTCGAGAATCGCCTCAAGCGCATCTCCCCTCGCGATCATCTCGGTGAGGTTCTTTTCGCCCTGGAGCAATGCTTCCGACTTCTTGTGAACCTGAAGCAGGTCATCCATTTGTGCCAACCGCTGTCGGCAGGCGTCGAGTTTGCGCCGCGATTGTTCCAGTTCAAGTCGAAGCGACTCGCCGTTTAGCACGGCGTCTTCACCTCCTCGAAACTGGGTTTTCATGGGATGTGGTCAAAATGGGTTTGTTAACAACGAATCATATGCCGACACTGTCACCGACGAAAGCGTTATCGCGCCCAGGGCGGGCTCGATTGCACTCTCTGCGTCGTGGTAGCCGCATGGGTGGTTTTGATTTGCCAGTTAGTCGCGGCTGGCAGCTGAAAGTTCATCTGACTCGCTAGCGAGAAGACATCCGAGTGTCGATGCGATGCCGGCGGGGTCCGCCGTCGCACCAGCCGCAGTTACGCGCAAAACAGCTCCGTGAACTACACCGACCCCTCAGGCTTCACGAGCACACGGAACCCGAAACCGGGGATGGTCACTATTGATTAGGTTCATCTACGACAAGCTTCCGCCGAGGATCGGCCAGGAGGTCCCCCGACCTTTACGGTCGAGTGTGATGCCTCGTCGACGGGCGGACCGTGCGTTATCACGAGTTCCGTCCAGGAACTCGCCCCCACTTCCCGGCGAAAACGGTCACAATGGCCCCGTGCTCAAGGAGTTGCAGGATCGACGTTTTGCCACCCCTTCTCGAACGGCATTCCGAAGCAAATTCCACGTGCTGGCCGGTTGTTCGGGATGCGTACCCCAACGCGCCGAGAAGTCTTTTGGTCAAGGAACTCGCAAATGAACTGGAGAAGCGTGGGCTGTCCTACTGGCTCAACGAGTGGGATCTTGTTTCGGTGATCCATTTCAGCCGGCAATCGAACGTAGGTCCCTGATCATCGCCTCCTAAAAGGCGTTTTCAATTCGTGATTTGAAAGATCGACTCTATGTTGCCCCTATGCGCAGAGAAGTCGAGATCGTGAACATACTCGGATTGCATGCGCGCCCGGCGGCGCTGTTTGTGCGCTGGGTGAATAGGTTCAAGAGCACAATCACGATTTGCAAAGGCGATGAGAATTTCTCGGCCGCCAGCATACTGGAAGTGCTTAGTGCCGATCTGGATTGCGGCGCCCGCGTTGTCCTCGAGGCGATCGGGCCCGATGAACAAGAGGCTCTTAACAAACTCGAACTATTGCTGCTAGGTTTTCGTGACGAAGAGCGCGGGCAGAGTTGATCGATTGCAACCGTAGCGTTCAGGGAGATAGCGCGACCATATCCCATTTCTTGGCCGCCATGTAGAGGTTGGCGCGCGCGCCCAGGACCTCGTTACGGTTGTTGTCCTCTGGAGCAATCTCTTCGAGCACCAGCGCTGCAGCATCGAACATTCCCAATTCGAGATGGCCACTTGAGGCAAGGACGTGCTTTTGCCAATCGGCTTTCAAGGGATTGGAGACTCTTGGAGCAAGAAGAAAAGAGCCTTTGCCGCTACCATGTAAGCGGCAGGAAAGCGCCGGCCGTGAAAGCGAGCATGTGACAGCGAGCATATGAGCGATCCGAAATGGTCATTGTGAGCGCTGCCGGCGCAAGAGCCGTCTTTCCTCCATGGCTTGCAGCCCCTCTTTGTTAGGCGATTTCATCGGGCGACTTCGGAAGACGCTGCGAGAGTTCCTCTATAACTCTTACCGCTCGTTAATTGCGGTCTGCGGCTTCAGCCTGAGGCGCTAAGCGCAGTCATGGCGGCCAGGGAGTCCATATAGTCCCGCCATTGCACGATCTTGCGGTCCTCGATGGTAACGACGGAGATGAAGCGGTTGTCGTAGGAGGCACCGTTCCTGACTATTTTGCCGTGTACCTCGTATTCGATAATCACGACACGGGGATCCTGCGATCGGTGCGTAATGAGCGCATCCGCGCCATGCAGGACGATGTTGTCGCCATAGCCCATATAGAGCGCCATGAGCGCCTCACGACTATCAAGTCTCTGGGGCCATCCTGGGAAAATATATCGAAACTCGAACACCGCGTCGTCGGCAATGGTATCGAAATAATGCTCGCCATCGACCAGGCCGGCCAGACCCTGCTGGACTATGTGGAAGAAAGGGTCGAGTGCTCTAAAGGCCGCGTACTTAGGATCAGTCATAATCTCGCTCCAAGTTTGTCGCCCTGCGCAGCCTTGGTCAACGTTGGCCAAAAATCCTCTGGAAAATGTGGCAGACCGGCACGCGCTAGGCGCGGGAACTCCCCGCCCGCAACCGGCTCAAGCACGGCTCCTGGGTCCTCAAAATCAAAAACCCTTAGAGAGCAACTGCCATGTCAATAACTCTACGAAAGCACCAATTGAAAGCTTCACGTTATCCCCGTGAAGAAATTCGGACATATCAAATCGGAAGACGTGATGATCTCCAAACAGGTAGCGGGCGAATTCCAACGTTCAGTTCGGTTTTACCGACACCTGTAGGGCCGAGGAAAAGGAATGATCCAAGTGGTTTCTCGATCGGATTACATCCCAGCTGACCGCATCGAGGATGGAACACACGCTGGAAATGACGTGATGCTATAAGCAATGGTTAGCTCGGCGGCGGAAGAGCATGAGGCCGACGAGCAGATAGGCGGCGGCGTGGGCGAGGAGCACGAGCGTCGCGGTGGTCACGGCGCTCGCCGTCTGGCGGCGGATCATCAGGTCGTTGAAGGCGTCCATCGCCCAGAAGGTCGGAAAGGCCCGTGCCACGGACTGCATCCAGCCCGGCTCGAGATCGATCGGCCACCAGCAGCCGCCCGCGGCCGCCATGGTGAGAATGGCGATCGATCCGAGCGGCAGCACGGCCTCGCGGCTCCGCGCGAGCCCCGCGACCACGAGGCCAAAGGCGGCGCCGGCCGCGACGATGCCGACGGTCGGCAGCGCGAGCGCCCAGGGCTCTGGGCCGAGCGAGACGCCGAAGAAGAGTCGCCCGACGGCGAACAGGAGCGCCATCTGCACGATGCCCATCACGAAGCGCGCCGTGAGCTTGGCGCCGAGCACGGCGCTGAGCGGGGTCGGCGTCGCCCTGAGCCGGGCGAACGTGCCCCAGTCCCGCTCGTCGAGGAGTGCCAGCGAGATGCCGAGCAGCATGCCGAGCAGGAGAAAAGTGATGCTGAACCCCGGCACGTTCTGGTCGAAGGTGTTGAATGCGCGCGGCGCACCAGTGACGCTCTTCTCTTTAATGTCGAGCATCCCGGGCAGGCGCGCCGCAGGCGGGTCGGGCAGCTCCGGGAGGTGGAAACCTGCGGGCGGCGCCGGCAGCGAAGGCAGCTCGACCGTCGGAAGCCGAGGTAGCGATACCGGAGGTACCAGACGGGCGGCGAGCGCATCGGGCTTGGTGCGTGCAAGCTTAGCGAGCGCAGGTGGCACGGCTGGCGGATCGGGCGGTCGGGGGATCCGATCCGCGAACCGCCCCGCCCCCGTGCGCGCAGCCTCCGCCCACGCCGTGAAGGCGCGCCCGCGCGCGTCCAGGTCGGCGAGGAAGCTCTGGAGCGGGTTCAGAAGCGAACCGAGCGCGGCACGTGCCGCCGCTTTCTGCTCGGCTCGCAGGCGCGTCAGGCTTGCGGAGAGAACGCGCTCGCCCTCGCGCCAGGCGCGAGACGCATCGCTCTGCGCGGCCGAGAACTGCGTCGCGGCGTCGTCGAGCTCGCGACGGAGATCGGCGGCCGCACGGTCGAGCGCAGCGCGTCCCTCGAGCGCACGTTGCCGCGTCGCTTCGAGCTCGGCCGCCGCGTCGTCCCGGGCTGCGACCTCAACGTCGTGCCGGATCTCCTGGACAAGGTCGCGAACGACGTCGAGTTCGATCACCTTGACGGGATCGGTGTAGAGAATGAGCTGGCTCGGCTGGCCGGCTGCCAGCGCCGCCGAGGTGCCCGCAGGCACGACCAGCGCCGCGGCCGTCTGCTTGGCGCGTACGAGGGCGCGCGCTGAGCCGCGCTCGGCGACCAATGTCACGCGCACGGCCCGATCGTCACGTAGCCGCTCGGCGAGCGCGCGCCCGACGCGGCCGCCGTCCTCGTCAACCAGCGGCAGCACGAAGATGGAGCTCCCACCGTTCGAACGGTAGAGGTTCGCGAGCGAGAGCCCGGCAACGGTGATGACGACTACCGGCGCGAGGGTCATGAACACAAGCCCGACCCGGTCGCGGAGGAGCAATTGGAAGTCCTTGCCGAGGGCAGCGATGAAGCCGGAGAGCATCAGTCGGGGGCGTCGTCGCGGAGTGCGCGGCCGGTGAGCGCGAAGAAGGCGTCGTTCAGATTCGGTCGAGTGAGCGCGAACTCGAGCAGCTCGCCGCCTCCCCGTACGGCCGCCGCGAGCACCGCCGGTACGACGCTCGCATCGCGAACAACGACGGTGTCGAGCTGTGCGGGGGAGGCGAGCGGCGCGGCGCCCGTCACCTCGCCGAGCCAGCCGTCGGGGAGCGGATGGGCGGTCCGCAGCCGGACCTGGGGCTGGAGGCCGCTTCTGGCGACGAGCGCGGTCGGTGTGCCCGTGGCCAGCAGCTGGCCGTGGTCGAGGAGCACGAGGCGGTCGCAGAGGCGCTCGGCCTCGTCCATCTGATGCGTGCTGTAGAGCACGGCGGCGCCGGCGCGCGCGAGGCCGAGCACCGCCGCGAACACGCGCTCGCGTGACTGCGGATCGACCCCCACTGTCGGCTCGTCCAGCAGAACGACCTTGGGGCCCGTGCAGGATGCCGGCCGCGAGGCTCAGCCGTCGGCGCATGCCGATCGAGAACTGCGACAGGGGCTCGTGGGCGCGGTCGTCGAGGCCGATCAGGTCGAGCGCATGGTCGACCGCCGCCGGGCGCTTCCCGCGCCGCGAACGCCCTGCGCGCGGGCGAAGAAGTGGAGGTTCTCGGTCGCCGTCAGAGCGGGATACAGCGCCACCTGCTGGGGCACGAGCCCAAGCACGCGGCGCGCGGCAGTCGCCTCGTCGGGCAGATTGTGCCCTCTGATCGACACGGTCCCGCCGTCGAAGCGGAGCAGGGTGGCGAGGATGCCGAGCGTGGTCGACTTGCCGGCGCCGTTCGGACCAAGCAGTCCAACGATCTCGCCCGATGCGACGGTAAACGAGAGCTGCGAGAGGGCGACCCGCTCGCGGTAGCGCTTGGTAAGCCGATCGACCGCGATCGCTGGTGTCATCGGTATTCGTCCCAATGGGCTAGCTTTCATAGCCTATCGTCGTTATGACATGAAAGACGCACCGTGCGCATTCTGGTCGCCAGAGGAACGGGCTTCATCGGGTCACTGCTGGTCACGCGCTCCGCGTCGCCGGGCACGTTTGAAGCGGTCAGGATCAAGGGAGCGAGTGCATCCGGATAGAGGGCAATGGCGGCAAGAAGTCTATTGAGTTCTTCTGGTGCGAGCTGTTGGGGGGCGATCTGCGCAGGCGCCCCAGGCGGCTCTCGCGGTGGTGCTTGGGCCTGCAGAAAATCCGTGAGGCACGAACTCACCAAGATCATGAGCGGAATTGTCCAGCCCTTCAGGCCACCTGGTATTCCACCTTCGAAGAGACTTATCATTCTCATATTGTGAGTCAATGTTGCGCGCACCCCCTCGCGCTACTTTGCCGAAATTTAGGGCTTCGCTAATTTACTCCACTCGTTGATCTGCACGCTGACAGAGACGTTGCCGACTCTGCGATCAGCCGATTCGCAGCGCTCTCAGCGTGGCGGAATCGATCTCGCCTGTCACTGGTAGACTATCAGCAGACTGAAACCAGCGGATGGCCCTTTCCGTCTGCGGACCCACTACACCGTCGACGGGGCCATGATAATAGCCTAGTTGAGCTAGCGTCCGCTGGACCGCGAGGATCACGTCGCTGGAATCGGGCGCAGTATAAAAGTGGTAGCGATAGTCGTAAGCGTAGTAGGGGTCGTAATACCCCGGCCAGGGAACACCGAACGCGAAACTGTGACCGAAGAGGCGGTCATGATCATGACGAAATCTACCCCGGTCCGGTACAAAACCGTGGTGCGTAAAGCCGCCATGAAAGTCACCGCGTCCGTGAAAGCCGCTACCGTCTGTGAAAGCCGCCGCCTCCGTGCGAGCCGCCCCCTCCGTGGAGCCGCCGCCACCTCCTCCGCCACGGGCCAAGGCAACACCTGGCGCGGTTGCCAGGAGCGCAGCTACGAGCAAACCAGCCAAGATTTTTGTTCTCATACAACAGGTCGAGAGCTCAGTTTTCGTGCCAAACAAGCCGGTAGTGGTTTAAGACCATGTACCACAGCATATTATTGAATTGGGCAGGGCGGGGAAGCGCGGGGCGAAATTTCGGACGTTCAAAGATTCGTCCGAAATTGGCATGAAACCCCTGAGTGGACTCACCGTTTCGAGTCAGGAGGAGAGTTAGTCTGAGACTTGGTTATTGGTTATGTTGTTTGCCTTGGTTTGTCCAGCTGCGGCGTAAGGAGCCCGGAGGGCGACTGGAGCCGCAGCTGGAGCGCTTTGGGTTGTGGCCGCGAAGCGTTTTGGGCTTTGGTAGCCCAGCTTGCTGTGCGGCCGGTGATGGTTGTATTGGCAGCGGTAGTCCTCAATGACTACGCGGGCTTCGGTCAGCGTCCAGAGCTGCTCCCGGTTGAGGCACTCGTCGCGCAAGCGTCCATGGAAACTCTCGACGAAGCCATTTTGCCACGGACTGCCGGGCTCGATATAGATCGTCTTGATCTGGTTGGCGGCCAGCCATCGCTGGACTTCCTTGGCGATAAACTCGGGACCATTGTCACTCCGCAGGTAGGCGGGCGATCCGTGCTCGGCGATGGCCCGCCCGATCCATTCGAGCACATCGCTGCTCTTGAGAGCACGGTCGGCCCGCAGCACGTGACACTCACGGGTGTATTCGTCCAGGATCGTCAGCATGCGCAGGGCTCCGCCTCGCGTGGTGGCATCCGAGATGAAGTCCCAGCTCCAGACATGGCCCCGGTGCTCGGCCTTCGTCGGCAACCCCGTGGAGAGGCCACGACGCACCACCTTGCGCCTGGTGGGCGGCACTCGCAGCCCGAGGGATCTTCGCAACCGCTGCACGTGTCTTTTTCCTGATACCATTTCCAAAGTTATTCATTGCCGGGGCAGGAGGGCCGCCGCAAAGCCCTCCTCAGCAGCTGCCCTCGCGGTGAATAACTTTGCCGAGAGTGCTGCGGAGCTTGTGAAGAACTTGCCCTTGGCCAACAATGGCCGGGTGCGCAAAGCGCCGAGGCCGGCACGGTTTTCTTTTTCTAACCCTTCGAGGGTTTGCGGTAGATCACCGGCCGGTTCTCGAGCGGCTGTCCAAAGGTCTGAGAGAACAACATCCCACGAAGATTCCTGTATCAGGTCGACCAGCGACGGGCCGCTTATCTCACCACAACCTCAACAGAACAGGATCGTAAAAATGCAATCATGGAGCGAGATCACTTGCTACGCGGGCTTCGACTGGGCAACCGATCACCATGACGTGGTCATCGTAAACCCTTCGGGCCAGATCGTGGCGGACTTTCAGATCGAGCACACCGCAGAAGGCTGGCAGCGCTGGGGCGAGCAAGTCGCCGCTCTAGGCGCCGGGTTGGCTGCCTGTGTGGAGACCAGCCAGGGCTTTGTCGTCGAGCAACTACTGGAAAGCGGAGTCGCTGTTTACCCGATTTCGCCAGCGAGCGCCAAAGCCTATCGCCAACGCAAAGTTCCCAGCGGCAACAAAACCGATCATGTGGACGCTTGGAGCCTCGCCGATGCCTTGCGCCTCGATGGCCACGGCTGGAAAGCGCTGGCCAAAGAAGATCCCCTGGTTGCCGAGTTGCGCTTGCTCTGCCGCGACGAGGTCGCGCTGATCGAAGAGCGCACCGCGCTCATCAATCAGCTCCAGAGTGCCCTGCGCGAATATTACCCAGCGGCTCTGGAGGCCTTTGAAGACTGGGCACTGCCGAGCGCGTGGGCCTTCGTGGAAGCCTTCCCCACACCGCAGGCTTTGGTATCGGCTGGCAAACGCAAGTGGGAAAAGTTCCTCCATACTCAGCAACTGGCGCGCCCGCAGACCTATGAAAAGCGGATGGAAATCTTTGCGCGTGCCGCCGAGTTCGTCTCGGGCCAAGCGCTTACTCGCGCCAAGAGTCGCTTGGCTTTGGCGCGGGTGAGAATGCTGCGCGTGCTCAAGAGCCAGATCGACTCTTATCGTGCCGAGATTGAGAAGCTCTTTGCGCAGCATCCCGATCATGATCTCTTCGGCTCACTGCCCGGCGCGGGACCCAAGATCGCCCCGCGACTGCTGGGCGAGATCGGCTCGGACCGCTCGCGCTTTAAAGATCCCTCCGCCCTGCAGTGTCTAGCGGGAACAGCTCCCGTCAGCTACCAGTCTGGACAGATCCACAAGGTCTATCTGCGGCGACACTGCAATAAGCTGTTCCGCCACGCTGTGCATCTGTGGGCCAACCTGAGTCGGCAATCCTGTCCCTGGGCTGCTGTCTATTACCAGCAGCTCCGCACACGCGGCAAAAGCCACGCCTGCGCCCTACGTTGTCTCGGTCAACGTTGGCTAAAAATCCTCTGGAAAATGTGGCACACCCACACGCCCTATGACGCGGAACTCCACGCTCGCAACCAGCTCAAGCACGGCTCCTGGGTCCTGAAAATCCAAAACGCTTAGAGGAGCAACTGCTATGTCAATAACTCGTACGAAAAAACCAGTTGAAACCCAGAGAACATCTACCGGCCAACCCTCCTGCCGCAGCAGGGCGGCGATTCGCCGATACCCGTAACGGCCATGCTTTTCGCTGAGCTCCCTCATCCGCTTGAGCAGCCTCTGCTCCTGGCTGGTTGGCTCTTTGCTCCGATACCAGTAGGTCGACCTCGACACCTTCAAAAACCGGCACGCCGCCCGCCCGGAACACAGCTCGCTGGCCACCACCGCCCGAGCGGCTCGCCGTCGCTGCTCCGGGCTTATAACTTTTTTTCGCACACCGCCTCCAGCACTCGGTTCTTGAGCAGGCTTTCGGCCAGCATCTTCTTTAATTCCGTGTTCTCTCTCTCAAGCTCCTTCAAACGTTTAGCCTCGCTGATTTCCATCTGCCCAAACTGATTCTTCCACCGGTGGAACGTTACTTCCGAGATGTTCGCCTCCCGGCACACCTCCAAGATCGACCGACCTCCGTCAGCCTGCCTTAAAATCCGGATCTTATCCTCTGTGCTGTACTTTTTGCCTTTCATTCGTCTGGTTCCTTTCCGCCCAGACTATCTCATCCCTCGACTCGAAAAGGCGCAGTCACGTCAACATCTTTGAATGTCCGCAAATTCATACATTTTCCTCACAAAGCGTTTCGGACAATTTCGGACAACTCGACTTCGTGAAATCGGATTAGAGATTGCGAAGCCCGCACTGGTGCTCTAAGGCTGTAATATACTACTACTTAACAGATTCAACGCAATCTGAGACAGTTTCTACGAAGCTGAGAAATAGGCTAGAAGCGGGTTCGATCCCCTCCGCCGGCACTTTTTGTGTCCTAGCGCAGCTGATTAGATCGCAGTCCTTACGAATCCGATTGCGTATTCGGACAGTTCTTCTCAATCGATGTCGCGAAAAAAGAGGCAGCGGCGAAGGCGTCCCATCTGGCTCTCTCTGAAAAACTGAAAAATCCGAAGCCGACGCTGTTCGTCTGATCAAACGAAAACGTCATGTTTAGGACGAAAGAATCATCAATACACCAACCCGAAAACATTCGGTGAGGGACGATGCCATAGGGATCGGTCGAAATGACGTTCTGGCGGTCGCACTTCGATAATACTGGCAGCCTATCTGTTCTCCCGAAACGCGAGAAAGACGATTTGGTAACCCACCGCGACTATCGCATCGCCGCGAAGAGCGATCGCCGCTGGAATGCGCGAAGAATGGAAGTGTCGTTCGATTCCGGGAGCGATCATGAGAACGCACCAACCGGCCGTTAGCGTTTTAATGATCTTCTGGCTCTTCTCGTGCTCGGCGGACGGCCCGGCTCGGAGTCGGCTCTTAACAAGATCGGGATCGTGTTTCAGAAAAATGGAACGACGACAGTCGACAACACAGAGAAGAGAAGCCAAAAAGCCCACGCCTCCCAGAAATGCAAGGTCCCCGCGGGCACGAAAAGCATCACCGCCAAGCTGCTCTGAAAGCCAGATTAGGCCCGTGATAACGGGACGAGCCTTAGTCATCCGCTTTTTGTCGTCTGCGCTCGTCCAACAGGCGTCGTGTCGCTTCAGATCTTGAGCGCGTGAGAGGGTAAAACCAAATAATAGTTATCGCGGCGAGAATTGCTACGAATTGAACGCCGATGAGCATGGCTCGCATTACCTTTAGTTCACTTAATGTCGGCGGCACACTGGTGTCGACGTATCCCGCCATCCGCGGGAGTGCGCCGGCCAGCAACAACGTCGCTACTTGAGCCACTTTTCCGAAAAATCCGCCAACGGCGACGAAGGCGCCCTCGCGGCGCAGGCCAGTAACTAACTCATCCTCATCGCAGATATCAGCCGTCATCGAGCTGAACATCAGGTTGGCGCATGGTAGGCCAAAGGCCAGGATAACCCATTCGACCATGATCAAGTATGGTTTCGCTGGCACGAGCAAGAAGGGCATCAAACAGACGCCTATTAGTGCGATGAGTAAGCCGACGAGCGCGCCATGCCGCTTGCCAGTGTGAGTAGAAAGCCATAGGCCGAAGGACAAGGCTCCAAGAGTCGAGAAGATCGTGAGCGTCCCACCAATGCCTGTAACATAGGACGCGAACGTTTTACTGCCCTGAGAGGTATAGTAGATATGAACGTAACTGCCAATTACACCTTCACATCCCAACCCTAGCACGAGGATGACCGTCACTGACTGCAAGAGGAGAAATGGCCTATTCCGTAATGTGGAGTTCAGCGCGGCGAGCAGGTCGATCTTGGGTTGCTTTGCGATCGTCTCGGTGTTTTCCCTGCAAGCCACTACCGTCGCCATCGCTCCTGCAACCATAACAAGACCCACAACGATGCCAAGCCAGCGGGCGCCGACGGCTTCATTACCGAAGACCGGTAACAGACAAAACCAATAAAACCACGCGGCTCCAAACGTTCCCGCTGTTTGCAGGTAGCCGCGCCACGCCATCACGCGGGTGCGTTCGTCGTAATTGGTAGTTAGTTCGATGCCGAGTGCTCCGTATGGAGCAGAAAAGACCGAAAAGGCTGCTGCATAAATCGAAAGCATCAGCACTAGATAGATGAAACGTCCGATTTGGGTGGCAATCGGAGGCATCCAAAGTAAAGGAAGTAACAAGGCGCCGATCACTGCACCGCACACGATGAAAGGCCGACGTCTTCCCCATCGAGTCCGCGCATTATCGGAGGCTGTCCCCACGAGCGGATCAAAAATTGCCCCTAGGACTCTCGGCACCGCGAGCGCAACGCCCAGTAAAAGGGGATCCATCTTCAAAGCTATGCTGTAGATCGGCACGGCAAGGGCGTTAACTATATTTAGAAAAAGGAAGTCCGTAAGACCGCCGGACCCATACGCTGCTTTGCGCCAGACTGGCACCCGCTCACTGACGGACGCGGGATGGGGCGGATGAAGATGAAGGGTCGAGATGATCGAAGACTGCACTTTTGTGCCCTTCTGTCGATTCATATCGTGGTGCATGATTCCTCTATGAAAGTCAGACGACGGCGAGATGATTGGTCTTCCCAAGCATTTGAGTCCTCTATCTTACCGGAAGGAATGTTAGCATATTAGGCAAGCCTCGGATTGGTCTTCGGAACCTAGGAGACTGTTGAAAAGTTAACTTGAGGGTGAGCGCTTGGGGGCATCTCTCGCGTCGCTCCTCAGTCACAGCTTCTTTTTTGGGGGATGCTCCTTCGTCCCTCCGCCGATGTCCGCCTCAAAGATCTCACGCGTGGCATGGCTGAGTTTTTCAATAGTCTCCTAGTGTCCTGAGAGAGAAGTAGATTTAAGAAAGGGAGTTTTCAAGCTTTCTAAAGATCGAATCTGCGGAAGCAGTCCAGGTAAAAGGTTTGGGTTCTTTGTTGTGTTCGGAGAGGTAGGCGTCGATAGCGGCTTGAAGTTGTCGCACCGAAGAGAAGCTTCCGCGTCGAATGGCCTCTGTAGTGATACGAGCAAAGAAGCGCTCGACCATGTTGAGCCAGGAACTGCCAGTGGGAGTGAAATGAAGATGAAAGCGGGGATGACGCAGCAGCCAGCGATGGACTTTCGGGGTTTTATGGGTGGAATAGTTGTCAATGATGAGGTGCAGTTGGCTTTTCCCATCATCGGAGAACGCGGCGTCGATACGTTCCAGGAAGGCCAAGAATTCCTGGTGGCGGTGACGCTGGTGGCACCGACCCAAAACTCGTCCGGTGGCCGCATCGTAAGCGGCAAACAGAGAAAGAGTCCCGTGACGCACATAATCATGAGTCTGACGCTCCGGCAGACCGGGACGCAGTGGCAAAATGGGTTGGCTGCGCTCGAGCGCTTGAGTCTGGCTCTTCTCATCGACACAAAGCACAATGGCTTTATCGGGCGGATTCAGATAAAGCCCCACAATATCGCGCACCTTCTCTACAAACATCGGGTCGGCACTCAACTTGAAGGAGTCCACCCGATGGGGTTTGAGCCCAAAGGCGCGCCAAATTCGCAACACCGAATGCTCCGAAATGCCAGCTTCTTTAGCCATGAGACGGCTGCTCCAGTGGGTTCGAGCCCGTGGAGTGGTCTCCAGCGTCTTAGTGAGAACCTCCTCGACCTTCTTGTCGTCGATGCTTCGCGGAGCTCCGCTGCGGGGCGCATCAGCCAGCGCCTCGATCTTCTGGCGAGCATAACGGCTGCGCCACTTGCCAACCGTGGGCAAAGTGACTCTTTCACGTCGGGCGATCTCGGTGTTACTCAACCCTCCCGAGGCTTCCAAAATGATCCTCGCCCGCAGCGCAGCGCGTTGGTTGGACTTGGGCCGGTTCGCTATCAAGGTAAGTTTTTCCTTTTCCGCAGGGCTTAGAACAATCGTTGCGACAGGTCTTCCTATGGGCATTGCCCTTTGTAAGCGCCAACGACGCCTTTTACAATGTATTTCTCTCTCGGGACACTAGCGGTTGAAGCGCCTGGCGATGGCGCCGTGAGATCGATCGCCGCCGGCGTCAATTTGGCGAAGCCTTCCGCGCTCGGAACGCAGGTGATCACGGATCTCGCACGACTCGCATCAGATCTCCGCATTTGGTTCCGAACCAACATGAACTAAAATGCGGAAATGTGCTATAAGCGGATGGAAGGCGAGGGTTAGCGGGCGCTGGGGAGCGAGCCGTGACAGTTGATCTGCTCAGCTTAGATGTGCCCAATGAGGACTGCGCGCGAGATACTCTGCGGCTTCCTCAGAACCTGTGAAAAAATTACAAAGTGCTGCGTTGCTGCTGGATTTTTGGCTTGGCCAAAGGCGTGAGGCGGCGGCAAGATCCGCCGCGGTGTTGCCGATGCTTTGCATCGCCCTGCGGGCTGCCTTCAGCAGGCTGTCTCCCTTTGCTCGGCTGTCCCGCCCGAGCAACGCAGGTCAAGCCAAAAAGACACGCAACCCTATGGGCGAGAGCAAGAAAGGCCGTCTGGCCGCGTTGCCCGCTCGGTTACGGCCCGCTGCGGGGATGCGCCCTCGCGTGCGCCTTGCCATACGGCCTTTCTTGCTCTCGTGCGGCGCTTTCTAAGTTTTTCACAGGTTTTTAGGGGTAGCCTCAAGAATGGCGCCGCCTCCGATGAACGAATCGCCGTCGGCACGAACCCTTGCGCTCGCGGTTGATTGACGGAGAGCTCAATCGAAGAAGTCGGAGTCGAGCCGTCAGCATGCTTCGCGGAAAATGGGCGTAATCGTGGAACCTCGAACGCCGCTTGCATTGGGACCTCCGACAAGGTCGAAGTCGGTGGCGGATTCCCTGGCGCGAAGCGTGAGTCTTCCTGCTTCGCACATGGCTCGGACCGCGGGTCAATTGTGAGTGGTCTGAAATCTTCGTCGGGCGGTGGAATAGTGCGCAAAACTCGACCAGCGGTGGCCTTTGGAATGAAGGGAGCGAAGAACGAGCCGACATCGTCGTTGAGCAAACGGTAGCTTGCCACTAAGGCGAAGATTGCCCCGCCAAAGGCCACATATGCCAGTCCCCGAGCCGTGACCATTTCAGCGGTTGCCGTTTGTCGCCCAGCATAACCAATGAAGCCTGCGCGGCCTACTGTGCACGTAATGATGGGCTGAGTAGGCCGAGTCTCGCTGAGCCTGGGCGGTGATGGATTGACCAGCTGCGCCTGAAGACCTGTCGATACAAATACCAAAGCGACCAGCGCGGCTAGCCCAAAAGCCTTGGGATACCGGGACACGCGAATAGTGCGCCTGATGCCAGGGGTTTCGGGCGGGGCCCCAAGCGCGGCCGCACATCTGAGCCGTAACCGCCGGAGTTGCGTGAGACGAACTTGGAACAGACGATTGCTTGGCCTTTTTCCCTTCGATCGACTTTCCACACCGGACCGCCGCCGGGTCCGGCCGGGGAACGTTTCTTGCAATTGCACAATGATCCAGTATAGCAAATCAATTCCCTGAGTCACTCTTCGCTTGAGGTAGGTTCTGGTGTCCCTTTTTTAAGAGACGCCGTGCCTATTCAGGATTTGTTACTTGTCGCTTTCGATATGCGGCGGTCAATTTGAAGCGTCCCGGCCGCTGGCCGGCGCGCTCAATCTGTCTTGGAGTTGCTAGCAGCTCGGGGAGCATTGGCAATGCCACCTCCGTGATTGTGCTGTGTCGCCGGTCAAAGTGGTACCGCCGAAGATCGAAATAGAAGGCGTCAAAGGGTACCGGCCTTGCTGGGCTGAAAGAACTCAAGCGCTGTCCCGTCCAATATCCTCAACCTGTCATCAAGAATGCCAGCTCATCTTGATAGCCCTTTCTCGGATATCTGCGCCTTCCCTGTCCATCAAATCGGGGGAACTTTAAAGCGCCAATCGGATTCTCACCGCGCTCGCTCTTGGCAAGGTTGGCCCAATGTTTCTTGTTCGCGTTCTACGGCCGCGACGAAATCGGCCCTCGAATGCTCGCTCGTATCGCCAAGCGTACGGGCCTGAACCGGGACCGACCCGCATCGGCTTTTGGTTTGAGGATGGCATCAATCGTCTCCTCGAGCTTCCTGGTCCCGCCCGCGGGCTTCGCATGCAAAAGGTAGAACCACAACATTTCCGATCACGGTGTCGTTGAAGGGTTCGCCGCAGGTCTGTTCCGCGTTCGTTAGGACGAGGCCCCGTTTTTTGGGTGAGCTCTGTTTTACGAATCATTTTTGCAATTAACTTCTCGTCAGGTGTGATGTTGCGGTCCAAATCTACCCATGAGTGAGGGAAGGAGTGTTTCGCAAAGATCGTCGAGGCCACAACGAGCAGTTCTGGCGTTACGCTCGGTGCGTCAAAGAAGGGCTTTGGTTCGTTCGCTCTGTGCGCCGACGCTAAGATATTCGCGATGATCTCTACGCGAGATGAGTTCGTAGTTAAGCTTCCCCGTGCTCGGGTGGATGCTTTAGTTGCGTCGGGGGTCGGCGTCCGGTTTGATCCTGCACATGGCCGGATGATGAAAGAGTGGCTCGTCGTATCTCCTGCATTCACCAGGGACTGGCTTCTCTACGCGAGAGAAGCCATGAAGTTTGTGGGGGCGAAGAACCCGTGAAAAGAGAGGCGAACCGCACGCTCATTTTTGACATAGGCAACAAGAACTGAAACGACGTCTTTCGCGATTCGCGGCCACCTGGAGGCTCTCAGACCGCTCCTTGATGAGGACGCGCAGATTCAAGGTGTGATGGGTCAGGGTCTGTTTGACCGCGTGGCATCCATCTGGCGCCAGCTCATTGAAGGCTATGGAATGCGGCTCCATATGGAGGATATCGTCGCCGAGGGGGACCTTGTTGCTGTTCGCTATACAGAAACCGGGACCTTCAAGGCTGCGGCCTTCGGTCGCGAGCCGACCGGAAAGTCTTCAGCTCGTGGCGATGGAGTTGTTCGAGATTCGAGGTGGAAAGATCGCGAGACGCTGGGGAGCCAGGGACGCCGCCTCGCAAGCGCGTCAACCTGGGGTTCCCGCGCCTTAGTTCGGGCGTGGCACGCTCCCAGACTCCCGACCCGCAGGAGGGTCTCCGATTGAGTCGCCAGAACTCTTGCCGTGGCCCCATGCCAGGCCTACGGCCCGGAAACGTTGGCTCCGCTCGATGCCCGTCAACCAACGTCAGGTTTTGGGCTGAACGCTTGCCCGTCCGGCGCTGATGAGCGAGTATCCCGACAGGTGGAACTTCAAGCAGCGGCCAACGTCAACGACGTACCCGGGTTACCGAGACTGGAGCATAGCCTCCAAGGGACATGTGTTTCGCCCGGGCTGGCCATGGGCCCGGCGTGGGTCGCGGGGGACATTCTGGAGTGCAGCGCGCAAGACGTGCGGATAACTCCGGATGAGGTTGAAGTCGAGATGGCGAGAATTCGCCGAGCCGTGTTGGAGGTGGAGGCGGAGCTGGAAGAGGCCGCCCGTCTCATCGGGGAACAGCTCGATCCGCGGCTGGGCGAAATTTTTAACGCTCACAAAGTGATGCTCGACAGTTTTCTGTCGTCGAGAAGGTTCGAGACGGAACTGGAGAAATCCCTGGTGCCCGCCCCGCAGGCGGTTCGACGAGTCTTTGGGCAATGGGAAGCGAAGTTCGCCGCTCTCAAGAACGAAGCGTTTCGCGCGCGCGCGGATGACATTCTCGACCTCGCTCGAAGAATTCTGCGCCGGATCGAAGGCGACGAGGCCTATGGGTTGGCGGCAATGCCAGTCGGCAGTGTGCTTGTCGCGCGGCGTTTGCTTCCGTCGGATGTGGTTTCCCTCTCGCGACGCAACGTTTCGGCTATTCTTGTTGAATCGCTGGGGCAGGGCTCTCATGCGGCGCTTCTGGCGCGGGAAAAGAGCATACCTGCGGCGGCTGAGTTCCCCGGCTTGCTGGCTCACGTTCGAAGAGGAGATCAATTGCTGGTCGACGCCTTCCGCGCTTTCGTTGTCGTCAACCCGGACGAGCGCACTCGGATCGCGTTCGAAGAGCGTCTCGAAACACACCGCTCGCGCGAGGTTCGCTGCAAGGGGGAATGCCAGAAGCCGGCGGTCACACGCGACGGGCGAACCATCGCGGTCGAGGCCAATCTGGCCGCCTATGACGATGTTGAACTTGTACTCGAGAACGGGGCGGACGGAATCGGGCTTTTTCGAATCGAACAGCTCTACCTGGCGAGAGAAGCGCCGCCCTCGGAGGAGCAGCTTTACGGTGAGCTTCAGAAGCTATTGGGACCCTTCCGGGACAAGCCGGTAACGATACGACTCTTGGATATCGGGGGAGACAAGCCAATGCCCTCGCTGAATCTGCCGCCCGGCGCAAATCCCTTGCTCGGAAGGCGCGGGGTCCGTCTTCTGCTTGCCTACCCGCAGCTTCTGCGGGCGCAACTCCGGGCGGTGTTGAGACTTTCCCAAGAGCAGACCATTCGTATTCTTGTTCCCATGGTCGCACTCGAACGTGATATTCAAAAAATCCGGGAGTTTTTCGAGGTTCTCGTAAAAGAAATGGGGCTTCAGCGGCAGCCGGCATTTGGGGCAATGATCGAGACCCCCGCCGCTGCCTTGACCGTTCCCGATATCGCCAGGCACTGCGAGTTTCTGTGCATAGGAACGAACGACCTGACCCAGTACACGCTTGCTGCGGGGCGCGATGACTCGGCGGTAAGCGACTACTATATCGACGACCATCCGTCTCTCCTGCGCCTGCTCGGAATCGTTGCCAGGGAGGCCTCGGGAAAGCCGGTGACGATTTGCGGCGAGCTCGGAGGGAGGGAAGAAGCAATTCCAAAACTGGTGCGGATGGGATTCCAGGGATTCAGCATCGCTCCGCCGCTGATTCCGCTGACTAAAGAGCTCATCCGGTCGATCTCGGCCGACGCGGGGACGGGCGAAGCCGAGTTGTTGCCGTGCTAACCCGGGCGATTAAGATTGGTTGCCTTGAGTTCGATGCAAATCGTGCGCAAATGAAAAGATGCTCCTGGGCGCGAAGTCCCTTGGCCATCGCGTATCATGACGCAGAATGGGGAGTGCCGCAGCACGACGATCGCCTGCTCTTCGAATTCCTTCTGCTTGAAGGGGCGCAGGCGGGTCTCAGTTGGGAGACCATTCTGAGGAAAAGAGAGGGCTATCGCAAGGCATTCGATGGTTTCGACCCTGTGACGGTCTCGCGCTATGATCGCCGCAAGGTGGAAGAGCTGCTTGCCGATCCCGGCATTGTTCGCAATCGGCTCAAGATAGCCGCCGCGCTCGCCAACGCGCGCGGGTTTCTGGCCGTACAGCGGGAATTCGGAAGTTTCGATGCATACGTCTGGCGCTTCGTGAACGGCCGCCCGATCCAGCACAAGCGGAAGCCCATCGATCATCCGCCCACGCGGACCGTCGAATCGGATGCCATGAGTGCGGACCTGAAGCGAAGAGGGTTCAAGTTTGTCGGAACGACAATCTGTTACGCCTTTATGCAAGGCGTCGGGATGGTGAATGATCACGAGAGAGATTGTTTTCTTTATGCCAGATGCAAAGCCGCGGGCGGTGTGAGGACTTCGCCCAGGAAGTCTGCTGCGCCGGCGGTGTCCGGGGTTTCGAAATCGCAAAGAGCAAACCTTAAGGAATGAACGCTCAAGAGTTAAAGGCCGTCCAAGCGCCGCTGAAGGCAGCTTATCGGGAGGAACCGGGAAAGGCCGTCGTAACCCTTCGCGCCGAGGCCCGCGCGCTGGAGGGAATTGCGTGCCGGCTGGAGACGGCGCAAGCCATCGTCGAGGCGGGCCTGCATCGCGCAGGCGGCGACGGAACGCAAGCCTGTTCCGGGAATATGCTGCTGCAGGCTCTCGTGGCCTGCGCGGGGGTAACCCTGAGCGCGGTCGGGACCTCACTGGGGATCCCTCTTCGGGATGCCCGAGTTCTCGTGGAAGGCGATCTCGACTTTCGAGGGACTCTCGGCGTCGCCACGGATGCCCCGGTGGGTTTTCGAGCAATCCGGTTGCACTTTGTCATCGACTAGGACGCAGCGATCGCCAAACTTCTGGAACTGACCGAACGCTACTGTGTGGTCCTTCGAACCATCCAAACTTCTCCGGCGATCAGTGTGGCAATGAGTCGGAGCGGGGCCAGTTGACAGCTTTGAGCCGGCCTCCTCCAATGAAGCACTCAACTTTCCTGATTGCCGGAATGCTCCTTGTTTCCTGCGATACGCGCCCTGTCGTCGAACGGAAATTGGGGAAACCGGAAGAAGTGCCGAAACAAACGGCGGTGCTCCGAGCAGCCGATCTTGCGGGATACGATGGAACGAAACTGAAAAAGAGCGTCGATGGTCTGATCGACGCCAATAAGAAGCGAAATCAATCGCTCGAGAGAGCTTCCCAAGCTCGCTAAGCACCGCCATCCAGCGGCCGTTTTCCGCCGAACCGGGTTGGACGAATCGCGGATGGTCTTCGTGACCAGAAACTACAGGCGGAACCGACGCCGGGGGTGACAATCAACGCGGCGAGCCCATCTGAAAGGCGTTGCCAGGCTTGCAGTAAAAGGTTATCCGTTTTGATGATCTCGAAGCGGCTGATGCTCACCCCCTTGCGTGTTGTGGGATTTACGGCGGCTTCGATCATGATCTATGTTCTTTGGCGAGGGCCGGAGCGCTTTTACTATGAGTCGCTTGGCACGTGGGCTATTTCTCCTTCCATTTATGTGCGGGTGCTTCCGTCTCCATTCAATCAATGGCTTCTTGCCGGAATCCAAAAGATTCCCCTGTTGTCAGCCGCCCTTTGCGGGGCTCCTTTGGTGATGTTGTCCCTTTCCTTCGCCTCCGCACTGTATTCCATCTGGAGGGAATCGCTAGCTCACGCCTTTATTTCCCTGGCTCTGGCTGTTGCGGTGTTTTCCGTTTATCACTGCGTCCAGCCGCTCGGCATCAGGTTTCTTAGTTACTGACGGCCTTGGCCGCCTCCCGATTCCTGTTGCGTGGCCAAAAGAACGCGGGCAGTCTTTTCATGATGGGAAGCATTTTGATCATTCTGGTCGCCCTCATCAGCGCTCCCACGCTGCTGGCCCTCTTCGCGGTCGGCAAGTACAACGGTCTTGTGGTCCTTAGGAACAGATACAAGAACGGGTTCTCGCAGATCGATGTTCAACTAAGGCGCCGCTATGACCTTATTCCAAACCTGGTGGAGACCGCCAAGGGCTTTCTCAGGCACGAGCGCAAAACGCTGGATACGGTCATTTCCGCTCGCAATTCCGCTTACACCGCAGGCGCCAAGGCAGCAGCCAATCCCGGTGAAATGCAAGCGATGCGGCAGCTGACGAGCGCCGAAGCGCGGCTGAGCGACGCCCTGGGGCGGCTTCTCGCCGTCGCTGAGGCGTATCCCGACTTGAAAGCGAATCAGAACATGCTTGCGCTCTCCGAGGAACTGACATCGACGGAGAACAAGATATCCTTCGCGCGCCAGGCCTACAACGACGCCGTCGTGGCCTACAACACGCAACGCGAAGTTTTTCCGGCGAATCTCGTTGCCAGCATTTTTCATTTTGGGCCGGCGGCGCTTTTCGAACTCGAGACGGTCGCCGAGAAAAGCCCGCCCAAGCTGTCCTTCACATGATTCCTCTCAATCCGTCGCACCCGGCCTTTCTGGAGCAGGCGGCCTCGGCAAACGTCATTCCGGTTTGGACCGAGATCGTTGCCGATGGGGATACGCCCGTTTCTGCCTTTGCGAAGATCGGCGGAGAGGCTCCCGCGTTTCTGCTCGAATCCGCGGAGCAAAACGATCAGGTCGGGCGGTATTCATTTCTTGGCGCCGGTGCGCGGGTGATGATCTCCGCGCGGG
Source organism: uncultured Verrucomicrobiae bacterium (assembly GCA_963816855.1). GTDB lineage: Bacteria > Verrucomicrobiota > Verrucomicrobiia > Chthoniobacterales > Terrimicrobiaceae > DASTFP01. The sequence goes on along the minus strand of CAWFMA010000032.1, from coordinate 237,934 downwards.
ACAAGATTGTGACCATCACCGAGAATGGGCGGAGCCGCACGTTTGAATCGGCTAGGGATCCCCTGGACGAATTGCAGAAGGTCATGTCCGGCTACAGGCCGGCCGGCGCGCGGGATCTGCCAGGCTTCCACGGCGGCGTCGTAGGCTACCTCGGCTACGACTGCGTTCGCTGGTTCGAGCCGACGATCCCGCCGCCGCGCAAGGACGAACTCGGCATTCCCGATATGTGTTTCCTGCTGACCGGAACAGTCATTATTTTCGACCACCGGCGAAGAAGACTGAGGGTCGTCGCCAACGCGTTTGTCGATCATCAGGGCGCGGAAGCAGCCTACGACGCGGCAGGGCGAGAAATTGAAGCCATTCTGGCCCGGCTGAGGCAGCCGATCGCTTTCGCTCCGATATTCACGGAATCCGATCCCAGAAGGGGGACGGCCGAGAGCAACACGAGCCGGGAAGAATATCATGAAATGGTGAACCGGGCCGAAGAATACATCCGGGCCGGAGACATTTTTCAGATGGTCCCGGCGCAGCGCTTCGAGACGGCTTTTGCGGGCGACCCGCTGGAACTTTACCGAACCCTTCGGTTCATCAACCCTTCGCCTTACATGTTTTGCCTGCGCTTTCCGGAGGGGTATTCCCTTGTCGGAAGCTCCCCGGAGGTCCACGTCAGGCTGACCGGCGATCTAGTGGAGATTCGGCCGATTGCCGGCACGCGCAAGAGGGGCTCAACCGAGGAGGAGGACGAAAGCAACGCCCGCGAACTCCTGAGCGATCCGAAAGAGCGCGCCGAGCATTTGATGCTGGTTGACCTTGCGCGAAACGACGTGGGGCGCATTGCCGAGTACGGGAGCGTGAAGGTCAGCGATTTCATGACGATCGAGCGTTACAGTCATGTCATGCATATCGTCTCGCACGTCTCGGGCAAACTTGCGGGCGGCCGAAGCGCCTACGATGTGATGCGCGCGACGTTTCCCGCCGGAACGGTCTCGGGCTCCCCGAAGGTCCGGGCGATGCAGATCATCAACGAACTGGAGAAGAGCAAGCGCTGCACCTACGCGGGAGCCGTGGGGTATTTTGGTTTCGACGGAAACCTCGATTCCTGCATTGCCCTGCGCACGGTATTGCTCAAAGGCGGCAAAGCCTATGTCCAGGCCGGCGGGGGCGTCGTTGCCGATTCAACGCCGGAGGGCGAATATCAGGAAAGCGTCAACAAGGCGATGGCGGCGCTGCGCGCCATCGACCGGGCGCGGGGATACAAAGAAGATGCTGTTGGTCATCGATAACTACGATTCGTTCACCTACAATCTGGTGCAATATTTCGGCGAACTCGGGGCGGAGGTTCTGGTGTCGCGGAACGATCAAGTAACGCTGGACAAAATCGAGGAACTGAACCCGGAGCGGATCGTGATTTCGCCCGGACCGTGCACGCCGAACGAGGCGGGAATCAGTTGCGAAGTCATCGCGCGGTTCGGTTCGAGGATGCCGGTTCTAGGGGTCTGTCTGGGCCATCAGAGCATCGGCCAGGTGTATGGAGGACAAGTCGTCAGGGCGGCGCGTTTAATGCACGGCAAGACGTCGCCGATTTTGCATTCCCGCGAAAACGTCTTCGCAGGTTTGCCCAGCCCGTTCGAGGCGACCCGCTATCATTCCCTTTTGGTGAAACGAGAGAATCTGCCTTCGTGTTTGAAGATCACGGCATGGACCGAAGAGGGAGAGATCATGGGGCTCGCGCACGAAAAGCATCCCGTCTTTGGCGTGCAGTTCCATCCGGAATCCATCCTTACCCGTGAAGGAAAAAATCTTCTGCGAAACTTTCTCAGCCTTTGATGATCATCACGTTGACGACCGATTTTGGAATTCGGGATTCATTCGTGGGAGCCATGAAGGGGGTGATTCTGGGCATCGCTCCAGCGGTGCGAATCGTTGACCTTAGCCATGGCATTCCGCCGGGAGATGTTCGCAAAGCCGCCTTCGCCTTGATGACCACGGCGCCGTTCTTTCCCGCGGGAACGATCCACATCGCGGTAGTCGATCCAGGCGTGGGAAGCTCCAGAAAAGCCATCGCGATTCGGACGCAGGACGCGATTTTCATCGGCCCCGACAACGGCGTTCTCAGCTGGGCCGTGAAGGGTCAGGAGCACTTGGAAATGCGCAGCGTGGAAAACAAGGCTTTCCTCCTGGAACGGGTAAGCAGCACGTTTCACGGCCGCGATCTCTTCGCTCCGGCCGCGGCATGGCTCGCGTCAGGAAAAGACTTTCGTGATCTCGGGCCTGAACTTCATGAATTCAAAAGAGAGGCTTGGAATGATCCGGTTCGCGTGCAGCTGGGTTGGCAAACCGAGGTGATTCACGTTGATGGCTATGGCAACGCCATCACAGCTTTTCGGGCGGATCATCCGCATCGTGTTCGATCTGTCCTGCTCGCCGATGGACGGCGTCTCCCCCTGGAACAATTCTACGGCGCCGTTGCCAAGGGAAGCGCCCTCGCCGTCAAGGGGTCGTCGGGTTTCGTCGAGATCGCCGTGAATCAGGGGAACGCGGCGGTCGAACTCGGCCTGGACCGGGGGAGCGAAGTGATCATTGCCTGAAGGTCCTCACGCAGGCCTGTCCTCGTGCCGGTGCCTGCGCCCGGGCACCCGGTTTCGTGAAGTTTCGAATGCCACGGGCTTGGTCTGTCCGGAGCTTACCTGTGCCACGTGCAGGCCGACCAGGCGGGCCATCATGAGAACGATCAAGATTTGGCCCAGGATCGCTTCGAGGACCACCATGCTCCGCGCGATATCCGTTGTCGGGAGAATGTCGCCCAGGCTTACGGTCGTCAACGTCGTCAGGCTGAAATATATCAGCCACCCCGCATGAAGCTTGTCCGGGGCCGGCGCGGCCTGCCCGGACTGGGCAATGATGTTAAAACTCCCGGGTTCAATTAGTTCAATAAAGGAATAGATGAATCCGATCAACACGCCGATCATCAAATAGAGCGAAGCCGCGCCACAAAGGATGTTGCCGTCCACAAGCCTCGCTTTGAAGACGACGCGGAAAATTACCGCGATCACGTAGGTTAGGAACGCCATCTGGGCGAGGAGGTTAATCGCGATCAACGAATCCCGGGCGAGAAGCGTGCTAAGAATGAGAAGAATCACCACAACCACCCCGAGGAAAATCGTGGCGACCCGCCGCCGCGCGTTGGACCACAGCGCGAAAGCGGCTGCGAGCGTGAGAATCAGAACGAGGGGGGTGAGCGAAGCCTGCCCGTGCAGTCCAGGCAGCAACGCGGCGAACTTGGTCGTCAGCGGGGCTCCCACGATGGTCATCATCAGGGAGGCCAGCAGGACGCCCAAGGGGTACTTCTTGAGGAGGAGGGCCAGCTTATTCGATGGGGCGCGCACAGTCTTAGCTTAGCCACGCGCCGGCAATCGGCAACCTCGACGCGAATCTCCGTGACGAAGCCAGGCGCGAATGGATATCCGAGAGTCATGAAACTCGATATTCCGGCCCGCCCGTTCGGCGGCTACATCTTCGACTGTGACGGGACGATCGCCGATACCATGCCGATCCACTTTCGCGCCTGGACTCTCGCGATGCAGGACTTTGGCGGCCAATTTCCCGAGGATCTCTTTTATCAATGGGGAGGCAAACCCACTGCGGTCATCGTGGAGCATCTGAACCAAACGTTCGGCCTTTCGCTCGCGGTGGAGGAGACGGTGCGGCGCAAGGAATTTTATTACCTTGAGGCGGTTCGCGACGCGAAACCTATCCTTCCTGTCCTTGAAATCGCCATCGGGATGCGCGGTGTGAAACCGCTGGCCATCGCCTCAGGAGGACACCGCGAACCGGTCGAGGCGACCCTCAAGGCGATCGGCGTTCTGGAGATGTTTGACGCGGTCATCTGCGCGGAAGACTATGATCGGGGCAAGCCATTTCCGGACCCCTTTCTCGAGGCCGCGCGGCGGATTGGAGTTCCCGCTGCGGACTGCCTGGTTTTCGAAGACAGTCCGACCGGCATCGAAGCAGCAAAGGCGGCAGGGATGCACTACGTCCTGGTTCCCAAGCCGCAGCGACAATAAGCGCGCTCAGGCGCGCAAGGTGGGCTGGACGCGCTTCAGGCGGCCATTATCACAGGTCCGCCGACCTGGGAACTCCGCCTGAGTTTGGCGATCACCTCTGGCACCACCGCGGCGGCAAAATCAACCTGCTCGCCAGTATTGAAACGTCCGAAAGAGAATCGCAGGCTGCTGCGCGCGCGATGGTTTGAGAACCCCATCGCTTTCAGGACGTGCGAGGGATGTACCGAGCCGCTGGTGCAGGCAGACCCTGCGGAGCAACAGATGCCCCGTTCGTCAAGCAACATCAGCGCGCCTTCACTCTCGATGCCCTCGAAAGCGAGGTTGGTCGTATTCGGCAGCCTTTTCGTTTTGTCGCCGTTTAGTTCGGCGCCCGGCACGGAGTTCAGGATAGCCGCTTCGAATCGATCGCGCATCATTTCGAGGTGGCTGGAATTCTCCTTGAGATGCGCGACTGCCAGCTCGGCGGCTTTGCCGAATCCGGCAATTGAGGAAACGTTCTGAGTGCCGCCGCGCCGGCTATTTTCCTGGCTTCCCCGCAGCCATGGCGTAAAGCGCATCCGCCCGTTGATGTAGAGCGCGCCAACTCCTTTCGGGCAGTGGAGCTTGTGGCCGGAGAGGGAGAGGAACTGGATGCCCAGGTCGTTGACTGAAAGGGGAAGCTTTCCCACGGCCTGGACGGCATCCACGTGCAACGGAACCTTGCACCGATTTGTTATCCTCGCAATTTCCTCCACCGGGAAAAGGACCCCCGTCTCGTTGTTGGCCCACAACAGCGTCACCAACGCGGTGTCAGGACGAATCGCGCGCCCGAGTCTCTCCAGGTCAAGCGCTCCAAGGCTGTCGACCGGCAGCCAAGTGATCTCGTATCCCCGGCGCGTGAGGTGTTCGCAAAGCTTGATCGTGGCGCTGTGTTCGACCGCGCTGGTGACGACATGCGTCTTGTCGGGATCGATCGAAACTGCCGACAGAACCGCAGAATTGATCGATTCGGAGCCGCAGCTGGTGAAGATCAGCTCGCTGGGAGCGCAACCGATAAGGCGCGCGATTTGCTGCCTTGCGGTCTCGACGGCAGCGGCCGCGCGTTTTCCCAACGAGTAGACGCTGGAGGGATTGCCGTATTCGTCGCCCAGCCACGGAAGCATCGCCTCGAGCACCAAGGGATCGACTTTTGTGGTCGCGTTGTTGTCGAGATAGATGATGGGCTGGTTATTTGCGCTCATTCGGGCGAATAGTTCATTTTATGCGGCGTGTGCAAATATGGCAATAGGCAGAGTCGTGGCTCCGGAGATCCTTGACGGCCTGCCGGCCGACGACCCTCGTGCCCGACGCGCGCGACGGGATCTCCGGACCATCAATGCGTTCATGGGGAATCACTTTTGGGTGAAGCACGCATTGCGACGGGCGATGAGGAAATACGAGAGGCCGGACACGGCGGGCGGGCCGAGGTTCCTCGAAATCGGCGCCGGCGATGGCCGGTTGTGCCGAAAAGTTTCATCCTGGTTCCCGGGGGCGACGGTGACCGGTTTCGATCTTTCGTCACGACCGCCCCGGCTGCCCGGGTCGATCTTTTGGAAGCAAGGAAACCTTTTCGAGCACCTGCCGAACTCGGTCGGCGAGGTCTTGTTGGGCGTCATGATCTTACACCATTTTCCCACCGAGACGCTCATGGAGCTTGGCAGGATGCTGTCGAAATGCCGGGTCCTGTGCTTTTGCGAGCCTTGGCGGGTGCGGTTCGCCCATTTCCTGGGGCTTCTTATGCGGCCTTGGTGCGGCGAAGTCACCCGGCATGATCTGCCCGTCAGCATCGACGCGGGGTTCGTCTCCGGAGAGTTGCGGCGATTGCTCGGATTGGAACGCTGGCACGTTGAAGAGTCTGTGGATTGGCGGGGTTCCTTGCGCCTACTGGCATGGAGAGGGTAGTCACCATCGTCGGCGGCGGCCTGAGCGGTCTTTCTCTGGGGATCGGGCTGCAGAGAAGGGGTATATCCGTAATTTTGCATGAAGCGGGCATCTATCCCCGGCATCGCGTCTGCGGTGAATTCATCTGCGGCACCTCGCCGGGAACGTTGCGCGCGTTGGGAATCGAAGATCTCTTCGACGATGCGACCAAGCATCGCTCGACCGCCTGGTTCTTCCGGGGCCGCAGAATCCTCGAGGCCGAACTGCCGGAGGGGCTGGGAATCTCGCGATTCGCTTTGGATGAACGGCTCTCAAAGAAATTTCGCGAAGTTGGGGGATTGCTTCGCGAGCGCTCGAGAGAGAGGCCCAGCCAGAAGGATGGCCTGGTCTGGTGCGCCGGAAAAACGCCGGAGAAAGGACACTGGATCGGTTTGAAGTGTCACTTGCTCGGGCTTGAACTGGTGGCCGATCTTGAGATGCATCTTGCGTCAAATGGATACGTGGGCTTGGGGAGGGTGGAGCAGGGGAAGATCAACGTCTGCGGCCTTTTCCGCCTGGAGCCCGGCCATTCCGGAAAAGGAATCGAGATTTTCGAGAAGTATCTCCGCGCGGGTGGCCTCAGGGATCTGGCCGGCCGAATCTCCTCGGCGCGGGCCGACGAGAAGTCCTTTCTTGGGGTAGCTGGCTTTCGCCTTGGCAGGCAGAAATTTCAGGAAGGGATTGCCGCCCTTGGGGACGCGTGGGGGATGATCCCTCCCTTCACCGGCAACGGGATGTCGATGGCTTTCGAATCGGCGGAGCTGGCCACGGAGCTCCTGCGAGATTGGCACGCGGGAAAGACCAGCGTGGCAGGAGACAATTCGCCGGCTTCGTGAGCGCCAGGAGCGCCTTTTCGGCGGACGGATGTTCTGGGCGCGACTTATGCATCCGTTCTTGACGACGCACGCCGGACAAGCGTTCTTCACGGTCGTGTCTCGTTCCGGGCTTCTGCCGTTTGAAAGCTGCTTCCGCGTCTTGCGCTAAGACATGTATCTGCAAGCTCTGGCAAGCGCTTTTCCCGAGGCGCGTTACACACAAGGCGAATGCTGGCAGATTGCCAGGTCGAGTCCGTTCCTGACATCGCTAAGCCGCCGTTCAGCAAAGATTCTGGAGACGGTTCTTCTGGGTTCTTCCGGTATCGAAACCCGCCATTTCGCTATTTCGACCGACGGAATGTTTTCCGCAGATGCCGAATACCTTAACAGGGAGTTCGAACGCTATGCTCCGATGCTGGCGGCGAGAGCGCTGGAAAAGGCCTGCGGTTCTGCGGGCTTGGCGCCCCGGGAGATCGATGCCCTCTTCGTGTGCACTTGCACCGGTTACCTCTGTCCGGGAGTTTCCAGTCACCTTGCGGAGCAAATTGGCGTGCGGCCCGATGCTTACCTCAACGATCTGACAGGACTTGGCTGTGGCGCGGCACTGCCAACCATGCACGCGGCATCCTGCTTTCTCGCCGCGCATCCTGATGCGACCGTCGCCACCGTCGCCGTTGAGATATGCTCGGCGGCGTTTTATCTCGATGATGACGCGGGAGTGATCGTTAGCGCGTGCCTTTTCGGAGACGGCGCTTCCGCCGCGCTTTGGCGAAGCATCAATAGGGGCGGCCAATGGAAGGCTGCCAACTTTCGGTCGCTTCATCGGCCCGACGAGAGAGAAAAGATTCGCTTCGTGAACGCGGGCGGAAGATTGAAGAACCAGCTTCATCGGGCCGTGCCTCAAGTGGCCGCGGAGTCGGTCGAGGTTCTCTTTTCCTTATGCAGCTGTAAACCGGATCAAGTCATTGCCCATGCCGGCGGAAAGGATGTGATCGACGCTCTTGAAGAGAGGTTGCCGGGATATTCGCTTGCGGAAACCAGAGAGACATTTCGCAAATACGGGAACTTGAGCAGCCCGTCGGTCCTTTGTGCGCTGGAAGAGCGATTGTCGAAGGCCAACGGAGACGGACTCCTTTGGCTGACTTCGTTTGGGGCTGGCTTTGCCGCGCACTCGTGCGAACTGACCCGCGCATAAAAACCCGCGCCGGAAATCTCTTCCTAGCCGGCAGCCATCGGCCATTCGTGACTCTCGTTGACCGATCGTGAACCGGAGAAACAAGCGGGCAATCGTGAGTGGCGGATGCCCCCGCGGGGCGGGCTCGTACAGCGCGACGCTCGCAGCGCCACAAGGTACCTAGTCGGGCCTGAAAAATCTCAGGTGATGCTTTGTGAGGGGAGGCAGAAGTTTCGGGTCGAGAGCGAGCAGAGGAAGCGAAGCCAAAAAAGGATGAACAGCCGCATCCATTTGCGGAAGTTCCAGGCCGCGGCGGCCAGCATCAGATTGAGTTGATCGCCTTGGAAGCCTTTGAGGAAGCAGCGCAAGAGCCGAAAGTCATGCTTAAGATGACCAAGCAGGGGTTCAATAGCCGCTCGGCGGCGAAAGCGCTTTCGCATCGCCGCGCTCTTTGCTCGGGATTGTCCGCTGGGAGCTCTTCCTGGCACCAGGATCGCAGTGCCATCAACACATTTTCTGCCCCGGTAGCCGCGATCCACGATGGCGCGAGCGGCTCGGGTGTCGGTAATGGCCTCAGCCTGGTCGAGGACTTCAGGCAGAGCGTGAGCATCGTAGAGGTTCTTTTCATGGGCTACGGCTGCCACAATGACGCCGTGGGTTTTGGTCATCGCCAGTGAGGCTTTGGTTCCAAATTCATATTTCTTGTGCTCCTTGCCCTTGGCCACGCAGTAGATGTGCGGCTCGTGCAAAGAGTAAATCTTATCGGTATCATGCGGCTTTTGGGCCAGGACCCGGCGGCAAAGGCTGAAATTCTCTCTTTGTTCTTCTCGGAGGGCGGCGGGCAGCTTTCGCTCCAGCTCGCGGATTAAGGCTCCCGCGATGGGGCGCAGCCTTCTGTGGCCTCGGCGTGCTGCCTTTCGCTTGCGCGGATCCTTGCGCAAACGCTGCGCCATGATGCAAGCGCGAACTTCTTTGCGGTAGCGTCGCCTCAGACGCACTCCGCTCTTATCGTCAAGCTTCCAGCACCGCATAATGATCTTTCGATACTGTTTGGTGTCCAGCGGATAGGTCACGTTCTTCTCCTGTACGGTGCTGTCGACGACCACTTCGCTCTCTTTGGCTCGCTCTCCATGCATCTGGGCCGAGACGGCGAGGATTAATGCTACCCCTTGCTCGCCGATCCGCTGCCGGAAGTAGACCAGATCGCTCGGATCGCAGGGCAGTTCCCATTGAAAATCGCTCATCCCGCCAAATTGTTGCCAATAGGGATTTTCCACCCGCCGCTCCACCACGTCCTCGTCGCTCTGGTCATACATCTGCTTGAGCAAGAGTAACCCCACCATCAGCCTCACCGGCTTGGCCGGACGACCGTCCTCGCTGTAATATTCCCCAAAAGCCTCTTCAAAATCCGACCACGGAATTCGTTCTCCCAGCTTTCTCAAGGGGTGCCGTGGATCACATTGCTCATTAAGCGTCGGCATCAAAAACGAGGTCTGCCTGTTTGGCTTTCGCTTCTTTAACATCTGCGCGTTTTCGACCGGGTTTTGGTTCAAAACCCTCCTTTCACGGTCGATATCTTCTCAACCTCTCCACCCGCAAACCAGCTTGTTTGCTTGCTCCGCTGACTTTTTCAGGGGCGACTACTTAGCTTCCGCGTTGCCTAATTCTTGTTTTCCGCTTTCAAGGCTCCGTTCTCCCGGAAAAAGACGGGCAAATGATCGAGTGGGGCGGCTTCGCTGACGACTTGGCCGCCGTCGAAGATCTTTCCCGTGCCCTGGCTGATCCAACGGGTGCCGTGGGGCAGATAAACGTCGCGGACACGCTGTCCTTCAAATAAGACAGGGGCAACGAGCACGTCCGGGCCGAACATGTAGGCATCCTCAACGGTCCACGCCTTGCAATCTTCGGGAAAGTCATAGAACAAGGGACGAATGATCGGAGCACCGCGCGTGTGAGCAGCGGACATAAGGCCGCGCACGTAAGGGCGCATCCACTCGCGCAGGCGCAGGTATTTTTCGAGGATCACGTAGGCCTCTTCACCGAAGCTCCATAGTTCGTTCGGCGCGCCGCTGACGCATTTCCCTCCGCCGGTTCCGGACAGCGGCTTGCTGTGCGGTTCGCGATCACCGTGCATTCGCAGCACGGGCGAAAACGTGGCGAACTGAAACCACCGGACCAAGCACTCGCGAAAGGATGGGTCGCTGTTCACTCCGCCGTGAAATCCCCCGATATCCGTGGTCCACCACGGAATGCCCGCCAGCCCCATATTGAGACCCGCTGCCAGCTGATTGCGCAGCGATTCGAAGCTTGAGTCGATATCACCCGACCAGACGAGAGCGCCATATCGCTGGCTTCCGGCCCACGCGCACCGCAGGAGGTTGACGATATTCTCTTGTCCCTCGCCGGCCATCCCTTCGTAGAATCCCTGCGCATACTTCAGCGGGTAGATGTTGCCGACCTGCAGGTTCGGACCGAGGTAGTAGCGGTAGTGGTCGAAGTCGTAGACTGCGTACTCCGGTTCCGCTTCATCGAGCCAGAAAATTCGGACTCCGTGATCGTAGTAGTTTCGTTTGATCAGATTCCACACGTGTTCCCGCGCTCCCGGGTTGGTGGGGTCGTAGAATACCGTGTCGCCGAGAAACTCCATCGTCGTCACAACGCCGCGCTCGGTCCTCACGAGAAGTCCCTTCTCGCGCATCTCGGCAAACTGGGACGAATTCCGGTCGATGGTCGGCCAGACCGACACCATCAGCTTGATGCCCATCCCTTCGAGTTCCGCGATCATCCCCGCGGGCTCGGGCCAGTAATCGGGATCGAATTTGTATTCGCCCTGCATCGGCCAGTGAAAGAAATCCGCCACGATCACGTCGATGGGCAGGCCGCGTCGCTTATATTCGCGCGCTACGGCAAGAAGCTCATCCTGGGTCTGGTAGCGCAGTTTGCTTTGCCAAAGACCCAAGCCATATTCCGGCATTATCGGTACCGTCCCCGCCACTTGGGCGTAATTCGCGAGGATCGCGGCGGGCTCGTCCCCCGCGGTAATCCAGTAGTCCATTTGCTTGGTGGACGCAGCGAACCACTCGGTGCAATTCTTTCCGAACGACACCCTGCCAATCGCCGGGTTGTTCCAAAGAAAGCCGTATCCGCGGTCCGAGAGAGCGAAAGGAACCGAAGCTTGCGAGTTCCGTTGCGCCAACTCCAGCACGCAATTTTTCTGGTTGAGGAAGCCATGTTGGTACTGGCCCATTCCGAAGAGCTTCTCTTCGGGGCGCGATTCGAAGCGTACCGTTAGCGCGTAGTCTCCACCCACGATGGGTTTGAATTCGCGAGGATGAATGCAAAGAGCGCTGTTGAAGTATGTGACCGCGGCTTTATCAATCTGGCCATCGCCGGACTCCATGTTGCCGAGTCTGACGCGCATGAACTCCTCCAACAGGATTTCACCCTTTTGGTTGAGAAAGGCGATTTGTCCTCGGGGGTCAATCCGTGCGCGTGATCCGGCCGTTGTGAATCGAGGACGATCCGTCGTTTCGGATGGAGATTTCCGGCTTGGTGCCGCTCTCTCTGGGAAGGAGAGCCCAGTCGTGATCTTCGAGGTCCGGCTGCATCGTGGCGCGGACGCGCAGGCTGTCGTTGCCCCACGCTTCGATAACTAGCTTCTCGTTTGCGTATTCGCGAACCAGCGAACAATTCTTCGAATGGAACATGGGAAGGGCGAGAAATTGCGCCGCCAAAGCGGCGGCGCATACTTTGCTTCTGACTTACCGAGAGCCGAAAAAGGCAGGAGAAAGTTCTCCTAGTTCCTCCTCATTTCTTCTCCAATATGGTCTTGATTTTTGCGGCCGCGTCCTTCAACGCGGCTTCGGCGCTCGCTTCTCCCGTAAGGGCTTTCTGAATCGCGGTCCGGGTCGCCAGGGATATCTCGGGATATTTCGCTCCGCCGTCCTGAGATCTGGCGCGAGCGGTCTCCATTTGGTCCACAAACGGCAGCAATTGAGAGTCGGCTTCACCCTGTTGCTTGGCCACGCTCTTGATGGACGAAATGTAGTTGAAGGTGTCGCAAATCTTGCGCAGCCGTTCGGGCTCCTGCGTAAACTCCACGAATTTTACCGCTGCCTGTTCGACCTTGGAGTCGCCTTTGAGCACACACCAGACTTCGCCGCCCAGCGGGACGACCGGCTTTTCGCCCTCCTTGGGCACGGGGATGGTGACGATTCCAAAATCGATGCCGCTCTTCTTGACGTTGGAAAGCTGCCAGGGTCCCATCACCATCGTGGCCGCTCGCCCGCCGACGAATTGATTGGGCACGTCTTCTTGATTCCAATTCACCACGTCCTTGGAGGCCACGCCTTTCTTCACCCAGTCAACCCAGAGCTGGAGCGCCGCGATCGCTTTCTCCGAGCCAAGATCGGTCAAGCTCCCGCCGTTGCTCCAGAGAAATGGCTCCCACTGCCAGGTTGCCTGCTCGTCATTCACCGCGGAGAAGGCGATCCCGTAGACCGGGCTCTTGGTCGTCTTGGTGGCGGTCTCGGTGAGTTGGGCCCAGGTCGCCGGCGGTGAAGCCACGCCAGCCTCGCTAAGCATTTTCTTGTTGTAGTAGAGCGCGAGACTGTTGCTGCCGATAGGCATTCCAAAAACCTTGCCGCCTTCGGTGACCGCGGCCTTCGGCCCAGGGTATATATCCTCCCAGACTTTGATCTTGGCTACGTCCGCCGAGATATCCTTGAGAATACCGGCCTTCGCAACCCTCAACACGTCGGGGTTGTCAATCGCGGAAATGGCCGGCGGTTTACGGACGGCAGCCATCTGCAGAGTACGGCTGACCAATTCTCCAAACGGCACGTAGGTGAAACGAAGTTTGATATCGGGGTTTGCGGCTTCAAATTCCTTCTGCAGTTCATTTAGCGCTTCGTGCTGACTTTCCACGGTGAAGTAATGGATGACTTCCACGGTGACTTGGGCTCGGGCATTGGCGAGTGCGAGACCCGCAAGAGCGGAACCGAGCAGCACGAAGCGGCGGAACTGGGGTTTTCTGAGGGTAGTATTGGTCTTCATTTTGCTAGCTTAGGGTGAACGTATTGAGGAAAGAAAGGGATCATTTGCCTCGTTGGAGAAGGAATTGCACGAGGTTAAGCAAAAGTACGAGCAGGACCAGAAGGGTGGCGATGGCCGCCGCTTCGCCGAAGTTCAGCACCGAGAATCCCACTTGGTAAGCATAAGTGGATAAGAGATGTGTGCCGTTGGCAGGTCCGCCACGGGTCATGATCCATACCACATCAAAAACCTTGACCGTATAGATGGTTCCCAGCATGAGCACAGCTACGGAGACGGGCTTGAGCAGCGGCATGGTGATGTAGGCTACGCGTTCCCAAAAGCTCGCCCCGTCAATTTTCGCCGCCTCGTAGACATCTTCCGGAATGCCACGCATTCCCGCGTACAATAGTATGAAATTGAACGGGAAGCCGATCCAGATGTTCGTCACGATGGTGGCGGGGAGTGCATAGTGCGGATCGGAGAGCCACGGGAAAGGCCCCAGCCCGATGGCCTGGGAGAGCCGGTTTATCGGGCCGACTTCGTTGAAAAGTCCTTTGAAGATGTTCGCGGCCGTCAACACGGGCGAGACCCAGGGAATCAGCAGAGCGGCCAGGCAGAAGTTCTTTAGGGGGAAATTCGCCTGAAACAGCAGCGCCAAAAGAAAGCCGATCGTGAATTGAAAAAGAATGCTGAAGAACGCAAAAAGAAGCGTGTTGATCAGAGCCCTCCAGAAAATTGGATCCGCGAGAGCTGCGCGGTACTGAGTCAACCCGTTGAACGGCATTTCTCCACTGACAAACGTCTCAACTGTGGCTTCCCGGAAGCTGAGCGCCAGGCTGTAGATGACCGGATAAAACAAGAGGATCAGGCAAAAAATGACGAATGGCAGGATAAACAGGTAAGGCGAAGAGGCTATCAGGAGCTTTCTTGTCTTCATCGACGGATTGAAAGCGTGCATTTTCCCCTCAATCCGTCATTTGACCGCGCCGCGCGTGACGCCGGCCACGATGAATCGGCTGGCAAGAATTACGAAGAGGAGAGCCGGAATCGCGGTGAGAACGCTTCCGGGCAATAGAAACGCCCAATCGATTCCGTATTGGCCGAAGGCCTTATAAAGCTCAAGCGTGAGCGGCTGCAGGCTGCTCTCGGTAATGAGACTCAGGGCAAAGAGCAGGTCTCCCCACGGCATCAGGAAACTGAAAATTCCAACGGTGACCAGCCCGGGAAGGGTAACGGGCACAACGACAACCAGGAACGCGCGGAACGGACCCGCGCCGTCCACCATGGCTGCCTCGACCAGTTCGTAAGGCAGTTCCTTCATATAAGCCGAGAGCATGATCAGCGCGAACGGGACAGTGAAAGTCATGTCGGCCAGAATCAGGCCGGGAAGCGTGTTCACCAGATTGATCTTCGAAAAAACGATAAACAGCGGGATGACGAAGACGATTCCCGGGAGCATCTGCGTGACCAGCATGAACGTGGAAAGTGCAGTGCGTCCGCGAGGCTTTTTCCACACGAGTGCGTAAGCCGCCGGCGCGGTAATGAGAAGGGTGCCGATCGACGTCACCGTGCTGACAATGAGGCTGTTCTGAACATGCGGCCACAGACGCTCCAGGGCACTCGACCAGTTCTCGATCACCAGATGTCTGGGCCACAAGGTCTGATTGATTCCGAAAAGCTCCGCGGGGGTCATGAAGCTCCCGACCAGGACCCAATAGAAGGGCGAGAGCAGGATGGCGGTCACGATGACGACCACAGCAGTTATCCACCAGCGTCCTAAAATTGAAGTCATGGGGAACCGGCTTTTGGCGTTGGAGGAACTCTAACTCGCCCTGCGAATCCAGACCAGCATCTCACCGGGACCACGGTTATTCCAAGCATAATATGGCACAGCAGTCACCGTGATTTCCGGCGCGGCAGGAGGTTTGTCCGCATAGAGGCTGCCGGTTTGCGCGTCGTCACGAACACCGGGACCGGTGAGCGCTAGAACGCCGTCAGGCAAATCAGGCTGTTCTGCGGGCTCAAACGAGCTATCCGAGGGCAGCGCCACCGCGTCGAGATTCGGCCCGTTATCAACCTCTTCTAGGCAATAAACCAGGGGCCCTCTGGTCAAAGCGAGGCGTCCACGGTTGGCCTCCACCTCGTAGCGACAAAACTTCATCCTGACTGGCAGTTCGAAGTTCAGCTCAACACGATCTCCGGGGGCCCAGGTTCTTCGCACAGTGACGTAGCCGTCGTCCACTAGCGGCGCGAGGGCCTCCCCATTTACGCTGAGGTCGTAACGTCCGGCCCAATCCGGGACGCGAAAGGACAGCGCCTTCTCCACGGGAGCATCTCCCTGCACCTCGACCACGTTTCCTCCTTGATAAGGAAAGTCGCTGCGAACTCGGAGGGCGATTCCGTTTCCCCGGACTTCACTGGTCACGTAGTGGTGAACCGCAATCGCATCCTCTCTTTGCGAATAGAGATAGCCGGAAAGCGAGCTGACAAGCCGAGCAAGGTTGGGCGGACAACACGGCGTCCACCATGGCCAGCTTACCCGATGGTGCGCCCCGGAACTCGCCATGGGATTGTCATAAAAGAAGCATCGACCTTCGAAGCTGATGCCGGAGAGGATGTTGTTGTAGAGCGCCCGCTCCATGATGTCGCCGTATTGGCTGTCAAGCTTGGCCTGCAGCATTCGATGCCCGAACAGGAAGAGTCCGATCGAGGCGCACGTCTCGGCATACGAATTTTCGTTTGGAAGGTCGTAAGCGCGAGTGAACCCCTCGTTTTCCGATGCCGAACCGATCCCGCCCGTGATGTAGAGCTTGGTGGTGACGACATCCTGCCAGAGACGTTCGCAGGTCGCGAGAAGGTCGGCGTCACCGTCTTCCACCGCCAGTCCGGCTGCAGCGGCGAACAGATACATCGCGCGGACGGCATGACCGACCACCTTCGTCTGCTCGCGAAGCGGTTCATGCGCCTGCATGTAGGCATACGGAGAGCCGGGGTGGTTCGGCCGAAACGGGCGCGAATCAAGGCGCGCAACGGCCTCCTGATCAAAGTAATTCGGTGATCTTCCGCGTTCATCGATGAAGTAGCGGCACAGGTCGAGGTAGCGGCGTTCCTTTGTCGCGTGATAAAGGCGCAGCAGCGCCAGTTCGATTTCCGGATGTCCGCAGTAACCCCGAAGCTGACCCTGTTCGCGACCAAAACGCGCCGCAATATGATCGGCAAAGCGCCGCGCGATTTGCAAAAGCCGCTCCTTTCCAGTGGCTTCGAAATGAACAACGGCGGCTTCGATCAGGTGACCGGCGCAATAGAGTTCGTGCAGATCCCTCAGATTCTTGAATCGATGCTGCGGACGCCAGGTGAGAATGTGGCTGTTGACGTAACCGTCGGGCAACTGCGCTCGCTCGAATAA
The DNA here is from genome assembly GCA_963816855.1 of uncultured Verrucomicrobiae bacterium. GTDB lineage: Bacteria > Verrucomicrobiota > Verrucomicrobiia > Chthoniobacterales > Terrimicrobiaceae > DASTFP01. The sequence continues at coordinate 221,503 of CAWFMA010000032.1, read as the reverse complement.
GCCGATTACTTCGTCGACACGTGCCTCGAGCAGGTCATCCCGCTTTTGCTCCAGGCGCGCGGAGGCGGCCTCCAGCCATTTGGCGAGGTCCGAGTCCCAAAATATGCTACCCCCCCAATATCCCGCGTCCATCCAGGGGTCGGCAAGTTCACGGCCTCGATGCATCCTCCGATCAAGAAGCATCGCGTCCATGTGCCCCTCCGCCCGCATCTCCTCAAACTCGTGCGCAAGGGTCTTCTCGCCGATGAGATCGCGCCAGTGTTTCCAGAATCCGTCGAAGATGGTAACGTTTCTGCGGGGAAGTGGCTGCCAGCTAGCATCCATGCATTCGACATTAGCAAAGAAGGGGGAGAAAAAGAACTAGGAAAGCCGCTTTCGGCAGATAAGAAGGGGTTTTTCGAGCTTGGCCTCGCGCTTATTGGGCCACGGCAGGAGTTTCCCGGCCCAGGGAGCCAAAATTCGGCGTTTGTGAGAGCTGGAGATGGCTCCTTCTTATCCGCGGGACCTCCTGATCAACACGAGATTTCGCAGATAGATAATCCATCCGGTGGCTTGGCCGAGGATCCCGACGATGTCCCGGCGCCAGATGAAATAGACCAGGAGCATTGTCGCGCCGATGAGACTCATCCACCAAAACGAGACCGGCACGATCGAGCGTTTGCTTTTTTCGCTGGCGAACCACTGGACGATCATGCGGCCAGTGAACAGAAGCTGTCCGGACAATCCGACCGCCACCCACGCCAAACCAACCGGGCTTGTCACATTGAACACCGTGGAGAGCCATCCCCGTGATTTCTGCTGGGAGTAGTAAAGCCGCGCAAACTCATCCGGCGTCAACAGACGATCGGTGCCTGGGCCGAGGCGTTTGACAATAAACACGAGCGAGCCGTCCTTCGCCCTGGCGATTTTCACATTGTCCTTCGCCCCGGAGAGCGCAACCTTGAAACGAACCTCGGTGCCGGCGATCACCCGGTTATCGAGCGGCGTGCCGATTCCATCGAGGGACTCGGCGCGAACGGTCCCAAGGCACAACAAATACAGGGCCAGAAAGCGCAGACTTCGCATGTTGGCGCGAGGTTATCGCACCGAGTCTGCGGGATCGCAAGGTGCCACCGGGTCGCGTTGCGGGGCGTCCCCCGGCGGCACGCGAGGAGCGGCAGGGAGGTTTCCCCCGTCGTTTCCTCCTTCGTTCTCGTGGGGATCAAAGAAAAGATCGAGCGCGAGAAACAGCGTCTTGGAGTGGCGCGCGAAAAACAGGTTGAAGAAAAAGACCGGCGCGAGAACGGCGGCCAGCAGTTGCCAAACCGTAAGATCGAACATCCATTCCAACAAGCCGTAGAGCGCAAGGCCGACAATGCTTCCTACCCCGTAATTGATCGCCCAGATCGACATGAGGTAATAGCCCGGTTCCCGTTCGTAGGGGTACCCGCAGCGCGGGCATCCATCCAGGGGAGTGAACCAGTCGCGCAGAGAGCGAACGCTTCTCCACGGGACGAAAACCGGACTTCTTCCGCATGCGGGGCAGCGTAAACGCATGGCGCGACGCAAATATTTCCAGGCGCCAGCCGGTGTCCGCGGCTCCTTCACAAAGTCAGAATACGATGATTACAAGCCGTCGCAAAGGCGGGATATTTGTCTTGAGCGAGTTCCAAGCGGGGGACAATACTGGCCAGTTTTCGCGTTATGCCAAATACGATTCTGGTCGGGGCGCAGTGGGGGGATGAGGGCAAGGGGAAAATCATTGATTTTCTCACTGACGAAGCCGACATCGTGGTCAGAAGCCAGGGCGGAAACAACGCCGGTCACACGGTCATCATTGACGGCAAGAAATTCATCCTGCATTTGATCCCCTCAGGGATTCTTCGATCGGGAAAGACCTGCGTGATTGGAAACGGCGTGGTCGTCGATCCGGTCGATTTGGTGCGAGAGCTCGATGGTTTGCGCAAGAAGGGGATAAAGATTGGCGACAACCTGATCATCAGCGATTGCGCGCATATCGTTTTCCCCTACCATCGCTTGCTCGACGAATGCCGTGAACGCGCCAAAGGTGACAAGAAAATTGGGACGACCAAGCGCGGAATCGGGCCATGCTACGGGGACAAGGTCGAACGAACGGGTTTACGCATGGGCGACCTCGTGCGCGCGAAGGATTTTACCGAAAAGCTCCGCGCAAAGGTCGAGGAGAATAACAAGATCCTGAGTGCCTTTGGCGAGAAGCCGATCGCGTTTTCGGAAGTCAACCGGGCCTACCTCTTCGCCGCCCGAAAGCTCTCGCCATTCATCACCAACAGCGTGCTCTATCTGCACAAGGCGATAAAGGCCCGGCGGTCAATCTTGTTCGAAGGGGCGCAAGGCACGTTTCTCGACCTTGATCATGGCACCTATCCCTACGTCACCTCGTCGAATACCACTGCGGGAGGAGCATGCACCGGCACCGGCGTTCCGCCGCATCGCATCGATCGCGTGATTGGAGTCATGAAAGCCTACACGACGCGCGTGGGCGAAGGACCCTTTCCGACGGAAAACGGCGACATCTCCGACATGTTGCACCAGATGGGAAGAGAATTCGGATCAACGACTGGACGCCCCCGCCGTTGCGGATGGTTTGATTCTGTCGCCACGCGTTATTCCTCAATGATTAACGGTATTGATGAGATCGCCGTGACGAATCTTGACGGGCTCGACCAGGTCGAAAAAATCAAAATCTGCGTCGAATACAAGCTGGGCAGGAAGACGCTTTCTGTTCCACCCGCGGACCTCCGGCAACTCGAGAAATGCGTGCCGGTCATGATCGAAATGCCCGGATGGAAGAAAGCCACACAGACGATCAGAGGCTTCGACGATCTTCCGTCCAACGCCCGGAAATACCTGAAGAAGATCGCTTCCCTGACCGGCGCCAAACTTTCCCTTGTCAGCGTGGGAGCTGACCGCGAACAAACCATTCGTCTCTAGCTCACTCCTTGAATCAAGCCGGCTTGCAGCAATGAGAAGTTTTCCGAGGCAACGGCGAATTTCGACACGGCAGCCACCCCAGGGGAGGTGGGAAAGCGGTGAGGCCCGCAGCGTGCGCGCCACTCGCTAAGCAGACTCTCAATCACCGTGAAGGCTGTTCCACGTCACGTCGCGATCATCATGGACGGCAACGGGCGTTGGGCACAACAGCGGGGCTTGCCGCGATTGATCGGCCATGAGCAAGGCGCGAAATCGATACGCGAATGCGTCGATGCAGCCCTCGAGGTCGGCGTCGAATACCTGACGCTCTATGCGTTCTCTTCGGAGAATTGGAAGCGCCCGGCAGCGGAAGTTCAAGGCTTGATGAAGCTCCTCGAGCGCTTCCTTGAAGAGAAAGTTCGGGAAATGGTCAGGGAAGGGGTACGCCTGCAAGCCATCGGGCGTCTCGGCGAACTACCCGAGGTTTGCCAGCGAAAACTCGCCGAAGCCATCGACGCCACCGCGGCCAACTCGCGCCTCACACTCGTGCTGGCGCTGAGCTATAGCGGCCGTGGCGAAATCGTCGATGCCGTCAAAAGCATCGTGCGGGACGCCCAAGCCGGCAAACTCGACGCCGACGACGTCACCCAAGCTCTCTTCGGCGAAAGGCTCTACACCGCCAATATCCCAGATCCTGACATGCTAATACGTACTTCCGGGGAAATCCGGCTGTCGAATTTTTTGCTTTGGCAACTTAGCTACACCGAGATTCATGTAACTTCTAAACTGTGGCCTGATTTTCGGAAAATGGATTTCCTTAATGCTTTGAACGATTTTAGCCAAAGAAGCCGCCGATACGGAGGAGTCTAGACAAAAATCTGTTGCTTTTTGCTCTTCTTGATGCATCATGACGCAATTTTCCGTTGACTTGCATCGTTCCATCGCCTGCGCTCCTTGATAGTGTAGATTTTTAGGCATTAATCGCTATGGGTAAGCAAACCATTCTTCTGGTCGATCAGGAAACGGATTTCCTCGAATGGGCTTCGCATCTTCTTGAGGCGACGGGAACGCGTGTGCTGAGCGAGAGTTCGGCCGATGCGGCCTATAAGAGTTTCTGCATGGAGGAGCCGGAACTCGTGATGGCGGAGTTGAACTTGAGTCCCTTTTCGGGGATCGAGCTGCTGGCCCGGATTCGCAAACATTCTCCGAACGCGATGGTGATCGTTATCAGCGCTTTCGCGACAAACCAGAACGTCATCGAAGCGATGAAAATGGGGGCGTTCGATTTTATTCGAAAGGATCAGCTGCCCTTCAATTTGAAGATTGTCGTTGATTCGGCCCTCAAGGCCTCCGCGGAATTGAAGGCGGCGAACACTTTCAAACCGGTGCTAACCGTTGAGCAGCATCAGGATGAAATCGTCGGCCGGTCCGAGCCAATGCAACAGGTCTTCAAAATGATTGGCCGCGTGGCTGCCAGTGATGCGCCGGTGATGATCACGGGGGAAAGCGGTTCCGGGAAGGAACTGGTGGCAAGGGCGATCCACAATTACAGCGCGAGGAGCAACAAAAGCTTTCTGGCGATCAACTGTGCGGCGATCCCGGAGAACTTGCTGGAGAGCGAGCTTTTTGGTCACGAAAAGGGGTCTTTCACGGGAGCGCACGGCCAGCGAATCGGGCGTTTCGAGCAAAGCGATAAGGGTACACTTTTTCTCGATGAGATTGGAGAAATGCCGCTCCAAGTCCAAAGCAAGATCTTGCGCGTGCTGCAGGAGGGGGAGTTTTCGCGGGTGGGAGGCAACCAAACGATTCGGGCGGATGTGCGAATCGTCTGCGCAACGAACAAGCACCTCGAAGAGGAGGTCGCGCAAAGGAAGTTCCGCGAGGATCTCTTTTATCGCCTGAACGTGGTTCGGATTCATTTGCCGCCCCTTCGCTCGAGGCCGGAGGATATCCGCCAGTTGGCGGAATATTTTCTCCACAAGATCGCCCACCAAAAGCACAAGCCGCAGCTGAAATTGTCAGAAGAAGCAGTGCGCGTGCTGGAGATCTATCCGTGGCCGGGAAATGTGCGCGAGCTCGAAAATACGATCCAGCGCGCCTCGGTGCTGGCCACTGCCGACGTTCTTCTTCCCAAGGACATCCCCCTTGGCCAAGTTTCCTCGTCGTCGTCCGACGGGCCTTCGCACCAGGGCAACAACTCGGCCGAAAATGCTATCGAATCGCTATTCAGCGCGGCGTCCGCGAACGCCTCGATTGAGCTGTTGCCCTGGCTTGAACGGGAGTTCACCCTCCGGGCGATGCAAAAGACGAACAACAACCAGGTTCGCGCCGCGAAACTGCTTGGCATCACTCGCGCAACGCTACGCAAGCGACTCGAGCGCAACGGCGTCCTCGGAGTTGCAGATGACGAGTGAACGGAGTTCGGGCCTGGACACTTCGCGGAGGGGTCTTTTGCCAGGGCGCGGCTCTCCCTCTGAGCGACCGGGGTTTCCGCTACGGGATGAGCGTCTTCGAAACCCTGGCCGTCCGTCGAGGCAAAATCTTGTTCTTGCGGCAACACTTGTCGGCCCTTGAGAGCGCCTGCGTCGCGGCCGACTTTGCCTCCGAAAAAATCGAGTCTTTGAGCGCCTTGGACGGCCTTCCCGATGGCCTTCTTCGAATCTATGTCACTGCCGGGGATGGTGGTCCGCTGGGCCATGCTGACGGATGCCGGACATTTGCGTTTTTCGAGCCGGGGAGGTTTCCGGAGGAGCACGATATCGCCAAAGGTCTTCGAATTGCGTTGTCGGGGGCACCGTTCGCTCCAGCGCTACCGGGATGGAAAACGGGCAACTACTGGCCTAACGTGCAAGCTTTGACCTTTGCCCGGAAAAATGGCTTCGACGAAATTCTGGTTTTCAATAGGGAGGGGGCCCTGATCTCCGCGTCGATGGCCAATGTTTTTTTGGTGTTCTGCGGGGCGCTGTGCACCCCGGCGCTCCATACCGGCGCACGGGATGGCATTGTCCGATCTTGGGTGAAGGAAGTGTCACCGGCCGGCGAGCCATCGCTTTCCGCCGAGGACGCCGGGAAAGCGGACGAATGCTTTCTTACCAGCAGTCGGCTTGGCGTGATGCCGGTTGCGGAAGTTGAAGGCCGCCCGATGCCGTCCCGGAGGACGGGCGAGGCGTTGGCGGCTCTGTATCGTGAAAGAATCCTCGGCGAATGAGGCGATTTTCGCTCGCGCCAGGAGTGCTCTCGACCTCGGGTCGGAGACGATTTACGGCGAGGTAGACGTTGCGGCCCAGCCGTTTCTGGCGGCCCTGATCGCGGATAGCTTTCGTGGAAAGAGGGTCTGGGTGGTCTGTTCGGACGTTCGGGCCCAGGAGAATTTTGCGGCGGAAGTGATCGCCTGGAATCCGGCAGCGCGGTTTCTACCGGAATCCGAGATCCCTCTATCGGATGGCATTCTACCGGATCCCGAGACTTCCGCCGAACAATTGGCGATCCTGAATTTGTTGGCCGAGGAAAAACCGGTCGGTCCTCTTGTGATTCACTCCGGGCAATGGGACAAGGAAGTTCCATCGGCCCGCAATCTGGCCCGAATGGCGCTGTCTGTTACCGTGGGCGACAGGATCGTTCCCCTCGAGGCGGGCGAGAGGCTGGTTGAGGCCGGTTACGAAAGAGTGTCGCAGGTTTCGTCTCGCGGAGGGTTTGCGATCCGCGGGGGAATTCTGGATGTCTTTTCGTGGCAAGCCTCGTTTCCAAGCCGCATCGAGCTGGACGATGAAATCGTGGATTCGATCCGGATTTTCGACCCGGATACGCAAATATCTATCGGCGAATCTTCCTCGTGCGACATTCTTGCCGGGAAGTTCGAAACCGAAGTTGTTTCGCTTCGCGACTATCTCCGAAAAGAAGATCTGATCATCGATGCGGCCGGCCTTGAGGATCGGGCTGATTTTCGCATCTCCAGCGGAAGCGAGGGCTCGGTGAAGCCTTTTTTTGCCCAGCCGTTCGGGGCCTTTGATGCCGGCGATCTGGTTCTCGATGCGGTGCGTCGAGAGCAACTTTTCCGGCAGATGGACGAGTGGACGTCGGCCGGCTGGCAGGTGTGGCTTGCCGCCGGTAGCGACGGCGAAATCGAGCGGTTTCGCGAATTCGCGGCCGAACAGGATTTCGATGTTTCTGTTTCGAATTTTCTGCAAGCGCCCATTACGCGCGGTTTCGTTTTTCCTGCGGCAAAGCTAGCCGTTCTCTCTGATGCGGAACTGTTTGGGCGCTCGGCATCGCTGCGCCAGCGACGCCTTTTCCATCGGCGCGAACGGACGCTCGCAGCCCGGGCGACGATCGACTTCACAGAGTTCGAGCCCGGCGACTATGTCGTCCACCTGGAGCATGGAATCGGCCGGTACGTCGGAATGGAATCACTGCCCGGTGAGAACGGAGGAGAGGCGCTTCTGTTCGAGTACGCGGGCGATGCCAAGCTCTACGTTCCGCTCGACCATGTCTGGCAAGTCGCACGTTATGTGGGAGTTGGAAAAGGACGCCCGGAGCTTTCCGAGTTGGGGGACGGCCGTTGGGCGCGGGCAAGGGAAAGAGCGCAAAAGTCCATTTTCGACTATGCCTCGCGCATGATGCAGGTGCAGGCGGAGCGGGACATGCAGCCGGGATTCTCCTTTGGTCCCGACACGCGGTGGCAAAATGAATTCGAAGATGCCTTTCCGTTTGACGAGACGGCGGACCAGCTTCGGGCGATCGGGGAAACCAAGCGGGACATGGAGTCGGTGCGCCCGATGGATCGCCTGATCTGCGGCGACGTCGGCTTTGGGAAGACCGAGGTGGCGATTCGCGCGATCTTCAAAGCCGTGATGGGCGGAAAACAGGCTGCCCTGATGGCGCCGACGACCGTTCTCGCCCAGCAGCACTATCAAACCTTGAAGGAGCGCATGAGCGAATATCCCCTGACGGTTGAGCTTCTCAGCCGGTTCAGGACCCCGGGCGAGCAAAAAAAGGTTCTCGTCGGACTGGCTGACGGCAGTGTTGACGTGGTGGTCGGCACCCACCGACTGGCGTCGCCGGACGTCCGTTTTAAAGATATTGGCCTTCTGGTCGTGGATGAAGAACAACGCTTTGGCGTGAAGCAAAAGGAATTGCTCAAAGAGAGCTTTCGGCAAGTGGACGTGCTGACCTTGTCCGCGACTCCGATTCCCCGCACGTTATACCTTTCGCTAATGGGCGCTCGCGACATGTCCCTTATCGAAACGCCGCCTCCCAACCGCCAACCGGTGGAAACCCTCGTCAGCGCCTATGACGAGCGAGTAGTTCGCGACGCCGTCCAGCGCGAACTCTGCCGGGGCGGCCAGGTTTATTTCTTGCACAATCGGGTTCAAACCATCGAGCGCGTCGCCAAGCGTCTCAGGCAGCTGTGTCCGTCCGCGCGGGTCGCGATCGGGCATGGTCAAATGAGCGAACACGAACTCGAACTGGTGATGCGGACCTTCGTGGCGGGTGATGTTGATGTGCTTGTCTCGACCACGATCATCGAAAGCGGCCTGGATATTCCCAATGCCAACACGATGGTTATTGACCGGGCCGACCTCTTTGGCCTCGCCGATCTCTACCAGCTTCGCGGACGTGTGGGACGCTCCCAGGCAAAGGCTTACGCCTACCTGATGCTTCCTCGCGACTTGATGGGCGCCGCGCGCAAACGCGTCTCCGCGATCAAACAGTACTCGGATCTCGGTTCGGGATTCAAAGTGGCGATGCGCGACCTCGAAATCCGCGGCGCGGGCAACCTTCTGGGGACGGCCCAAAGCGGCCACATCATCGCGGTCGGCTTCGATCTTTACTGCAAGCTTCTCCGGCGTGCTGTGGAGACGCTTTCCGGCGCTTCCCGGACTCGTCCGGCGCCACCCTCGGGACTGAGACTTGATTTCCTTTCCACGGACGAAGCGCAATGGAGCCGTGAACCGACCAGGTTCGCGGGCGCCTTCCTCCCGGCGGCATACATCGCCGATTCCCGCACACGCATCGCCTGCTATCGCCGATTGGCCGAAGCCGAGGATCGGGAAGCCATCGAGCGCCTTCGCGCCGAATGGCGAGACCGATTCGGGCGGCCTCCCGTTCAGGTCGAGAACGCCCTTCTCGTGGCAACCATACGTCTCGAAGCTGCGCGGCGGAGAATTACGATGGTCGAGGTGCGCGACCGCAGGTTGATGCTTACGAAGCGGCGCGAATTGCTGCAGAAAAACGGAAGGTTTCCCCGCTTGACGGCCCCCGACCCCGATTCTAGTTTGCGCGAGGTCTTATCCAGTCTCGAAACGATTCCCAGTTCATGATCCGTATTGCACTTGTCAGCGTCGCAGCTTTCGCTTTGGCGGGAAGCGCCCTGGCACAGAGGGAAGCCGAAGTCATCGATGGAATAGCGGCGATCGTCAACAAAGACGTGGTCACGATTTCACAAGTTCGCGAGCTCATCGGTGTTCGCGAACGTTCCTTGCGCGAAATGTATCGCGGCCAGGAACTCGAAGACAAGCTCAAGGAGATGCGGCTCTCGGCGATCAACGATCTTGTGGACCGGCAACTGATCCTCCAAGAGTTCAAGAAACTTCAAGAGAAGGGCGCGAGCATTCCGGAGTATGTGCTCGACGATCGCCTGAAGGCGGTGATCCGGGAGGAATTCGGAGGGGACCGGGCGGCCTTCGTGCGAACGTTGCAAGCGCAGGGTTTCACGGTCACCCGATTCAAGGAGATCGAGCGCGACAAGATCGTCATTCAGGCCATGCGCCAGTCGAAAGTTGACAACAATTTCGTCATCTCCCCGGTGCAGATCCAGAAGTACTACGACAAGAACAAGAACTCCTATGCCACGCCGGAACAGGTCAAACTGCGAATGATCGTGATCCGCGAAGGCTCATCGGGGGACGTGCCCGACGTCGGTAGCAAAAAGGAGTTGGCGGAGGAGATCCGCCAGAAGGTCGCCACCGGCGCGGAGTTCGTTCGCATGGCGCAAATGTATTCGGAGGACGACTCGACCCAGCAGGGTGGGGGAGACTGGGGCTGGATTGAGCGGAATACCTTAAACGAGAAGCTTACCAACGTGGCATTTTCGCTTCGGCCGGGCGAAGTGAGCCCGGTCCTTGATATTGACAACACCTACTACATTCTAACCGTCGACGCCAAACGCAGCGCAAACGTTAAGCCAATTGGCGAAGTCCGGGATGAAATCGAAAAGAACCTCATCCAGCAGGAACGCACGAAGGCCCAGCGGCGCTGGCTGGAGACGCTCCGGCAAAAGGCATACGTCAAAATCATGTCCTAGGTCCGGTGAATGTCGGGATCACCTGTGGCGATCCTGCCGGTGTCGGGCCGGAGATCATCCGTGCCGCGCTGAATAGCGGCAGTCTTCCTTCTGACGTTGGCTACTGGGTTATCGGGGCAACGGACGCATTTTCGGCCGGGAGTCCGGAACGCTCCTCTGCGGAGCACGCCCTCCACGCTTTGGAGGAAGCGGTCCGTCTTGCAAGATCGGGAGAGATTCAGGCGGTCGTTACCGGCCCGGTTTCCAAGAAAAGGATGCATCAGGCCGGTTTCGTATTTCCGGGCCAGACCGAATTTTTCGCGGAGCGGTTCGGCGTCAGCGATTTCGCAATGTGCTTGACCGGGGGGAAGATCACGGTGGCGCTCGTCACGGCGCACGTTCCGTTGGCCAGCGTCCCCGGGCTCCTGAGTCCGGGGGAGATCGCCCGCGTCGGCCGGCTTTTGGCGAACTTCCTTATTCGCCGGGGGTCGGTTCGGCCACGCATCGCTGTCGCCGGCCTGAACCCTCATGCGGGCGAGGAGGGAGACCTTGGCTTGGAAGAGATCCAGATCATCACGCCGGGCATCGCGTTGCTGCGCCAAACGTTACCTCATGCCGCGGAGATCTCGGGCCCGCATCCGCCGGACACGCTCTTCAAGCGGGCAGCGGAGGGCGAGTTCGAGGCAGTTCTCTGCATGTACCACGACCAGGGATTAATCCCCCTCAAGCTTCATGCGTTCGACGAGGGAGTAAATGTCACTTTGGGGCTGCCTTTCCCGCGAACCAGCCCGGATCATGGAACGGCTTTTGATATCGCCGGGAAAGGTATCGCGAAGCCGCAGAGTATGATCTCGGCTATCCGTCTTGCCTGTGAACTGGCCGCCACTCCGCCGGCCTCTGACGCAGCTTGGTGAGCGAGCCTTCCCGACAGAAAGATTTCCTGGCACGCGGACGCAATCGAGTCTTGATTCCGAATCTTCCGGCCGTTCGTATGTCGGACGGTGTTTCAGATGATCTTCAACGCAATGAGCGCGGCCGAAATGGCGGCTCTGCCGAAAGAGCTCCAACTCGATTTGCTGGCGGAATTTCACCTGCTTCCCGAAGATCTCGAAAACCTAGACTCGAGCCGATTCGGAAGGGTCCAGCGCGGCGGCCGAAAATTGCATCGTTATCGGGCCAAGGAATACCGGATATACTTCGAAAAGCACCCCGAAGGGATTCTTATCCACCGTGTCTTGCACAAGAACACAATCCGGGACTTTCTATTCCGGTCGAGTCTGCCCATGGATGAGGAGGACGAACAGCTTGGAGGCGCCAAAGGCTTTTGGAAGTTGATTGAGGAAGCGGAGAAAAAATCGTGAACCTGTTCTCCAGCGAGGCGGAGCGCCTGGAGCTTTTTCCCGTGGCGAAATGTCAGATTTTTGTCGCGCACGCCGGGGTGACACCCCTCCCCAAATGCGCGGCCGACGCGATGATCGCGCACGTTCGGGCGAGCTGTGAGAATCATCAGGAGTTCGGCGAAGTGCTTCGCGATTTCGAAAAGACAAGGAAAGTCTGCGCGGACCTGATTGGCGCGGACAAGTCTGAGATTGCCCTCCTTGGGCCGACTTCGCTGGGACTGAGTCTTTTCGCCAACGGACTCACCTGGCGCGAAGGGGATGAGATTGTCTGCTATCAGGATGACTATCCTTCCAATGTCTATCCGTGGTTGGCACAGGCCTCGGCTGGTGTGAAGATTCGCCGTCTTCGGCCCGAAAAGCCCGGCCGTATCACGGCCGAACTTGTCGAGGAGGAATTGTCGCCGCGCACCAGGCTAGTTGCTCTCGCGTCGTGCCACTATCTCTCCGGTTGGCGTGTAGACGTGGATGCCATCGGCGCCCTCTTGCGAGACCGCGGCATTCTCTTTTCCGTCGACGCCATTCAGACGCTTGGTGCTTTCCCTTTTGAAACCCGCTTCGTGGATTTCCTGAGCGCGGACGCTCACAAATGGATGCTTGGACCAACGGCGATCGGAATTGTCTTCGTCGCCAGGCGCAATTTCGAGCTTTGCCGCCCGACGCTGCTCGGATCGTGGAATATCAAGTCGCCGCAGTTCCTTGCTCAAGAGACTATGGACTTCCACGAGACGGCTCAACGCTACGAACCCGGCGTTCTTAACATAACGGGAGTTTACGGCATGCGAGCGAGTCTCGAAATGCTGGAGGCAACCGGGTTGGACCGGGTGGCCGCGGCCGATTCTCGACGTCCGCGATTATCTGCATGCGCTGCTCGACGGAATGGGATTCGAGTTTCTGTCTCCCTTGCCTGAAGAGCCGCTCCGCTCCGGAATCGTCACCGCGCGACATCCGTCCACCGCATCAGGCATTCTTTTTTCGGCCCTCGAAAAGGAGCGAATCACCGCGTCGCTGCGCGTGGCGCGGGAAAGCGGAGAGTGGTTAAGGTTCAGCCCGCATTTTTATAATACCCGCTCGGAAATGGAGCGCATTGCGGAGGTTCTTCGGACGGCCTGTCACGGCTGATGGTCCGCCGCTGCTCTTTGGCACATTTGGCCGGTTGGTTCATGACGATCGGAGTTCCTGCGCGACTCCTGGCTTTCGAAAGGCTTTTTTTGGCGCGCGGAGATAAATGCCCGGTTATCTTTCCTCGAAGTCTCGCAGACAGACGGGACTCGCGTATCTGAGGATCTCGGCCTGGCCGCCTTTGCGGAGAAGCGCGAATCCCTCCGCTTTCTCCAAAGCTTCCTTCAAGATAAGCTTTTGCAGAACCGAGCGATGGCAAAGATTCTCGTCGTCGCAATAGCAGCCGATGCTGATCGGAACGAACAGCGATATCGTGGCCAGGAGCTGGACGAGGCGGCAACTGTCTCCGCGCTCCATCTGCTTTTTGTACCGACTGGCAAAAGAAGCAAATGGCATCTTGTGCCGCCGATACGCCGCAACAAGGTCCGCCGAGGGGGCAAGGAGCGGCAGCCACTGATCAAAGTAGCCGCCGCGCTGCTGATCTTCGCGTCGGACGCCGCGCGGGACGTGCCTCGCCACGCCGAGGCGCAACCCTTCGCCGTCGCGGCGCGGCGAACCATAACGATAGGTCGAAACGGCCGGAGACATGTCTTAAAAGAAAACCAAATCGACCGCTTCGGCAAACCCGGCCCGCTTATTAACTGGAAAAACTGGGCGCTCCGGACAAGCTTGTTGCCAACAAGAAATCGGGATCAATGGCCACGACTCTCGGGCGCGATATTTTTAAAGGACAGCAGCTACCCGGCGGTCGCTGCGGGCGGGACCGCCGTCATCTGGAAAAGATCAGCAAGGTTTTCAGCTTGCCTGCCTGATCCCGTGCCGGGAAAAATGCCCCGCACAGCGACGAAATCCCATGCGAAAAGGCGTCTTGCTCTGGACCGGCCTTGCGGCGCTGGCCGTCTGTTTTGTCCATCCGGAGGCTGCTGTCTCTGTCAGCCGGGGTGATGATCAGCGCCCGGGATCGGGTATGCCGCTTGTCGCTGAACCGGAGCCGGGTTGCGCGTAATCGCGCCTCGATGAGCGGCTCCGATCCTTGAAGTCCAGGGGTCGTATCGAAGGAGGTTCCCTGGACGTTGCCGACGGCCTCGGCGATCGCGCGGAGGGATCGCCGCTTTCCGTTGTGTCAATCCGTGTCGGGGGCTATTTTTGGCCTCATGCAGCCGGCCCCTTTCCAGTCAATTTATGCGCATGGCTTCGCGCGAGCTGCGGTATGCATCCCGCAAGTACGCGTCGCCGATCCGAAGTTTAACGCCGAGCACACGATCGATTTGGCCCGGCGCGCGTCGAACTCTGGTGCAGCCTTGGCATTGTTCCCCGAGTTGGGGATTTCTGCCTATTCGAACGAGGACCTCTTCCATCAGGATGTCTTGCTGGATGCGACCAGGGAAGCCCTGGCCCGGATCATCGCGGAAAGCCAGGATCTGGCGCCCCTCATTCTCGTCGGGGCGCCGTTGCGTTTCGAGGGGAAGCTCTTCAACTGCGCTTTGGTGATCTATCGCGGCCTTCTTCTGGGAATCGTGCCGAAGACCTTCTTGCCCAACTACCGGGAGTTTTATGAAAAGCGGCAATTTAACTCCGGTCGCAATGCCGTAAGGCGGAACGTATCCTTCCTGGGCCGCACGGTGCCGTTTGGCAACGACCTCATTTTTGACGCGATCAACTACGAAAATTTCTCAATCCATGTCGAGATTTGCGAGGACGTTTGGACGCCGATTCCGCCGAGCACCTACGCGGCCCTGGCGGGAGCAACCGTCCTGGCAAACCTTTCGGCCAGCAACATCACGATCGGAAAGGCCAACTACCGGCGGAACCTTTGCGCTTCGCAATCGGGGCGATGCATCGCCGCCTACCTTTATTCGGCCGCGGGACCGGGGGAATCAACGACCGACCTTGCCTGGGATGGACACGCCATCATCTACGAGAACGACGAGCTTCTTGCGGAGTCGGAGCGGTTTTCTTCGAGCGAGCAAATCGTGATCGCCGATCTCGACCTGGAGCGGTTGGCGCAAGATCGAATGCGCGCAACGAGCTTTAACGATGCCGTGGCCGATCATCGCGAGAAGATCTCGGCAATCCGTCGGATTCCCTTTGAATTCCAAGTGCCCCCCGGAGAGATTTCGCTCCGTCGCAACGTCGAACGTTTCCCCTACGTTCCGAGCGACTCCCGGGAGCGCGACGAGCGATGCTACGAGGCTTATAATATCCAGGTGCACGCGCTGATGAAGCGGATGCTCAGCACCGGGACGCAGCGTATCGTCATTGGCGTGTCCGGCGGGCTTGATTCCACGCACGCCCTGATCGTCGCGGCAAAAACAACCGACCGGTTGGGACTCCCCCGTGACCGCATTCTGGGCTACACGATGCCCGGCTTCGCGACCAGCGACATCACTTTGAAAAACGCGCTGTCTCTCATGCGGACCTTGCAAATCACCTCGAGCGAGATCGACATCCGGCCGAGCTGCAGGCAAATGCTAAGCGATCTCGGGCATCCATTCAGCAGGGGCGAACGCGTCTATGATATTACGTTTGAAAACGTCCAGGCCGGCGAGCGCACGTCGCATTTGTTCCGGCTTGCCAACTTTCATAACGGAATTGTTTTGGGAACCGGCGATCTCAGCGAGTTGGCGCTTGGCTGGTGCACCTACGGGGTTGGCGACCACATGTCGCATTATAACGTGAACGCCTCGGTGCCCAAAACGCTGATCCAGCACCTTCTCCGCTGGGTGATCAGCTCGCACCAATTTGACACGGAAACAGCTGCGGTGCTCGATTCGATTCTCGACACCGAAATTTCGCCCGAGCTGGTTCCGCATGAGACGGACGATCAAAGCCAGCCGGCCCAAAGCACCGAGGCCAAAGTCGGCCCGTATGACCTGCAGGATTTCACGATCTATTATATTACGCGATATGGATTCCGTCCCAGCAAGGTCGCCTTTCTAAGCCAACATGCCTGGTCGGACAAAACGCGCGGCCGATGGCCGGATGACTTGCCGATTCAGAAGCACCGGCAATATGATCTCGCTTCGATCAAGAAGTGGATGGAAGTTTTCCTGCTGCGTTTCTTCAAGCTCAGCCAATTCAAGCGGTCTTGTCTTCCGAATGGGCCGAAGGTCGGTTCCGGAGGCTCGCTCAGCCCGCGCGGAGACTGGCGCGCTCCGTCCGACTCGGAAGCCGATGCCTGGCTCGAAGAGCTACGCAGCGGCGTGCCGGACAGCTAAGATTTTCCGGTTGGAAAGCGATTTTTCAACAACCTGATCGAATGTTGCCGGCAGAGGGTCGTGCCGCCAGATTCAACGGGCCCGGTTCGACCATGAGGGAAATGATTTCAAATTCAGTGGAAATCGTGCGAAACGGGAAGCGCAAGGAAGCGGTAGGGCAGGGGATCGATGCGGCGGGCCTGGACCATAACGGGTCCGCGGGTATTTTGGACCTTTCCACGGATGAAAAGGAAAGATTCCTGAGTAATGGTAAGCCGCCGTTGCTCGAACAGTTTCGGGTCAACGATGGCGTTGGCCACGCCAGTTTCATCTTCCAGACTGACGAACACGAATCCTTTGGCGGTGCCGGGGCGCTGACGGCAAATAACCAATCCCGCGATACGAACGTCTTGTCCGTTTCTGCAATGCGGCAGATCACCAGCCGGGATCACCTCGGGGAGCTGTTTTCGAATGAGGGCCATGGGGTGGCGTCCAGTGGTAACGCCGGTGCCGGCAAAATCCGCATCGAGACGCTCAAAGGCATTCATGGATGCAAGAGGCGCGGGGGTTTGCGCGCCGCCGTCGAGGCCGGCCAACTCTTCCGGATGGTGAGTCGTTTCGATTTTCCAAAGTCCGTCACGCCGGTGCTCAACCAATCCGTTGAGAGCGCCGATGCCGGCCAATGTGCGCAGGGTCTTTTTATCGGCGGGCACCCGGGCTTGAAAGTCTGTCAACGAGGCAAAAAGCCGCTCGGCTCGCGCCGACACAATCCTTTTGCCAATCGCGGAATCCATCCCCTTGACCAGGGATAGCCCCAGGCGGATTGCCCCGTCATTTTCGATCGTGCAGAGCCATTCGGAACACAGCACCGAGACCGGTCGCATCACGATTCCATGTGCTTGGGCATCACAAATCAGCGTGGCGCTGCTGTAAAAGCCCATCGGCTGATTGTTGAGCAGGCTGCAATAAAATTCCGGGGTTCGATGCACTTTCAACCAGCAACTCGCATAGGCGATCAAAGCGAAACTGATGGCGTGGCTCTCGGGGAAACCATAGACGGCGAACGACTGAACGGATTGAACAATTTCCTCGGCCACCTTGGGGTTGACCCTTTTGGCCGCCATGGCTTGACGGAGTTTCGCGCAAACCGTTTCCATCTTTTCCTGCGAACGGTGAAAGCTTAGCGCCCGGCGCAATTCTTCCGCCTCGCTGCCGCTGAAATCCGCCATGACCATGGCCATCTTCAAAAGTTGCTCCTGAAATAGAGGCACGCCCAACGTGCGCTCGAGGGTGGGTCGCAGCCGTTCGTCGAGGTAGGTAACAGGTTCAGTGCCTTCGCGGCGCGCCAGGTAAGGATGCACCATTCCTCCCTGGATCGGGCCCGGACGGATGATCGCGACCTCGACCACCACGTCGTAAAAACACTTGGGTTTCAGTCGCGGAAGCGTGGCCATCTGGGCACGGCTTTCGACCTGGAACGTGCCGATAGTGTCCGCGCGAGTCATAAGATCGTAGACTGCGGGATCATCTTTTGGAATTGCGGCGATATCAACCGGACGCTGGCGTTCCGCGCATAACGTCAGGGCATCCTGCAGCGCCGCCATCATGCCCAGGCCAAGAAGATCCACCTTGATGATGCCGAGATCTTCGCAATCATCCTTGTCCCACTGCGCGACGACGCGCCCAGCCATGGATGCCCTTTCTAGGGGAACCATGGAGCTGAGCGTCCCCTGACAAATAATCATGCCGCCGGAGTGCTGTCCGAGATGGCGCGGCAATCCGTAGATTTGCTCGTAGAGCCGGATGGCGGAGTCTGCGCGCGGATGATCGAAGGGGATTCCCGCTTGCTGAAGTTGGTTTCGCACCGCCAGCGTGTGGGGAAAATCTCCGTTCGCAAAAAGGCTCGAGAAACGATCGATGGTATCGGGTGAAAAGTTCAGCGCTTTGCCGATTTCCCGCATGGCGCTCCGTCCGCGATAGGTGATGACATTCGCGGTCATGGCTGCGCCATGCTGGCCATAACGGCGATAGACCTCCTGGATGACGCGCTCGCGTCGGTCCCCGCTGGGAAGGTCCAGATCAATGTCCGGCCATGTCTTGCGGCCTTCGCTTAGAAAGCGTTCGAAGAGGAGATTGCCGGCGATGGGGTCACAGGCAGTGATGCCGAGACTGTAGCATACGACGCTATTGGCCGCGCTACCCCGGCCCTGCATAAAAATGTCGTTCTGGCTGCAATAGTTTGCGATATCCCAGACGATCAGAAAGTAGCCGGAGAAGCCGAGGCGGCAGATTAGGTCGAGCTCGAAATTCAATTGCTTCAGCACCTTGGCGCTGAGATGGGAATATCGCGCCCGCGCCCCGGCGAAAGCCACCGTGCGAAGAAATGAATCCATCGTCTCTCCGGGCGGCACCGGATATTTTGGAAATTCATAGCCGAGATTTTCGAGCGTGAATTCGATGCGTTCGGCGACGCGCGCCGTGTTTTCAACGGCTTCGGGCAAGTCGGAGAAAAGACGCTCGATCTGGTCGGCGGATTTGAGGTGCCGCTCGGCATTGATGCTTAGAAGGCGCCCTGCGCAGTCCAAATGCGTGTGATGCCGCGCGCAGGTGAAAAGGTCCAAAGCGCAGCGCGCTCCGGGCTCGGCGTAAAGCACGCCATTGGTGGCGACCAGCGGAAGCCTCCGCGCGCCGGCCAATTTCACGAGATGTTTGTTGCGCCAGGTCTCTTCGCGCCGCAAGTGGCGCTGAATTTCGACAAAGACATTATTTCTTCCGAAGATTGTTGCCAAGGTCTCCAACTTTTCCAGATCTTCCTGTTGGCAAGGGTTCCTAAGAATGCCTTCTTCATCCCCCGTCAGGACCAGAAGCCCTTCCGCATAGGCAGGAAGCTCCTTCCAGAGCACCGTGGATTCCGTCTTCGTGCCGCGCAACTTGGCTTCGGTAATGAGGCGACAAAGGTTTTGATAACCGATTCGATTGGCGACCAGAACCGGAAGGACGCGTTTGTCTTCCAGGGTGAGTTCCGCGCCGACGATGGCGCGCACGCCGCGTTTTTTTGCGGCCGAGTGCAAACGGGGCGCTCCGTATAGTCCATCGCGGTCGCACAATGCCAGCGCAGGAAGGTCAAGCCGTGCCGCGGTGCCCACAAGGTCTTCAGGATTCGAGGCGCCGCGCAGAAAGCTGAAGGCGCTGCTGGCATGAAGCTCGACGTAAGTCATCCGGAACCCATCCGGCTGGAGTGAGGCGCTTCGGCCAGCCGAAAGAAAGATGGCTCGGCCAGCCGCGCAACCGAGCGGCTCGCGGAGGCGGCGCGTGCGCCGGAGGGACCATGCTTAGTTTTCATAGCAGCCTTCGATTTTCCACATGATCCCACAACGCGCGAGGCGGTAGAGGCCTCCTTTGGCGAGCGCCACGTCCCATTCCTCCTGTTGCCAGCTTTCACTGTCCCACCAATTCCCTGACAAGCGGTATGGGCCGGCGCACTCGCGAACGGCGCCGCATGCCACTGCTGATTCCATCGAAACCGGACGCTCATTTTCGAGGCGCACCACGCTTGGGAGAGCAGGGCGGTATCGGCGCAAGGGAAGTCCGCGTGGCAGTTCCTGCGGGCGTGCGTTTTTTTTGGGAGTTTCTCTTTCCCCGGAGAAACCATCCGCCAGGAGATAGGAATCCGGCCGGTATGTGTTGCTTCTGGCGGGTATGCCGACACTGTCGTTACCTAGGAACGCCTTTAGTTTTGCGAGGGTTTCCCCAAATCGATTTGGGTCCCGCAGGGAGCTTTCAAAGAGTTGGAGTTGATCTCCCGCAGGAAGAGCCGCCTCGATGTTCAGGCGGATCCCTACCGGCCGCGCGGCAAGTTGCAAATCTTCCAGGTGCGTGTGGAGAATTCGGAAAAGAGCCTCCACCTTTGCCGTCGGCGCGGGGATGCAAAAAACGCGTTGGTGACTGGAACCATCTTCCAGCGGCAGCCAAAGAGTCAGGCTTTGCGCGACGCGATACACAGCCCGCAATCGCTCGCACAACCCCTCCAAAAAGCGCCGCAGCAAAAACAAGATCGGCTCGATCGTTTCAACCTCGTAGTTAAAATCAAACGCTTCCGCATATTCCGGCGCGGCGCGGACCAGGCGAAGCGGGCGTTTGTTGCGCCCGGAAATCCTGCGCCACAGAGTTTCCGCTTCCGGCCCAAGACGTTCGATTGTCCCGGACTTGGGCAAGGCAAGAAATTCCCCCACGCGGTGAATTCCCCAGCCTCGCAAGACTTGCCGAATGCTCTCCGAAGGCTCAAGGGCCTCGATGGGCAAGCTGCCCGCGAAGGCCCCGACATCGTAGACAATCGCCGCGGGCCTTGCTCCGCGGGCCGCAAGATGAGCAAGGTCCGGCGTGGGAGCAATTCCTATCAAAGCGCGCAGACCCTGCGCCTGAAGACGCTCAATTTGCTGGTCGGCCAGTTGCTGCCAGCAGATCGTTTTCCCGACGCGGCGCAGATCGACGATGCACGCGCCAGGGCACACAAGTTCCACATCCGGCGAAAGCCCGAACGCCGTCTGAATCAGGATTTGGTCAAGGCAATGTTCCTGGGCAGGAGAACGCGAACGGATTACGATGCCGGTGTCTCGCGCCAGGGCTTGGGCGGAAGTCATGCCGGTAGCGATCCCTTTGACCGCCGCTTCCTCGCTGACTTCGCAAAGGACAGCTTTCAAGGTGGCTTCGTCCACCACGACAGTCGGGCCGCGCACCTCGTGCCAGCGCAAAGCCGCTTGGAGGCGAAATTTTGGCAACACCATGCATCCAAACATCGGTATTCCTCATTATGCCGATTTTTGGAGGATCTCGACGGAGGCGGCAGAGCCGCGCTCAAAGACCTGCACATCGAGATGCTTCCACAGCGCAGGACGGCGAAGCTGCATGGCCTCCAAGGTGAGGTGTGTCGAGACCACCACCCGCGTGAAAGCCCCCTCGACCAAAGGCTGCGGGGTAAGCACTATCAGCGTTGTGACGGTGGGTTCGATAACACGCTGAAACCGATGCCACGTGCTCGCGGGAATCCGCTGCAATTGCAGCATTGGCAACATCTGAAGATCCAAAACCACCATTGGCAAATTCCCGTCGCGCAGAAGAATATCCGTTGCCCTGATGGCGGAGGAGGCCTCTGCGCAGATCACCCAAAGCAGGCGGCGAAGATGCGCATCGGTCCAATCGGACGGCTCAAAACAATTTGCGGCATCGATGAGACCGACGAAAAACCCGTCGCGCAGAGCTGCTTCCATCGTCGCAGCGAAAAACAGCGATCCCCCCGCACCGGAGCCACAAACTTCAGTGATCGCGCCCCGCAGAAATCCTCCCTTTTGATCAAAAGCTGGGTAGCCTATGAGAAGCCGGCTTTCCGACCTGCGTGGAGACGGCGGGAATTTCTCCGCCAGCAGCGCTCGCAGGGCCTCCATCCGAACAACTTTGCAATCATGCGCTTGCACGTCGGATAAGCCCTCGAAAGACTCCCGCCACTTTGACGCGCTCCGCTTTCATCACCAGGTCAGGGTAGCGGGGATTGCTTGCGCGAAGAATGATTTCGGACTTCTCCGGCACCAGCATCATCCTCTTGAGAGTCGCCTCATACGCCTCTCCTACGAGCACAGCGGCAATTTCACCGTGCTGGACCGTTAAATTAGGACGCAGCAAGACCCAATCACCATCCAAAATCCCATCGCCGATCATTGAGTCGCCATGCACTCGCAAGAGAAAATCTCCCTTCCGATACGGCAGGAGGTTCTCCGGTTGCATGATTTGGTTCGCTTGCGCCAGCGCCTCTTCCAAAGGACCGGCAGGAATTGTTCCTAAAAAAGGAATTCCGCCGGCGCCGAGCGCAAATCGTGCCTTGGCCGTCAGCCTCACCACTCGCGATCGGCCTTTTTCTCCTCCGCCTTGAATGACCACCAATCCGTTGCGCTCCATGAGGCGCAAAGTCGCGGTCAGGCTGCTTTCCGCCGCGTATCCCAGTTGTCTCACCAGATCGGACATGAAAGGCGGTTCTTGTTCTCGCTCGAAAGACAAGATGGCTTCCGCGATACGGCGATGAGCGGAAGAAAATACGGCATTCATATCATGTAATTTCACGATTTCTCAAAGAAATCGCAACTCCTTTTCTTTCCCGGGCGCTGATGCCATTGATGATGAACGTAATAGGATAGGGAAGCATATGGCGGACAGGAATCTGCAAGCCTCTCCCTGATCACGAGTTCGCAGAAAGCATTCAAACCAGACCAAACTTCATGAGGAGCCGTTTTACCAGCCACTTACTGAAGGCCTTCATTAATCACCAACTCAAAGAATACGGGAAAATGACCACCCTCCATATTGAACCGAAGGAAAAGCAAATTTCTCTCACCGCGAATCTGCTGGGCGAAACGGAAGCCATCGACGCGCGCATGAAATACGTGATCGAAGAAACCGACGGCCGATTGTTCTTTGTCCCTCAGGAGATCGATTGTTCGCGCCAATGGCTCTCCTTGCTCGGCCAACAACTGCTCAAGGACAATGTTATCCGTTTTGAAATTCCCGAAGGAATAGCGACAACAGTTCTTAAGATATTGAAAATATGATTCTTACATTAATAAATGATGGAAAATTTTGGAGCCCCGTTACGACGGATGGCCCACAGGATCACGACGACAATTGCGAGAAAAAATCCGCTCGCCAGCGCAGCCTCCATGAAATCGGCATAATCCCGACGGGCCTCCCACTCCACATTCGCCCCCATTGGTTTGAGCTGAATGATGCGCTGGTTTGAGCGACGGATGCAGTTCAGCCCACCCGACGCCGCGGACCGGGGAGGCAAGCGTTGCCAGATGCGAAGGGCGCTGGCCAGCCCGGTGGGATTCCGAGTCAATTGCACCGCGGTCGCGTCCGCCAGCCGGCACGCGCACGAATGGCAAAAACAATGAATCGCCCGAGAACGAACAGGGTGAGGAGCGAGTAGGCCAGAAACGCTGCGAGGCGGCTCAAGATCAGGGCCATGAAAAGCGCCGTTGGCGATCTCTGCGAGCAGGTGGCCGATCACCCCTTGAGTCTCGTCGCGGTCCAGGCAGTCGAGCAAACGCCGGGAGACGAAGACCGTGCACGATCTTTCCCGCCTGCTCCGGCTTGACCGCTTCTCCTTCCATCAGCAAGACGCGTGGCTGAGACACGCCTCCCGCCATGGCCATCCCGCCTACAATGTTTTCCAGTTGGCGCTCCTCCAGATCGGCGGGATTTTGCAGCTCGCGAGCCCGAAGCGCTCTCGATGGCTCCGACGGATGCTTCTCCAAGGTTCGTTTCATGCCGGTCGCAACAGCCACCGCCAGCGCCATTCTCGCAGCAAAGCTCTGCCAGCAAGAGGGCGTAAAAGGAGAGCACCCCCCGGTTGAGAAAGCCGTAAACGCTTCCCAGCGCCAGGATCGGGCGCTCGCCGCAGATCAAATCCTGGCCCGTAGACGGTGTTTAGCGTGTTCATCAAAGAACGAACCGGCCAAGAATTCTGAATGAGCTCACCGGTGATGCGGCGAGGCACCCCCTTGGAAACGCCGTTTTGCAAAAAGACAAAGCCACGAAACCAGCAGGATCGGGCTTAATGCCAGGACGAGTAAAGCACCGAGCAAAAACGCCAAAATCATGCCGATCTTGTCATGTAGTTCCAAGTCCCAAAATTCTTTTGAAAAGCGATTTGCGCTTGATATTACGCGATCGTAGAAATTGCTATTTTCCCCGGTTTTCAATGGAATTCGAGGGTCGTTTTGCGCTCCGGTGGGGGGCTTGCCGGGCAACGAAAGTTTTCAAATCGCCGATTCGAGAGCGACGCATTGCAATGCCGGACATGGGGCAAAAGGAGTGCATTGGTGGGGCGCAAACAAACAACTATCAGGAACAGTTTACCGAATCAATTCGTTGTCGGGGTCCCTGCTGCTGACCACGAATTGTCTGCAATTGCCTTTTCGTTTGGGAGCGGCAATCTTTGAATTCGACGCCGTAGAGTGGACAATTTCGAGCACTATCAACTTCTCAAGGACGACTTGGGGCAGCCTGTCGAGCTTGGCCATGGTGGCATGGGAGTGACCTACAAGGCCTTCGACACGAGCTTGTGTTGCTACGTTGCGCTGAAGGTGATCGCCGCCTCGCTTCTGGGAAGTAGCACCGTGGAGGAGAGATTTCTCCGGGAGGCTCGTTCTGCAGCGCAGCTTCGGCATCGTAACGTGGCATCAGTCTTTCACCTAGGGAGGGCGGGTGAGAGCTACTACTACGCCATGGAGTTCATTGAGGGCGAAACGGTGGAGGAACTGGTGAAGCGAGATGGTCCGCTTGCCGCCTTGTCGGCGCTTGAGATCGCCGAGCAGGTGGCGTGCGCGCTGATTGCGGCCGAGAAGCGTCACCTTGTCCATCGGGATATCAAGCCATCCAACCTTATGCTCGTGACGGAGGGCGACGGCGACCTCCTGGTGAAAGTCATAGACTTCGGGCTCGCCAAATCCGCCGTTGCGCAGAGCGCGTCGGTGGCGGGGCTCACCGGCGGCGGGTTTGTTGGGACGCCTTACTTTGCCAGCCCGGAGCAGCTTGAACAGCGGGTCGAGGACGTGCGTTCCGATATCTATTCCCTGGGAGTGACGCTTTGGTACATGCTGACTGGCAAGCCGACCTTTAGCGGTTCCCTAGCCAGTATCATCGCGCAGCATCTGGACAAATCCCCTCCGTTCGAGGTCCTGGCCCCGCTGTCTTCATGCGTTGTCGTCCTTCTGCGCAGGATGCTCGAAAAGGACGTCACCCGACGTTTCCAGTCCCCGGCGGAGCTGCGAGTCGAACTGAAGCGTTGTCTCGATGATCTGCGAGGCACGGCTTCCTCGGCGCGCTTCTCACGCAATTCAGGCTCCGAGACGATTCATCCGAACGAATCCCGGAGCCCGGGAGGGGGTCCCGTGGCCGGTTCGGTTCTGAAGGGCCGCTACCGGCTGATCGAGGATCTGAACCCGGCGCAGCCCGGGTCGGTGTTTCATGCTGAGGACGAAAAGGCAAAACAGCGCGTGGCTGTGCGGATGTTGCAGGGAGAATCCTCAGCGTTTTCCGTGGCGAGCCAGGAGGCCGCCTGCGCGCGGGAAGCGGGGCATCAAAGTTTTGTAAAAGTCCTGGCTTTGGAGAAGGACGGGAATTTCGGCTTCATCGTGTTCGAGTGGATGGAGGGTTTCTCGCTGATCGATCTGGTGCGCGCCCGCAGCGAATTGTCGCTCCGTGAGGCCCTTCAAGTTCTCTCTCAGCTGGCTGTCGCTGCCGATGCGGCTGCGAATCTGAAGCTCAAGCCCGACATTAGTCTCGGGGGGGTGTTCGTCCAATTTCCCGAAGGGCTCCAGGCCTCCTCAACCGAGATCCTTCTCAATTGCCCGGTCGATGAGTGGCCGGTTTGGCTGGTCAAAATCCACGTGGTGGCCGGAGCTCACGAACTCGACCCCGCAGCTACCATCGCGGCCGGCCAGATCGCTTCTTCCAACGACACGCTGGCGATGGTCAGCCGCCTTGCCGCAGTGACCTACGGCTTGCTTGGCGGCGACCCGAAAAACTTTATTCCGCTTGGGAAGCTCGACTTGAAGACGACGGGAGTGCTTCGGCGCGGCATCTCCGGCGAGCACACTTTTTCGAGCGCGACGGAGTTCTACAACGCGCTGAAGCGCGCGCGCGCGCCCGAGGGCGATATTCGGCGACCTGCTTTGCCCTTGTCTCCGCCCCCGGGCGCGCCGTCGCCTTCTCCGGCTGCCGACACGACAATGTTGCCCCCGCTCCCGCGTCCGCGGCGCCGCTGGCCGCGAATTATTGCCGCCACGGCGGCCGCCGGTGCCCTTCTGGCCGGCGCAGCGTGGGCCTGGATCTCCTTTCGTCCCGGTTCCGCGACCATCGGCGGATCTCCCGTCATTTCCACTCCCAAGACTTCGACAAATAAGGCCGCGGCGACTTTGGCGCCGCCGCAGCGCGGAAAACCGTGGACCAATTCGCTCGGCATAAGCTTTGTGCCGCTCGGTGATATTCATATGGCCAGCTTTGAGACCCGGGTCCGCGACTTCGAGGCTTTCGTGCAGGCCACGCAATACGACTCGGAGGGCGGGATGGTTTCCGCGATCAAGCAGGATAGCTTCGCGCGGCGCAATCTCAGCTGGAAGTCTCCCGGTTTTCCACAGACTCCCGATGATCCGGTGGTCGGCGTCTGTTGGGAAGATGCGGACCAATTCTGCGCGTGGCTGACCAAGAAGGAGCGAAGCGAAGGAGCGATTACCGCCTTTCAGCGCTATCGGCTGCCCACCGATCGCGAATGGAGCGAAGCCGTTGGGCTTTCCCACGAAGAAGGCGCGACGCCCGAGGAGCGAAGCGGTCGCATAAAGAACGTCTACCCGTGGAATGGACCGATTCCGCCGCCGGAAGGCGCAGGGAACTATGCCGGCGAAGAGTCCCGTCAGGGAGCGCCGGCATCGTGGAACTTTCTGCGAGGCTACAGCGACGCTTTTTCGCGCACTGGTCCGGTCCAGGCCATGCAGGCGAATTCCCTTGGGCTTTATGGCCTCGGAGGCAACGTCTGGGAGTGGTGTAACGACCGCTACAACCAGTCCGCCAACTGGCGCGTCTTGCGCGGCGGTTCCTGGGCGACCTCGCGCCCCGAGGAAATGCTCTCGTCTTACCGTCGTGCATATGATCCTCTTTTTCGAATGGACGACGCGGGATTTCGGTTCGTCATTGCTCCCGAAGGGAACCCGCGATGAGATTGCTTAAATTCAACCTGATCTTTGTGCCGCTTCTCGCCCTTTGCCTGGGCGCTGTCGGGTATATCGCCCGAGAGTTGCTTTTGGAGAATGCGCGCCGACAGGTGATCGAGAATGCCCGGATCATGATGGAGACCGCACTCTCCAGCCGGACTTACACCACCAAGCAAGTGGCGCCGCTGCTTCAGCAAAAGAATTTCAAGCTGCAGAGCGCCATCGCCGAGCTCCAGAAGACGCTCGACGAGCTTCCGAAGACCGTTGACGCTGACGCGGCAAAGGACGTTCGCTCCAGTGTGCGGCGCGGGTTCCTCCTGGCGCAACAACGCGCGATCGAAGCGCAGCAGCGGCTGATAGACTCCATGAAGGACAAGCCTGGGGAACTTCTCGACAGCGAATTCCATCCGCAATCCGTGCCCGCTTTCGCCGCGACTGAAATCTTCGGCTACTTGCGCGAGAAGTTTCCCGATTACTTTTACAAGGAGGCCACGCTCAACCCGACAAATCCGCGCAACCGCTCCACGGATTGGGAAACCGACGTGGTAAATCAATTCCGCTCCGAGAACGCCAAGGCGAGCGGAGAGTTCATCAGCACTCGCGACACGCCGGGGGGAGTCGCCCTCTTTCTTGCCCGCCCGATCCGCATCAACAACGTCAGCTGCCTTCAATGTCACAGTAGTCCCGACAAAGCCCCTCCGGAGATGATCAAGCTTTATGGGACGGCGAACGGGTTTGGCTGGAAAATGGATGAAATAATCGGGGCGCAAATCGTTTCCGTCCCCATGTCCCTCCCCCTTAGTATGGCCAACGAGACGTTTCAGTCGCTTGTAAAATGGCTCGCTGGAAGTTTCGTGGGGATCGTCCTGGTGGGAAATCTGGCTGTGGCTGCCGTTTCCCGCAATCGCTGATGATTTTTTCAGCGTTCGAGAGCCCCGTAAATTGACAAACTCCGATGATCAGGTTTCGCGACCTTCTGCGCTCCGCGGGTTGGGATGAATTTGTCCTTCTGCTCGCCGTCGCCATGATCTGCGGCAGCGCGCTGATTTTCATCGGCGTGAGCGATCTTGTGCGAAGGGGCGACTTTCACGACGCCGAGATTCGCTGGATGCGAAGCCTTCGTTCGCCGGAAAATCCTGCGCGGCCCATCGGGCCGGTCTGGTTGAGCCGTTGGAGCGGAGAGGTAACGACGCTTGGAAGCGGAACGGTGCTTACCCTCCTGAGTTTACTGGTCGCGGGATACCTACTGAGCCGGCAAGAGAACGGCTCGGCCGTGCTACTGCTCGTGTCGGTTGGCGGGGGAACTTTGTTGACCAATGTCCTCAAAGCGCTCTTCGGTCGGGACAGGCCGAATGCGGTCCCATACTTGACCGACGCCCTGTACAAGAGCTATCCAAGCGGGCACTCGATGATGTCCTCGGTCGTTTATTTGACCGTGGCGGTGATTCTCGCGCGCACAATCAAAGGAAGACCCGCAAAGATCTATTGTGTGAGCGCTGCATTGGTCGTGAGCTTTCTGGTTGGATTGAGCCGTGTCTACCTCGGGGTCCATTATCCGACTGATGTTATCGCCGGATGGGCTGTCGGGATAGCTTGGGCCCTGCTTTGCTGGCTCGCATCCTATTGGCTTCAGGCAAGCGGCAAGGTGGAACCGGAGCGGGAATGACCGCGGGCCGCGCTCGTCTGGTCCGATGACTTCTTGGAATCTGGCGACCCGTCCACAAAATCCTTCGAAAGCCGCGCCCTTGGTTCGCGCTGGGAGCCGTTTTTCCGCGAATCACACGCTTCCGCGTTACGTCGGGTGATGCTCCAGGAGGACACGAAGCGGCTGGTCAGGCGCACCTGGGATTTTCTCCGTCCGTATCGGAAATGGCTGCTCCTGTCCGCTGGGTTTTTGTTTATCGGCGTGCCACTCGCGCAGGTGCATCCGCTAATATGGAAATATGTGGTGGACGACGTTCTCGCCGCGCGGGATGCCGGGGGACTTTGTATCGCCCTGCTGGTGATGTTGGCCTCCTATTCGCTTGGAACGGCAGCCGGCGCGTTGCAGGGCTACTATCTTGAAAAGGCCGGGCAAGCTTTCGTCCGCGATGCAAGGAACGCGGTCTTTCTGCATCTCGAAACCCAGTCCATGGACTATCACCACGAGCGGCGAACCGGCGACCTGGTCACTCGCGTGATTAGCGATGTGGACGCCATGCAAACCTCAGTGCTTGGAAATTTTAGCGACCTGTTGAGCGAAATGCTCACCTTCGTGGTCGTGGCGGTGGTGGTCATCTGTCTTCAACCGGTGATAGGCATTTGCACGATGGTGCCGCTGGCTCTTTCGTTCCTTGTTGTCCAGCGTTTTGGCGGAAGACTTAGAAACATCTACGAAACGGTACGAGCTCGCCTGGGCGACATTGGAACCTTTGTCCATGACCGACTCGCGGGGGTGCAAGTGACCCAAAGCTTCACGCAGATCGCCCGGGAAAAACAGGCGTTCGAAGGCATGACGGCTCTGCATTACCAGCAAAGCGTCACCGCTCTGCGCGCGCGGAACGCGTTTTTCCCCGCCGTGGGGGCGCTGGGATTCCTAAGCAATGTCCTAATGCTCGGAATGGGAATCTGGTTCATTTGGCGCGGCGAGTTCACCCTTGGCGGCCTAATAGCTTATCGCGGCTATTGGTGGCGCCTTCAAAGTCCTATCAACACTCTGGCGCGAATGACCGATACCTTGCAGCGGGCGAGAGCCGCCGCAAGCCGGGTTGTCGAAGTGCTGGATTCTCCAGTAACGATCGCTGATACCGCCGGAGCGCTTCCCCTGAGACATGGCCTAGGCGAAATCGTATTCGAAGATGTCGCCTTTGCTTACGGCTCAAACCCGCTGGTGCTCGATGGGGTCAGTTTTCGAATCGGGCCCGGAGAATTTGTCGCGATCGCCGGCACGAGCGGAGCGGGAAAGACGACGTTAATCAACCTGGTGCCAAGATTTTTCGACCCTGTGCGGGGAAGGATTCTTGTTGATGGGCAGGCGATTCAGAACGTGATCCTTGATTCCTTGCGCGCGGAGATTGGCTTGGTGCTGCAAGAAACCTATCTCTTCAACGCGACGGTACGGGAGAACATCGGCTACGCCCGTCCGAATGCGGGGTTGAGCGATGTTCGGCGGGCTGCGAAGCAGGCCAATGCGGACGAGTTCATCAAGCAGTTACCGCAGGGCTACGATACCATCGTCGGGGAACGCGGAGTCAAGCTTTCCGGAGGGCAGAAGCAGCGCCTCTCGGTCGCGCGCACTTTCCTTCATGACCCTCGAATTTTACTTCTCGATGAGCCGACTTCGTCGGTGGAGCCCGAGAGTGAGGCCCTGATTCAGGATTCCCTGGAACAATTGAGCGACTCGCGCACGACGCTCGTAGCAACTCACCGTGTTGCCCTGCTGCGGCGAGCCGATAGGATTCTCTTCATCCGGCACGGGCGAATCGAGGCTGATGGCGATCACGAAACACTGCTCATAAGATCGGCTTCCTACGCTGCGGCATACGACTACTGGGAAGCGGCAGAGAGGGAGGAGCACGGGCTGGCCTGACCGAAGGCAGCAAGGATGCATCCCCACGCCGAGCGCGCTTGATTTCAATTCCTAACGAAGAGACCGGCCACGCGACGAGAGCCTGCATCACCCGCATCTGACAGAGTAGTAAAGCCTATTTGGCGTCTGCCTCAGGGGCCGCACCGTTCTGCGAAGCCTCGGGTGCGTTGCGTAAGTTTAACATTGCAAAGATGTTAGCGAAATTGAGCTGACTGCATGTCAGGCCGCCTAGCCCAGAAAAATCAGTGCGCCGTTAGGGAATGCGGTGTGAAGGATTTTTAGCATAGGCTGAAAACTGTCTCATGAAAGGAGGTTATGCCTCGCTCCAGGTTTCGCCTCATTCCAAAATCCGACGCTTTAGCGGATCTGCTGACCGCATGCACGACGATATCTACCGGGGGTGAGATAAAAATGTTGCCGAAACACTTCGCCAAAATGCACTGCATCGCCAAACCCTGTCAGTTCGGCAATTGCCGAAAGCTTCAAATCAGAGGTGACCAGTAATTTGGCCGCTTCGCCAATGCGGACATGGGTAATAAAGCTGGCGGGTGTAAGGCCAGTTGTTTTTTTTGAAATAGTGGGCAAAGGTTGTGCGACTCAGGCCTCTCTGTTTGGCAATCTGCAGGATCGTCGGTATCCCGCGGCGTAGGCTGACTAATACTTCTGAGCGAATCTCGGCGAGGAGTTTTTCGCGGGGAGTCGGTGGGTGAAGGAGGTTATGGCCGAAGCGCTCATACTCCAATATAAATTGGAAGAGAGCGCTTTCCTCGGCATACGCATCATCAAAAGATGCCGATTTAACGGCACGATAAAGATCAATCGCCCGGCAAACCAACGCGCTTTCAGCCGGAACCTCCCAGATCTGGCCATTCATCTTCTGGCGCACCCGTATCCGATGAATCACATAAGGATGATCAATGATGAACCAAAAGAACGTCCACGCCCCCGATTCCGGAGGCAAATACTCGATAAGCTCAAATCATCATCACTTTTCGGACATTCGACGAAAATGATCGGTGATCAAGCCCGCCTGGCTTCACCGACTCGATATGGTTGAGTCGACCCGCCTGGGTGAAACATGCCCCAGCCCGAAAGGGTGTACTGCCAGACCAGGTAAGAAGTCATACCCTGTCCGCATGGATTCGTAGACTGCCGGAATGGATTGAGGTTTCTTCGCTTGCGTCCGTGCCAGTAATAGTCTTCGGGATCGGTGCGGATTTCCAGTCCGGTAAGCACTCGGGCCCGGTCCTCACGCGGTTTACTCCTACGTAAATTCAACGATTGGAGGCTCTCGTGGAGTCTTTGTAGCTCGCTTCTAGTTCTAGTGCACTGTATCAGATGAAACAGCTACGCTGCGATTCGGTTGGTGGGGTTCGGGTAAGTCCATTGAAGAGGAGTGGCAGTCTTATTGTAGGCTTTGATGTAACGCATGAGCTTGCGGCGCAGGTCGGCGACTGATTCGAAGACTCCGCAGGCAATCACGTGGCGCTGGACTTTGGAGAACCAGTTTTCGACGTGGTTGAGCCAGGAACTGTAAGTGGGCGTGTAGTGCAGCGACAGGTTTGGATGGTCGGCAAGGAAACGATCCACGAGCTTGGTTTTGTGGCGGAGAGGTTGTCCACGATGAGGTGGATTTCCTTGCCGGAGGGCTGCGTGGCTACGACCTCTTGGAGATGCGCACATGCGTGCGCGGAGATCTCCCCCCGAGGGCGCTGCAGGACGCCCGGAGCCGCAATTTGAACGCGCGTTTTGGAAAACGGCGCCTCGGAATATCCCACAAACACAAACTCGTATCATTGTGGTGTCGGTCGTGTTTCGCCAGCATGCGCTGAGATCTTCCCAGGGGCGCTGCAGGACGGCAAAGCGGCTAAATGCACGAGCAGGTCTGCACGCTGGCCAGCGGGAAGACCGTGGTGATGGCCTCCGGAAAGCCCTTTAGCCCGTCGACCACCGCGATCAGAATGTCCTCCACTCCGCGGTTGCGCAGTTCGTTCATGACCTTCAGCCAGAACTTGGCTCCCTCGTTCTGCTCGATCCAAATGCCCAGCACATCTTTGCTTCCCTCCGCCGCGATGCCCAGTGCCAGATAGACCGCTTTGTTCTTTGTTTGCGAAACTCTCGCATTTCGCGGCCGTGAAATGAATGACGAACAAGGTCAATTTTGGTCGAAAGCTGCGCGGAATCTACGATTGTTTGCGGATCGGACCGGCAACACGCTCGGTTATACCCAAACACAAACTTTCTGATACCCTCCCGCGAACGTTTTTTTGCCAGGCGCAGTTTGGCGTAGCTCCAGAAGGACTCAATGCCGTTGATATGACGACGGTCTCTGGCAAATTCATTGTCGTGATGGTGGATGTCGATGGTGCTTATAGCCTTCCATCACCAATCCGTCTGTAGGCCAGCCATTCGGTGTAGATCGTGCTCTTGCGGGGAAGCACCTGACCGCGGATTCACCTCGATCAATTCAGCCGCAGTTTGACGAGAGCTAGAAGACCTTATGGTGCGCAAAGAATCGGAAAGGCGCTGCGCATTTTCGGTCAACGCGGCCGCGGAGTTCGGTTGCGTGCACTGCTTTCCAATTGCTTCGCCCTCGCTGTCTAAGGGTGTAGAATACAACTGATTGTTGGCACGCGAATCACGCGAAGTCTTAATCGCCCTCCCTTCGCTTCCGGCGAAAAGACCAGTGAGCCCGTGACTGGACCTCGCAGGCAAGAGGGACTGTGTCGCGGCCACGGATCTGCCGGCATCCTTACGCTGGCGCTTGAGCAGGTGAAGGCCAGCCCCGTGAGGTTCCAGATCGGAGACTGCCGGCGGACCTCCTTGCCCGCCGAGACGTTTGACACCGCGTTCATGAGCCTCGTGATTCATTTTACCGACCCGGAGAAACACTGGCGGAGGTGCGGCCGCATCTTGAAGCCGGGTGGCACGCTGATTATTTCGAATCCCGATGTCGATGCGCTTCGTGGGTTGGATCTGATCCGCTGCCAGATTCGAGTCATTTACCGCGGGCTCACCGACTACCGGATGAAGCCGCCGAAAGGCTTCGGGAATGCCGGAGAAGCGACTCTGCGATCCGTTTGGCAAATTCAAATTCAAGATTCTCAGCGCAGAAACCGTCAACAATACGTCCCGCTCTTCGCACAGCCCTGTTCAATGCATCAAAGCTGTAAAAGTCTGTCACGCCACGCTCGTCCCATTGGCCGGGCCGGCAGTAGAGAAATGCGATTCCGAGAACGCCTACGGTCTCACGGCCGCACTGTGACGCTCGACTTCATGCGATAAGGCCGACCGGAGGCTGCGTTATTTCCTCTTTCGTCAAAGGACCCCCTATTCAAGCGGCATCGTCGAGGGGCTTGAATGAGCAAGGTGGAATTAACGCTGAAAACGCGCCTACGGTTTTCGCACCGCCGACTCGGCGCTTCCAATGCCTTTGTAATAGTTGAACCGTATGCTGGCCGGGGGAAAAGCATCGAGAAGCACCGAACCGGAACTCAACCAGCTCTATCCGCTGGGGCATGTACACGACGATTGCGGCCACCAACAAGTCCGGCCAGCAGGATCGCGTAACCGTTGCGTAGTGCAACGCTCGCCGGAGCAACAGCCGGCGGCGCCGGTATGGTCTGGATGTTGAAGTAAATCGAAAAGTCGTGTCAATTGTCGCTCAAGGTGGCCTTATCGATTGGCAGGTGCCCGCGTAAGCGGCTCACACTTTTACCCAACTCCAACTCTATCGAATCCCATGTCCAAAGCAGCCACTCAACAATTCATCTTGCTTCCACCTCGGGGTCTCACTGCCGGCGTCGTCACCGCTTCGACGCCAGCCACTGAATCGTTCCTCGCGTCCCTCGAGAAAGTCCGCCTCGCCACGAACCAGACGAAGGCGCTATCTGCCGCCAAGATCACCACGAAACTGAAGGTCCTCGACTCAATCACGGAGAACGGGGCGAAGCTCATCGAAATCTCGCCGGATGACCTCTCGGACCTGCGCGCCGAACAACCCGGACTGCGGGTGGTTCCGGTCGTTTACTACTATCCAGCCAAGGCTCCGCGCGCAAAGGTGACCGTCCGGGCCAAGGCCCGTGCGGCGGCAGGAGGAGGGCTGACCCTGAAGGTGGTTGCCAAGGACAGCGGGGCACCCGTCGCCGGAGCAACGGTGGTCGCGTTTACCAATTTCGCCAAGCGGACCGGTCTTCAGGGCACGACGAACAAGTCCGGCAGCGTCAAGCTCAAGTTCCCCGGTTCCTCGGTGAAGCTGGAGCGCCTCTATATCTACGCGGAGGGTGGCTTTTGGAACGGTCTGCGTCAGAACCTCAAGGTGAAGGATGGCGCTCGGTTTGAACTCCTTCCGATCGACCTGTCATTCACCGACTCGGTCCGCTTCTTTTACGGCAATTCGGACCTTACCGTCGGGCAGAGCGTAAAAGTAGGCATCATCGACACCGGTGTCGGACCGCATCGCGATCTGGTCGTCGAGGGTGGCGAAAACACCGTCCAAGGCGAAGATCCGGCTGATTTCACCAACAACGGCGAGGGTCACGGCACACACGTGGCCGGCATTGTCGCTGCGCGAGGAACCGCGCCCACCGGGGTGCGCGGCATTGCTCCCGGGGTTACACTGCGCGCTTACCGCGTCTTCGGTCGAAATGCGCAGGGGGCTTCGAACTTTGCCATTGCCAAGGCCATCGATCGCGCGGTCGCCGACGGATGTGATCTCATTAATATGAGCCTTGGCGGTCCTGGTCCGGAGGATCCGGCCACGCACTCTGCCATAACTGACGCCCGGGCCAAGGGCACACTGATCATCGTCGCCGCGGGCAATGACAGTCGCTCTCCTGTCAGCTTTCCCGCGGCGGATTCAATGGCTCTGGCCGTCTCCGCTCTGGGCCGTGTGGGCACATTCCCGTCCAACACCACTGAGGTCGGGGACGTGGCGCCGCCGCCAGGAAGCGACAAGAAGAATTTCATTGCTGAGTTTTCCAATGTCGGCCCGGAAATCGACCTCACCGGCCCCGGCGTCGGCGTCATCTCGACGTTCCCGGATGATGCCTTCGCGGTATTGGACGGGACCTCGATGGCCTCTCCGGCGGTGACTGGCGCGGCGGCCAAAGTGCTTGCGACCAATCCCACGCTGCTGGCGCTGCCGCGAACCCAGGCACGCTCCGATCAGTTCGCTTCGGTGGTGCTCAACGCCGCCAAGACCCTCGGTTTCCCCGCAACGCTGGAGGGTCAGGGCCTGATCAAGATTTGAAGCTCTCGCACGCCGCACTAACTTTGGAGTTGTGGCTCGCTTCATTCTCCGTTTTACCGGCCCCGGCGAAATCCCGCGCGACGACCTCGCGCGGATCCACGCGTTGTCCGCTTCGAAGATCATCGACCGTTCGGCACGAATGCTCCTGGTCGAAGCTCCGCTCGACGGGATCACCCAAGTTCTACGCGATTTGTCCCATTGGACTATGAGTCCCGAGACCTTTATCGGCATCCCTGACCCTCGTCCCAAGCCACGCGGGCCGGAGGGTTAGCTTGGCATTCTCCAGCAGAGCCCGCCCGCGGCTGCGCTGGCTTTTGACTCTATTTGATAAGTTCTTCGGCATACATTTCGTTCTGTTTCGAGTTTGGTGATTTGAGATCGGCCCGAGTCGGGTCAGATCTGGGAAATCTCCTAAACAGGATCATTGGCCGGGCCGTCGAAGGGCTCGGCCCAACCTCACTGTGTAGCAACCGAAAAAACTCAGAACCGGGCTAACTCCTATGAAAGGTGTCAAGCGAGCTTTGCGGGGAGGCCGTGGCACTCAAGGCGAGCCATGTGGCTTTCGCGCCAGTTATCCGGGACCAAGGCAACACCGTGCTGGATGTCGGCGAAGGAGACCGCGCCGTGATCGAGAATGTCATTTCAGCTTACGACACCGAGAAGCGCCTCCAAAGCCAGGGTCTCTCCCCCTCTTTCGACATCACGAGCTGGACCATCGAAGCTGGGCCGTCATATTTCGACGGAGCGGGCAAGGAGGTTGAAAGCGGAATCAAGGCCGCAGCGGACCAAATTTTGGAACGCGACAAGGCACCCTACAGCACGGTGAAATGACCCCCGACAATCGCACCGGTAAACGCGATCCCAGCGCGTGACTTCATCGACGCCCGACGTAGCCTGCGGGCTTCTGCTTCATCGCAGCACCATCGGTCTGATGATCTTCTACGTTCATGGCAGGCTAATGGACCTGACCTTGCCATTTTATAACTACAACCGGCCCGGTTCCAAAGCGTCCCAGGGCGTGCGCGACGACGCATTCTGGTTGCACGGTTTACAGGCTGGCGTCAGAGGTGCGACTTATGCGAGCGGCTCGCACGGGCCTCCCGTCACCGAGCGGGACGAGTTCAACACAGACCTGCTTGCTGCTTATTGAAAGTTGAAAGAACGAAGCCTTCCGGCTTGAGGTTAGCGGTCGCCGTTTCGATTTTATGTTGCACTGATTGCTCCTTCGGCCAGCAAAGGTCCGTTTTACCGCCTCCCATCGGTCGATGCGACAACTGGAGGACTACGGGTATTTGCGCGAAGCTAAAAATAGCCAAGGACTCTGGTGGGAGAGGCCCAAATATATTCCACTAGGTAGCCGGCGCTGATTCGCCGTTCCTTACATTGGGAGGCGAAGCGCGAATGCGTTACGAGTGGATTGACAATACCGATTTCGGCTCCGGCGCGCAGGATACGGGAGGCTATCTACTCACAAGATTCCTGCCTTATGCAGCCTTGACGCTTCCGAGGCTGATCGGCGACTTGGGGGCAGCTACCTTCGGGACAGGCGGCAGATGACTTTCCGTTATGACGGTGCGGTTGCCGGTACCACTGGAATTACGAGGCTATGCTGCAATTCGGAAGCTTCGACAGCCAGCGAGGCAAAGGCAGCATCCTCGCCTGGAGCGTTGGCACCGAGACTGGTTACACTCTGGAACCTTTTTTCTTCAGCCCACGATTTTCCCTGCGGGCAAACGTCATTAGCGGAGACCACAATGCGAACGACGCCAATCTCCAAACCTTTAACCCTTTATTTCCCAAGGGAAAATATTTTGGCGAACTTACCCCGGGGGGCCTTACAAATCATCAATGTGCTGGGCTCTGTCGGACTCAACCTGACCGGACAGATCACCTTTTCCATCCAAGGCGGACCCTACTGGCGATATACGGGCATGACGCCGCTTACGGCGTAGGCGGAAACATTGTTCGAGCTTAGGACTCCGGGCCGGGCAGACTTTAGCAATGCGAGATTTGTCGGAACGCAACTGGAGTTCGTGGCAGAGTGGAAACCGGTTGCGAGGTGGCGTTTATTGTCAGTTACTCCCAGTTTCAGCCAGGCTCTTTCATCAAAGAAACCGGACCTTCGGAGACTATTCACTTCGTCGCAATTGAGGCGTTTTCCCAATTCTAAGGCGGCCTCTTTCGCGATACCGAAAGGTCATCCGGTAAAGATGCGGACGCCTTATTATCGTTATCTGTTTGACCAACGAATTGCCGCCAGCCGAACCTTCCAGGATCGCTCGCAGCATACAACTCCAAGATCCGGTAGTTTACTATCCATGGGAGCTCCTGTTCCCGCGAATGCCGCCCCATCAAGGGAAATCCTCGATACGATTCTCAGACGCTCAATGCCACGGATCGCGACGCGGCCAGCAAGGGTAACCTTGTGCTCGGACACAGCATGGGAGGTGTGATCTCCCACGCGTTGGTAAGCCGAACCCGGGATGGCGTTTGGAAGAGTGTTCCACGTTCCTCCAGATCGGTCAAAAAGAGACTCGCAAGCAATACGCGAATTGAACCTGATTCTTTATTTTCAGGCGAAATTTCCCCGTAGCTGGGGTAATTTTCACGGCGACCCCCATCGCCGCAACCAGGGGCGGGCCGATTCGATTGTCGGCCGATGGGTAACGGATTCGGCAGAACAGGACGTCGTTGCAAAACAGACTGAGTGCGTCCAAGGCTGGGTCTATCTCCTCCCATCCGCAAAAAGCCTGATCGCTCTATCGGGCGGCTTCGTCGGAGCTTTCGGCCGAAGCAGGCTCGCGGAGAAGCTTTGACGGGAGACACGAAGCATGGCACTACGCCCCGTTGGTAATGTATGCTGCGTTAACCCTGATCCCCGAATCCGCGACGGTGAAACCCCCGATGCGCATGGCATGAGCACGACTCGGGAAATCGCAAAGCCTCGTGCGCGCCATTGGCTTCGGCGTCTCGGGCTCGCAGCACTGGTGATTTTGGGGGTCATCGCGGTTTTTCACCGGACGTTGTTTTTCGAGGGCACGCGCTATTTCATCGTGCGAGCCGCCAAACAGCAGCACCTCGATCTTTCCTACGACATCAGCGGATCGATCTTCACGACGCTAAGCGTGTCGAATCTGCATGGAGTCCCGACCGAGCCAGGCCCGATCCAGCGCCTGGAGATCGGCACGCTCAATCTGCGCTACAGTCTGATAGGACTCTTTCGCCACGGCCTGCCGGGACTTCTCAAACTCGTCGATATTCGAAATGTCTATATCGAGGTGAATCCCGGAGAGCCCTTGCCGCCGGATAAGGAAAGGAAGCCTCAACAATTCAAGTTCCCCGCTCTGTTTCCCGACGTGCTGAACGTCGAGAATGTCAATTTTATAGCTCACAATCCGAACGGCGACTTTGAGCTGGCCGGCCTCTCTCTTAGCCTGCTTCCGGATCGACCGGGAGAATTGAAAATTGAGACGCTGGCAATTCCCGGCGTGCACCGTTGGGCGGGGATCTCGGGCGCCACGACGTTTCGAGATCGCAATTTGATGCTTACGGATCTCCGGATCGGGCCGAAGATTTCGCTTCGCAAATTCAACCTTGACGCCTCGAAATTGAACGAGGCGGAGATTGGCCTCGCTCTGGACGGCGAGTTCTTCGCCGCGCCGACGACGATCACGGCGCGAGTGACCGATCTGAATGCGACCAATCGTCTGAACGTCCGAGCCGAAAGTTCCGGATTGGTCTTCGCCGAACTCTGGAAATACTTTGGCCTGGCAATTCCCTTCGATGCCACGCTCGACCGGCTCGCGCTGACCTTCGAAGGCGAACCGGAGAAGCCCTCGAGTTGGTCCGGCGAGATCGACACGCAATTGTCCCGCGCGATCGTTGATCAAAGACCGCTGGGCGAGAGCACGCTCAGGATCAGCCTTGGGAATCAAGTCGCAAAGATCACGCTGGCGGAGCAGCTGGATCGGGAAAACCGGATCGATCTCCAAGCCGATGCGAAATTGCCGGACGCACTGAATGAATTCCCCAAAACCTCCGCCTCCGGCCAAATCGAGATCTTTGCCCCCGATCTTGTTGCGCTTTCCCTCGGCGTCATCGGCGATCTGGCGATCAGCACAAAGTTTCGCCTGGAGAACGCGAGGCTTTCGGCTCAGACGGTGTTGGACTCGTCAAGTATCGCCTTTCCAGGCGCCGAGCTGACAGCAGCGCGTTTCACGGTAGAGTCCGAGAAGGACCTCACCAAGAATTCGCCATTCTTTGAAACCTTGGTTGCCCGGATCGAAGGCGGCGTCAAAAGCCTTCGCCTCCAGGACTACGTCGTTGATTCCGTGGATCTGGCCCTCTCCAGCAAAGAAGCCGACGTTTCCCTCGAGCGATTGACGCTCGCTAAAGGTTCGAACACGGGGAGCCTTCGCGCCAGCTACTCGTTGCCCGCGGATCTCAAGTCGTGGGATGCACAACCGCTCGAGTTCGACCTTCGGATCGACGCGCCTCAGCTAAGCGAATTTGTCGCGCCGGAAAGTGGCGCGATCCTCAAGGGCGCACTTAGGGTCGAGGGAAAAGGAAGTGCCAAGGATCGTACCTACAATGGCAGCTTCGTCGCTGCGGGAACGAAAATCGACGTGCAGGGACTACTTGTGCGCACACTCGACGGCCGGCTCGAAATCACCGACAATCAGGCGAAGCTTTCTCAGCTGGAGGTCGTTTTCGATGACTTCAACGCGGTGCGCGGCGCGATGAGCGCGCAGCTTTCTGAACCTTTTGATTACCGCGGCTCTCTCGACGCACAGCTTAAGGATCTATCATTTCTCCAACCGTTGTTCGACCGCCAGCCTCAGCCGCCCGGTTTGGGAGGTTCGCTAAGAGTGACCTGGCAGGGCCAGGGAAACTTCCGCGCTCCGCAACATGCCGGGGAAGCCGTTATCGACCTCACGGGAGGCCGGTTCGGCGACCTTGTGGATCTCAACGCCCGCTCGGCCGTTTCCTACACGCCGGAATTTATTAACATTCCCGAGCTTCGCGCGACAGCCGGAAAGTACGGCGAGGCGACGCTCTCGCTTTTCTGGAAGGACAATCGATTGAGCATTTTCAATCTTTCGGTGCGTCAGAAGCGACTTGTGCTGCTCGAGGGTTCGGCGGAGATCCCGCTTCACCTTTACGAGGCCAACGATCCCGACAAACTCCTTCCGGACAACGAGCCAATCAAGTTTGCTTTGCGGACAAATAGTCTCGACCTTCGCGCACTCTTTGCCCAGTTGGATCAAAAGCCTCCACTAACGGGCGTCGTAAACCTGGAGGCGCGCGGCGAAGGAACGCTCCAGGAGTTCAGCGCGAAGACCAGCTTGCGCGCAACCCGCATTCAATCACCGGAGGCTCCGAAGTTTGATCCGGCGGACCTTTCTCTCGACCTGGAATTGCAAAGCAACAGGATGCGCCTGGACGGGACCGTCCGGCAGAAGCTGATCGAACCCCTTCGCATCTGGGGCAACGTTCCTTTTGATCTCGTCGCCATCAAAAAAAGCCGACAGATCGATCCGCAAACGCCGATCGACCTTCATGTGGCGATGCCACGATCGTCGGTGGCCTTTCTGGCTACGCTGGTCCCGGCGATACGCCAAATTCGCGGCACGGCCGCGGTCGACGTGAATGTGACGGGCACGATCGCCCAGCCGAGTCTTTCCGGGACAATGGTTGCGGATCTTCCGACACTGCGCTTCACCGACCCGAGCCTGCCGCCGGTCGCCAATGGCGCCCTTCGGCTAAACTTCACGCGTGACCGCGTGGTGATCGACGGGCTCAACGCGCGTGTCGGGGGAGGAACGATCGGCGCAACCGGAACCGTCGTCCTGGCTCCGCTGAACAATCCCGCTCTGGATCTCCGCCTGACCAGTCGCAACGCTCTCGTAATGCAGAACGACGATCTCAGCGTGCGGGCTTCAGCCGATCTCCTATTGAGCGGTCCCTTGAACGCGGCCAGCGTCACCGGAAATGTCCTGGTCACCAGGAGCGGATTCTTCAAGAACATTGACATCCTGCCGATCGGGCTGCCGGGGCGGCCGGCCCCGCAACCGCCGGAGCAGCCAACCACGGTAAGCTTTCCCGATCCGCCTCTGCGCGACTGGAAGTTCGACATTGCCATTCGCACCGAAGATGCATTTCGCGTCCAGAGCAACCTCGCCAACGGCCGCATCACGATGGATCTTAAGTTCGGGGGAACCGGCCTTGAGCCCTGGCTGGACGGAACCGTCCATATTGAGCAACTCACGGCGACGCTCCCCTTTAGCCGTCTCCAGATCGAGTCGGGCTTCATTTATTTTGTGCGCGATGACCCGTTTGTCCCGCGGCTGGATTTGCGCGGTACCTCGACGATCCGGGACTACCAGGTGACCGTGTTCATCAGCGGACCAATCACCAATCCGCAGGCGGTTTTCAGCAGTGATCCGCCTCTGCCGCAAGCCGAGATCGTTTCCCTCATCGCGACTGGTTCGACGACCCGGGAATTGTCCAACGATCCGAACG
Source organism: uncultured Verrucomicrobiae bacterium (assembly GCA_963816855.1). GTDB lineage: Bacteria > Verrucomicrobiota > Verrucomicrobiia > Chthoniobacterales > Terrimicrobiaceae > DASTFP01. The sequence continues at coordinate 179,476 of CAWFMA010000032.1, read as the reverse complement.
CGCTCGCCGGACGGGCCGCGTTTCTTCTCCTTCAAAAGGCCTACAGAAGCATTTTCCGCCGCAACAAACCTCCCGCCGCGGACGAATCTTTTCTTAGCCGGGTTCAGTTTGATTTTGGTGTGATCGACCCACAAACCGGCAAGCAGAGTGCATCGGTGAGCATTCCGATGTCCGAGCGGTTTATGATGGTCGGCGGCTTGGGAGTCGGGGGAAATTTCCGCGGACAACTGAAGTATCTCATTCGATTCAAATGAAGTGGGTCTCCTTGAGCGCGATTTTGACCCTTGCTGTCTGGGGCGCCACGTCTGGCGCTGCTCAGAGTGCCGGGACCCGAGCTGGCCCGCGAGGCGCCGACGCTTGCGCCGGCACGTCAGCGCGGCAAGCTTCGCATCGAATTTGTTGGAGCAACGGCTTTCAAGGATTGGAAATTGCGCGAGGCCATCGCCCGCCAGATTCAAGCGATCGAGGAGTTCGGGCTTGACGACGCGAATGTTTACGACGCGGAATTTTTTGTTGAGTCGTTCTACCGCCGACAAGGGTATTCCCAAGTCGATGTGACATCGCAGATTGTGGGCCCCTGGGCGCTGCGCTTGACCGTTAACGAAGGCCCGCTCACCAGGGTCGGAACCGTCACCGTGACCGGCAACCACGCCTACGACGTGGCCACCTTGACCAACTACCTGCTCGGCCCGACGCGAGAGCGTTACCCGCGAATCCGGCGGGATACGCGCCTTCCTTTTGTCGAAACGGAAATCTTTGCCGGCGCGGACCTGATCAGGCGGCTCTATGCGGCGGAGGGGTACCTGAACGCAACCATTGATCCCCCTGAAATAAGCCTCAACCCGGAAAAAACCTCCGCCTCCATCGCCCTGACGATAGAAGAGGGGATCCAGTTCCACTTTGGGGCAATTGAATTCGAAGGGGACCTTATTTTCCCTCGGGAAAAGCTCCTCGCCGAGATCTCCGAGGCCACAAAGGATATCTATACCGAGCCGCGCCTGGCGTCGGCGCGCCGGAAGCTCGAAGACTTTTACAAGAAGCGCGGATATTTTGTCGCCAGCGTCGATGCCAGCGGGGATCTGGACGCGGCTCACGACGGTAAGGTGCCCGCGGTCTTTAAGATCAAACCCGGCGCACTCTATCGCTTCGACGGCGTGACGGTCAGCGGCACTTCGCGTGTCAAACCATCTTTCGTCGAGAAGCGTCTCCGCCGACTCCAAGGAAAAGTCTACGATCCCGCGCTGATTGATGACCGGTTTCGCGAACTGATTGAGACCGGGCTTTTTCGTAATTTGCGCATCACGCCGGAAGCAACCGAAGGAGATCTTGTGCGGTTGGATGTTAGCGTCGAAGAAGCCAAATCCAAGGAACTGGGCCTCGGACTTGGATATGGAAGCTTCTACGGCCTTATTGTGAACCTGAATTACACCGACCGAAACCTCTTTGGATTCGGGCGTCGCCTCGGGATCACGACGGAATGGAACCAACGCGGCTACAATGGCGAAGTGACTTTCACCGATCCCTGGCTCTTCGATTCCGATTACCGGCTAAAGCTGCGCCTCTATGCGCTGACCTCCGAACTCAAGGGCTATTCCAAGAACGAGATCGGTTTCGTTCCCAGCTTGTCGCGCCAATTGACTGATCATTGGGAGGTGTCGGCCTTCGTGCTCGCCAAATACGTCCACTTGAAAGACATCTTGATCACCCCTTCAAGTCTCACGGGACCCAACGACTACTCGGTAGCCGGAATCGGAGTGTCGCAAACTTTGGACTACCGCAACAACAAGGTGCTCCCTACCAAGGGGTTTATCTTCACCACCGCGCTCGATTTTGCCCCGAATGGAATTGGCTCCATTTCCTTCGTGCGCGGCCTTGTTCGCGCCGCCGGCTACGTGCCGGTGACGACGAAATCCTATCTGGCGTTTGGCGCCCGGCTGGGGTTGATCTCTTCGCTGAGCAGCGAACAACTTCCGATCGACGAGCGGTTCTTCAATGGCGGCGCCACCACGGTGCGCAGCTTTTCCGAGCTCACCCTTGGGCCCAAGGACAGAGTCGGCTACCCACTCGGCGGTCAGGGCTTTACCGTCTTCAACATCGAGTACGCCTTCCCCATCTGGGGAGACCTCTATGGCGCGCTATTTACAGACGCCGGAAATGTCATAGAGAGCGCCGCCGATTTTGGATTGGAGAGCATGCGTTACGCGGTTGGCTGTGGATTGCGTTACAATCTTCCCATCGGCGCGGTTCGCTTCGATTACGGGCTGAATCCCGCGCCAAAACAGGGCGAGGCCCAGGGCGCCTTCCATTTCGCGATAGGCGTGGCCTTCTAAGGGAAGAGCGCCCGCGGTGTGGGTGTCCGACCGCAGCGGCGAGCCCCAAAAACCGGGCCGCCGTCCGGTTTCAAAAGAGCAGCAATCCAAAGATCACTTTGAAACCTGGACCTGCGCGTCCGCGTCCGACAGTTCCGGTGCCGGCTTCTTGTCGAATGCAAATCTGCGAATCACGACGTAGAAGACGGGTGTCAAAATCAGCCCGAAGAACGTCACACCGAGCATGCCAAAGAATACCGCCGTACCCAGCGACTGCCGCATTTCCGATCCAGCGCCCTGAGCAAGCATGAGGGGCAAGACCCCGAGGATGAAGGCGAAGCTGGTCATTAGAATCGGACGAAGCCGGAGCCTTGACGCGTCCACGACGGCTTCAAAGCGGTCCAGGCCGTGGTCCTCACGTTGTTTGGCAAATTCAACGATCAGGATTGCATTCTTGCAGGCGAGCCCGACGAGCACGACGAACCCGATCTGAGTGAGAATGTTATTGTCCATTCCACGCAGCCAGACTCCGCCGAGGGCCGCCAAGACACACATGGGGACCACCAGGATGATGCTTAGGGGCAGCGACCAGCTCTCGTAGAGGGCGGAAAGAATCAGGAATACGAATAATACGCAGAGCGGAAAGATGAAGATCGCGGTATTGCCGGCCAGGATCTGCTGGAAGGCGAGGGAGGTCCATTCGAAGCCGAACCCGTCGGGCAAGACGCGCCGGGCCACCTCAGCCATCGCCGCGAGCGCCTGGCCCGAGCTAAATCCCGGCGCGGTATCCCCGTCGACAGCGGCCGCCGGATAAAGATTGTAACGCTCAACCCGGGAGGGACCCGTCCGGGGTTCGAGGGAAAGGATGGTTCCCAGGGGAACGGAAGCTCCTGTGGTGCTGCGCGTGCGAAGCTTGGCAACATCCTCCGGGTCCTCTCGGAAACGTGCGTCGGCCTGAGCCACCACGCGGAAGGTGCGGCCGTATAGATTGAGATCGTTCACATAGATGGATCCGAGTTGGGTCTGCAGGGTGGAGAAGACATTTTCCATCGGCACGTGCAACATTTGCGCCTTGGTGCGATCGATGTCGGCGTAGAGTTGCGGCGCGCTGGCCCGATATCCGCTGAAGAGACCGACGAGTTCCGGCTGTTTCATTCCTTCCGCGACGACTTCCTGCGAGGACGCCTCGAGGGCCTGGTAGCCACGTCCCCGGCGATCCTGCACCATCATGCGAAACCCCCCAATGTTCCCCATGCCGCGAACCGGCGGAGGTGGAAAGACCAGCACCAGGGCCTCGTCGATACCGGCCATTTTTGCCCGGAGTGCGGCAAGAAGCTTTTCACCGCTCTGGCCCTTCTTCACGCGTTCTTCAAAAGAGGCGAGCCTTGTAAAGAGCGCGGCCTTGTTCGGCGCGTTGGTGCCGGAGGCGGCATCAAAGCCGGCGAAGGCGACCACCGCCGTCACCCCGTCAACCTGGTTGGCCAATTCCGTAATCTTGCGAACCACATTGTCCGTCCGGGAAAGTGACGCGCCTTCCGGAAGTTGTGCGACCACGATCAGATAACCTTGATCCTGCGAAGGGATGAAACCGGATGGGATTTTCATGAAACCGAAGCCGGTAAGGGCCAGCAGACCAACGTAGAGGAGAAGAATGAATGCGCTGCGGCGCGTGACGACCGTGACGACACTGCCATAGCGCCTCGAGGCAGCATCGAAGCTTCGATTGAACAGCCGGAAAAACCATCCAAGCAGGAAATCCCAAGCGCGGCCCAGCCAATCCTTTCGGGCTCCGTGCGGTTGGAGAAGAATCCGGCAAAGCGCGGGGCTGAGCGTCAGGGACACAAAACACGAAAACAATGTCGCGACGGCGATGGTCAACGCGAACTGCCGGTAAAACTGGCCGGAGATCCCGCTGATGAAGGCTGTCGGGACAAAGACGGCGCTGAGCACGAGGGCGATCGCCACCAGGGCACCTCCGACTTCCTGCATGGCCTTGATGGTCGCCTCGCGCGGACCGAGCCCCTCGGAGAGGTTGCGCTCGACGTTCTCCACGACGACGATCGCATCGTCGACCACGATGCCTATCGCCAGGACCAATCCAAACAACGACAGGTTATTGAGGGAAAAGCCAAAGGCCGCCATCACGGCGAAGGTGCCCACGAGCGAAACAGGAATCGCCAGGATGGGAATAATCGAAGCCCTCCAGGATTGGAGGAACGCCAGGACCACCAGGACGACCAGCAGCGCCGCCTCGAAAATCGTGTGGATTAAGGCGCGAATCGACTCGTCGATAAAGACCGTGGGATCGTAGACCACTCGGTACTCGATCCCTTTCGGGAAATCTTCGCTGAGAGCTCGCATGCGCTCGCGGACCAGCTCGGCGGTCGCCAAGGCGTTCGATCCGGGACGCTGCTGGATGACCATCGCCACAGCGGGTTTGCCGTCAAGATAGCTGTTTACCGCGTAGTCCTGGGCGCCAAGCTCGACTCTGCCAACGTCGCCGAGGCGAACCACGCGGCCGCCTTGACCGGTCTTGACGATGATATTCTCGAACTCTTCCGGCGTGACGAGGCGTCCTTGGGCGATGATGTTGATTTGAAAGGCGCGGGAACTGTCGAGCGGGGGCTGGCCGATAATGCCCGCCGCCACCTGCACATTTTGGTTCCGTAATGCGTCAATCACCTCCGTCGTGGTGAGGTTTTGAAAAGTCAGCCGGCTCGGATCGAGCCAGATGCGCATGCTGTATTCACGGGAGCCATAGAGATTGACGTCGCCGACGCCGTCGAGCCGTTTCAATTGCTCGCGAACGTGGAGAATGGCGTAGTTGCTAATATAAAGCTGATCGTAGGAGTCGTCGGGAGAGACCAGGTGGACGACCAGCAGCAAATCCGGCGAGCTCTTCAGGGTGGTGATTCCAACCCGCCGCACATCCTCCGGCAACTTCGGTTCCGCGATAGCCACCCGATTTTGGACAAGCACCTGGGCTTTGTCGAGATCGGTGCCGAGCCGAAAGGTGATGGTCAGGGTCATCGAACCGTCGCTCGTGCTCTGACTCGACATGTAAAGCATGTCTTCCACGCCGTTGACCTCTTGCTCGATGGGAGTGGCAACCGTTTCGGCGATCACCTGAGGACTGGCCCCGGGGTAGGACGTGCGCACGACGATGGTCGGTGGAGCGACCTCGGGATACTGCGCGAGCGGTAAAGTCCGATAGGCGATTGCGCCTACCAGCACAATCAGGATGGAAAGGACCGCGGCGAAGATCGGCCGGTCAATAAAGACTTTGGAAAAATTCATTGAGACGGATGGGAATCCGTGGAGCCGGGGGCGGTGGGCGTTTCCTTGATTTTAACCGGCATCCCGGGCCTGGCCCGCATCAAGCCGCCGACGATCACACGGTCTTCGGCTGTCAAACCGTCGTCGATCGCGCGCATTCCCTCGTGAAGCCTTCCCGGGGTCACGAATTTTCGCTGAACTAATCCGTCTTTGTCGACCACCATGACGAATCTTTTCGACTGGTCGGTCCCGATCGCTTCGTCGGGGATGAGGAGCGCGGGGTAGGGCCCGCGCCCTTTTAGTTGCACGCGAACGAACAAACCCGGCGTGAGCAGGCCGTCGGAATTGTCAATGAGCGCGCGTCCCCGCAGGGTGCCCGTCTCCGGGTCGAGACGGTTATCGACGAAATCCATCTTTCCCTCGTGGGAGAACTTTTCCTCGTCGGCGAGCGCGATCCGCACCGGGTTTGGCGTTCCCCGCGACGACTTGCGCTGGCCGGCCAGATCGAGCCGAGTATATTTGAGCACGATTCGCTCGTCCGCATCGAACGTGGCATAGAGCGGGTTAAACGGAACTATCGTCGTCAGGAGCGTCGACTGGGCTGAACCGCCGGAAATGAAATTTCCCTCGTCGGCGAAGCGGCGACTGATTCGCCCGTCGATGGGCGCCTTGACCTTTGTGAATTCGAGATTGAGTTGCGCGGCCTTGGCAGCCGCTTGTGCCTCGGCAACATTTGCCGCCGCGATATTGAATTCGTTGCGGCGCGTGTCGTATTGTTCGGGGGCTATGGTGCTCCCTTGCATCAGCTTCTCGGCGCGCTGCAGATTCTGCTGAGCGAGGTTCCGCTGAGCTTCCGCCCTCTTGAGTTCCGCGTCGGCGCGTTCCGCCTCGGCTTCGTAAGGCCGGGGGTCGATGACGAACAAGAGATCGCCCGCTTTGACTGTCTGGCCATCCTTGAAATGGATAGAATCAAGGTAACCGCTAACCCTTGCGCGCACTTCCACGGACTTTATAGGTTCCAGGCGGCCGGTGAAGTCATCCCATTCGGTGACTTCCTTGGAAATTGGTCGCGTGATGGTAACCTCCGTCGGCGGAGGAGCCGATGGCTTGGGCTTGCAGCTGAAAAGCAAGGCTGCAATCGCCATCACCAGGCAGGAATCGCGGCGGAGAAGCCGGCAAGCGTTACGCAGGTTCATCGTTTCTGGCTCATGATGAACGAAACGGCCGGACAGTCACCACCAAGATTCATGCGAGCAGGGGATTTGACCCGGTGAACAAACCATTGATACTAGTGAGCGCCGAATCGATGAGCAGTTACAAGGACACTCTTAATCTTCCCAAAACGGATTTCCCGATGAAGGCGGGTCTCACCGCCCGGGAACCGGAGATTCTTGCGAAGTGGGAAAGAGAAAAGCTCTACGAAAGCATCCAGGAGGCCAGAAGGAACGCTCCTCAAACCTACATCCTGCACGATGGCCCGCCGTTTGCGAACGGGGACGTGCACATGGGCACCGCCCTGAACAAGATCCTGAAGGATTTTGTGGTGAAGTCGCGCACGATGGCGGGCTATCGCTCCCCGTATATCCCCGGTTGGGACTGCCACGGTTTGCCCATCGAATTCAAGGTGGTCAAAGAGTCACAAGGGCTTGCGCCGGCGGAGGTCCGCAAGCGTTCGGAAGCCTACGCCCGCAAGTTCATCGAGATCCAGAAGCGGCAATTCCGGCGACTGGGCGTCCTCGGTGATTGGGAAGATCCCTATCTTACCCTTTCGCCGGGCTACGAGGCGGAAATAATCCGCGTGTTTGCCAAATTCCTGGAAAAAGGTCTCGTGTATCAGTCGAAAAAGCCGGTCTATTGGAGCACCGGCGCACAAACGGCTCTGGCGGAAGCGGAGGTTGAATACGCGGATCGTGAAGATCCCGCGATCCTGGTGAAATTCCCGATCGTCAGCGGGCCTCTTGCAGACCGGGCGAGCATGGTGATCTGGACCACCACGCCATGGACCCTCCCGGCCAACGTCGCGATAGCGATCAAGCGGGACTATACCTATTGGCTCAGGCGCTTCCGGAACCAAGAGACCGGTCAAGACGAGCTTTTTGTGATCGCGCGCGAGTTGGTGCCGGCCTTCGAGCAGTCGACGAAATGGAAAGTGGTCGAGGGGGCGGAATTTCAAGTCTTTTCCGGAGAAGAATTGAAGGACACGGAATCTCAACACCCATTCCTGGATCGAAAATCCCGGGTGATTCTTGCCGATTTCGTCAGACTGGATGCGGGAACGGGCCAGGTCCATATCGCGCCCGGTCATGGCGCTGACGACTATGCGGCGGGCGTCGAAAACGGGCTGCCGATCCTTTCACCTGTCGATGATCACGGCCGCTTTACCGAGGAGGTCGGCGTGCCGGTTTGGGCGGGAAAATACGTCTTTGATGCGAACACGGAAGTGATCGAGTTGCTTCGCCGGCGTGGAGCGCTCCTCGGGGAGCAGGTCTACAGGCACTCTTATCCTCACTGTTGGCGCTCGAAAACACCGGTAGTTTTCCGGGCCGTCGAGCAGTTTTTCATCCGCGTCGACGACCTGCGCAAGCCGGCACTCGAAGCGATCGACCAGGTGAAGTGGTTGCCTCCCTGGGGCCGAAACCGCATTTCCGGCACGGTCGAATCGCGCCCGGATTGGTGTATTTCCCGCCAGCGTTCGTGGGGCGTGCCCTTGGCGGTATTCTATGACGAGAACGGGAGGCCGATTCTTGATTCGGATCGGGCGCCGGAAATTGCGCGCCGGGTGGCGGACCTCGTCGAAACCAGGGGCACAAACGTTTGGTTTGACCTTTCCGATGCGGAGCTTCTCAAAGAAATTGGCTACGAGCAATTCCGTTGGACGCGGCGGAACGACACCTTGGACGTTTGGATCGATTCCGGCGTGAGCCACGAGGCGGTTTTGCGACGCCGTAAGGAACTCGCATTTCCCGCGGACTTATACGTAGAGGCCACCGACCAGCACCGCGGCTGGTTCCAAAGCTCGCTGATCACCTCGGTCGCCATAAATGGCATCGCTCCTTATCGCGCCGTCCTGACGCATGGATTTGTCGTGGACGTCGATACGAAAAAGAAGATCTCAAAATCTGCTCAGGGCGGCTATCGGAAGCCCTCCGAAGCCGATCACTATGTCAACAAATACGGCGCGGATCTGCTGCGCTTGTGGGTCAGCAGCGTGAATTTCACGGATGACGTTCCCTTTTCGGAGGAGATCTTCACCCGTCTCGCGGATTCCTACCGACGTATTCGCAACACGCTGCGCATCCTGCTCGCAAACCTGCACGACTACGAGGCCGCTCGCGAAGCCTCCCGGGAAGGCTTCACCCTGGTTGACCGATGGATTCTGGCCCGGTTGCAGGCACTGGTGTCCGCGTGCCGCGACGCTTACGAAAAACTTGAGTTTCACCGCGTCTATCACATGGCCAATCAATTTTGCGCGGTGGATCTAAGCAGTCTTTATGTGGATATCACAAAGGACCGACTTTACTGTGACCCGCCCAATTCGCCGCGGCGGAGGGCGACGCAGCACGCCATGCGGACAGTTTTCGACGGGCTCTGCCGGCTGCTGGCGCCGATTCTGGCGTTTACGGCGGATGAAGCATGGGGATATTTCCGGCCCGAACGCTCGGTTCATCTTCAACTCTTCCCGGAGGCGGATCCTCAATGGATTGAGCCTGCGATGGCCGAGGACTTTGAGAGCCTCCTCAACTTGAGGGCTAGGATCATGCAGGCCGTGGAAAGCGCGCAAAAATCCAAGACGATCGGGACGACGCTCGAGGCGAGAGTGGTGGTTCGCGTGTCTGAAGACAAGGAGCTACGAGCCGTTAGGAAGTATCGGACGGAACTCGATGAGCTTTTTGTGATCAGCGATCTGACCGTCGAGGAGGCGGCGACGTTTTCGGTGGAGGTCACGAAAACGTCCAACGCGCGTTGCGAGCGTTGCTGGAGATACCGCGAAGATGTGCCTGGCAACGCGGGCGAGGCCTCTCTTTGTGGCCGCTGCGCGAAAGCGCTTCTCGAAGCCACGGGCGTGCCTGCGGCGTGAAGTGAATTGGCGGCCCCACTTTGCGGACTGGACGAGCAAATAACGCCATGAAGCTTTGGCTGTTGGTGTCGCTGCCGCTTTATCTCTTGGATCAGATCACGAAGGCGTTGGTCCGCCGGACCATTTCGACGGAAGAGTTGATCCCGATAATCCCCGGTTTCCTCAACCTTGTTCAGGTCCACAATACCGGCGCCGCCTTTGGGGTGCTAAGGGACAACAATCTCTTTTTCGTGGTCCTCTCCATTTCCGCGTTGATCATCCTGATAGTTCTCGCTCGAAGGAATATCTTTGCGGACCGGAGCTCGCGCTGGGCATGCGCGTTGCTTGTGGCGGGGGTTGCAGGCAATCTCACCGACCGCCTGCTGCGCGGCCATGTGGTGGATTTCATCGATGTCATCCTGCCTTGGTACGGCCGCTGGCCGGCATTTAATGTCGCCGATTCCTGTATTTGCGTAGCCGCGGGATTGTTTGTGCTGGGATCATTCCTGGATGGAAAACGAAGGAAAGTTCAGCCATCCTTGCGCTGATGAAATATCCGCGCAGTCCCCACGAGAAAGTCGGGGGAATTTTCTACTTTGGAAGGATGCTCGACAAGATCCGGCTTAAGGCCGGCGGCGAGCTCCATCCCGACTTGCATCAAAATCTTGGAATCGGATTTGATAAGAGATGCGCGGACTTTCTACGGATCAGCTACGAAGACCTCGCAAAGAGGGTGACCGAAGCGCTCGGTGATGCGGAAGCGCTGGAATGGTGCTTTTCGGCCGGCCGCAAACCCTCGGACGAGGAGGTCTATATCTGGAACGAATTTATGCGGAAAAGGGGCTGGAACGACGAGGCAACGGAGACTCTTCAACGGCGAAAGGAACAGAGCGGCTTCCGGGATAGGGATGACGTGAAGACCATGTTCGACTACATCGACGCCGACGAGGGGAGAGCCGTCCGAAGCGGGTAGGGGATCGGCTTCGGTAGCGAAAGCCGGCGCATCAAAGCGTCGCAACGACGGCAGTGCGCGGCCATCGGCCGCGCGTTCGGCCGGGGCCGCTCAAAAAACTCTCGCCCGCTAGAGCGGTTCTCATAAAAGAATTCCGAAAAAGGGCTTGTACTCTTGCAAAGGGGTTGCGATAGGGTGGTGGTTGCGCCATCAAGAGGCAGAGCCCAATGCGGAGAACGCCAGGCTGGAGGAATTACGGGTGGCGATGGAGGCCGCGCCCAATCGGCGCAGTTACATCCGGCTTGCCGTGATGCGTTCCTTGCTTAGGGGATTGGAACGCCGGGTAGTGAGAGCACAATTTTGCCGAACTGATCGGGTGATTGGACTCTGGATCGAGATGTTCAACACTGGGGGAATCGATGCTCTGACGAGCAAGGGGCGAGCGGGACGAGGACGCAGGGTGAAGCTGGAACGCTTGCGCGATCTCTTAGTGCCCGTCTTAGAGAATCCGGGCGAAGCCGGCGAGCTTCACTGGACGGGAGTCAAAACCATGGATTTCTCAAGGAGCAGCTTGGGCTGGAGGTGGGTTACAGCACCACGATGCGCTATCTCCATGAGCTAGGTTATAATCTGCGAGTGCCTCGCCCCTGGCCGGAGCGCCAGAATGAAGAACAAGGGATCATCGTGCAGCATTCTCCAGATCAGCCGGACATACTGGCAGCCGATGACGTTAACCCGGAGTATGGTCTGCCGACGAATTCGGGCACTTTGAGCCGGCGACCCGCGCTCCACGGCGGCGCTGGAGCGCTCGGGGCATCGCCGCCCAACTGCCCGTATCTCGGAGACCATAACTCCGGGCCAACGTGATCGGCCGCAGAGTCCGCGCTATCTGAGAATGCTGCACGATGATCTTTGATGGAGTCGATAGCGATGTCTTCCAGTATTACCTGGATTTCTTGGCTAAAGAGCTTCCCCCTTTGGACTCCAAACGCCGAGTGCTCATTGTCGACAACGCCAGCTGGCACAAAGCCCAAAGACTCAACTGGCATCACTTCGAGGTTCACTACCTGCCGGGCTACAGCCCCGATTTCAATCCCATCGAAAGGCTCTGGTTACGCCTCAAAGTCGACTTCTTTAGCGATTTCATCGCTAAGAGCCCCGAGCAACTCACCCAACGTCTTTGCCACGCGCTGACTTCCCTCATGAACGATCCCGAAAAAGTCGCCTCTCAGTGCGCTTTTCGGAAATGATTTCCGAGAGATGCTCTAGAAATTGATCGAAACGCGGCCGCCAATCACGAAGGCATTCCCCAAATCTTGAGTCGCTCCGGGGTTGATAACGAACTGCGCATCCGGCTGAACATACAGCCACGGCGTGAGAATTGCCTTGTAAGTAAACTCGAGAACCATCTCGGCCCCGACTCCTCGCGAGCCCTCGAGTTCCAAATTTCTGCGAGCCCCATTGGTCAACTGCGCGTAGGCAAACCCGATGCCGACCTGATCTTCGTCCCGAGTGGGAATGAGACCGGTATAGACGAGACCCGTGTCAAAGTAGAAGCCGACGAAATTGCGATCCTGCGGTTCGAAGGCGATACGGCCGAACCACCCGAGGCCTTGCTGCGACGGCTTTTCAACCACTTGCTTGCCCGTAACGACGGACTTTCCGTCCTTGCCGCTTCCAGGAGTCGCCAACGAGCCGGCGGGTTCCCGGAAAAGCATCTGGTCCACGATCCAATAGAACCCGTAGTTCCAGGGATGAGTTGCCGGCTCGCCGTTGGAGTTCGAGTCCGCCAGCGGAATCCCGTCCTGGTCGAAGAGTGGATCGGGGGTGTCGGCCGTATGAAACCACGCGCCGAACTTCGCCTGGCCCGGAAGCCACTTCGCATCGTCGTCTTGGTTCCATCGGACTTGAAACTCGTTGATCCAGAAATATCCGAGATCCGAATTCAAATCCCACCTAAACCCATGACGGTTCACGTCCTGGGCAAAGACATTTCCTTGGAAGACCGCGCTTTGCACGGTCATCCACTTCCAGGGATTCACGGCCACCCGGACGCCAAGGGTACCCATTGGGTAACCGGGACCCCCTTCGGGAATATTTGTGTAGAGGAACGCGGGCCATCCGAAGGTTCCGTTGGTAAACAGGGCGCCATAGTCGGAGATTGCGAATTCGCGGTCGGCCGTCAGTTGCCCGATGCGAATCGAAAGGCCCGCCGCCTCGTCTTCGCCCCGTTGAAAGAACTCCTGCTGAAACCAGAGTTCAAGCATCCGCAAGGTGTTGAATCCCGCGATGTTCGAGATGGTGAGAAAATTTCCGACAAGATCTTCCGATGCATCTCTTCCGCTCAGCCAAAGCCAGGTCGTGCTGACGCTGGCCCCTTTCCAGCCGACCAGCTTTTCGAGATCTACCGTTGAGCCGAAATCGAGCAACCCCGTATAAACAGCGCCCTGCTTCAAGCCACCGGTCGTGTTGCCCCAAACTTCCGCCGTGTAGCCACCGGAGATCTCAATTCCCCGGTCCGCCAATTTCGTTCGAACTCCAAACCAGTCCCCGGTCCCGTGGTCCCCTGTCAGCCACGCTGTGGCATGGCCTTCTTCCTTTTCCGCATGAGAAGAACTCGCGAAAACGAGAATGAAACTGGAGCAAAGGAAGAAGGACAGGAGCTTTTTCATGGTGGCACCGCATTGGCCGGCGAGAATCCGCGGCATGCCATAAATGTCAAGCGCAAATAACTTGCAATCTCAATAGGCGATGAGTTTTCGTTGGCGGCGTTCTTTCTAATTTGCGCCGTTGCGCCGATCATGGAAGATAACCGGATTATTAGAGCGTTATTCAGTCGGGAGATGAGTCACAAACGGCAGCGTCGAAGGCCATTTTTCATGCGGTGGTGGTTTTACTGGCCTGCGGGATCGTTGGTCGCCGGGGCCCTGTTGGCGTGGGCGGCGTGGGTCTATTTCAGCACGAAGTTCGAGCGGCGCGCGGCGGAATTTGATCTGGCTCAATTGGAGCGCATGGAAGCGGCTTCGGTGCTTTACGATCGCGAAGGCAAGGAGCTTGGGAAGATTTTCATTCAAAACCGGCACCCCGTTTCGTTGGACAAGGTGTCGCCCTTGATGGTGAAGGCCGTTGTCGCGGCGGAGGACAACAAGTTCTTCGAGCACCACGGGGTGGACTATATTGGCGTTTTGCGCGCGGCGATTACCAACTATCGGCGCGGCAAGATTTCCCAAGGAGCGAGCACGGTGACGCAGCAGCTTGCGCGAAACTCCTTTGAGCTTCGCGAGCGCACCTACCAGCGCAAGCTCGTCGAGATGTTTCTCGCGCTTCGTATCGAGCAAAGCTTCTCGAAGTCAAAAATCATGGAGCTTTATCTGAACCGGGTCTACTTCGGTAGCGGCTTCTACGGCGTGGAAGCGGCCGCCCGCGGATACTTCGGAAAGAGCGCGAAGGACCTGGATGCCGGTCAATGTGCAGTCTTGGCGGGTCTTCTCAAGAGCCCTCAACTCTTGTCGCCTTGGAACAACAAGGAAGGGGCCACCATGGCCCGGAATTTCGTGCTCAAGCGGATGAAGGAACAAGGCTTTATCTCCGGCGCCGAGTACAAAGAGCAGATCGCCCTTCCGCTTTACGCGATGAAGAGAACCAACCCGTTCAAGGTTTCGTATGCGATCGACTTCATCCGGCAGCAGGCCATTGCTGCGCTGGGGTTCCGCCGGGCAATGAACGGGGGCTTTCGCATTGACACGACCCTTGATGCAAAGCTTCAGAGGGCGGCAGAGCTATCGGTCCGCGAGATTCTCTCTGGAATCGAGAGCCGTCCAGGTTACGGGCACGTCACTTTTGAGGCCTTCCGCAAGTCGGTTCAGCCGATCGAGCAGGAGCTGAATCGCGGAAACATGCTGCTCAAGATGCCGGAGCCGAAATACCTGCAGGGAGCCGTGATTGCCCTGGAGAACTCCACCGGTGGGATCCTGGCGATGGTCGGAGGCCGGGACTTCAAGCACAGCGAGTACAATCGGGCGACAATGGCACGTCGCCCGGCCGGGACGGCGTTCACGCCTTTCGTGTTTGCCGCCGCCTACGAAAAGGGAGTCTTTCCGGGAGAGATTGTCGATGACGCCTGCATTGATAATCGCTTCGTAATGGTGGGCGGCGATTCCGGCATTTTGGGCGAATGGGGGATCGAGCGGGAAGAAAACGAGTATGAAGGCCCGATTCCCGCGCGTGAGGCTCTGGTCAAGGGAAAGAATGCGGCCACCGTTCGTCTGGGAATGAAAACCGGCCTCGATCAGGTGAAAAAGATCGCCGCCGGCGCCGGGATAACCTCGCCGTTGAGGAACTACGCCAACGCGTTCCTTGGGAGCAGCGAGGCCACCCTGGAAGAGCTGACTCTGGCTTACTCGATCTTCCCGAACGGAGGGCTCCGTCCTAAGCAACCGCACGTCATCCAGAAAATCGAAAATGCGGAGGGCAAGCAAATATTTGCCGCCGAGTCTCAGATGGTTAAGGCCATCAGCCCCGAGGCAGCCTGGCAGGTGAACGAAGCCTTGGAGGATACCATGCGCGTCGGAATGGGTTCGGCGGCCTTTACCCAATTTGGCCTTAGTAACATGCCAGTCGCAGGCAAGAGCGGAACCGCTTACAACTTCACGGATACCTATTTCTTTGGTTACGACAGCTCGGTGACTTGCGGCGTGTGGGTTGGCTTCGATCGCCCGACGCAAATTTATCGCGGTGCCTTCGGCAAGGATCTTGCGCTGCCGATCTGGGCAAAGATCATGAACGTCGCGGCGGAAGAATTCCCCGCCGTTCAGTTGCCGAGGCCGGACGATTTGAAAGCCGTGGAGATATGCCGGCGCTCCGGGCTGCTGGCGACGCCGAACTGTTCGCGCGACGAAGGGCGGGGCGCAAAGGAGCACGCGACCTTCACCGAATACGGCACCCCCGCGCAGCTCCCCAAGGTGCGTTGCGATATTCATGGTGGAGGGGTGCGCAGCTATGCGCGCGACTACGATCAGGACGAATGGCCGAGAGCAGCGGCGGCGGTCGATCTTTCGATGATTCGTCCGGTCGCCGTCGTAGCCCCGACTCTCCTTGGGCTGAATGACGTCTATGCCTCGGTGAAGCCGGCAGGGGAAAGATCTGACGAAGCGATTCCCGTGGCGCGAGCAATTCCGGTCAATGGTTCGGACGGCGCGGCAGTGGCCTCCGCCGACGTTCCCAAGCAGGAACAAGCCACGGCCGCGGCGCCCGCCGCGGAGCCCGAAGTCCGCAAGGCGGAAGCCGTGCATCCCTTGGATTCGCCGCTCGACGCCCCGTCCATCCAGGCGCCGACACCCGCTCCCATCACTTTTTGATCACCCTGCCCGTCATCCTGACGTCGGGCCCGATGCGTTTAAAGCTGACGTCGCCAAGCTGAGTCGCTCCCGCGACGCTGGTCGTCCCGACCCCGCCAACAGCCGGCACCTGGCCGCCGGTGAGAAGCGGCGCCATGTAGATTTGGACTTCGTCCACCAAGTTCCGATCGAAAGCTTCTCCCAAGACGCGTCCCCCGCCTTCTACAAGGACGCTGGCAATGCCGCGCCGTCCAAGGTTCCGCAGGGCCGAGCGCAAACTGGTGTTCGTGAAAACCACGGTGCGATGCTTATGTTCATCGATGAAGATCCGCGCGCTCGGGGGCAGCCGTCCGGATTTCGACCAGACGACTCGCAGTGGCTGAGAGCGGACTTTGATGCCGCGCACGGTCAGTTCGGGATCATCGACGCGTATCGTTTCCCCTCCGACCAGAATCGCTTGAGCTCGCGAGCGAAGCTTCATCGCGTCGCGGCGTGAAGCTTCGCTGGAAATCCAGCGGCTTTCATGCGGCGGGCTAATTCTTCCGTCGAGAGTCATGGCCGCTTTGGCGGTCACGAAGGGCATTCCCGTCCGGATCCATTTGTTCCACGCGAGGTTCAACGCGGCGCATTCAACGCCCAGCACGCCAGAGCACACCTCGATACCGGCCCGAAACAAGATCTCTTTCGCGCGTCCGGCGTGCTTCGGATTCGGGTCAGTCGCCCCGTAAACGACGCGCCTAAATCCCGCCCGGACGATGGATGCCGTGCACGGCGGGGTGCGCCCGTGCGTCGAACAGGGTTCCAACGTCACGTACAGTGTTGCGCCCCTGACCGCTCGCTTGGCGTGCCTCAAGGCCTCGATTTCGGCATGGAAGTGTCCCGCGCCCCTGTGCCAGCCTCGCGCGAGAATTTGTCCGCCGGAAACAATAAGCGCGCCGACGGCGGGATTCGGATGTGTGCGACCGGCGCCCTTTCGAGCCTCGCGAATGGCCTCGCGCATGAATTGTTCGTCGGCTTCCATCTCGTGCAACGCTTGGCATTGTGTAAACTCGATTCAAGGGGAAACTCAAGCCGCTGGCCCGAGAGCTCAAAGTTGTGCGGTCGGCGTTGGAAGGATCAGCCCGCTTTGGATGCGGTGGGCCGCGACCTTCGACCCTCCACCGACAGCAGCCGTTCACCGTTGACGAGATTGCCCAGCCAAAGTATGAATTTCCATGAAAGAGACGCGGGACGCTGCCGCTGTGCGTGTGTTTCCTCCTGGGGTGCCGCTTCTCACCATTGCGATGGGGATAGGCCTGAACCGCCTCTGGCCCTTAAAGCCGCGAATCAAGCCGTCCAGACTTGCGCGCTACGTTGGCGCTACGATCGTCGGCGCCGCTATTCTGGGGCTGGGTCTCTACCCTGTCATTCTCCTCCGGCGCACCGGGCAGAGTGAGAATCCATGGAAGCCGACGACACAGATTGTCGATCGCGGACCGTTCGCATTTACACGGAATCCGATGTATTTGCAAATGGTGCTGGGTTGCATTGGCTTTGCCATGATGCTTAGGAATATGTGGATCCTGCTGCTCACCCCTGTGGCCGCGCGGATGCTTCATCTTTTCGCGATCTTGCCAGAGGAAGCCTACCTGGAGCGCAAGTTCGGTGAGAACTACAGGTCGTACAAGCGCAAGGTACGTCGTTGGATTTAGGGCGGGTCGGATTCGTCCCGCGGGGCCTTGGCAGGTGACCAGTTGCGCAACCGAAGCGGCGTTTTCGGCATTGCGCCGCAGAGCGTTCCCGACCATTAGGAATGCAGGACCGGCCGTCCAGCGTGCCGGCTGGTGAATGGCTATTTTGTATTCGGGAGAATGACTTGAAAAGGCCCATTGGACTCGCCCGGAGGTCCAGACTGCGATTGACCTTGGAGCGTTGCGTCCGCATTCTGCCGACCCGGCGATGGTCGAGAAAATTCAAACGCTCCTCGTCCTACTCGGCATCATCGGGGTGCTTGCGGTGGTGGCGGAGAGGGTCAAGTTCCCGTTTCCCATCTTGCTGGTTATCGCGGGACTTCTGATCGCTCTGTTTCCTGGTCTTCCGGAGGCCCGGCTCGATCCCGAGCTTGTTTTTCTCATCTTCCTTCCTCCTCTTCTCTTTTCAGCCGCCTGGAATTTCCCTTGGGAGGATTTTCGGTCGAATTTTCTTCCGATTTTCGCGCTGGCCGTCGGTCTGGTCTTCGTCACCATCATCTGCGTCGCGTATGCGGCAAGCTGGCTGATTCCCGGGATGACCCTCGCGACAGGATTCGTACTGGGAGCGATTGCTTCGCCGCCGGATGCCGTGGCCGCGACCGCGGTCTTGAAGAACCTTCGCATTCCCAAGCGGCTTTCCTCCGTGCTGGAGGGAGAAAGCCTGGTCAACGATGCGAGCGGTCTCGTGGCCTATCAATTCGCAGTGACGGCCGTGGTGACGGGTTCGTTCTCATTGCTTGATGCGGCCGGGGATTTCATGTGGATGTCGGCGGGAGGTGTGGCTTTTGGGTTGCTGATCGGTATGGGCGCGGCCCATCTTCACCGCCACCTGAAAGATCCCGCCGTGGCGGTGACCCTGACCATTCTCACCCCGTATATCGCCTATCTTCCCGCGGAGCGATTTGGATTTTCCGGCGTTCTCGCGGTCGTCTCGGCCGGTTTGCTTGTTGCTCATCGCTCGTGGGAGGCCTTTCGTCCCGAGAACCGGCTGCAGCGCGATACGATCTGGCAGCTCCTGGACTATTTGCTCAACAGCATCGTCTTCATTTTGATGGGGCTTCAGTTTCCCTCCATCGTGCGCGAGATGAAAATTCCGGTGGCGCAAATGATCTTTATCGGCGGCGCGATTTCCTTCGTGGTCATCGCCGTGCGGTTTCTTTGGGTCCTGCCGGTGGTTTCCCTCGAACGCTGCCTTTTTCGAAGAGGCGACAGGGACTACCTGTCGCTCAACCACCTCGTTGTCGCCTCGTGGGCGGGGATGCGCGGCGTAGTCTCGCTGGCCGCCGCGTTGGCGCTGCCCCTCGTGACATCAACCGGTGAGTCATTTCCGAACCGGCATGTCATCTTGTTTCTGACCTTCTGCATCATCTTTGTCACCCTGATCCTGCAAGGCCTCTCCTTGCCGTGGTTGGTACGCAAGTTGCGCGTCGCGCAGAGCGGCTCGGATTTCGAAAGCGAATTCAAGGCGCGCGTTGCTCTCCTTGGAGGCCTCGTCGCCGAAATCGACACCCTGATCAGGAAGGAGGGGAGCCCGGAATATCGCGATACGCTCGAGCGATGGCGCACTTATTTCCAGGATCGGCTTGAGGCGCTCGAGCAACGCTTCGAGCTTCCGAGCGCTGCCGGCCGATACGCGAACGACAAGGACCGCGACCTACTGCCCAAACTGATTGGCCACGCGCGCCGCAAGCTTGCGAGAATGCGGCGAGAGGGGAATATCTCCGAGGAAGTGCGCCGACGAATCGAACGGGACTTGGATATCGAGGAGCAGCGGGTCCAACGGTTTTTGGCCCGCTTCCGGCGCGAATAGCGAGGTTGCTTGCCGGCGGAATGCCGCGCAGCGCTGACAAAAGCGAACGGTAGGGGACCTGAGAGATTTTTTCTGCGGCAAACAGCGCCGGCAGCAACAGGACTCCCGACAGGCCGAATGAGATCCCAGGACTTGGGGACAGAAATAGCGCCGATGTCCAGA
Organism: uncultured Verrucomicrobiae bacterium; assembly: GCA_963816855.1. GTDB lineage: Bacteria > Verrucomicrobiota > Verrucomicrobiia > Chthoniobacterales > Terrimicrobiaceae > DASTFP01. The sequence continues at coordinate 159,844 of CAWFMA010000032.1, read as the reverse complement.
GCGAGAGCTGCTTGCCGGCCTTGACTCCTCGACAAGCCCGGGCGCATGATGCTTTATGGCCGCGAGGATTCGGAATGGCCGACTTCCACGAGAGCGTGGAACGAAGAGGAATGCCCGAATTTATCTCACCATAGCGGCCTTGCTTCTGGCGAACGCGGCGGCGTTCCTAGCGTATTTCCTGTATTGGAATTGGCGCGCGGAGAAAGCGGCGGTCAAGGCCTACGCGTCTCTCAACCGCGGAGATCCCCAAGGCGAGATTCTTAGTCTCCGGAACGTGCTTCGCCACTCGCCGGGCCACCTTGGGGCAAACACCGCTCTGGCGTTTCTATTGGAGCGAACCAATTCTTCGGAAGCGCTTCTTTACTGGCGCAAGCTGATGGAATTGCAGCCTCTCCTGCTCGAGCCGAAGCTCGCCTACGCCCGCTCGGCTTTGCAGTTCGGCAAAACTGCGGAGGCCAAAAAGGTCCTGGACTCGATCCGCGGATTAAACCGTAAGAGCACGGACTTTCTGGAGTTGCGAGCGCGGTTGTTTATCGCCCGCGGCAAGTCGGAGGCGGCTGCCGATGTTTACCGTGAACTGCTCGAATTGCACCCGGAGAATCAGCGTGTTCAGATCACACTTTCCGCACTTGAGATTGAGAGTGGATCCGACCAGGCTCGCGATTCCGCCCGGTTGGAGCTCCAATCTCTGTCTCCGGACGCGGGACTTCGCCTGATTGCCCTCCGCGCGTTGGCTGAGGATGCGCTGCGGCGGCAGGACTTCCCCACGGCTCTTTCATGGTCCAGACGCATTTCGGAGGAGCCATCGATCGAGTTTTCCGACAAAATCTTGCATCTTCGGGCGCTTAATGCCGCGAGATCGCCCGACTACGATCGCTGGCTTTCGCAGCTTGAGCGGAGCGGTTTTGAAACTCCGCAGTTCGCAATCGAACTCGCGAAGTGGAAGCTTAGCGCGCTGGGGCCGCAGTCCGCGGCCGACTGGCTCGAGAGGGCGCCGGATCAGGTGCGCCGTCAGCCGTCGGTTAACCTTCTGCTTGCAGAATGCTATTCGGCGCTCGGACGCTGGGCCGATCTCGAGACATTGACCAATTCGGGACCCTGGCGGGACTACGAAGTGCTGTGCCTGGCCTATCTGGCTCGCGGACAAGCCGGGCAAGGCAACCTCGCGGGATCGGAACAAACATGGAATCTGGCGTTGGCGGCGGCGGAAAAGCAGCCGGAACAATTGGATCTGCTGCTCGCTGTTGCGAGGGCCGACAAGAAAAACGTCCGGCAGATCCTATGGATGATGGCTAAGCGCGACCCCGGCCAAGTGTCTGCCCGGCAGGAGCTCTATCAGGCGTATTGGCAGGAGCGGGATGCCGACGGAATGCTTCGCATGATGGAACTCGTGTTGAGCGAGAATCCCAATGATCGCTCGGCGCGCTACAATGTTGCGAGTTTGCTTATGGCGACAGGACGCCAGATTGCGCGAGCCGCGCGCTTGGCTAAGGGACTCTACGAAGAGAATCCCGAGGCTTTGGGGAATGCCGCCCTCTATGCCTTGGCCCTTAGTTTGCAAGGCGACCCGAAGAGAGCCGCGGACCTTCTCGAGTCTCGCGCGGATCTGGATCAACTCGGAGCGGACGGGTCCGCTTACTACGCGCTGGTTCTTTCCGCGGGCGGACGAAATGCCGAAGCTCGTGAAGTGCTTGCCCGGGTGGATCGCGAAGCCCTCTTGCCCGAATTGCGCGCATCTCTGGATCGCGTTCTTGGCGCTCCTGGTCCGAGCCTGCCCAGATAACCGTCGACGACTAACCAAGGCGCCGGATTTCGAATCTGCCGGCGGCCGCCGTTGCATCGCGCGAAGGAACCGGCGCGCCTCAATTGGGCGAGTTGACATCAAACCGCCGAAGCCGCAGAGTCCTGTGCAAATCTCACGCCGGCCAAACCATGCGCAAGAAGTTGCTCGCCTTCGTTCTCCTGGGCCTGGCTGCCTGCGAACGTCGAGCGACGCAAAAACCGGAAACGCCTTCGGCTCCCACCCCCGCATCCCTGCCGAGCCCAACGCCGGCGACCACTCCGGAGGAAAGTCAGACGGACCAGACGGAAGAGGCCCCGAGCCCTTCTCCGGATCGCGAACAGGAGGCCAGTTTCGACGTTGAGGCGCCCTCCGAAGTGAACATGGATGCCGGAAATTCCGAGAACCGGCTAGTCAAGTCGGAGGTGCTTGCGCGCATAGATCTAATGCCCAGGCTGACTCCTGAAGAAAAAGATAAGCTTTACGTACAGGTCGAGAGGGCTCGCGGGATGGGGAAAATCGTCACGATACCGTTTGCCACCGGAAAAGTGACGGTGGGCACGCCCGAGGTTGCATCCCTCGAGGAAAAGTTGAAGTTGCCGCAACTTCAAAAATTCGCGGAGGATCCCACCGTCGTCTTCGTGGTCCTGGGTTTCGCGGATAAGAAGGGCGACGAGAAAAAGAACCTCTCGATTTCCTTGCAGCGGGCAGACAGCGTCGTCAGAACTCTCAAAGAGCGCTGCTCAATCATGAACGTCATCCACGCGGTCGGCATGGGGAGTTCCGACATGTTCGACGCCAAGGACCTCGATAAGAATCGCGTGGTGGAAGTGTGGGCCGTGCTGCCTTGAGCAGCCAGGTTTCGAACCCGCCGGGGCTCAAGCCGATCGAATTGCGCGACGGCTTGATTCTGGGGAGAAGCGCGGATGCGGGAACCGTCTTGCCGGATCCCTCTGTCTCACGGCGTCATGCGATCTTGCGTCGGAGGGAATCCGGCTGGCGCGTGGAGGATTTGGGCAGCCGCAGCGGGTCTTTCCTCAATGGCCGGCTCTTCAAAGCCGAAGAATTGGTCTTTGGGGATCTTCTCCGGATCGGTCCCTACAGTCTGCGCTTCGACGGCCGATTTTTGCAGGAAACCGCCGGTTCCACTGGCGCGCGACTGGAAGCGCGCGAGCTTAGCAAATCGACTTTCGGCGTTTCCGTTCTTTCGGAGGTCTCCCTGAGCGTCGCGCCCTGCCAGTTTGTCGGGGTCATCGGGCCGAGCGGGGCGGGGAAATCAACTCTGCTCGACGCCTTGTGCGCCTTGCGGCCCGCGGACGCCGGGTCAGTGACGATCGATGGAGTCGACTTATACGAAAACTACGACTCGCTCAGGGAGGAACTCGGTTACGTTCCGCAAGACGATATCGTGCCGCTGGAGCTTTCCATCGAGCAAGCGCTCTTCCTGAGCGCCCGCCTGCGCTTACCGCGCGGAACGCCGGCCCCGGAAATCCGCAAACTCGTTTGGCATACGATGCGCCTGCTGGCAATCGAGGAGCGGGCGGGAACGCCGGTCGGGAAACTTTCGGGAGGACAGCGAAAACGTGTGAGTGTCGGCGCGGAATTGCTTTGCCGCCCGCGGCTCATGTTTCTGGACGAACCCACGTCGGGATTGGACCCGGCCGCGGAATTTCGCCTCATGGAATCCCTGCGTCATCTTGCCGCGACCGGCTGCACAATTCTCTGCACAACTCATGTCATGGGCAATGCCTTCCTGTTTGACCGGCTGGCGGTCATGTACAACGGGCGTCTGGTATTTTTCGGAGAGCCCGCAGCCGCGCTCGAATATTTCGACGTCGAGCGCTTGACGCTTCTTTATGACAGTCTCGCGAGCCGCCCAGCTTCCGAATGGGTCTCGCATCGGGAAGAGCCCGCGCTTCAGGAATCCGCGCGGACGCTTCCTCAGCGAAGCAAGCGGAGCGCGGCTTTGCCGATTCTGCTGCGCCGCCAATGGGCGATCTTTTGCGCCGACTGGAAAAATATCCTGCTGGTGCTGGGGCAGCCCGTTTTTATCGGCCTGCTGGTGACGTGGGTCAGCAAGGAGCCCGCCCTGGTGCTTTTTTTTTCCTATATTGCCACGCTTTGGTTCGGGTGTGGAAACGCGGCCCAGGAGATCGTGAAAGAACTTCCGATGTTTCGCCGGGAGCGCCTGATCGGCCTCGGTCGACACGGCTATTTGCTGGCGAAATTTCTCTCGCTCGCCGGAGTCACGGTTGTTCAAAGCGTGCTTCTTTACGGCGTAATGCAGCTTTGCACCTGGGGAATTGGAGGCGATGTGGGATGGCAACTTCTCGCCCTGATCTTTGCGGCGTGCGCGGCCGTTGGAATCGGGCTGGCTATTTCCGCGCTCGCGAAATCTGTCCTCCAAGCCGTGATGATGGTTCCGCTGGTCCTGATTCCACAGATTCTTTTCTCCGGCTTTATGCCACCCGCGGGAGACATGAAGCCCGGTCCGCATCTCGTTTCACGGCTGATGCCGAGCGCATCCGTTCAAGGCGCGATGGATGTGAGCCTGTTTTGGGGAAGGCAGATCAGCGGCTCCCTGCGCGTGGACTATCCATCGGCCTTTTCAAATCTCAACCGCGACAGATCGCTTAGGAATGGCCAGATCTATTGGAATGCGAAACCAGCATGGCGCGGCCTGGGAACACTCGCCGCCTGGGCGGTAGGAGCGTATTGGGCGGCCTGGTTTGCTTTGCGGAGCAAGGAAAGAGGATAGCAGGCGGGGCGACTGCACGGCAAGATCCTAGGAGACTGTTGAAATACCCTGGCATGTCACGCGTGGGCTATTTGGGGCAGATATCGGTGGAGTGACGAAGACGCATCCCCAAAAAAGGGGCTGTAACTGAGGAAGGACGTCGAGAGATGCTCCAAAGAGCTCACGCCCTCTGGGTTGCGCCAATTTTTCGGCCCTCGCTATGTCGCCGAGCTTGCCCGTAGCATTGCGGCTACGCTCTGCGCTCGGCTCCTTGCGATCTTCCGAAAATTGACTGCAACGTGGCATACGCGGGTATTAATGGGTTCTTTTTGTGTTCTGCGAGGTAGGCATCAATCGCGGCTTGAAGTTGTCGCACCGAAGAGAAGCTTCCCGGCGAATGGCCTCTGTAGTGATGCGAGCGAAGAAACGCTCGACCATGTTGAGCAGCGAACTGCCAGTGGGAGTGAAGTGCAGATGAAAGCGTGGATGACGTAGCAGCCAGCGATGGACTTTTGGGGTTTTATGCTCATCGGGGAACGCCGCGTCGATACGTTCCAGAACAGGCCAAGAATTCCTGCGTGACGGTGGCGCTGGTGACATCGGCCCAAGACTGCGTCCGGTGGCCGCAGCCGTAATGCGGCAAACAGAGAAAGAGTGCCATGACGCGCATAATCGTGAGTCTGACGCTCGGCGCAGACCAGGACGCAGGGGCAAAATGGGTTGGCTGCGCTCACAGGGCTTGAGTCTGGCTCTTCTCATCGACACTAAGCACGATGGCTTTATCGGGCGAGATTCAGATAGCACGCCAGTGCTCAACAATCATCGTCGCACCTTCTCTACAAACATCTCCGGGTCGGCACTTCAATCTGTGCAAGCAGAGTCCGTCCTACTGTCGCGCTATGCTTTTCGATCAGTCCGTAAAGATGCGCGCGATCCAAATCTCGCAAGACCGAATGCCCTGCGCGGAATGCCTGACTTCTAAGCTCGTAGATTTCCCCATGAGCACGGCTGCTCCAGTGCGTACTAGCCCGGGCGCAGCCTCCAAGTCGTATAGTGAGGACCTCGCTCGACCTTCTCTGTCGTCGATGCTTCGCGGAGCGCCGCTGCGGGGTTGCGTCTCCAGCGCGTCGCACCTTCCTGCGGCATAACGGCTGCTGCCGACTTGCCGACCGTGGGCAAAGAGACTCTTCGAGCCTGGCGCATTCGGTGTTACTCAACCCTTCGAGGCCCCCGAATGATCCTCGCTCCGCTGCGCATCACGCTGTCATTGAGCACGCTTCATTGGCGATCAGGCTCTCTATCGGTAGAGACTTATAAAATCGTATCGCTACGGTTCTCCCTTCGCTTTGGCATGCAACTGCTTGAAGCTTCCATCGACGCTATTCCGGAGTTCTTAGGCTACGCCAATCTCTTGCCTTCGACTGCTTCCTAGCATTCGCCCTTTGAAACCAAGGCCCCTTCTTCCAGCGTCGTTATCTCTCGGTACTAGGGACTGTTGACATACCCTGGCAGTCACGCGTGGCTTCTGGGGCATTATCGGTGGAGCTGATCGAAGACGCGTATGCCCGGACTCTTTGCACATGCGTAGGGCGAGTGCTCCCGTTACTTACTGAGGAGGACGTCGAGAGATGCTCCAAAGAGTTCGCCTCTCAGTTGCACCAATTTTCGGCCCTCGCTATGTCGCCGAGCTTGCCCGTAGCACTGCGGCTACGCTCTGCCGCTCGGCTCCTTGCGATCTTCCGAAAATTGACTGCAACGTGGCATACGCGGGTATTTCAACGGTCTCCTAAGCCATTCCGAACAGGCGGACGGGTTGGAACTTTCCTTTCAACTGATGCTCACCCAAGTCATTGAACTTGATTCCGGCACTGGGCAGGGTGCCCAGAAAATCTTGGGACGCGGCAAGAGTCTGATTGAGCTGCTTCATCAAATGTTCGATGCGGAACACTGTGTTAACGGTGTCGCCAATGATTGTTGCGTCCCGCTGGGCAACGAGTCCCACGTTTCCGCACGTAACGACGCCATGATGGAGCGCGACGGCAATCTCAAAGGGCTTTTCCTCGGGAACGGACCAGCGACGCTGAGTCGCGGCCTTGAGCAATCCCAAGGCGCTATCCAGGGCGTTTCGCGACTCCCGGCCGTCCTGGGTCTCGCGCGCCCAATAGGCGAGAACCGCGTCGCCGATAAATTTATCAATGGTTCCGCCCGCCTCATGAACAATGTCTCCAACATCCCGGAACCAGTGGCCAAGCATGCGCGCCAGTCCGTCCTCTTCCAAAATCTCGGCCATCGTTGAGAAACCTCGAATGTCACAAACCATTACCGCCACCACAGCATTCTGATTGTGCGCCGTGTCGCTTTCCGCCGCCACGGTCACGTCGTAGGTTGAATCCTCGGAGGATTGCTCGGATTGCTCGAAGATCAGTTCGTTGTTGGTGATCCGAATCACGGCGCCGTCCGTGAGAATCGTGGGAGTGATGACCCGGCGACCGTTTACAAACGTCCCGTTTCTGCTGCCTAGATCCATGATCTGGAATTGATAGGCGTTGTGGCAGCGGATGATTGCATGCTGGCGCGAAACGTGCGGGTTGGTGTGCAAACTGACCGTATTGTCCCGGCTCCGCCCGATGGTGGCCGTGTTGCCCACTTCGACTTCGAACGCTTCGCCCTCCGCGGTTCGCACTTTCAATTTTGCTGGCATAAAATTCCTTTGTCCGTGAAATGCCCCCGAAAGCGAGAGAATTTCACCCGCCCGGTCCTGACTATATCTTCGAATCGGTCGGTCAAATCAAGCCCACGACATTCGCGGATTACCCGGCCGGTTATTCGGCCGCGGGAGCAGGCTTGCGCGTGACGGCAGGCCGAAATGAATCGTTGCCGTGATAGGGCCTTCGTGCTGTGAATTGGGGAAAGCGTCGCGATTTTCCTGCGATCACCGCTTGGCGAGCAGGATCCGCTCGACATATTTCGCCAACAGATCGACCTCGATATTTACTTTGTCTCCCTCGACGAGATGCCCAAGGTTTGTTCCCTGGCGAGTGTGCGGGATGATCCAGACGCCAAAGCGCGCTTCGGTAAGGTCGGCGATCGTTAGACTCACCCCGTTGACGCAAATCGATCCTTTCCAAACGAGGTAGTGCGAGAAGTTAGCCGGCAAGGCGAACTCCAACTTCAAATCTCCCTTTGATTCCTGGCGGTGCAGCAGGTTCACCGTGCAATCCACATGTCCCTGGACGAAATGTCCGCCGAGACGCCCATTGGCGGGCAGAGCGCGCTCCAAGTTGACTTTTGACCCCGGATGCAGGTCGCCCAGATTCGTCCGCAGGAGGGTCTCGTCGAGAAGATGAAAATTGATGCGCTCGGCGCTGTGCGAGGAGACTGTGAGACAAGCGCCATTCACCAGGATACTGTCGCCTGAGAGAACCCCCTGCGACACTTTGGGCGCGGTGAGGGTGAGGCAAACTCCCTCAGGATCACGCCGCAAGCGCAGAAGTTCGCCGACCTCTTCAACGAGACCAGTAAACATTGACGGACCCTCCTCTGACTGAACCCGGCGATTCGGCGAGCAACAAAGCCATGAACGCATTTTTTCATGGACATCTTGTCCGGCGTCTTCAAGAAGAAATGGTCTTTCTCATGGGATACCGGTCACTGTTCCTTTTCCTTTGCTCTCTGCTTTGCTCCTGTGCCTCGGTGAGCGTGAAAAAAATCGAGCTTCTTACTAATCGTCCACCAAACAAGGCTCCGGCAAAGATTTTCGTCAGGCCGGCCACTTTCTACGAGCCCGGGGTGCGCGTCGATCGCGCCGGAGCGCCCTTGGCGAGTTTTAAGTATGAATTGCGGGAAAAGTTCACTCGCAACCTGGTCAAGCTTCTCTCCAAGCACGTGGCGCCTGCCACAGCAGTGGCTGCAACGGCTCCCTCGCCCCGCGGCAATTACTGGCTAATCACGACAAGATTCGACAAAGTCAATCAAGGCAGCCGGTTGCTGAGGTCGGTTGTCGGATTCGGCGCCGGAGGCACGAAACTCGAGACCAGCGCGTTGGTTTATGATCTCTCAAAGCCCACGCAGCGCGCGATTCTGCTGATTCAAACAACCGGAGGATCGAATGTTACACCAGGCGTGATTGGCACCGCGGCCTATTTTGTGACCGGAGTTACCGCACTTTTCTCGGCGGGAAACCTCCTCGAAGGCGTACGCTCGGGAGTGACGTTCGACGTTATCCGGACGACGCGCCAAATCGCCGGTTCTCTTTCGGAGTTCCTGCACGACCGCGGAGCGCTGCCCGAAGACAAGGTTCTTCGCACCAAGCGCGTCCGAAGCTCGCCGGCAAAAACGGAAAGCTCGGCTCCCCAAGGCTCGGCCCCCACCCCCGCATAGCTGCGGCGGGACAGCTTTTAGATTAAAGCTTCTTCGTCTTTGAAATTCGCATTGGTCGAGGCGAGGAGGGAGCAGCCGCCCCAGCGGGCGTTTCGGGTTTGTCCGCCAACGGACGATTGAGCGCGTCGGGCAAGCGTTGAAATTTCGCCTCGCAACGCCATTTTCCCTCATAACCACCGCCTTACTTTCGTAAAGATGGCGAACGCACGCTCCAAACATGTATTTACTACTTTATAATAAAACAAGACACTTTATCCCTAAAATAAGGTATTTACAAAACTTCTGTAGACTGGTAGCGATGCCTCCAGCCGGATTCTCGCTGTCATGAAAGCCGAACGAGATCTCGGAGGAACTGGAACCAAAGATAGAACATTCCGCGAATGGTGTAGCGAATAAAATGCTCGCCGTCCCGGGCTAGCAAGCCCAGGGCGATATTATGGCTGATTTGCGCCCGCATTTCATCCTGCATCGTATGCAAGGTCTCTTCGGGAGAGGGATCCAGCAGCGACGCGGGATTTACCTCGTGAGAACGCAGGAATTTTTCGTGCGCCGCATGCATTTCGGCAAACGTTCCCTCATTGAGATAGCGGTTGGTGGTGAGACGAGGTTGTAACTTGAGGCCATAGGAAAACGGATAATTCCAGGTCATAAGAATCCGGCCGTCTTGAGTGCGCGAGGTAATCGTCAAGTAATGGAAGGCGATGTCTTGCTGCTCAGCGAGGCAGATACACGCCTGTGTCCGGCAATCGGCCCGGTGGAAAACGCGGTAAAAGTGGCGATTATCTTCGTAGTCCCATCCAATATCCTCAAGGTGCGTATAACCCCCGCTTTCAATGTCTTCGGTCATTTCCTGGAAGCCAGGAAACGAATTCCGCGTAGGGGGCGGTCGGGGTTCCAGCCTCCTCTCAATGGGGAGGCGCAGGCGCCGGACCTTGGTCAGTATTTCGAGCCACGGCAGCAGGAGCCAACTGGCGGCGAGCATGATCCCGAGGGCGAGACTTCCCCCCAACAGCCAGCCTGCGAGAAACGAGGTTACGACGATGCCAAACGTTCCGAGCCGAAAGAGCACGGAATTTTGAAAGGAGCGCAAGGCCGCGCTAAGGACGGCCGCTCCAAGAACCAAGAGCAGATAGGAGATGATCAAGGCAGTAAAGCGTTCTCTAGCATGAACCTCTCGAGCTGCGCGACATCAAAATCAGGAAGGACCAAACCCCCTAAGGTTTCCAGCGTGGGCGTCAACGACTGACCGGAGATTTGTCTCATTCTTTTGTATGCGTCCGGTTCGGAAAGCACGTCGATCTTCTTAAACCGGTATCCACGCTTTTCAAGCCACGCGACAGCTTCATCGCACCAAGGGCACCAGGGCTTGATATAGAGCGTGAGTTCCATGCCCGCCGTTAACCCATCACTTGCCGCTTGTCAGGTTCAACTTGTTGATTAGATTGCGGGTCCTTAAAGGCGCATTCGTCTAGAGGCCTAGGACACGGCCCTCTCAAGGCCGGTACACGGGTTCGAATCCCGTATGCGCTGCGGGCGCGGTCGATGGTGCAACTACTCTGTTAACCGCATCAGTAAAGGATCAGCGAGCGATTTCCTCGCAATAGTCGCATTGCAGTTCTTGTCATTCCGTTGCGGAAAATTTGTTACCTTTTGTTACCGGAATTGACAGCCCATATTGCCGAATATTGACTGAAAACATGCCATTCAAAGTACACTGCCAGGGGAAGACTAGATATGAAGGCATTCGGCACAAGACGCGAGTAGATTGCTTTGTGACATTCGAGGAGCGCGAACCGTATTATCCGCTCGCCAAAGAGTATTTTCTCAAGAAACAGGCTGGGTATCAAGGTTACGAAGTGCTAATGAGCGAGCCTTGGCTGGCTGAGCAACCTCATGTGGTCGGAGAAGCGCTCATACATGAGCATTATTTTTCCGCAAAGGGGCTGGCTCTGTTGGAGTCGAGCTCGCAACTGGTCGATAAATCCCCGCCAGACAGGGAGCCAGATATAATTCATGAGGATGTAAGAATCTGGATTACCAGGACGGAATTGCCACTCAGGCAGCAGGATGCGATTGGGGAGGCTTGACACGATAGATCACTTTCTGCTCTCCTAGCCTCGTTCGCTGCGGAAACAGTGGGCCGCAATTCTCAGAGACGCTAATCTCTCCGCATCACTATCCCTGCTGCGATGGCCATCGTGTAATTTCGCGATTCCCCGACGGTCTACCCCTACGTTGGTATCAGGTCAGGCTTGACCTAGGCACTCTTTACGCATCCTCATCTCAATGCTGTGCGGGGGTTTTCAAGCTGGGAACGAGAAGATGCAATTCGATGATATTAAGCCAATAGCGTTTAAGGCTGTTTCGGGTCTGGCTTGCAGATGGGACAAGGATGTTGGGCATGTGGACCGGCGAGAAATGGTGGAGCGCCAAGGGGAACTTGAAGTGAGGGAAAAGAAGACCAAGAAGCTGTTAAAAAAAGCTTCATGATATAGAAGAGAAAGAAGGCGCTTGACGTCCTTCCCGTCTTCCTAATTTCCTCGCCCCGTTGGCTGTCAGCGGTCGCAAATTCTCAATCGGCAATCCGCATCAGGTGCTCCCATTGTCGGAAGTCGCCTTTGAATCCCAGGCTTTCGGCAGCGCGAAATGTCGCGATGAGGGAGCGTTCGATCTGCTTTCCGCTCTTGCCGGCGCTGTCGCAAGCTTCTCGGTAGTCGCGGCGAGACTGGTAAATATGTAAGGCAAACCGGTCTTGCTCGCTGGATTCCCAGCAAGGCCAAAAGGCGTTCCAGCGTTTGCTGTGTCGTCTTGATTTGAAGAACTACCGTCGCGCGGTTCATTATCGTGTAATATCACGATAGGTCATCGTTGCCAGTTTTGATTGACTATCGGCCCGCGCTTTTTGCTCTTCTCGCCCCCGTCCGCTGTGGAACCAGCGGGCCGCAATTCTCAGGAGCGCGGAGCAAGTGCTCCCATAGTCGCGTAATCGACTAGACCGGCTCCATTCTCCAACCGGCTTTCATCGGGTTTGTGTCGTAGGCCACGGTCGGTCTACCATCTCCAGGGTCTCGCGCAGCGCTCGTTGTCACGCGAGCGACGAAAGAGTTTCGCGTCGTGCGGCAGTGGCAAATCCTTTGTAATAGAAAGTTGAAAATGTCGGTGGAATTTACAGTCAAACAATTTTGTAGCAAACAAGACAAGCGTAGACAGTTGCATGCCGTCCTATCGCTCGATAGCTTCACTGTAGCGGGATTTCTTTACATTTTTGGAATTTCAAGCGCTCTCGGAGACGGTGTTTGGACCAAAATAGCAATTAGTTATAATACCTTCATTCCACGTCTGATACATCAGCGAATTCAGGACTACGCGTGGTTCGGGCCGCTAAAGAGGCATACTTTGTGCTAAGAAGAGATCAAAACAAAACAATATGAACCGAAAGTTTCTCTTAGGCGCGATCGCGCTTGCCCAGCTGCTGCTGCTCTCATTCGCTTCAACCGCATCAGCGATCCAAACGTCCTACAGGATCAGTTTTGATGGGAGTGTGACCACAGACGTCTCTTTTGCCGGTAGCGCTCCGGTCAATCCAATTCAAACGTCTCCGAGCACGCGTGATCTTGGGTTCAACCTGAACGACAACGAGAGTTTTGCTTGGCCTGTTTTCGCTGTTTATACCTCAGCCTCTAATTCCAATCTTAACACAGAACTTAGAAGTGCCCGTCACAGGCACCGTACATCTGGAAAATGCGATGACACATGTCGTCAATGAGTCTCTAACCTTTGAGGGCTCTATCTTGGTCGACAATGGGATCGGACAGGTCGTTTGGTCGACCAAACCTCAAACAATCACCGAGGGGCCTACCAGTTTCTCTCCTTTCGATCCATATGGCTTCAGCTTCGCCAGCCGCACATTCACCGTTGGTTTAGCTGACGAAACGTTCAGCTTTCAGGCTTTTCACGGAGCGGGTATCAGGTTTGGAGCCAATATACCGGTAATTGTTAGTCAACTGAGTTCGTCGGCTACGGTCCCAGATAGCGGAAGCACGGCCCTGCTTCTGGGAGGTGGACTCATAGCGATTGCGCTGGTCCGTAGAGCAACGGTCCACGGTCTGAACATCGCTCCTTAGCTGACTCGAACACTCCTCCCTGCCAAGGCTACTTTTTGCCTCCTGATGAGGCAAAAGTTCTAAGGACAGCGGACTTTTCTCTTGGGTTTCCTGCTCGTGGGAATCCCTGCCATTGGCTCCTTGAGCGGAACGGCCTGCTAGCGTCCTCACTTGTTGCGAAAAGGCCGATACTTTTTTCTGCAACTTTTCACGGCAGATCGCCGTTTGATCATCCAACAATTAGAAAACCAACTCTTGAATTTCATCTTGAATAATTCAAGTGCGCCGGTTGGTCGTCTTGGAAAATCTCGAGCCACCTCCAAGCATCCTCGACTGACTTCGCCGGCTCAACGGCAGGATGAAAATCCTTTGGGACTTCATCGGCTCCGATAACTGGAAGCTTCCGCCGGCCAAAGGTTTTTGCTTTATTGCTCTTGGCCCTTTTCACCGCCAGTAACTCAACGATCCACGGTCCACAAAGCCGCAGTGTTCTATCTGCCCAGGAAATCCGCGGAGCCAACCGCAACGCCGGTAAACTCGGAAAGCTCGCGCATAGCGTCCCCCACAGCGGCCTGCAGCATTACCGGAGGCAGCATCGGACTGATAGCGTGCCTGAGACGCCCAAACGGTCGCATGGGTGCGCCAGACGACCAGCAAATTCGTCGTAGGCAGTATCACGAGCCGCACGGTCGATCTTGCTGGTGCTGCGGAAGTCCTGGCAGCCGGCGAGGAATCTATTGGGTTCGGCTCAGTTCGACCCGGTTCGCTTTAATAAGGCGACGCAAGAGATTTTTATGCTCGCCGATCACCTGGAGAAGGCACTGTTATTTAGGCAGAAATCGCAACAAGCTTCCCATCCGACTGCGGCATGACGGTAAACCATTTCTCAGCCTGCGTCTTGGTTGCCAGTTCGCGATAATTCTGGAAAAGCTTTCGGGGGCTATTGCCCGTTTCAAGTGCTACCTGGTCAGCGCTTTGAACGTCAGCGAGTCGATAGGTCGCATAGCTATGTCTAAAGCCATTGGGAACGAGTTTCACCTTCAACGGCTCGAGCGCCTGCCGAAATGCGCGGAGGAGAGGAGCATCGCCGGAATAGTGCGGGATGACCGGGCCAGATTTGTCTACCAAGGGAGACAGCCAAGCCCTCAATGCCGGCAGGATTGGCAAGATTCGCCTTTGCGCGGTCTTCGACTTGGCCTTGCCGATAACGATATGTCCTCCATGAAGATCGATGTCCTGCCATTCAAGCCGATGGATCTCTGCGGTTCTCAGTCCTGCGAATGCTCCAAGCGCCACAAGAGGAACCCATTTCGACTCGATTCCCGTCAGCATGGCGGAAAGTTCTTCTGGCCGATAAACGCCGATGTCGCCGCCGCGGTCGGTTGCCTTCATGGTCAGCTCCGGCTCGGTCTTCTCGTTGCGGGGAAGGTATCCACGCTTCTTGGCGAAGGAGAACAGGGTCGTCAGAGATGAGCGATAGTTGTTGCGGGTTCTGCCGGCGGCTTTGATGGAGTCGAGCCAGGCCTCAATATCTGATGACGTAATTCGCTGAATAAACCCACGGAAAGCCTTGGACGCCTTACCCATGCGACTCGTGCAGTCTTCAATGTATCTGGCGGAACGCCCTTGTGCAGCGATTGCGGCCAGAAACTCGTCAACGACCGCGGGAAACTTCACCGGCGCGTGCATGTTCTTCTGGCGTTCCAGATACGCGGCGTAGTGCTCTGCGGCCTTCACGACGAAAGGTTGCTTACCAAGAATCCGGTAAGCTTGGGCAAAGTCGCGGACCGCTTGTGACAGCGTGACGTTCCCGAGTTCTTGCAGAATGGCGGTAGCGTCCGCGACGACGGCAACTTGCCTGGGACTTAATGACGCAACGTGCGCGGTCCCCTTGGTCAGTTCTCGAATCTTGATCCTCGCCGCTTCGCGAGCCGCTTCAATGCTCTTGCACTTGACGAGCTTACGTTTGCCATCTGCGTAGAAGGAAAGAAGCACCTTCCCATTGCCGGCATCATAGAGCGGGATTTTGAGGCCTTTCGATTCGATTGTTTCGAGGGGTCCGTTTTTCATGCCTATATTGTTACCTTTGTGTTACCTTTGGGTCAAATGGCAATTTCTTATCTGTAAAATACACGGGTTCGAATCCCGTATGCGCTGAAAATCCCATTCCTGGCAAGGTGAAGTAACTTCGCCTCGACAAACCCCGCGTCGAACTTGGTCGGAATTTATGAGTAGCCCCCAGACGACAAGGTTTGAATCGTAATTTATGTTGCTAAAAAGAAGCACGTTGGGCGCGTTTTTACATTAAAGTAGCTTCTGCTATTTGGGGGCTGCGCAGCCGGTTTTGCGGAATCCCGAGAGCCTCTGCAAAAGTCTAAAGCGAAACGCTTCCCGTGGTTCTTGCTTCTCTAGGTTCGGGTCGGGGTCTCGACGAATATTCGATCTTGTTTTAACTCGAACTGCTTTCCAATGTTGTCCGCTGGGCGCGTTTTTAAGGAACAGACTGTCTTCGAATTCTTGCCGCCGAATAGACTTGAATCTGGATCCGGAATGAGAACGCTTTGTCTTGACGGCAAAGTGTCCCGATCCCAACATCTTGCTGGATGAGCGCCCTCAACGAAAGTCGTCCGTGCGAAAGTAATGGGGGTGGGGAAAGCGTCCGATGGCGGGCATTGAATCGCGGCCCGAGATTAGCTCTTTTTTTCACAAGACGCGGAGTGTCGCGGAGGTAGAATGATTAAGATCGCAAATGCGCCGTGTTCTTGGGGCGCGCTCGAGTTCGACTTGGAGGGAGAGGTGCCCGGTTACGTCCAGGTATTGGATGAAATCGTTGAGACGGGTTACGCCGGAACCGAGCTGGGAGACTGGGGATTCATGCCGACCGATCCGAAGAAGCTGGCAGCCGAAATTCACAACCGGAACCTGGTGCTTCTCGGGGCCTTCATACCGATTTTTCTCAAAGATCCTTCAGCACATAAGACCGGGACGGAAGTCGCCTTGAAAACCGCGCGCCTGATGGCGGAGGTCGAGGGCAGTTTGCCTTTGGTTATCCTGGCCGACGAAAACGCCAGAACCGAGAAACGAAGAAAGAACGCCGGCCGAGTGACCGCCGAAATGGCGTTGAGCGATGCGGAGTCGCAGATCTTCGCGCAGGGAGCAACCGACGTCGCCGAAGCGGTTAGAAAGGAGACCGGATTGCGGACGGCTTTCCATCATCATTGCGCAGGCTATGTGGAAACTCCTGCCGAGATCGAGAAGCTCATGTCGCTCACTGATCCCGGTCTGCTCGGGCTTGTATTTGACTGCGGTCACTATCGCCTTGGAGGAGGGGATCCCGAAGAAGGATTGCGCAAGTATGGCCAGCGGGTCTGGCACTTCCACTTTAAGGATCATCAGCCCGAGGTGGCGCAACGGGCCGCCGATGAAGGCTGGGACTACTTCCAAGCGGTGGAGCACGGTGTGTTTTGCGAGCTCGGCAAGGGTGACGTGAACTTTCCCGCGCTAATGAATCAACTCCAGGAGTTTGGCTACGACGGCTGGGGTGTAGTGGAACAAGATGTTCTTCCGGGAATGGGTGCGCCAAAAGAGTCGGCCAAGCGCAATCGCGATTACATCCGCTCACTGGGATTCTAGTTGATAGTCGGAGGCGTTTTTGGTTGATTCGAGACAGAACGTCTTGATGTCAAGTACATCCCCTCAAAGCCCCCGGTTGGCTCGCGACGTGAGAACTAAGCTGCGGCGAAATCTCACGCGTTCGGAGCGAGTTTTCTCACGGGTGAACGAGGGGTCAGTAGTCATCGAGAGATTACGCATTGCGAACGGCCTGAAATTGCAGCGGGCTTCGCGAGCTTTTAACGGAGGAGAATTATGATCGGAATCGCATTGATGGGCGCGGGCCGTATGGCCCGTGTGCACGCCAAGGCTATTGGTGCTGCCGGAGGAAAACTTGTCACCGTTTACGACGTCGTCGAGTCGGCGGCAAAATCTCTTGCCTCCGATGCCAACGCATCAGTGGCGCGCAGCATCGATGAGGCCCTGGAGCACCCGGACGTGAATGCCGTTCTGGTAGTGACCTCGTCGGACACACATGTCGACCTCATTCTCCGAGCGGTTAAGGCGGGAAAGGCCGTCATGTGTGAAAAGCCGCTCGCGCCGAATTTGCCGGACGCACAGCGCTGCATCGACATTTTGGGCGATCAGGCGAACAAGGTCTTGCTGGCGTTCAACCGGCGTTTCGATCACGGGCATGCCGCGCTCAAGAAGGCGGTCGACGGAGGTGAAATCGGCAGCCTCGAGCAACTGACGATCACCAGTCGCGATCCCGCGCCGCCGCCGCTCGACTATATTCCGAAGTCAGGAGGACTCTTTCGGGATATGATGATCCATGACTTTGACATGGCGCGTTGGATTCTCGGCGAAGAGCCGGTCAGCATCTCCAGCAGCGGCAGCTGCCTCGTCGACCCGGAGATCGGAAAACTCGGCGACATCGACACGGCTTGCGTGACGATGGTCACGCAAAGCGGCAAGCAGGCGGTGATCCTAAATTCGCGGCGAGCCGTTTACGGATACGACCAGCGGATCGAAGCGTTCGGCTCCGCGGGAATGGTTATCTCGGACAATCCAAGAGCTAGCAGCACGATACGGTATTCCGGCACGAGCTTTGGCGCGCCCGATCGTATTTTCACATTTTACATGGACCGTTACGGCGCAAGCTACCGGACGGAAATTGAAACCTTTCTTGGCTGCGTGGCTGCTGGCACGCCGCTTCCGGTAAATGCCTTCGACGGGCTACGCGCAGTTTATCTTGCGGAGGCGGCGGGGGCTTCCCTTCGGCTCGGGCGGACCGTTGAACTCAAGAACAATTGCGAAGTGACTTGGCATGACTGATGAGTTGCCCTCGAGGAACCGATCGACTATTGCGGTAATTACCGGGGGGACGCAGGGCCTCGGGCTGGCCATCGCCAAGAGGCTTGCCCTCGAGGGAGCGCCTGGCATCGTCATTAGTGGCCGAAATGTCGAGAAAGGCGAAGCCGCGGCAGCAAATGTGCGCTCTCCGCAGACAGATTGCCTGTTTGTAAGGGCTGATGTTTCAAACGCAGAGGATTGCCACAAGCTCGTAGAGACCGCTTGGGCGCATTTTGGCAGCGTCAACGGCCTCGTGAACTCTGCCGGCATAGCAGATCGCGGCACGCTTCTTGACACCAGCCTCGAGCTCTGGGAGCGACATTTCAATACGAATGCGCGGGGCCCCTTCCTTACAATGCAGCATGTGGTCCGACATCTGGTCGAATCCGGAAAGCCCGGGAGCATCGTGAACATCATTTCGATGGTGGCGCATTGCGGGCAGTCCTATCTGACGCCTTACTCGGCGTCGAAGGGCGCGCTTGCCACGCTCACGAAAAACGTTGCCAACGCGTATGCCGCCAAACGCATCCGATGCAACGGCATCCTGACCGGGTGGATGGACACTCCCGGCGAAAATGTTACTCAGCGGAAATTCCACGGCGTGGGCGAGAACTGGCTGGCGAAAGCCGAGGCCGCCCAGCCCATGGGGCAACTGGTCAAGCCGGAACAGCTAGCTGGACTGGTCGCGTATATGCTAAGCCCGGAATCGGGGGTGATGACGGGGGCCCTTGTTGACTACGATCAAAATGTCGCGGGAGCCTATCCCGAGTAGAGGAACGCCTCTATACCAGGGTTCCCATCCGGATTTCTACCGCTGAGCTAACCCTTGGAAACTTGGAAGAAACATGGAATCACGAATGAAATCCGAATCTAATTTAAACAACCTGAAGGTTTGTGTTGTCGGTGCCGGGAGAATGGGCGCCGATCATATCGAGCGTCTTACGCGCCGGATCGTCGGAGCCGAGGTTTCAGCCGTGGTCGACGCCGACGTTTCGCGCGCGAAAAAGGCTGTCGAAGCGATTCCTTCAGCTGCGGCGGTCTCCGACATCGGACGGGCTTTGGACCAGGAAGATGTCAGCTCAGTTCTTATCGCGACCCCTGGTTTTCTCCACAGAGACATGTTGCTTCAGGTTCTGGAACGGGACTTGCCGATTCTGTGCGAGAAACCATTAACCCCGGACGCGCCGTCCTCCTGGGAAATTCTGGAGGCTGAGCAGCGACTTGGAAAGAAACGTATCCAGGTTGGCTTCATGCGCCGCTTCGATGCCGAGTATGAGCGCCTGCGAAGCCTACTTACGTCCGGCGAACTGGGCGAGCTCTTGATGCTCCACTGCTCGCATCGAAATCCCGAAACGCCGCCGGGATTTACCAACGAGATGCTCATCAATGATTCAGTCGTCCACGAGTTCGACGTGATCCGCTATCTCACCGGCGAGGAAATCAAGAGCGTTCAAGTCAGGCTCGGCCGGGCTACGCGTCATGCCCCCTCCGGCCAGCACGATCCGCAGCACGTGCTCATCGAGACCGAGAACGGTGTGCTGGCGGACGTTGAGATCTTCGTGAATGCTCAATTCGGCTACCAGGTAGCGACTCAGGCTGTGTTCGAAAAAGGTATCGTTAACATTGGCGAGGACGGAGGGGCTTACATTCGCAGTGCAGGACGTTGGGGTGGGGAGATTACGCCGAGTTTCGTCGAGCGGTTCAAAGGCGCTTACGATATCGAGATACAGCGTTGGGTCGACGCCGCCAAACGGGGCGAGGTCGACGGGCCCACCGCCTGGGATGGCTACGCTACCGCGGCTTGTTGTGAGGCAGGCGTGGCTGCGCAAAAGAGCGGCGAGAAGGTCGACGTTTCCTTGAAGAACAAGCCCAGCGTTTACTGCTGATCGCCTGCAGCAGCTTCGGGCGGCTTTCGGATCGCCCTTACCGTTCAGCACCCTGGTAGTTACGGTTCTGTTGTTAATCGATTCGCTCGCGGGCGCCGATACGATTTCCCCTCGATCTCAGCCTTTCGAGTCAAACGTCATTTACGAAAATCCAATTGATTACCTGTTTTGGCGCTCTCGTAAATTCCATCCAATAACCTGCTCAAAAGATATCCGTCGTCTGCCGTAACAGGAGGTTTGGTCCCATTGAGAATCGCATCAATAAACAGACGGTCTTCTTCCACATATCCCCATTTTTCCTCAAAGGGAACCTGTTTAAAGTCACTTTCCTCCGTTGCCCGCTTCAGGCCTGGGGCATAGATTACCTTCTCCATATCCTCCACAGCGATGGTGGAGTATTTGCCATAAATCTCCAACCTCTGAAAAGGATAACTCCATCCCGCATGAGCGGAGGTTACAAAGGTACCAATAGTCCCAGATTCAAACGTAAGCAGGACGGCGAAATCATCGAATTCAGACTGTGAAATGCTCTGTCTCGCTTCGCACTTCACGGTCGTCACTTCCCCAAACAGGTATCGGCATATATCGAACAAATGAATCGGCGTCTCATAGAGAAACCCCCCTGTCACTTTAGGGTCTGCCGTCCACGGCGGATTCAGCAGCTCTCCACGATTGAGCTTTACGTTAACCATATAAGGCGTCACCTCTCCCGAGTCTATCAAGTGCTTTACTCTCTTAAAGACATAGCCATACCTCATATTCATCCCGAGATTATAAATTCCTTTGGACTTTGCGCGCGCCTCTTTGATTCGTTCCGCGTCATGCAACGAAGTAGCCATTGGTTTTTCGCAGAAGACGTTAACGTTGTTTTCCAGGCATTTGAGAACCGGTTCAACATGCAACGTATTGGGCGTTGTAACGTAGACCGCGTCTACCTCACTTGCCAACAGCTCGTCCAAAGAACTGAAAGCGTTCGCTTGAGGTCCCGCTTCCTTGGCAAGCGCCTTGGCTTTATCCAAATACAAGTCGACCACAGCAGCGATTTCCGTCCGTTCATCATTCTTCAAATTCCCGATATGTACCTTTGCAATAAAGCCTGCACCTAAAATTCCAATTTTTACTTTAGACATTTCCTTGGTTCTTCCTATTGAATTTCTAGCCGCCCTCTAACACGCTAGCGCTCGTGACAAATGAGTCATGCGATCTTTAAGCAAACCACTCTTTTAGTTTAGCAAGCGATTCCTTTGCATACTTTGCCATAGTTTGCGCGGTCGTGTCGCCCTTGTCGGCTCTGAACGGATCGGGACCTGGCGCTGTACATTCGAGGACGATCGTCTTGTCAAAGCCGATGGTCTTCATGCCGGATACAACAGGCCGGAAATCGATATGCCCCTGACCTAAAGCCCGTCTATTACTATCCGCGAAATGGACAACTTCCAGACAGTCCTGCACAGTCGGAAAGGCCTTCTCGATCTCAGATTCTTCAATATTCATGTGATATGTGTCCAACAAGGCTCGCACGTTTGCATGATTTACTTCTGTAACAAATCGCGACACATCTTCGGCGGTATTGACGATGCAGCTTTCATAGCGATTGAGCGGCTCGATCACCAGCGTTACCTGATTGTTCGCTGCTGTTTCAGTGAGATTGCAGACAGATTCAACAGCCCATTTCCAGTCCTCGCGCGTGTCGCCCCCCATGGATCGGAACTTCCCTACTGCAGAAGGAACAACGATCAAGTAGTCACCTCCAACGACTTTTACGCATTCAATCTGGCGTTTAAAATAGTCAACAGCCTTTTGTCTGTTCAGCCCGTCTTTATTTGCTAAATCATGATCTTCGGCCGGCCAACCGCTGTCACATGTGAGCCCGCTGATTTCAAGAGAGAATTTCTCAGCCAGTTGAGCTGCTTCAGTCCAATCACAAGCGTCAACTGCAGCCGTCAGGTCAATGGATGTATACCCTGCCGAGGAAACGATTTCGAATACGTTGTCAATTGGCGTGTTGCCAAACGTCCAAGCGCAAATGGAGAATCTCATAGGGACGCGTCTTGTAAGCTATTATTGGGATTGTTAATCGTATTTGTGTTGATTCCGTGTCGATTTCAAAGAGCGGGGATGGCAGGGATGATGGGGTGTGCCATAATTGAGCGTAAGGCTAGCGCCTCGCTGCGAACGGAAGGCCTGCCGACCTCGCGGATATTCACCCGTCGGCCTCACCTCGTTTGGCGGACAAATCAACGTAACGTGCGTGCATCGTGCGCCTCGGCTCGGCAGGGGCGTCAACCACCGGGAGGGCCTGGTATTGCATAATCGCTGGGCTCACCGATCAAGACTCGTTCCAGAAGGTCAACCGACCGGCGCATTCCCTCTATGCGCGAAAGAACGATGTCCTCATGCTCGATGGACAACCAGCCGTCATAGCCGTAGAGACGCAGACGATAGCAGAACTCACGCCACCATTTTGCGCCATGGCCGTATCCCACGGTGATATAGCTCCAGGCGCGATCTTTGACGTTCTCGTGTCCGATGGTCTCCAGGCAGCCAGTCACTTTGAGCGCAGCATCGTTCATCATTGTGTCCTTTGCGTGCACATGATGAATGGCGTCACCGAGGACGGGAATGGCTGCAAGCGGGTCGGCCCCCATCCAAAATAGATGACTTGGGTCAAAATTTGCGCCGACGACCTGCCCAATCTCCTTCCTGAGTTTCAGGAGTGTGGGAACGTTATAAACAAGCTGGTCGCCATGCATCTCGATACAAAGCTTAGTTACGCCGCAATCTCTGGCAGCTGCGGCAAGCTTTGTCCAGTAAGGCACCAGTTTCTCGTTCCACTGCCAGTCAAGAATCTCAGCATGCTCAGGCGGCCAGGCGCAGGTAATCCAATTCGGCCGCACGTCCGCCGGTCCCCCGGCTGGCAGACCAGACATCAGAACAATTGAGTGCACATCGAGCATCTCAGCGAGTCGAAGTGTGTCGTAAACAACCTTGCTTTGCCGCTCTCCATCGACCGGGTGAAGCTGATTGCCACTGCAGTTAAGTGCCGCCAGTGCCAAGCTATTTCGCTCAAGCACAGACAGAAAGTCCCGACGCTTCTCCTTGCTCTGCAGCAATGATTGCAAGTCTGCATGCGGAGCCCCGGACCAGTTGCCCATGCAAACTTCCAGGGCTGCAAGCCCAAGTTCTGAAAATGCTTTCGCAGCCTCTTGAAATGGAAGGTGCCCTAAACCGTCTGATACTGCACAAAGTTTCATTTGGAATCGTTACGCCTATTGCTTCGCTAGGAGGGGCCAGGCCGCTTGGTCACGGATCCATTTTTGGTACGCTGGTGGTCCGCTAGAGTCAATCACAATAGTGCTGCCAACCGAAAAAGGCGTCGGTTTCTCGAAGACCCGCTTCGTGCTTTTCTGAACGTAGCTAGCAATGGAGATTCGAAGCGTTTGATGGCACGGCGTTAGTGGCCTGATCGGAGCTATCAACCCGTTCAAAGGACTGCGGGCTCACGACTTCAGCGCCCCGCCTGTTCAAGAGCGGCTCGCAAGTGGGGTCCATTGGATTGGATTTTTTGAGGTAACATGCTCTTGCATAGAAAACGTCTGCACTGTAAGCTTTGAAATACGCTGAGTGCATATTGAAAGTCCGAATGCGCAGTGGCCTCGTAGTGAAGTGCACCCGAAAACCAAGGAAAGAAACTGCATCCGATTGTGTGGGTGTCAAAGGTAGGAGAATGAAATGAAACGCCTTCGTAATAGCATTTGCCGCCTGTGCCACACTGATGAGCTCTGCGATGGCTCAGAAAATCGGTGTCTCGTTGTCCTCCTTCGAGCACCTTTTTCTCGTCAAAGTCCGCGAGGCAATGGGGGAAAAAGCTAAGGAGCTTGGAGTGGAGGTTCAATTTGAGGACGCATCGGGGGATATCGGAAAGCAGCTTAATCAGATACAAAACTTCATCACCCAGGGGATGGATGCGATCATCATCAACCCTGTCGATACCATGGCGACTCCCAAGATGACGGAGCTTGTCACCAAGGCCGGCATTCCTTTGGTCTACGTCAACCTTAGGCCTGCTGAGGATACCCTGCCCGAGGGGGTCGCCTACGTTGGCTCAGACGAGAACGTGTCGGGCAAGCTCGAGGGTGAGGCGATCGCCAAATTGCTGAACAACAAGGGCAACCTCGTCATCATGATTGGCGAACTTGCGACCCAGGCCGCCGTTCTGCGTACCGAGGGCATAGAGAAAGTCGTCGCCCAACATCCAGAAATGAAGATCGTGGGAAAGCAAACTGCCAACTTCCGGCGGAATGAGGCCATCGATCTCATGAACAACTGGTTGGTTGCCGGAACCAAGATCGATGCCGTCGCCGCTAACAACGACGAGATGGCAATCGGGGCGATTCTTGCGCTCCAGCAGGCCGGCAAGGATCCGAAGAAACTGGTCATCGGAGGGATTGACGCAACTCCGGACGCGCTCGCTGAGATGGAGAAGGGCAACCTGGTTGTGACGGTCTTCCAGGACGGAACGGGTCAGGGGAGGGGTGCGGTGGAGACTGCGGTCAAGCTGATCAAGGGCGAGAAGGTTGAGCCCTTTGTATGGATCCCGTTCGAGCTTGTCACCCAGGACGACTACAAGGATTACCTCAAGAGGTGATGCTGCTCGTGCTTTGAGACCGCCGCTGCGCAGCCTTTGGCCCCGAGCACAATGCTTTTCATGCAGCCACGCTCATGGAGTCCTTGGGCTTCAATTAACCGGCGATCTTTACTGATCGTCCCGTCTTGAGCGACTCGGTGGCCTTGTCAGCCAGCAACTGGGCCCTCAACCCATCCTCGAGCGATGGACTGGGCGGCGCGCCTTTGGCAATAGCGCCAGCAAAAGATTCCAGGGCCACGTAATAGCTCTGCTCGATTCGCTCGAACCAGCCTGCATGGAGTCCATCCTCGATGACTTTGTCTCCAAGAAACCGCGAAACGCCTCGTGCCCGCTGCCGCCGGGACTCGATCATTCCCTTGGAGCCGAAAACCTCGATACGCTCATCGTAACCATAACCGGCGCGCCGGGACGAATCGATTTGGCAAAGCGCCCCTGAGGCCATCCGAATCGTTACGATGCTTGTGTCCACGTCCCCGACCTCGGCGACTTTGGGATCCACCATGGCCGCTCCGAAGGCGAACACTTCGTCGGCCTCATCGCCGGTTATCCAACGCAGGAGATCAAAAAAATGGACTGTCTGGTCTCGCAGTTGACCTCCCGAAGTAGCCAGATAGCTAATCGCCGGAAGGTTTGGCCCGCGCGACGTCATCTGGATAATCTCGAGATTGCCGACATCGCCGCGCCGGACCTCTTCACAGAGCGCCGCATGGTTGGGGTCAAAGCGCCGATTGAAGCCCAACATGACGGGAACGTTTGCGGCCCGGACGACGCCCACGGCATCGACCGCTTCCTGATAATCCAAGCCGATTGGCTTCTCGCAGTAGACGGCTTTGCCCGCCCGGGCTGATCGCTTCAAATAATCGACATGAGTATTCGTCGAGGTGCAAACAAACACGGCCTCCACGTCTTTGCTGTCAAAGATCTCGTCCGCGTTGCTCACGGCTTTCGAGTTCGTCGCCGCCGCAAGTTTACCCGCCGATTCGAGGTTGACATCGCATACCGCCACCAATTCGGTGGCCGGTTGACGGGCTATGTTTTTCGCGTGGACAGAACCAATGAAGCCGGTTCCTATAACTGCTACCTTGAGCATAGGAGTATTCTCTTAGTTTGCTTTGACCGCTGTCCATGAGCCGTCGGCCGCATAGGAGCGCATGGCCGCCTCGACGAAGGCCACGCCTTGCAGCCCGTCTGTTGCATCCGGGAATCCGAGCTCCGCTTTCGCAAAGGGACGCCCTTCGGCTCGGGCGAGCAACGCGTCCGCGACCTCGGTATAAAGATTCGCGAACGCCTCGAAAAATCCTTCCGGATGTCCCAGTCCCGCCCGCGTCCACTTATCCGCGTCAGGAGAAAGCCACGCCGCGCCTTGCGCCAGGATCTGAGGCGGCCCATCGATCGGCGAATACTGCAGATGGCAGGGGTCCTCTTGGTGCCAGGCCAAGCTGCCGCGGTCCCCGTAAACGCGGATTCGCAAGCCATGCTCGTTTCCTACCGCGGCCATCGAAGCCCACAGACTTCCCCGCGCGCCGTTGGAAAAGCGGAGAAGCAAATTGGCATTGTCCTTGATAGCCCTTCCGGCCACGATTTGGCTCAATTCCGCAGCGACTTCAGCCACTTCGAGGCCGGTGATAAATCGGGTCAACTGGTGGGCGTGGGTTCCTAAGTCATAGAGCACGCTCGCATCGCCCAACAATCCGGGGTCCATTCTCCAAGCAGCCTGGGTGTGGCCTTGCTTTTCGAGCAACGTCGCGGCCCAACCGGAAGCGTGCTCCGCCTGAACGACCTTGATCTCTCCCAAGTCTCCTCTTCTGACCATTCGTGCAGCGTGGCGAACCATCGCGTAGCCCGAGTAATTGTGGGTCAGGCAGAGAATCAGACCGCTCTTTTCAGCCAGAGTTTTCAACTCCTTGGCTTCCTCGACGGTGAGGCACAGTGGCTTGTCGCAGATGACACTAATTCCCGACTCCAGAAACCGTTTGGCAATCTTATAGTGGCTATCGGTTGGCGTAACGATCGTCGCCGCGTCGATCGCGTCGTCGCGCTTGCTCTCAGCCGCGGCCATGGCTTCGTAGTCCGAGTAAACGCGGTCCTCCAAAATCTCAAGCTGCTTGGCAGCGGCGAGAGATTTCTCGCGATTCCGTGAAAAGACGCCCGCCACGAGGAGATAGCGATCGTCCAGACGCATCGCCGTCCGGTGGCTACCAGCGATGCCCGCGCCCGGCGCCCCCCCAACCATTCCCACCCTCACTTTTCTCTGATTGTTAGCTGGCATATCTATCAAATTGCGGACCGGCCGCTGTCTGTGGCCACCGGGAGCCAGGTCCCTGTCGACGTCGGTCTCCGCGCGGTGGCAGGCGGGACCTCACTACACACTGCCTGCCCTTCGCAGTGACTTTGCAGATGCGTCAAGCCTTCCTGCGTTTCCGCTGGCGGTACATATCCGTGGCGACCGCGGCGACAATGATTACACCCTTCACGATATCCTGGTAGTAGACGTCGACGCCGAGAAAGGTGAATCCGCTCGTCATGATACCGAGAATCACCATGCCAATTACGGTGCCCCCAATGCGGCCGATTCCACCGGTTAGGCTCGTTCCGCCAATGACCGTCGCCGCAATCGCATCGAGTTCATAACCCAGGCCCATACCGGCCTGGCCGGTCGCGGCGCGCGCCGCCGTGACGACACCGGCGAGCCCGGAAAGCAACCCCGCAATCGAGTAAACGACAATCAGATGGCGTCCGACGTTAATACCCGAGACGCGCGCCGCCTGCGGATTGGCGCCGATGGCATAGGTAAACTTGCCGTAGCGAGTATAGCGTAGCGCAATGTGGAATATGAGCGCGGTCACGAGGAAGATCACCACGGGCATGTAGCCAGAACCAATCCAGGTGAACTTCGGCGACAACATACTGATCGGTTGCCCTGCCGTATAGGCCCGAGCGATTCCACGGGCGGCCACCATCATACCAAGGGTCGCGATGAAAGGAGGAATTCCCGTACGCGCGATGAGCGTTCCGTTAGTCCACCCCGCAAGCATGCCCACGCAAAGACCTGCAAAGAGTGGAATGATAAAGGGAAGATTGGTAAGCGCCGGGTAAACCGCACGAGTATTCTCCGGGGTTTGAGCCAAACTCGCCGCCACCATCGCTGAAACTGCCAGCACCGAGCCGGAGGACAGATCGATCCCGCCCGTGATGATCACCTGAGTCACGGCAATGGCAAGCAAGCCAACGACCGATACCTGAAGAACGATGATGAACAGGCGCTGAGGATTGAAGAGGAACGTGTCACCCTTGAAGACCCAGCCCAAGATTTCGAAGAGCGCTGCAATGCCAATCAAAATAAGAAGTATACCCACTTCGCTGGACAGTTTGCGGCCTTGTTTCTTGTCTGGAACGGCAGCGGCAGTTGTCGCTGGCCCCTCCTGAGTTTTGACCTGGTTGCTCATTTTGTTTCCTCCAGTTTCATGCTATTGGTGCGTTATCCTGATATCTACGGGGCTGGGGTCACCAATCAGCCTGAGGCAAGGTGCATGATCTTGACCTGATCCGCCTCGGAGCGGTCGAGAAACCCGGTCGCATGACCATCGTGCATGACCATGATGCGATCACTCATCCCGAGAATCTCCGGCATTTCGGAAGAAATCATGATGACCGCGAGACCCTCGCCGGCGAGCTTTGAGATTAGCCGGTGGATCTCCGCCTTTGCGCCGACATCGATCCCGCGGGTTGGCTCGTCGAGAATCAGGATTTTCGGCTGGGTGAGAAGCCAGCGACCGATCAAAGCTTTCTGCTGGTTGCCTCCGCTCAGGTTCTCGATGCGCTCGTCAAGATCAGGTGTCTTTATCCTGAGCATGCCCTTCAATTTTTCGCACTCCGCATTCAAGTTTCCCTGACTCACGAAGCCATTCTTGACATAGCGGTCCATGAGGACCGCGATCTCCATGTTCTCGAGAACGGAGAGCACCAGGAAGCAGCCGGTGTCTTTGCGATCCTCGGTCAGAAACGCCATCCCGGCGTGCATCGCGGTCAGCGGAGAATCGACAACGAGCTTCTTACCATTCACGAAGATCTCTCCCGAGGTGGCCGGAGTTACGCCAAAGATGGTCTCGGCGACATTTGTTCGCCCTGCGCCCACCAAGCCGGCGAGGCCGAGGATCTCGCCCTTGCGGAGATCGAAGGAGATATCTGAAAAGACGCCTTCCAGGGACAGGTTCTTAACGGAAAGCGCCACGTCGCCGATAGGGACAATCTCCTTGGGAAACATGGCGCCGAGTTCGCGGCCAACCATCTCCTTTATCAGGATGTCGCGGTTGATGTCGCTGGCCCGATGGGTAGCGATGTATCGACCGTCCCGGAAAACCGATACATCGTCGGCAATAGTGAAAACTTCATCCATCTTGTGGGTGATGTAGACGATGCCGACGCCATGCGCTTTTAAGTCCGCAATGATGGCGAAGAGATGGTCCACTTCGCGCTCGGTAAGCGCCGAAGTCGGTTCATCCATAATAAGGACGTCGGATTCGAAGGATACCGCTTTGGCGATCTCAACGATTTGCCGATTGGCGACGGTAAGATATCGAACCTCAATCTCCGGGTCCAGGTCGATATTAAGGCGCCGGAACAGATGTTCCGTCATGCGGCGCATTTCGGCATGATCCACAAAGCTCATAAAACCCATAAAGCCCTTCATGGGTTCGCGTCGAATCCAGACGTTCTCGGCCACCGTCATATAGGGCATCAGGTTCAGTTCCTGATGGATCATCGCGATTCCCGCATCGAGGGCAGCGAGGGGCGTCGTCAACTTCACGGGATTCCCCTTGAGCTTGATCTCCCCCGTGTCCGGCTGATAGACGCCGGCGATAATCTTCATCAAGGTCGATTTGCCGGCCCCGTTCTCTCCCATTAGCGCATGAACAGTGCCAGGCCGAATTTTCAGGCCCACGCCGTCCAACGCGACGACTCCGGGAAATTCCTTGCGCACTCCCTCCACCTCCAGGAGATAAGGCACATGGGGCAATACTCCGGCCACTTGGGTTTCGTTGAAGGGTTCTTGGGAGCCTGCAGGCGTCATAGCTAACTTTCTGGTGTTTTTACGACGAGAGAAGGCTGCGCCGGCGTTTTCACGCCGGCGCAGAAAACACGATTAGGGGTTGAACTCTTTGTAGTTCTCCTTGTTGACGAGTTGGAACGGGATGTAGACGTATGGAGACTCGAACTTCTCTTTCTTGGCAAGCTTAAGAGCGGAATCTATGACAGCCTTACCCTGACCTTTGGCGTCCTGGAAGACTGTGACGGACAAGGTTCCTTTACCCATCTCAGACAGCGCATCTCGAGTCGCGTCGACACCGCCGATGATGACCTTGGACGGATCCTTTCCCGCCTGCTGAAGCGCCATGATCGCCCCGATTGCCATCTCGTCGTTGTTGGCAGCGACGGCATCGATTTTCGTGCCTGCAAGCAGCCAGTTATTCATAAGATCCATTGCCTCCGTGCGCTTCCAGTTGGCGGTCTGCTTCTGCACGACCTTGATATCGGGATGCTGCAGCGAAAACCTTCTCAACGCCCTCTGTGCGCAGGGCGGCAGCCTGGGTCGCAAGTTCGCCCATCATGATAACGACGTTGCCCTTGCCATTCAGCATTTTCGCAATCGCCTCGCCCTCGAGCTTGCCCGACACATGCTCGTCGGAGCCGACGTAGACGATGGGATCCTTAGGATCCAATTTTTCGAGCGGCTCCCGATTGACGTAAACTGCAGGAATTCCTGCGTCTTTGATAAGCTTGGTCATCTGCGCAGTTGCCGAGCTGTCCACAGGATTGACGACAAGCACATCCACCTTCTTCGCAATAAAGTTTTGGATCTGACTGAGCTGCTTGCCAATGTCGCCTTGGGCATCCGCGTATTCGACTTTTACGTTCTTCTCCTTGGCCTGCTGCGTCATGGCCTCGCGAAGATTGGTGAGGAAGAGGTCGTCGAAATAAGCCATGCAAACTCCGACGTTTATACTGTCTGCTGCCATCGCAAAGCACGTCATGATGGCGGTTGCTACTAATGCTATTACTAAGCGTTTCATTTGTTTTCTATTCTCCTGCAGTGGCGCCCGGACTACGCGGGCTGGTAGAATTTGTTATGGTTTTTTAGGGGAACTTTATTTGTGAGGCCGAAGCAAACCGGTCGGTCTTGAGCGGTACGTTCGCCGCCGACCGAGGTTTGCCGGACGCCCTCAAGCGTTTTGTAGGATAGGAGAGACCTCTCTGCAAGAACATTATCCCAAAAAATCCGACCCGGCAGGAGCAGCTTCGGACGAGCAAACGGGAACTCAAGGAAATCAGGCCAGCACGGGGATGGGTGAAGCCTGCGCGGCATGGCGAGAAGGCGAGGAAAGCAAAACTCCTCCAACCTTGTCCCCTCCTGGGTTTCGGAAATCCGCGATGCGACAGGGTCGAGCGGAGCGTCATGGGGGCCGCGCCAAGACCGCGCGAGGAGCGCATTCGGACAGGTGGTTCTGGGCGCAGTCATAGGCATCTCGCTTAGGGGGCTCCCGCCGGATTCGTGGGAAGCCGCATTCGATTTAAGACGCATAAGGTTAATTCTTAAC
The DNA here is from genome assembly GCA_963816855.1 of uncultured Verrucomicrobiae bacterium. Taxonomy (GTDB): domain Bacteria; phylum Verrucomicrobiota; class Verrucomicrobiia; order Chthoniobacterales; family Terrimicrobiaceae; genus DASTFP01. Next base: position 128,809 of record CAWFMA010000032.1, on the reverse strand, counting down.
ATTTCCATTTAGCGGCCAGACCCCCCATTGGCCGGAATGACTCGAATATCAACGTCGTGCTGCCTGAACTGCCTGAGTGTCCTGGCGGAGATGCCCGAATCGGTGAGGGTACGGAAGATTTCGGAACATTTAGCAAAACTCACCATGCAGTTGTGACCGAATTTCGATGAATCGCTCAGCACATAGGATTTATCGGCGATTCGAATCATCGCTTGCTTCATCTGGGCGTCCAACGAATCCGGCGTGCTAAATCCATGAGCCAGAGTGATTCCCGATGTTCCGATGAACGCGCGGTCGACATGATAGCTCTCGAGATTCTTTACACCCATCGGCCCCAGCAAGGCTAAGCTGTGATTGCGCACCTGGCCTCCGACAAGCAGAACGTCGTATCCGGCCTTGGTCAACTCCAGGGCGACCGGGACGGAATTTGTGATAACGAACAGGGATTTGAATTTTCCGACCAGCGCTTTGGCAAGCGATAAAGTTGTTGTTCCCGAATCGAGGACGATCGAATCTCCTTCCTGAACATAGCTGGCGGCTGTTTGCGCGATTGACTCCTTCGCCGGGGATTTTATCTGCAGCTTCTCGAGAAATGCGACATTGAAGCGGCTTTGCTGGGAAAAAATCGCGTTCCCATGACTTCGCTGGAGCAGCCCTCTGCGTTCCAGCGCGTCCAGATCCTTGCGGATTGTGACCTGACTGACTCTTAACCTGTCAGCAAGTTCTTCGACCTTAATTTTTGCCTCTTTCTTCAGGAAATCGACGATATTTCCGTGCCGCTCATCCATCGTAAGGATGGGTTGCTCGTACTTGCGCTTTGCCGATCGCTTTTCAGGCCGCGCCTTGCTCATAGCCCTCGAATGCTGGGATGAGGAAACCTTGTTCAGAAGGGGTCTCGTGCTAATTGACGCTTTGGATTTCAAAGACTCCCAGGGCGGTTGTATCGTCTCCATTCCGGTCACTTGTCGAGGCCGCCAAAGCAGAGGTATTTTGTTTCGACGAAGTCGTCGATTCCATAGTGAGATCCTTCGCGGCCCAGCCCGGACTGCTTCACTCCGCCGAAGGGCGCGACCTCGTTTGAGATCAGGCCGGTATTGATGCCGACGATTCCACATTCGAGCGCCTCGGCCGCCCGCCAGATCCGGCCCACGTCCCGGCTATAGAAATAACTGGCCAGGCCGAATTCGGTATCATTAGCCATTTGAATTGCCTCTTCGTCGGTTTCAAAGCGGAAGAGGGGGGCCAAAGGACCGAAGGTTTCCTCCTTGGCCACTTTCATTTGGGAAGTTATCTCCGTCAGCACCGTAGGCTCAAAAAACGTTCCGCCGAGAGCATGCCGCTTTCCGCCCAGCAGAACGTGGCCGCCTTTGGAAAGTGCGTCCTTGATGTGATCTTCGATCTTTTCGACCGCTCCAAAGTCGATCAGGGGACCTTGGACGACGTCCGGTTCAAATCCGTTGCCGACCTTGAGTTTCGCCACCGCGGCGGCGAGTTTTTCGGCGAACTCCTCGTAGACACCGTCCTGAACATAGAGGCGGTTCGCGCAGACGCAGGTCTGGCCGGCGTTACGGTATTTGGAGATGATCGCTCCTTCCACCGCGGCGTCGAGATCCGCATCGTTGAAAACAATAAACGGGGCATTGCCTCCCAGCTCGAGCGAGAGCTTCTTAATTGTGCTGGCGCTCTGCCTCATGAGGAGCCGACCCACCTCGGTGGAACCGGTGAAGGTGATCTTCTGGACGTCTGGATTGGAGGTCATTTCACCGCCAATCTCCTTGGCGTCTCCAGTTATGACGTTGAATACGCCGGCGGGAATTCCCGCGCGTTCCGAGAGGACCGCCAGGGCCAAGGCCGAGAGGGGAGTTGACTCCGCGGGCTTGGCAACCATGGTGCAACCCGAGGCCAACGCTGGCCCGGCTTTTCGCGTGATCATTGCCGCGGGAAAATTCCAGGGGGTGATCGCGGCACAGACCCCGATCGGTTGCTTGATGACCACCAGCCGGCGATCAGGCCAGGGGGAGGGAATCGTGTCTCCGTAAACGCGTTTCGCCTCCTCGGCAAACCATTCGATAAAGGAGGCCGCGTAAGCGACCTCGCCTTTGGCCTCCGCCAGCGGCTTGCCCTGTTCGGCGGTCATCAACGCCCCCAGGTCGTCGATATTGGCGATGATCAAATCGTGCCATTTGCGGAGAAAGGCGCTCCGTTCTTTGGCGGGTCTGCGCCCCCAGGCGGCGAATGCGTCCTTGGCCGCCTCGATGGCCCGCCACGTCTCGTTGGCGCCCATCATGGGAACCGTAGCCAGGATCTCGCCTGTCGCTGGGTTGTGGACCTCCAGCGTCCCCCCGCTCTCGGCGTCGCACCAGCGCCCGCCGATGTACGCCTGCCGGCGCAGCAGATCCGGATCCCGCAGAGAAAGAGACGCCATTCGTTCTCCTTATTTGTCGAGACCGCCAAAGCAGAGGTATTTTACCTCCACGAATTCGTCGATTCCGTAGTGGGACCCTTCGCGGCCAAGCCCCGATTGCTTGACCCCGCCGAACGGTGCCACCTCGTTAGAAAGCAGGCCAGTGTTTATGCCGACCATTCCGCATTCCAAGGCCTCTGCCGCGCGCCAAATTCGTCCGATATCGCGGCTGTAAAAGTAGCCGGCGAGGCCGAATTCGGTATCGTTGGCCATCTGGATTCCCTCCTCATCGGTTTCAAACCGGAAGAGAGGCGCCAGCGGTCCAAACGTTTCCTCTTTGGCAACTTTCATCTGCGTCGTAGCATTCGCGATGACCGTGGGCTGGAAAAAAGTCTGCCCGAGGGCGTGCCGATTTCCTCCCAGCAGAACGCGGCCGCCGTTCGAAACGGCATCCTGAATATGCTCCTCCACTTTGCTTACCGCCGCATGATCAATCAGGGGCCCTTGAAGGACCCCGGCCTCAAAGCCGTTCCCTACTTTGAGTTTGCCCACCGCGGCCACCAGCTTCTCGGCGAAGGCATCGTAAACTCCGGCCTGGACGTAGAGCCGGTTGGCGCAAACGCAGGTTTGTCCCGCGTTGCGATACTTGGAAACGATCGCTCCCTCCACCGCCGCATCGAGATCGGCGTCGTCAAAGACGATAAACGGGGCGTTGCCTCCGAGTTCCAGCGAGAGCTTCTTGACCGTTCCCGACGACTGCCGCATGAGCAAACGGCCGACCTCGGTGGAACCGGTGAAAGTCACCTTGCGCACGTCGGGATTGGAGGTCATTTCGCCGCCGATGCCTTTCGAGTCGCCGGTGACGACGTTAAACACCCCCGGGAGAATGCCCGCGCGCTCAGCCAAAACGGCGAGGGCCAAAGCTGAAAACGGAGTCGAACTGGCCGGTTTCGCGACCATCGTGCAACCGGCCGCCAAAGCCGGGCCGGCTTTTCGGGTGATCATCGCCGCCGGAAAATTCCACGGAGTCATGGCCGCGCAGACGCCGATGGGTTGCTTGATGACCACCAGCCGGCGATCGGTCCAGGGCGAGGGAATCGTGTCTCCGTAAACGCGCTTGGCCTCTTCGGCGAACCATTCGATGAAGGAGGCCGCATATGCCACCTCGCCCTTGGCCTCCGCGAGCGGCTTTCCCTGCTCGGCAGTCATCAGCGCCCCGAGGTCATCGACGTTGGCCATGATCAAATCGTACCACTTCCGCATGAGGATGCTTCGCTCCTTCGCGGGCTTGCGGCTCCAGTCGGAGAAAGCATCTTTCGCGGATTCTATGGCCCGCCAGGTTTCTGCCGCCCCCATCAACGGAACCGTGCCCAGGATCTCTCCCGTCGCCGGATTATTCACCTCGATGGTGGCCCCACTGTCGGCGTCCCACCAGCGGCCGCCGATGAACGCCTGGCGACGAAACAGATCCGGGTCTCGCAAAGAAAACGATGTCAGAGTGGTCATTTTGCTAATCATTCAGCTTGTTTCGCCGACTTTCAAGCGAAAGCGATAAAAAACCTGAAGTTTTTCCGCGCGACGCACGCTGCCGCACGGCTGAGCCTTGCCGGCAGAAGCCTCATTCCGCCGGGCCGGCGATACTATATAACAATTATACTATCAGCCTCTTAGCCAGACTCGATGCATTTTTGCGATGGAAATCGGGACCGGAGGGGTGGCCCGCGACGAAAATCAGTCCGAATTCGAGGACGAAAAACGTTTTGCTTGACGGCGTGCTTGCGTATGGCTTACGAATGAAGCGTTCCAGCAAGGGCGAAAATGCGGCGCGCAAAATGGTCCGCGGCCGCATCACAGGACCGCGGGGTTTGGAAATCATCAGTCGCAAATCAACAAAATGGCAAATTCGGAAAAACAGGTTCGATTGGCAGTCAGTCCGCTCAGCTGGACGAACGATGTCCTTGCGGATCTCGGTGGAGACATTCCCTTGGAAGTGTGTTTGAGCGAAGCTTCGGAAATTGGTTATGAAGGCACGGAGTTGGGGCGAAAGTATCCCAAAGACCCAAAGGTGTTGGCGCCGAAGCTCTCGGAGTACGGGCTTCGACTGGCCGCCGGGTGGTATTCCGGGCTTTTGGCCGTCCGGTCTGTCGAAGAGGAGTGGGCGGCAGCCGCAAATCATGTTCAGTTGTTGAAAGGGTGTGGTTCCCGGGTGCTCGTCTATGGGGAGGACGGGAAAATGCCATCCCTAGATCTGCCGCTGAGCCAAAGTCCTGAACTGGGCTCGATAGACCTGCCGGACTATGCGAAAAAGGTTCGGGAATTCTCAGAGCGACTGCGTCAGGAGGGTGTCGTATTGGCCTACCACCATCATTTGATGATGCTGGTGGAGAAGGCCGAGGAAATCGTCGCCTTTTGCGAAGCCACCGGTGACAAGGTAGGGCTCCTGCTCGATACCGGTCATGCCTACGCCGCGGGCGCGGATTACGGTCAGATCATCCAGAAATTCGGTAACCGCATCGTGCACATTCATCTCAAGGATGTCCGCGGCAAGGTCTTGGCGTCGGTTCGCGAGCGGGATTTGAGCTTCAACGCGGCGGTGAGGGAGGGGCTCTTCACGGTTCCTGGAGACGGGGATTTGGACTTTGCAGAGGTGGCTGCGTTTGTTCGAACATCCGGGTATCGGGGTTGGGTGGTGGTGGAAGCCGAGCAAGATCCTGCCAAGGCGGCCCCGCGAACGTATGCGGAGAAGGCCTTCCGTTACGTAAGAGAGCTAATGTTCTGAGAGGTCTCAATAAGCACAATTTATGTCAAACACACTGAACATTGGACTAATCGGATCGGGGTTCATGGGGCAGGCCCACGCGGATGCCTATAGGAGGGCGGGGAACCTGTACAAAGATCTGGCGCGCACCCCGGTCCTCTATGCCATCGCCGACCAGAACGACGAGCTGGCGGAACGGTCCCGGCGTCGCCTGGGCTTCGAGAAAGCCTATGGTGATTGGCGAAAGATGCTTGAGGACCCGAAGGTCGACGTGATCGATATTACTACGCCGAACAATTTGCACCCGGAACAGGCGTTGGCCGCAGTGGAGGCAGGAAAAAACGTCTACTGCGAAAAGCCTATGGCCGTAAAGGTGGAGGACGCCCAGAAAATGGCCGCCGCCGCCCGAAAGGCTGGTGTCAACTCCATGGCCGCCTTCAATAATCTGAAAACCCCGGCGGCCATGGTCGCCAAACAAATCATCGAGCGGGGGGAGATCGGACAACCGATCCGCTTTCGCGGTAGATTCGACCAGGGATTCTTCAACGATCCTTCGCTGCCCTGGTCTTGGAGGTGCTCAAGAGAACTCGCGGGGACTGGGGCTTTGGGAGATCTCGGAGCGCATGCCGTCTCGGTGGCGCAGTTCCTGATGGGCGACGTTGCGGACGTCTCGGCGCAGAGTCAGATTATCTTCAAGGAACGCCCGGTGCCGGACTTCGATGCGGGTTACGGCAGCAAGGTTGGTGCAGATGCAAAAAGGCGCGCCGTAGAGAACGAAGACCAAATCCAGTCCCTGGTAAAATTTGAATCGGGCGCTGCCGGGGTCATCGAGGCATCGCGCGTTTGTGCGGGCCGGGTCTTCGGCATTTTTTGGGAGGTTTGTGGAACAGAGGGGACGATCTACAATAACGGAGAACGGTTCAACGAGCTGCAGGTCTTTAGAATGGGTGAAGAAAAGCGCGATCGAGGATTTAAGACAATTTATTGCGGGTCGCAGGTACCGCAGTACTCCGCATTCTTCGGCTTCGATTTCGCGGGCGGCGGGCTCGGCTATTTCGACATGAAAGTTATCGAAGTTCACGATCTCGTCCAAGGAATCGGCAAAGGGACCGGCTGTTTTCCTGATTTCAGTTTCGGCGCCAGGAACCAGGAGATCCTTGAGGCGATGGATCGTTCGACTCGTTCGGGTGCGTGGGTATCAACGAAAAGCTAACTTCCCCAACAACAACTAGGAAAATCGAATATGAGCAACGAAAGAGACTACCAAGAGCTTGAAGCCCTAGCCCGGAGAGGACGATGGTTGGCAATTAGCACCGTGGCCGGAAGTGGAGCAGGTCATGTCGGAGGACCATTTTCGGCGATGGACATTCTGATCGCCCTCTATTTCCAAGTGATGAGTATCAAGCCGGAAGAGCCGCGCTGGCCCGAACGCGACCGGTTCATCCTCTCCAAGGGACATTCCTCCATCGGGCTCTACACGGTGATGGCCTTGCGGGGCTACTTTCCGGTCGAAGAGCTCAAGACCTTCGACAAGGGCGGCTCACGATTGCAGGGCCATCCTGATGTCACCAAGCTTCCGGGCCTGGATACTTCGACCGGTTCGCTCGGTCAGGGCTTGTCAGTCGGTTTGGGCTTCGCCTTGGGCGCCCGAATGCGAAAGCAAAAATTTCACACCTTCGTCATGCTGGGCGACGGCGAATTGCAGGAAGGGATGGTCTGGGAAGCTTTGCACATCGCCCCGCGATACAAGTTGGGTAATCTGACCGCGATCCTCGACTGGAATGGCCTGCAACAATTCGGCTGGGTGCTGGCGATCAATGAGGTTCATCGCGGCGACCGGCGCGACCCGTGGTCGGGCGTCGACTTGCGCGGCATATTCGAAAAGCTGGGGTGGCGCTGCATTGAAATCGACGGGCATGACTTCTCGCAGGTCGTTCCGGCCCTGAAAAGCGTCAAGGCGTCCGGAGACTCCGATCAGCCAACGATGATCATCGCGCACACCATCAAAGGCAAGGGGGTGCACTTCACAGAAGGAAAGCACGAATGGCATTCCAAGATCGCCACTAAGGATGAGCTTAGAATCATCGCCAAGGAACTTAACATTGAGGAGGCATTAGCATGAAAGCGCTACGAGATGTTTTTGGAGACACTTTGGTCTCTCTGGGCTGGACAAACCCGAACGTCGTGGTTCTGGACGCGGATCTGGCCAATTCGACCAAGGCGGATAAATTCGCGATGGCCTATCCGGAAAGATTTCTGCAAATGGGAATTGCCGAGCAGAACTTTGTCGGGGTGGCCGTTGGTCTCGCTTCGCTGGGGTTCGTGCCCTGGCTCTCGACCTTCACGGTTTTTTTTACCCACCGGGGCCTGGACCCGATCCGCATGCTGGTCGCGCAAACCCACGCGAATGTGAAGATCGGCGCGGCTTATTCGGGAATTTTGACAGGTCTAACCGGAAAAACACACCAGGATGTGGAGGACATTGCCATCATGCGTGCGATGCCCGACATGACTGTGCTGGCTCCTGCCGACGCGATCGAAGGCGAAGCCATTATTCGCTGGGCGACGGAGTTTCAGGGGCCCGTGTATTTGCGCCTGGCCCGCGACCCGTCTCCGAATCTGTTTGACGAGAAGTATGCTTTTGTGCCGGGCAAGACGATCTCTCTGAAAGAGGGCAATGATGTGTTGCTGATCTCGACCGGTCCGCAAAGCATCCGCTGCCTGCAAGCGGCCGAGTTGCTTCAAGGCCAAGGCGTCTCCGCCGGAGTGTTGCATTTGCCGTCGATCAAACCCATCAACAAGGAAGAAATCGTCAGCGCCTCCGAGAAGGTCAAATTGGTCATTACTGTTGAGGAGCACAGTATCTATGGTGGCTTGGGCGGCTTGGTTGCCGAAGTCCTGTCGGAGGCCTCGCCGCGAAGAGTTGTCCGTTTTGGCATCGAGGATCGATGGGGAGAATCGGCGCCAAACGATTATCTGCTCGACCTCTTTCAGATGTCTCCGCAGAAACTGAGCGAGCGCGTGAAAAAACTGGTCGGATAGACGCGCGCCATGAGCACCATTGGAGTCGCGTTCCTGGGAGTGGGACGAATGGGGGAAACCCACTTGCGCAATCTGACAGGGTTAAGCGGCGTGCGAGTCCTTGCCGTCGCGGATCCGAATCGCGAGGCGTCCGAGCGCGGCAAGGCTTTGGCCAACGCCGAAGTGGCCCTCACCGAGATCGAGGAGGCGATTAACCATCCTGGCGTTGATGCGGTCGTCATCATCACGCCCACCGAGACGCACGCCCGGTTGATTGAGCTTGCGGTTCAGGCCGGGAAGGCCGTGTTCAGCGAAAAGCCGATCGCCCTCGATCTCGCCGAGACCGAACGAGTCGTAAAGCTCGCCGAAGAGAAAGACGCCTCGGTGCAAATCGGTTTCATGCGCCGGTTCGATCCCGGCTACGCCGGGGCCAAGTCTAAGATCGAGGCTGGCGAGCTGGGAAAGCTGGAGACGTTTCGGGCATTGAGTCGCGACACTTACCCGCCCAGCCTCAAATTCCTCCTCAGCAGTGGCGGGTTGTTCTTGGACATGGCCGTGCACGATCTGGATCTGGCACGATTTCTGGTCGGAGACGTCGAGGAAGTTCAAGCTTGGGGATCGGTGCTAATCGATGAGCGTTTTGCCCAAGCCAACGACGCTGATACCGCAGTAACGATGCTCCGCTTCAAAAACGGCGTCCTGGGGGTCGTTGAGACGTCCCGTCGATCCAACTGGGGCTATGACATTCGCACCGAAGTCGCCGGGTCGATCGGAAAAGTGGTTGTCGAGGCCGCACAAAAAACGCCGCTTCTGTTCGCGCGCGATTTCGCGTCCTCCTACGATCACTTCGAAAATTTTCCAGATCGTTTTGAGAAGGCCTACCGTTTGCAGCTCGAGAGTTTTTTCAAGGACTTGCAAGCCGGGCGGAAACCCTCGCCAGGTCCCGGGGATGCTCTGGAGAGCCTTCGATTGGCGATTGCGGTGACCAAAAGCTGGAAGGAAAGCAAGCCGGTCAAGGTTTCTGAGGTTCAATGAACAAATGCCGTTCACGGTTTGAAGGGGCGCTCACTGGCCCTAAATGGCCGGATTCGTTTTCGCTCGAACGAGCCGGCGCTTCGCGGCGAAAAGTTTCCTGCCAGTCGGCGGTCGTCGGGCCCGCCTCGAGATGACAGCCAGCGCTTCCGATTTCCAGCGTCTTGCCGGCCAGCTCGAGGGCTCGCTCCATTACGATGCCACGATGCGAAAACTCTACGCGACGGACGCCTCCGTTTATCGAGAGATACCTCAGGCCGTCGCCTTGCCCAAGACGGAGGAGGATATTCGCAAATTGGTCCGTTTCGCGCGCGACAAGGGGACGTCGCTCATACCGAGGACCGCCGGGACCTCTCTGGCGGGACAAGTCGTCGGCGCCGGCATCGTGGTGGACGTCTCCCGTCACTTTACCCGAATCATCGAGATTGACGCCGCGCGGCATCGCGTGCGCGTGCAGCCCGGTGTTGTCCGCAACGAGCTAAACCTGGCCCTCGTTCCTCACGGGATTTTCTTCGCGCCCGAAACGTCCACGCAGAACCGGTGCATGATTGGGGGCATGGTGGGCAACAACGCCTGCGGCGCCAACTCGGTGGTCTACGGCAGCACCCGAGAGCATCTCGTGTCGGCACGAGGGATCTTGAGCGACGGTTCGGTTGCCGAATTTGGTCCGCTATCGAACCAGGAATTCGAGGCGAAGTCCTCGGGCGATACCCTCGAGGCGTCAATCCATCGCCGGACCAAGGCTTTGCTGGAAGATCCGGCCAACCGGGCGGAGATTTCGCGAGAATTCCCGAAACGGTCGATCCATCGTCGCAATACGGGCTATGCGATCGATCTGCTTGCAGATTGCGCGCCATTCGACCCCTCTGGGCCGCAATTCAACTTTTGCCGGCTGATCGCGGGTTCGGAGGGAACCCTGGCGTTTCTGACCGAGATCACTCTGGCCTGCGAGCCGTTGCCGCCCCGGGAGTCCGCGCTGGTGTGCGTGCACTGTTCAAGCATCGATGAAGCACTGCGCGCGAATCTCGTGGCTCTGCGTCATGCGCCCCGCGCGTGCGAGTTGATGGACGACAATATTCTCGAGTGCACGAAGACGAATCTCGAGCAGAGCAAAAATCGCTTTTTTGTACAGGGAGATCCCGGCGCCGTTCTGGCCGTGGAACTCGCCGCCGAGACCCGTGAGCAGGTCACTTCTGTCGCCGAGCAGCTTGAAAAGGAGCTTCGGGAGGCAGGACTTGGCTATCATTATCCTGTGGTCTGGGGCGGCAACCAGAATCGCGTCTGGAATCTGCGAAAAGCGGCTCTCGGCCTGTTGGCCAATATCCCCGGAGATGCAAAACCTGTCGCGGTCATCGAGGATACGGCGATTGATCCGAAGGATATGCCCGCATATGTGCGCGAGTTCGACGAGATACTCGGTCGCCACAACCTTTCCGCGGTGCACTACGGTCACGCGGCTTCGGGAGAACTGCACCTCCGGCCAATCCTGAATCTCAAACTGGCAGAGCATCAACGGCTCTTTCGCGTGATCGGAACCGAAATTGCCAAGCTGACCAAGCGCTTCGGCGGTTCCCTGAGCGGCGAACACGGCGATGGCCGCTTGCGCGGCGAATTTCTACCCCTGATGGTCGGCGCGAAAAACTACGCCCTGTTCCGCTCCGTCAAGGAGGCGTGGGATCCTCACCGGATCTTCAATCCCGGAAAGATCACCGACACGCCGCCGATGGACGAAAGCCTTCGCTATGAACCGCGCCAGGTCGTCCGCGAGTTCAAGACCGTGCTGAGATTTTCGGAAGCTCGCGGCATCTTGCGAGCCGCTGAGCAGTGCAATGGATCCGGCGACTGCCGGAAATCTCATCTGATGGGCGGAACGATGTGCCCGAGCTACATGGCCACGCGCAACGAACGCGACACGACCCGTGCTCGCGCGAACATCCTGCGTGAAGTCCTCACCCGTTCGACGAAGAAAAATCCGTTTGATAGCGAGGAAATCTCGCCGGTCATGGATCTGTGCCTTTCGTGCAAGGGGTGCAAGGCCGAGTGTCCATCCAACGTCGATGTGGCCCGGCTGAAAGCCGAATGGCTCCAGCAAAAATACGATGCCCGAGGCGTGCCGATGCGGGCGCGAATGATCGGTGGCTTTTCACGTGCCATGGCTCTGGCCTCACTGGCCCCGGGAGTCTTTAACTTCCTGGTTACAAATCCCGCGACAGCGAGCCTGTTCAAGGCCGCTTCCGGATTCGCCCAAGGTCGCTCGATTCCCAAGCTTAACAAAGTTCCCCTGCGGCGCTGGCACCGAATTCATGCCAACAAAGAGGGGCCTTTTTCCAACGGACGGGTCTTCCTGTTCTGCGACGAATTTACCAACTTCAACGACGCCAGCGTTGGGATCAAGACGATCCAACTCCTGAACCGTCTGGGGTATGAGGTCATCATTCCCAACCATGTGGACAGCGGTCGCGCGCAAATTTCCAAAGGGCTCCTGCGCGATGCGAGGCGGTTGGCGATTCGCAATGTCGAATTGCTTAAGGACGTAGTGAATTCCGAAGCGCCTCTGGTGGGTATCGAACCTTCCGCGATATTGGGCTTTCGGGACGAGGTACCCGATTTGGTTCCCGAGCGCCTGGTTGGAGCCGCGGTTGGCCTGGCTAAGAACGCGCTCTTAGTTGACGAGTTTATCGCGGCCGAAGCCGACAAGGGTCGCATTCGCGCGCGAAGCGTTTACCCAGGAAGCCCGCCATATCAAGCTTCACGGGCATTGCCACCAGAAGGCTCTGGCGTCGCTCGCCCCCACCGTAAAGGCTCTGGAATTGCCCGTTGACTACAAGGTTCAAGTCATTCCCTCGGGGTGCTGCGGCATGGCCGGTTCGTTTGGTTACGAGAGAGAACATTTCGATATTTCGATGAAGATCAGTGAGCTGGTCCTCCTCCCCGCGGTGCGATCGGCTCCGGCCGATACCATCATCGCTGCCCCTGGCACCAGTTGCCGGCATCAGATCAAGGATGGCACCGGACGAATCGCTCAGCATCCGGCTGAGATCCTCTACGACGCGCTGGTTTGACTAGCGCGGCCTCAAAGCACAAGCCGACGACCAGGAAGGTCTCCCGAAAAATCAAGATCTTCCAGCAGAGGCCGAAGGCTTCATAACCGGCATGCTCATTTTCGGAACGCGAACTTGCCGCGAATTGCGCCAAAGGGAGATGAGGTCCTGGAAGGTTTGGCGGACGCGGGCGATGAGGGTGGAATCATCGATTTGTCCGGCGAGCCAGGCCAGGCTGGGTTTTTCAAAGATAGTTCGGCCGACGGCGAAGCCCCGGCAGGTGGCGGAATGGGAAGCCTGGATAAAGCCCTCGGCGAGTCTCTCCACCGGAGCGCTCAGCCCGAGGAGAAGCACTCCGCGGCAGTAAGGGTCGCGTTCGGCGATCAGCTCATCGGTCATCCGCCACTGGGCCGCGGTCATCGACTCCAGCTTCCACCATTCCGGTTTGATGCCCAGGTCGTAGAACTGCTTCAGAGAGCGGTAGACGGTATCGGCCTGGGTGCGATCCTTGGGCGGAATGATTTCCAGGAGCAGTTCATGCCCGCTGGCGTGCGTGGCCTCATAGAGGGCGCGCACCTGCGCCTCCTGTTCCAGGCGGTGCGCCTCGGCATCGTCGGGATGATAAAAAACCAGGCACTTGGCCACGTGCTCTTGGGGCCAGGAAATCAAATTGGTGCCAATGGAGCGGCCGTGTTCAAACTGCAGCGGATTGGAGCCGGGAAGCTCCACCGGCCTGCCGATCCACCAGCCCCGCCCGGTGGCCGCGTTCAGCGCATCCTGCCCGTAAGTCTGGTCGGCCAGAATGCCCAGCTTGCCGGCATAGTGGTCCGCCTCGCGCTCCACCGAGGCCACGGCCTCGACCAGCAATTCCTTGAGCACCGAAATACGGCTGCGGGACGCCCCCGCCCGGTGAGCCAATTCTGCAAACTGGCTGCGATGATCAAAGGCAAAAATGTAGAGCTCCGGCCAGCGCGGACGCGGAACGGTGACCCGGTGCAAATGGGCCAGGGTGCTGTCCCGATCCGGGCGGCGCATGCGCTCGGGATCCTGCTTCGCCTGGTCGAGAAAGTAATCCAACTCTGCGGGAGTGGGCATCGCCGGAGCGCAGCCGTGGCGGGCCACCACCAGGGCCCCGCTGCCGTTGGCCCGCGCCGCGCACACCTCGTAGCTTTCCTCTCGCAGCCATCCGCTAAGAAAACCCGAGAGAAAGGCGTCCCCGGCTCCCAGCACGTTGAGCACTTCAACCTGCACCCCCCCAAAGGTAGGCGCCTTCTCCAGGGAATCAGGAATCGCCCCCTCAATCACCGTGCATCCCAACTCCCCGCGCTTGATCACCAGGGTCGCGGCGGTCACTTCGCGCACCGCGCGCAGCGTCTCAATGAGAACTTTGCTTCCTCCGGCAATCTCAAACTCCTCCTCGGTGCCCACCACCAGGTCGAAGAGGGGCAAGATCCCCTGCAAATGCCTGGTCACCCCTTCGCTGGAAACGTAGCGCACCTCTCCCTCGGCCTTGCCCGTCAGCCCCCAGAGCACCGGCCGGTAATCGATGTCCAAAATCGTGCGCACCTCGTTGCGGCGCGCATACTCGAGCGCCAACCGGCTCGCCTTGTCCACCTGCCCGGTGGAAAAATGCGTGCCCGTGATCAGCAGCGCCCGGCTCGAGGCGACGAAGGCCTCCTCGAAATCGCTGACCTCCAGGGCCATGTCCGCGCAGTTCTCCCGGTAGAAGACCAGCGGGAAGCTTTCCCGATCCTTGAGCCCGAGCAAAACCAGCGCCGTCAGCCGCTGCGGATCCCTTACCACATGGCTCACATCGCACCCCTCCCGGGCCAGCGTCTCGGTCAGAAATCGTCCCATATGATCCTCGCCCACCCGGGTGAGCATCGCCGACTTCAGCCCCAGCCGCGCCGTGTTCGCCGCGATGTTGCCCGAGGATCCCCCAAGGGATTTCGCGAACGTCCTGGCATCCTCAAGCCGCGCCCCGATCTGCTCCGCGTAAAGATCCACCGACAGCCTCCCAAGGCAAATCACATCCAATTCACGCTCGCTTCGAAACGGGGGGGACGGCTTCACGGGACGATGCTCGGAGGGAATTGCAAAATTATGACCGTTCAGAGATTGGTAGGCAAGCGACGAGTTCCCGCCGCTTTATAAACAGTTGTCTTGGCGCGAGTGCGAGATGAGCTCCCGACGCACTCGGCTAATGGCCAACGTGGCGGCCATTTGGCCGTCCGGCAACGGCAGTGACTGGAAGAGGCGTCGGCGAAACGATGTCCGTGCCAATTCGCTCCCCACGCTCAATTCGTGGGCATGACGAACTGCGCGCCCGGGGACTTTTCGCCCTCGGTGGAGGTGTCGCCTTCGGTGCCCGAAGTGTAGGAGAGCTCGATCCTGGCCGGCTCGCCCGCGGGCCAACGCTGCATGATGCTCTTGTAGCGCGTGTAGAAGCGAATCCCTTCCTCGCCGTAAATATGATGGTCGGAAAAGATCGAACGCTTCCAGCCACCGAAAGAATGCCAGGCCATCGGCACCGGAATCGGAACGTTGATTCCAACCATTCCGATTTGGACGCGTCTCGCGAATTCGCGGGCGGTGCCGCCGTTGCGAGTGTAACAGGAGACGCCGTTGCCGAATTCATGCTTGTTGATCAGTTCGATCGCACTATCGAGGTTTGGCACCCGCACGACGCACAACACCGGGCCAAAGATCTCCTCTTTGTAGATGCGCATGTCCGGAGTGACGTGATCGAACAGTGTGCCGGCGAGGAAAAAGCCCTTCTCGTGCCCTGCCGCCTTGAACCCGCGGCCGTCAACGACCAATTTGGCACCGGCCTTCGCGCCATCTTCGATGTAGCTCTCGATTTTCGCCTTGTGAACCGCCGTCACCACGGGACCCATCTCGGCCTCGGGGTCCATCCCTTCCCGAATCTTCAGAGACTGCACGCGCGACTTAAGTTTTTCCACGAGTTTGTCGCCGGTTTTGCCGACGGCGACGGCGACCGAGATGGCCATGCAGCGCTCCCCCGCCGAGCCGTAGGCCGCTCCGAGAAGGGCATCAGCCGCGTGGTCGAGATCACAGTCCGGCATCACGACGAGATGATTCTTTGCCCCGCCCAAGGCCTGCACCCGCTTTCCGCGCTTGATCGTCTCGCGGTGGATGTACTCGGCGATCGGCGTCGAGCCGACAAAGGAAAGCGCCTCCACGTGCGGATGCTCGATGAGCGCATCGACCGCCACCTTGTCGCCCTGCACGACGTTGAAGACGCCATCCGGCAAGCCCGCCTCCTTGAGCAGTTCCGCGAGCCGGAGGGAAGGAGAGGGGTCGCGTTCGGACGGCTTTAACACGAAAGTGTTCCCGCACGCAAGCGCCACCGGAAACATCCACATTGGGACCATGGCAGGAAAATTGAATGGAGTAATTCCCGCCACTACGCCAAGCGGCTGGCGCATGCTCCAATTGTCGATCCCTCCGCCAATCTCGTCACTATGCTGGCCTTTAAGCAGGTGCGGGACGCCGCAGGCAAACTCGACGACTTCCATTCCGCGAACCACTTCTCCCTGCGCGTCGGAGAAAATTTTGCCGTGTTCCCGAGTGATGAGCGCGGCCAGTTCATCGTGATGCTTTTCCAGCAATGCCTTGAATCGAAAAAGAAATCGCGAGCGTCGAAGCGCCGAAAGTTTCGACCACGCGGGGAAAGCCGCGCGTGCCGCGGAGACCGCGGCGTCGACCTCCGCGGGGGAAGCCAAGGCGACTTGGGCGGCCACTTCGCCAGTGGCTGGATTGAAGACATCGCTTGTTCGGCCTCCACCGTGAACGTGCTGGCCGCCAATAAAGTGCTCGATGCGAGCGGGTGGGGAGCCCGCCGTCGGAGCTTTTTTTGCTTCTAAAGTTTTTGTGGACATGGGAATTTTCGATCGGGGTTTTAAAGGTTCAGACGGCGCTGAAAATCCATTCGTGCGCTGGATCATTGTGGAAGTGCCACACACGTTTCGGGCCTGCCATGACGTTGAAGTAATACGATTCGTAGCCATGCGGAACGACGACGGGGTGATAGCCGCGAGGCACTAGGACGACATCCCGGTCCTCGACGGCCATCGACTCGTCCAAATCGCGCGAATCGCTATATACTCGTTGAAACACAAATCCTTGTGCAGGATTAATACGATGATAGTATGTCTCCTCGAGCTGGCTTTCTTTAGGGATATTGTCGATATCGTGTTTATGAGGCGGGTAGCTCGACGAATGTCCGCTCGGCGTCCGGACTTCGACCACCAGAACGGACTCAGCGGGCTGGTCCTGCGGCAGAATATCGCAGACATATCTCGTATTGGAACCGGTGCCGCGAGCGCTGCGGCGCATCGCCGTCGGTTCGATAAGCCTGACAGGCAGCTGACCCGTCTGCCGGGCCTCCGGCCACACCGAGTTCCGACTCCGTTTTGGAAGTTACGGTAACCTTGGCGCCTGGCGGGAGGTAGACAGCGTAGGGAGCAGCGTCTTCGAAAACGCTCATCCGGCCGCCGATTTCCTTCCAATCGTAGCCTTCCGAACTGGCGGTTACGATCCCGCTCAAGACGACCACACAAAGCTCGTTGGACGTATCCGAAAAGCTCACCGTTTCGCCGGGGGAGAGTTTGTGGGCAGAAAAGCTGATATAGCGCCATCCTGCCGACCTGGGCGTTACCGAAACGATCTCCTGGGAGTCCTTTTTGGGCTTGATAAGCAGCTTCATGGATTGCTCAGCGCTTCTGGTTTTCTTTTCCTTGCACGTAAGCGGCGCGCGCCTTGCGCACCGATTCCCGGGGCGATTCCTCCGGAACGGCTACCTCCCACCACCAACCGCCTTCCTTTGTCGTCCGCGTGTCGTCCGTGTCGATGCAGACAAGGTAGGTGCGCTTCGCCGCGCGCGCGCGTTCGAGAGCGCCTTCCAGTTCGGCGAGGTTTGCCACTTTCTCCGAAAGTGCGCCAAGCGACGAGGCATTGGCTGCGAAGTCGATATTCGGCGCGCCCTCGCCAAATTGCAGACTGTCCGCGAGCATGTTGTTGAAGGGGGCTCCTCCGCAGTTCTGCTGCAGGCGGTTGATGCAGCCGTAGCCGCGATTGTCGAGCAGAACGATGATGAGCTTCTTGTCCAGCATCACCGAGGTGGCAATTTCGTTGTTGAGCATCAGGTAGCTGCCATCGCCAACCATCACGATGACCTCGCGATCCGGGCGGGCCATCTTAACTCCCAAGCCTCCGGCCACTTCATACCCCATGCAGGAGTAACCGTATTCCATGTGGTAACCGCCGGGGGTTTGCGTTCTCCAGAGCTTATGAAGCTCGGCGGGAAGCGTTCCGGCGGCGCAGACGACGATGTCGTTGATGGTTGAATCCGGACTCGAGCGCTGGACGGCGCCGATGACTTCCCCTTCGTAGGGAAGTTCACCATCGGCGAGGTCCCGGCGATTCGTTATCGCCTCGATTTTGGAACGCCACGAGTTGGCTTCGTTCTTGGCGCGCTGCGTCCACGCCGCCTCCGCCTGCCAATGCGGCAAGGCCTTGGAGAGGGCTTCAAGGCCAAGGCGCGCGTCGGCCTGGAGCGGCACGCCGCGCGCTTTGCTGGCGTCCAGCGCGTTGGCGTTGAGAGAAACGAGCCGGGCCTTGGTGAAAAGGGAATTTGATCCGGTGGTGAAATCTTGCAAGCGGGTGCCGACAGCCAGGATCAGGTCGGCTTCGCTGGCCAGAGCGTTTGCGGCGGGCGAGCCGGTCACCCCGACAGAGCCGAGCTGCAAAGGATGGTCCCAAGGGAGTGAGCTCTTGCCGGCCTGAGTTTCGCCTACCGGCACGCCATGCCGTTCGGCGAAGTCGCGCAGAGCCCCGGTGGCGTTGCCGTAGAGCACTCCGCCGCCCGCAATGATCACCGGCCGCTTGGAAGCCATCACCGCCCGTACCGCGCCGGCTAGTTCCCCGTCGTTTGGAACCACCGTTCGAAATTCGACGATTGGAGTTTCAAAGAAATCGACCGGGTAATCGAAGGCCTCTGCCTGCACGTCCTGGGGCAGCGCGAGCGTCACGGGTCCGCAGAGCGCGGGGTCGGTCAAAGTGAGAATCGCCCGGGGAAGCGATGTCACCAATTGCGAGGGATGAACGATCCGATCGAAATAGCGCGAAACGGGCCGAAAACAGTCGTTGGCGGAAACCGTGCCGTCGTTGGAACTCTCGACCTGCTGAAGGACCGGATCAGGGTCCCGGGAAACGAAAATATCCCCGGGAAGAAAAAGGACCGGCAACCGGTTCACGTGGGCGAGGGCGCCGGCGGTGATCAGGTTCGTCGCTCCCGGCCCAATGGAAGTCGTGCAGGCCATCAGGCGCCTCCGAAAGTGCGCCTTGGCGTAAGCGATCGCGGCATGCGCCATGGCTTGTTCGTTGTGCGCCCGATAGGTGGGCAGCCGGTCCTTGTATTGATAGAGGGCTTCGCCAATTCCGGCAACGTTGCCGTGACCGAAGATCGCAAAGACGCCGCCGAAGAGAGGAACGATTTCATCCCCCTGAGGGCCTTCGAGCCGCGTGCGCAAACCGGCAAGGTAACGCACCAGGGCTTGCGCCGCCGTCAGCCGCACAGTGCCGCGCTTACCGCTGGTCGGGTTCTCTGTAAGGGTGATTGTCTCATTCATACTGGGCATTCCTCAAGGATTGATGGGTTGATCGATGGATTGGTTGGATTGCGCGAATTGCGCCAAAGGGAGATGAGGTCCTGGAAGGTTTGGCGGACGCGGGCGATGAGGGTGGAATCATCGATTTGTCCGGCGAGCCAGGCCAGGCTGGGTTTTTCAAAGATGGTTCGGCCGACGGCGAAGCCCCGGCAGGTGGTGGAATGGGAAGCCTGGATGAAGCCCTCGGCGAGTCTCTCCACCGGAGCGCTCAGCCCGAGGAGAAGCACTCCGCGGCAATAGGGGTCGCGTTCGGCGATCAGCTCATCGATCATCCGCCACTGGGCCGCGGTCATCGACTCCAGCTTCCACCATTCCGGTTTGATGCCCAGGTCGTAGAACTGCTTCAGAGAGCGGTAGACGGTATCGGCCTGGGTGCGATCCTTGGGCGGAATGATTTCCAGGAGCAGTTCATGACCGCTGGCCTGCGTGGCCTCATAGAGGGCGCGCACCTGCGCCTCCTGTTCCAGGCGGTGGGCCTCGGCATCGTCGGGATGATAAAAAACCAGGCACTTGGCCACGTGCTCTTGGGGCCAGGAAATCAAATTGGTGCCAATGGAGCGGCCGTGTTCAAACTGCAGCGGATTGGAGCCGGGAAGCTCCACCGGCCTGCCGATCCACCAGCCCCGCCCGGTGGCCGCGTTCAGCGCATCCTGCCCGTAAGTCTGGTCGGCCAGAATGCCCAGCTTGCCGGCATAGTGGCCCGCCTCGCGCTCCACCGAGGCCACGGCCTCGACCAGCAATTCCTTGAGCACCGAAATACGGCTGCGGGACGCCCCCGCCCGGTGAGCCAATTCTGCAAACTGGCTGCGATGATCAAAGGCAAAAATGTAGAGCTCCGGCCAGCGCGGACGCGGAACGGTGACCCGGTGCAAATGGGCCAGGGTGCTGTCCCGATCCGGGCGGCGCATGCGCTCGGGATCCTGCTTCGCCTGGTCGAGAAAGTAATCCAACTCTGCGGGAGTGGGCATCGCCGGAGCGCAGCCGTGGCGGGCCACCACCAGGGCCCCGCTGCCGTTGGCCCGCGCCGCGCACACCTCGTAGCTTTCCTCTCGCAGCCATCCGCTAAGAAAACCCGAGAGAAAGGCGTCCCCGGCTCCCAGCACGTTGAGCACTTCAACCTGCACCCCCCCAAAGGTAGGCGCCTTCTCCAGGGAATCAGGAATCGCCCCCTCAATTACCGTGCATCCCAACTCCCCGCGCTTGATCACCAGGGTCGCCGCGGTCACTTCGCGCACCGCGCGCAGCGTCTCAATGAGAACTTTGCTTCCTCCGGCAATCTCAAACTCCTCCTCGGTGCCCACCACCAGGTCGAAGAGGGGCAAGATCCCCTGCAAATGCCTGGTCACCCCTTCGCTGGAAACGTAGCGCACCTCTCCCTCGGCCTTGCCCGTCAGCCCCCAGAGCACCGGCCGGTAATCGATGTCCAAAATCGTGCGCACCTCGTTGCGGCGCGCATACTCGAGCGCCAACCGGCTCGCCTTGTCCACCTGCCCGGTGGAAAAATGCGTGCCCGTGATCAGCAGCGCACGGCTCGAGGCAATGAAGGCCTCCTCGAAATCGCTGACCTCCAGGGCCATGTCCGCGCAGTTCTCCCGGTAGAAGACCAGCGGGAAGCTTTCCCGATCCTTGAGCCCGAGCAAAACCAGCGCCGTCAGCCGCTGCGGATCCCTTACCACATGGCTCACATCGCACCCCTCCCGGGCCAGCGTCTCGATCAGAAAACGTCCCATATGATCCTCGCCCACCCGGGTCAGCATCGCCGACTTCAGCCCCAGCCGCGCCGTGTTCGCCGCGATGTTGCCCGAGGATCCCCCAAGGGATTTCGCGAACGTCCTGGCATCCTCAAGCCGCGCCCCGATCTGCTCCGCGTAAAGATCCACCGACAGCCTCCCAAGGCAAATCACATCCAATTCACGCTCGCTTCGAAACGGGGGGGACGGCTTCACGGGACGATTTTCCAAAGTCAAAATTACCAGCACCGCTAAACTAGCGCGTCCAACGCGCAAAGCCACGCGCTTTCTTCTCCCAAGCTGCAAACTTCGCAAAAGTGCGAACCGTGGCGAGCGGGTTTCCTAGGGCCTGGATGTGCTGACCAATTCATGTTGTCGGAAACCCAAACGGCACCAATCATAAACAGCTTTCCCGCTCAATGCAATAAAAAGTCTATAAAATCATAAAATAGAATTTCTTTTCTATATTTGGAAAGAGAAGTGATTCGACCGGTTATGAGACCAGTCGGTTCGCTCGATAGCCGGATCGCCCAACGCAAGAAAGTGTTTCTCAGCAAATGCTGCCTCTTGCCGGGGCCGCGCAATCAGTCACCTCTCAGGGGACTCCGCCGCATCCGGCGCAGTCGTTAACTTCTGATAGCAGGCACCACAAAAGTTTTTATGGAAATGTGTTGCCCTTGAACAGATGTCGTGAGAGGAATTTGCTTCGCGCGCTAGCAACGGAGAAAAACCCCCAAAAATTAAAATCAGTTGTGCGAATAGCATCTCGCGATGTTAGTTTTGTCACGCCTGCCGCCGTGATGATCGGCGCTCCCGGGCGGTTTTTGGAACGAAGTCGCACAGACCGGCTCAATTCGGGATTCCGAAAAAGAGGAATGTTTTCGGTGTGAACAGTTGTTGCGGCATTTTGAAATTCTCTTCGGCCCGGGCCGCGGCGGCATTGGGCTGCCTTTTGAAGGGTAGTCCCTGACACCGGAGATCAGCAACCAAGCGAGACCATGCAATCAGTCGATTCTGTTTCAATCAATACGATCCGTACGCTCTGTATGGACGCCGTTCAGCAGGCCAATTCGGGCCATCCAGGAACCCCGATGGCTATGGCGCCTGTTGTCTATGTGCTTTGGCAGGATTTTCTGCGATTTGATCCTCAGGATCCGATTTGGCCGAACCGTGACCGATTCATCCTCTCGGCGGGTCACGCGTCCACACTGCTTTACTCGCTCCTGCACCTGGCCGGAGTGAAGGCGGTAAATCGAAAATACGAGACCCTGGGTGAACTGGCCGTTCCTCTGGCAGATTTGAAGAATTTCCGTCAACTCGAGAGCCGGTGCCCCGGCCACCCCGAGTATCGCTGGACGTCGGGAGTCGAGACGACCTCCGGCCCCCTGGGCCAAGGGGTCGCGACCAGCGTCGGCATCGCCTTGGCAAGTCATTGGCTGGCCTCGCGATACAATAAGCCGGACTTTAACATGTTTGACTTTAACGTCTACGCTTTGGCCGGCGACGGATGCATGATGGAGGGAATTAGCGGGGAGGCGGCCTCGCTCGCGGGCCACCTGAGGCTTTCCAATCTGTGCTGGATTTACGACAGCAATCACATCACCATCGAGGGCCATACCAGCTTGGCGTTTTCCGAGGATGTCGCCGGCCGGTTCCTGGCCTACGGCTGGAACGTCGAGCGGGTGTCCAACGCCAACGACCTCGATCTTTTGCGAGAGGCGTTTACTCAGTTCAAGAAGACGACGGATCGGCCGACCTTGATTATCGTGGATAGCCACATCGGCTACGGGGCGCCGACCAAGCAGGACACCAGCGCGGCGCACGGTGAGCCGCTCGGCGAGGAGGAAATCAGGGCCGCGAAGCGAAAATATGGCTGGCCGGAGGACGCTAAGTTCCTGGTTCCCCCGGAGACCCGCGAAGACTTCCAGAACAAGCTTGGCCAGCGCGGCGCCAAATTGCGCGCGGAGTGGATGGCGCTATTTTCCGCATACGAGAAGAAGCATCCGGAGTTGGCGGCGGAGACCCTCGCCATTCAACACCGCGAGCCGCCCAAGGGCTGGGATGCGGACATTCCGACCTTCCCGGCGGATCCCAAGGGGATCGCGAGCCGGGATTCTTCCGGAAAGGTCTTAAATGCCATCGCCAAGCATCATCCTTGGCTGATCGGCGGCTCCGCGGATCTGTCGCCTTCGACCAAGACTCGTCTGACCTTCGAGGGGGCAGGGGAGCTCAGCCGCGACTCGCTTGGAGGAAGGAACATCCATTTCGGAGTCCGGGAGCACGCCATGGGGGCAATCCTCAACGGTCTGGCCTTGACGAAGCTGCGAGCCTTCGGGTCGGGATTTCTGATCTTCAGCGATTACGGCAAGGCGTCCTTGCGGTTGGCCGCGATCATGGAACTGCCGGTGATTTATATCTTCACGCACGACTCGATCGGGGTGGGCGAGGACGGTCCCACCCACCAACCCGTCGAGCAACTTGCTTCATTGCGGGCCGTTCCCGGACTGGTCGACCTCAGGCCGTGCGACGCCCACGAGGTTGCCGAAGCATGGCGGCTCATCGCGGGATTGAAACACGAGCCGGTAGTGCTGATCTTGAGCCGCCAGGCGCTGCCGACGCTGGATCGCTCGAAGTATGCGCCGGCCTCCGGCCTGCAACGCGGCGCCTACGTCCTCTCCGAGGCCGCCAACGGAAAGCCGGATGTCTTATTGATCGCCACGGGCAGCGAGGTTTCCCTGTGCACCGGCGCGCAGGAGGCGCTAAGGAAACAAGGAGTGGAAGCGCGAGTCATTAGCATGCCTTCCTGGAAGCTTTTCGAGGATCAGGACGAAGCCTATCGGGAATCGGTCCTGCCCTCCGGCGTCCGGGCCCGCGTCTCGGTGGAACAGGCGGCGCGGTTCGGCTGGGAGCGCTACGTCGGGATCGACGGAGCGCGCATTGGCATGAGAACCTTCGGCGAGTCAGCCCCCCTGCAAAAGCTTATGAAAAAATTCGGCTTCACGGTCGAAGCGGTGGTCGAAGCCGCCCTGGCGCAGGCCAATAAAAAGCGACAAAAGCTTTGATCTCATGATCCAACCCGGCTGCAAACGCTAAGCTATAAGAATAAATGATCAGACTTGGAATTTCACGATCCTAACAACAACCAAACCCTCCTGAGCATGAAACCCTTAAGACCAAATAGCCACGGCCTTGCGGTCACGACGGCCCTCTCCCTTACCCTCGCAGCGACTTCGTTGAGCGTTCAGCGATCGGACGCCGCAGACTTTGATTGGAAGCAAGCCAACGGCACGACAATTAACGTCTCCCTTAACCAACATCCTTACGCCAATGCGATCATCGACCAGTTGCCAAAGTTTAAGGAACTGACCGGAATCGACGTAAAATACGAACTGACTCCGGAAGAGAACTATTTTGACAAGATCACTACCCAGCTCTCCGCGGGGACTGGCGTGCCGGATGTCTTCATGACCGGTGTGTATCAGATGTGGGACTACGCCAGCGCCAAGCGTATCGAGCCTTTGGACGATCTTTTGGGCGATGCTTCGGCGACCAACCCGGGTTACAACCCCAAAGATATCTTTGAGGGGGTCTTTAACGCCGGCAAGTGGGATTTGAAGCCCGGCTCCCCTCCCGGAAGCGGGAAACTCTGGTGCGTGCCGCTCGGCTTCGAGCTCTATTCGCTCGCCTACAACAAGAAATACTTCGATGAGAAAGGCATCAAAGTTCCGACCACCCTGGATGAGCTCTCCGAGCTCGCCGCCAAGCTGAAGGATTGGAACGGTGCCGGGTCCTATGGCGTGGCAGTCCGGGGCACGCGGAACTGGGCGACGATCCATCCCGGATACATGAGCAGCTTCAAGAGCGCCGGCGCCAAAGACTTCGTCATCGAAAACGGAAAACTGATGTCCGCTCTTGGTTCGCCGGAGTCCGTCGAGGTGACCAAGAAGTTCGCCGAGATGATCAAAAAAGGAGGACCTCCGGGTTGGTCCAACTATACCTGGTACCAGTGCGGCGCCGACCTGGGCGCCGGGAAAGCGGCTATTCTGTATGACGCCGACTGCAACGGGTATTTTCAGAATGTTCCGGGAAGCACAAATCAATCCGGCAACATTGGATTTGCGCCGTCTCCAACCTCAAAGCCAGGCGAAAAGCCGGTCTCCAACGAGTGGGTGTGGCAACTGGCAATGAACAGTACCTCGAAGAACAAGAAGGCGGCCTGGCTCTTCATGCAATATTTCACCGGGCCGGAGTTTACGCTTTGGGCGGCGGTGAATGCAAAAACGGTCGACCCGGCGCGTCAGTCGGTGTGGGACAACCAGGAATTCAAGGACAAGATCGCCAAGGTTCCCGGTTACTATGACACCTTTACCAAGACGATTCCAAATACCTCCATTCAGTTTACTCCTCAACCTTACTTCATCCAGTCGACAACCGAGTGGGCCGCGACGCTGCAGAAGATCGTGCTCTCGGGAGCGGATCCGGCGAGCGCCATGGAAGCCCTGGCCAAGAAGATCAGCCGCGACACTTCCAAGTTGAAACTCGAGTAGAACGTGCTGTGAAGGACGGCGGCGGGTCAGCGCCGGTCCGCCGTCCCTTCCGCGAAGGGACGAAAATTTCATGCGCTGTCACGGAAAAGAGTTACCTCAAAATTTCCAACCACCGAGGAGCGATCCGTCACGGATATGAGCACCGCAACATCGACCCAGCCGCCGCGAACCACCCTCTCCGAGTCGGGCGAGAAATATGCCAGGCAGAAGGCCCTGCGCCCGTATCTGGTGCTCGCGCCTTCGTTCCTGCTGACGATTGGCATCCTCGTCCCTTTCTTCGTCGCAATCTTCTATTCCTTTACCGACCTCACACTCAGAAGCTCGGAGTATGGGATGGTCGGTTTTCAGAATTACATCGACACCTTCACCAATCCGGACTTCTGGCACTCGGTCGGAGTAACCATCAGGTATGCTTTCATTGCCACCGCGGTGGAGATGGTTTTGGGCATGTGCATCGCCCTTTTGCTGAATCACGAGAGCGCTTTTTCGCGGTTTCTGCGCCTGGTGCTCATTTTCCCCCTGATGATCGCCCCGGTCATTGGCGCGCTGATCTGGCTGCTCATTACCAATCCGACCGTCGGCATTCTCCGCATCCCCCTCGGGTGGATCGGGCTGGGAGAGTTTCGGTGGAGCGCTGATCCCGACTGGGCGTTGTTCTCCCTGATCATCATCGACGTCTGGATTTACACCCCCTTCATAGTGATCCTCGTGCTGGCAGGCCTGCGCTCGCTGCCAAGGTCTCCCTATGAATCGGCGCTGATCGACGGCGGCTCCGCGTGGTTTGTTTACTGGAACCTGACTCTTCCCATGCTGGCGCCGGTGCTCCTCATAGCCCTGGTGTTTCGCATGATGACCTCTCTGCAGGAGTTTGCGATCATCTTTGCGACGACCAAGGGTGGGCCGGGAGACCGCACCCTGAGTGTGGCGGTCTCGGCTTATAACGAAGCCTTCCCGTACTATAACCTAAGCGGAGCCATCCCCATGCTGCTCTTCTTATGGTTCATGATCTACGTAATTTGCTTCATCCTGATTGGATTTTGGAAGAAAGCGCAAAAAGCGGCATCTGGAGCAGTATAATCTATGGAAAGCGACAAAGGCGTCCTCGGCTTGCTGGGTCCGATTTTTAGGAATTTCGTGCTCTTCCTTTATGCGCTCTTTGCGCTGTTTCCGCTCATCTGGATGGTCATTCTCTCGTTCAAGCGGGACGACCAGATGTTTACGACGATCTTCATCTTCACGCCCACTTTGGATAATTTCCGAGCGGTTTTGGGACAAGAGGGGTTCCTGAGATCGCTTTGGAACAATCTGGTGGTGAGCGGGCTCGCGGTTTCACTTTCGCTGATCGTGGGGGTTCCGGCCGCCTACGCGTTGGGCCGCTACCAATTCAAGGGGCGCGAAGACATCGCGTTCACCTTTCTCTCTTTCCGGTTCGCGCCCGAGATCCTGGTGATTATCCCCCTCTACTTGATCTACCAAAAGCTGCACCTGATCGACAGTTTCCTGGGGCTTATCTGGGTTTATCAGCTCATAAGCCTTCCTCTCCTGATCTGGATTCTTCGCGGCTTTTTCGAGGATATCTCACCGGACATCGAAGGCGCCGCCCAACTCGACGGCTATTCGTGGTGGCAGGTGTTCTTTAAGATGCTCTTGCCGATGGTCAAGCCGGGTATCGTTGCGGCCGCGCTGCTTTCCTTCATCTTCTGCTGGAATTCCTTCACTTTTGCCCTGCAGCTTGGCGGGGCGACGACGCAAACCTCCACCGTCTCGATGACCAGGTTTCTGGCGTCAGATACCGTGCACTATGGATGGGTCGCCGCGGCGGCTCTTCTCTCCGCTCTTCCGGAAGTGATCCTTGCGTTGTTGATTCAAAAGCACCTGGTCCGGGGCCTGTCGTTCGGCGCAGTGAAAGGCTAAAATTTATGGCGGCGGTTGAACTACAAGGATTGACAAAATTCTACAATAAGAGGCGCGCGGTCGAGAATCTGAGCATCGACATTCGCGACAAGGAGTTTCTCGCGGTCTTCGGGCCAGCCGGCGCCGGAAAGACGACGACCCTCAATCTTATCGCGGGAATCGTTACCCCTAACAGCGGGACGGTCAAGATTGCGGGACGCGATATCGGAGGTCTGGAGCCTGCGGACAGGAATGTGGCGATGGTCTTCGAAAGTTACGCGCTCTATCCGCAGCTGAATGTCTATGACAACATGGCATTTCCCTTGCGGAGCCCCAAGTTCCGGTTGCCCGAGGAGAAGGTCAAGGAGCGGGTGACCCACCACGCCAAGGTGATGAAGATCGACCATTTGCTCGAGAGGCCCATTCAGGCTCTGAGCAATGGGCAGCGACAGCGGACGGCTTTGGGAAGGGCCCTGGTCCGGCATCCCGATCTGTTTCTTCTGGACGAACCCCTTAGTCACCTCGATGCCAAGCTTCGCCACTCGATGCGCGCCGAACTGAAGGAAATGCGGGCGCATCTCGGGACCACGACGATCTACGTGACCCACGACTACCTCGAAGCGATGAGCCTGGGAGATCGCGTGGCGGTGCTCAATGAAGGCCATCTCTTGCAACTGGCGAGTCCAGACGACGTGTATTTCCGCCCAATATCGATCGACGTCGCCAGGTTTTTCGGCGACCCCGAAATCAACATCATTGATGCGACGCTGAAATCCTCGGGGGGCTCGGATATCACCCTTCAGATGCTGGGGGAGAACGTTCCGCTGGCTTTGCCACCCGACGTTGTGAAGATCCTCAACGAGAAACACTCCCAGAAGATCCAGGTTGGGGTGCGCCCGCCCGACGTTCGCATCGCGTCCGACCAGGAGAAGCAAGCGTTTCACGCGACCATTTACAGCTTCGAGCCGCTGGGGACGAAATCGATCCTGACCCTAAAGACGGTGGACGGTCACTTCGTGCGCGCCTTGGTCGACGGTCATCTCACCTTCGAAATGGATCGGCGCACGCAATTTAAAGTCGACCCGCATCTGCTAATTATCTTCGACGCGGATACCCAGAAGTTTCTGGCGCGGTCCTCAGAACCCGCCGAGGAGGTTTAGAAAATGGCTGAGCTCTTATACAAGAAATTGGTCAAGCAGTACCGGCCGGATCTGCCGCCGGCCCTCGATCGACTGGACCTGAACATTCGGGACGGCGAGTTCATCGCGCTCTTAGGCCCCTCCGGTTGCGGCAAGTCCACAACGCTAAGGATGACCGCGGGCCTGGAAACCGTCTCCGATGGTCAAATAGTCATCGGAGGCAAAGTGGTCAACAACACGCATCCGAAGGATCGTGGAATAGGACTGGCCTTCGAGAACTATGCGCTCTATCCGCCGCTGAAGATTCGCGACAACCTCGCTTTCAACCTGAAGGCGCACGGGGTCAAGCAGCAGGAAATTGACAAACGCGTCGCCGAGATTGCCAAGTATCTGCATGTGGAAGAATTGCTTGATCTGAAGCCGGCGGCTCTCAGTAGCGGCCAGAAGCAACGCGTCAACATCGCGCGCGCGCTGATCCGGCGGCCGGCAGTCTTGCTGCTCGACGAACCACTCAGTCACTTGGACGCGGCGTTGCGGGTCAAGATGCGCACCGAGATCAAACGCCTTCACACCGAGCAGCGCTTTACGACGATTATCGTTACCCACGATCAGCTTGAAGCGATGGCGCTAGCCGATCGGATCGCGGTGCTCAACGACGGAAAATTGCAGCAGTTTGATACACCTTTGCAGGTCTTCAACCACCCGGCGAATGAGTTCGTCGCTGGTTTCCTGGGCGAGCCGCCGATGAACATCTTCTCGGTGAGTGCCGATTCCAATCGGTGCCTGGTCATTCCGAATACCGACTTCTCTCTCCCGATAACCCCCTACATTCAGAAGTTGCTCGGCAATCGCAACTCCGCGCGGCTGGGCGTCCGCCCCTGGGGTATCCGTGTCAGCCCCAAAGCTTCAAGCACCAGTGTTCTGGGCACGGTCTCGGTTGTCGAAAACTTGGGCGACGAAACCCGTGTTGGTGTTCGCTACGGGGACTTGCTGATGATGGCGAGCACGGACATGACGCGCGCCTACAAGCCGGGCAGCAAAGTGAATCTCACCTTCGAGGACGAAGATCTGAACCTTTTTGATCAGGACACCGGGGAGCGGCTCGTGGCATGACAAAAAAGGCCTCACGACTCTGGGCAGCACCCACTTGAAAGATGGAAGGTCGTGCCCGATGTTCTAGCCGGGAAAAGGATGCTTAAAACGAGGGGGGACAGTCATTAACTAAAGAGAAACGTACTCAAATTGAAATTCGAAAAGGAGAATATTTATCATGAGCACAGCAACAGTCACTGAAACGAGCGGCAAGGCGGAGACGCGAGCCGCAGCACGGGGAAGCGAGTTGCCCGAGACAATGCGCGCACTCGTTTGCTACGGCCCGGGAGATTACCGGCTGGAGACGGCTTCCGTTCCCCGGGCCACCGCCGACGATATCATCGTCAAGGTGGAAGCCTGCGGAATTTGCGCGGGCGATATCAAGACCTACCTGGGCGCGGAATCGTTCTGGGGCGGAAACGGTCAACCGAAATACATCAAGGAGCCGATGATACCCGGCCACGAATTTGTTGGCGTCGTGGTCGAGGTCGGCGAGAACGCCGCCAAGAAGGACCATGTGAAAGTGGGGGACCGGCTCATCTCGGAGCAGATTGTTCCGTGCTGGGACTGCCGCTTTTGCAAACGCGGGGAATATTGGATGTGTGAGAAACACGATGTCTACGGCTTCCAAAACAATGTGAACGGCGCCTTCGCCGAATACATGAAATACCCCAAGGAAAGCGTCAATCACCAGGTCCCCAAGGATCTGCCGCTTGAAAAAGCCATCCTCGTCGAGCCGTTTGCTTGTTCGGCCTACTGTGTCGAGCGCGCGGCGATCCATTGGGATGACGTCGTGGTTCTCGCAGGCGCCGGAACACTGGGCCTGGGAATGATTGGATGCGCCAAGCTGAAGAGTCCTCGGAAGCTGGTGGTGATGGACACCAAGCCGGAGCGGTTGGAATTGGCGAAAAAGTTCGGCGCCGACCTTGTCCTGAATCCTCTAAACGATGACGTGGTCAAAATTGTGAAAGAAATGACCGGGGGCTATGGTTGTGACGTCTATATCGAAGCCACAGGTCATCCCAATGCGGTGGTTCAAGGATTGCAGATGATTCGCAAGCTCGGTCGCTTCGTGGAATTCAGCGTCTTCGCGCACGATGTCACGGTAGATTGGAGCATTATCTCCGATCGCAAGCAATTGGACGTTCTCGGCGTTCACCTTGGACCGTACCAGTATCCGTTTGTCATCGACGCCATAGCCAAGGACCGAATCCCAACCGAGGGGGTCGTTACCCACAAGTTGCCCCTCGAGAAATTCGAGGAAGGATTCGACATGATGAAGAAAGGGGACAAGTCTCTCAAGATCCTTCTGATTCCGTAACTTCCTCTTCCATACACCAATAACAAGGCGCGCCTTGCGCCTCCCGGAGAGGTGCGGTGGGCTGCTGCACGGCTCCGGCGTAATGGCAGTCAGCGGAAGCTTCCGCTGAGCTAGGGTTTTACGTCTTCAAGTAACAAACTAAGAGTTCTTTATGAGTAAACTATCGATCGCGATAGGCTGCGACGAGGCAGCCTTTCATCTGAAGGAAACTTTGCGCGCCTATTTGGAGAAGCAAGGCCATACGGTCAAGGATTATGGCGTGCACAATACCGAGCCATCGCTTTACCCGGACATCGCGTTGGAAGTTTCCAGCGCCGTGGCGGACGGCAAGCACGAGCGCGGTATCCTCATGTGCGGCACGGGAATTGGCATGGCCATCACCGCCAACAAGGTGCCGGGAATCCGGGCCGCTGTGTGTCACGACGCCTATTCCGCCGAGAGATCGCGCAAGAGCAACGATTGCCAGGTCATGGCCTTGGGGGCGCGTGTCGTGGGAGAAGAGTACGCCAAGAGCTTGGTCGACACGTGGCTGAAATCAGATTTCGAAGGGGGCAAATCCGCGGCCAAGGTTGAGCGGATGAAGGAAATCGAGCAGCAATTCACGGCTTCGAAGAAATAGGCTTCCAAACCCAGAACACTATGCAACGAATCTTCAATGATCCGTCCCGCGTCACCGAGGAGGCGCTGGAGGGAATTCTCCTTGGCCATCCCGACCTCCTGGCGAAAACAGAAAACCCCCGCGTGGTCAGATACGTTGGATCTCCCGTGAAAGGACGGGTTGGGATCGTCACCGGCGGCGGATCGGGTCACGAACCGGCATTCGTGGGGTATGTGGGAAAGAACATGGTCGACGTTGTCGCGGTGGGCGAAATTTTTGCCTCGCCTTCCGCCCATATTTTCCGGGATGCCATCCGGGCGGCGGACGGCGGCGCGGGCGTGGCGATCCTCTATGGCAACTACGCGGGGGACAACATGAACGTCAAAATGGCCCGCCGGATGGTGGGTGCGGACGGAATCAAGGTGGAGACGGTGATCGCCAACGACGACGTGGCCTCGGCATCCAAGGACGAACGCGAAAAGCGACGCGGCGTGGCGGGGGAGATTCTGATGTGGAAAGTCGCGGGCGCGAAAGCAGCGATCGGCGCCTCGCTGGAGGAGGTTATTCGGACCGCCCAGAAAGCAATCGATTCGACCCGCAGCATCGGCATTGGCCTCTCCTCCTGTGTGATTCCCGCCGCAGGAAAACCCAATTTCCATATCGAACCGGGGAAAATGGAAGTCGGTATCGGGCACCATGGAGAACCCGGGGTCAAGGTGGATGATCTGAAGAGCGCAGACGAGATGGCGCAGATAGCCCTCGACTACATCCTTCCAGACCTGCCCTTCAATTCGGGAGACGAAGTGGTGGTCCTCGTTTCCGGGTTGGGCGCAACACCGGTCATGGAACTTTACATTGTTTTCCGGAAATTGACCGAATTGCTGGGGAAAGCCGGAATTTCCATCTATCGACCCTACGTCGGGAATTACTTTACCTCCCTGGAGATGATGGGCGTGACGGTCACGCTAATGAAACTGGACGCCGAATTGAAGGCACTCATCGCCGCGGAGGCGACCTCCATTGGACTCACCCAACCGAAACTTTCCTAACCGACCAAAAAAATGAATTCGTACCCGACTGCCGAAGGCCGCAAAGTTCTGCTGGCTCTGATTGAAACGATCGACACCAATGGCGCTTACCTCAGCGAAATCGACGGGGCTACGGGAGACGGCGACCACGGGATCAATATGACGAAGGGTGCGCGTCGAACCAAAGAGAAACTCGGCGACCAGAATGTCACGGTTCCCCAAGGCCTCGATATGCTTGGTCAGGTGCTGCTGGCGGAAATCGGAGGCGCCATGGGGCCTCTCTATGGCAGCTTCTTTATCGACATGGGCGCCGCGTGCGGCGATTCGCCGGCGATCGACAAGGAGGCCTTCGGCAAGATGCTAAAGGCCGGGATGAATGCCATGCAGGACCTTGGCGGCGCCAAGGTGGGTGACAAGACGATGATGGACGCCTTGGTGCCGGCCGTTGAAGGGTATGAAAAGGCTGTCGCCGAAGGTGCCAGTTTTTCTGAGGCACTCAATCGCATGGCCGCCGCGGCGGAGAAGGGGAAGGAAGGCACTCGCGATATGATCGCAAAATTGGGCCGCGCCAGCAGGCTGGGAGAACGTTCGAGAGGAATCCTGGACGCCGGAGCCGCTTCCTGTTCGCTCATTCTGAAATCTTTTTCCGATTCGTTCCAAAGCGCCGAGCAAAAATAGGAGAACTGACTAAAACTATCATCTGACATTTTCGCCATGCTTCACCCAAACGCGACCACCACCTGATTTCCCTTCGCCTTGTGCAATGAGCTCATCTTTGCGATGAATCAGGGGAAGAGAAGAAAGAATTGGCTGTGAAGTGCGGCTATTGCTCCCCCCGGAGCCGATGGCACCGTAAAAGGCCGTCGATGGACGCGCCGTCAAGGCGATAGCGACCAGACGGTCCAGCTGAGTGCCTCGCCATCTTTCTCCGGTCCTCGATGCGGTGGCGCGGCAAATGCACTCAGGAGTCGCGCCTCTGTTGGTTGTGGCTGGAGGGTTGACGAGGCCAGCAAACGAAATCCGGATTTGCAAAGAGGGCTGAATACCGTGGAAGATGGCTTGTCGACCGCAGCCTTCCAGGCGCGTCTTGCGACACGAAGGGATCGCTGCGCCGAAGCGAACTGGCGGCACCTTGAGGCGGAATTGGAATGAACCGATCTTACGAGTTTCCCGGTGATTCTGAACAAATCGTCAGGGCGGCGTGGCTTTACCACGTTGCCGGAAATACTCAGGAGCACACAGCCGATCTGTTGGGAATCTCGCGGATCAAGGTTAACAGGCTCTTGGCCGAAGCCAGGGAATCCGGCATCGTGAAGATCTCCATCGAACATCGTTTCGCCCGCATGGTGGAAATCGAGGAGAGCCTGCGGCGCCGCTACAATCTTGCGTTCTGTCGCACAACGCCGCCATTGATGTCCTACATCTCGGGCCGGCGGAAGAGCCTGCCCTCGCGTCCCAGACTCGCCGCCGAGAGTCCCATCGCGCGTCGCGCGGTGGGGATCGTTGCCGCCGAGTTGCTTCGGGAGCGCCTGCAGGCCGACGAGGCCTCGGTCATCGGCGTGGGCTGGGGGCGCTCCATTGCCGAAGTTCCCAATCATTTGGTCGGTCTGACCAAGCCCAAGGCGAAGTTTGTTTCGGCAATGGGGTCTCTGACCAGGACTTCGGCGGCCAACCTCTTTGAAGTCGTTTATCAATTTGCCGAAAAAACCGGCGGAGAGGGGCATTTTTTGCCTGTGCCTTTCATTGTCAATACCATCGCCGATCGTCAAATTTTTATGTCGCAGCGCATTTTCAAGGAGACGCTGGCCCTCGCGGAACAGGCGAGTTTTTACATGGTGACTTTCGGGCCGTGTGACGAGCACAGCCTTTTGTTCAAACATCGCTACCTGTCGGGCATCGAATTGCAGGATCTTAAACGGGCCGGCGCCGTGTGCGACTGCATGGGAAAGTTTTTCGATGCGGAAGGGCGGGTCGTTTCCAGCGATGTGAATCAAAGAACGCTGGCAGTCGATCTCGAGCATCTTTTTGAGCGGGAGGTAATCCTCCTTTGCGCCGGGAGGGAAAAGCTGCAAGCCGTAAAGGGTCTTCTCAAGGCCGGATTTGTCAATGGCCTCATCATTGACGGGGATACCGCCCTGTGGTTAAAGGAGGAGACTGACTAACGTTCGGATTATTGACCAGTTTCATTTCGAAGGAGGTACCGTGCTCACTCAGGAAGCAATAGATGGATTCCGTGCGAAACTTGGCGGACAGTTGATCCAGCCGGAGGACGAAGGGTATGATGAGGCCCGCAAGGTTTACAACGGGATGATTGATCGACGGCCAAGGCTGATTGCCGGCTGCTCGGACGTCGCCGATGTGATCACGGCCGTCGATTTTGGCCGCGAGAACCAACTCCTCGTTGCGGTTCGAAGCGGCGGCCACAACGCGGGCGGATTGGGAGTGTGTGACGACGGCCTGGTTATCGACCTCTCCCTGATCAACTACACGCGCGTGGAACCGTCCACCAAGACAGTGCGAGTAGGAGGCGGCTGCACGTGGCACTCGGTGGACCATGCGACGCATGCCTTTCGTCTCGCCGTTCCCAGCGGGATTATTTCGACCACCGGGGTGGGCGGGCTCACTCTGGGAGGGGGCTTGGGTCATCTGACCCGCGGTTGTGGATTGACGATAGACAACCTGCTGGCCGCAGATTTGGTTCTGGCGGATGGGCGTTTCGTGACCGCCAGCGCGACGGAGCACGAAGATCTGTTTTGGGCGATACGAGGAGGCGGAGGAAACTTCGGTGTCGCCACCTCTTTCTTGTTCAAGGCGCACGACATCCACACCGACTACGCCGGGCCGATGCTTTGGCCTCTCGAGCAGGCTCGTGAGGTGATGCAATGGTACCGGCAATTTATCGTCGAGGCGGCGGAGAACATTACCGGCTTCTTCGCTTTTCTAGTCGTGCCGCCTGGCCCCCCGTTTCCAGAGCACCTCCATCATAAGAACATGTGCGGGATTGTCTGGTGCTACACCGGGCCTCTGGAAAGCGCCGAGGAGGTTTTTAAGCCGATTCGCGCCTTTTGCCCGCCGACCCTCGATTTGGTCGGTCCATTGCCCCACCCGGTGGTTCAGAGCATGTTCGATGCCCTTTATATGCCTGGCTTGCAGTGGTATTGGAAGGCGGATTTCTTCAAGGAACTCAGCGATGAAGCCATCGAACTCCACCTGGTGCACGGTTCGAAGGTCCCAACCATGCAATCGACGATGCACCTTTATCCAATCAACGGGAGAGCAGCGCAGATGGGAAAGAGCGATACCGCCTGGAGTTATCGCGATGCTGTTTGGGCTCAGGTAATCGTTGGGGTTGACCCCGATCCGGGCAACAAGGAGCGCATCGTCACATGGGCGACAGACTATTGGCACGCGCTGCATCCGCACTCCGCGGGCGGAGCTTACGTGAACTTCATGATGGACGAAGAGGGCGAAGACCGAGTCAAGGCGAGTTACCGCGAGAACTACGAGCGACTGGTGGCCGTAAAGAACAAATACGATCCGGGCAACTTTTTTCGGGTCAATCAGAACATCAACCCGGTCCGAGTGTGAGCTTACAAAACGGCCCGGACCGCGCGAGCAAACGCTGTCGCGGGAGACCCCGGCGGGCTGATTAGTTTCGCCGCTCGCCGCGCCGTCTCCCGCCCGTGGCTCATGGCCACGGAAAGGCCGGCCCAAGCAAGAAGCTCGACGTCATTGTTTCCGTCACCGAAAGCCACGACGTTTTGGCTTTCAATTCCCAGCGTCCGCGCCACCGCCTGCGCACCCAACGCTTTATTAGTCCCTGAAGCCGCGATCTCCAAAATCTCGTCGGCTGTTCGCACGACGTACATCTCCGATCCGAATTTCCTCTCCGCCTCGGGTTCAAGCTCATCAATTCTGGCTTCGGGGCCGGTAAGAAGCAGCTTTTCGAGGCCTGTCGCGGCCAAAAACAAAAGATTGCCCCGGCTTGGTTGCCAGCCGGCATTTTTTGCATACCGACGCGTCCATTCCGAATCGCTCTCAGCGAAGACCCCATCCCGATGGTAGCCGATAAGAGAGCAGCCGCTTTCCGTGCCATACTGGTGAATGGCACGAGCCTGGCTGACGCTTAACGTAAACTCCTGCAGCATCGCCGCAGTTTGAGCGTGGCGCACAACGGCGCCATTCGACGAGACAACCCAACCCTGTCTCCCGATCCGATCTTCAAAGCCGATAATGTTTTTGTGATGGCGGCCCGACGCGATGATAATTTCGAAGCGGTTCTTTCTCAGGGTGTGGAGAGCTTCGAGGTTAGCCCCGCTTATCTGCTTGTCGGGGCAGAGCAGCGTGTCATCCAGGTCAATTACGGCCATCTTTTGCATGGAGGAAGATCCACTTCTCCACCGATTTCTTCCAATGGAAATTAATTATCGGCGTGATAACTTGAGGTTATGGAAATGCGAGAACTCCGCTCGTTTGTTCTGCTGGCCCAGCAATTGCATTTCGGGCGGACCGCAAGACTCCTGAATCTGAGCCAGCCTGCTTTGACCAAGCAAATTCGGCGGGTTGAGGAGGATCTGGGATGTTCCCTTTTTGAAAGAGGAAAGCACGGCACCAAACTGACGAGCGCTGGAGAGCAGTTTTTGAACGAGGCGAGGCCGATCGTATCCGGCTTCGAACGGCTCGTTGACGCGGGAAGAAGCCTGGCTCGCGGAGACCGGGGACGCCTGCGACTCGGTTTTGGCTTTCATACTTTCGAACTGGTTCCCCGTTTGATCGCCCGCCTTCGCCATACCGTGCCGGACGTCCAGATCAGCCTTCGCGACATGTCTACCGTTGAGCAAATCGAGGGCCTGCGTTCCGGGCGGCTCGATATCGGGTTCGTGCGTTCGCCGGTTTCGAACGAGTTCGAGACGACGCCGGTTATTCGTGACCGACTGGCGCTCGTATCGTCAACCGATTCCCGGCTGCCCACCAAAGCCACGTTGGACGACTGCGCCGGCGAACCGTTCATTCTCATATCGAATGAGCGCGCGCCGACGTTTCGTCGCCACGCGATCGCTCTCTGCGCGAAGTTTGGCTTTCATCCGAGAGCAATTCAAGATACCAGCGAAGTGACGACCTCTCTTGCCCTGGTGCGTGCCGGGCTCGGTGTTACGCTCATCCCTCAATCGTTCGGAATTCCGCACATAAGGGGCTTGCGCCTCCACGAGGTGCAGGATCCGGCCGCTTCGTGGGAGGTTAGCGCAGCGTGGCGCCGAAGCGACGCAAATCCCGTTTTGATGCGATTTCTGGAACTCCTTGGGAAAGAGGTGAAGAATCCTGAATCGAAGCGGGACGGTTCGTGAAAAGATCGCACCGGGGAATACGTAAGAACGAGGCGCCCCCTCCCGTCCTCCCTGACGAGGCCCTCGCGCATTTCGCCTGCGGCTGTTCGAATGGGTCTTAGTGCTGTTCTCGCCTACGCGACAGCTTGGGCGCTTGTCGCGCTCGTGCCGGGCCCAGCTGTGTGGTTCGTGATGTCCTCTGGTGGCGGCGTCCGGACTGCGGGCCCGCACTATGGGGATCGTTGGCATCCAATTGGGAAATCTCTCCTTTTTCGTCTGTATTGCATTTGGATCGGTTACTTTGCTCCTCGCGTCGGCGAACGCGCTCACAATTCTGCAAGTCGCCGGCGCGAGTTATCTGGTTTTCCTTGGTGTTCGCGCGGGGTGGTCCTCGTTCCGCAGATCCGCCGAAACGCTCGGGCCGCCGTCTCGATCGACACCGAGCTACGGCGATCTGATCGTCCAGGCCGCCGCCGTCCAGGTCACCAACCCGAAGGCACTTTTGTTTATGTCTGATTTGCTGCCTCAGTTCAAAGATTTCGAAAGGCCGGCATCCTTGCAGCTTTTCATTCTGGCGAGCTGCACCGTGGCGATCGAGGCGTTCGTCCTGACGTTCTTTTCCTGCCTGGCACAGACAGGACCGCGTTCGCTTCGTTTGACCCAGCTCTCGAGATGGCTCGAACGCGCGTGCGGAACAATGCTCATCAATTTGGCGTGAGGCTTCTTCTCTTCCGAAGATGAGGCCCAGCCAACACTTTCTTTTCGATTTGCCTGCGTCCAGCTTGGTGACACGATACGAACGTGCAGACAGTGAGATATTTCGCCCGATTTCTGCATCCTTGCCCGATGCCGGCAGCGAAACAGCTGCGCCTTGCCGCCATCGCTTTCCTTTTGACCGCCGCCGGCCTGATGGCGGACGGAGAGCTTGTGCGGCAACCGCTCGCGGCGCCCCGCGAGAAGCGGTGGGAGATCGCCTTCGAGACGGCCGGAATTTTTGGCGTGAGGAATCCCAACCGCTACGTGATTGCTCCGCAACTCCTCTCGCTGGCTTGGCAACCGTTCCCGCAATGGAAGATCGGGCCGATCCGTTTCAGGGGTCAATTGCTTGCGACATTTCTTGGAGAGGCGATCGTGCATGGTCCCGAGAGTTACTTTCTTGGAGGCGCGCTTCGCGTTCGGCTGATTTTTCCCATCGGGACGTCAGCGTGGGCGCTTTATGCGGATGGCGGTGGTGGGATGGGCGCGGTTGATAGCAATGACACTCCGTTCGGGCAGGGGGAAGACTTCACATTTTGCCTGCTTGCCTCGGGAGGCGTGCGACTCACCATCTCGAGGACGTGGTCCATCTGGGTCGGGTTCCTTTGGCAGCACCTCTCGAACGCGAATCTTTCCGAGCCCGTTCGTAGGAACACTTCATTGGACTCTCTGGGCCCGATCGCAGGAGCTTCATATGCCTTTTAGGAGACTTTACGCCGCCCAACGGAAAAGCCGCTCGAAAGTCTAGCCATCGGGCGGTCGTCGCGGCAATTCGAAGGTAGAACGAAAAGCGGTCAGGCGGACGATCCATTGACCATGCTTCAAATCATGTTGATTGCGGCGTTGTTCTGCGCTAGATGCCAGAGAGTTCTCAACCCCAGCCCCAGTTTCACTCTTTGACCGGCATTTTATGAGGCCGTTTCGCCCTTTTCCGGATTTTCTGCCTTTCTCCGGCGGGAAACTCGAACGCAAAGATCAGAGCGGGCAAATGCTTTTTGAAACCGCTTGCGGCACGCTTTCAGCCTTGATCTGACACATGCTAGCGTCAATCGCCCAGAGGCCTTTGGATTCCCTCTCGAATGTCTTCTGTGCAACAGCCCCGGGAGCCAACTGCAAGCCCTGCGCTTCAGATGTGGGGCATCTCGAAGTCGTTCGGCGCCGTTCGCGTGTTGAATGTGCATCCCGAGCTTCGCAAGGGGCGAGATTCATGCCCTAATGGGCGAAAACGGAGCCGGAATCAGTAATCTTGTCAGAAGTTGCCGTAATAAAGAAGCATGCCCCCCCTTGATGTAGCCGGTTCAAACGGACCGGAGACCAATCACCAGGTGATCCTGGAGATGAGCCGCATTACCAAGCGGTTTGGCCCGACTCAAGTCTTGACCGAAGTGGACTTCGCGGTGCGTAGAGGCGAGATCCATGCCTTGATGGGGGAGAACGGCGCCGGTAAATCGACCTTGATGAAGATCGCCGCCGGGCTGATCGACGATTTTGAGGGCGAGATTGCGGTCGGGGGCAGCCCGGTGCATCTGAACTCTCCGCGGGCAGCGACGCGGGCGGGTATTGCGATGATCCATCAGGAATTGAACCTGGTGCCGGAGCTAGCCGTGGACGAGAACATCTTCCTCGGCCAGGAGAAACGGGGTGGTCTGTTTCTGGTGGATCGCCGGCGACAGATCGCGGCGGCGCGCGCGGTACTCGCGCCGTTAGATTTCCAGGCACGGATCGATCAGCCCGTAAGCCGGCTACGGGTCGGTGAACAGCAGTTGGTGGAGATCGGGAAGGCGCTGGTATCGAAGGCGCGCATTTTGATCATGGACGAACCGACCTCGGCTTTATCGATTCACGAAACGGAGCGTTTGTTTGCGGTGATTCGGCGGCTTTCTGGAGAGGGTGTTGCAATCGTTTACATTTCCCATCGCATGGAAGAGGTCTTCGCCTTGGCCGATCGGGTTACTGTTCTCCGCGACGGGCGCTTGATCCGCACCTTGGCCGCTGGGGAAGCCAACCGGCGCGAAGTGATCCACATGATGGTGGGCCGCGAACTGCAAGAGGTCCTGGCCTCCGGTAAAGCCGACGCGCCGACTCGTCAACCGGTCCTCGAAGTCAGGAACTTACGGCTCGAACACCCAACCCCGACCCCAAGCAGGCCGATGCTGGTAGATCGGGTTTCGTTCTCCGTAGCGGCCGGCGAAGTGCTCGGGTTGGCAGGGTTGCTCGGGGCAGGGCGAACGGAAACCTTAGAAGTGCTTTTCGGGCTTCATCCCGAATTCGGCGGAGGCGAAGTCTCCGTGAACGGCCGGAGAGTCTCCTTGCGAAATCCCGTCGAAGCCAAGCAGCACGGAATTGCACTGGTGACGGAGGATCGGAAGCGCGACGGCCTGATTCTGGGCGCCGGTATCGATCGAAATGCCGAGCTGACGGTGATGAGTTCGATTTCCAATTTCGGGGTCGTCTCGAACCGCGAGGAACGCGAGGTTGCTCTGCGGACCATGCGGCAACTCGCGATTCACGCGAGCGGCCCGGAGCAGGTCGCGGGCACGCTCAGCGGCGGTAACCAACAGAAACTGGTCATCGGAAAGTGGCTCCAGGCTGTTCCCAAAATTCTGCTTCTGGACGAGCCGACTCGCGGGATCGATGTCGGGGCAAAGGCCGACATTTACCGCCTGATTCAACAACTCGCCGCGGAGGGCCTGGCGATGGTGCTGGTCTCGTCGGAATTGCCCGAGCTCACTCTGTTGAGCGACCGTATCTTGGTCTTGCGAGAAGGCCTCCCGACGGCGCGATTGAATCGATCGGATTTTTCACATGAGACCATTCTGGAGTACGCTTCGCCTGGCGGGCGGGTACAACCTGAATTTGCGGAGGTAGCGGCGTGAACACAGTGCTCGGGCGGATCTTCAAGTTTGTTCTGACGACGAAGCTTTTCTGGGGGTTGGCAGTCCTTTACGCCACCGGCGTGGTTCTCTCGCCGGTAAATAACAAGGGGGTAAACATCTTCCTCAGCCCGGGTAACCAGGCCGATGTGCTGCGACAGGTCTCCAACAACGGAATCATCGCCGTCGGTATGACGCTGGTGATTTTGACGGGTGGAATCGATCTTTCGGTCGGTTCAATGATGGCGCTTGGTTCGGTGATTTGCGCCATGCTTCTAACTCAGCAGGGGTGGACCAATGCGTCGCTGTTTTCCATCCCGATTCTAGCCGTCGTTTGCATGATGCTTTGTCTTTACCTGATCCCTTTGATTGCCATGAATGTGCACGGCGCGACGGATCGCACCGCCGAGAAGCCGGACATCAAGATCGTTGCTGCGGGCGCTTTTGCGGGCATCATTCTGGCCGGGGTTGCGGTTGCGTGGATGATTGGACAGCTCGAGCCGAAATTTGGTGTTCTCGGTGTGCTTGTTACCGTGCCGGCCGTCGGCCTTGCGCTGGGCGCCTTGAACGGCGTCATCATCGCCAAAGGCCGCCTGCAACCATTTATCGTCACCCTGGCGATGATGGTCGCGATTTTGGGGCTGGCGCGATTGCTAGCCGGCCAAGACGCGGCTGTTTATCCGGTCTATACGGGTTCGAATGCGACCGAAGACTTTGATGTCTTGCGGGCGCTGGTGTTTAACGTCGTGCCTGTTCCCGGGATTTTCTTTCTGTTAGCCGTCTTCCTTTTCGGGTTTGTTTTGAAGGTAAGTACGTTCGGCCGGTACGTGTACGCCCTTGGGGGCAACGAGCAAGCAGCGCGACTCGCCGGAATCCGGGTGGACCGCATCAAAATCGCGGTCTATGCCATCTCCGGAATGCTGGCAGCTTTGGCCGGTGTTCTGTACACCGCGCAGTACCGCCAGGGTAAGCCGGATGCCGGGGCCGGAGCGGAGCTGGATGCAATCGCAGCGGTGGTGATTGGCGGTACTAACCTCATGGGCGGCAGAGGGTCCATGATGGGCACGCTGGTCGGGGTGCTGATCTTCGGTTTTCTGGGCAACATTCTGCTGCTCAAGAACATCGACAGCAACACCCAGCTAGTTCTGAAAGGGCTGATCATCCTGGGCGCCGTGCTGCTGCAGGAGGGTCAGATGGCCGGTTTGCTGAGGCGATTCCGCCCCCGCGTCGAGAAGCCTCCCGGACGAAAGGCCACCGTGGCGGTAGTCGGTACTGAACGGTGAAGATGCATGTGGACAAAAATCCAGACTTCCGCGAGACCAGCACGCAGCTGTCAGACTCCTGCTGCGGCACCGTAAAACTCAAGTCAGAGAAGTCTAACGGCTCTAAGATCTTGCCGCGTGGCAGCGATGAGATAAACAAGAACGAGTCCCCCTAACAACTAACCCACCTATGCAAAGAAGGACATTCATTAAAATAAGTGCAGTCGCGGCTGCGAGTGCGGTAATTAAACCGTTCCATGTGCGAGCCGAGTCGAAGAAATTTCGATTTGGTTTCTCGCAGGTTACGATCGTTGAACCCTGGCGGGTTCAATTCAACAAGGACATGAAGAAGGAGGCGGAAAAGCATCCCGACCTGGAACTGATTATCACGGACGGACAGGACAAGACCGAGAAACAGGTGGCCGATATCGAAAACCTGATTCGGCAGGGTGTCGATGTGTTGCTAATCAGCCCGAAAGAATCGGCCGGGCTGACCGGGGTAACCCTCAAAGCGATTGAGGCCGGGATTCCGACCATCATTCTCGATCGCAACGTAGATACGGATAAGTATACGCAGTTCATCGGCGGCGACAATGTGGAGATAGGCCGCGCGGCCGGAGAATACACGGTCAAACTGCTCGGCGGTCCGGGCAACGCCAAGGGTAACGTCATCGAGCTCTGGGGCGGCATGGGCACGCAGCCGGCCCACGATCGCAGTGTCGGATTCCATGCCTTTACCGACAAGGAACCTGGCATCAAATCGTTGCTTCAACCGATCGATACCGATTGGAAGCAGGCGAAAGGATATGACGTGATGTCGACCGCGCTGAAATCCTTCGACAAGATAGACCTCGTCTACGGGCACAATGATCCAGTTGCATACGGGGCGTATCTCGCGGCGAAGGATGCCGGGCGGGAAAAAGAAATCAAGTTCCTCGGTATCGATGCGCTACCCAATGAAGGAGTGACCTGGGTCCACAAAGGACAGCTGACGGCGACGTTCCTCTATCCGACGCCGGGGGCGGAAGGTGTACGACAGGGGTTGAAGGTCGTCAAAGGCGAGAAGGTCGAAAAGAAGATTATTCTGCCGACAATGACGATCGACAAATCGAACGCGGCGCAGATCCTGAAAGAGCAGGGGTTACCGGTGTAGCTTAATCCGTAAAATCGATTCGCGGGATTGGCTGGGCCGGAGCAGAATGCTCCTGCCACGTGGCCAGAGCCTTCGCGCCGAACCAAAAAAATACGTTTTCGGCTTTTCCCAAGCCACGATCACCGAGTCGTGGCGTGTGCATGAAAAAAGAGGCGGAGAAGCATCCGGAGATAGACTTGATTATCACCGATCGCCAAACTCGGTGGAAAAGCAGGTAGCGGATGTCCAGAACCTGATACGTCAAGGCGTCGATGTTCTCTTGATAAGTCCAAAGGAAGCTGCCGCCCTTACAGGCGCGGTCATCAAGGCCACCGAAGCGAAAATTCCAACGATCATTTTCGATCGCAATGTGGACACCGACCAATACACGCAGTTTATCGGCGGCGACATCTTGCGATTGGGCGGGCAGCGGGAGAGTATGCTGTAAAGGTTTTGGGCGGCGCGGGGAATGCCAAAGGAAACATCGTGGAGATTTTGGTGAGGCATGGCCTCACAACCGGCTCACGACCGCCACGACGGATTCGCGGAAGTCGCCGGCAAAGAGCCCGGAATCAAGTCAGTCCTCAAACCGATCGACACCGAATGGAAGGAAAAGAAGGTACTTATGATCTGATGCAGAAGTCCTGAAGGTCAACGACACCATCAATCTTGTTTACGGCCACAACGATCCGCTTGCTCTCGAGGCCTATCTCGCGGCGGAGGATGCCGGCCGTGCGGAGGGATGTTCTTCCTCGGTGTCGACGGCTTGCCCGACCAAGGGTCAAGTGGGCTTGTACAGGAGAACCCACGGCCACGTTCCTCTATCCGACTCCGGGTGCCCAAGGTATTCGTCAGGCGCTGAAGATCATGAACGGCGAAAAGGTCGAAAAGAAGGTCACTTTGGAAACAATGGCGATCGATAAGACCAAACGCGAAAAAATTCTCAAGGAAAACGGGATCGTCTAGGCCCGCTTCCTAAATCT
The DNA here is from genome assembly GCA_963816855.1 of uncultured Verrucomicrobiae bacterium. Classification (GTDB taxonomy): domain Bacteria; phylum Verrucomicrobiota; class Verrucomicrobiia; order Chthoniobacterales; family Terrimicrobiaceae; genus DASTFP01. The sequence continues at coordinate 84,183 of CAWFMA010000032.1, read as the reverse complement.
CTTTAAATGAACCTTTCCGCGCGTTTTCCAATGCGCGGAGAGGGAAAGTGCGCAGACGCCGCGGCGAATTCTTGCAAATCGAGAAGACCAATGCGGACTTCGCGCTTTGGCTATTTCCGATAAGCGATTCGCCAGATGGCATTGTTACCGTCCTCACTAACGAGCAGAGAGCCATCCTTTGCAACGGTGAGCCCCACCGGACGACCCCAAACATCGCCTTCAGGGGTTACGAAACCTGTCAGGAAATCGTCGTAAACCCCCCGGGGTTTTCCATTCTCCAGAGGGATCCGCACGACCTTGTATCCCGTTCGCTTGGACCTGTTCCACGAACCGTGGAGAGCGACAAACGCGTCCCCCTTGAAGTCGGCAGGAAACTGTTCACCCTCGTAAAAAATCAGGTTTAGTGGCGCGGAATGCGCCTGGATCAGAACATCGGGCTCCAAGACTTTGGCCGCCAAGTCGGGACGAGATCCTTTGTGGCGGGGATCCTGGTGATTTCCCAGATAGTACCATGGCCAGCCATAGAAGCCCCCTTTCAGGACACGGGTGACGTAGTCCGGAACGAGGTCGTCTCCCAGGCCGTCCCGTTCATTTACCGAAGCCCACAGGTCGCCGGTTTCGGGCTGAATGGCAATCCCGACCGCGTTTCGGATACCCCAGGCGTAGGTCGTTCGATTTGAGCCATCCGGCTCAAATTGGAAGATCCGCGCGCGCGCCCGCTCCGCTGGTTCGGCCGCTTCGTCGCTGACATTCGTCTTCGAGCCTACCGAGGCGTAGAGCTTTGTGCCGTCTGCGGAGAAGACGATGTCGCGCGTCCAATGCCCTCCACCCGTCAGCCTGCCGCCGGATGAAAGATCCGCAATGCGCTCCGGCTTACCGCGGGCCCGAAGATCTCCATTGCGGTAGGGAAAGCGCACGATGCCGTCCGTGTTCGCGACGTACAAAAACATCGGGTCCGGTCCGGGGGGATAGAACGCTAAGCCGAAGGGTTGGCTAAGACCCGTTGCAAATTTCTCGTTGATGTCGGGACGGCCGTCGCCGTCCGAATCACGCAGCACCCGAATCGTATTGGCAGCGCTCTCTGTAACGAAGATGTCCCCGTTTGGAGCTGTCAGAAGATAGCGGGGGTTGATGAGTCCGGTCGCGAAAAGCGCGACCTCAAAACCCTTTGGAACTCTCGGCTTCGCGTTTTTCGGCGCGGGGACAACTCTTGGGCCGTTGGATGCCGACGGCGTCGCCAAATCCGGCGGCAGATCCGCCATCGTTATCTGGTGGCGCACGCCCGGGGCATCGGACTGCCAGTCGCCAGCCTTTCCCTGGCCCTTCAGAACTTCGCTCTGGCCAATACTGGAGGCGCCGAGAACTATAGTCGCAGCGACTGCGACTGTCCGGTATGCGACGAGCCCGTCTCGCTTGGCCAGCACGGCAAGTTTCGGTGGATTTCGGCAGATCTCCCTCAGTGCTTCGGATTCCGGACTCCTATGACTCCCACGGCGATTCTGTCGCCGGCGTTCCCCGAGGGTTGGCTTCCATCGTCGATCTTCGCGTGCACTACGACGCCGCGTCCGATGATCGGACTCAATCGCCCGGCGAGCGAAATGTTATCCACGACAAGCTTGAAGGTGGCGTTGCCGCTGGCATCGGATTCGAGATTTCCGAAATCGCCAGCGTGCCGGACCTCCTTATCAGGCAGGGCATGCTGGTGACCCAAAGGATTGTAATGATCGCCGGCGCTCTTTCCGTCTTTCGAGGTTAGGTCCCCGTACTGATGGATATGAATGGCATGCTTGGAGTTCGGAGGCAGCCCGGTCAGTTGCGCGTCGACTTCCACTTTGCCGTTGCCGACAGGTTTGAAAGTCACGACCCCGCTCGCCTGATTTCCCTCAGTGGGCGAAAGAACCGCTATCAACTCGACGGCGTCGACAATGAGAGGAGCGGTTTGCATTTCCTCGTCGGTGGTTCCTTCCGCCCCGCGCGATTGCCACGGTGCCAGGACCGCCAAACAGATGGCGGCAAAAATTCCCGCAAGATTGCATTGTATCTTCATGCCTCTATGCTCGCCATCTTGGTTACCGAAAGCAAACGCTACTATTTTGGAGCAGAGGTTTGTCCCAAAAGAGCTATGCGAAGGCTTTGTTCCAAATACGGTTTGATCACCGCAGGTCAAACTCTGACGCAGCGCCAGGTTACCGTCTCGTAATAGGTATCCAGCCTGTCAAGTTGGTCGGGATTTGCCACCCGCGAAATTTGAAAAGACTTCTCCCTCAAGAAAAGCCCTTCGGGCAATTCGCCGTTCATGCGGATTGCCCGGGCGACAAATTCGAAGCATTCGGCGTGAAGACGCGCCGGAAACCGAGGGGCGGAGCGCTTTTTGTACGCGAAAAATCTGGCCCGGCGAATCACCGCGCCATCGATATCCACGAATTCCATCGTCCCCAACCAGCCAGCCATTTCCATTTCGCCGCTCACTTTGCCTGGACGCGTTTTCAAAAAGGGCAACCAACGATTCCGACAACGCCAAATATGCGAGCCAGCCAGCCTGCGTCAATGGTTCAATTTGCTCGTTCCAAACCGCCAGGCCGGCGAAATCTTCAGCCGTCGGCCGCGGCCGATCGCGTAGCGGAAGGCGATTTTGCTGCGCGCTTGCGCTTCGCCTTCGCGATCGCGGCAACGCGGCCCGCAGCAGTCTGGCGGTCCGTTGCCGTGGAGAAGCAAACGTTCCGTCCAAAGATCGGCCCAAGATTTGCCGTTGAGGACAATTCCGGACTGCCTACTATGAAGGCGTGGAAGCGATACTTGCCCTGGAGGATGGGACGATTTTTAGAGGAGTCTCTTTTGGTGCGCCCCGAACGCAAGCGGGCGAAATTTGCTTCAATACGGCGATGACCGGTTACCAAGAGGTGCTCACGGATCCTTCCTACCGGGGCCAGATCGTGGCCATGACCTATCCGTTGATCGGTAACTACGGCACCAATCCCCTGGACGTGGAGAGCGATGTTCCTCAGGTTCGCGGGTTCGTCATCGAGGAATTGAGCCCCGTGCCGAGCAGTTGGCGTTCGAGCGGAGATCTGGACGGATTCCTTCGGCGAGGCGGAGTTCCGGGCATTCACGGAATCGACACGCGCGCGCTGACGCGTCGATTGCGCAGCTCGGGGATAATGCGCGCCTGCATCGCCATGGAAGGCTTAACCGACGAGCAAGCGATCAAACTGGCCAAAGAAGTTCCCTACGAAGGAGTGGATTTTGTGCAGGAAGTAACCACTCCTCAACCGTACGATTGGGACGTCCAAAACAGCCTGAGCAGAAAATGGATCCTCTCGAAAAGCGAGCTTTCCGCCGAGACGCAGAGTGACGAGACGGGGAATGTTTTCAAGCCATTGCCTCCTGTCTTGCACCGGATCGTCGCCTATGATTTTGGGCTCAAAAGAAATATTTTGTGCTCGTTGCGGCAGAAGGGGTTTGCCGTAAAGGTCGTCCCGGCGACCATGCCAGCCGGCGAAGTTCTCTCGATGAATCCCGAGGGGGTTTTTCTTTCCAACGGCCCCGGGGATCCCGCGACCTTGCACTACGCTCGCGAAACAATCCGCGAATTGATTGGAAAGCGGCCGCTATTCGGCATCTGTCTCGGCCACCAACTTCTCGCTCTCGCGCTGGGCGGCAGGACCTACAAGCTCAAATTCGGACATCGCGGAGCGAATCAGCCGGTCAAGGATCTTCGCACAGGAAAAATAGCCATTACCTCTCAGAACCACGGGTATGCGGTCGATCCCAATTCCTTGCCGGAAAGCGTCGAGGTCACCCACATCAACCTCAACGATGGGACAGTGGCGGGACTGCGTCACCGGCAGCATTCGGCCTTCAGCGTTCAATACCATCCGGAAGCATCCCCCGGTCCTCACGATGCTTCTTACTTTTTCGCTGAGTTTGCAAAGGAAGTTGAAGCCGCCAAAGCGAAACGGTAGGAGCTTCACAATGCCCCAGCTCAAAATCTTTCTTTCCGCGGAGAACCGCATCACATTTGAACTTGGCGACGAACGGGTAACCATTGGACGCCTCGCGCATAACCTGCTCCAAATCGACGAGCCGTCGGTCTCAAGCCATCATGCCGAAATCTTTTTCAAGGCCGGCAGATATCATCTCCAGGATTCCGCCTCGACGAACGGAACTTTCGTCAACGGCGAGCGGGTAACCAACGCTATGTTGCGCAGCGGAGATGATCTGCGATTCGGAACCGTTGAAGGAATATTCCTGAGTGAAGAGGACGCCTCTCTTTCGCAGCCTCGTCCAGATTCTCTCAGTTCGTTTCCCGAGCTGGCAACTTCAAGCGCGCGTCCCGAAAATTTTGTCAGCTCCTCGCCCTCTCCGAAAAGCGCCGATACGAGGGATCCGCTTGGCGTGGCTGTTTATGCTTTGGCCGCGCTGGCGATTTGTTCGTTCGGCGCCGCGCTGTTTTTCGTCCTGCGGATGTGAAGCGAGCCCCGCTTGGTCGCTATTCGCCCAACTCGACGTTCCAATAGGCGACATCAAGAAAATGCTTCCAGCTGTCGTGCTGCCGGCGAGAGAAGCTGACATTCACGAAGGGCCGCCACTTTGGCCGTTTCGGCTTGCGAATGAGCTGCATTCCGGCCTCATGGGGGAGCCGGTTACCCTTCCGGGTGTTGCACGGTATGCACGAGCAGACAATGTTTTCCCAAGTCGTCTGGCCTCCCCGGTCTCTGGGAAGAACGTGATCAAGATTCAGGTCTTTGCGGTCAAATTCCCTGCCGCAGTACTGGCACATGTTGCGGTCGCGCTCGAACACGTTGTGCCGGGTGAACTTTACCTCCTTTTTCGGCAATCGCTCGAAGAGGAGAAGCACGATGATTCTCGGAATTCGAATGCTCACCGAAATCGTGCGCACCATTTCCGGTTCCGGATTGGCTTGTGAAAAGTCCCGCCAGCTCAGAAAGTCGTGAGTCAGAAAGTTGTTCCGCCCGTCTGTCGAAACAACCTGGGCATGCCCGCGATAAACGAGTTTGAAGGCCCGCCGAACTGAACAAGTATTTACCGCCTGCCATAAACGGTTAAGCACCAGAACCGGTTGATCTAGGATGACTTCCATATCGAATCTCTCTCCACGGTGAGCGGCATGCCGACAAGATTTTTGCGCGCAAGCTATCACTGCCTTCTTGCGCGTGTCAACCATTGTGAGTTTTTTGTCAACGGCGCAATCCGCTTATTGCATGATACTTACGATGGTTTGTTTTCTGTTTTTCAGTCTTGCATTGGTTGGCGACCTCGTGCTATTAGGCCCCGATTCGACAAATGCGTCGGCTCAAATTCCTGATTATTGCGCTAGGAGCATCGCTGCTGATCCAAAGTTCGAGCTTTTCCGAGGACTCGTCGGATCTCTTTCTAAACGCCTACAAGGATTTTCAAGCTGCAGAGAAGCTTGAACGCGAGGCTAAGCCGCGCGAGGCCTTCGCCAAGTACCGTTCGGCCCTGCAAATCCTTCAGCGGATCAGCAAATCGTCTCCGGATTGGCAGCCGCTTGTAGTGGACTATCGTTTGCGGAAGGCGATGGAGAGCATCATCCGTCTGGAGGCGGAGGTGTCAAATTCCCCGCAAGCCACAGAGGCGCCTGAGGGCAAGCTTCCAGAATCGGGCGGGGAGAAGCAGTTGGCGCCCGTGGTTTCGACAGTACCCGTGGTGACCGTCAAACCGCCTGCTTCCGCCAACCGAAACGCGCCCGTGCGCCCGATCGCGCGGGCAGACAACCCTGCCCCCGATCGCGACTCTGTCGCGGTGGAGCGCGAGGTGCGGGAACTGCGGCGGCAACTTGCCGATGCCCGATCGGAAAATCAGTCCCTCAACGAACAATTGCAGAAGAGGTCGGCCGAGCAGCAAAGCGCGCTACTGGAGGTCGACAAGACCAAGGTTAACGTAGTGGAGCTAAAATCCCAACTGGCTCAGGCTACTTCTTCGCTCGAGGACATGAGAAAAGACGGAGTTTCTCTGAAGGAAATCCGGCAGGGCCTCGAAAAGAAATACGCCGCTATTTACCAACAATACTCCGACTTGCAGGCGGACAACGAGGTGCTCCAAGAAGAGAACGCGCGCCTGCTCTCCAAATTGGAAAGGGCTTCCAAATATATCGGCGAAAGCGATCGCATCAGGTCGAATCTCTTGACCGAACGAAAAGAGCTCGACGAGCGCCGCGACAAGGCGGTGGCCGCGTTGAAGAAGATCAAGGACAATTCGGCGGAGATCGAGCGCGTCACCGCGGAAAACAAGCAGCTGAAAAACAAGATTTCCGAGGTCTCGCAAACCACGGTGAGCAAGAGCGAATTCGAGAAGCTGGCCGGCGAGAAGAAGGCCTTGGCGGAAAAGCTATCGCAGATGACTCCGGCGGACCAAGTGGCGGAGAAGGATAAGGCGATCAATTCATTGCAGAAAAGCCTGGAACTGGCGAACAAGCAGCTTCTCGAGGCAAAGGCCCGTGTCGCCAAAGGAGAGGATCAAGAAGGGCTGTTGCGCAAGCAACTTGACGAGGCCTCCAGCCAACTTGCGCAACTCGAGTCCAATCTTGGAGAAGAGAAGAAGATTGCCATGGAAAATGAGCTCCTGCGCGGAATCATCCTGCGGCAGGTGAAGGAACAAACGAAGCGTGATGAGGCGAGGAAAATCCTGGAACAGGAGATCGTCACGTCGAATCCGAATCCCGATGTCGTAAGACAGCAACTCGCCGTTGTTGGGGCGCCCGTTCTCCAACTCACTCCGGAAGAGCGGTCGCTTTTCAAGGATCCGGTCACACTCTTGACTGAGTCGAATGCCCAAAGCCTGGAGGTGACGGTGGCAATTAGCAAGCCGAGCTCGGAGGACGCTCAACCCCGGCGAATCCTGCGGGAACCGGCCCGAGCCGAATCGCTTCCGAAAGAGGTTCGCGACCTCGTCGAGCAAGCCAAGAAACGCTTCGAGGACAAGGATTACGCCGAGGCCGAGAACATTTATCGACGGATCCTCCGGAAAACTCCCAATAGCTACCTTGCCCTCTCCAACCTGGGGGCCGTGCAGATCGAAGGCGGCAAACTGTCAGACGCGGAAGTTGCGCTGAAAAGGGCCGTGAAAATCAAGCGCAACGACTCCTATGCCTACACGAATTTGGGAATCGCCTATAGCCGGCAGGGCAAGTTCGGTGAAGCGATTGGTGTTTTGCACCAGGCAATCGGCTTCAACGAAGGGGATGCGGTGGCGCATAACTACCTCGGCGTCTGTTTGGGCCAGCAGGAGCAATGGAACGAGGCGGAGGCCCAACTGAAAAAGGCCATTGAGCTCAAGCCGGAGTACTCGGATGCCCATTTTAATCTCGCGGTGCTTTACGCGACGACGCAGCCGCCTTCCTTGCAGCTCGCAAAGGAGCACTACGTCAAAGCGACCGCGCTTGGCGCCGCGCCCGATGCTTCACTCGAGCGCTTGATTCAGTAGGCAACCCGAAGGATGGGCGGGTTGACCAGCGGCGTCTGATGGCAGGCCTTTGGATCCTGGCCCAGTCAGGATGCCGCTCACGCGTTTGCGCGATCCAAGGCGTAGCGGGCGGCACCAAGAAGGGCGGCTTGATCGTTCAAAATGATTCTTACCGGCATCGTTTGCATCACCCGTGAAAGGCGGCCCTTTTCGTTGAAAGACTGGATGAACATGGCCCTGCGCTCTTCGTTGAGCATTTTGGCGGGAATGCCGCCGCCAAGGTAGACGCCGCCTGTCGACATGGTCTTGAGTGCCATGTTACCGGCTTCCGCGCCGAACGCGGAAACAAAGATTTCTGTCGTGCGCACGCACATGGGGCATTCCCGGGAGTCTGCGTATTTCGAGATGACCAGGCCCGGGTCGCTTCTCTTCATCTCGGCCGCCACTTGGGGAAGCTCTTGTCCGCGGGCGGTGTCGCGAAGAAACTTGTAGATATTCTCGATGCCCATGCCCGAGACCACCCGCTCGTAGCTGACGTGTCCGTATTCCTTGATGAGATATTGAAGCAAAGCGATCTCGAGATCGTTGCGCGGGCCGAAATCGGTGTGACCTCCCTCGCAAGCCCATACGCGGTACTTCTTACGTTTGACGTCCCAATACAGACCGCCTTCCCCCAGGCCCGTTCCAGGTGAAACCACGCAACGATTACCTTCCGGTTCTGGCGAGCCTTCCTGAATGATTACAAAATCGTCGGTTCCTAGCTCGGTGATTCCATAGGCATTAGCTTCAAGATCATTGAGAATGCTAACCTGGGGAATGGAAAACTCCTGCTCGATTTCCGCGGCGTTGACGCCCCATTTCAAATTCGTCGGCCTGGCCACCCCGTTTTTTACGGGTCCCGGCACGCCAAAGCATGCGCCCAGAACGTGACCTTTTTCGTCCTTTAAAAATTCGCCGATGATGGCGTTCAGGCTGGGATAGGCGGAACTTGGGAAGCGATGGTTGCGCACGATGGCGAGCGCGTCATCGACAATCGAGAATATGGCCAGGTTGCTCTTGGTGCCGCCGATGTCGCCGGCAAGGATCGTCTCAGGTTGGTTGGACATTGGGAAGTGCGGATTAGATTGCGTGCGGCGGGGTTAGGCCCGGGGGCCGCAAGCGGAATAGAGCTCTCCTAGGGTTTAAGCAGATAGTGGTGCCACTTATGACCATTCTTTTCGATGAGGTGATCTGCGGCCTCCGGCCCCCACGTTCCCGCATCGTAGTTGGGGAAGTCGCGGGCGGGAAGTGCCTGCCAGACATCGAGGATCGGATTTACAATCCGCCAGGATGCGTCGACGCTATCATAGCGATGGAAAAGAGTGGGATCCCCCACCATGCAGTCGTAGAGCAAGGTCTCATACCCCGTGGCCGCGTTTAGTTCGCCGAAATCCGAATAGCTGAATTGCAGCGGAACATTGGCTAGATAAATGTGCGGACCCGGACGCTTAGCATGAATATCGAGGGTGATTCCTTCGTCAGGCTGAACATGAATGACCAGGCGGTTTGGGGTAATGTTGCTCTGAACGTCCTCGCCGAAAAGCAGGAGTGGCGCGCGGCGAAAGCCAATGACTATTTGCGTAGTGTGGGCGGCCAGGCGCTTTCCGCTGCGAATGTAGAACGGAACTTCCGCCCAGCGCCAGTTTTCCACCTCCAACTTCATCGCGACAAACGTCTCGGTATTCGATTTGGGGTTCACGTCGGGCTCCGTGCGATAGGCGGGAACCGCTTTGCCATCGATGGCGCCGGCTCCGTATTGCCCGCGCACCGTGTTGGCGATGACCTCCTCCGGTTCCATAGGTCGGATTGCTTCGAGGACCTTCACCTTCTCGTTGCGAACGCTGTCGCCCGAGATTGAACTTGGCGGTTCCATGGCGATCAGGGAAAGGACGGAGAGAATATGGTTCTGCACCATGTCGCGAACAACGCCGGAATGGTCGTAGTAGCCGCCTCTCAGTTCGACGCCGAGCTCTTCCCCAACGGTGATCTGAACGTACTCGATGTAGCGGCGATTCCAAATCGGTTCGAAAGTGGAATTTCCGAAGCGGAAGACCATAATATTCTGAACGGTCTCTTTGCCGAGATAGTGGTCGATGCGATAAATCTGGGATTCCTTGATGTGCTTGCTCAGATCAAGATTCAAATCCCGGGCGCTGGCGAGATCCCGACCAAATGGCTTCTCGATAATCACCCGCCGCCACGCTTCGCCGGTTTGGCTGGTAAGACCCACACCGTTGAGCTGGTCGACAACCTTCGAGAAGAAAGAGGGCGCCACGGCGAGATAGAAGAGGACGTTACCGGGCAGGTTCCAGGTTTTCTGAGCATCGGCAATTTTCGCGGCCAGATGTTTGAAGGTGTCGGTCGAATTAAAATCCCCTTGAATGTAGTAGCTGCGGGTGGCGAAATCGTTCCACTCCGCGTCGTCCACCGTCCGGGTTGCGAACTCCTTGATGTTATCGGTGATCGTCTGGCGATACATTTCGTCGTTGCCGTCGGTGAAGGCGACGCCGATTACCGCAAAATTGGCGGGAAGCAGCTTCAGCGCTTTGAGATTGTAAAGAGCGGGCAGCAGCTTCCTTTTGTTGAGATCGCCGGAGGCGCCAAAAATCACGATGATGCACGGGTCGCCGGGGCACTCGTGGCCGGTGAGGGGTTGTTCGGTCATTGTCAGCGCATTAAGCCCAAGGCCGTGCCCGTCTGCAAGGCCGAAGAGTTGCGCCGCCAGGGATCCGGTTTCCGAGGCCTCTACAATTGGATCACACGGGCGGAAAATATGTCGCCGCTCTCAAGAAGTCGGGAGAGCAATTCGGCCCCGGGCGCGCTATCAAGATTGAGCAGAGTAAGTGCCCTGCCTCCGACTTCGTTTCGGGACAGACTCATGCTGGCAATATTGACGTTATGCGCTCCAAGAATCGTTCCGATTCTTCCGACGATGCCGGGGACGTCGTGATTTTCGAGCATGAGAATGACCCCGCTGGGCGTCGCTTCGACGGGCTTGCCGTTGACGCGAACGATCCTTGGTTCGTTCCTCGCTCCAAAAAAGGTGCCGCCGATGGAGACGCTGGCGCTTCCACTCCAAACTGCGACGTGCAGCCATTCGTTAAAATCGGTTTGTTCGGTCGACCTGACCTCCTCGACCGCGATGCCGCGAGCGGTGGCCACCGAGCGCACGTTGACGCTGTTCACCTCTTCACCTCCCGTGTGTTTGAGAAATCCGGTCAGAATGGAGCGAGTGATGGCGTCGTCGGCGGGTAGTTCGACCGCTTTGCCGCCATAGGTGATGACGATACGATCATTGCGGTTCGGGGCGAGCTGGGCGGCGAACCGCCCGAGCTTGTCGCCGAGGGTCAGGTACGGTTTGACTATGGCCGCGGTTTTCGCGTCGATGCTTGGCATGTTGACCGCGTTACGGATTTCTCCGAAGAGCAACGCGGCGCGAATAGCTTGCGCGATCTCGATGCCAACGTTTTCCTGCGCCTCCGCGGTGCTTGCGCCAAGGTGCGGGGTGAAAACAACATTGTCCAGATCGCGCAGTGCGAAATCTGCGGGCGGAGGCTCTACCTCGAAAACGTCGAGGGCGGCCGCGGCCACCTTCCCGGTCGTCAACGCCGTGCGAAGAGCCGATTCATCGATCAGGCCGCCCCGCGCGCAGTTTATGATCCGGACGCCTTGTTTGCAGAGCGCGAGGCGACGGGCGTCGAGCATATGGCGCGTCTCATCGGTCAGCGGCATGTGCAAAGAAACAAAATCACACAGGGGCAAAAGCTCGTCGATCTGCTCCACGAGTTCGACTTGAATGCTTCGCGCCTTGCTGGCGGAAAGATACGGGTCGTAGGCGAGAACGCGCATCCCGAATGCGATCGCTCTCCGGGCTATCTCGGTTCCGACTCGACCCATCCCCAGAATCCCGAGCGTTTTGTTATAAACTTCCACGCCCTCGTATCTCTTGCGGTCCCATTTGCCGGCCTTCACGCTCGCGTCCGCCTGGGGGATCGCGCGCGCAATGGATACCAGGAGAGAAAAGGCATGCTCTGCCGTGGAGATCGTGTTCCCCGCGGGGGTGTTCATCACGATGACGCCTCGCTTGGTCGCGGCATCGATGTCGACGTTGTCGACACCGACTCCGGCCCGGCCCACCACCTTGAGCTTTCCGGCGGCTTCAAGAACGGCCGCGGTCACTTTCGTCTCGCTGCGAACGACCAGGGCGGAAAATTCGGGGATGATCTTGATGATTTCCTCTTCGGAAAGCCCGGTCTTCACGACGACGTCTAGGTCCCCGCCGATGGCAATTTCCTGCACCCCGCGTGGAGAAATGGGGTCGGCGACGAGAACTTTCGCAATCTCCATAGAGCGTGCCAGATTATCCGGTCCACCGGGAATGTCAAAGGCCGCGCCCCCCGCGGTTGGCTCCGTCGGTGATCGCGAAGCACCTTCTCCAGATGAGGGCGCAGGAAAATGCCGGCCGCCTGAAAACGCTTGCCTGCACCACTCGTTAGGCCATGGTGCGCCGAAGAGTGAAATGGTCCTATCGCTTAGCCACGGTCGCTGGCATTCAAGTGCGAGTCCACCTTACCTTCTTGCTGCTTCTCGGCTTCTACGCTTGGGTATACTATCTCGACGGCGGGTTGAAAGCCGCGGCCAGCGGAGTGACCCTGACTCTTCTGATCTTTCTCTGCGTGCTGCTCCACGAGTTCGGCCATGCTTTTGCCGCAAAGATTTTCGGGATCGCCACTCCGGACATTACGCTGCTTCCCATAGGAGGCATTGCACGCTTGGCGAGAATGCCAGCCAATCCGTGGCAGGAACTGGCGATTGCGATCGCCGGACCGGCCGTCAACGTGCTCATCGCGATCTTGCTGTGGTTCACCGTCGTGGGGAATCTGCCGGCCTCGGAGTTTTCTCTCATTGATACCGCCGGCGGAATGCTCTCGGCGAAGCTTCTGGCGGTAAATCTTCTCCTGGTTGGTTTCAATATGATCCCTGCCTTTCCCATGGACGGCGGCCGGGTACTCCGCGCGCTCCTAGCCACGCGATTGCGCTACGTCGCCGCGACCCGGTTAGCGGCGAGAGTCGGGCAAGTCATCGCGGTGATTTTCGTCGGAGCCAGCTTGAGTCGATGGGGAACTCCGATGCTTGCTTTCATCGGGGCTTTTGTTTTCTTGGGCGCCCAACAGGAACTGGCCCATGCGCGACTGCGAGAGGCGGCTCAAGGCTTCCGGGTGGGACAAGCGATGATTACGCGTTTCAACACCTTGCCGGATTCCCTGAAAGTGGCGGAAATCGCCGAGCGCCTCGCCGCAAGCGACCAGCAGGTTTTTCCGTTCGTCGACGAATGGTTGCGCTTCCAGGGGCTCGCCAGTCGCCAGGAACTCACACAGGCGGCTCAGGAACTTCCACCTCAAGCCGCGGCAAACTGCGTGGTCCGGAGATTGCCCACTGTGAGGCCCAACACCTCCTTCGAGCAGGCGCTGCGACTTATGCAAGAATCCTCTGAACCACTGCTCCCAGTGGTGAATGCCGCCGGGCAAATCGTCGGACTGGTCACGCTCGCCCACTTGGCCGAATTGTCAGCTTTGCGGACTCCGAGCCTTAGCCCATAAACGGTTTACGAATAGGCTTGCGCGACGGTAAGTGCAGGATAAAAAGGGGGAATTGTTCGCCCCGGCAGAAATATCATTCTCACTGCGCTTGACAGTAGGTGATGGCATTGATGCTATTGGGCGCGCAAAGGACGCCTTCTCGCATGGAATTCTTTCCTCTCGTTGCCGCTCATCTGACGCTGAATGCTCCCAATTTCAGCCAGGAAAGCCTTGGCGTCAGCTATTTGGAGTGGCTAACGAATTCCGGGCTCGTGGCCATACTCGTCCTTTTGGTCGTCCTCTGGTGGGCGCGCAAGGCGACCCTAACAATGCAACTCGTCCCCGGCGCAACCCAAAACAGCTTTGAGGCGGTCGTCGAGTTTCTCTACGATATGCTGGAGGGCATCGTCGGAAAGCACATGGTCGGGCGTGTCTTTAGCTTGCTGGCTACCCTCTTCATCTTTATTCTCGCAGCCAACTGGTTCGGAATCCTTCCTGGCGTGGGGTCGATCGGGTGGGGGCACACGGTGCCGGGCCAGGGCTTTGAGGTGGAAGTGCCACTTTTGCGGCCCACAACCGCCGATCTCAATATGACCCTTGGCATGGCGGTCGTCGCCTTCTGCTTCGGGATTTATTGGACGTTTAGTGAAGTCGGCGTATGGGGATTTCTCGTTCACAGTTTCGGACCCAAAGGCGGACTCAAAGGCGTGATGAAACTCATTTTCGGCATTCTCTTCTTCTTCGTGGGACTCATTGAAATGATTTCTATTCTCGTCCGTCCGGTGGCTCTCTCACTGCGACTTTTTGGCAACGTGTTTGCGGGAGAAACGCTCCTGTCGTCGATGATCACCCTCGGACAGACGCTGGGCCTTTCGCCCGCGTTCACCTATCTGATAAGTCTCATTGTCCCGATACCCTTTTACTTTCTCGAACTGCTGGTTGGACTGCTGCAGGCGCTCGTCTTCACGCTGCTTTGCGCCGTTTATATCCAGCTCTCCACGACTCACGATGAGGAAGAGGAGCATTGACCGATTTCCCACCGGGACCGTGCAAGTCTGCGGACGGTGAGAAAACCAAACAAAAACCAACTCACATTATGATCCTTCCTATTCTTGCAGAAGCGGCGGCAGCGGGTATTACCGGCAGTTTCACCCTTGGCATGGCCGGACTCGGATCCGGCATCGGAATCGGTCTTGTCGGAGCGAAGGCGGCTGAGGCTGTGGGACGCAACCCCGGCGCCTTCGGCCGCGTGCTAACGCTGAGCATCCTCGGTATGGCTCTTGCGGAATCTATCGCAATTTATGCGCTGATTCTTGCTTTCCAGGGCCGCTAAGTTAACAGGGTCGTCCGTCGCTCCCAACGACGGGCGGCCCCCAGCTATTCCTCGGAAATGGACGTTGTCACACAAATATTCACGAACTTCGGGGTAACGTGGCCCAAGTTCATCGCGCAGGTCATCCTGTTTCTCCTCGTGTATTGGGTCCTGAACAAATACGCGTTTGGGCCGGTTCTCAAGATGCTCAACGAGCGGCGGCGCAGGATCGAGGAAGGTCAGCACAACGCCGAAAAGATCAAGAAGCAACTTGCGGAGGCAGAACTGCGCTATCAGGAGATTCTGCGCAAAGCCAACGAGGAAGCCGCCAAATTCCTGGACGAGGCGCGCGCAAGTAGTGACGCTATCAGCCAAAAGCAGCTTCAGCAAGCGATCAAGGATGCCGAGGGAATCATTGCCAAGGCTCAGGAGACAATTGTTCAGGAGCGCAATAAAATGGTGTCCGAGGTGAAGAATGAGATGGTCGATTTGGTCGTCAAGACCACCGCGAAGGTCGTCGGCAAAGTAATCACCCCGGAAGATCAAAAACGGCTGTCCGAGGAGACTGTCAAACAACTCGCAGCCTGAGAAACGATGAAGATCAGCAGGGAAGCCCGACGCTTGGCTCGCGAATTGTTTCGTTTGAGCCTCGTCAACGGCCGGATTGACGCGAATCGCGTTTCTGAGATTTCCAAGCATCTGATTGCCGAGCGGCCCCGCGGCTACGTTCAAACCCTCAAAGAGGTCTCGCGGTTGATCCGGCTGGAATTGGACAAACGCCACGCGATCATAGAAAGTGCAACCCCCCTTGATGCGACGAGCGCTGACAATATCGCGAAGACTCTTAAGCTGAAATTTGGAGACGACATCACGACTGAGTTTCGCGCTTCGCCAGACTTGCTCGGCGGGCTTCGCGTTAAGCTTGGCAGCGACGTCTGGGACGGCAGCATAGCCAACCGACTTAGCGAATTCTCACTCCAACTCTAAACCGGTCTATCATGAGCAATATTCTGCAAGAACTCGAAAGTAAAATCGAAGGCATTCAAAGCGCTTCCACCGCCAAAGCCAATGTTGGCATTGTCCGGGAAATCGGCGACGGCGTGGCCAAAATCGAAGGACTCAGCGCTGCGATGCTCAATGAAATGCTCGAGTTTCCGGGCGGCATTTACGGACTGGCGCTCAACCTCGAGGAGACTGAGGTGGGCGCGATCGTTCTTGGCGACTATACAACGATCAGCGAAGGCGATGAGGTCAAGACCACCGGACGCCTCCTGCAAACCCCAGTCGGCAAAGGTTTGCTTGGTCGCGTGGTGGATACCTTGGGAAAACCTCTCGATGGCAAGGGACCGATCGACGCTACGGAGTTTTACCCGGTCGAGAACATCGCTTTCGGCATTATCGAGCGCAAAAGCGTAAGCCAGCCCGTTCAGACAGGGATCATGGCCGTCGACGCAATGATCCCGATCGGCCGGGGCCAGCGCGAACTGATCATCGGCGATCGTGCAACCGGCAAGACCACCATCGCCATCGATACAATTCTCAATCAAGCCAAGATCAACAAAGCTGGAGAGGAGGGAGGAGATCCGAATTTCCGCCCGATGTATTCGATCTACGTGGCTGTCGGCCAGAAAAACTCCAACATTGCTCGGGTGGTCGGTGTTCTCGAAGACAACGACGCCCTCAGGCACACAATCATCGTTGCGGCGGCGGCCTCAGACGCCGCGGCGGATCAATACCTCGCTCCATTTGCCGGAGCCGCGATGGGGGAGTGGTTTATGTCCAATGGCATGGACGCATTGATCGTATTTGACGATTTGACCAAGCACGCGGCGGCCTATAGGCAGATCTCCCTTCTTCTTAAGCGCCCCTCCGGCCGCGAAGCCTATCCCGGCGACGTCTTTTACCTTCACAGCCGCCTTCTTGAGCGTTCCGCCCGTCTTAATGAAAAATTTGGCAACGGATCGCTGACTGCGCTGCCCATTATCGAGACCCAGGCGGGTGACGTGTCGGCCTACATCCCCACCAACGTCATCTCCATCACCGACGGTCAGATTTACCTCGAAACCGATTTGTTTTATCAGGGCGTTCGTCCCGCCATCTCGGTCGGGCTCTCGGTGTCGCGTGTCGGTTCCGCCGCCCAAATCAAGGCGATGAAGCAGGTCGCCGGCAAACTTAAGGGCGACCTCGCCCAATATCGTGAACTTGCCGCGTTTGCACAGTTCGGCTCGGACCTTGATGCCAAGACCAGGGCGACGCTCGATCGGGGACAACGCATCGTTGAGCTCTTCAAACAAACGCAATACCGGCCGATGTACGTTCAGCTTCAGGCAGCAGTCCTCTGGTCGATGCAAAAGGGCTACCTCGATCCCATTCCCGTGGATCGTGTCAAGGAATTCCAATTGAAACTCCAGGAATTCCTCAGCACCCGCAAGGAGGAAGTCCTTAACAAGATTCTTGCCAAGAAGCAAATCGATGAGGAGATCGAAAAGGATCTCACGGCTGCGCTCGACGAATTTAAGATCCTTTTCAAATAATCTTCTATGGCGAGCCTTCGAGACATCCGCCGGCGCATCAAGTCAGTAAAGAATACGGCGCAAATCACCAAGGCCATGCAAATGGTGGCTGCGTCAAAAATGCGGAAGGCCCAGGAGGCCGCTCTCCATAGCCGCCCCTATGCGCTTTCACTCAACCGCATCCTTGTTTCGCTACGCAACCGTATCGATGAGAAGTTGAACCCTCTGCTGGAAAAACGCGAGGTGAAGAAAGAACTGGTCGTTCTGCTAAGCACCGACAAGGGTCTTTGCGGCGGCCTAAATACAAACCTCTTTCGAGAGGTGACAAACTTTAACACGCAAACTACCCAATTCGTCTCGGTCGGTCGGAAGGGCACGCAATTCCTTGCCCGGACAAAGCGCAATGTAATCGCCGACTTCCCGCTGAAGGATAACCCAACCTTCCTCGAGACCAAGGCCATCTCGAAATTCGTGATCGAGAGATTTCTAAGCGGCGACGCCGACAAGGTCACCGTGGTCTACCCGCGGTTTGTCAATACTTTGACCCAAAAGCCAACCGCCTTGCCTTTGCTTCCGATTACCAGCTATGAAGAGGCGGGGTTGCCAGGCGACGCAGTGCCGCCGATTCCCGAGCCTGAAGGCGACATTCTCTTTGAGCCCAGCCCGGAAAAGATCCTCGAAAACGTCGTACCCTATTACGTCCATTTTTTACTTTTCCAGACGCTTCGGAATACGCGCGCCTCGGAGCATAGTGCCCGGATGGTTGCAATGAAAAGCGCCACCGACAATGCCAAGGACATTGTCAAAGACCTCACCCTCGAATACAATAAGGCCCGTCAGGCAGCCATTACGAAGGAGCTCCTCGAGATTTCCACAGCGCAACTTGCACTCGCCTAACCAATCATTAGATCATGAGCAACACAGGAAAAATCGTCCAGGTCATCGGTCCCGTTGTAGACGCCGAGTTCAACCCGCAAGAAGGACTGCCAAAGATATTTGACGCGCTCGAGATCAATTTCAAAGGAGCCAAGGGGCCCGTAAAGCTAACCCTCGAAGTTCAGCAGCATCTTGGGGAGAGCTGGGTGCGCGCAATTGCTATGAGCTCTACCGAGGGGCTTCAAAGGGGAATGGAAGTGATCAATACGGCTGCGCCGATTTCTGTTCCGGTGGGTGAGGGAGTACTCGGGCGCATTTTTAACGTCGTCGGCGAGCCCACCGACCAACGAGGCCCGGTGGAGTTTACCAAGAAATATAAGATTCACCGTCCCGCGCCCCCGCTCGTCGACCAGGATACCAAGGCGAATATCCTGGAAACCGGCATCAAGGTGATCGACCTAATCTGTCCGTTCACAAAGGGTGGCAAAGTCGGTGCTTTCGGCGGAGCCGGTGTCGGCAAGACGGTCGTCATCATGGAACTCATCAATAATATTGCCAAAGGGCACGGAGGCTACTCCGTCTTTGCGGGAGTCGGCGAGCGCACTCGCGAGGGCAATGACCTCTACGGGGAAATGAGTGAAGCCGGCGTTATTGACCTGAAGAACATTAAGAATTCCAAAGTCGCCCTCGTCTACGGCCAGATGAACGAGCCTCCGGGCGCCCGTTTGCGAGTGGCGCTGACAGCCCTTTCGATGGCCGAATATTTCCGGGATGAGAAGAATCAGGATGTGCTTCTCTTCATTGACAATATTTTTCGGTTTTCGCAGGCGGGCTCGGAGGTTTCAGCCTTGCTTGGTCGAACGCCAAGCGCTGTCGGCTATCAGCCCACTCTGGCGGCGGAAATGGGCGATCTGCAGGAACGCATTACCTCGACGACCAAGGGATCGATCACGTCTTTCCAGGCCGTGTATGTCCCGGCCGACGATCTCACCGACCCGGCTCCGGCGAACACATTTGCGCACCTTGATTCGACCATCGTTTTGGAGCGCTCCATTGCCGAACTGGGGATCTATCCGGCGGTCGATCCCCTGGCCTCGACTTCCAAAGCGCTCGCTCCTGAAATCGTGGGAGAAGAGCATTACGCGGTGGCCAGGGGTGTTCAAAAAGTCCTTCAGCGCTACAAGGATCTTCAAGACATTATTGCCATTCTAGGAATGGACGAGTTGTCTCCCGATGACAAATTGACTGTCTTTCGCGCGCGCAAGATTCAACGCTTCCTGAGCCAGCCGTTCCACGTGGCGGAGGTTTTCACTGGAACGCCGGGTCAATACGTCTCCATTTCCGAAACGATCCGCGGTTTCAAGGAAATCCTCGATGGTAACCACGATGAGGTTAATGAGGCCAATTTCTATATGAAGGGCGGTATCGAGATGATCAAGGAATAGATCGTCACTCCTGAAAACCCGGTTTTATGGCAACTCTTCGACTCGAGATCGTCACTCCTGAAGCCAAGACCTTTTCGGACGATGTGGATTCCGTCGTGATTCCCGGCTCCGAGGGAGAATTTGGCGTCCTTCCGCAGCATGTTGCCTTGATGACCGAGATGGTTCCCGGAGAACTCCGGATCATGAAGGGCGGGGAGGAAACTCGTTTGGCAGTCGGATCTGGCTTTGTCGAGGTCACGCAGGAATCAGTCTCTGTCCTCACAGACATGGCAATTCGCGAAGAAGAGATCGATGAGTCGGTGGCGGAAGCGGCGATTAAGCGGGCGGAAGAAGCCATGAAAAACAAACACCTCGACGAAGAGGGTCACGCCGCCGTGCAGGCGGCGCTGCAGAAATCAGCGGCTCAACTGCGGGTCAAACGCCGCCGCGTGGGCTGACTTGCTCCGGGGAAGAAATCGCTCCGCATATTTGCGGCGGATTCGCGCATCCGTTAGTTTTCGCCATGGCAGGCGACGTGCAAAGATTCCTCGCAGGTTTCCTTTGCAAAGGCCCGTGCCTGATCGGACAGATTCGTGTTACTCCTGACTACTCAATGCGCCATCAGGAGGATGCGGGAAAGCCGGGCCTAAAGGTTTTCACAGACCCGCACGATGCCATAGAAATCGCTCGCTATGACGACGATGGAAAGTACCGTCCGCTTAAGACTGCGCCAAATTTGAGACACAACTGGCAGCTTCAGCTTAACGACCTCAAGAACGTCTCATTGGCGTTGGATTTTCTTTATCCCGCCGCATTGGCAACCGCCTTGCTGCTCACGCAAGCCCGGCTCCGGACGGTTAATCTGCGCGATACGCTCGCGCGCCAGACGGGGATGTACGCCGTCGTGAGAAAGATCACTGATGACCAGGCGGAATCCGTGGTCCTCAATACGTGCAACCATGAGGATGGCTGTCTGCGGCACATTCTGTGGTCCATCTCACCACACCGTCGCACCTCGCTGAGCCGCCTCGCTGGCGAGGTGCAGCCGTCGGAAAGCGAAATCCCGTTGCTTTGCGCGGAAGCCTGCAACTTGCTGGTGGCCGCTGGGCGAAAGAGGCTCAAGGCGGTGACGTGAAATTCTCCCGGTCTTCGAAAGTCTCCGGCTCAATGTGAACCACGACATCGGCGAGGTGAAAATCTCCCTCCAAGAGCCGATTTTTCACGCAATGTGCGATCTCGTGGCCTTCATGCACCGTGCAATCGCCCAAGACGCGGACATGAATGTCGGCAAATCGCATGAGACCGCTCTTCCGAACGCGGCATTTCTCTGCGCTGGTGACGCCCGGGACCTCGCGGACCGCCTCCAGAATTTCCGTAACCAATTCGGGGGCGGCCTGCGCGTCCAAGACCTCCCCGATGGATTCTTTTAGCATTCCGAGACCGTTGAAAATGATGACCGCACACGAAAAGAGAGCGGCCCAATCGTCCGCTCGCGCCCAGGAAGGCCCACCGATCAAGGCAGACGAAATGCCGACAGCCGCCGCAAGGGACGTCAGCGCGTCGGAGCGATGGTGCAAGGCATCAGCTTCAAGGGCTTTGCTTTGCAGGGCGGCGCTTCTCAGACGGACCAATCGAAAAAGCGACTCTTTGAGAACGATGGTCGCCCCAAGAACGACCAAGGTGAAACCAGCCGGAACGCTGTTCGGTCCCGCGAATCGGTGTGGGAAGAATATCTCATGGATGCTGCGCACGCCAAGCGCCGCGCCCGCTACGATCAACAACAAAGAACCGGCCACGGCGGCAAGTGATTCCATTTTCCCGTGTCCGTAGGGGTGATCGCTATCAGGCGGCCGCTCGGCGTACTTGATAGCGCCCCACATCATTGCGGAGCTCAACACATCGAGGGATGATTCAATACCATCGGCAATCAAGGCGTTGGAGCGACCCAGTATGCCTCCGGCGATCTTCGCGAGAGCCAGGATCAGATTGATGAAAACCCCGGTCAACAAAAGCCGGCGGCTTTCGTGAGCCCGGTGACCCATTGAATCCACGAAATCTCCTTGGGTTGCGAAGCCTAGAAATTGCTGAAGCTCATCCGGCCCGCCGCCGGCGCAAAATCGCCGGATTCCATCCTGGTTAGATAGGCGACGGAGTGCGCCTTCTCGGCTGGAATCGGCACCTCGCCGGCGCCTTGCCAGCCCTGCGGGTGGTCTCTGATCGAATAGAGAATGTTTATTATTTCGTTGGGCTTTAGATCGCTGCCGGTGCGAATTACCTTCACGGTCAGCGCCACCACGTGAACGTCTTTCTGAGTCGGCGATTCGCCGGTTTCGACGCTTACGCGCAAAACTTCAATTTCCAGCTGCTCGGCCGCTTTGGCCTGCATGGCCTCGTAGGCGGAGGGAGGAAGCTCGGCATGCAAGCCCGGTACGATGAACAGCAAGAAGAGAACACGAAAATTCATCTCAAGTCGGATCTAGCACCTTTTCCGAAGTGGGTAAACCCGCGAAATCCGCGGTTCGCCCTCCCGGCAATGCCAGGCTCATCACCCGCCAGAGCCTGACCGAGATTCCTCAATGAATTCCCTGACCGCTGATTGGATCTGGGACGCCACGTTTACCTTGGGTCGAACAAAACGCGGCGTAAACCATGGAAACATACCCAGAAGATCGTAAGTGACCAGGATCTGACCGTCACAGCCCTGCCCGCTTCCAATGCCGATGGTCGGCGCCTGGGTTTTCGCTGAAATAGCTTCCGCAGCCGGAGAGGAAACCAATTCGAGAACAAGTCCGAAAACACCGGCGCGATCCAGCGCAAGCGCATCCTCCATCAGTCTTTGCGCCTGCTGCGGAGTCTTCCCCTTTATTCTGTAGCCTCCTTCCTCATTGATCCGTTGCGGCAACATTCCGATGTGGCCCAGTACCGGAATTCCGTCGTCCAGAATCGCTCTTATAACGGGCAATACCTCTTCTCCACCTTCCGCCTTCACCCCGACGGCACCGGCTTCGACCAATCTGCGCGCACTATGGATTCCGGTCTCTTCGCTCTCAGTGGTATGTGCCGGCAAATCGGCTATCACCGGCGTCCGTTGCGCGCCACGCGCGACGGCTCTGGTGTGATGCACCATGTCATCCAGAGTGACTTTAGTTGTGTCAGGATGACCCAAAACGACCATGCCCAGAGAATCCCCAACCAGCAGAAAATCGAGCCCCAATTCATCAAGCAATCGCGCCATGGGATAGTCATAAGCGGTCAACGCTGCAAACTTCCAGGAATCCCGTTTCCGGGAAATGAACGACTCCGCCAGATTTTGCTGTTTTATATAAAGCGTATTAATATTCGACATACACCTGACAGCTAATTGATTACGTATTGTTGCGCGATGGCAGAATCATTGCTCCCTAGCTCCGCGAGAAGTTGGCGAACCGTTTTCTCAAGATTTGGAAGAATCAGCGTAGGCCGGATATCCGCCAACGGCTGCAAAACAAAGCGACGCGAGGAGATTCGGGGATGGGGGACAACGAGGTCCAATGCGGTAACGATATAGTCGTCAAGATAAAGGAGATCGATGTCGATCGTCCGAGGACTATTTCTAGGCGCACCGGGAGTTCGGCCGAGATCCGTTTCGATTGCCTTCAATTCGGTAAGAAGTTGCTGCGGCTGCAAGTCGGTCGAAAACTCGAGCGCCGCGTTGAGGAAATGCGGTGAATTCGGAGGGCAGTCCACGGGAGACGTTTCGTAAACCTTTGAACAAAGGAGAGGCTGGGGTCCGCGGTGGAGCCTCGAAATAGCCCGATAGGCCGCACGCAAGACCATGAGCCGGGGCTCAATATTGGAGCCAAGGGAAATTCCGGCGCGCATCCCGTTAAGGTTTGCTGGAGCCTGCCATGTGTCATCGCAAGCCAAGGACATCTTGCATGTCGTAGAGACCGGGCGACTGCGTTTGCGCCCATTTGACGGCACGCAGGGCCCCTTTCGCAAAAGTCTCCCTGCTTGAGGCCTTGTGCGCCAGTTCGATGCGCTCGCCGATACCCGCGTAGAGGACCAAGTGATCGCCCACCACTTCGCCGCCGCGCAGGGCGTGCATTCCAACCTCCGTTGCCGTTCGTTCACCGACCATGCCCAGGCGTCCATGGCGAACGTCATTCTCGTATCCGAGGCTTCGAGCCTCACAGACGATCTCGGCCAACCGTTTGGCGGTGCCGCTGGGGGCATCTTTTTTCAAGCGGTGATGCATTTCCACGATCTCCACGTCAAAATCCGGCCCGAGGATTTCGGTGGTCTTGCGAGTGAGCCAGAAGAGCGCGTTGACGCCGACGCTGAAGTTCGGCGCGAAGACGATCGGGATCTTTCGGGCCGACTCCTCCACAGCGTGACGGCCCGACTTGTCCTGGCCTGTTGTTCCAATCACCAAGACCTTGCCTGAGTCGGCGCACTTTTGCGCAACCGCAGCCGTGGCGTCTGCGTGCGAGAAATCGACGACCGCCTGGCAATCCGCAAGCGCTAAAACAAGATCGTCGCCGATATCGATCTGGCCGGCGATTTCAATTTCAGGGTCAGTCTTTGCGCAAGAAACGACTGTCTGTCCCATCCGTCCTCGTGCGCCATTGATGAGAAGTCTGAGTCGGGTCATTGGGAAACGTTGCTTTGAATTATTGGCAGCGTTCTGCCGTGCATGGTCGCTTTAAACGAGGTTCAGAGCGGAGAGAGTCGAGCGCAATTTGTCCTTGCTGCCGTCGGTCATTTCACAGAGCGGAAGCCGGACCTCGGAGGTCATGACTCCTGTGAGGGAGAGGGCGTATTTGATGGGCACCGGGTTTGGCTCTATGAACAAATCCCGGAACAAGCGGTAGAACCGCCGGTGCGCGGCCTGAGCGTCGTCGACCCGGCCGGCCAGCCAGGCGCGCACGAAGTCCGACACTCCACGCGGGACCAGATTTGATGCCACGCTAATGACTCCGACGGCGCCCGCGGACAGGAAGGGCAAAGTGAGCGAATCGTCCCCTGACAATATTTCAAACCGCTCGGGCAGGGCGTGCCGGAGTTGGCTGACCCGCTCCACGCTCCCACCGGACTCTTTGATTCCCACGATGTTCGGAAGATCGTTTGCGAGCCGCGCCACCGTCTCGACGCCGATCTCGATCCCGCAGCGGCCGGGAATGCTATACAAAACGATCGGGATGCTGACCGCCTCGGCGATAGCGCGGTAATGGCGGTAGAGGCCCTCCTGCGACGGCTTGTTGTAGTAGGGGGCCACCAGGAGCGCGGCGTCGGCTCCGAGCTTCTCGGCTTGCAAACTGAGAGAAAGAGCCTCGCTCGTGGAATTCGAGCCCGCGCCGGCGATGACCTTGCAACGGCCCTTGGCCGTTTCAACCGCGAATCGAATCACCTTGGCGTGTTCCTCATGGGTGAGGGTGGGAGACTCCCCTGTGGTGCCTACGGGAACAATTCCCTCCACGCCCCCTGCGATCTGCGCTTCTATGAGGCCGGCAAAGGCTCGTTGGTCGAAGGCGCCGTCGCGGAAGGGTGTAACCAGGGCCGTGTGTGTACCTGCAAATGACATTGGGCTTAGACAATTACAGCGAAATTGTTCCTTCGAAAACAAAATCTGCCGGCCCCGTGAGGGTCACATGGTGAAGTTTGTCGCCGGATCTTTCGAACCCAACTCGCAGCAGATCTCCACCGTGAACTCTGACGCTTATGGGCGACGCTGAGCCGGCGCGAAGATGCTGCAACAACGCGGCCGCGCATACGCCCGTTCCGCACGCCAACGTCTCGCCCTCGACGCCCCGCTCGTAGGTGCGGATGGCCACCGAGTCCGGGGCGAGGACTTGGACGAAATTTGCGTTGGTGCCTTTCGGTGCGAAGTCCGGATGATAGCGAAGCGCCGCCCCGTCCTTTACAACATCCACGTTGTCGAGATTCTCGGTGAAGACGACTGCATGCGGGACGCCGGTGTTTATAAAGTGTACCTCCACCGTTCGTCCATTGATCTCGAGACTGGCTGGCGATCGGTGCGAATGGGGATCGCTCATGGCCACGCAAACCTCGCTCTGGGGAAAGGAGGCCCGAATAGTGCCGGCGGGTGTTTCGAAACTTATCTCAGTCATGTCGGCGCCGAGCCTTCGGGTGAAACGCGCGAAGCAACGCGCACCGTTTCCGCACATCTCCGCCTCGTTGCCGTCGGCATTGTAGTAGCGCATCCGGAAATCCGCCCCGTAAGCTGGGGACTCAACGACGAGAAGACCATCCGCGCCGATGCCGCGATGTCGGTCGCAGAGCCGTGCCACGTGGGCGGAGTCCAGCACCAACCTTCCGTCTCGGTTGTCGAGCATGATGAAGTCGTTCCCGGCGCCATTCATCTTGCTAAAGGCGAGTTGCATACTCAAGACTAGGCGGACTTCGCGGCCCGCACAAGAGGGCGAACAAAATCGTGGACCCGCTGCGCCAAGTCGGCGGCTTTGGCATTCTCGGCGATCTGCCGCACGATTGCGCTCCCGACCACGACTCCGTCCGCATGCCGCGCCACGGCCGTGGCCTGAGCGGGAGTCGAAATTCCAAATCCCACCGCGATGGGCAGCGTCGTGCACTCGCGGAGCCCGGCCACCTGGCTGGCAATAGTCTCCGAGAGCACACTTTGCTCGCCGGTTACACCTTCGCGCGAAATGTAGTAGATGAACCCTCGTCCCGTAGAAGCAATCGCGGCCATCCGGCTCGGAAGAGTGGTCGGCGCAATCAGCCGAATTGGATCCAAACCGCCAGAAGAAACAAGCTCCTGATCCGCCTCATCAGGGGGGAGATCCAACACGAGCAAGCCGTCCGCGCCGGCCTCCACCGCGTTCCGGAGAAACTTCTCAAGGCCGTAGGCGTAGATGGGATTGAGATAAGTGAACAGAACCAACGGAAGCTCTGAGCTTGCACGGACGCGACGCACAATTTCCAAAGAGCCCCGCACGGTCATTCCTGCCGAAAGCGCGCGCGCCGACGCGGCTTGAATCGTGGGACCGTCGGCCAGCGGGTCGGAAAACGGGATTCCCAACTCCAAGACGTCAGTGCCCGCGGCTTCCAACGCATGGGCAATATCCAGAGTAGCTCCGATCGACGGATCGCCGGCCGTCACGTAGGCAACGAAAGCTTTCGACTGCGCGGCGGCAAGATCTGCAAAACGTCGGGAAATTCGAGCATTCATTCCACGCAGGCACAATCTTCAGCGCCGCCGAAAGTGGCAAGCCAATCTCTGCAAGAAGAGGCCTCCCGCAGCATCGGTTGGAAAGTTCTTAAGAAGTTATTCACCGAGCCCGAATCCGTTCCACCAAAACGGAATATTTATAACATCATATAATATATGTCATGTATAATAGCCGCGGCGCGAGATGCCGTGGGGTCCGTTTTTGCTGGGCGCCAAGGACGCGGCGCTATGGTATGGAGCGTGTTGTGTCCTGGAAAATCGCCGACATTATCGACTTCGAGTGGTTTCTTGCCGAAGACGCCGACGTTGATGAACCAATGTTGCGGGCCAGGGATCACGAAATCTTCGCGCAGATCTCCCGTGGTGCCGACGGAGCGCGGCAGTTGGGAAGCCGCCAGGAGATTTTCCGGGCCTGGCTCGAAGCGCGGCGAAAGCAGGTCCAGCAAAGCCTTGGCGACTACTTTCTGACGGCATGGCAGACCTTGAGCCTTTTTTCGGCCTTGGCCGGCGGTGCGCTTGGGATGAGCGTCGCCGCGGCGGTTTTGCTGACCTACAAGGGCGATGAACCGGTCAACGTGGCGTGGTTTTTCGCCTGCACTGTCGGGATTCAGTGGTTGATCCTGGCCGCGGCGCTGGGAATCTGGCTCCTGAGGCGAACGACGGATCTATTCGATAATTTCCATCCCGTGCGGAACCTCCTTGCGGGATTGCTTTGGTCCATGAGCGCGGCTCTGGATCGCCTCTCGGGGGACCGTCGTGAACACATTCGGGCACGGATCGCCGGGATTCGGCGCAGGAGCGAAATGTTCCAATTGCTGGCCTGGCCGTTGCTGATGATCACGCAGGTCTTTGGCGTTTTTTTCAATATCGGCGTGCTCGCGGCGCTCCTGCTCCCATTCGGGAGAGATGTTGCTTTCGGCTGGCAGTCGACGTTGCAGACAAGCCCGGCAGCGGTTTACAAGCTGGTCTCCTGGATAGCGGCGCCTTGGTCGTTTCTGCCTAACGCCCACCCGACCAGCGAGGAGGTTTTGCACAGTCGATTCTCCTATAGCGAGGGCATGACCGCTCTCGCCTCCCCGGCGACGACGTCCTGGTGGCCGTTTCTGTTTTATGCGACGTTCTTTTACGGTCTCCTGGTTCGGGTTGTCCTGCTTATCTGGTGCGGTGTAGGTCTGCGCCGCGCACTCGGCCGCTTTTCGTTTGACCAGGCGAGTTCCAACGCGCTTTTCCGGAGGCTTACCGGACCGGTTATCCGAGCGCATCCGGAGACAACCAGGTTGGAAATTCCCGCCACACCGCCCGTGCCGAACCACAACGCGGGAGGCGGCACCTGTCTCGCCTTGGTTGCCAAGGAACTCGATCTTCCCGAAGGCGAGGTGGAGACGGGATTGAGCCAAGGGTTCGGTTGGCGACTTGCGAAACCGGTCCTTCCGCTCCGAATCGACGATCCCAGTGGAAACGAGACCGCCCTGGCGAGAATCACCCGGGAGGCCCCGTCGCTCGACGGCATCGCGGTCCTCATCGGCTCGCGCCGTGCGCCGATTCGGGCGATCGCGCTGGTCTTGCAAAAGGTCCTCAAAGCGGCGGGCGGCAAAATCGAGGTTCTCGTGCTGCTTGCGGAAAAAGGGACCGCGCCGGCGGCTCTGGAAATCCAGGAAAAGATCTGGCGTGATTTTCTGGCAATTCACGAGCTCCGCGCGGGCCTGGAAAGATGGCGCTCGTGAGCGAGAGCGTTCCCACGTTCGCGATTGTCGGGGCCGTCAATCATGGAAAATCGTCCGTCGTTTCGGCCCTCGCGGAAAACGATCAGGTGCGCATCAGTTCGATGCCTGGAGAAACCGTCTCCTGCCAGCGGTTCTGGCTGCGCGATCTCTTTGCGTTTTACGACACGCCCGGCTTCCAGAACGCCATTGAGGCCTTGCGCGAACTTGAACCCGCAGGGCGCGCCAGTGAGCCGCTGGAGGTGTTCCGAAGCTTCCTGAAGCGGCATCAGGACGAAGCGGACTTTGAGGCGGAATTGCGGCTGCTTAAGCCGATCGTCGAGGAAGATGCGGGAATCATTTACGTGGTGGACGGCTCGGAACCACTCCTCGAAATTCACGTCGCCGAGATGGAAATTCTTCGGCTCACGGGCCAGCCGCGCCTGGCGGTTATCAATCGAACTAAAGCTGAAGACCACCTGGCCGAATGGAGACGCCGCCTCGGCTTGCATTTCAATGCCGTGCGGGAGTTCGACGCTCATCAAGCAAGCTTCTCGAACCGCGTGGAGTTGCTCGAGACGCTCGCCGGCATCGAGCAGCGCTGGAAACCTCAACTCATGAGCGCGGTCGCGATATTCCGCGAAGAATGGGAGAAACGTTTGGACGATTGCGCGGAGATCATGGTCGAACTTTTGCAGGACGCGCTCAATCATTGTGAGACGGCCGCGGGATCCGAACTCTCTTCGCGGCGAAAAGAAATCGGGGAAAGGCTCAAGCGGCGGTTCATGGACGCCGTGAGCCAGCGTGAGGCGCGTGCGCACAAGGAATTGATTCAGCTTTTTGAGCATCACCGGGTAAAACCCGGACACGTTCTCGATCAGGTTATCGATTCGGGATTGTTTAGCGAGGAAACCTGGCGCTTGTTCGGGTTAAATGAGGGCCAGCTGGTGGTTGCCGGGACAATCGGCGGCGCAGCCGCCGGCGCTCTTTTCGATCTGGCGACCGCAGGCCACTCCCTCGGCCTGCCCACGATCGTCGGGGCGGCCAGCGGAGCCGTCGGCTCTTTTCTGATGGGAAAGAGACGCCCGGAGTTGAAGGCCAAATTGCCGGGAGGATTTTCACTGGGATCGGGCCAGCATCTGCAATTCGGCGGCAGCACGATTTCGGTCGGGCCGTGCCGCGCCGCGAATTTTCCCTGGATCCTGCTGGATCGGGCAATCGGCGTATTTTGCTATCTGGTCAATCGATCTCACGCCCGCCGCGACGATGCCACCCTGGACGCGAGTCAGCTCAAGGCCGTGCTCGAACAACACCAGGCCAGCTCTTCGGGGTGGGACGACGAAAAACGGAAAGCTTGCGAAAAGGTATTTGAAGCCATGAGGCGTAATAGAGTCAGGGCGGAGCAGCGGACTCTTCTTTATACCCTGTTACGGGAGCGCCTAGGCGAGCTGAGCCATGTCCCGGCGAGCCCCCAGCCTTGATCACTCCCCGGCTTTTTCAGGCCATTCTGACGAGCTGCGGCAGGATTTCTTCAAGCCCCCTGGCCAGCTCGGATTGAGCGATTCTCGCATTTTTCAAGAGCTTATTGAAGCCGCTTACGGAAGCCGGATGCCGGATCAGATAGCGAAAAAGCGCAAGAGGGTTCGGCCGACCGGTTCGAGCATCCAGGAGGATCTGGGCAGGAACCGGCAGGTCATCCTCCACGGCGTCGCTTATGCACCGAACGCTGAGCACCGGCACTCCGAACTCGGCGCAAACCTCGACGATCCGTGCCGTTTCCAAGTCGCCCGCCAGACATCCGGTTTTCTCTCCAAGGGATTTCTTGTCCTCTGCCCGCTCCAGAATTTCTTCAGCTGTGGCCACACAGCCGGTGTGCCACCGCTCGCTCAACGAAAGGGCCGCCACCACCTTCGGATCGGATTGGTTTTGGCCGAGAACGAGATCCCCTACCCTGAGTCCGTCTTGCAGGCCGCCCGCAAATCCGGCGGAGATAAGTAGGTCCGGAACCGTATCGATCAGCATCCGTTTGACGCTCAACGCGGCTGCCGCGCCCATCGCACCCAACAACCATACGCCAACCCGCAGGCGCGGATCGTGGCGCGCGCAAAAGCAGACGCTCTCGAATTCCAGGGCAAATGCCACCGCGATCATTCCAAGCCAGTCCTGGTTAAGACCACTTCCAACAGCCCGCCAGATTCGAGCAGCTGCTTGGACTCCTTGTTTTGAACAGCCCTGAGAAATTCCTGAAGGTGTTCATCGGGAATTCGGATCAGCAGCCGGATCTCCGACTCGCTTTCCGATGTGGGCACGGCGATTCCCCCGTAGGACTTAGACAACCTTTCGATCCGTTCTTTCTGCGGTCTGAGCTCCTCTGCAGCGACTTCGATCCGGATCGCGCTGCCTGAAAGCTGTGGCGGAGCCAGCCTGTGGTCGGCGATCCCTTCCAGCATGGTTTGCAGACCTTCCGAAGCATTTTGCACGGGCTCCTGAGCCCGCCTTCCGGCGATGCTTTGCAAGGTCAAAATCACCCCGCCCAACGGCAACGCCAAGGCGATCATCATTGCGCCAAGCACAATCAGCACCTGCCGATTGAGGCGAAATTGTTTCTGTCCCTCAGTTTGCAATGTTGACCCGGCCATGCCGGTCTAGGATATTCCCCCACCTTTCCCGATGTCCATCGAACGCACGCGCAATTTTTGCATCATCGCGCACATCGACCACGGTAAGACCACTCTGTCGGACCGTTTGCTCGAAAGCACCGGAACGATTGCTGAGCGCGATAAGCAGGACCAGCTGCTCGATTCGATGGACCTCGAGCGTGAACGGGGGATCACCATCAAGGCCCACCCCGTGACCATGAAATACAAGGCCAGCGACGGCCATGACTACCGGCTGAACCTGCTCGATACGCCAGGGCATGTCGATTTCTCGTATGAGGTCTCCCGGAGCCTTGCCGCCTGTGAAGGCGCGCTCCTCGTCGTGGATGCCGCGCAGGGCGTCGAGGCCCAAACCGTGGCGAATGTTCATCTGGCGCTCAAGCAGGGTCTGACAATCGTCCCGGTCATCAACAAGATCGACTTGCCAAACGCAGATATCCCAACGGCCAAGAGGCAACTCGAGGAGATCCTGGCAATCCCTGCCGATGAAGCCATCGTTGCAAGCGCGAAAATGGGTCTCGGCATTTCCGAAATCCTGGAGGCCGTAGTTCATCGCATCCCCGCACCCCGCGCCCACGACGAAACATTGCGCGGTCTGGTTTTTGATTCCGTTTTCGACGGGTACCGCGGCGTGGTGGCCTATGTTCGCGTTGCGACAGGCACCATCGTGCCGGGCATGGGTGTCAAATTCATGTCCACGAATCAGAATTACGAGATCAAGGAAGTCGGCGTCTTCATCCCGAAAATGCTCCCGCAGCCTCGCCTCCACGCCGGCGATGTCGGCTACTTTATCGCGAATATCAAGAGCACGGCCGATATCCGGATCGGCGAGACTTTGACCGATTCCAGGAAGCCCGCGCAGGAACCTCTCCCAGGTTTTCAGGAAGTGCATCCCATGGTTTTCAGCGGAATCTATCCGATCAATACGGCTGATTTCGAACATCTCAAAGCGGCTATGTCCAAGCTCCAACTGAACGATTCGGCGTTCGTCTTTCAGCCGGAGAGTTCTGTCGCTCTTGGCTTTGGCTTTCGGTGCGGCTTTTTGGGTCTCCTGCACATGGAAATCATCCAGGAACGGCTCCGGCGGGAATACAGCATGGATATTATCGCCACTTATCCAAGCGTCGTCTACGAAGTCATCAAAACCAACGGCGAGCACATTGAGGTGGACAATCCCGCCAGTCTTCCGGACATGAGCGTCGTTGCCGAGATTCGCGAACCGATGGTCAAATGTTTCCTCATGGTTCCAAACGGCAACATCGGCGACATGATGCAACTCGTGCTGGACAAGCGCGGAAACGTCGAGCACACAGAATCTCTCGATGCGCGCCGCGTCATGATAACCGCCTCCCTCCCCCTCAACGAGATCCTCGTGGACTTCCACGACAAGATCAAAACACTCACGCGCGGCTACGGTTCGATGGATTACGAACCGTCGGGCTACCGGGAGGCCGACCTGGTCAAACTGGAAATGCTCGTCAACGGCGAACCGGTGGACGCCTTCTCATCAATCGTGCACCGCGACAAGGCCGACAGCCGTGGCCGCTCGCTGGCGGCCAAGCTGAAAGAGGTCATTCCTCCGCAACTTTACCAGGTCGCGATCCAAGCCGCCATCGGGGGAAAAATCATCGCCAGAGAAAACGTCAATGCGCTACGTAAGAACGTTACCGCAAAATGCTACGGAGGAGATATTACTAGAAAAAGAAAACTATTGGAAAAGCAGAAAGAGGGCAAAAAACGCATGAAGGCGATAGGTTCGGTCAATATTCCCCAAGAGGCCTTCATCCAGGTTTTAAAGACGAATTGAAAGAACCCCCTATTTCGTGTCCCGTCGAGGGTTGCCGGGAGAGCGGACCTTGCGTTGCCAGCCGCGCGTTCTTTACTTCGGACGCCGGGGATTCGGCAGGTTGCTAGATTGATGTTTTTTACGCCGAGGCACATTAAGGAGGGCAAGCATTACCGGCACGCTCTCAAGCGGCTGATCCACTACAAAAAGGATATCCTATCTTCAAAGGATTTGGCGATTCTGGACGAACTGCTCGCCAAACTTCAAAAGGCTCTACGAAGCCGCAAGCGGGATCAGATTGACTCGGTTCGTGACGAAATCGATAGGGCCGTGGGAAAGATCGCGCCTCCCGCTCGGGACGCCGGATGGCGAGAGAACGTCGAGGTCTTCCTGGTGGCGATCGTTATTGCCGCAGGGGTTCGAGCCTATTTTCTGCAACCCTTTAAGATTCCCACGGGATCGATGCAGCCTACGCTGTTTGGTATTGTCGGCACCTCGACTGAGACGGCGCCTCCGAACCTTCTCGCCCGTATATTTCAACTCGTCTGGCTTGGGCGCAACTACATCGACGTAACCGCCTCGGAGGATGAGACAATCCTGGATCTGCGTGAAGCCACCTATCTGAATTTCTTCACGTTCACCACCATCGTGGCAGAAAAGTCGCGCTATACAGTGTTTGCCCCGCGCGACACGCTTTTTCGCGACTTCGGAGTACAGCCTCGGCGGATCTATCATAAGGGCGAGAAAATCGCGCGCGGGTTCATCGAGACCGGTGACCAAGTCTTCGTTGACAAGATGTCGTTTCACTTTACGAGCCCTCGGCGGGGCGATGTTTTTGTTTTTAAGACCACCGGAATTCGGCGTATCGAAATCGGCCTTCCGCCCGGCGTTGAGTCGCAGCACTATATCAAACGCTTGGCCGGCCTCCCTGCAGATGTGCTGCGTATCGACGCGCCGTATTTATTCGTCAACGGAAAGATCGCCTCGGAATGGGTCTTTCAACGCGTCATGAGCGGACTCAACGGCTATCGGGGTTATTCGAACATGTATCAATTTCCTTATCTCTCGACTCCTGCGGAGACTTACACGGTGCCAGAGCACGGCTACTTCGCGCTCGGAGACAATAGCTATTTTTCCAAAGACAGCCGCGACTTCGGCGCTGTGCCTGACCTGAACGTCACCGGAAAAGGCCTCTTGGTTTATTGGCCTTTCAGCCGGCGTTGGGGCCTGATCCACTGAACCGCAGGGGACTTCGCCCTCGGAATCCCTCGAGAATCTTTGAGATATTGTGAACGTAAAAACAATACGCTACAGATTTAGCGCTAATGGATTGCGAATACTTTATGATGCAAATATCCGCGCCGGAATTGGTCATCCAATCGCGAAAATGCCGCCGACGCTGCTTTGCAGCCCGGTGAGCTTGGGACGCTTTATTTGATGGAATTGAGCGCGCTTTTAACTTCTTGAGCGTGTTCTGCCGTCTTCGCTTGCAGGGAATTCCAGACGACCTTCCCGTCCTTAATGATGAATGATTGCCGCTTGGCACGGCCGTCGGTCATTGGCACTCCAAACGCTGCTGCCACCTTGCCATCGGTATCCGCAATCAACGGAAACGGAATCTGATTTTGCTCCCGAAATTTCTTCTGGGACTCGGGACCGTCCTCGCTCACCCCGAGGATTTGGAGGCCTTCTTCCTGGCTCAGGTCCGCGAAAGAGTCCCGCAGCGAACATGCCTGGGCGGTGCAACCCGGACTTCCGGCTTTAGGGTAAAAATAGACAAGCGTCGTCCCTTTGGCGTAGACGGTTGCGAAATCAACAGATGCTCCATCCTGGTTGATCGCGGTCACCTCGGGCGCTTTCGAGCCGACGGCGAGGGGTTCGGCTGCTGCCCGGAATATGGATAGGCTGATCGCGGAAAGGAGAATACATGTTAGCTTCATGGTTCGAATCCAGAGAGGGACTAACGCTCGGTGAATTTTAGAGAAATGGTGAGGTCGTCGTTTGCACGATACGCGATCGTGGCGCTCGCCGCCTCTGGAATCTCTGGTTTCTTTCACGCGGCCGCCTTCTTTCGAGCCGCGCCCGAACCATCGAGCATCGCTTCCGCCGAGCGCGGAATCGCCGCCTCGCGGGGCATGGACGGATTTGGGACCGCCTCAGCGTTCGATCAATTTGCGGCGGGCGTTTGGCGTTCGGGAGGAGCGCCGCTTCTCGCGACCACGCAGTGGGTGACGGCTTTTGCATTTTGGATGGCAGTTTCACTTCTGGTGTTCGCCATCGTGCTCGGACTAATTCGTCTTCTGAACGATTTGAGGGCGCAAAGGATCCTCTTCGGTTCAGCGATCGTTCTCGTGGTGGCGACCTCCGTGCCGCCCCTTCTTGAGGGAATCTCCCGGGGGGATGACAATACTTCCGACCTGGGGCTTATTCTTCCGGTAGAACTGGTGGATCAGGTCCGCCGAATTGATGACGTCAAGGCGTTCGCGAACCCCTCCGCTCTCGCCGATCTGTTGCTTCTTTTTCCGGAAGGTGTCGAGGAGCTTTCGGTTAAAGACTCGGCCCGGCTCTCCGCAAACCCCTCGCAATGGCGCGAGGAATTTCGCCGCGCCAAATGGAACACCGTTCTATTGTCGGGGCCGACTGGAGAGTATCGACCGCTCATGAATCATCTCATGGCCTCGCCGGATTGGCACCTCGTCAAGGTGACGAATCACGGTTTTTTATTCGCTCACGGCCCGGGCCTCCCAGACCGCTCGCTTCAAGATGGGTTCCGCCACGGCGCGGACAAGGAGACCGCGATCTACCTGGCGCAAATTTCCGGATACTACGATGCGATTCGCCGAACGGCCGACGCCCGGGAGTGCATCGAGCGTGCTCTTAAGCTGGCTCCGCGCAATCTTGTCGTCCTTTCGCATGCGGCCACGTTCGCCGCCACCCACAAGCGATGGCAGGACGCCATCTCCTACAGCAGGAAAGCCCTCGAAAAGGATCGCGGGTCGACTCACGCGAAACTCGTTCAAGCGCTAGCGCTTCTAGAAACCGGCGATGCGACCGGCGCGGAAGAGCTGGTCGATGACGTGCTCGGGCAAACTCCCAATGATCCCTATGCTCTTTTTCTCTCCGCCAGAATTTGCGGCTCTCTAAAAGACCACGCGAAAGAGGCCGAATCTCTGGAAAGGCTGGTCTCCATTGCCGAGCAGACCGGCATTCCTAGCGCCAACTACCAGATCTATCTCGGGCAGGCCTACGCCCGGCAGAGTCTTGCAGATGCGGCCCTCAAGAGCTATCGCCGCGCATTGGATAGCCACCAACTCGAAAACGAGCAGGCCGAGGAGGTCAGGGATACCATACGGGTCATCGAGTCGAAAGCGACGCCGTAATCCGGTTTTCCTTTGCTCGCGGGGACCGGCCTCTTTAATCTGGTTCAGCCAATGAGTGTCAAACGTTCCGCGAAATCTGTCCCGCGGCGATTTTCCTCGATCGTTCTGGACGGTGAGAGTCGCGCCCCAAGTCGCGCGATGCTGTATCCGATCGGCTTCAAGGAAGCCGATTTTTCCAAGCCGCAGGTCGGTGTGGCTTCCACCTGGAGCATGGTCACGCCATGCAACATGCATATCGATCAACTGGCCCGGGAAGCGGCTCTCGGGATCGATGTTTCCGGCGGCAAAGCGACGATCTTCAATACGATAACAATTTCCGACGGCATCTCGATGGGGACCGAGGGCATGAAATACTCTTTGGTCTCACGAGAGGTCATCGCCGACTCGATTGAAACGGTGGTGGGTTGCCAGGGTTTCGACGGTTTCGTGGCGATTGGGGGCTGCGACAAGAACATGCCGGGATGCTGCATCGCGATCGCCCGTCTCGACCGTCCAGCGGTCTTCGTCTATGGCGGCACGATCCTTCCCGGCTGTCTCAACGGCCGAAATCTCGACATCGTGTCTGTTTTCGAAGCGGTTGGCGCCCGGGCCGCGGGGCGAATCGAAAAGCGGGAAATGCGCGACGTGGAAGCCTGCGCCATTCCAGGTCCCGGATCATGCGGGGGAATGTACACGGCGAACACAATGGCCTCGGCGATCGAGGCGCTCGGGCTGAGTTTACCGAACAGCTCGGCGCAGGCGGCAATCTCGCAGCACAAGGTGAAGGATTGCCGGGACGCCGGCGCCGCGGTGATCCGGATGCTGCAGCGCGGCATCAGGCCTTCGGATATTTTTTGCCGGGAAGCATTCGAAAACGCGATCTCCGTTGTGATCGCGTTGGGCGGCTCAACCAATGCCGTCCTTCACCTATTGGCCATCTCGCACGCCGCGAAGGTGAAACTTACGCTCGATGATTTCACCCGCATCGGGAAACGCGTGCCGGTCCTCGCGGACCTCAAACCAAGCGGACGCTATGTGATGAGCGAACTGGTAGATATTGGAGGAATTGTTCCGATGATGAAGGAACTGCTGGGTGCCGGCCTGCTGCACGGAGACTGTCTCACGGTCACCGGAAAGAGCTTGAAACAGAATTTGGCGCCATTCAAGCCCTATCCAAAGAACCAGCAAATCATCGCGCCGGTTGCCAAGCCTCTCAAAAAGGAAAGCCATCTGGTCATCTTGCGCGGGAATCTCGCGCCGGAAGGCTCGGTGGCCAAGATCAGCGGAAAAGAAGGCCGCCACTTCAGCGGCGTGGCCCGCGTTTTTGAAAGCGAGGAAGCGGCGATGCGCGCCATTCTCAGGGGCCAGATCAAAAAGGGAGATGTCATCGTGATTCGTTACGAGGGGCCGCGCGGAGGACCTGGTATGCGCGAAATGCTTTCGCCAACCAGCGCGGTGATGGGGAGAGGGCTGGGCCATGAGGTGGCCCTCATTACTGACGGCCGATTTTCCGGGGGCACTCATGGCTTTGTCGTCGGACACATAACTCCCGAAGCGTTTGACGGAGGTCCGCTGGCGATTGTGCGAAACGGAGACGCGATCACCATTGATGCCGAGAAACGCCGGATCGATCTCGACGTTCCTGGCGACGAAATCGCTGAGCGCCTCAAGCATTGGTCCCGTCCGAAACCTCGCTACCGCCGCGGAGTCCTGGCAAAATATGCAGCCCACGTGACCACGGCCTCCCTCGGTGCCGTGACCGACGCGGATCTCTAATATCAGCCAGGACGGGTCCAGGGACTAAGGAGAGGCGCCGCCTGGATCGTGGCCCTAAGCAACAGGCACCATACCCTGGAACGCGGGACCTTTATCCGGGAACCCGACGGATTTCGTTCGATAAGATCGAGGGTTTCTTCGGCGAGGTGCACGGGAAGCGCGCAGGCGACTCGCAAGCGGAAGTCCTTCAACGCGTCGACGTATTGGCGTGCAGCCTGCAAGTGCCGGCGAGCGTCGAGCAAGACTTCTCCTGTCCGCTCTGCCGGCACGTAGGTTCGCCCGCTAGCGGAATCCACCGCACGGTCCCGGAGGATATTGACAAGTTGCAGGCCCTTCCCAAAGCGGATGCCTAACGCCGTCATCTTGTCTGGCGGCCGTGACGCGAAACCGGGCATTCGTTGGGCGCAAAGGGCCGTCCAGAATTCACCCACACAACCCGCGACCAGATAGGTGTAGAGGTCAAGTTCTTCCTTGCTTAAGGGAGGCGCGTTCGGATCGGAAAAGCGGGTCCGGTCGAAATTCTGCCCGTTTTGGATCGTCCGCCAAACGTTCTCGATGTCGCCCCGATCCGGGCTCGCCGCAAGCCATCCTTTGACTTGTTGGCTTCGGGCCAGGAGCCTTCTTTCGGAATCGGAATTGGCTCCGTCGGCGATCGTATCCGACAAGCGCGCCAGCAGATACGCGAGGGCAATGGACTCTCGAACCGGTGCCGGCAAAGCCCGAAGAGTGAGATAGAAGGATCTGGAGACGCCTTTGAGAAGGGCCCAATCTAAGGAGGGAAGATCCGATGCCACAATGCGCTGAAGTTGAATTCGCCGGGAAGGCAGGTTTCTCGACGGATTATTGAAGCCCCTCAAGACCGACCCTCAGCATCTCGATTCGCCATTCCGCCGACTCTCCGAGTCCGAGTTGCGAGGCCGCTTGAAGATAGGTGGTCATCAGTTTGATCGAGGGCATCTTATTCGCCCTGCGGACCTCTTCAATCAAGCGCGCGGCGGTCGCATCGATCGCCACGACATCTGTGCTGGCGAAGATCACGCAGTTCTCCAGGCAAAAATTCGGGTCCGGGAAAGGCCCCCCCGCATACTGAAGAATCAATCCGTCGAGAAACGTCAACACGACCTTGTCGCGGATTTTGGGATCGGCGTAGATCTCGGATATGTAAGAATCGCCGGACGACGCGGACTTCGCAAAGCGCCGCCAGTTGTCGATGTTCAAAAGCGTCATATTTACGATGCCTCCGTTGATCCCGGTGAGGTAGCTGTCGGTGAGCGAAGGAACATTGATGACCTTGGTGACCTTCATGGTGAGCACTTTTGCAAAATAACTTTGGCTGCTAAGCTGTTCGCCGCTAGCCAGGAGATCCACCAAGCGACTGCCACGAAGATCGCCGAACTTGCTATCGCCCCAAATTAGCTTGCCAAGCAACGGGGCGCTGACTTGAGATTGCTGATCGTAGCCGCTCTTGGGATCGATTCCTTCGAGAACGTAACGAGTACCTCCTTTCACGTAACCCGCGGCCAGCAGATCCTCCAGGCTTTTGTCCCAAACGATGATATTTCCCGGAGGGATGCCCGCTTCGGTCAATCCCTCAACAATGGCATCCACCATTTCCGGATTGGTCCCGCTGACGGAGCGTCCCGCCGCGGAAACCTTGATGCCGACCCGGTCGTTCGGTGAAACCAGGGACCTCCAGGCCTTGGCCACCGATGAAGCACCTGTCACGTTGCACACCAGACTATCGACCATCCGGCGAACCACCCGCGCCTGAATTGTCCGGGCAGGCCCGATTGCATTCTTTTCCATCGCGTAATAAACTTTCGCCCTGCCCTGCGCAAGCGCCGGCGAAGCGGCGGCCAGCATCCAAAGAACGAAAAGAAGCTTCATCTTCTGTGAATCTTGTCAATCCGACCCAAAACGCCAGCCGAATGATCAGGCACCTTTACGTTCACATTCCCTTCTGCCCCAAGGTTTGCCCCTATTGCAGCTTCTACAAGGAAGTGCGTAACCACCATAGATCGGATGCGTTCCTCAACGCGGTTCTCACCGAAGCCGAGCGCCATTCGCGCCGGCTAAGGCCTGAAACCATTTTTTTTGGCGGCGGTACGCCAACGGCTCTTTCGACAAGGCATTTGGAGCATCTTGTTTCCGGGCTGCGTGCAAGGATCGACCTGTCCAACCTGCGCGAGTTCACCGTGGAAATGAACCCGGCGACCGTTTCGTCCGAAAAGGCTTCCTCTCTCCTGGCTTTGGGTGTCAATCGCGCCAGCATGGGAGTGCAAAGCTGGGATCCTGAGATGCTGAGGACGCTTGGACGGGTTCATTCGAATCGCCAAGCCCACGACAGTTTTGAAATCCTTCGCCGGGCGGGATTCGAGAACATTAACCTTGATTTGATATTTGGAGTTCCCGGTCAGACCCTGCAACAGTGGGAAACGAGTCTCGAGGCAACCGTTGCGCTGGGCCCCCATCACATTTCGGCCTACTGCCTGACCTATGAAGAGGATACCGAATATTTTCTGCGCCTGAGCCGCGGCCAATATCGGCGGGATGAATTCCTGGAAACGGATCTTTTTGAGATGACCATGGACGTGCTCCGGGGTTCCGGATTCTTCCAGTACGAAATTTCCAACTACGCCAGGCGCGGCCGTGAATGCCGGCACAACCTTGCCTATTGGCTGGGCGGCGATTTCCTCGGGTTGGGCCCGAGCGCCTTCTCGACCGTGGGCTTTTGCAGATGGAGGAACATCAGCGACACCGCGGCCTATATTTCAGCCGTCGAGAATGATGGCGCCTCGCCGAGCGATTTTCGCGAGGTCCTTGACGAGCGCGCGCTCCGCGTCGAACGAATCGCTTTCTCCCTGCGCACAAATCGGGGCGTTGCTGCAGATCTCCTTCCGCCGTCCAAGGCAGAGGGACTCGCGGAGATCGGCCTCCTTCGCCGGAGGGCGGATCGCTGGTGTTTGACGCGCAAAGGCAAACGGCTCGCGGATTCGGTTGCCGTGGAACTGATCTGATGACTGGCGAACCCTCCGCCAGCAAAGCGCTTTTCGCCTATGGAACCCTTATGTTTCCGGCCATTATCAACTCCGTGATAGGACGAGTCCCGCGGGGACAACCGGCCGTTGTCAAGGGATACCGGCGTCTAGTGATCCTCGGAGAGCAGTTTCCCGGGCTCGTAAGAGACGGCCAGGAAGATGTGCCCGGGCTGCTCTATCAAGACCTCGCCGCGGAAGAATGGAAACGACTGAGCGCGTTCGAGGACGAGTTTTACGATCTTCAGGAAGTCTGCGCTCACTGCTCTTGGGGAACGACAACGGCGCTCGCATATTTGGTGCCTTCCTCGCGGAAGTCGGTCCTTTCCGATAGGGCTTGGAATCCCGATCGTTTCGAAAAATCTCAGCTGTCGAAATTCGCTGCGCAAAATCCTCACAGCTCGCCGTGAGGCAGCCTCGGGCGTCCGGCACTGGGAAAGAGCGCTCAGCAGAAGTCGAGCGTCGCAAGCTTTTTTTTGGAGAGCAAACGGTGCTCAGCAGCGAGCTTTTCAAATCGGCGGATGCTCATTTTTTCATCGTTGCCCATGCCGTAATGAATGAATTTTGTAAGATAGTTGAGAGCAAAAACGGGATCCCGTTCCTTGGATGCAATTTCCCTTCGAGCTGCCAAGCCTCCTGTCTTGATGTGACGGAGAGCGTTGCATGTCGAGAGGGTGACGCGGTCCGAAACCGCCCATACCGCGAAGACAAACGGCAGTCCCGTATGCTTTTGCCAGAGCGCTCCAAGATCGTGATATCGCCAGGAGCCGCCATGTGTTCTGCGGAATTCTATCGCGGCATCTCCAATCAGCAGTCGCGCGGCTCCTCCCGGGATGGCTTGGCCTTCGGCGATCGAGGGACCAGCCGGGTAGTATTCAGCGATCAAAACGCGCAGGAGCGCAGCCGAGGTGCGCGAAGCGGGGTCGAGATAGATTGTCCGCGCGTCCGCAAAATCGGACTTGCTGGCGACGATCACGCTGTAAACTTCGCCGCGGCAGGCAATCGCCACGTCGTCAACAACTCGCGCCTCGCCGGCGCGCAAAACCTCGAAGACGGGCAGCAGCGCGACGTCGAGCTGGCCGGAAAAGAACTTGCGAGACAGATTTGCGGGAACGTCGGTCTCGAGAAGGCTCGCGCGGAGACCCCAAATGAGCGGCTTTGCGTTGAGATATGGGACTGGGCCAATTCGCAAGCCGGCCAGCGCGGAATCGAACGCATTCACGCCGCCGCAAGATGCGGCGCGCCCGGCATTCTGTCGGAGATTCGCTGGTAGAAGCTGTTTCTCTGCATGGGAATCCGTCCGGCCTCGCGAATCGCCTTTTCGAGCGCCTCGACGGTTTGCTGCTGGGGCGTCCGCGCGCCAGCCATGTGAAAGATTTTTTCCTCGATGATCGTTCCGTGAAGGTCATCAACCCCGTAGCTTAGCGAAAGCTGCGCGAGCGGCAACCCGAGGCTGATCCAATAGGCAGTGATGTGCGGTATGTTATCGAGGAAGATCCGGCTTACGGCTAGGTTTCGAAGCTCTTCAAAGGCAGTGGCGTGAGGAAGCCCTCGCAGCGTTGGTCGCGCTCCTTCGGGCTCGAACGCAAAGGGAATAAATCCGGTAAAGCCGCCAGTCTCATCTTGCAGTTCTCGCAAGCGCCGCAGGTGATCGATGCGATGGCGAGCCGTCTCGATATGCCCATAGAGCATCGTGCAGGTGCTGTGCTGCCCCATTTGATGCCAGATCCGGTGCACCTCCGCCCACTCCTCCGCGCTTTCCTTACCCCGGCAAATTTTGTCGCGAATTTCCGGATCAAAGATTTCCGCGCCTCCCCCGGTGATCGCGCCGAGACCGTGCTCCCTCAAAAGCTCAAGCGTCTGACGAATTGGTTGGCGGAAAACCCGCTCTGCGAGATGCCGGACCTCGATGGCCGTGAACGCCTTGATGATCAGCTTCTCATCCAGCACGCGCAGGTTGCTCAGAAGTTCCAAATACCATTCCTTTTTCAATGTCGGATGAAGACCGCCGACCATGTGAATTTCGGTGACCCCGTGGGACAATGCGTCTGCGACGGCCTCGACGATTTGCGGGATCGCAAACTCGAAGGCGTGCGCCTCGCGTTTCTTCGCTCCGAAAGCGCAGAACTGGCACGAAAGGAGGCAGACGTTGGAATAGTTGATGTAACGGTTGTGGATATAGGTCGCCACATTCCCGTTCTTCCGCTGCCGCAAAATGTTGGCGATCCCTCCGATGCCGTTAATATCGGCGCTTTCGTAAAGAGCCATTGCGTCCTCGCTGCTCACGCGAATCCCCTGCTCGACTTTCCGCAAAATTGGTTGCAGCTCTTCCGGAATCAAACGCGAATTCATGGCCGATGGTGGGTGCAGTATTTCACTCATCGTCGCACGGCAACAAGAGATTGCAATCGTTCGCTGAGGCGCATTTCCCTTGCGGGGTCCGCCGCTCCCGGGTACTCTGGGCCCGGCTTGCGCGGACGCGTGGACTCCGATAACTTGGCAGGTTATGCCATTCGAGTTGGAGTCGAATTACGAGCCGCGTGGCGATCAAGGCGAAGCGATCGACAAATTGACGCGCTCTCTTCTGGCGGGAAACCGCCATCAGACCCTGCTCGGGGTGACCGGGTCGGGAAAGACCTTTACCGTCGCCAACGTGATCCGAGCCCTCGACCGCCCAACGCTGGTGATGTCCCACAACAAGACGCTTGCCGCGCAACTCTACAGCGAATTCAAGCAGTTTTTTCCCAGAAACGCCGTCGAATATTTTGTAAGCTATTTCGACTATTACCAGCCGGAGGCATATATCCCGCGCACTGATACCTACATCGAAAAGGATTCGTCCATCAACGAGGAAATCGAGCGCCTTCGTCTTTCGGCCGTCAGTTCACTCCTCTCCCGTCGCGACACGATCGTGGTCGCCAGTGTCTCCTGCATCTACGGCCTGGCCTCTCCGGAAGATTTCCTGCAAATGCTCGTAACGATCAAGCGAGG
This sequence comes from uncultured Verrucomicrobiae bacterium, assembly GCA_963816855.1. Taxonomy (GTDB): domain Bacteria; phylum Verrucomicrobiota; class Verrucomicrobiia; order Chthoniobacterales; family Terrimicrobiaceae; genus DASTFP01. The sequence continues at coordinate 40,504 of CAWFMA010000032.1, read as the reverse complement.
CCAGATGATGACGCGCGAAGCTTTTCTCGCGAAGCTCGTCGACATGTTGTACGAGCGCAACGACATCGCCTTCGGCCGCGGCAAATTCCGGGTGCGCGGTGACGTGGTGGAAGTGCACCAGGCGCAGGTCGATGACCAAGCCATCCGGGTGGAATTTTTTGGCGATGAAATCGAGCGAATCAGCCAATTCGATCCGCTCACCGGGCGCGTGAGCTCCACGCTTTCCACGCTGACCATCTATCCTGCCAAGCAGTTTGTGACCCCGCACGAGAAGCTGAAAAGCGCGGTGCGCTCGATCCGGGAGGAACTCGATGAGCGCGTCAAGGAACTGGAGCGCGAAAACAAGCTGATCGAAGCCCAACGCGTGAGGCAGCGCTCGGAGTTTGACCTCGAGATGATGGAGGAAATGGGTTTCTGCAATGGCATCGAAAACTATTCTCGTCACTTGAGCGGACGTCCGCCGGGCTCGCGGCCTTACACCCTCATCGATTTCATGCCGGAAGATTTTCTGGTAATCATCGATGAGTCTCACGCGACAGTCCCACAGATTGGCGGGATGTTCGCCGGGGACCGCTCGCGCAAGACGGTGCTTGTAAATTACGGCTTCCGCCTTCCCAGTGCCCTCGACAACAGGCCATTGAGTTTTGAGGAATTCATGGCCATGACCGGGCAAATCGTCTACGTAAGCGCGACCCCGGGCGATTTCGAGTTGCGCAACAGCGTGGTGGGCAACGCTAGTTTCATCGCCAATCCAGACCAGCAGTTTCGCGAACAGTCGATACCCGCCATTCTCGCCGGATCGCCCGAAGGCCGAAACCCAAAGGGGGAGTTCGACCCCTTCACGACCGGATCACGGTTGGTGGTGGAACAGGTCATTCGCCCGACCGGACTACTCGACCCAAAGATCACGGTCAAAGCTCTCAAGAACCAAATCGATGAGACGATTGAGTTGTGCCAGCAACGCATTGCCAAGGGCGAGCGCGTGCTGGTGACCACTTTGACAAAGCGAACCGCCGAAGATCTTGCCGACTACTTGCGGGATATCGGCCTCAAGGTTCGCTACTTGCACAGCGATATCGATACGATTGAACGGGTCGAAATCCTGCGTGGCTTGCGCGCCGGCGAATGCGATGTTCTCGTCGGCATCAATCTGCTGCGCGAGGGCCTCGACCTGCCCGAAGTGAGCCTGGTATGCATTCTCGATGCGGACAAGGAGGGTTACCTGCGTTCCCAGACCTCGCTCATTCAAACCGCCGGCCGGGCCGCGCGCCACATTCACGGCGAGGTCGTCCTCTTTGCGGATCACATGACCAACAGCATGCAAAGGCTTCTTGATGTCAGCGAATATCGCCGGGCCCGCCAGCTTGCCTATAATGAAGAAAATGGCATTACCCCGACGAGCGTCAAACGCGCCGTGCAGGAAAGCCTCCACGTGATCCTCCATGGCCGCGAAGTCGAACAAGGCATTGTCAGGGAAGCTCCCGCGGATTTTGACCTTGGTGAGTTGATCCGCGAGCTCGAGCGAGACATGGCGGCTGCGGCCGCGGGCCTGGAATATGAAAGGGCCGCCCTCCTGCGCGACCAGCTTGCCGAACTGAAGAGCGGCACCGGCATCGCGCGCATTGAACCCAAAAAGGCTTCCAGCAAATACAAATACCCCGTCGCGAAAAGGTCTCGTAGAAAGTCGCCCGCCGCGTGAAGAGCGCCGCCAAAAATTCCGCTTCTCAAGTATATTTCGTGAGCGGAACGGACGAAGCCGCGGTGCGGAAAACCGCCGCCGCACTGGTGCAGAAGCTTGCGCCGGACGCGGATGTCTTTGGATTGGAGACGATAGACGGTAACGTGAAGGTCGAGGAAGCCGAGATGATCATTTTGCGGACCATTCAAGGCTTGCTCACCCTGCCGCTTTTCGGCGGCCGCAAGCTCGTATGGTTGAGGAACGCCTCCTTTCTCGCTGACAGCGCAGCCGCGGGCATGGAGAGCGTTGTAGAAGCAATGGACGCTCTTTGCAGCGCCCTTGAATCCGGCCTTCCCGAAGGGGTGACATTCCTGCTCAGCGCTCCTCATGCCGACAAACGCCGAACCGTGTTCCGGTTTCTTTCGAAGCACGCCACAACCAGGATTCATGACCTGCCGAATCCGGGATTTCGCGGAGACGAAGAAAATATCGTCGAATGGACTGCTTTGAATGTTCGCGAACGGGACCTGCAACTCGAACCGGAAGCCATCGAAGTTCTCGCCGCGCGTGTTGGCTTGGACTCGCTCCAACTCGAGAGCGAACTCGACAAACTTGAAACCGCCTTTGGTAACGTCCGCCGGATTACGGGCGCTGACGTGCGCCTCCTCGTCCCGCAGACCAGGGAGGGTGGCATATTTGATCTTAGCGAGGCGATCGCCAGGCGCGACTTATCCCTCGCTCTCGACACGCTTGACCAGCTGTTCCGCCAAGCGGAACGGGGGATCGGCATTCTTCTGGGGGCGATCGTCCCGGCCGTGCGGAACCTCCTTCTGGCGAAGGATCTCCTCGTCAAGCACAAACTGCCTCCCCCCTCTCAACCACACTTCTTTGGAAGCACCTTGAAACGCCTCTCGGCCGAAGCGATCTCTCACCTGCCGCGAAAAAAAGACGGCACGATCAATTTTTACCCCCTCGGAATCGCCGCAATCAACGGAACGCACTATTCCCTGGCCGAGTTGGAAGCAGGATTCGCCGCCTGCGCCGCCGCAAATCAGCAACTCCTGGGCGGACCACTTCCCGAAAGGATCGTCCTCGAACGGCTTCTGATTGAAATGCTTTCCAGAAAAAGATCATAAACCGATTGACATCTCAAGATATTGTGGTGAATTCGCAAAAAAGAGTTTAGGCACCACAATGCGTTGCCCTAAGTGCGGTTCCCTTCAAGATAAGGTCATCGATTCCCGCCTGTCAAAAGACGGGGAAAGCATCCGTCGGCGTCGGGAATGCCTAGGTTGCGAGACCCGGTATACCACTTACGAAGTGATCGAACGTGTCGAGTTGCGCGCGATCAAACGTGATGGGCGGCATGAGCCCTTCGAAAGGCACAAGCTTCAGACAAGCCTTGTCAAGGCTTGCGAGAAGCGTCCGATCGGGATCGACCAGATCGAGCGGGCCGTCGAGGAATTGCTTCACGAGTTCGAGACGGAGCAAAAGCGTGAGATCCCGACCCGTTTCATCGGCGCCAAGGTCATGGAAAAACTGCACGCCATTGATCCCATCGCCTACGTGCGCTACGCGTCCATTTACCGGCAATTCCAGGAGATCGGCGACTTCATCGAGGAAATTCAGACCTATCAGGAGAAGCGCTCCGTCCGCTCGCCGGCGCAACCCGAATTGTTCAAGGCATGATCAGTCTGCCGAACAACCTGCCGCTGGTGCGTTTCGATGACGGCCAGATCATTCCTTTCGAACGGGGTTGGCTCGCCGGGACCCTGACCCGCGCTGCCGAGCGAGCCGGTTACAAGAAATGGTGGCTCGCTTCTCACGTTACGGAAAGCGTATCCAACTATCTGGAGCAAGACCTCGAGGACAACGTTGTCTCCATCAATCGCTTGGAGCATGCGGTGCAATCGGTCCTCCAGGTGATCGGCTACGCCGATGTGGCCGGACATTTTTCCGCGGTGCCACCGCCCGCTCGAATCTCGTTGATGGAAATCGCCCGGGCCGCCGGTTGCGGATACGAGTTGGTTTTCTTCGATCTGCTGCGGTCTCGCCTAAAGGAAGCGCTCGCCTCCAAAGTGGAGCGCCTGGAGATCTGTGATACTCATCCTGGTATCAAGCTTTTGCGGTGCGCGAAAAACTGGCGTCGGGATTGCTCCGGGCTTCTTGAGGAAGTGGTTAACTTCGTGCGCGTGGAAGTCGGATTGAATTCCAGAGCCGGAGAATTGCAGATGCGGCTTTCATGACCCTTTTCGAGCGTATTATCAGCGGAGAGATTCCGGGCAACGTGATTTACACCGATGATCGCTGCGTGGCGATTCGCGACGTGAACCCACAGGCGCCGGTGCACGTTCTCATCATTCCGAGGCTGGTTATTCCCCGGCTCGCGCAAGCGACGAGCGCACACGCCGAGCTCCTAGGGCATCTGTTAGTCGTCGCGGCGTCCATTGCCAAACAGGAAGGGATTGACCGAAGCGGCTATCGGGTCGTCGTCAACAACGGTCCTCACGCCGGCGAAAGCGTTCCCCATCTTCACGTCCACCTCCTTGGCGGTCGGCAAATGACTTGGCCGCCGGGTTAGGGAAATCGTTCGCGGCTATTCGCAGCGCGCAGTAGAGGCACCCTCCCGACCTTCAAGACGCAACCGCAATGGCGCCCAGGAAAAGTTTTCAACGGTCGCACTCGCCCATGACAAAGTCTATCGAGCCGAGAATCGTGACGACATCGCTAATCATGTGTCCCGGAAGAATCTTTGGAAGAATCCCGATATTGACAAAGCTCGGAGCGCGAATTTTGAGCCGATAGGGCACCCCCCCACCTTTGCTGCACAGGTAAAAACCCAGCTCTCCCTTTGGGTTTTCGGCACCGAAATAGATCTCGCCGGGCGGCGCATCCACTCCCTCTGTAACCAGAATGAAGTGGTGGATCAATTCCTCCATCTTCGTAAGCACTTCGACCTTTGGCGGAAGAGTCTGCTTGGGATCGACATAGTTGATCAGCCCGGAAGGAATCGTGCGAACGACTTGTTCGAGAATGCGAACACTCTGCCGCATCTCTTCCATTCGGACAAGGTAGCGGTCGTAAGAATCTCCGACCGACCCGATGGGAATCTCAAAATCGTATTCCTGGTAGTTGAGATAAGGATTTTTACGGCGGACATCGTGCTCGATGCCCGATGCCCGCAAATTTGGCCCGGAAATCGCATAGGCAATGGCGTCCTCCTTTGAAATCACTCCCACATCCTTGCAGCGTTCGATGAAAATGCGGTTGCGGGTGAGCAGCTTGTCCACTTCCTCAATTGCCGGCTTTACCCCGTCAACGAACTCACGCAACTGCGGCAGAAACGATTCAGGCAGGTCGCGCGTCTGACCTCCGATCCGGGTATAGCTGGTCGTGAATCTCGCCCCGCTGAGCAGCTCGACCAGGTTGTAGATTTTCTCCCGCTCAAGGAACGTATACAGAAAGACTGTGACCGCACCGATATCCATCGCCATGGCGCCGATGCCTAGCAGGTGTGCCGATATGCGGGCCAGTTCGCAACAGATGACCCGAATCGCCTTTCCGCGCGGAGGAAGCTCCCATCCCATCAACTTCTCCACCGCGAGCGCATAGGCGACATTATTCGCGATCGGGGCCAGATAGTCGAGCCGGTCCGTATACGGAACAAACTGGTTGTACTGCATGTTTTCGGCGATCTTTTCATCGCCGCGATGGAGATAGCCGACGTCCGGCACCGCCTTCGTAATAACCTCGCCGTCCAAATCCAGGACGATACGCAGGACGCCGTGGGTCGACGGATGCGAAGGACCCATGTTCAGCGTCAATTGCTCGCCGAGCAATTCGCCAGTCTCCTGCGCTTTGCGGAGATCGGCCACGGTTCGCGTCAAGTTGTCGGGATGTTCAATTATCGCCGCCATGTTCGTCTCTTGTTGCGCTTTCTCGTCGAGCTTGGGAACATCCCGCCCAAAGAAGATTCACAACGAAGTCATGTCTACTCTTTCCTGTCCGGCCAAAAATGCAAGCGCGCGGACACTCCACTGCCAATGAGGTTGGGGTGGGCGCTTGCCGAAAGCCCGTGACGCACTCGTTTCGCATGAAAGTGACTGACCTCAAGAAAATCGCCATAGTCGGGTCCGGATCGATAGGGCTGTACCTATGGGGGCAGGCTGGCGGCCTGCGGGGGAAACGTTCATTTCCTGATGCGATCGGGTTTCGAGGAGGCCCGCCAGTCGGGCATACGCATCTACAGCAAAGACGCGGGAGACATTCTTCTGGAAAGCCCGATGGTGTTTCGCGAGCCGGAAGAAATCGGCCTGTGCGACCTGGTTATCGTGGGCTTGAAGACCACGGCCAACGGTTCCCTGAAAAACCTGCTGCCTCCCCTCCTCCAAAAGGAAACCTTGCTCCTGACGCTTCAAAACGGGCTCGGCAACGAGGAAGCCCTTGCCGAGCTTCACGACGCGCGTCGCATCCTAGGCGGCCTCTGCTTCGTCTGTCTCACCCGGCGCACCCCGGCAACCGTGGATCATTTCGGGCACGGCACGCTTTCCATTGGTGAGTTCGCACAACGCCCTTCAGCCCATACCCGCCTCATCGTGGAGGCTTTTCGGGAAACCGGAGTCGAGGCGAGAGTGGTCGAAAAATTGGGCGAGGAGCGGTGGCGGAAGCTGGTTTGGAATATTCCTTTTAACGGCTTGAGCGTGGCCGAAGGCGGCGCTACCGTGGACCGAATTCTCGCTGATCCCCAATTGCATTGCGAGTGCCGGGCGCTAATGGACGAGACCGTCGCCGCGGCGAATGCGCTTGGTCACCCGATAGAAGCCGACTACGCGTCCTTTCAAATCGAGCGATCTTACTCGATGGGATCCTACAAGCCGTCCACGCTGGTCGATTGGCTTGCAGGCGAGCCGCTGGAATTGGAAGCAATCTGGGGAAGACCGTTAAACCTGGCCCGGGGGGCCGGGGTGCGAATGCCTCATCTCGAGCGTCTCTTCGAGCGATTGGTCGCTACGAACCGCGGTATCCGTAAAACAGCGTGAACGTGCGCGACGCGAGACTTCCATTCAGACGATCACCTCCATCTCTGAACCACCCGCTGGCCACCTGCGCTGTTTTCTGATAAAGGTGAAAACTTTTCCCAAATGGACGAAGCTCCGGAGCCAACCGATGAGGAACTCGTCGCCCGCACGCAAGCCGGCGACCCGGAGGCATTCGATGACCTTGTCGTTCGCTACAGTCCGAGACTCTACGGGCTAATTTACAACATGACCTCCAACCACGAGGATACCAACGATTTGCTTCAAGAAGTCTTTGCGAAAGCGTATCGCTCGATCAGCGGCTTCCGCGGAAAATCCAGTTTCTATACGTGGATGCATTCAATCGCCGTAAACATGACGATCAACTTCGTGAAAAAGCGTGGGAGGCGGCATTCCATGAGCTTGGATGACATGGATGCCGGGGTGCAAAATGATCCGCATTTCATCGAGGCCACCACCGGCGGTGACCCGCGCCGCGACGCGAACCTTTCCGAGCTTCAACAAAGATTGAACGAGGCTCTCCAGAAGCTGTCTCACCAACATAGAGCGGTTGTTACGATGTTTGATATTCAAGGCATGCCTCACGCGGATATCGCCGAAGTCTTGGGGATCTCCGAAGGCACAGTGAGATCTCGCTTGTTTTATGCCCACCGCCAGTTGCAAAGTTACCTCGAAGAGTTTATCAAACACTGACTCAACGCTATGGACGAAAATCTGAAGGTCTCGAATCTACTGCGTCTGAAACGCTATGAGCAACCGCCCCCTGGATACTTCGATGACTTTCTCCGCGAATTTCAGCGGCGGCAGCGAGTTGAGGCGCTGCGTCGTTCGCCATGGTCTGCCTTCTGGGAACGCGTCGCCGCGATCGCGCCGACGTTTCGTGTTCCCCAGTTTGCGTATGCCGCGATTCTCGTACTTGCTGCAGGAGCATCGACGCTGATCATCACCCAGCAGCCCACCGGTCTGGCCAGGGCGGACGGACGGACATCTCTCTCGCTGACCGCTTCGAAACCGGTCACCATCACCGATGCGGTTCCGGTTTCCGGACGGACTGTGGGATCGCTGCCGTCGCATTATGTGCTTCAGCCCAGGCCGGTCAGCAATGAGCAGCCGCTCAGTTTCTAGTTTCTTCGAAGCGAAGCTCTCTCTTTTCCTACTTGCTCTGCTCCTCGCGGTTTCAGGACGGGCAGAGGACAGCCTCGGCGAGAAGATCTCTGCGGAGGTGCGGCGATTGTTCGATGAGCGCAGAGACTCCACCGTGCGGATCGAAGCTTATGACCGTCACGGCAAGCTTAGCGGGACCGGGTTTTTCGCAGATCCGGCCGGTACCATCTACACGCTCTCCTACGTGGTAGCGAACGCGGAGGAGATTTTCGTCGTCCATGGCGATCGGAGGATGCCCGCAAAACTCTTGGTCGCCGATGCTCGAAGCGGCATTGCGCTGCTCAAAGTCGATTATAACTCCCCCTTCATCCCGATAGGAAATTCGAAGGAGCTATCGCTAGCCTCGCCGGTAGTGGCGATCGGCTTTCCAGTCAATTTGGCCGCCACACCGAGTTTCGGCATAGTCGGAGGGTTCGATCGCCAGTTTCTTGGCAGATATTTCATGACCACACATATTCGGGCGATCGTTCCGGTCGAACCAGGATTCGGCGGCGCGCCTCTCATGAATCTCAAAGGCGAGGTGGTCGGAATCGTGGTTTCGGGCATTGACGGAGGAGGCGCCTGTTACGCTCTGCCGGTCGAGGCGGCCGAAAAGATCCGAATGGACTACGTCCGCTTTGGAGAGGTCAGACATGGCTGGGTCGGCGCGAATGTCGAAGATCAAAACGGTCCGGGAGACGTATCCCGTGTTCGGATCGCAGAACTCGCCGAAGACACGCCGGCCGCGCAGGCGGGCTTGAAGGAAGGCGACATTGTGACCAGAATCGGCGGGGTCAAAATCACGACGGCCGAGGATGTCATCGACGCTTCGTTCTTTTTGACAGCCGGCGACAGGGTCCCGATTGCTATTGAGAGGAACGGGCGGGAAATGTCCATTGACGTCCGGCCAGTGAAGCATCCCGTGGGCAACAGCCCTTATTATTCGCAGGGTGGTTTGACGGAACTCCGCGCGCTGACGCCAGGCCCGCCGCCAGACAATCTCAAGCTCGAATAAGGTCGCCTTCTTTGCCCCGCGAGAAACAGTCACACGACTTTATCCCGTAGTCCGCTCAACGATTGAGAGAGCTTTTTCACCCCGAGCTCGATTCGTGTCTTGACTGTCCCAAGCGGAGTGCTCGTAAGAGCCGAGATTTCGCGTTGACTTTTTTCCTCGTAAAACGCCAGACGAATCACTTCCTGCTGGTTTCGAGGCAAAGCGATCAAATGCCGGTCGAGCAACGAGCGAAGATCGTCGCGAAACGCTTCCCTTTCGACGCTGCGGTTTTCGTGGCTGTTTTTCTCGGAATGCTTACAGGAAATCTCGTAACGGTCAGTGGCCCGCCGATAGGCGCTCTGCTGACGCAGCCGATCAATGGCCCGGCGTCGCGCCAGAGTGCAAAGCCAGCTCATCAATCGCCCCTTGCGTGAGGAGTAACTGGAAGCCCGGTCCCAGACTTGGAGAAAGACCTCCTGCAACACGTCGTCGGCCTCGGTCTCGTCGTGGAGAACTTGCATGATGATCGATTTTAACACCACGCGATAGCGTTTGTGCAGCCGATCCAGGGCTCCGGGCACCCTCCCGAGAACCCCGTTCATAAGTTCCTGATCTAAAAGGAGTGCCTCGTCGTTCAAAGTCATTTCCATCTTCTTGGTAGGTTTCAAGTTCAAGCTACTCGAACGGACGGTGTCCCCCAATCGGTGTGCTTAGCGATCGTCGGGTCAGAGAAACGCTTATGTATCCGAAACCTCCCCTAGGGTCCCCTAGGGGAAAAGCCTCTCTTTTTCAGACGAGACCGTTCGACGGATATCCACAACTTGGCGGCAGATATTTTGCGCTTTCGGCCCGCGCGTCGGCCCGCTGTTCTTCGATTAGATTGCGAAAGCTAAAGAAACCATGCGAATTGTAGGAATTATTTTGATTGCCATTGGCTTGCTGACACTTGCGCTTCCTTATGTGACTTTTACGAAACGGGAGAAAGTGTTTGATATCGGACCGGTGGAAGCCGTCGCCGAGAAAAAAGAGAGGATCCCAGTGTCTCCGATTATAGGAGGGATTGTCCTGGTGGCAGGAGCAGGCATCGTCATCGCTTCCATCGCAAAGAAGGGTAGCTGAACGAGCCTCCCCTCCCGGTGATACGCTCGGACTCAGGCTCGCGCGCGAAATGTTGTCATGAACCTGCTTCTGTTGATTGTTCTCATCATCCTGCTGGTCGGCGCATTGCCCACGTGGCCATATAGCAGTGGTTGGGGCTACTATCCGAGTGGCGGTCTTGGCCTAATTCTCGTGATCCTTCTGGTGCTCCTGCTTCTTGGCCGAATCTAGAGCGGGAGATCTGGTTACGCGAACGGGGTTGCTCCATCGGACCTGCGAGTTCGCGGCAATGGGGCCGCCAAACCGAATTGCGAATAGCAATCGCCAAGGCACCCGGCGGGCGCCAGCGACTGATGAGCCGAATCCGAATTCTTCACACGACGACATATCGGTACTTGAAGCCTGTGGCCTTTGGCGTTCACCGGCTAGTTGTGCGGCCGCGCGAAGGTCATGACCTACAGGTTGAGAACCTTCTGCTCCGCATCAACCCGCCCGGTGCGGCGAGCTGGCATCGCGACATTTATGGAAATTCGATCGCGCTAGTCACCTTCTCCGAGCCTTCTAATCTCCTGGAATTCTCAAGCGAGGCAACAGTCTTCCGAAGAGATCATTCTGCCCCCCGAGGTTTGCTCGAGGCTCACCCCGAAACCATGCCTGTCCGTTACTCAGCGCTGGAGGAGCCTGTGGTTCGCGCTTACGTCCAGTCGGTGTTCCCCGACGAGGCGGATCGCTTGCTCAGGTGGGCCAGGCAAATTTTCTCGTTGCAGCGAGGTGATGACGCCGTGCAGGGCGTGCAGGAAATCAATAGATGGATCCATCGTTCAATCCGCTACCGCCGCCGGGAGGATCGCGGAGTGCAAAGTCCTCTGGAAACCCTCGCACGCGAATCCGGTTCCTGCCGGGATATGGCGACGTTGCTTCTTGAAATCGTTCGAACCTTGAAGCTCGCCGGGCGCTTTGCAAGCGGCTACCTGGAGAGCTCGGCTTCGTTTGCGGGTCGAGCTTCAACCCATGCCTGGATGGAGGTTTACTTTCCCGAGCACGGCTGGTTCGGCTGCGACCCCTCCTCGGGCGAAGGAACTTCCAAGAAGCACATCGTCACCGGGGTCAGCTCTCATCCGCGCGGCGTGATGCCGGTCAGCGGAGTCTATTCCGGGGATCCTCGCAGCTTTGTGGAAATGAATGCCATGGTCAAAATATCCCCGATGGCTTGAGGACGTGAAGAGCCAGAGAACCGGTCTCGGGCTTGATTTCGCAGGCGTGGACGGCCAAGTTCGGCTTCGAAACCGGATCCCGTTAGGAATATCAAGCTTATGAGATACCTTTCAGGATTCCGTTGGGCGTCGGCCATAACTTTGGTGGCGGTGATCGGTTTCACGGGTTGCATCAGCGTGGAGAGAGAAGCCCCTCCCACTTCGACAAGCACGACCACGGTTGCGCAACCGCCGCCGCTGGCTCCGGCCACCACCACGACGACGGTCGAACGCGCCACCACCTATTAGCCAACCGTTAGTTTTCGGAGGGCGCCTAAGCATCGATTTGGCGCAGGACGGCAAAAGGGAAATCCGAGAGAACTGCTGAAAGAGCGAGCACCCCTCCGGCAGCCACAGTTTTATTGGTCAAAATATTCAGCCACCCAGTCGGCGCGCTTTCGTGCAGAGTCACGGAGGTTTCGATCCAACTATCGCCAACCGGAAAGAAGCCCAGGTCGCAGGTGATTCGCGGGACGATGACTAGGAGCCTAGCCTCCTTCCACCGCCGCTCGAATGCAATGATGCGATCCGCCTGCTTTCCTTCGGCCGCCACTTCATGATAGTCGCCATTTTGGAAAAGCAAGGCATGCTGGCGGCGGTAGCCGAGCAGCCGCTGAATAACGAACAGCTTGATTTGGCCTGTCTTCCATTGATCCTTGAGATCCGCGGGCGTAGCTGCGGCAAGCGAGTCGAGGAGACGCTCTCGCCAAGGATAGTCAACCGGCCTCCTGTTGTCCGGATCGACGAGGCTAAAGTCCCAGATTTCCGTCCCCTGATAAAAATCGGGCACACCCGGAAGGGTGCATTTCAGGACCGTCTGTGTCAGGGAATTCATTGCCCCGAGGCGCGAGACAACTTCCGCGATTTCGGAGAGATCGGAGCAAAACCGGCCATTCCGCTCCTCGTCCAGGATTTTGCCCACGAAGGCGACGGTCGCGTCTTCCCACTCCTGGTTCGGTTCAATCCAGCTGCTGTTTACCTTGGCCTCCTTGAGACACTTTAGAAGATATTGACCAATTCTTTCGACATAGGCGGCGCGCTCCGGGGGCGCAAGGGGCTCAAGCGGCCAGGTGCCGAGCAAGGTTTGATAAATGAGAAACTCTTCGTTTCGCGAGGGCGCAAAGCTGTCGTCCACCTTCACACGGTGTCGATTGTTTAGCTTCCGCCAGCGTTTGAGAGCCTTCTCCCAAAGCTCCGGCATCTCCGCCAAGGCAGCAATGCGCATTCGAACATCCTCGCTGCGCTTCGTATCATGCGTGGAGGAGGCGAGCATGGCATGAGGCCCAAGCTTCGCTCTTTGCACGTTCTGCTCGTGGAACTCCGAGACATCCATGCCGAACATCTCGGGATCTCCTCCCACCTCGTTGAGCGCCACCAAACGGTTGTAAACGTAGAATGCGCTATCCTCCACGCCTTTCGCCATCACGGGCGCGGTGCACTGTTGGAACCGCATTACGAAACGAACGTGGGCATCCCTTTGCTCGTCGGTGAGCTTCGGCGGCAATCTTAAAAGGAGAACGCCTCGCAAAAAATCAAGCACCGGCTTTTCGATCGACGGATTCCGGCGCCGAGCGGAAGAAATAGCCCGCAAGATGCATCGTTCGTCTGCCGCCGACGGACCCTCGTCGCGCGAAATATATGTCCGGTACACCGGAAAGCAGGCGATGGTTTCCCTAATTGCGGCAACCAGCATGTTTCGCGTGAAATCACGGTACATCCGATGCATTTCGGACAACTCGTCGAGCGCCTTTCCAAGAGCGGAGACTTCGCTGCTGAGAGAAATCTGCATCGCCAAGAGTTTTCTTTGATAGACGAGATCGGGAAAGCTCTCGCGGACTCCCGTGAACCGCTGAAAAACTTTCGTCATGCGTTTCTCGGCCGCGGCGTTGGTAAGGACCTGAACCACCTGATTGGCAAACTCATATCCTGTCGTTCCATGAACGGGCCAATCGGGCGGAAGGGATTCCCGATTCAGATCGAGGATCTTTTCAACGACGACATAGAGTCCCTTCTTCCGCGGCGGGAACCGAACATAACTGCGCGTAACGTTCCTGCAGACTCAGCAGATATTTCTTCGGGTCCCACAGACCGTCCACATGATCGATGCGCAGTCCGGTGACATCGCGCGCTTTCAGCATTTCAAAAACAAATTGATGAGCGGCCTCAAAAACCTCGGGGATTTCGACTCTAAGGCCAGCGAGCGTATTGATGTCAAAGAAACGCCGGTAGTTGATCTCCTCCGCCGCGACCCGCCAATAGCTCAGCCGGTAAACCTGCTCTTCAAGCAACTCGTGCAAGCGGTCGAAACTTGGGGGGTCGCCGGGGCTGCCCTCGAGCAAGCGCAACGAGTCAATGATCGCTGCGACGACTCGGGTATCGCTTTCCGCGAGCGCACGTAAGCGGAGCTTGGCGGCGGCTTTCGCTTCGGAGCGATCTTGGCGCGGCAAGACGTCGAAAGCTGCTGCGCATCCATCGATCCCCTTCAGGGATTCTCCATCCAGTTCGGCTGCGGCGGCGCGCAGCAACCAGGAATACGACGACGGTCTGACCGGGAGCTTGGTCTCGAAGTAATGGACAAAAAAGGCGCCCTCTTCGAAAGAAAGCTTAAAGGAACCCTTTTCCAAAGCGATCCCGTAACGTTCACCGAGCACCGGCAACAGAATCCGGTCATACAGCGCCTCTTTCGCGGGATGCCAATCGATGTCGAAGTAGTTGGCATAGCGCGACATCATCCCGTCCTCCAGGACATCCATCCACCAGCGATTCAATGACTCGCCGATCCCCATGTGGTTCGGGACAAAATCGAGTACCTGACCCATCCCGTATTCCTTGATTTTGGAGGAATATTCCCGGAAAGCCATCTCATCGCCGATGAGCGGATTCAATCGATTGTGGTCGGCGACGTCGTAGCCGTGCGTGCTGTCGGCGGAGGCTTGAAAATACGGCGACGCGTAGATGTCGCTGATGCCCAGAGCCCTGAGGTAATCGAGGACCGCCCGTGCGTGGTCGAACGTAAACCCGGCGTGGAACTGCAGCCGGTAAGTGGCCGAGGGAATCCGCGGATGAAGGCCGGCGCCCACTGGGTATCGTCGCCGTTTACCGGCCGGCTGCCCGCTGGCGGGTCAACCCGTGCCGCAGGACGACAACCGACCGTTCAACGAGTTCCACGCTGGCCGTTGCGGGATAATGCACCTTCTCGTCCAAAAATCCCGACTCCCTGGCCGTGTCCAGGACCAGTTCCCACGCCGCCCGGCTGTTTCGGATCCTTGGAAGCCGGAAGGGAAGCTTGTCGTGATGCGCGTTGAAGAACATCACGAACGTATCGTCGGTAACGGGTTCCCCCTTGGAGTTTCGCACGTCCATCGTCTGGCCGCTGAGCAGCAGGCCGATTGAGCGCGCGTAACCCCTATTCCATTCGTCATCGCTCATTTCCTTGCCCAAGGCATTCAGCCACATGATGTCCTTGATCCCCATGCCGCGAATCGGTCGGCCTTGAAAAAACTTGGGTCTTCGGAACACGGGATGATCTTTGCGAAAGCGGATGAGTCTTGCGACCAACCGGCATTGCGCTTCCTGAGCGGGACTGCGTTCCCAGGAAAACCAGCTCAGTTCATTGTCCTGGCAATAAACGTTATTGTTGCCCGCTTGCGTTCGGGCGAACTCGTCGCCGCCCGTGAGCATCGGAACGCCCTGAGAAAGAAACAGGGTGGTGAGAAAATTTCGCATCTGACGGCGACGCAGCGCGTTGATCTGCTCGTCGTCGGTCGGGCCTTCGGCTCCGCAATTCCAGGAGTTGTTGTGGCTGTCACCGTCGCGGTTTTCCTCTCCGTTGGCCTCGTTGTGCTTTTCGTTGTAAGCCACGAGATCGTGCAGGGTGAAGCCGTCGTGCGCGGTGATGAAATTGATACTGGCGTACGGGCGCTTGCCGTCCTGTTGATAAAGATCGGAGCTGCCGGTCAAACGCGACGCAAACTCGCCGATGGTCCCCTCGTCGCCCTTCCAATACTTCCGCATGCAATCGCGATATTTGCCGTTCCATTCAGCCCAAAGCACCGGAAAGTTGCCCACCTGATAGCCTCCTTCTCCCACGTCCCAAGGCTCAGCGATCAATTTGACCCGTGAAATGACCGGGTCCTGATGCACGATGTCAAAGAAGGCTGAAAGCCGGTTCACCTCGTGCAATTCGCGGGCCAGGGTCGAGGCCAAATCGAACCGGAAACCGTCCACATGCATCTCCAGGATCCAATATCTAAGGCTATCCATGATCAGTTGCAGCACCCGCGGGTGCATCATGTTCAGGGAATTTCCGCAGCCCGTATAGTCCATGTAGTAGCGCTTCTTGTCCGGAACGAGCCGGTAGTACGCGGCGTTGTCCGCGCCGCGGAAGCAGAGGGTCGGCCCCATCTCGTTGCCCTCTCCCGTATGGTTATAGACAACATCAAGGATGACTTCCAAGCCGGCCGCATGCAGCCTTTTCACCATCTCTTTGAATTCGACGACCTGTTGTCCGAGAATCCCGGCTGACGAATAAGCGGAGTGAGGCGCAAAGTAGCCGATCGAGTTATAGCCCCAGTAGTTCGACAGGCCTTTCTTTTCGAGAAAATCGTCGTTGACGAAGTGGTGAACCGGCAGAAGTTCCACCGAAGTCACCCCCAGCTTCTTGAAGTAATCAATCGCGAAATCACTGCCGATTGCCGCATAGCTCCCGCGGATCTGTTCGGGAATTTCCGGACACCGTTTCGAAAACCCCTTCACGTGCACCTCGTAGATCACCGACTCGGCCAGCGGGATCTGCGGATTAGCGTCGCCCGCCCAGTCGAACTCGTCGCTCACGACAACGGACTTCGGCATCCCTGCCGCGTTGTCGCGGGTATCCTTGGTCAAATCCCCATCTCCCCCGACGGCATAAGCGAACATTTCATCTCCCCATTTGATCGGCCCCGCGATAGCGCGGGCATACGGATCGAGGAGGAGCTTGAACTCATTGAAGCGGTGGCCGTCGTCCGGTTCGTAAGGGCCATGCACCCGGTAACCGTAGAGCTGCCCGTCCGTAATTCGCGGTAAGAAACAATGCCACACCCCGTCGGTCAATTCGGCCATCCGAATGCTGGCACTCGCCGCGGCTTCCTCAGGCTGACTAAATAAACAGAGATCCACGGCCGAGGCGTTTTCCGCAAAGATGGCGAAATTGGTTCCTTCGGCATCGGTTTTCGTGCCCAACGGGTAGGGCTTTCCTGGCCAAACGGGGATTGTTGAATCAGCTGCCATAAATCGAATTCCCCCAAGACATCCCGGGTCCCTTGTTCGGTCTCAACAGAGCTGTCGCCCTTTGAAGCATGAACTTCGATCGCGCCTCAGGCGTCTTCCGGGCCTGAACGTCCACCGGAGGCGCTGTCGGACACCATGCGATTGACGGCAGACAGCGGAATCGGGAGAAAGTCCGGGCGATAATTCAATTCGTAGCCGATCTCGTAAACAGCCTTATCAAGGAGAAAAATTTTCAGCAATTTTTCGAACTCCTCGCCCGTTGGTGGCAAGAATGATGAGCCCGCGGCGGCTGATTTGTAGCCCTCCAAGAAACTGGAGGAGACAAGTTCCAGCCATTTCAGGGCCCAGGGCCGTAGCTTCTCCTGCTCCTCCGCTTTCCGCTGGAAGAGACTTGCCTCGAGGGCGTAGTCGAACGATCGCAGCATTCCCGCAACGTCCACCAGGGGCGAACGCTTCAGCAGCCGCTCGCCCAGGGTCTTGCGCGGCTCGCCCTCGAAGTCAAGTATCACAAAATCGTTGCCGGTATTGAGAACCTGGCCCAGGTGATAATCTCCGTGCACCCGGATCTTGGTGGCAGCGATGGGCCGCTCCCGCAAGATCGAGTAGGCGTCAAGGATCTCCGAAGCCCGCGAGGACCAGGCGATCGCTTGCTGCCGGATTTCCGGCGTCAGCGCGGAAAGCTTGTCCGCCAATTCCCGCTCGGTGCGCGTGAAAAGACCCTGCATCGTCTCATAAAGCGAGAGCTGGTGCGGCAAGGTGAACGGTTCCGGCTCGAAATCCGGACCTTCAATTGTTTCAAGGCATCGGTGCATTTCTCCCGTTCGCTGCCCTAGTTGGCGCATTCGGGCGGGAAATTCGGCTCCGGCCAAATCCCGGACCTCAACTTCCGATGCCGGCGTTGCCGCCGAGAGCGCGCGCTCGAAAAAGCGGGCGACTGCATCGAGGGCATAGCTCCAGCATTCCCCCTGGTTTTGGACGAAAGTCGTCAAGAGGGCAAGAACCCCTTCCTCGCGTCCAATCAGACAACGAATTTCCCCCGCATATCGGGGAACCTGCGCGAAGTTCCGCTTGCCCAGAGCGCGAATGATATCGGCGTCGGGATGCGGTCCGGGCTCGAACTTCCGGAGGAATTTCAACAGGTAGGCCTCGTCAAAGGAAAGTGTCGAATTCGATTGCTCCCCGCCGAGCAGGCGAGTTTTGGTGGGATGAGTCTTTTCGACTAGTTCGCTCTTTACACCGAAAAGGCGCACATCAACGCCTTGCCAGGCCTCGCGGCACGCGAGCACGTCCCATACCCTCTGTCTGCACGAGCCGACATAGAGCGCATCCCAAAGCACCAGGCCATCCGAAAACCGTGCCACCATCGCCGGCGCGCCTCTGGGTTCCCCTTCGTCTTCTCTGCCGATAAAAAGTGGCAGCACTTGGGTCACAGGGTCACCCTCGGTAAAAGCCAGCGTGAGCAAGATCACGCGCATTTCATCCGGTCGCTGCTCGGCGCGCGTCTCCAAAATCGTGACGGACTGCAAGGCGCGTTGCTTTTGGCCAAACCATCGGCAGAGAGGCAGATAGTCCGGCAAGACGATCGTCCGCAAGGACTCCAGGAGCTGGCCTGACCACCTGGAAGGAATTTCCAACGTTCGAATCGGCGGCGCGGCGGGTAAACCCACCGCCGCCGTCTCGGCAAACCAAAGATTTTCTTGCGTCATTTACTGTAGGAGGGGTCGCCGTATCTTGACGCACGGCGCGCAATCCGCCAGCTTAAAGCTGCATCGTAAAACGCTATTTCTGAGCGTGTGTAGGGTGTCCCCCTGATTGACGTCTCCGCTAGCATGAAACGGTGTTCAGGGGGAGCAAGAATTCGAGGCCGTGATACTCAGGCGGACAATCGGCAGGATCGGACTTTTCTTTGGAGCAATGGCCATCGTTCTCCTCGGAGGTCTGACGGCAAGCTATTTTTCGGGACGCAGCGCGCTCGAGGCGACGGATCGGGTCTTGCAATTCGATTCGACGATTGAGCGAGTGCAGGATCTGCGCTCCGCCGTGCAAGATGCGGAGACAGGCCAGCGAGGTTACCTGCTTACTCACGATGAGAACTACCTGGAGCCGTACGAAGACTCGATGGCCGCCCTGCTGAAGCAATTGGAAGCGCTCCGGAACCTCGCGGGGTCCGGATCACTGTCCAAAGAGCGGGTAAATGAACTTGCCGTACTGATTCAGCAAAAAAGTGACGAGCTAAGAAAGACGGTCGATCTCACCAAGGCGGGCCGCGTCGAGAACGCCCTTGAAGTTGTCCGCACCGGCCAAGGGAAGGGGTTGATGGACTCGATCCGCTCCGCGATTACCGCCATCGAATCGCAACAGTCCGATGATCGCGCGGCCGCGAAGCGATCGGCCGACTCCGCCATCAATTTGCGAGGTTTGGTATTCCTGGTCTCTGCGCTCATCAATCTGGCGTTTTTGCTCTGGGCGTATCGCCGAATTCATAAAGAAATCCGGCAGCAGTATGTCGCGAACCTGGAAACCCGCCGCCAGAAAGAGATTCTTGGGATAACCTTATCGAGCATCGGCGACGCCGTGATCATCACCGATCTCAAGCGACGCGTCACCTTTCTCAATCTGGTGGCTGAAGAACTGACCGGATGGAGCGCGAGTGAGGCCTTCGAGCGGCCGTGCGTGGAGATTTTTCGCATTATCAACGAGGAAACGCGGCAACCTGTCGAGAGTCCTGTCGATAACGTTTTGAACAGCGGAGCGATCTGCGGCCTGGCGAATCATACGCTTTTGATCCGGAAAGACGGAAGCGAAGTGCCGATCGACGATAGCGGTGCGCCGATCCGCGAGGCCGATGGCACCGTGCGTGGCGTTGTCTTGGTATTCCGCGACTTTACCGCCCACAAAAATTTCCAACGAATGCTGATCGCGGCCAAGGAAGAAGTCGAGGCATCCAACGCCGCCAAGGACAAGTTTCTGGCGACGCTTTCCCATGAGCTTCGTGCGCCGCTCACGCCGGTCCTGGCCACGCTTTCCTCCTGGGAAGCGACCCGGCAACTTCCTTTGAGCTTGCGGCCCGATCTTCAGCTCATCCGCCGCAACATCGAACTGGAGGCGCGCCTCATCGACGACCTGCTCGACGTCACCAGAATTGATAACGGAAAGCTTTCCCTCAAGAAGGAGACGGTGGATCTCAACAGCATCGTCGATTCAACGATTGCGCTCTTCCGCAGTGAAAGCCAAACGAGACAACTCAAGCTGAACTTCACCGCCGGAGCAGAGCATCATTTTCTGAAAGCCGATCCCGCGCGGCTCCAGCAGATCTTTCTAAATATTATCGGCAATGCGGTGAAGTTCACTCCGGATGGCGGAAAGATCGAGATCTTCTCGACCAATCCCAACGATCAACTTCTGGAGGTGACGGTCACGGACAGCGGAATCGGGATGTCGGAGAAAACCAAGGCGCGCGTTTTTCAACGCTTTGAACAGGGCGAACTCGAGCCGGAAAAAAGCCTTCCGGGCTTGGGCTTGGGTCTTCCGATAGCCAAAGCCCTCGCGGAGGCTCATGGCGGTGCGCTCGTCGCGGCTAGCAAGGGTCCGGGTCTTGGCTCTTCCTTCACGGTGACCTTTCCGGTCTTGAACACTCCTGCTGCGGTGGCCGAGCGGAAGCTTCCCCAACCGCGAGACAAAGCGCAGGTGCAACTGCGTTTGCTGCTGCTCGAAGATCACGAGGATACGGCACAGGTAATGGGCAACCTCCTGCGTCTCATGGGACATCAGGTAGAAATCTGCTCCACCGTGGCAGCCGCGCTGGAGAATGTCCGGACAGAACAATACGACCTGATCCTCAGCGATATTGGCCTGCGAGATGGCTCGGGACTCGATTTCATCCGGAAAGTCCGGGAGACGACGCAGGCTCCGGCCGTTGCCCTAACGGGCTACGGCACGACCGAGGACGTGCGCGAGTGCCTTCAGGCGGGCTTCGACGAGCACCTCATCAAGCCGGTTGATATCGAGCGGCTGCGACAAACGCTGGAGAAACTCTCGAGAAAGCGGGCCGGAGCGTCGATCTAAGAAATCGAGCGCGTGCCAGCCGCCAGAGGGCCTTGAACGAACGGGGATCTTCCTTTTTTTCCCGCCTCTTCCCGTCTTCCTATCAGCGGCGCGAATGCGCAGCGGGCTGCCGTTGCGCCTGCTCGTGCTCTACGCGCAGCAAAGCGGCAGCCGCAACCATGTTCTCGAGCGAGGCACTCACTTCCTTCCAACCACGGGTCTTCAGCCCGCAGTCCGGGTTCACCCACAGGTTTTCAACGGGAAGCACGGCGGTCGCCTTTCGAAGGAGATCCAATATTTCGCCCACCTCGGGCACGCGGGGCGAGTGGATGTCCCAAACACCGGGTCCGATCTCGTTCGGATACTTGAAATCGGCGAACGCATCCAGAAGCTCCATGTTGGAGCGAGACGCCTCGATAGAAATGACGTCCGCGTCGAGAGCCGCGATGGACGCGATGATGTCGTTGAATTCGCAGTAACACATGTGAGTGTGGATCTGCGTTCCGGCACGAGCGGCCGCCGCGGAAAGGCGAAAACTCTCCTCAGCCCAGGCGAGATAATCCTGCCAATCGCTACGGCGCACGGGCAGCCCTTCGCGCAAGGCCGGCTCATCGATCTGGATGACCGTGATGCCGGCGTTCTGCAGGTCGGCCACCTCATCGCGAATTGCCAGGGCTATCTGTCGCGCCGTCTCGCTCCGAGGTTGGTCGTCGCGGACAAAGCTCCACTGAAGAATAGTAATCGGCCCGGTAAGCATGCCTTTTACCGGGCGCGCGGTGAGCGATTGCGCATATTTGGACCACTCAACAGTCATCGGGCGCGGCCGTTTTACGTCGCCGTAAATTATCGGCGGCTTGACGCAGCGGGAGCCGTAGCTCTGCACCCACCCGTTTCCGGTGAAGACGAAACCATCCAGCCGTTCGCCGAAATACTCCACCATGTCATTGCGCTCGAATTCCCCGTGCACCAGAACATCCAGGCCGACAGCCTCCTGAAAGCGGATGCACTCCGCAGTTTTCTCCTTGAGAAATGCTTCGTAACTGGAGTCGGTGGTCTGGCCGCTTTTCCATTTGGCCCTGGCTTTGCGGACATCGTCAGTCTGCGGAAAGGAACCGATGGTCGTGGTGGGAAACAGCGGAAGCCTAAGGGCAGCCCTCTGACTGACTCGCCGCTGCTCGTAAGGAGCCTCCCGTTTGCCCTCAACCGGTCCCACGGCGCTGCAGCGCGCCTTAACGTCCGGCCTGTGAATGCGCTCGCTCGAACGGCGGGCCATCACGGTCGCACGGTTCTTCTGAGCCCAGGCCGGGTCTCCCCGACCATCCGCCAGGCGGGCGAGTTGCGTGACCTCCCCTAATTTCTCTTCGGCAAATGCCAGCCAATCCTTGATTTCTTCGGGGAGCGCCTTTTCCTTGCGAAGGGTAACCGGCGCATGCAAAAGCGAGCAGGATGGGGCAAGAAGAATACGCTCGTTGCCCAAGACCTGCTTGGCTTGCGCGATGCGATCCAAAGAGAGTTCGAAATCGTTCCGCCAAATGTTCCGGCCATCGACCAGCCCCAGGGAGAGACTCATCGACGAGGGGAGCTGTTCGACGATCTTCGCGAATTCCGCGCTCGCCCGCGTAACGTCGATATGCAGGACATCAACCGGAAGGCTTGTGGCGAGCGCAAGATTGCTGCGCAATTCGCCAAAGTAGGTTGCGAGGATAAGCTTCAGCGTGGGCGAGGCCGCCCGCAGAGTCCTGTAGACAGGAAGGAATGCCGCCGACCAGTCCGCGGTGAGATCGAGGGCCAGGATCGGCTCATCGATCTGCACCCACTGCGCGCCCAATTTCTGAAGGCGGCCGAGGATTTCGGAGTAGACGGGAAGAAGACGCTCGATCAAAGCGAGTCGATCAACACCGGGTTCGGCGCTTTTTCCAAGGTAGAGGTAGGTCAGCGGCCCAATGAGCATCGGCTTCGTGTGGATCCCCAATTCCAAGGCCTCCTGAAACTCGTCAAAGGGCTTGGTGGTGCTGATACTGAAACTGGCATCCGCCTGAAACTCCGGCACGATGTAATGATAGTTGGTGTCGAACCATTTGGTCATTTCACTCGCATGGGCGGCAGCCGCTTCTGTCCCGCAGGAGCAGGACTCGGCGCTGCTCGTGCCGGTGCCGCGCGCGATTCGAAACATCAGATCCACATCAACCGGGCCAGGCTTGCGCCCGAAGCGGGGTGGCACGTTGCCCAGAAGGCACGACATGTCGAGCATTTGATCGTAGAAAGAGAAATCGTTTGAGGGGATCAAATCGAGGCCGGCTTCCTTTTGCAGCAGCCAATTTGTCCTGCGCAACTGCCGGCCTGCGCCCAGCAGCGCTTCGGCGGAAATCTTCCCCCGCCAATAATCTTCCACGGCTCGCTTGAGTTCACGGTTCTCTCCGATTCGCGGATGGCCGAGACTGTGCGTGAGAATATGAGCAACCATACCAACACTTTCGCCTGAAGAGGCTGCATTCTCAAAGATCGTTGTTTTTAGATTCATCATTCGTAGAATTTATAACCGAAGGGTGCCCGATGCTGGAACTTCGTCATCTGAAAACGCTGGTCGCCTTGGCCGAAACGGGCAACCTCTCCAAGGCCGGAAAGCGATTGAATCTTTCCCAGCCGGCGGTGTCCCACCAAATACGAGCGATCGAGGCACACTACGCAATTGATGTCTTTCAACGCAAAAGCGATCCGCTCCGCTTGACCGCCGCCGGTCAACTTCTCGTCGAGCTGGGATACGAAGTCATTCGGAGGACTCAGGACGCGGAGCACGATCTTGCCCGGATCGCTCAGGGCCAGGCCGGGCTCTTGCGAATCGCCGTGGAATGCCATTCGTGTTTCGACTGGTTGATGCCTTCGATGGATGCGTTTCGCGAGCACTGGCCCCAAGTCGAATTGGACCTGGTCTCCGGATTCCATGCGGATCCTGTGGGACTTCTCGAAGAAGATCGCGCGGACCTGGTAATCGTTTCGCATCTCCGAAAACGAACCGGCGTCACGTTTCATCCCCTGTTCTCGTACCAGGTTTTGACGCTGCTTTCCCATCATCATCCCCTGGTTCGCAAGCCGTTTCTTGCAGCGCAGGATTTCAAGCACGAAACGTTGATCACCTATCCGATTCCCGACGAGCGGCTGGATTTGGTGCGCGAAGTTCTGAGGCCTGCCAACGTCAATCCCGCTCGGCGAACAACGGAGCTCACCGTGGCAATTCTTCAACTGGTCGCCAGCGGCCGCGGGGTTGCGGCCTTGCCCGGCTGGACTGTTCAACCCTATCTCGATCGCAAGTATGTCGCCTGGAAGCCGGTCGGCAAAACCGGCCTCTACAGCAACCTCTACGCGGCGACTACTGTCGCCGCGTCGTCGCAAGCCTACATCCAGAATTTCCTGCGTATTATGAAGGAAATCAGCTTCGCGACCCTCGAGAGCATAGGAGCCATTCAGTAATCGCCGGAAACCGCCGTTTTCCGCGCGGGCCATCTCCAGGCAGACTGAATTACCTGTCGGGAAAGAGCATTGTCTTGACCCCTTTTCGCGCCCACGCAAGGTCCAAGGCCTGCTGATATTCGAACAACGGGAGTTCGTTGGTAACGATCTCGCCGACCCTCACGCGGCCTGTTTCCAGATAGGCGAGAGCCCGGCCGAAGCTATCGACTTGAGCGAACGAACCCTTGATCGTTATCTCTCCACGAAACAGGTCGAAGGGATTGAATCTCACCATCGCCTTCTCTGGATAGACTCCGTATACGAGAAGAGTGCCGCGGCGGCGGACAAATTTCAGCGCCTCCTCGCAAATCGAGGCGGCCCCGGTGGCCTCGATGACGTAGTCGAAGCCGTTGGGACTCAGTTCGCGCAACCGTTTGGTGTGCACGTCAGAGTCTTGCCGGTCCATCGGCACAACCTCGTCGGCGGCCAGTCTTGAGATCAAATCAAGTTTCTGACCTGGAGGCGCAGCGACGACGAGGCGAGCAGCGCCATTGAGCTTGACCAGTTGCGCCAGCACTTGCCCGGTTGGGCCCGCCCCAAAGAGTAAGACGTCGCTCCCTGGCTTAGCATCGAGAACTTCAATCCCGTGGAGGGCGCACGCCGTAGGCTCAACCATGATCGCTTCGCGCGGCTCAAGATTCCGGATTGCGAAGAGGCGGTCGGCTTTTATTTTGAGGTACTCGGCAAACCCACCATTCAAGGTGACGCCGTACGCGCCGAGGTTTTCACACAGGAGAAAGTCTCCCCGCATACAATAGAAGCAAGTGCCGCAGACAGTATTGCTGTTGGCGACGACCCGCTGTCCGACCTTGAAACCGGAAACGTCGGTGCCGAGTTCGGCGATCTCCCCGGTAAATTCATGACCTGGAATCAAAGGGAACCGGGGCCCAAACTCTCCTTCGTGAATGTGCAGATCGGTGCCGCACAAACCGCAAGCGTCTATCCGGATGAGGACTTCGCTCGGGGCAATTTGGGGATCGGCGGTATCCCGATACGAGAACTGACGCGGGCCATCATAAACAATTGCTTTCATAGGGCGAACAAAACCAAAGGAGATGCCAATTTAACCGGGGTTGCAACGGTTCCAAGGCAATACGTGCCTTCAACCCCGATTCTCCCTGTTCATCTCGCGTGTTTTACTTGAAGAATATCGAGACCGCGATAGGGCTCAGAAGAGGCAGAAATCCCAGTGCCGATCGTGCCGCTGGTTTCCCGCTTACGGAGAGGTGGCAGAGCGGTTGAATGCGGCGGTCTTGAAAACCGCTGTGGGCTAACGCCCACCGTGGGTTCGAATCCCACCCTCTCCGCCATCTGTTGTTTCTAGTTGACGATAAATAGATTACAGCGCAATTATTCTGAATTTGATAATTGAATTCGGAACCAAATTCGGAACAGAGTCAAAGATAACGGTGATGTCGGAAGCATGGGTTACATTTGTTTTTCTAACTTCACGGATGAATCCATTTCCTTATTGACGCTCCACTTTCCCTTTTTTAAGCGCGTCTACGGAAACCGCGTGCCTACGTTCTAAACCGACGTGCATCAGGGCGACCTGCTACCGATACATTCTCGTCGATTGAGGCTACGCGACCCGCACTTTCCGCTCGGTCTTCTCCTTGGTAAGCGAAGACTGGGGGCTTAGATCGTAGCAAGCCCGGAGTCCCCTTTCGCGACGCTTCCGGCAAAAAAATCCGCCGCTCCACCCGCGAGACCGATCGCAAGCGCGCCCTCGCCGTCGCCCTTGCATTCGAGCGCGCCGCCAAGAGCAAAGGCAGCCCGCAGCGCGTCCGCCAGGTCTTAAGCGAGTTCCTGCGCGACCACTTCTCCGGCGATCAGGCCCTGCCGCAGGCAACCCTCGCCGCCTGCTGCCAGCAGTGGCTCGCCGCACGCAAGGCCGAAACCTCTCCAGGCACTCACCGGCACTACGAGGTCGCCGTCAAAAAGTTCCTCGGCTTCCTCGGGCCGCACGCAGATCGCTCGATCGAAGAGGTCACCCGCACGCAGATCAGCGCCTTCCGTGACGCGGAACTCATTCGCACCGCCGTAGCCACCGCCAACACAAACCTGAAGATCATCCGCCGCATCTTCCGCTCCGCGAGAATGGACGGCCTTCTGTTCCAGGACCCCACCGAAGGCGTCAAAACCATCAAGAACCGCGAAGCCTCGAAGCGGCGCCCGTTCACGATCAATGAACTGCGCACCATCCTCGATGCCGCCGGCCCCGAATGGCAAAGCCTCATCAAATTCGGCCTCTATACCGGCCAGCGCCTCGGGGACCTGGCCGCCCTCACATGGGCGCAAATCGACCTCCAGCGCGAGGAGATCCGCATCGTCGCCCGCAAGACAGGCAAGCCACTCCTCATCCCGATCGCCTCGCCCTTGCACGAGCACATCCTCTCCCTTCCGGCACCCGACAACCCCCGCTCGCCAGTCCACCCAAAAGCCTTCGAAATCATCCACGCGCAAAACGGAAGAGTCGGAACCCTCTCCAACCAGTTCGCTGAACTCCTCGCCAATGCCGGCCTGCGCGAACCTCAGCCACACCACTCCAAAGGAATCGGACGCTCAGGCTCCGAACTCTCCTTCCACTCATTGCGCCATACCGCCGTCTCCCTCCTAAAGGACGCCGGCATCCCCGACGCTGTCGTCATGGCGCTGGTCGGCCATCAGAGCACAGCCATCTCCCACCGCTACACCCACGTCGGGATCGACGCGCTCCAGAAAGCGGCCGATTCGCTGCCCCAGCTTTAAATTAACCGCGTGGATCCTCGGCACTCCGCACGCCAGCCTCCGCCAACCCGCACCTCACCGCATGGGCGACCCGGTTTTCTTTTTCAAGGGTTGGAATGCCCATGGAATAGCCTCCATATTTTCATCCATAAGCCATTTTCCCAACCTTCCTTGTGCCGGCGCTCGATCTCAGCTTTTTCTTCTGGTGAGCCTGCTACAGGATGCACCTCAACCCAAAGCTTCCGGTATTCATCAGGATGGTTTAGCCGCATATATTCTTTCTGCAGCGCCTCCTTCCTGTGCTCAAATGCTTTTTCGATCTTCTCCTTCGCCTGATTAATCCGGCTCTGCTTCTCTTGATCAAGATGATCTAGCGCCCGCTTTATCTCATCCGATTGCGCTTGCTCGGCGGGACTCAACCGTGGCGGTGCCGGCGGAATTGCATAGTAAAAGGCCATGACGCCGAGCGCGAACACGCCCAATAGACCTGTGCAGACAATCGCGCAAAGAATCTTCTCAAAGGTGCCGCCTTCTGCAAAGAAGCCTCCTGGAGGCCGCCCGTAGTTCTTACTGACACAAGCGGTGTATTCCGAAAGACAGTGGCCTTGGCTCAATGGAAGGCCAACGTTCTTTGGAATGTCGATGGCGGTCTCCAACAACGTTTCGGTTATGACGATGAATGGAAATTCTCGGGCAATCTACGATTTTGCCAAACTCACGGGATGGGATCCACTACAAGGCCTCACGCTAAACTCCTCAGTGCGCTGTCGCGGCGGCGCTGGTGTGAACAAATGGGTCGGAGCAAGCCGCAACTTTGTGCCGAGCAACTTTCAAGGTGGCCGGCTCTGGCGTTTCCTAACGGTTTATCTGACTTATACGACGCCTGAGCTTTTTGGCGTCAAGGACTTCCTGACCCTGTCAGGCGGCTGGCAAAATCCGAGCGACTTCTTCATTGTGCGCTCGGGTAAGTTCTTTATCAAAAACACATTCAACTCCGGCCGCGCACTCGCCGGGAACGAGTATTACGTCCAAAGCGGTTTGTATCCGGACGGAGGCGGCAAAATACAACGTCTTCCCCCTAGATAACACGGCCTTCTCGCGCTTCGAAGGTCTCGTCGATCGTCATCATGAGCGGAATCGAGTGCTCGATCGTCTTGCGGGCCAGTTCCTTGCCATCAACCGTTTTAAAGAGCCCAAGCTTCTGCTCAACGACAACAACGCCGGCAAGCCCGAGGGCATCCACCTGATGATCGGCCGCCGTCCCCAAGCAGCGTTTGGCAATTCGACCGGCGACCGCCAAATGCTTGAATACACCCACGCCTGCCAAGCACCAAAGTCGGCGCCTTTGAGAAATAGAAGCTTCCGAAAACTGAAAGAATGAACAGTTGTTGCCTGAACGTTGGAGGAGTTGCACTGCTTGCAATGGCTGTCTGCTCGACTTTGGCTCAGGAGGTGGACGAGCTTTCTGAGGACACGGCTTTCGCTCTCACTATTCCGAACGAGACCACGCCACCTGGCCCAGCACCCGAGGGCATGGTGTGGATTTCCGGCGGGAAGTTCTCGATGGGCAGTGAGGGAAAGTGCGACGGAAAAAGCTGTTGCTCACCGGCCACTGTCGCGGACGCGCTTCCGATACATCGCGTCTATGTCGACGGCTTTTGGATGGACGCGACGGATGTCACCAACGCTGAGTTTGAAAAATTCGTGAAGGCGACCGGCTACGTGACGATCGCCGAGCGCGCACCGACCAAAGAAGAGTTTCCGGAGGCGCCGCCAGAGAATCTTGTGGCCGGCTCGATCGTCTTCACTCCCACATCCCGCCCGGTGCCGCTGACCAATCATTACCGATGGTGGAGCTATATCCAAGGCGCAAACTGGCGGCACCCCGACGGTCCACAGAGCGACATTAAAGGCAGGGAAAACTATCCGGTTGTGCAAATTGCCTACCCCGACGCGGTAGCCTATGCGAAATGGGCTGGCAAGCGGCTGCCTACGGAAGCCGAGTGGGAATTCGCGGCTCGGGGAGGCCTGAGCGGTAAGCTCTATGCGTGGGGCGACGAATTCAAACCAGGCGGAAAGTTCATGGCAAACACCTACCAGGGACAATTTCCGGTCAAAGATACCGGCGAGGATGGATTTGTAGGTATTGCCCCTGTTAAATCGTTCCCCCCAATTCCTACGGCCTCTACGACATGGCTGGTAACGTCTGGCAATGGTGCAGCGATTGGTATCGCCCCGATTACTTTCAAGAACTTGTCAACGAGGGCAGCATCGCACGCAACCCACAGGGTCCGGAAAAGCCCTTCGATCCTGCCGAACCGTCAGAGAAAAAGCGCGTCCACAAAGGCGGCTCCTTCCTCTGCAACGATCAATATTGCACCCGCTACATAGTGGGCACACGCGGCAAGGGTGAGGCCAATACGGGCACGAACCACTTAGGATTCCGCTGCGTGCAAGTGCCATGATCTTGGGAAACGAAATCGCGAACCTGCACGCCTGCTGCATCCGCCGCCTGTCTGAAAGGCTCTCCTTCTACCTATGAAGCAAAGCACCATCGTTCTGCTCGCTTGCCTCGCTCTGGCGGAACCCGCCCGACTGTACGCGCAGACTCCAGAGACCCAAGAGAAACCATTGGCACCATCGGCACAAACTGGTTTCGAGTCACCCCCACGCTCGATGCCAGCACCATCCTGCAGCCGCAGTACCTCGCCGGCGCAAATTTTACGGTGCAGAATCCCGTGCCGACTTACTTCGGTTCGAACCAGTATACGATCGACTCCGACTACGGCGTATTTACCGCGGACGGGAATGCCATGCTGATGCGACGCGTCGCGGAAATCCAAGGCATCGCCGCGCTGCAAGCAATGTCGCAGACCAGTGAGTTCGCACAGGCCGCGGCGCAGGCCGCGGAGACTCCGCTCAATGTCGCGCAAGACTTGATCACCAATCCGGTCTCCACGATCGCCAGCGTGCCGCGCGGCATCCTGGGCTTTCTCAATCAGGCCGGGCAGGCGGTGAAGAACGTTGCCGAAGGCAATCAACCCAGCCCGGGAAACGTTGTAGAAAACCTTAGTGGCTTTGCCCAAACAAAACGTGACCTCGCAATCAAGCTCGGGGTTGATCCCTACTGCAACAACGAGGTCTTTCAGCAAGAGCTGAACAAAGTGGCGTGGCCAGCGTTCCTCGGAAAGTTCGCGGTCAATCTTGGGATGGGAGCAATCAGCGGCGGGGCTGGCGCGGCGCTCTCGGGGCTCAACTGGACCGCGAGGCTACAGGATTCCTTGCGCGACAAGAGTCCGACGGAACTGCGGGCGATGAACTTCGACCTCCTCACCAACAGCATGGGCATCGCCCCCGAGGCTGCAAACGCCTACCTGAACAACAGCTCCATTTCACCCACTACCCAGACGCTCACCGTCGCCGCCCTTGCGCAGCTCGGGAACATCCCCGGTCAAGGCGAGTTCATCCTTCAGGCCGCGAATAGCCAGGACGAACACGATGCTCTCGCGTTTCAGCAGAGCGTTCAAATCATGGCCAGGCTGAACAATACCGCGCCAGTCGCCCGCATCACCCATCTCAGCGGCCTCACCGTCTGCCAGACCAATGATGGCACCGTGGTCGTCCCGATCCAGTGGGACTATGCGTCGTGGACGCCGATGGCGGAGCGCTTCATCACCACGCTCAAGGCCGCGGACTTCGGCACCCGTCCTACCGGCTATCTTGTCGCGCTCACTGGCGTTGTGTCTCCGATGGCTGGCGATGCATTGACCTCGCGTGGAATCAAGTTTTCCGAGAAGCAATTGCCCAACCCGCTCAAATAAACCAGCAGCCCAACCATGATCCTTTCATCGCCTCGTCGCATTCCTTCCGACACACGAGGAGACTCAATTCCTTGTGATGCTTGGCGCTCTCGCTGTGACGGCCCCGCTTGCACAAGCCATCAACCCACCGGGCATCGTCGGCACGTTCCTGGCCGGCTTGGCAGTGAACGTAGCGGTGAAAGACAAGCCTGCCAAGAGGAAGCTCGAATTCATGGGCAATACGCTGTTCGTGCCAGCTTTCTTTATCGTCACCGGCTTCCTGCTCGACCCGATCGCGCTGGCCCACAGCCTGACGGAGGATTTCCTCCTCGCGGCCGGGATCATCGGTGCGCTTCTTGTCGGCAAGTGAATTGCAGCAGAGTCTTGCGGTCGCGCCTTCGGCTACAAAACGGCCGCACGGGGGATGATGTGGTCGCTCACGCTACCGCAGGTCGCGGCGACGCTCGCGGCCACGCTTGTTGCCTACCGCACATTCAGTGTCGCCGGCCAGCCGCTGCTCGACAGCCGCATGCTGAACGGCATCCTCATCATGGTGCTGTTCACGTCCATCCTTGGGCCGGTGCTCACGGAACATTTCGCGCTACGAATGCTGGAACTGGATCGCCCTGCGACCGGCAACCTCCCGGCCTGACCAAAGCAACCGAAGGAAAACAGAGACTCCTATCCGCCGCCTACGACTGGATACCTTCACCAACCAATACCATGACCACTAAGCAACACATCACCATTGCGACCCTCCTCCTCTGCGTCATTGGCGTAGGCCACGCCCAGTCAGTAGCGGGCGAAGGCAAGGAGGTCATTAGCAAACCAGCGACCGCGCTCGCGCCGGGGGACGCATGGCAATTCGCAATCACTCCCTACTTCTGGCTGCCTTCGGTCGATCTCAATCTGTTCCTGCCAACTGTGAACATCAGCAACCGCAGCTTTGGCGGCGACCTCAGTACCAGCATCCCCTGGTGGGAGAGCATCAGCAAAATCGCGCAAGGAAAGCTTGTGGCCGTCGATGCGGGTGGGCGCCTGGAATTCTCGAAAGGCCACTGGGGCGGGTTCCTGGATGGCTACTGGATGTATTCGCGCGCGACCGGGAGTAGTGACGCCTCCAGGCTCGTGCTCCGGGACCACGTCCAGGTGGGCGGCGCGGTCAGCGTGACCTCCAAGACGAGCCTAGGACAAGTCAATTTCGGGCCACGTTACTTGGTCGGGACGGTGCCGCTCAGCCATGCGCCGAATGGCCCGGCGGTCGCCTTCGAGGTCTATGGAGGCGGGCGGATCAACTGGATCAACACCAACGTGGACGGCACGGTGACCCTGACCGCGGATGCCCTGCGTCGCAACCGGAGTCGCGCGGTGGCTTTCAATAGCAGCGCCGGTCGCGCCTACATCGAGCCGATGATCGGGCTCCGGACGACCTGGACGCTGTGCAAGAATTTTGTTGCCGAGATCCGGGGCGATGTCGGCGGCTTTGGGCTGGTGGCCGACGAGAACGTGGACTGCGACCTCGAGGCCGGGATCGCCTGGCAGTTCCACAGAAACACCTACCTCGACCTCGCCTATCGCGCCCGCGGCCAGTGGCAGA
Source organism: uncultured Verrucomicrobiae bacterium (assembly GCA_963816855.1). Taxonomy (GTDB): domain Bacteria; phylum Verrucomicrobiota; class Verrucomicrobiia; order Chthoniobacterales; family Terrimicrobiaceae; genus DASTFP01. The sequence continues at coordinate 8,356 of CAWFMA010000032.1, read as the reverse complement.
ACCTTGGCTCCCCGCACGACATCGCCGTGCGCGGCTGGCTTCACGGGCCGGAGCTTGGCGTGACCTTCAAATTCTAGGTAGGAGATCCTCCTGGCTGCGCACGTAATTGAGCGCCGGACTTTCTTGGAAGTTTCAGCTAGCAAAAGCGAAGGTCGGATCAGCACGTGTAGCCGCCCTTCTATGCGCTATTATTCGCCCTGGAAGCCGGTACTGATCCGGTTTGTTTGTAGCGGCTTGCAGTTGCCGCCACCTCGCGTCTATCTTGCACGCATGGCCACTAAAGCGCCCCCTAAGTCCGTCAAGTCCCAGCAATCGAAACAGTTCCCCAAGGGCACCGCCAAGACTGGCGGCAAATCCCGTAAATACTGATGCCGGCGCTTCCTACCCCGAAAGACGAAGCCTTTTGCCAGGGCGTCGCCAATGGACTCTCCAACGCCGAAGCCTGGCGAAGAGCCACCGGCCGCACTAACGACGCCGACGTTCACGGCGCTGAGTGCATAGTAAAGAATGGTATCAAGGAGCGCATCAACGAGCTGAAGGAAGCCAACTCTCGCAAGGCGACGCTAACCAGGGAGCAAATAATCGAGTTCCTGTGTAAGGCCGTCACCGCTTCCGCCGCTAATGTCGAAGCGGATTCTTCCCTCGTGCAGTCCGCGGAGTTCGCCGATGGCAAGCCCGTGAAACTCAAGATTCCTGACAAGATCGCCGCGGTCAAGGAACTGGTAAAGATATGCGGCTGGGCACAATCGGCCCGTGTTGAGTTGTCGGCCCGCGATACGCTGGCGGACTTTATCACATCAATCCGCCAGGCGCCGAGACGGCCCGGACAGCGCGTCATCGCGGAGGATAACGGGGAGCGACGCTAAATTAAATTATGGGCGCATACGTCCCAGTCCAGATGCGCTCAACTTGGCGTCTGGTTTCATCGCTGATGGTTTTTGTCGCGTAATGAACTTGCTTGTCTCGCAGGTCGCCTCGTGAGAGACGGCTCACGCGTCTCACCATCGAGGCAGACTTACGGGTTGCACACTCGCCTATGAACGGCCATGCCCAAAAGCTATAGCGTGCCGAGGCCGGTCAGCCTGAAGCTTATCCCGACCTCCAAGCCGTGTTGACACGCCCCATTGATTGGCCACTGATCCAGCGGCAATACGATCAGATGGTCAAGTATGCCAGCGCCTTACGCTTGGGCACGGCGGAGACCGAGACGATTTTGAAACGCTTTACCCGCAACAATTCAAACATCCCACTTACCTGGCTCTTGCGAAGCTGGGCAAGGCGATCAAGACGATTTTTCTGTGCGCTGTCTACAGTCCCAAGCGCTCCGGCGCTCGCGCTGCCGGCGTAATAAGTTGAAGACTCCGAGACCCGGCTTGCCGGGCGGACGTCCACGAAAGACGCAAAAGGAGCCAGGCGCGTAATGGCCGACGCCGCCTTTCCTCGGCTTGTGCAGCGACGACGGGGGCCACCAGGATGAGGCCCCCAAGGAAACGAGATGCACGCCTCATGAAGTTCCTCACTGCATTTTCAGAACTTCGTGATGTTGGTCGCCGGCGGGTTCGGATACTTCTTGAGCGTTTCCTTGTATTTCGCGACCGCTTCGAGCGGGCCGCTGATCGACCATCCGAAGAGCGCGGCGACCTGAAGATCCTCGTGCGGATCCATTTCGATGTTGAAGACCTTCGGGTACCCGGCCATGGGCGCGCTGGCCGAGAACATGCCGGGCTGGCGCTGCGGTCCGATGCCGGTCGGATGCACGTCGGTGAAATACATGCGCCATTGTTTCCACCGCGCCGCCACCATGTCCGCCCCGATGAAGGTCAGCAGGCTGTCGCGGTTGCCGGTCTCGCTCTTGCCGAACAGCACATCGGTCTGGTCCACGCCATCGATCGGGCGGTCGGTCGGCATCTTGGCGCCGATGATGCCGGCAAAGGTCGGGAAGAAATCCATGATCGAGAACATCGCGTTCGAGGTGGTGTCCGGCTTGACCTTGCCCGGCCAGCGGATGAAGCAGAAGGTTCGGATCGAGCCCTCGGTGACTTCGCCCAGCTCGCCCCGGAAGGGACCGGAGCTGCCCATGTCCGGCGTGCCCTGGTTGCCCATCTCGCGGGCGGTCTCGCCTTGCGGCCCGTTGTCCGAGGCGAAGACGACCAGCGTGTTGTCGTCGATGCCGAGTTCCTTCAGCGTGTCGAGGATCTGGCCGACGTGGTGATCGCCTTCCATCAGCTTGTCGCCGTACTGGCCGATTCGCGACTTACCCGCGAACTCCTTCGACGGCAGATTCGGGAAATGCCCCATCGAGAACGGCAGGTAGAGGAAGAAGGGCTTGCCGGCCGCTGTTTGCCGCTTCATGAAGTCGATCGACTTCGGCACCAGTTCAGTGGTGTCGATCTCGGCCCGGACTTCCCGCGTGAACGGCTTGACCGTGCGCAAGGGACCGCCCGCGACGGCCTCGACGATCTGCGGCCCCTTCGCCAGCAGTTCATTGGGCGGCGCGTTCATCGAGTGCGTCAGCAACATCGTGTCAACGTAGGTGCACGAGTCCCAGGAGATGTCGGGCGGGATGCCGTAGAACTCGTCGAAGCCGTGCGCCGTCGGCAGGCTCTGCGGTTCGGCGCCGAGATGCCATTTGCCGAAGATTGCCGTCGCGTAGCCAGCGCCCTTGAACAACTCGCCCATCGTGACCGCGTTTTTCGAGAGCGTGCTGGCGCTGCCGGGAACGATGATCAGCGACAGGCCGTTGCGGATCGAGTATTGCCCGGTCATCAGCGCCGCGCGCGATGGTGTGCAGCCGGGCTCGACCAGATACTGCGTGAGGCGCAGACCCTCGCGGGCGAGCTGGTCGATGCGCGGTGTCGGCGCACCACGCAGCTCGCCGCCGCCGTAGGGACCCAGATCGCCGTAGCCGACGTTGTCGGCGAGGATGAACACGACGTTGGGTTTCTTGCCGTCGGCGGCCCGTGCGCAGGTAGCTACGAATGCCAGCGCGCCAGCGAGCGCGACGGCGATGAGGTTTGTGCCGCGGATTGGTGTTTCACACTGAACTGGCTTGTTGTTGCGTCACGTTTCGCTCGACAGTTCGCGGGTCGCCTCGTGCAGAGACGGGCTCACGCGTCTCACCATCGATGGCAGACTTACGGCTTGCGCACCGTGCCCATGAGCGGGGTCTTTACCGGGGCGGCGACGCCATAGATGACGGTAATGCCCGAACCTCCGCCCCAGGTCGAAGTGGGACGGGCCGGGTCGTAGGCCATCACCGCTTCCTGTGTCATTCCAGTTGTTCGCGGCCCAGACGTTACCGGCCGGGTCAACCGCCACCTCGGTAATCATCTGGATGCTGCCGCTTTGGAACTGGTGGATGACGTCGCCGGTCTTGGTGCCGGCGGGATGCCCCTTCGTATCTTCCCCTGCCATCAGGATGACGCCACGACCGTAGAAGTTGCCGAACCAGACGTCGTCATTGCCGTCGATGGAAAGGCCCCACGGCACGTTGATCGGCAAACCGCTAAATCCATTCGGCGCAGGATGGGTGCCATCGGGGCGGGTCATCAGCTTCCGGTTCGGGTTTTGGTTGCGGCGGCTGCTCTTGCTGCTCTGCCTGCGGCAACGGCTCGAGAATCTCAGCGGCCTCTTGCCGTATGAATGCGTCGGGGTCGAAGCAGACGAAACATAGCCTCGCGGTGTCCTTGCCGCTCTCGTCGATATTGACGCGGTAAGTCTCGCCAAAGTGCTTTCTTGCGGCCGCGAAACTGGCCTCGTGAGTTGTAGCGTCGGCCCTCACGCGCACGACTACCTTGGCGCCGCTGCCTGTCGGCGAAATAAAGGCCGCCTGCACGTGTTTATCGGCGGCGAGCTTCTCGCGGAGCTGCGCCGGAGCTGCGCAGTTGTCCATGTCGAGGCAGAGTAGGCCACTGTGCTCTTCGAGCGCGTCGCTCGCCCGGCGGGAAAAGGACCCTGAGAAGAGAATGCCAGGTAGTTTTTTCTTATCTTTGCGAACGGCCTCTTTGGCCACGTCCACTGGGTCAGCTTTGCCTTCCCGCTGTGCGGTCTCGAGGGCCTTGGCGTAGGCAACCGCGATCGCTTTCACCTCCCTGGCCCACTTTCCCGATCTGATGGCGCCGAGGACATTGGCTACCGTGTTACTGCGGGTTTCCGTACCCCGCGCCTCAGCCACCATGGATATTTTTACGGTCGCCCAGTCAGCGCTGGCGGGTTGGGAATCAGTGTCAGTTTTCATATTTGGGAGGGGAATCAGTTGTTTGGCCCCTGGGCCTGCGCTGCGCTTTGCGGCGAGGGAAGAGCGATTCTCGCCCAGGCGGATATTGGCTTGGAGCCTGCGTGCCGGATTGCGCGTCAGCGTTCCTGTATTTGCTCAAATCGAAACGCTTTTCCTGCTCCGCCGCCGGCTTGTCCTGCCGCCGATCTCGCGCCAGGTGCCTAATTGCGGCTCTTTCTCGCCGGCGGAATAGCGTCTTCGGGACGATGCGCGACGATCAGCCGCCCCCTGGCATCGAGTTCGTGCGTTTACAAACGGCGGAAAGCCACCAGTGGCCGTTGCGGTCCTGGTAAAGGAGCGACTCGTCGATTCGATCGAGCCGGAGGGAAAACGCGACTAGCATGGGACCTCCTTTCCGGCGCCGGGCTCCCCCCATTCCCCCGAGTGTCCAAGCGCCTCCGAGATCGTCCGGTCGAAAGGCTTCTCCAGCGTCTTTCCCAGGCGCGGCGGCTGCACCGGGATCGTAGATCCAGAGCTCGACCGTGCGCGTGCCCGGAGGCTCGAAAATGAATGTCAGCCTCCTGCGAGTTTGCGCGACCACGTCAGACATGACGTTGTGCATCCACGCCATGTACTCCTCGAACAACCTAGCGCTCGGCTGCCGCTCCTTGATGCCTTCCCACTCGCATCGCAGGAAGGAGAGGCTCCCTACTCCCAGCGACGCTGCTCGGTCCAGATTAACGCGTAGTGTCGCCAGGATTCTGCGCGTGCCAGCGAAAAGGTGAGTGTATTGCCTGACGCGGCTCATCGGGCTCCTTTCCCGGCCGGCGATGGCTCGCAAAACGGACGAACTCGCAAGTTGGCCAGGCGATCGGCCAAAAGGTTTTTGCGTTGCTCGATGCGCCAAAATGCGATCTCAAGCAGACGCTGCGCCACACACATTGCCCGATATTCAGCGAGTAGGCGGCGAATCTGGGCCTTGCCAGGCCACTTGGAACGGGTTATCGGTGCAGTGACATCACCACTGTCCCGCTCCGCCCTGACCGCCAGTCGGGGCGTTGCATTTTGGGGCGGTCCCGTGTCGTGAAAGCCGCTCATTTGGCGCTCATTGACTTGCGGCCGGGTGGGACGGTCGTTGAGATAAAACGCGAACGAGTCCGAGACGCTGCGCTGCGCTTCTCGGAGGCTACTCATGTTTATCTCCGATTGCTTGATTCCGCAGAGCCGCTAGAAACTTCGCGGCGTCGATGAAACACACCCCGCGCCGTTTCCCGCGAAGGCGAACTCGGACGATGAATTTCTTGGCTGCCGGCAAGCTAGCGTCGAAGTCCAAGATCCAACTTCTTGAGGCACCTGTGAGATGGTCGCGTTCCTTCGGCTTGGGGAGTCTCAGGAATTCAGGTATTTCCGGCCCCAAGTGCGAAGCCAATACCGCTCGCAACTTTGGCGGAATCTCTCCCATTACGGTGGGAGGCCCAACCTTGAGTGCGTCGCCTTCCTTCGCGGCACACCATAAAGCTTCGTCGTGTTTTTTGAGCATTCTCGTCATTTGCGGATGAGAATGCCACGACCAGCTACGCTTTTATTGACCGTGAAATGCTTCTCATTTCCCTACCAATTCCGCGCCTGAGGAGGCGCCGCAGATCACCTCGTCCTGGCCAACTACTTTTTGCGCTTTTGCTTTGATAGCGATCTTCCGCGCTCTGGGTCCTCATTCGTTCCGAGGAATTCCTTAAATCGAGCACGCGCACGCCCTGCCGCCCTCATCAAGTTTGACTGATCGGCAGCGTTAATAATCTTGAGGACCTCTAAAGGAGGTTTCACGTGAAGCAGGCGCATTGTCCCTAGGTCAGTCAATTGGGCATAGTAGGTTGTTCCTTTTCCCTTGCCCTTACTTGGCTTCCATGGCTCTGGCTCGGGTTCCGACTTAGGACGGTTAAGTTTTACAAAAACTTCGAATGCTTCAACCAATTCATCATTCGTGAACAGACGCCAGTTGATCTTTAAAGGAAGGGTCTCCCTACCCAATGCGTCGATCTCGCCCTGATACTCCAGATCTTCTCCCCGTCTCATTTCCTCCTCGGAAAATTCAGTGCGGAGATCTGTAACGAAACCCCGCATCACGGGCTCGCCGGGTATAAAATGAACTCCCACACTATCGTTCGATGGCAAGGGATCGTGCGGCGACCGGAAAGACCGACCCACCAATTCACGCCGAAGATCCTTGTCCAAAATCTGCCAAGGCGTGTCCTTCGACAAAGGTTCCGCAACCTGGCAAACATCAAATCCGCCCCGCCCCATTCGCGCCGTGATCCGCTGCAATTGGTAAACGGCCTCCCGAGTCTCCGCGTCGGTTTCGGGTGTTTTCCCCGCCCGCAATAAATCAAGCCACCGGCGACACAACTCTCTAACCGACTTTGATTCGCGCAAATACTCCCAAAAGACAGCGACCTGCAATTCCTGGTTGTGGGCCTGCGCCAGCGGTCGAAAATTCCAATCTTCTTCATGCAATCCGATCGACTCCTCGCGTTTTGACCTCTCTGATCCCGGTGTCATCGGGAGAAATATATCTCGGCGACGAAGCTGTGTATCCTCGTCGTTCATCGGAGCGAGGTCTGAAGGAGGGGCGAGGAAGCAAATCAGCGGACCCCATCTCTTTTCTTCTCGGTTGCGCAGAATGTATGAGGTCGTCTGTCCCTTTGCGCAACTCTGACCCCCTCCCCTCCAAAAATCAGGTCAACCGTCGCGCTCGATCGGTCTCCTCGGCAGCCTTGCCGAGCGCATCCAGGCTCGGGAGTCTTTCCAATGCAGAGCGTTTTGTCGCTTCGTCGATCTTCGTATAGTGCGCGGAGATTGCTTCCGATTCATGGCCGATGATATCCATCGCCACAGCTTCAGAAACTCCGGCCCCCTTCATGAGCGATGTCGCGGTGTAACGCAAAGAATGGAAGCCTACTTCGCTCCGCCGCCGGGGAGCCGCTCTGCCTTGACCATCCTTCTTTCGCTTGTGGTCGCGCAAGTCTGCAAGCCCCGCCGCAACGAGAACGCCATGGAACTGGTTGGAAAGCCAACCCACCGAGGCATTTCTTGCGTTCTCGACAGAGGCCATCGCACGGGGAAAGACTGGCGCGGATGGATCGTCAGTTATGGCCGCATTAGCGAGAAGCCAATCGCGAAGAGGCGTCGCCATGGGAATGATCTGCCGGCGTCCCGTCTTTCTTGTCGTCAGTCGAATTTCGCCTCGGTCAAAATCAAGATTCGCCCATCGCAGACGCGCCAAATCTCCAAGCCGCTGGCCGGTGAATAGCCCCGCGATGAAAAGTCCGCGCATTTCGCCCGACGAAGCCGCATAGATCCGTCCGAGCTCTGCCAGCGTGAAGCTGCGCCGTTCCCCACCGGTGTCGTGAACCTTCAATGCCCGCACAAGCCGTGCTGGATTCCGAGTGATGAGCAGATCTCGCTCTGCAGCCGTGAACATCGAACGGATGATCTTCAAATCCGAGTTCACGCTGGAAGCTGCCAACCGCTTCGCGAGCTGATCCCGGAAGAAAACAACATCCTTCTGCTCAATCGCCTGCGAATCGAGATCAGCTCTCGTTCCCAGCATCTCAAGAAATCGATGAACGGCTGTCTCATATTTTGCGATGGATCGCCCTGCGACTTCACCGCGGGTCCTCGCGAGCCACCCCTCCGCATACGTTCGCAAGGAGTCGCCTCCCAGTCCCCGACCCGTGACAAGCTTTAAGGCTTCATCAGCGCCGCGACGAGCCGCTCGTTTGGCCCGACTCTCGGAAATCTTGGCGATGAAACTATGAATCTCTTCGGGTCTCAATACTCCTGCGGCCACGTCCTCCAGAAAATCCGCGATCCTGCCCGCGAGCTTCCGATCTGCCGTCCCCGTTGTCTTCTTAACTCTCACTCGAGCGGTGCCGACAATGCACGAAAATGCCGCCCTCCAGGTCGCGTCTCCACCGTCTTTATGAATGCTCGCCATCGTGGTCACGCCTGTTGGGGCGCACAAAAGATTCGGAACCAAATTCGGAACAACGTCAATGATTTTTGATAACGGCTATGACGTAAATGATTGATAATGAACGGATGGATTTTTCGCAAGAAGGCTCTGGCGTTCCGTGGGTTCGA